>QOCQ01000024.1 GCA_003574685.1 Rhodospirillaceae bacterium SYSU D60007
GTGTAACCGATGTATCCGGTCCAAACTGTTACCTATGTATCCGGCCGTACACCCCTCCTCTCCCCGCCTTCGCGGGGAGAGGACAAAGAGCGCCAGATTTCTCCGGACAGCCCTGCGCCTGCGCGGGGAGAAGGCAGAAAGGCAAGCGGGTCATGCAGGGGAGCGAGCCGGGTAACGTCACCGTCCAATTCCCAATGCACGTTCGATCTCGAGGCGATGCAGCCCCGGAAAGGCGGCCGCCACCAGGGGCAGCAGCTCTTCGCGGTCGCGCGCATCGGGCGTCACGCCGAGGCACACGGCATAGACCCCGAGATTACCGATGGCAGCGCGCAGGCGCTGCTGCACCGGCCTGTCCCGGTCGCCGGGCAGCGGCCAGTGCGCTGCCAGCATGAGTTGCTCGACATGCTCGGCCGCCAGCTCGGCTTCCGCGACCCGCCGCCGTGCCGCTTCAACTGTCTCCGGCGGCGCCAGGGTCCACGCGCCCTCGCGGATGCGCTGACGCATGGCCCGCGCCAGCCGCACGACGCCCTCCTGCCACGGCTCGACCTCCGCCAGCAGCGCCTTCAGCCGGTCGACCGTGAGCGTGCCGCGCCCCGACGCGCCCAGCCATACGCAGAGCAGCAGGACATTGACGTCTGCCTGGCGACGTTCCTGCAATCCGAGGCATCCGGCCGACACGCCCTCGGCGGCATAAACCTCCAGCGAGAAGTTCCAGAACGGATGCGGCAGGAAGGCGCTCATCGCCGCGATGCGCCCGGTCCCTGCATGAGGAGGCGCTCAGACCTGCGGCGGGCCGACGTCCGGGCCTGCGTCCCGGCCGATGGCGTGCAAGACCCGTACCGCCGGGCGCGTTCATTTGCTAAGGTCGCCGCCCGACGGGTCTGGCCGGAAACAATGGAAGAACTCGACCTCGACGCCATCCGCGCCAAGCTGGCGGCGCTGCAGCAGGAACACCGCGACCTCGACGAGGTCATTGCCCGACTTGCCGAGAAGGCACCCTTCGACATGATCCAGTTGCAGCGGTTGAAGAAGCGCAAGCTTGGTCTGAAAGACCAGATTGCGGTGCTGGAAAGCAAGCTGATTCCCGATATCATCGCCTGACCGCCCTCAATTCCGCAATGTGGTCAACCGGTTGACCTGACGGTGCCCGGACCCGATGCTTTGTCGATGATGGATCGCCTGCTCGTGAAACGACAACAGCCCGCATCTCCCCCTTCACCGCAACAGCCGCCCCCCATTGGTTCGGACTGGGCGCTGTTTCTCGATCTCGACGGAACCCTGCTCGACCTTGCGCCTACCCCCACCTCCGTGGAGGTTCCTCCCGGGCTGATCGATGTGCTGCGCCGCCTGAGCGCGCGGCTTGGCGGCGCGCTGGCGATCGTCACCGGCCGGCCGCTGGAGGACATCGACCGCTTGCTCGCGCCGCTGCGGCTGCCGGTTGCCGGCAATCACGGTGCCTCGGCGCGCCTGCCGGATGGCACGACCCGGGCCCTGGCAGAGTTCGCGCCATTGCCGCCCGAATGGCTGCCGCACGCCGAAGAGGCCTGCGCCACCTGGCCGGGTGTGATTGTCGAGCCCAAACCCTACTCGATCGCGCTGCATTACAGGCAGGCGCCCGAGCGGGAGTTCGACATCCTCGCGCTCGCCCGCGAGCTGGTCGGCGGCCATCCGGACTACGAGATCCTCAAGGCCCACTACGCCTACGAGGTGCGGCCGCAGCAGGCGACCAAGGGACTCGCGATCGAGCGGCTGATGGAATTGGCACCCTTCCGTGGGCGCATTCCCGTCTTTGTCGGCGATGACGAGACAGACGAGAGTGCCCGCGCGGCTGCCCGGCAACTGGGCGGCATCGGTCTGGATGTGGCCCCCTCCTTCGGCGGCAGCGCCGGACGCGTGCGGCAATGGCTGGCATCCGCGGTTGCGGGCGATGGAGCATAACGATGCGGCAACTCGACCTGGCGCCGGTCGGCAATTGCGCCATCGCATCTCTCGTGGACCGAAACGGACGGCATGTCTGGCACTGCCACCCCAGGCTGGACGGCGATCCGGTATTCAATGCGCTGGTCAATGGCGAGTCGCCCGAGACGGGCTATATGGACGTGGTGCTGCGCGATCTGGCGCGCACCGAACAGGCCTATGTGCGCAACACATCCGTACTGGAGACCATCCTCGAGGACCGGCATGGCGCGCGGGTGCGCGTCTATGACCTTGCGCCGCGTTTCGAGCGCTTCGGCCGCGTCTATCGGCCGCCGATGCTGGTGCGCCGCATCGAACCGATGTCCGGTCACTGCCGTGTGAAGGTGCGGATCCGCCCCAGCTATGATCATGGCGCCGTTGCGGCGCACCCCATCTCCGGCAGCAATCACATCCGCTATGTCTCGCCCGGGCTCACCGTGCGCATCACGACAGACATGCCGGTGTCGTTCCTGCTGCAGGAAGTCGAGTTCGTGCTTGATCGGCCGCTGAACTTTTTCCTGACACCTGACGAGACGCTGCCCGACAAGCCCGACGCCTTCGCGCGCGAATTGCTGGAGGAAACCACCGCCTACTGGCAGAACTGGGTGCGCGGGCTGGCTGTGCCGTTCGACTGGCAGGAAGCGGTGATCCGCGCGGCCATCACCCTGAAACTGTGCAGCTTCGAGGACAGCGGCGGCATTATCGCGGCGCTGACCACATCAATTCCGGAATCCCCGGACAGTGGCCGCAACTGGGACTATCGCTTCTGCTGGCTGCGCGATGCGTTCTTTACCGTCAACGCGCTGAACCGTCTGGGCGCGACGCGCACGATGGAGAACTACATCCGCTATCTGCTCGCGGCCGTGCTGGGCCAGGGCGGCGCGCCAATGATGCCGCTCTATCCCATCGTGCCGGGCAGTTCGTTGACGGAAATCGAGGCCACGGCGCTCACGGGCTTCCGCGGCATGGGACCGGTGCGCATCGGCAACGCGGCCGCCAGCCAGCGGCAGAACGACGTCTATGGCTCGCTGATTCTGGCGACGGCGCAAATGTTCTGGGATGGACGTCTGCCCAGTCCGGGCGGGGCCGATCTCTACCGGCTGCTGAAGCCGATCGCCAAGCGCGCCGCAAAGGATGCGCTGAAATCCGATTCCGGCATATGGGAGTTCCGCGGGCGGCGGCGGATCCATACCTTCTCCGCCGCCATGTGCTGGGCGGCGCTGCATCGGATGGCGATGATCGCCAGCCGCGTTGGACAGCAATCCGATGCCGCCGACTGGACGAGTCGCGCCGCTGCGCTGCGCGACGAGATCATGCAACGCGCGCTGCACGCAGAGGGATGGTTCGCCGGAAGTTTCGGCGGCACCGAGACGGATGCATCGCTGTTGCTGCTGCCCGAGATTGGCCTGGTGCAGGCCAATGACGAGCGCTTTTCGCGGACCCTGCGGATCATCGAACGGCGCCTGCTGCGCAACGGCTTCGTAATGCGCTACGACGAGGCGGACGATTTCGGCGCACCGGACTGTGCGTTTCTGGTCTGTACCTTCTGGTATATCGACGCCCTGGTTGCAACCGGGCGGCGGCAAGAAGCGTTGGAGTTGTTCGAGAACGTGCTGGCCCGGCGCAATCACGTCGGCCTGCTGTCCGAGGATGTTCATCCTCAGGACGGCACGCTCTGGGGGAACTTTCCCCAGACCTACTCCATGGTGGGCCTCATCCTGTCGGCGATGCGGCTGAGCCGGAGCTGGGAGGAAGGCCTATGGGGCGCCTCGTAATCGTATCCAACCGCGTGCCGGCTTCGGGCCGAGTGCCTGATGCCGGTGGACTGGCGGTGGGCCTCAACGAGGCGCTGCGCGGCAACGTGTTGTGGTTCGGCTGGAGTGGCGAAACCGGCGGGCAAAGCCAGGCTGAGCCGGAACGCAACACCTACGGCACCGTCGAGTACGCCACGCTCGATCTGTCGACCGAGGAATACAACCGCTTCTACGTCGGCTTCTCCAATGGTTCGCTGTGGCCGTTGTTCCATTTCCGTATCGGCCTCATGGAGTTCCGGCGCGAGCACCTCGAAGGCTATCTGGCGGTCAACCGCCGTTTCGCCATGGCGCTGGCGCCTCTCTTGCGCCCTGACGATATCGTCTGGGTGCACGACTACCATTTCATGACATTCGCCGACGAGCTGCGCCGTCTGGGAGTACGCAACCGTATCGGCTTTTTCCTTCATACGCCGTTCGTGCCGGCCAGCGTCTTTGCCGCCCTGCCGCGCGGCGAGCACCTGCTGGAAGCCATGTGCGGCTACGATGTCATCGGCTTCCAGACGGAGCCCGACCGGCTGGGCTTTCTCGACTGCCTGCATCAGTTGCTGGGTGTGGAGGTCGGCGACGGCCGGCGCATCTTCCGTGACGGCCGCACCATCACGCTGCTGGCGAGCCCGATCGGCATTGATCCGGACAAGTTCGCGCAGGATGCGCGGCGTACCGCGCGCAGCCAGGAGGCGCGGCGCCTGCGCGAAAGCCTGGTCGGTCGCGGGCTCATCCTTGGTGTCGAGCGGCTGGACTATTCCAAGGGTCTGCCGCAGCGCTTCGAGGGTTTCCGGCGGCTGCTGAGCCGGTTCCCCGACCACCGGCAAAAGGTCAGCTATCTGCAGATCGCGGCGCGTTCGCGCCAGGACGTCAACCAGTACCGCGCGCTGCGGCGCGAGCTCGACCAGTTGGCCGGCAACATCAACGGCCGGTTCGCCGAGTTCGACTGGGTGCCGCTGCGCTACATGACCCGCAGCCTGTCACGCACCACGCTGGCCGGCTTCCATCGCATCGCACGCGTGGGCCTGGTCACGCCGCTGCGCGACGGCATGAACCTGGTGGCCAAGGAGTATGTCGCGGCACAGGATCCGGCCGATCCCGGCGTGCTGGTGCTATCCCGCTTTGCCGGCGCGGCGCGCGAGCTGGACGCGGCGCTGCTCGTCAATCCCTTTGATCCCGACGAGATTGCCGAAAGCCTGCATCTGGCCCTGACCATGCCGGCGGATGAACGCGTCGCGCGCCATGCCACGCTGCTGGACCGCGTGCGCTCGGTCACTGCCCAGACATGGTGCCGGCGCATGCTCGATGCGCTGCAAGACGTTCCCAACGTTGCCGAACAACCTCTCGCGGTTGACGTCGTGCCGTAGCGCGGATTTCCCAGCCTCTCCCCTGCCGGGAGCGCCGCTTTAGTGGCGCCGGCGGCGAGCCAACGCCGCCAGCTCACCGTGCGAACAGGCTGCGTGCGATGATGGTCTTCATCACCTCGATCGAGCCGCCGGCGATTTTGGTGTAACGCGCATCGGCGAAGGCACGCGCGATCGGGTATTCGGTCATGTAGCCGTAGCCGCCGTGCAACTGCAGGCACTCGTCGACCACCTCGCATTGCAGCTCGGTAGTCGTCATCTTGGCCATTGCCGCGTCGACGGCGTCGAACCTCCGTTCCAGATGCAGCTCGATGCAACGGTCGACCAGCACGCGCTGGGCCACGATCCGGGCCTTCATCTCGGCAATCTTGAACTGCGTGTTCTGGAAGGCCGCGATCGGCTTGCCGAAGGCCTCTCGCTGCGTGACATAGTCGATGGTCCAGTCCAGCGCCGCTTCGCAGGCTGCCACGGCCTTCACTGCCTGGGTGAGGCGTTCCTGCGCCAGCTCGTTCATCAGCAGGGCGAAACCCTGACCTTCGGCGGCCAGGATGTTGCCGGCCGGCACACGCACCTGGTCGAAGAACAGCTCGGACGTATCCTGCGAATGCATGCCGATCTTCTTGAGCTGCCGGCCGCGACGGAAGCCCGGCCGGTCCGTCTCGACCACGATCAGACTCATCCCTTTGGCGCCCTGACGCGGATCGGTCTTGCAGGCGACGATCACCAGGTCGGCGGTCTGGCCGTTGGAGATGAACACCTTCTGGCCGCTGATCACGTAGTCGTCGCCGTCGCGCACTGCCGTCGTGCGGATCGCCTGCAGGTCGGAGCCTGCCGAGGGCTCGGTCATCGCGATGGCGCCGATCGCTGCGCCGCTCGCCATGCGGCTGAGCCAGGCGCGTTTGAGCTGCTCGCTGCCGTACTTCAGAATGTAGGGCGCCACGATGTCGGAATGCAGGCTGAAGAATACCCCCGTGGCTCCGGCGCGACCCAGTTCTTCCATCACGATGACGCTGTGACGGAAATCGCCACCCTGTCCGCCATATTCTTCCGGCACGTCGCATAGCAGCAGGCCGGCCTTCCCGGCCTTGAGCCACACGTCGCGCGGCACCCGCGCGTCCTGTTCCCACTGGTAGTAATGTGGTGCGATCTCGCGGTCGACGAACCGGCGCGCGGTCTCGCGGAACATCTCGTGCTCGGGGGAGAAGATCGTGCGGGGAATCATGGTCGTGCCGATGGCTCCAGGAATGCCGATGTTCTGCGGAGTTCGGCGGGCGAAGCCAAGCGACGGATGCCTGCGATACCGGCTCGCGAAATAATCGCATGCTTGCGGGCCCGGCGGCGATTCCTATACTCGCCGCTCCCTCGGCGCGGCGCGCGACCGGGCGGCACGGGACGAGGCATGGCAAAGCGCAAGGCCGGCAAGGCGACGCGGCCCCTGGTCGGGGTCATCATGGGAAGCCAATCCGACTGGAGCACGATGAAGCATGCCGCTGACATGCTGGCGACGCTGGGCGTGCCTTACGAAACGCGCATTGTGTCCGCCCATCGCACGCCGCGGCGCATGATGGAGTACGCCGCCGCCGCCAGGTCCCGCGGTCTCAAGGTGATCATCGCTGGCGCCGGCGGCGCGGCGCATCTTCCGGGCATGACCGCGTCGCTCACCGCACTGCCTGTTCTCGGCGTGCCGGTCGAGAGCCAGGCGCTCAAGGGCATGGACAGCCTGATGAGCATCGTGCAGATGCCAGGCGGTGTACCGGTCGGCACGCTGGCGATCGGCAAGGCTGGCGCAACCAACGCCGGCCTGATGGCAGCCAGCATTGTCGGCCTGTCGGATCCGAAGATCATGGCCGCGGTCGAGGCGTGGCGCGCACGTCAGACGCAGGCGGTCGCCGACCACCCCGCGCCAGAGAAGGCCTCGTGAGCCGTCGCGCCGTGCTGCCGCCGGGATCGACGATCGGCATTCTGGGCGGCGGGCAGCTTGGACGCATGACAGCGCTTGCCGCAGCCAATCTCGGCTATCGCTGCCATATCTATGCACCCGACGCGCATGCGCCGGCCTTCGACGTTTCCGCGAGCCACACGCAGGCGCCGTACGAAGACCAGGCAGCGCTGCGTGACTTTGCCAGCCAGGTCGATGTCGCCACCTACGAGTTCGAGAACGTACCGGTGGCCTGTGTCGAGTTCCTGGCACCGCTGGTACCGGTGCATCCTGGCGCCGACTTGCTGCGCACGGCGCAACACCGGGGGCGGGAGAAGGCGTTCTTCCAGCGCATCGGCGTGCCGGTGGCGCCCTTCGCGCTCGCCGATAGCGAAGCGGCCCTGACGGCAGCGGCGCAACAGGTCGGCCTGCCCGCCATCGTCAAGACGACGACCGAGGGCTATGACGGCAAGGGGCAGGCGCGGGTGAATGCCGGCACCGATCTGGCGGCCTTGTGGGCAGCATTGGGCAGACGCGAGCTGATCGTCGAGGCGGTCATCGACTTTGTCGCCGAAGCCTCGGTGATTGCCGTGCGCGCTGCCGACGGCACCGTCCGCTGTTTCCCCATCGGCCGCAACGTGCACCGCAACGGCATTCTCCACACCACGACCGTGCCCGGTGGCTTCGATCCCGCGCTGCTGCGGCAGGCCGAAGAGATCGGCCGGCGTGCTGCCGAGGCGGTCGATCTCATCGGCGTGCTGTGCGTGGAGCTGTTCATCACCCGGGATGGGCGGGTGCTGGCCAACGAGATGGCCCCTCGACCGCACAATTCAGGCCACTGGACCCAGGATGGCTGCGTCACCAGCCAGTTCGAACAGCTCGTCAGGGCGATCTCGGGATTGCCGCTGGGGCTGGTGGATCTGCGCGTACGCCAGGTGGTGATGACCAACCTGATCGGCGCTGAGGCTGATCAATGGCAGGCGATCGCGGGCGAGGCGAACGCGAAGCTGCATCTCTATGGCAAGCGCGAGGCCCGGCCCGGCCGCAAGATGGGCCACGTCAACCGCCTGACACTGTAAGGTCAGCGCGCCGGGCGCGTCCGCCAGCGCTCGCCAAAGCTGCGCACACGCGACTTGAGCTTCTCGAACTGCATCACGTCGCTGATACGCCGGTCCAGGAAAGCCCACGTCGCCGACAGCCCCTCGGACCGGTCGTTGAGCCAGTAGAGCACGGTTGAGGAGTACACCCCGGCCAGGGTCGCCCGCTTGGTATAAAAGCTGAAATCCGCCGACCGGTCGCCGGCCGCATACCAGATGGCATCGACGGTCCGGTAAAGCAGCCGTGCCGCCAGCGGCGCATTGGTGGGCAGCGCGAGGATCGACAGCGCACGGCGCACCGCCTCTCGATGGGCGGTGTTCTGCTCCAGGCGCACCCGGATCGCCAGCGTGATCCGGTCCCGGATCTTGAGGCTGCCAATGCCGCGGCGCTCCAACTCCTCCACCATGCGCCGATCGGCGCGCCGGCTGTGGTACTCGATCATCTCGAGCGCGCCGCCGGGGAAGGCCAGCGCCGCCTCCTCGGCGGTGATGGCTCCGTCGCGCACCGCCGCCCGCACGCCGGCCGGCCCCCACCCGTCAAAGGCAACGTTGAACAACATGGCGTCGAGCACGCGGTCTCTGAGACTGTCGCCGGCAGCCGATTTGTCTTCCATGGCGGCGCTCCTTGCTAACCCGTTTGAGGATATAGGCAATTTCGCCCTCGTTGGCAGGTCCGCCAGGCAAGAATTCGGACGCACGGACGCTTGCCGGTCAGGCTTCCCTTGTGCGCCCTGCTGTGATACCTACCCGCCTCCGATGCCGGGCGCCCGCGCCCGGCAATGACCCGATTCCAGAGAGGAGAGTGAATCCCAGTGCAGGTCCTGGTCCGCGACAACAACGTCGATCAAGCGCTGCGCGTGCTGAAAAAGAAGCTCCAGCGCGAGGGCGTTTTCCGCGAGATGAAGCTGCGTCGCAACTACGAGAAGCCGTCGGAACGCCGCGCGCGCGAGCGCGCCGAGGCCGTGCGCCGCGTGCGCAAGCTGATGCGCAAGCGCATGGAGCGCGAGGGCTACTAGCCCGTCCGCCCCCTTGGAACCTCTCGAAGCCCCCGCCGCCGCGGGGGCTTTGGTTTTTCGGCGGTCCGGCGGTACGCTTCAGCGTCGCTTGGCGAGGAACGACATGGCCCCGGCACCAGAGCACACGATCATTCGCGGCGGACGGCTGATCGACACGACGAAACGGCAGACGTCCGCGGCTGACCTGCTGGTGATGGGAGACACCATCGCCGAAATCGGCCCGCCGGCGATGCCCGCGCCCTCCGGCGCGCATGAGATCGACGCCAGCGGCCTGCTGCTGCATCCGGGGCTGATCAACGCCCACACCCACAGCCATGGCGGGCTGGCCCGCGGCATGGGCGATCGCTGGACGCTGGAATTGTTGCTGACAGCCAGCCAATGGACCGGCGGCAACCGTACCTTGCGGGACAAGTACCTGTCGGCCCTGCTGGTCGCCTGCGAGATGCTGTTGAAGGGCTGCACTGCCGCCTACGATCTGATGGCCGAGTTCCCCATGCCGTCGGCTGAAGGCATCGATGCGGTCGCCCGTGCCTACAACGACGCCGGCATGCGCGCGGTGGTGGCGCCGATGATGGCCGACCGCAGCTTCTTCGAGGCGATCCCCGGCCTGATGGACCGGCTGCCGCCGTCGCTCCAGAGAGAAGTGGAGGCCTTCCGCTTCGCGCCGCACCTCTCAAGCGTCGGGCGCATGAAGGAGATCCTGCACGGCTGGGCGCATGACCGCGATCGCATCCGGCCTGCCGTGGCGCCGACCATCCCGCACCACTGCAGCGATGCGTTCCTGACGGCCTGCCGTGACCTCGCACGCGAGTACGGCGTGGGCATGCATACCCATGTCTCGGAATCGAAGGTCCAGGTCGTCGTCGGCTACCAGCTCTACGGCATGTCGCTGACCAGGCATCTCGACCGGCTGGGAATCGTTGGTCCGGACTTCACGGTGGCGCACGGCGTCTGGCTCGACCATGACGACATGCAGCTCCTGGGCGACAAGGGCGCCTCGGTGGCGCACAACCCCGGCAGCAACATGCGGCTGGGCAGCGGGCTTGCCGACATGCGCGGCATGCTCGAGCGCAAGGTCAATGTCGGCATCGGCACTGACGGGGCCTCCTGCGCCGACAACCAGAACATGTATGAAGCGATGCGGCTTGCCTCCTTCGCTTCAAAGGTTCAGGGACCGGATATCGAACGCTGGATCACCACCGGCGAGGCGCTGGACGCGGCGACGCTGGGCAGCGCCCGGGCGCTGGGCTTCGGCGATGCGATCGGCCGGCTGGCACCGGGCTTCAAGGCCGACATCGTGTTTCTCGACCTCGCGCATCCCAACTGGATGCCCTGCAACGATCCGGTCAACGCGCTGGTCCATGTCGAGGACGGCACCGCCGTGCGGTCCGTCATGGTCGGCGGCCGCATGGTAGTGGAGAACCGTCGGCTGCTCACGGTCGATCTCGCAAAACTCGCCCACGAAATCGAGGAAGTCCGGGAACGGCTGCAGGCGGCCAGGGGGCCGGCAAAGGCGCTCTATGACCGGCTGGAAAAAGTAGTCTCGTCGTTCTGTCCAGGTCTCGCCCGCCAGCCGCTGCACATCCACCGCTACGGCGGGCACCCGCCTGCCGCCGACGGTTGACGTCGCCGTCTTTCGTGTTGTGCGTCATCCCTCGCGGCGCTCGGGATGACGCATAAGGACGGCCCTAGTGGCTCTGTTCCAGGGCCTTGACGATGTTCTCGCACATCGCCTTGGCGTCGGCGAACAGCATCATGGTGTTGTCGCGGAAGAAGAGTTCGTTATCGACGCCGGCGTAGCCCGACGACATGCCGCGCTTCACGAACAGCACCGTCTTGGACTTGTCGACCTCAAGGATGGGCATGCCGTAGATCGGGCTCTGCGGGTCGGTCTTGGCAGCCGGATTGGTGACGTCGTTGGCGCCGATCACGAACGCCACGTCCGTCGCGGCAAAGTCGCGGTTGATCTCGTCAAGCTCGAAGACCTCGTCGTAGGGCACGCTCGCCTCGGCCAGCAGGACGTTCATGTGGCCGGGCATGCGGCCCGCCACCGGATGAATGGCATAGCGCACCTGGACTCCTTCCTTTTTCAGAAGGTCAGCCATTTCGCGCAGCGCATGCTGCGCCTGGGCCACCGCCATGCCATAGCCCGGCACGATGATCACGCTGGAGCCGTTCCTCATCAGGAAGGCGGCATCCTCGGCCGAGCCCGCCTTGACCGGCTTGTCGCTCTTGCCGCCCGCCACGACCGCACCGCCGTCGGTGCCGAAGCCACCCAGGATCACGTTGAAGATCGAGCGGTTCATGCCCTTGCACATGATGTAGCTGAGGATCGCGCCGGAGCTGCCGACCAGCGCACCGGTCACGATCAGCGCGGTGTTGGCAAGGGTGAAGCCGATGCCGGCAGCGGCCCATCCCGAATAGGAGTTCAGCATCGACACCACGACCGGCATGTCGGCGCCACCGATCGGCAGGATCAGCAGAAAGCCCAGCGCCAGCGACAACGCGATCAACAGGATGAACGGCAGCGCCGCGCCTGTAGCTGCGAACCATACCAGCAGCACGACCAGCGCGATGCCCAGCGCCGCGTTCAGCACGTGCTGGCCACGGAACACCAGCGGCGCGCCCGACATGATGGCCTGAAGCTTGGCGAAGGCGATCACCGAGCCGGTGAAGGTGATCGCGCCGATCGCGGTGCCCAACCCCATTTCGATCAGGCTGCCGGTGGCGATGTTGCCCTTCACGCCGATGCCGAATGCCTCCGGTGCCATGAAGGCGGCGGATGCAACGAACACGGCTGCGAGGCCAACCAGCGAATGGAAGGCGGCAACGAGTTGCGGCAGCGCCGTCATCTGGATGCGCAGCGAGATGAACGTGCCGACCGCACCCCCGATGAGGATGCCGGCCACGATCAGCCACCAGCTCAGCACGCCCGGCATGGCGACCGTGACCACGATCGCCAGGACCATGCCGATGATGCCGTAGAGATTGCCGGCGCGCGCCGACTCTGGCGACGACAGGCCGCGCAGCGACATGATGAAGAGAATGGCGGCGACGAGATAGCCGTAGGAGGCGAATTCCTGGGTCATTAAACGCGTCTCCCCGCCGCTACTTCCTGGCCGGCACGGTCTTCTTCCTGAACATCGAGAGCATGCGCTGCGTAACGATGAAGCCGCCGAAGATGTTGACCGATGCCAGCGCCACGGCGATGAAGCCGAAGATCTTGGCCATGATCTCGGAGCCCGACACGCCGGCCAGACCGGCGGCGAGCAACGCACCCACCACGATCACCGAAGAGATCGCGTTGGTGACCGACATCAGCGGCGAATGCAGCGCCGGCGTCACCCGCCAGACGACGTAGTAACCCACGAAGCAGGCCAGCGCG
Source organism: Rhodospirillaceae bacterium SYSU D60007 (assembly GCA_003574685.1). Classification (GTDB taxonomy): domain Bacteria; phylum Pseudomonadota; class Alphaproteobacteria; order Reyranellales; family Reyranellaceae; genus Vineibacter. Next base: position 12,536 of record QOCQ01000024.1, read on the forward strand.
AAGATGGTGAGCAGCGTGATGAACGGCATATGTCCGCTGGCCGCCGGCTGCATCGGCGAGGCGGCCGCTGCAACGGCAGCATCGGCATAGATACCCAGTTGTTTGGCGAGCTCTGCGGCCTGCTTGGCGAGTTCGGCCGCGCGGCCAGCGAGTTCGTCGTTCATGGGGATTCTCCCTTAGTGCGAATCGTCGCGACACACGCGCCCGCGTCGCGGACACAGGGACGGACGGGTCTTGACCTGACCGGAACCGGTTATCACGCGGCCGCCTTCAGCGACGGGTGGATGACAGCACCGCCCTGGGTGACAAGGGCGCCCTTCACGACCTCGTCATCCATACTGATCTTCAGCGCCTTCGTCTCCGTATCGACCAGCGGCGTGATGAAGTTCAGCAGGTTGCGGGCAAACAGCGCACTGGCATCCGTGGCCAGTCCGGCCGGCAGATTGGCGGGCCCGATGATCTTGACGTCGTGCCTGATCACTGTCCTGCCGAACTCGGAGAGCGGGCAGTTGCCACCCTGCTCGACGGCCATGTCGAGGATCACCGATCCGGGCTTCATGGTCTTCACCATGTCCTCGCTCACCAGCACAGGTGCCTTGCGCCCCGGAATAAGCGCGGTGGTGATCACGATATCCTGCGCCTTGATGTGCTCCGCAAGCAACGCCGCCTGCTTTGACTGATAGGCGGCCGACATCTCCCTGGCATACCCCTCGGCGGTTTCGGCGGCCTTGAACTCTTCATCCTCCACCGCGATGAACTTTGCGCCCAGCGACTGGACCTGCTCCTTCGTTGCCGGTCGCACGTCGGTCGCGGACACGACACCGCCCAACCGCCTCGCCGTGGCAATGGCCTGCAGGCCGGCCACGCCGACGCCCATGATGAACACCTTGGCCGGCGCGATCGTGCCTGCCGGAGTCATCATCATCGGGAAGGCACGCGAGAAAGCGGCCGCCGCATCGATGACCGCCTTGTAACCGGCCAGATTCGCCTGCGAGCTCAGCACATCCATCGACTGTGCACGCGTGATGCGCGGCGTCAGCTCCAATGCGAAGGCGTCGACCTTCGCGGCGGCCAGCGCCTCGATCAGCGCTGGATTGCTCAACGCCCCAAGCGGCGAGAACAGCGTCGTGCCGGGGCGCAGCAGGCCCACCTCGTAGAGGTCGCCTTCACCGGCCATCATGGGCCGCTGGACCTTGAAAACGATATCGGCCTGCTCGTAAGCGGCGGCTGCATCCGCAGCCAGCGCCGCGCCCGCCGCCTCATATGCCGCATCGGGAAAGGCGGCCGCCGTGCCGGCCCCCGCCTCGACCACGACCTCGAACCCCAGTGCCTTGAGTTTCTTGACTGTTTCCGGTGTCGCCGCAACGCGTGTTTCGTCGGGTCGACGTTCCCTCGGAATGGCAATTTTCATCAGCGCAGACCTGTCCCCGGAAGTTTCGGCGGTGCAACATGCCGCATCGCGGATGACATTGCCAACCCCTGTGCGACAGCACGCCCGGTGCGGTATGTCGCGGTGCGAGGCGACGACAGAACATCGTACCGGCGTTTCTGATCCGTTCCACGAAGCATGGGGATTTTCGCGCGATGAGCACAGACAGTCGGCCGGACATCGTGCTGGGTTTCTCGTTCGCGCGGGCAACACGCGAGGCGTTCGCGGCGGCCTACAATGTCATCGGCATGCTGGAGAAGCCGGACCCGACACTGGTCGCGCCGGAAATGTCAGCGCGTGCCCGTGCTCTCGTGACGGCAGGCAGCATCGGCGCGAGCGAGGCGCTGATGGCGGCCTTGCCAAAGCTGTCGATCATCTGCTGCTTCGGCAGCGGCTTCGAGCGCGTGGACCTTGCGGCCGCCCACCGGCGCAATATTGCCGTGACCCACAGCCCGGAAGCGAATGCTGCAGACGTGGCCGACATGGCGATGGCGCTGCTGCTGGCATCGACGCGCCGCGTTGCACGGGCTGACCGCTTCATCCGCGCCGGCAAGTGGGATGCGCGCCTGGCGGGGCGCTTCGGGCCCATTGCCGGGCTGGGCGGCGGACGGCTTGGCATTCTGGGCCTCGGGGCGATCGGCACGCGCGTCGCGACACGGGCCGCGGCATTTGAAATGGAGATCGGCTATCACAATCGCCGGCCGCGTCCAGACGTCGGCTATCGCTATTTCTCCACGCCGCGTGGCCTTGCCGAATGGGCCGACTACCTCGTGGTCGCTTGTCGGGCCGATGACACCAACCGGCATCTGGTCGATGCCGCATTCCTGCGGGCGCTCGGTCCGCGCGGGCATCTGGTGAACGTCTCTCGCGGTTCGGTGGTTGACGAGGCCGCGTTGGCTGACGCGCTGGCCAACAACGTGATCGAGGGCGCCGGCCTCGACGTTTTCGAGCACGAGCCGCCCGTGCATCCGAAGCTGTCCGAGCTGGAGAATGTCGTAATGACGCCGCATCTGGGCGGCGGTACGGAGCGTGCTGTCAGGGCCATGACCGAAATGGTGCTGCAAAACCTGCAAGCCCACTTCGCGGGCAAGCCGCTGCTGTCGCCCGTACCTTAGACAACACAAGACTGAGCAGAGGGGCTGCTGTCAGCGGTACACGGCGGCCATGGCGGCGGCAGGGTAGCGGTCGCCGGCCGCAGCGCCAGCAGGGATCGCTTCGGACAGCTCCGGCACTTCTTCGGGGCTCAGGTTCACCTCGAGCGCGCCAAGGTTCTCGTCCAGACGCTGCACCGACCGGGTGCCGGGAATCGCCACCACGTCCTCGCCCTGCGCCAGGACCCAGGCCAGCGCCAGTTGGGCCGGGGTACAGCCCTTCTGTTTCGCCATCGCCTCAAAGCGCGCGATCAGCTTGCGATTTTGCGCAAAGTTGTCGCCCTGGAAGCGCGGATGTGCCGCACGCCTGCCGTCTACCTGCGCCAGCTCCTGGATGGTGCCGGTGAGAAAGCCGCGGCCAAGCGGTGAATAGGCGACGAAGCCGATACCCAGCTCGCGCGTGGTCTGGCGCGTTTCCTCGGCCTCGGTTCGGTAGAGCAGCGAATACTCTGTCTGCACCGCCGCAATCGGATGCTCGGCATGGGCACGTCGAATGGTTTCCGGCCGCGCCTCCGACAGTCCCAGGAAGCGCACCTTGCCCTGCTCGATCAGGCGCGCCATCCCGCCCACCGTCTCCTCGATCGGTACGTCCGGATCAACGCGGTGCTGGTAGTAGAGGTCGATCACCTCGACACCGAGGCGCTTCAGGCTGGCGTCGCAGGCCTGTCGCACGTATTCCGGCCGGCCATTGACACCGTTGGGCGCACCGGGGCGTTCCGGCTGGGTTTGGCCGAATTTGGTCGCGAGCACGACCCGATCACGCCGGCCCTTCAGGGCACGCCCCAGCAGCGCCTCGTTATGGCCCCAGCCATACATGTCGGCGCTGTCCAGGTGAGTGACACCGCGGTCGATGGCATAGCGCACCAGGTCCTCCGACGCCGCATCGTCCGCTGCACCATAGACGCCGGAGAGCGGCATGCACCCCAGACCGATCGCGGGGACACGCAGGCCGTCCTTGCCGAGCAGGCGGTGATGTGAGGAGCCGATCGTATCGACCATCGCAAAGCCTCTGGTGACTGCCTTGGGCGGCGCAGTCTTCGCCAGTTGCCTGCGATCTTCAACTCCCCGCTATCCCGCCTTGCCGCAATATGCCTCGATCCGGTAGCCGTCCAGGTCCACCGCGAAGGCCGCGTAGTAGTTGTCGCCGTAGTCCTTGCGTACGCCCGGCTTGCCGTTGTCGCGCCCGCCCGATTTCAGCGCCGCCGCGTGGAAGGCATTGACACCCTTCCGGTCGGGCGCGCTGAAGCAGATATGCAGGCCGGAGCGGTCATCCGCCGGCACCGGGTGGTCGGTGGCACTGATCCACAGCACCACCGCGTCGGCACCGTAGCCCAGCGACCCCTCGCCCGAGCTCAGACATTTGTAGCCCAGCGGCGCCAGAACCGCGTCGTAGAACCGGCGGGTGCGGGCAATGTCACGCACGCCAATCGAAATGTGGTCGATCATCTGTTCCTCCCTAACTATAAAACCGGTTATATGGTTATATACGTCCCGGACTGCTTGTCAACCCATATGCCGGTTAGTATCTGGAGCAATGCCCCTGCTGTCCGTGCGTCCCGATCTGTGTCTGGACTTCGCCAATACCCGCTACTGGCGCGGCACCGATCCTCCCACCGAGGAGCTGCAGGGGTTCGGCGACGTGCTGGCTTGGGTCGCAGCGCGGGGGGTCGGTGAGGCGGATGTGGTGGGCCCATGGCGGGAACAGCCAGATGAGGTAGGAACCAGAACCTTCGCGGCGGCGCTTGATCTGCGGGAGGCGCTGTACCGCATCTTCAGCGCGGCCACCCTCGGCACGCCCCCGGCCGCGGGCGACATCGAGACGCTGAACCAGGCGCTGAGCGGTACGCCGCCGCGCACCCGGCTGCGCCACACCCCGGGCGGCTATGCCTGGGAGGTCACGGAACTGAAGCCGACGGTAGCCAATCTGCTGGCGCCGGTGCTGTGGTCGGCCGGCGACCTGCTGGGCAGTGCGCGGCTGGCACGTGTGCGACGTTGCGCCAACGACAAGTGCCTGTATTTGTTCGCGGACGACAGCCGCAACGGCACGCGGCGGTGGTGTTCGATGAGCACGTGCGGCAACCGTGCCAAGGCTCACCGGCATTATCACCGGACCCGGGAGAAGGCATGATCAGGGTGCTGACCAGCGCTACCCGCAGGATGACCGAACTGGCGCCTGCCGCCTGCGGCGCCGGCCTGCCCGCCGATGCGCTGTGGATCGACCTGCACGCGCCCGACAGGAGCGAGGTGCAGTTCGTCGAGAAGGCGCTGGGCCTGGAGCTGCCCACCCAGGAGGAGATGCTGGAAATCGAGCCTTCCAGCCGGCTCTACCAGGACGGCGGCGCCACCTTCGCCACAACCAGCATCCTGTGGCACACCGAAACCGAGGCGCCCGAGATCTCACCGGTGACCTTCGTGCTCGGCGAACGCGTGCTGGTGACGATCCGCTACAGCGAGCCCAAATCGTTCGCCCTGTTCCAGGCCCAGGCCGCGCGCCAGGCCGGGCTCTGCCAGTCCAGCGCTACCATCCTGGTCGGCCTGCTGGAAGCCATCATCGACCGCCTGGCCGACATCCTGGAGCGCTGCACCGCCGAGGTCGACCGCATCTCCAAGGATGTCTTCGGGCGCGCCAGCCCCGGCGGCCACATCCATACCGCCAGCCAGGAATACACCGATACGCTGCGGCGCATCGGCCGGCAGCAGGACCTCGTCAACAAGGCGCGCGAAACCCTGGTCGGGCTGGGCCGGGTTGTGGGCTTCCTGTCGATCTCGCGCCAGCCGCCGCTCGACAAGGCCGGTCGCGAGCACCTCAAGACGCTGGCGCGCGACGCGCGGTCGCTGACCGACCATGCCGCCTTCATCGTCAGCAACATCAACTTCCTGCTCGATGCCACGCTGGGCATGATCAACATCGAGCAGAACCAGATCATCAAGATCTTCTCGGTCGCCGCCGTCGCCTTCCTGCCGCCGACACTGGTCGCCAGCATCTACGGCATGAACTTCGATTTCATGCCCGAGCTGAAATGGCCGTGGGGATACCCGCTGGCGCTCGCCCTGATGCTCCTGTCGGCGGTGGTGCCGTTCCTCTACTTCCGCCGCCGCAAGTGGCTGTGAGCGTCCTTCAGCGCAGGATGCTCTGCAGCTTCATGGCCACGCCCATGTCGCCGTCGATCTTCAGCTTGCCGGTCATGAAGGCGGTCATGCCGTCGAGCTTGCCCCCCACCAGATCGACGAGATCCGACAGGCTCATCTTGATGGTGCAATCGGCGGGGTTGTCGTCATTGCTCACCGCCGGCGGGTTCTGCTTGCCGTCGATGTAAATGGCGCCGTCGGGCGTGCTGAACTTGACGGTGTTGCCGAAAGCGGACTTGCTGCCGGCGCCGGCCTTCATCTTCTCGGTCAATTCCGCGAGTGTCATCGCTTGCTCCCTGTGGGCGTAGTATGCCTCGGCCGCTTCCGGTCCCCGGCGCCCGGCCGCCTGTCGAAGACTGCCCGGCGGCGCGCCGCTCGGCAACGCCGCCGCGCACCATATTGACGTTGACGCTTGCGTCAACCGGTACCGGCACCCCGGTATGAACCAGTGTTCAGGACGTTACGCGACGGCTCGGCCATTGCGGCTCGCGCTTGTCGAGGAAGGCGGCGATGCCTTCAGCGAAATCCGATGTCGCGGCCAGCGCCGTCGCGGTTTCGAGTTCCAGCGTCATCCCCTCCTCGAACGTCAGTCCTCCGCCCAGCGTGACGGTGTGGCGGATGGCCGCCAGTGCTTCGGCGGGCTTGCCGGCCAGCTCCCGCGCGTAGTCCTGCACGCGGCGCCGCAGATCGGCCGGTGCCACGATTTCGTCGATCAGGCCCCAATCGCGTGCCTCGGCCGCGCCCAGCAACCGGCCATCGTACAAATAGCGGATGGCGCGCGGCCGGCCGATCAGCCGCGCAAGCGCCTGGGTGGCAGCAATGGGCGGGATGAAGCCGATGCGGATCTCGGGCTGCCCGAGCTTCGCGTCGGCGGCCGCGAAGCGCAGGTCGCAATGCAGGGTCATCTCCAGCCCGCCGCCGACGGCCGTGCCGTTGATCGCCGCCAGCAGCGGCTTGGGCGAGTGCCGCAGCAGCCGCGCGATCTCATGGCACAGCACGACCCAGCGCCGCATGCCCTCGACATCCATCTGCTGGAACACGCGCAGATCGGCACCGGCACTGAAATAGCGGTCGACGGCGCTGGCGAGCACCAGGACACGTGTGTCGGCATCGGCCAGCGCTGCCTTCAGCGCGTCTCGCACCTGTTCCACCATACCGCGGTCGAAGGCGTTCACCGGTGGCCGGTTGTATTCCAGCCAGGTCACGTGCTGTTCGGTGCGGAGACGCACGCATTCGAACGACGGCGCCATGGTCTGCCTCCCCCCTGTCACACCTGGCGCGATCCGTCAGCGGGCGGACGGCCCGTCAGGTCGCGTAGGCGTTACCCTTGTCGGCCAGCCACTTGATCTTGTCATCCAGAGAGGAGCCGGTCTTGACGAAGTCCGGGTTGAACGGCGCCGGCGTCGAGCCGGGCAGATACTTCTTGCGGTCCGCCTCGCCATCGGACGCGCCCTTGAGGCCCCACTGCACGCTGTCGACCGAGGCGCGCGAGGTAGGGTTGGCCGTGGTCTGCATCAGATGGCCCAGACCCAGCGTCTGCAGACCGAACTTGATCGTGCCGAAGCCCAGCACCAGCGCCCGCATCTGGTCGTAGTTGCAGGCGTTGTTGGCTACAGCCTGCCGCGCGAACAGGTAGTGCTCGGCGGCCGCCAGATCCTCGTTCACCGATGCGCCCGGCAGCCGGCGTTCGGCCTGGAGCATGCGGAAGGCCTTGCTCAGCCGCAGCAGGAAGTTCGGCTCGCTGAGATGCGCGCCCAGCGCACGATCGATGTGGTTCTGGACGGTGCGGTCGTTGACGGCCATGGAATGCCTGCCTCTGGATGTGCCGGATGATCGGCGGGCAAAGGCATCGCATGGCCCGGCGCGTTCGTCCAGAAAAAAGTGAACGTACACTCGTCTTTGAGGAGTCGCCTGCCGAAATCCCGCCGGACCCGCAGCTTGACGCTTACGTAAGCGTCGCTTACGCGTGAACGCGCGTTTAGCAGAGGTGCCGATGCCCTATCGTTCCGTGCTTCGCCCTAGCCTGTTTGCCGGCCGGACCGTCGTCGTGACGGGCGGCGGCAGCGGTATCGGCCGTTGCACGGCGCATGAACTCGCGGCCCTGGGCGCGCATGTCGCCATCACCGGCCGCAGGATCGAAAGGCTGGAGGCTGTGCGACAGGAGATCGAGGCCTCCGGCGGCACTTGCGAGTGCCACGCTTTCGACATCCGCGAGGAACAGCCGGTGCGGGACGCCATTGCCGCCATCGTGGCGCGCAACGGCCGCATCCACGGCCTGTTCAACAATGCCGGCGGACAGTTTCCTGCGCCCGTCGAAAAAATCAGCGCGCGCGGCTTCGATGCCGTGGTGCGCAACAACCTGACCGGCGGCTTCCTGGTGGCGCGCGAGGTCTTCACCCAGTCGATGAGCCAGCACGGCGGCGCCATCGTGTTCATGGCCGCCGACATGCGCAACGGCATGCCCAACATGGCCCATTCCGGCGCCGCGCGCGCCGGAACGCTGAATCTCGCGATGACCATGGCCTTCGAATGGGGCCGCGCCGGCGTGCGCGTGAATGTCGTCTCGCCCGGCTGGATCGCCTCCAGCGGCATGGATACCTACGAGGGCGAGTTCAAGCGCAACATCCCGCTGCTGAAGACGCACGTGCCGCTCGGCCGTATCGGCACCGAAAGCGAGGTTTCGTCGGTAGTCTGCTTCCTGCTGAGCGAAGGGGCGGCATTCATCACCGGCATCAACGTCGGCATCGATGGCGGCGTGCCGCTGGGCACCCGCAACATCCCCCTGCCCGAAGGCGCTCGCAGCCAGCCCTACAACGGCTTCCACCTCGCCGTGACGCCCAAAGTGCTGCAGGGAGACGAATGATGGCTGGACAGCCTCACGCGGGTGGGTTGCACGCGCTGGGGGCGCGTCACTCCAGTGACGGCTCACGTGTCCTGGTCCGTAGAAGCCGCGCCACTGGAGTGGCGCGCCCCCAGCGATCCTGAGCAATACGATGCCTGTCTTTCAGAGCCAGATCGACATCCGTTCGGACGAGTACAGGCGCAACCGCGAGGGCATGCTGGCGGCAATCGAGGAATTTCGAGCGGCCGAGCGGGCCGTGCAGGCAATCGCCGAGAAGGCCCGGCCGCGCTTCCGCAAGCGCAAGCAGCTCATGCCGCGCGAGCGCATCGCGCTGCTGGTCGACCCCGGCGCACCCTTCCTCGAGCTGATGGGGCTGGCGGGCTACCGCATGCACGATGACCGCGACGGCAGCAGCGCCGGCGGCGGGGCCATCGTCGGCATCGGCTATGTCGAGGGTGTGCGCTGCGTGATCTCGGCCTCGAACAGCGCCGTTAAGGGCGGCACCGTCGCGCCGGCCGGCCAGCGCAAGGGCCAGCGCATGCAGCAGATCGTGATGGAGAACAAGCTGCCGCTGATTTACCTGGTCGAATCGGGCGGCGCCAACCTGCTCTACCAGGCCGAGATCTTCGTGCCCGGCGGCCGCGGCTTCGCCAACCAGGCCCGCATGTCGGCGATGGGCATTCCGCAGGTCACGGTTGTGCACGGCTCTTCGACCGCTGGCGGCGCCTACCTGCCGGGACTGTCCGACTACGTCATCATGGTGCGCAACCAGGCCAAGGTGTTCCTCGCCGGCCCGCCGCTGCTGAAGGCTGCCACCGGCGAGATCGCGACGGACGAGGAGCTGGGCGGCGCGGAGATGCACAGCACCATCTCCGGTGTATCGGAATGGCTGGCCGAGAACGACGCCGACGGCATCCGGCTGGCCCGCGAAGTAGTGCGCAAGTGGCGCTGGAACGATCATGCCCCGCCGCCGCCACAGCGCCCCTGGCGCGAGCCGCTCTACGACATCGACGAGCTGTGCGGCGTCGTGCCGCCCGACTACCGCCAGCCCTACGACGTGCGCGAGGTGATCGCCCGCATCGTCGATGGCTCGGATTTCCTCGAATTCAAGGCGCTTTATGACCAGCAAACGATCTGCGGCTGGGCCGAGATCGAGGCGCTGCCGGTGGCCTTCATCGGCAATAACGGTCCGATCACCACGCGGGGTTCGGTCAAGGCGGCACAGTTCATCCAGCTCTGCTGCCAGTCGGGCACGCCCATCGTCTATCTGCAGAACACGACAGGCTACATGGTGGGCACCGAGGCGGAGAAAGGCGGCATCGTCAAGCATGGCTCGAAGATGATCCAGGCGGTGGCCAATGCCACCGTGCCGCAGATCACCATCGTGATCGGCGGCAGCTTCGGGGCGGGCAACTACGGCATGTGCGGTCGCGCCTATGACCCGCGCTTTATCTTTGCCTGGCCCAACAGCCGCACTGCCGTGATGGGCGGCGAACAGGCTGCCACGGTGCTGAAGATCGTCACCGAACAGAAATACGCGCGCGAGGGCGGATCGCCGCCGCCGGGCATGGTTGAGAAGATGTACCAGGGCATCGTCGAGCAGTTCGAGCGCGAGTCGACCGCGCTCTACAGCACCGCGCATCTCTGGGACGACGGCCTGATCGATCCGCGCGACACCCGCCGTGTGCTGGCTTTCACGCTGTCGGTCGCACGCGAATCGATGGTCCGCAAGCTGCGGCCCAGCACCTTCGGCGTGGCACGCATGTAGTGCGGTGGAGATATGAAGAGTTCACCACAGAGACACAGAGGACACAGAGAGAAGAAAGTCTCGGGCGCCTTCGGCGCGTGGAAATCATCCTCTGTGATCTCTGTGCCTCTGTGGTGAAATCTTGCTGCTGCGCATCGATCAGACTTTAGAAGGCGACCAGGCAGATGCAATTCACCGCCGAGCATGAGGAGCTGCGCCGCACGTGGCGCACCATCATCGACCGCGAGATCAACCCGCATGTCGACGAATGGGAAGAGGCCGGCATCTTCCCGGCACATGAGCTGTTCAGAAAGCTGGGGAGCGCCGGGCTGCTGGGCGTCGACAAGCCGGTCGAGTTCGGCGGCGCCGGCCTCGACTTCTCATACGCGATGGTCTGCGCCGAATCGCTGGGGCACGTCAACGGCGGCTCGATCCCCATGGCGGTCGGCGTGCAGATCTCGATGGCGACGCCGGCGCTGGCGCGCTTCGGCAGCGACGACCTGCGCCGTGAGTTCCTGGCGCCCTCCATCAGCGGCGAGTACGTTGCCTGTCTCGGCGTGTCGGAGGTGGGCGCCGGCTCCGACGTGGCCAGCATCAAGACCACCGCGCGGCGGGTCGGCGGCGACTACATCATCAACGGCGGCAAGATGTGGACCACCAACGGCACCCAGGCCGACTGGATGTGCCTGCTGGCCAACACGGGAGAGGGCGAGGCCCATCGCAACAAGTCGCTGATCTGCGTGCCTATGAAAGCGAAGGGCGTGCAGGTGGTGAAGAAGCTCGACAAGCTTGGCATGCGCGCTTCCGACACCGCGCAGATCTTCTTCGACGACGTGAAGGTGCCGATCCGTAACCTGATCGGCCAGGAAGGCATGGGCTTCGTCTATCAGATGAAGCAGTTTCAGGAGGAGCGCCTGTGGGCCGGTGCCGGCACCCTGCAGGGCTGCGATCGCATCATCAACGCCACGATCGAGTACACGCGCGAGCGCAAGGTGTTCGGCCGGCCACTGCTGGACAACCAGGTGATCCACTTCCGGCTCGCCGAGCTGAAGAGCGAGGTCGAGGGCCTGCGATCGCTGGTCTACCGCGCCTGCGAGGAGTACCTGGCCGGCAAGGATGTCACCATGCTGGCGTCAATGGCCAAGCTGAAAGCCGGCCGCCTGCGGCGCGAGGTCTCGGATTCCTGCCTGCAATACTGGGGCGGCGCCGGCTATCTGTGGGACAACCCTGTCGGCCGTTCGTTCCGCGACGGCAGGCTGGGATCGATCGGCGGTGGCGCCGACGAGATCATGCTGCAGATCATCGCCAAGCTCATGGGCACCCTGCCCAGACCGGAGGCGAAGTGAGGTGGAGGTCACGAACGCCGGGAGCGCGCCACTCCAGTGGCGCACTGCCCGGAGCGTCAGCGGAGGGCAGCCGTCGTCCCGCGTCAGCAGCCGCTGCAAGACTTGGCTTCGCTGGCGCTTCGCCAATGCGCCACTGGAGTGGCGCGCTCCCGGCAATGATACAGGTACGACCATGCAGTTCACAGCAGAGCACGAGCAGATCCGGCGCACGTTGCACAGCATCATCGACCGGGACATCAATCCGCATGTGGACGCATGGGAGGAGGCCGGCATCTTCCCGGCACATGATGTCTTCCGGAAGCTGGGCGAGGCCGGGCTCCTGGGCATCCACAAGCCAGTCGAGTATGGCGGCGCAGGCCTCGACTATTCCTATGCGCTGGTGATGGCCGAGGAGCTGGGCCACATCAATTGCGGCTCGGTGCCCATGGCGATCGGCGTGCAGACCGACATGGCGACGCCGGCCCTGGCGCGTTTCGGCAGCGACGAGTTGCGCCGCGAGTTCCTCGCCCCCTCCATCAGCGGCGAATACGTCGCCTGTCTCGGCGTGTCGGAGGTCGGTGCCGGCTCCGACGTAGCATCGATCAAGACGACGGCGCGCCGGGTCGGCGGCGACTATGTCATCGATGGCGGCAAGATGTGGACCACCAACGGCACCCAGGCCGACTGGATGTGCCTGCTGGCCAATACCGGCGACGGGCCGGTTCACCGCAACAAGTCCCTGATCTGCCTGCCGATGAAAACCAGGGGCGTGCAGGTAGTGAAGAAGCTGGACAAGCTTGGCATGCGCTCGTCGGACACCGCACAAATCTTCTTCGACGAGGTGAAGGTGCCGGTCCGCTACCTGATCGGCCAGGAAGGCATGGGCTTCACCTACCAGATGCAGCAGTTCCAGGAGGAGCGGCTGTGGGGCGCCATCAGCGCCGTGGTCGGCATGGAGCGTCTGATCGACCAGACCATCGAGTACACGCGCAACCGCAAGGCCTTCGGCCGGCCGCTGCTCGACAACCAGGTGATCCATTTCAGGCTGGCTGAGCTGAGGACCGAGGTCGAGACGCTGCGTTCGCTCTGCTACCGGGCGTGCGAGGAATACATCGGCGGCGCGGATGTCACGATGCTGGCCTCGATGGCGAAGCTGAAGGCCGGCCGCGTCGTGCGCCAGGTGGCGGATGGCTGCCTGCAATACTGGGGCGGCGCGGGATACCTGTGGGAGAGCCCGACCGCGCGCGCCTTCCGCGACACGCGGCTGGCCTCGATCGGCGGCGGCGCCGACGAGGTGATGCTCCAGATCATCTGCAAGCACATGGGCACCCTGCCCCGCCTGGAGAACCGGTGATGGCTGACTTCCGTCCTGCCTATGAGACGCTGATCCTGCGCCGGGACCGGGCGCGGCTGTATGTGACGCTGAACCGGCCGGAAGTGAAGAACGCGCTCAACCCCGTCCTGCTCGGCGAGCTGAAGGATGTCGCGGATATCCTTTGCGACCGCCAGGACATCAAGGCCGTGATCCTGCGCGGCGCCGGCGGCACGTTCTGCGCCGGTGCCGATCTGCGCAACATGGAGAGCAGCATCGGCGCGCCGCCGCGGCCCGGTGAAAAGGATCCGATTGCGATCAACAATCGCGAATACGGCACCTTTCTCGAGGCGCTGGGCAGCCTGCCGCAGGTCGTGGTGGCCGCTGTGGAGGGCTACGCGATCGCGGGCGGATTCGGCCTGGTGTGCGTTTCCGACGTCGCCATCGTCACGGAAGGTTGCGGCTTTGCCATGTCGGAAACCGCCATCGGTATCGTGCCGGCGCAGATCGCGCCCTTCGTGGCCGCGCGCATCGGCGTGCCGCAGACGCGGCATCTCGCCCTCACCGCTGCCCGCTTCAAGGGCGCGGAGGCAGTACGAATCGGCATCGGCCACTACCTGGTGAAGGACTCTGCAGCCTTGGACGAAAAGCTCGAAGAGGTCCTGAAACAGATCGACCGCTGCGCGCCGCTGGCCAATGCGCTGACCAAGCAGGTCATCATGCGTGTGGGCACCGAGCCGCTGTCAGCAACCCTCGACTTCGCCGCCGACTGCTTCGCGCAGGCACGGCGCAGCCCCGAGGCGGCCGAGGGCCTGCGTGCCTTCGCCGAAAAGCGGCCGCCCCGCTGGGCCGGCTGACGGTACAGGCGAACCGATGAACTTCTCCAAAGTCCTGATCGCCAATCGCGGTGAAATTGCCTGCCGCATCGCGCGTACGGCGCACGAACTGGGCTATCGCACCGTGGCCGTGTTTTCCGAAGCCGATGCCGGGGCACTGCACGTGCTCGCCTGCGATGAAGCCGTGGGTCTGGACGGCAATCTCGCCGCCGAAACCTATCTCAACATCGCCAGGCTGATCGACGCGGCGCGCCGCAGCGGCGCCGATGCCGTGCATCCCGGCTACGGTTTTCTTTCCGAGAACGCCGTCTTTGCGCGGGCCTGCGCCGAGGCGGGACTGGTGTTCATCGGGCCGCCGCCCGAGGCAATCGACGCCATGGGCAATAAGGCCGCGGCCAAGCGGCGCATGATCGAAGCCGGCGTTCCCTGCGTGCCCGGCTACCAGGGCGCGGACCAGCGCGACTCCACCCTCATTGCCGAGGCAAGGAAGATCGGCCTGCCGGTGATGGTGAAGGCGGCTGCCGGCGGCGGCGGGCGCGGCATGCGGCTGGTGAACGCTGAGACTGACCTGGGCGACGCGATCCGCACGGCCCGCGACGAGGCGGCCAATGCGTTCGGCTCCGGCGAGCTGATCCTGGAAAAGGCCGTCGTCGAGGCGCGCCATGTCGAGATCCAGGTCTTCGCAGACGCCCATGGCAGCGTGGTGCATCTCGGTGAACGCGATTGCTCGATCCAGCGCCGACACCAGAAAGTTATCGAGGAGGCGCCATCGCCCGCCGTCGATGCCGCCCTGCGTCAGCGCATGGGAGCGGCCGCCATCGCCGCGGCGCGCGCCATCGGCTATCGTGGCGCCGGCACTGTCGAATTCCTGCTGGGCAAGGATGGGCGCTTCTACTTTCTGGAGATGAATACCCGTCTCCAGGTCGAGCATCCCGTCACGGAGATGATCACCGGCCAGGATCTCGTGGCTTGGCAGTTGCGGGTTGCCGCCGGGGAGAAGCTGCCGCTGAAGCAGGAGGAGATTCGCTTCGAGGGGCATGCCATCGAGGCACGACTCTACGCCGAGGACCCGGCCAACGGCTTCCTGCCGCAGACTGGCACGGTGGCGCTGTGGCGGCCCGCGTCAGGGCCCGGCCTGCGCACAGACCATGGCATCCGCGACGGCCATGCCATCTCGCCCTACTATGATCCCATGATTGCGAAAGTGGTGGCGCACGGCACCACGCGTGTGGATGCCTGCCGCCGGCTGGCCCGGGCGCTGGAAGACACGGTCGTGCTGGGTCCCGTAACCAACAAGCACTTTCTGGTGCAGCTATTGCGGCATCCGGCGTTCTTATCGGGTGATGCCAATACAAGCTTTATCGACAGCTATTTCCCGCCTGCCGCGTTGACACCCGCCACGCCAACGCGGGCGCACTGGGCGGTGGCAGCCGGATTGTTGTACCGCACCGTACGGGATCGCGCCGGCCCGTTGCTGGGCGGCTGGCGCAATTCCAACCCTGAGCCGACGCTGCTGCGGCTGCGCGCCGGCAGCACGGTGCAGGAGGTCCGACTGGCGCCCGCCGCGGGCGGTGGCCTCAAGACCATTGTCGGCGATGCCGACGTGCTGATTCACATCGGCCGTCACGAAGACGGGCGCGTGCGCTTTGCCATTGAGGGCGTGTGGCGCACCGCGCATGCGCAGGTGGCCGATGGTTCATGGCTGATCGAGCTGGGCGGGCTGGCTTTCGCGATTGCGGACGTAACGCACGACGCACCGGAAGGCGCCGATGCCGCCGGTGACGGCACCCTGCGCGCACCCATGGATGGCCGCATCGTGGTGGTGAAGGTCGCAACCGGCGATGCCGTCGTGCGCGGCCAGACCCTGATGGTGCTGGAAGCCATGAAGATGCAGCACCAGATCCGCGCGGCATCCGACGGCACCGTCGCCTCGCTGCCCGTGAAGGAGGGCGAGCAGGTCGCCGCCCGCACGGTCCTCGCCACCCTGACCCCGTCGGACTGAGCCAGCCGCCGGAGCATTCCTCACAGGAGCGAACGGACATTGACAAATCCCGCATTCGTGCGGACCCTTACTGCTATGGCCAAGGCATCGACGTGCATTGTTTCCGGTCGCACCCAGGCGGCCCTTTCCCTCGCCCTGATCATCATCGCCGCCGGAGGTGACCCGGCCACAGCCCAGACCGCCGACCCGGCGCTCAAGGAAGCCATCAGGCAGTTCAACCTCAGCCCGACCTGCCGGCGCACCTACCAGAAGTACCTGAAGGCAGGGGCCATTCGCGCCTTTGCCACCAACCGGCGCGGCCAATGCGGCTATGCCGCCAACTACCGCACCCCCGAAACCGCGCAGGTGGCGGCCATCGGCTTCTGCCAGCGCGGCAATGCCGAAGGCTGTACGATCGTGGCCACCTTTGCGGGAAGGTCGGCCAGCCATCGCGACGGCGCCGAAGCACCCGGCGCGATCCTCTGGCCGCCCGACACGCCGGCTGACGAGCCACAGGACGCCGCCGCGCTGGGCCTCAATGCCGCATGCCGTGACTCCTACGCGACCTACTTGCTCGGCGCGCCGCCGCGGGCCTTTGCGCGCAGCGCCGATGGCCGCTGCGGCCACGCCACAGGCCATCGCACCATCGCCGAAGCGCGCAAGGCCGCTATCGAGCAATGCGGCAGGCTGGTCCGCCCGGCTTGCGAGATCGTGGCGTCCGCCGAACCGGCCTTCATGCCGGACGGACTGCAAAGCGCGATCCAGCCGCTGTCTCTCGATCCTCTGTTCCGGCTGCACGGACCGGCGCGCGCCGCCGGGGCCATTATCTGGAGCCACGGCCGGTCCGTTACACCGGAAGGCCGCCGTGCCGATCGCCGCACGGCGCCGACGGCAACGATCATCCGCGCGCTCGGCAACGCCGGCTGGGACGTCTATCGCGCCAATCGCGCGCCGCTCGACGACACCAACAACTGGGGTTCCGCCGCCATCACCATGGGTGTCGAAAAGCTGCGCGCGCTGGGCTACGGCAAGATCGTCCTTGCCGGCCAGTCCGCCGGCGGCTGGATCGCGCTCACCGCCATGGACCGCATCAACGGGCTGCACGCCGTCATTGCGCTGGCGCCTGCATCGCACGGCAACCGCAACGTTCAGACGACCCGGCGCGCGACGGCACTCAAGGAGTTCGATGCCCTGCTGGCGCGCCGCCATTCGCCGGAAACGCGGGTGGTGATCGCCCTGCTCGAGAACGACGACTACGATCCCGACCCTGATGAGCGCGCACGCATCGCCAGCGAGCGCGCGCAGGAGCCCGGCATGCCGCTGCTGCTGATCGACCGGCCGGGCGGCATCGCCGGGCACACTGCCGGCACGGGGTTGCCGATGGCGCAGCGCTTCGGCATCTGCCTGCGCGATTTCGTGATGCGCCCCACGGTACCCGCCGGCGTCACGACCTGCCCGCAGTAGCTACCTGCTACTGGTCCGGCTCGAGCGGCGAGCGGGTCGCCTGCACCGACGGCCGCTCTGCCATGGCCGCGCGCCAGCGTTCGACGCCGGGATAGACCGCCAGCAGCCCTGCACCCTCTTGGGCCAAACGCAGCAGGGCGATCATGGGATAGACGTGCAGGTCGGCAAGGCTGAGGGCGGACCCGCCGAGCCACGGGCCGGCGGCGAGTGCTTCTTCGAAGACGCCGAGGCAGGTGCGGGCGCGTGGCAGGGCCGCGGCAATACGCGCCTCATCTGATTGCCGGCCCTGTACGGGCGCGCGCACGCGTTCGACGAAGATATCCCACACCATCGTGCGGTAGGCGTAGCTGTCGGCGATGCTGATAAGCTGGTTGACGCGCGCTCGGGCACGGGTGTCGGCGGGCAGCAGCGCCGGGCCGTCAAATGCTTCATCGACGTAGCGGCTGATCGCGCCGCTTTCGTAAAGCCGGAAGCCGTCATGTTCGAAAGCGGGAATGCGCGCGAAGGGCTGGCGCGCAAGATACCCGGCCGTCGGTCCGCCCGGCGCGAAGATGTCCACTTCCTCGAGCCGGTAGGCAACGCCCTTCTCATCCAGCGCCAAACGCACAATGCGCGTGTAGACGCTGTAGCGGGCGCCAAAGACAATCGGCTGGCCGGCGGCTGCGGGTGACATGTCTGCGTTGAACCGCTAGTTTCCTCGTCGAATCGGAAGAAGCCACCTCGGGGAGGAGCATGCGCATCAGGCTCGTCGCGGCACTGGCCGCCCTAGTGACATTCGGTCCGGCACTGACCGCTGGCGCCCAGGAAAAGGTTTCGATCGCCGCCCTTCGGTTCGTCTCCTCGGCACCGATCTTCATAGCCATGGAGAAAGGCTACTTCAAGGAACAGGGCCTGGACGTGGAGTTCAAGTTCTTCGACGCCGCGCAGCCGATCGCGGTGGCCGTGGCGGCGGGCAATGCCGATCTGGGGATCACCGGCCTGACTGGCGGTTTCTATAATCTCGCCGGCAAGGGTGCGATGAAGATCATCGCGTCGCAGTCGCGCGAGGAGCCGGGGTACGACTTTGTTGCGTACGTCGCCAGCAAGAAGGCGTACGACGCGGGCTTCAAGGACCCGGGCAAGTTCCCTGGCAAGACCATCGGCATCACCCAGGTCGGCTCTACGTTCCACTACATGCTGGGCATGCTGGCCGAGAAGCGCGGCTTCAAGCTGACGGAAGTCACCCTGAAACCGCTGCAGTCCATTGCCAATGTCACGGCGGCACTGAAAGGCGAGCAGGTGGACGGCGTGCTGCTGCCGGCCAACAACGCCTATGCGGTCGAGAAGGACGGCGCCGGCAAGATCATCGGCTGGGTGCACCAGGAGACGCCGTGGCAGCTCGGCGCGCTCTTTGCGGGCACAGGCGTGATTGAAGAGCGCCGGCCAGTGGTCGAGAAGTTCGTGGCGGCCTATGTCAAGGCCTGCGCCGACTATGCCGACGCCTTCCTGCAGCGCGACGCTGCCGGCAAGCGAACCTTCGGTTCCAAGGCCGATGCCCTGATCCCGATCATCCAGAAATATGTCGAACCGAAACCTTCGGCGGAGCAGGTCAAGGCAAGCGCCTCCTATATCGATCCGAAGGGACGCCTGCTGGTGAAGAACATCCATGAACAGGTTGCCTGGTACCAGGCGCAGGGCATGGTGGCGCGCGATGTCGATGCGGCGAAAATCCTCGACCTGTCCTTTGTGAAGGACCATCTCGATGTGCCGAAGCGATAGGCATGGATCTGCGTCTGGAGGGAATCACCCATTCCTATGACGGCCTGCTGGCGCTCGACGGCATCGACCTGGAGGTGCGCGACGGCGAGACGGTGGCGATCATCGGGCCCTCGGGTTGCGGCAAGTCGACCCTGCTGGGAATCGTTGGCGGCCTGCTGAAACCGTCCGCCGGCCGGGTGCTGGCGATTGGCGCGCCGCGTGCCGATTCGCTCAACCCCTTCACCTACGTCTTTCAGGACTTCGCCCTGCTGCCCTGGCGCAACGTGGCCGCAAATGTGGCACTAGCGCTGGAGCATCATGGCCTTTCGCGTGCCGAGCGGCGGGAGCGCGTGGCCGCGGCGCTGGCGCTCACCGGGCTCGGCGAATTCGCTGCGGCATTGCCAAAACAGCTCTCCGGCGGAATGCGCCAGCGGGTGGGCATCGCCCGCGCACTGGTGGTGCGGCCGGCCGTGCTGCTGCTCGACGAGCCGCTGTCGGCGCTGGATGCGCAGACACGCGAGCTGCTGATGGAGGACCTGCTGGCGATCTGGGCGCGCGAACGCTCGACCCGCCTCTATGTGACGCACAATCTCGACGAGGCCGCACGGCTGGCCGACCGGGTCATTGTGCTGTCCCGCCGTCCCGGCCGCATCCGCGAGATCGTGCGCATCGACATGCCGGTCGCCGAGCGCGGCGCGCCAACCGCGCTGCCGGTGGTGGCGGGCGTGCGCGAGAAGCTGTGGGCGCTGATCCGCGATGAAGCCCGCGACGCCGAGCGCGAGGTGCAGCATGGCTGACGCGGCGCCCGTTACGTTTCGTGGCGGCGGCTTTCATCCACGTCCACAGCGCCTGGTGCCCGTAGCAGTGTTCGTGGCCGTCATCGGCCTGTGGCAGTTCGCGTCATGGCGGGGCTGGCTGCCGGCGCTGTTCCTGCCCAGCCCGTGGGAGATCGTCACCGCGCTGGGCGGCATGATCAGCGATGGCAGCCTTGGCCGGCATGTCGGAGCCTCGCTGATGCGCATCGCGCTGGGCTGGGTGCTGGGCACGGCTGCCGGTCTCGCGATCGGGCTGGCGATGGGGATCTTCTCGGTCGCGCGCGCCGCGGGCCTGCCGGTCGTCTCGGCGCTGTTCCCGATCCCCAAGATCGCGTTGCTGCCGCTGTTCATTCTTTGGTTCGGGATCGGCGAGCCGTCCAAGGTGGCGACCATCGGCTTCGGTGTCTTCTTCCCCACCGTCATTGCCGCCTACACGGCCTGCGATTCGGTGCCGCGCAACCTGATCCGCATGGCTCAGAGCTTCGGCCTGCCGCCTGCCGCCATCGTCTGGAAGATCCTCGTACCGGGTGCCATGCCGGGCATCCTCGCCGGCTTCCGCATCACCGCCTCGATCGCGCTGATTCTGGTGGTAGCGGCCGAAATGATCGGCGCGCAGTACGGCATCGGCGCCTTCATCCTGAGCGCCGGCAACCTGAACCAGATCGACCATCTGCTGGCCGGCGTGACGCTGCTGTCGCTGCTGGGGCTGGCGGTCAGCGCCGTGCTGGGGGCGGTCGAGCGCGCCGTGCTGCGCTGGCGTTGATCGTCGGGGAAACCGGTAGCGCAGGGCGGAATTGTTTGGTACGCCACCAATCAGAAAAGGGAGGTCTCATGTCCAATACGATCCGCCGCGCGGGCCTTACCCGTCGCACGCTCGCCACCGGGGCTGCCGCCGGCGCCGCCCTGCTCGGCGCGCCGCTGCCGCTGCGCCACGCACTGGCGCAGGACAAGTTCGATTTGCGGGTCGCGGTGCTGCTGCCGCTGTCGGGCGTGCAGGCGCAGATCGGCCAGGCCTGCATGCGCGGCGCCGAGCTGGCCAATGACGTCTTCGCCGACATGAAGATCCCGGCGAAGCTCGACATTATGCGCTACGATACCGAATCGAGCGCTGATGTGGCGCGCACCCAGGCCGAGAAGGCGATCGCCTCGGGCGCGCATATCCTGACCGGCGCGTTCGACTCGGGCCATACCATGGCGGTGGCGCAGGTGACTGAGCAGCGGACGGTGCCGCTGGTCGTCAACATCGCGGCCACGCCGCAGCTCACCGAGTCCGGCTTCAAGTATCTGGTGCGGAACTTCCCGACGGCACCGATGCTGGTCACCGGCGCGCTCACCCTGCAGAAGGACCTGTTCGCCGCCACCGGCAAGACGCCGAAGACCGCCGTCCTGATGTCGGTCAACGACACGTTCGGCGAAGCAATGATGAAGGCGATCCCAGGCCTCGCCAAGAAACTGGAGATGCCCTACGAGATCGTCGAAGTGATCTCCTACGATCCGCGTGCCAAGGATTTGTCGGCTGAGGTGGCCAAGGCCAAGGCGACGAAGGCCGAGCTGGTGATGCCGGTCAGCCGTCTGAACGACGCCAAGCTTTTGATCCAGGAGATGGTCAAGCAGCAATACGAGCCGATGGGCATCGTCAATCCCGGTGCGCCGGGGCTGTACGAGTACGATTTCCTCAAGACCATGGGCAAGTACGCCAACTTCCACGTCTCGAACGTGCCGTGGCTGAACCCCAAATCCCCCATGACCCAGGCGCTCGAGAAGCGCTTCGCGGCCAAGTACAAGGACGGCCACCTCGACATCAATGTCGGCTTCACCTTCGAGGCGCTGCTGGTTGCGGCTGACGCCTGGCTGCGCGCCAAGTCGCATGCCGGCACAGCCCTGATGGAGGCGCTGCGGCGCACCGACATCAAGGAGCACGTGACCACCGGCGGTCCCATCCAGTTCGACAGCAAGGGCCAGAACGTCAATATCCGAGCCGCCGCTGTGCAGAACCTGAAGAACAAGCCGACCGTGGTGCTGCCGCCCGAATTTGCCATCGCCAAGCCGGTGTTCCCGATGCCGGGCTGGCGATCCAAGGAACGCGGCTAGGTTTCGTACGCGCCAGCTTCCCGTCCGGCGAGCCCGGGTGTAGGTTGATCCGGAGAGCAGCCGCTTGCGTGCGCGCCGGCATTGACCGACGGGCCGCCTGAGTCATCGCCTGCATACATACCGCTTCGACTGTCCTGTGCGTATCCCGCGTTGCAACAACAAGGGAGGAAGCCATGGGTCGCGCAACGAGTCGTAGTGTACTGGCTGCGGGAGTGGCGGGTGGTCTCGTCGTTGCTGCCGCGACGGCGGCAGCACAACAGAAGGAGATCGTGATCGGCGCCCAGTGCGATCGCACAGGGCCGACGCTGATCGCGGGCGTGCCGATGTGCCCGGCATTCCATGACTACGTCAGCCTGGTCAACAAGACTGGCGGCGTCGAAGGCTACCGAATCCGGGTCAGCGAGATTGACACCGAGTACAAGGTGCCGCAATCGGTCGAGGCCTACGAGCGGTTGAAGAAGGAAGGTGCCGTTTCGGTGCTCATCTGGGGCACGCCTGCAGTGCAGGCACTGACCCAGAAGCTGATGGAAGACAGGATCCCCGGCACTTCGCCCGGGTTCGGCCTCGCCGCCTCGGCCGACGGCAAACGCTATCCTTACCTGTTCCCGATCGCAGCGACTTACTGGTCCCAGACGGCTGCCGCGGTGAAGTTCGTGAAGGACAAGCTGGGCGGCAATCTCGCCGGCAAGAAGATCGCCTACATCTTCTATGACAACCCCGCCGGCCGCGAGCCGCTGCCTGTGCTCGAAGAGCTGCAACGGCTCGAGAAGTTCGAGCTCAAGATCTTCGCCGTGCCGGCGCCTGGCCTCGAAGTGGGCGCCCAGGTGCTGGATATTGCCCAGCGTTACCGCGCCGACTTCACCATCGCCCACCTGTTCGGGCGATCGCCATCAGTGACGATCAAGGAGTTCAAGCGGGTCGGCTATCCGCTCTCCAAGGTGGTTGCCTTCGTCTGGGCCTCGACCGACTCCGACATCGAGGCTGCTGGCGGCTTCGCCATGGCGGAAGGCTACTACACCATGCACTTTGCCGGCGTCGGCACCGACTACCCGGTCCTCAGGGATATCGCCGAGATGTACAAGGTGCAGGGCAAGGCGCCACCCCGCGAGATGCAGTCCTCGACCTTCTACAATCGCGGCCTCTTGTGGATGGCCCTCACCATCGAGGCGGTGCGCAATGCGGTGAAGGCCACGGGCGACAAGCCGCCGACCGGTGAGGACGTCAAGGTCGGGTTCGAGCAGATCAGCAAGTTGCCGATCGGCGATATCGCCCCGCCCTTGAAGATCACATCCGCCGACCACGAAGGCGGCGGCTGGGTGCAGATCTTCCAGGTCAGGAGCGGCAAGTTCCAGAAAGTCTCGGACTGGTACCGCGCCTACCCCGAGGTGATCGCCAAGGCGGTCAAGGAGGCAAAGTAGAAGAAGACGTCCCGGCATTGACAGTCGCTATCGGCAAAAGGCAAATGACGTAATTGCGTACCAGAATGCGAATAGCGGGAGGCAATGCCGGACGATCCCGGACAGTTCGTCGTAACGCTGCTGCAGGCCATCGTCATGGGGCTCCTGACCGGCATGGTCTACGGCCTGATGGCGCTGGGCCTCTCCGTCATTTTCGGCGTGATGCGCGTAGTCAACTTCGCGCATGGCGAAATGATGGTTGTGGGTATGTACCTGGCATGGCTGGCGTTCGACCGGCTTGGCCTTGACCCGATCGTCTCGCTACCCGCGGTCGCGGCCAGCCTGTTCGTCTTCGGCTACGCCCTTCAGCGCACGGTCATCAACCCCTTCATCGGCCTGCCGGAGCACATGCAGTTCATGCTGCTCCTGGCGGTGGCCATCCTGCTCGTCAATGCGTGCCTTGCCATTGCCGGACCCGACACGCACGGCGTGCAGGTCGACTACATGTTCGACTCCTTCAACGTCGGGCCGCTCATCCTGGATGCAGTGCGCGTTTATGCAGCCATCGCGGCGCTGGTGGTGGCAGGCCTGCTCTGGCTCTTCTTCACGCGAACGCGGCCCGGCAAGGCGATTCGCGCCGCCGCCGACAATCACGTCGGCGCGCTGGTCGTCGGCCTGGATGTGAAACAGCTCTACGCGATGACCTTCGGCATTGGCGCGGCCTGCGTCGGCGCCTCGGGTGCGCTGATGCTGCTGATTGTACAGGTGCATCCGTTCCTCGCCATCGACTACACGCTGCTGGCCTTCGTCATCGTTATTGTCGGCGGGCTGGGCAGCATGTCCGGCGCGCTGGCCGGCGGACTGCTGATCGGCGTCTCGGAGGCCGTCGCGGGCGTGCTTCTGCAGCCATCGCTCAAGAGCGTGTTCAGCTTCGGCCTTCTCATCATCGTCCTGCTGCTGCGCCCGCAGGGGCTGCTCGCGCGTCGCGCATGAGGGCGGGTGGCGTCTGGCAGCGGCTTACGGAAGGCGTGCCGGCACGTGCGCTCGCCGCACTTGCTGTCCTTGCAGCCCTGCTGCTGGCAGCCCCCGTTCTGTCGCAATTGCTGCCGGCCGGCGACTACTGGCTCTCGATCCTGATCCTGATGGTCTACTTCGCGTACATTGGGCAGGCGTGGAACATCATGATGGGCTTCGCCGGCCAGCTTTCGCTGGGCCACGCGCTCTATCTGGGGCTGGGCGGCTACATCGCGGCGGCCCTCTACGCCAACCTGGGCGTAGGCCCCTGGCTGGGCGTCTTCGCCGCTGTCTGCATCGCCATGCTCGCGGGCGGGTTGATCGGCTATCTTGGTTTCCGCTTCTCGGTGGCGGGCGTCTATTTCGCCTTGCTCACCATCGCCTTCGCCGAGTTCACGCGCATTCTCTTCGATCACTTCAAGTGGGTCGGCGCCTCGGGTGGGCTCTTCCTCAAGGTCGAACCCGAAGGCAGCCCGTTCAATCTCCAGGGCAGCCCGGTTCTCTTCTACTACGTGATCCTCGTGCTGGCGGCATTGGCGTTCGTGTTCTGCCGCTGGCTGCTGACGGGCCGGCTTGGCTACTACTGGCTTGCCATCCGCGAGGATCCCGAGGCAGCGCAGGCCGCCGGCATCAATGTGTTCCGCTACAAGATGCTGGCGGTGCTTATCTCCTCGGGGCTGACGGCGCTGGGGGGCGTGTGGTCGGCCTTTTACTACAAGAACCTGTTCCCCGAATCGGCCTTCTCCATGGGGCGCTCGATCGAGGTGACGCTGGCACCCATCATTGGTGGCCTGGGCACGCTCGTCGGCCCGATTCTCGGATCCGCGCTACTCGTAGGACTAGGGGATCTTTTCACCACCATGGCAGAACGCCTTGCCGAGTACGGCATCAAGGCCGGCGGGCTGAAGCAGATCGGCTATGGCGTAGCCCTGCTGCTGATCGTGATGTTCAGGCGTGAAGGTGTGTGGCCCTGGCTTGCGCACTGGCTTGGCTTCGACCGACACCGGGAGAACCAACCGTGAGCGGGGCCCATCTGGCGGTGCGCAATATCGGCAAGAGCTTTCGCGGCCTGCGAGCGGTGAATGATGTCGCCTTCGATGTTCCGGCTGGCGCGATACACGCGCTGATCGGCCCCAACGGCGCAGGGAAAACGACCTGCTTCAACATGATCGCGGGCGTGTACCCGCCCGATGGCGGCACCATCTTGCTCGATGAACATTCCATCGCGGGACTGCGGCCGGACCAGATTTGCGCGGCCGGGGTCGGCCGGACTTTCCAGATCGTCCGACCATTCATGGGGCTGACGGTCGAGGAAAACGTCACCATTGGCGCGCTGGCGCATTGTCGGCATGTGCCGGAGGCTCGCGCCCTGGCGCGTGAACTGCTGGAGGAGCTGGGACTCGGCGACCGTCGCACAGCACGCGCCGCCAGTCTCACGCTGCCCGATCGCAAGCGGCTGGAGGTGGCACGCGCCCTTGCCACCCGGCCCCGGCTGCTATTGCTGGACGAGGTGATGGCCGGCCTGCGGCCGACGGAAACCGACCAGATGGTGGCGTTCCTGAAGGAGCTGAATGCCCGCACGGGTGTGACCATCCTGCTGATCGAGCATGTGATGCGCGCGGTCATGGCCCTCTCCCAGCATATCGTGGTGCTGCATCACGGCGAGAAAATCGCGGAAGGAAGGCCGGAGGACGTCACTCGCGATCCCGCCGTACTCGACGTCTATCTCGGCCAGGAGGTGCACTGACATGCTCGACGTGGCCGGGCTCGATCTGCACTACGGCGATGCCCAGGCCCTGGCGGGTGTTTCGTTGCACGCCGAGGCTGGCGAGATTGTCGTGATTGTCGGCGCCAACGGTGCGGGCAAGAGCTCGCTGATCCGTACCATTCACGGCATGCAGCAGCCGTCTGCCGGCCGCATCATCTTCGACGGAGAGGATGTCACCGGCTATCCGAGCCACGCGGTGGTGGAACGTGGCATCGGACAGGTGGCGGAAGGCCGCCAGGTGTTTCCCAACCTGACGGTGCTTGAGAATCTGGAAATGGGTGCCGCACCGCGCAGGGCGCGGGCATCCGAGAAAGCGACGCTGGAGCGGGTGTTCACGATGTTCCCGCGCCTGGGAGAACGGCGGCGGCAGGCCGCCGGCACGCTCTCCGGGGGCGAGCAGCAGATGCTGGCGATCGGCCGCTGCCTCATGGGCCAACCCCGGCTCATCATGTTTGACGAGCCGTCGCTGGGCCTGTCGCCTGCCATGACCCAGGAGGTCTTCCGCGTCGTACGCCAGCTCCACGCCGAGGGGCTGACCATCCTGCTGGTGGAGCAGAATGTCATGGCGTCGCTGAAACTGGCCGATCGTGCCTATGTGCTGGAGAATGGCCGTATCGTGCTGAGCGGTACGGGACCTGAACTGCTGGACAATGATGGCGTGCGTCAGGCGTATCTGGGTTTGTAGGAAGAGCTTGCTGGAGTGACAGCACATGTCGTTGCCGGATCGCGTAGCCGTACTGGCCGCACCTCTTGCCGAGATTGATCTTGCGCCACCGGCGGTCATTGCCGAGCGGCGGCCGGACGGTTCGTTGCTGCTTCGCTCACCCACGCCGCTGGCGGATTGGGCGCGCTCGATACCGGACCTGCTGCACCAGCGGGCGCGCGACAGCGGCGAACGCGTATTTCTAGCCGAGCGCACCGCCAACGGGAGCTGGCGACGCATCACCTACGCGGAGACAGCGCACGCGGTCCGGCGCATAGCCTCGGCGCTGCTGGCGCGCGGCTGCACGACCGAACAGCCGGTATCGATTCTCTCCGGCAATTCCATCGACCATGCACTGATCGCGCTGGGCGCCATGGAAGCCGGCGTGCCGGTGGCGCCGGTATCGACCGCCTATTCGCTGATGTCGCAGGATTTCGGCAAGCTGCTTCATGTCGTGCGCCTGCTCACACCGCGCCTGATTTTCGTCGACGACGGGGCGCCCTATCGCCAGGCGTTGCTGGCGTTGCGCGACGCCGGCCTGCTCGAAGGCGTGGAGGTCGTCGTGGGCCGGAACCTGCCGGCAGAACTTGCCACGACGCCGTTTGCCGCGCTGCAGGCCGCGCCCCCGGACGAGCGGGCGCTGGACGCGGCCTTCGCGGCGATCACCCCGGAGACCATCGCCAAGATCCTGTTCACATCAGGATCAACCGGCCTGCCGAAAGGTGTCATCAACACACATCGCATGATGTGCTCCAACCAGCAGGCGATCGCGCAGACGTTCCGCTTTCTGGGCCGTGGCAAGCCACCGGTCCTGCTCGACTGGCTGCCGTGGAATCACACCTTTGCCGGCAATCACGACTTCAACATGCTCCTGTTCCATGGTGGCACGTACGTCATCGACGAAGGCAAGCCTGCACCCGGCCTGATCGAGCGCACGATCGCGAACCTGCGGGAGATAGCGCCAACGCTCTATCTGAACGTGCCGCGCGGCTTCGACATGGTGATCCCCTACCTTGAACGGGACGCCGGTCTGCGCGACCACTTTTTCAGCCGGCTCGATTTCGTGCTCTATGCCGGAGCCGCATTGCCACAGCACCTGTGGGAACGGCTGGAAGCGCTCTCCGTAGCGGCCACCGGCCGCCGGGTCATGATGGTGTCGGCATGGGGGTCCACCGAAACGGCGCCCTGCGCCACGGCGGTACATTGGCCAGTCGAGAGCGCCGGCATCATCGGCCTGCCCATCCCCGGTACCGAGATCCTGCTGACGCCGAATGCCAACAAGATGGAGCTGCGCGTCCGCGGACCCAACGTGACGCCCGGATACTGGCGCGATGCCGAGAAGACCCGCGAAGCGTTCGATAGCGAAGGCTTCTATCGCATCGGTGACGCCGGCCGGCTGTATGATCCCGCCGATCCCGCCAAAGGAATCCTCTTCGACGGCCGCGTGGCGGAGGACTTCAAGCTCTCGTCGGGAACCTGGGTGCATGTCGGCGGCTTGCGGGTGGCCGCCATCGCTGCTGCAGCGCCGGTCATCCAGGACTGCGTCGTTACCGGGCAGGACCGTGACGATATCGGCCTGCTCGTATTTCCCAATCCCGCCGGCTGCGCATCGCTTTGTCCCGACGCGAAGCCAGGAGCGACGCTCACCGAGCTGACGGCGCGGCCCGAGGTGCGCCAGCGCCTCGCCGAGGGACTGGCGGCGCACAACCGCGCGCAGCCCGGCAGTTCCACCCGCATCGCCCGGGTCAGGGTGCTCACCACGCCGCCCGGCATCGATGCCAACGAGATCACGGACAAGGGCTACATCAACCAGCGCGCCGTGCTGGAACACCGTGCCCATGAAGTTGCACGCCTGTATGCCGAGACACCCGGACCCGAGGTGATTATTGTAGGCACATGAGCGAGCTGCCCGTGCCGTCTGCATCCGAAGTTGCTGCGATCCGGCTGCGCTACTTCACGATGGTGGCGTCGGTCTTCGTCATTGACATGGCTATGACGACACTGTTCTCCGCGATCTCCGGCCAGTGGCAGTGGATGCCGCGAAATGTTGTCTCCTCGATGGTGGCACTTCTCCTGCTGAATTTCCTGCAGGCGCGCTACCTTTTGGCGCCCGTCGACCGCTTCCTGAACGGCAAGGGCCGCTTTGAGGATATCCAGCGGCGACTGACGCAGTTGCCGATCCTGACGGCCCGCAATGTCGGCCTGCTAACGCTCGCGCTGTGGACTTTCCGTTTCCACGTACCGGTTTTCATGCCGGGGCATTTGCCGGATGCACCGCTGGCGGATTCGATCAGCACGATCGTGCTGGTCAGCTTCTTCTTCTTTACGTACACCTACTTCCTGGTCAGCGACTATCTGGCGAAGCTCTGTGTCTTTCTGTTCCGGCACTACGGAAGGAACCTGGAGCTCTATTTCGGCAGCTACGCACGCAAACTGGCGGTCGCGCTGTTCGTTGTTGCCGTCCTGCCGCTGGCGGCGATCGTCATCGACATGTACAGCTACGGGGGAGAAGCGCTCCGCACCGAAGTCCTGGTTGACGTCGTGGACTCGCTGCTGGCCATGGCTGTGGCGACCTATTTCGTGGTTCGCAGCCTGCTGCGGCCCGTACGGATCCTCACGCGGGGCATGGCCGATGTGACAAAGGGAGACCTCACCGTCAGGTTGCCGGTAACGTCAAACGACGAGATCGGCCAGCTCACCAGCACTTTCAACCGCATGGTCGAGGGGCTGCGGGACCGCGAGCGAATCCGCGAAACGTTCGGCAAGTACGTCAGCGCCAGTGTCGCCAATGCCCTGATCGAGCAGACGCGCGATGGCGTGATCCGCGCCGAGGCGCGCGAAGCGACCGTGCTGTTCACCGACATCGACGGTTTCACCGGCATCGCCGAATGGCTGCCGGCCGAGACTCTGGTGACGGCAGTGAACGAGTACCTTGAGCTGATCCTGGGGCCCATCCAGCGTTACGGCGGGGTGGTCAACAACTTTATTGGCGATGGCCTGCTGGTCAGCTTCAACCTGCCGCTTGCCAATCCTGACCATGCCAACGCCGCCGTCGCGGCCGCCATCGAGATCAGTCGCCTCGTATCGGGCCGCACCTTCGCGGGCGGCGTTGCCTTTGGCACCCGCATCGGTATCAACACCGGCACGGTGATCGGCGGCACCGTCGGCGCGGGTGACCGGCTGAGCTATACCCTGCTGGGCGATCCGGTGAACACCGCGGCGCGCCTTCAGGAGCTGAACAAGGCGCACGGCACGCGCATCCTGGTATCGGACGCCACCCGGCAGCGCTGCGGCGAGCGGTTTGCCTTTAGAAGCATTGGCACTGTCAGCGTGCGCGGACGTGCCGAACCCGCCACGATCTATAGCTGTGGCGAGCACCAAGCCGTCGCTGCCGCGTAGGCGCCCACGTTGTTCCATGAGAGTCTCCATGCCGCTTGATCTCAGCCCCGACCAGAAAGACCTTCAGGCCCGTGCACGCGAACTGGCGCGCGGCCCTGTTTCCGAACGTGCTGCCGACGTCGATCGCACCGAGCAGTACCCCTGGGACAACGTCACGTTGCTCAAGGAGGCGGGCCTTCTGGGGTTGACCATTCCCTCGCGCTACGGCGGTCGCGATGGAAGCTGGCTGGACGCCGTGCTGGTGATCGAGGCGCTGTCGGCCGCCTGCGCCGTCACCGGCCGCATTGCTGTTGAAACCAACATGGGCGCCATCAGCGCGGTGATGGCCTATGGCTCGGAAGAGCAGAAACGCCTGGCGGCAGACATGGTGCTGGCAGGCGACAAGCCCGCGATCTGCATTACCGAGCCCGAGGCCGGATCCGACGCCAACGCGATGACCACGCGTGCCGAGCGGCGCGGCAATCGCTACGTCGTCAATGGCCGCAAGCACTGGATCACCGGCGGCGGTGTCTCACGCCTGCATCTAATCTTTGCGCGCGTTTTCGATGCACAGGGCAACGAAGAAGGTATTGGCGGTTTCCTTGCCATCCGCGACGAGACGCCGGGGCTCAGGATCGTACGGCGCGAACCCACCATGGGCCTGCGCGGCATTCCCGAAGCCGAGATCGCCTTCGAGGACATGGAGCTGCCGCCCTCGGCATTGGTGATGCCGCCGCGCGGGCTCAGGAAAGGCTTTGCCGACCTGATGACCGCCTATAACAGCCAGCGGGTCGGCGCCGCGACGGTGGCGCTGGGGATCGCGCAGGGCGCGTATGACCTGGCACTGAACTGGTCCGAAGAGCGCGAGCAATTCGGCCGACCCATCAACGAGTTCCAGGGCCTCCAGTGGAAGCTGGCCGACATGTCGATCCGGCTCGCCGCCTCGCAGGCGCTGGTCTACAAGGCGGCGCGCAGCGGCGAAGGCGGCTTTCCCGACATGCTGCTGGCCGCGCAGGCCAAGATCTTCACCGCCGAATCCGCGATCCAGACCGTCAACGACGCGCTGCAGTTCTTCGGCGCGCGCGGCTATTCGCGCAACGTGCCGCTGGAGCGCATGGCACGTGACGTACGCATGTTCACCATCGGCGGCGGCACGGCCGAGGTCCTGCGCAACGTGGTGGCCGGCGCGATCCTCGGCAAGAAGCTGCCCCAGACGCGGGACGGCTGGACGAAGGCAGTCGGCGACTGGAGATGAGGCCTGGCGCCGATTTCCTTTCTACGGCTTCGCTGGTGCAAAGGCCCGCAACAGGACTTTCTCCGCCACTTTTCGACCCAGCGCCTCGCCGGCATCGATATCGCTGCGGTAATGAATCCCGGCCCATACACGCGCCTCGGCGGCTTCGCGGCCCTGGGCCAGCAGCCACTCGCGGTCTGCGGGAAACATCTCGGCCAGAACCGTCGCTGCCGCCGTGGACAGGCAACCATGCGCTGCTGGATAGCTTGGATGTCCGGGCGGCGGGAACACGGTTTTCAGGTCGGGGTCGAGCTGTGAGGGGCGGATGCGCCAGTAGGCGTACTTCGCATCCCAGCAGGCAACCGTGCTGTCGTGAAACGCGACGTTCAACGCCGCGAACGCACGGGCGGAGGTCGGTGGATCGAACTGGGCACCGTACTCCAGGAGCTTCATGCGCGCGATCTGGTTCCACAGCGCGTAGGCACGAGCGCCTCCGAAGACTTCCCAGTAAATGGCGCGATGATTGCTCTTCGGTGTTCGCTTGAACGATTTCAGCTCGGCGAGATCTGCCTTTGTGCTGTCGGAGTCGAAGGCTGGTGGAGCCGCCGGGCGGAACTCGTCCGGACGCGACAGAACCCAAGTGCGCCAGGTCCCGGCCATCGGCGCGATCGGATTCTCGCCCCGCCAGTGGCCAGGGCCCTGGGGAACGCTGCCGGTCCATTTGGCATCCCATCCATCCCCCTTGGCGCGCGCAATCGCGAGAGCTGCGATCTTCCTGCCGATCTCACGACCCGCCGCGACGTCGCTCGGGAACGCGACGCCCGCCAGCACGCGTGACGTCATCGCCTCTTCGGCGCGTGCGGCCAAAGCCTTGGCACGGGCCGGGAACAGATGGCCGAGAATTTCAGCGGCGGCAGCCGCCGCGGCTGCATAGTCGGATGGGTATCCCGCACTCTTGGGTGTCGGAAACGCCGTGACCAGGGAGGCATCCAGTTCGCGCGGCCGCGGCGTGCGGAATTTCCGCTTGTCCGCCCAGGCGGCTGCCACCGCATCGTCGATGGCCGCCTGCAAGAGGGCGAGGTGCCGTGCAGCCAGGGGCAACGTCACGAAGTCTTCCAGCATGATCTCAATGGCCAGCTCGTTCCAGCGGTAGGCCGGTCCACCTGTGTCCCACCAGCGCGCGCGCATCACCTCAGCGGCGCTGCGCCCGGCCACCACCTGTTTCACCTCGGCAAGTTCCGCCTTCATGTCGGCAGGCGGCGGCTTCGCCAGCCCCGCCGGGGTTTCGACGAGCCAACCTGGCGCACGCGGTAACCGAATGACCGCCTGGTTCTCGGCGTGCGCGACATCGCACACGCCCACCATCAGACCGGCCAGCAATGGAAGAGCCTTCAAACCTTGCATGGCGTCCATCCCGACAGAGATTTGCCCGGATAGAGATGCTCGGCGGGTCCCGCCCTGCCCGCCATGCACATTCCGCTGTGTCATTCAAACCGCGCCGGAAAAATGCTAGGAATAGCGATCGCATCACGACTGTCTGTCCGGCCATGTCACCGCCGCGCGCTTCGGCCATCAGGCATTCCGGCAAGGACAAGGATCCTGCTTTTGCCGCCACCCTGCCGCGCGACCTGGTCCGGGCGCTGGGCTGGCTGCGCGCGCACCTGCGGGAGCCGGTACGGCTGGAACGGCTGGCACAGGTCGCCGGTGTTGCCCCGCGCACGCTGGAGACGCATTTCAGACAGTTCCTCGGCACGACGCCGCTGGGATGGGTGCGCCAGGAGCGGCTGCTGCACGCCCGCCGCGCCCTGCTCGAGCAGGCGGACGACGCCAGCGTCACACGCGTGGCGCTGGACAGCGGCTTCACCCAGCTCGGGCGGTTTGCCGCGCACTACAGCCGGCAGTTCGGCGAATTGCCCTCGCAGACGGTCAGGCGCGCCCGGGCGAACACTCACGACGAGGTCGATGACGAGGCCCTGCGCCTCACCTGGCGCGCCATGCCCTCGGTCTTTGCCGTCGCGCCCCGGCAATGCAACGAGGCACTTGAAGACCTCGACCGCGCACAGCAGCTGGCACCGCGGTTTGGTTTGCCCAAAGCCCTGGCGGCCTGGTGCTGGAGCCAGCGTGCGGCCCAGCACTTCAGCCCGACACCGCAGGAAGATGCGGCGCGCGCGCTTCGTCTCGCGGAGGAGGCCCAGGCGATGGCGCCGATGGATTCGATGACGCTGACGCTGGTCAGCGGCGCGCTGACGCTCACCCACCGCCTCGAAGCGGCTGACCGGCTTCTCGAAAAAGCGCTAGCCTACGACCCCCGGTCAGCCGTCGCCTGGCTCCGGCGCGGCTGGTCTTCGGCATATTTCGGAGACTCTGAGGGCGCGATTCGCGAACTTGGCACCACGCTGCAGATCATGCCCTTCGAGCCCGTGCGGCACCTTGCCTTCATTGGCATCGGCTGTGCCCATTTTGCCGCCGGGCGATATGCGCGTGCGGCGCAATGGGTTCGGGCAGGCATCGAGGCCTGCCCGGACTCCTTCTGGGCAGCCCGCGTGATGGCCGCTGCGGCCGTCCACGCCGGGGCGCGATCCGAAGGCCGGCGGATCGTGCGCCAGTTGATGCGCAAGGATCCCGGCCTGACAGTTGCCGTAGCACAGCGAGCCTGGCCCTTCCCGCCGCGCTTCATGGACTGCCTGGCCGACGGCCTCATCGCAGCCGGCATGCCCAGGAACTGAAACGCTGCGGCGCGATCACGGCAGATTGACATCCACGTCCACGACGTCGACGCAGGCTTGAGTCTGGCTGTGGCGGGAGCCGGTGTGCCATCTGCCGGTCCGCATCCGGGCATCGTGGACTTCTGTCAGATAGAGGCAGCGCCACTCGCCGGCGCGCGGCAGGCCGCGGCTACTGCGACCGCCGAACTGGAACGTCAGCGCCGTCTCCTGCCCATCCTTATGGCCGAGGATATGCGGACAATGCTCGCGATAGAGGCCACGGTAGGTGCATGTGACCTGCTTGCGCTCGCGAATGGCTTCACGGAACAGAAGATAGGTCGCGCTTGGCACCGCTTACCTCCGCGCGGGCGAAAGCATCAGCCCTGGAGGCTTGCCGCGCAATCTGGCGCAGCAGCGTATCGAGGCTGATCGAGCGCAGCGTCGCCTCGGCGATTTCGTCGATTTCAGCCAGTACGCGGCCCAGCGCCCGGCGGATGTCCGTGTCCTCGCCCGGCTCGGTTGCCCGATTGCCCGGCTCGGTTTCGAACAGGGCGACAATATCCATCAGCGTGGTGCGGCGGGCATTGCCGGTGAAGCGGTAGCCGCCGGCCGCGCCGCGCTCGGCCTCGGCCAGACCAGCCCGCGCCAGATCGCGCAGCACCTTGGCGAGGTGGTGCGCCGAAACCCCGAACTGCCGCGCGAGATCCGCCGCCGACAGCCGTCGTGCCGGATCGCGCGCCAGTTCCAGCGCGGCGTACAGTCCGAGGCGCGTTCCCATCTGGAGCTTCACGCCGGAAGCTCCAGGTCAAGTTGCAGCGAAGGCCCGGCCGTCATCCCCTGGCTGCGGAAGAACGACAGGATCAGGTGGTCGCGGCGGTCCACCAGCGTCCGCACCCGATCAACCCCGGCGACACGGAAGCGCGCACACAGCGCCCCGAAAAGCTGCGTGCCGACGCCCGCCAGCCGCCGCGCCGTGTCGACCTGGATCGCGAACACCCATCCCACCGGCGGCGAGCCGAACTCCCAGGCACGCACCTCGCCAATGACGAAACCCACCAGTGCCCCGTCCTCCGCTTCGGCAATCAGGAAAATCCGTTCCGGCGGCCCGCCGGCGTAGTGCTGCAGCGCCCACTGCCAGTACCCGGCCTTGGCAACGGCGGTAATCCGGCGATCCAGCGCCACAATGGCCGGCAAGTCCGCGGCTTCGGCAGCGCGCACCCGCACCTCCCCCGATCCGGTCTTTTCCACAGCCTTCGGCATCATCTCCCCGGTCGGCTCAGCCGTTGACAGGGTGAGCATGCCGGGGTTAGAAGTAAATAGGTATTTGAGTACCGAATTACGAAATTCGTTAGCCGGGAGCGGACGCCATGGCAGCCAACGGACCCGAACCCGCGATCGATTTCCGCACCTCGCCCGAGCGCTACAATCACTGGAAGCTCGACATCGACGGTGCGGTGGCCACTCTGGCGATGGACGTACGCGAGGACGCGACGCTCAAGCCCGGCTACCGGCTCAAGCTCAACTCCTACGATCTGGGCGTTGATATCGAGCTCTATGACGCCATCCAGCGCCTGCGGTTCGAGCATCCCGAAGTGGGCGCCGTGATCCTGACGTCGGCCAAGGACCGCGTGTTCTGCTCGGGCGCCAACATCAACATGCTGGGGGTGTCCTCGCATGCCCACAAGGTGAACTTCTGCAAGTTCACCAACGAGACGCGCAACGCGATCGAGGATGCCAGCGAATTCTCCGGCCAGCGTTACCTCTGCGCCATCAACGGCACGGCGGCCGGCGGCGGCTACGAGCTGGCGCTGGCCTGCGAACGCATCATCCTCGCCGACGACGGCAGCTCGGCGGTGTCCTTGCCCGAACTGCCGCTGCTGGCCGTGCTGCCCGGCACGGGCGGACTCACCCGGCTGGTAGACAAGCGCAAGGTGCGCCGCGACCGCGCCGACTTCTTCTGTACCGTCAGCGAGGGCGTGCGGGGCAAGCGCGCGGTGGAGTGGCGCCTGGTTGACGAGGTCGTGCCCCGCAGCAGGCTCGACGAGACGGTGCAGGCGCGCGCGAAGGAACTGGCCTCGACGCGGCCGGGGGCGCGGGGGATCAGCCTCACGCCGTTGGCGCGCACCATCGAGGGCGATCGTATCAGCTACCCGCACCTCGTCGTCGAGATCGACCGCGAGCAGCGCGCCGCGCACTTCCGTATTCATGGCCCGGAGCAGCAAGCGCCGGCAGACGCAGCCGGCATCGAGGCGCAAGGCGATGCGTTCTGGCCGCTGGCGCTTTGCCGGGCGCTGGACGACGCCGTCCTGCATCTGCGGCTCAACGAGGGCGAGATCGGCACCTGGGTATTCCATACGGCGGGTGACGCAGAGCTGGTCGCCGCTTACGACGCCCTGCTGCTAGCCAATGCCGGCCATTGGCTGGCGCGGGAAATCACCCTCTACTGGAAGCGCACGCTCAAGCGCATCGACGTGAGCTCGCGCAGCCTGATTGCGCTTGTCGAACAGGGAAGCTGTTTCGCCGGCACGCTGTTCGAGCTGGTGCTGGCGGCCGACCGTTCGTTCATGCTCGACGGCCGGCTGGAAGGCAGCAACCTGCCGGAATCCGCGGTTCGACTGACCGGCATGAATTTCGGCCCGCTGCCCATGGGCAACGGGCTTACCCGCCTGCAAAGCCGCTTTCTCGCTGAACCGGAGGCTGCCGAGCGGCTGCGGGAAGAGATCGGCAAGCCGCTCGACGCATCAAGTGCCGGCGAACTCGGTCTCGTCACCTTCACGCCTGATGACATCGACTGGGAAGACGAGGTGCGCCTTGCCATCGAGGAGCGCGCCAGCTTCTCTCCGGACGGGCTCACGGGCATGGAAGCCAACCTGCGATTCGCCGGGCCGGAGACCATGGAAACCAAGATCTTCGCCCGTCTGACGGCATGGCAGAACTGGATCTTCCAGCGTCCCAACGCCGTCGGCCCCGAGGGGGCGCTGCAGCTCTATGGCTCCGGCCGAAAGCCGCAATACGACCGCGGGCGGGTATGAGATCTCCCTTCCCACAGGAAGGCCGAAATACGGAGGACCCTGATGTCCATCGACTATAGCGAGCGGATCCCCAACAACGTCGATCTGTCGAGCGACCGGCGCTTGCAGCGGGCGCTGGAAGCCTGGCAGCCGCGCTTCCTCGAATGGTGGAAGGAGCTGGGACCTGACGGCACCTCGGCCTGGGATGTCTATCTGCGCACCGCCATCTCCACCGACGCCAATGGCTGGGCCCATTTCGGCTACGTAAAGATGCCCGAGTACCGCTGGGGCATCTTCCTTGCCGAGCGCGAGGCCGATCGTGCGATTGCCTTTGGCGATCACAAGGGCGAGCCGGCCTGGCAGGAAGTGCCCGGCGAGCACCGGGCCACCCTGCGCCGCCTGATCGTGACGCAGGGCGACACCGAGCCGGCATCGGTCGAGCAGCAGCGGCTGCTGGGCAAGACCGCACCATCCCTCTACGACCTGCGCAACCTCTTCCAGGTCAATGTCGAGGAGGGCCGGCATCTCTGGGCCATGGTCTACCTGCTGCACGCCTATTTCGGGCGCGACGGCCGCGAGGAAGCCGAGGCGATGCTGGAGCGCCATTCGGGCGACCCGGACAAGCCGCGCATCCTCGGCGCCTTCAACGAGGAAACGCCGGACTGGCTGTCCTTCTTCATGTTCACCTACTTCACCGACCGCGACGGCAAGTACCAGCTCGCATCGCTGGCCGAATCCGGCTTCGATCCGCTGTCACGCACCTGCCGCTTCATGCTGACCGAGGAAGCGCACCACATGTTCGTGGGCGAAACCGGCGTGGGCCGCATCGTGCAACGCACCTGTGAGCTGATGCGCGAGCAGAAGACCGATGACGTCCGGGCGCTGGGTGCCATCGACCTGCCCACGATCCAGAAGTACCTGAACTTCCATTTCAGCGTATCGCTGGACCTCTTCGGCCAGGAGGCCTCGACCAACGCCGCAAACTATTACACGGCGGGGCTGAAGGGCCGCTTCCTCGAAACCCGGATCAGCGACGACCACAGGCTGACGGACGCGAGCTACGATATCCTCGGTCTGGAGAATGGGCACGTCGCGACACGGACCGTACCGGCACTGTCGGCACTCAATGAGCGGCTGCGCCAGGACTATATCGACGACTGCGCTCGCGGGGTCATGCGCTGGAACAAGGCCATCGAGCGTACGGGCGTGCCGTTCGAGCTGAAGCTGCCGCACCGTGCCTTCAACCGCCGCATCGGCGCCTTTGCCGATGTGCGCGTCTCGCCCGACGGCAAGGTGATCAGCGAGGCCGAGTGGCAGGCCAATGTGGCGAAGTGGCTGCCGACCGACGAGGATCGCGCCTACGTGCAGTCGCTGATGGGTGCGGCGGTAGTCGAACCCGGCAAGTTCGCGCACTGGATCGCCCCGCCGGCCCGCGGCATCAATAACCAGCCCGCCGACTTCCAGTACATCCGGTTCAACTGAGCCGGATGCGCTCAGGAAGCGAGGAAGTCGAGCGTGGCCTGACACCGCTCGCCGGCATAGTACTTGCGCAGGGCTTCCTCGAACTCGGCGTTGTCCGGCGTGACCCCGGCAAACAGTGTCATCGACGAGCGGAACTTCAGATCGTCGGGTGTGCCAAGCACCTGGCGTGCCGAGCGCCCCTCGATGCGGTTCATCAGGCACGTGCACTCGCGCAGGCGTGGTCCGAGGACCGGATGGTTGAGATAGGCCTCCGCCTCCGCGCGCGAGGCGATGCCGAAGTCCCGGGCCATCCCGGTGCGGCCCAGGCCCCTGGTCTGCGGAAAGACGAACCACATCCAGTGGCTGCGCTTGTGACCTTCACGCAATTCCGACAGGACGTCCTCAAGGACCCGGTCCTGGGCGTCCACGAAGCGCTGCAGATTATAGGGATCGTTCATGGCGGTCCTTTCTCAAAGGCTCGACGCCGGGCGATGAGATTTGCTAACGACTTGCAAGCAATGTGCGGAGGCTAACCATGGCAGGGCGGAGCGTCGGGGCGATCGAAATCGGCAGCGACGGGCGCATCCGATTCCCGCACGATTTCAATGTAGCGGTGCCGTTCATCGACCGCCACATGGCTGAAGGGCGCGGCGAGCACATCGCCATTCGTACCGCCGCAGAGAGCGTATCCTACGCACAACTGGCGCAGCGGGTCGACGCTACGGGGCGCGCGCTGCTGGCACGCGGCCTTGTTCCGCCTGAACGCATGCTGATGATCGTCAAGGATTGCCCACAGTTCTTTCATCTGTTCTGGGGCGCCATAAAGGCCGGCATCGTGCCCGTGCCTGTGAACACGCTGCTGCGCGCTGCCGACTATGCCTACATGATCGAGGACTCCGGATGCCGGCTCGTGGCCTGGTCCCCCGAGTTCGCCGCCGAAGTCGAGCCGGCATTGCAGCAGCTCGGTTCAAAGGCGCCGCCGGCGCTGAAGGTGACCGATGATGCCAGCATCGGCGCCGACACGGCCGGTGCTCCGCTGAAGCCCCATCTCGCCCGGCCGACCGACGACTGCTTCTGGCTCTATTCCTCCGGCTCGACCGGCCGGCCCAAGGGCGCCGTGCACCGCCAGCGCGACATGGTGGTGACCAGCGAGAACTACGGCGTGCGCACGCTTGGCGTAACGGAGCACGATGTGTGCTACTCGGCCGCCAAGCTGTTCTTCGCCTACGGGCTGGGCAACGCCATGACGTTCCCCCTATGGGCAGGCGGCACAGCGATTCTCGATCCGGCGCGGCCCACGCCCGATTCGACCTTCGACAACATCGAACGGTTCCGTCCCACCCTCTATTTCGGTGTGCCTACCCTCTACGCCGCCCAGCTTGCGGCAATGGACAAGCGCAAGCCGGATTTCAGCTCCGTACGCGCCTGCGTGTCGGCCGGCGAGGCGCTGCCCGCCGAAATTTTCCGCCGCTGGCAGGAGAAGACGGGGACCATCATCCTCGACGGCATCGGCTCGACCGAGATGCTGCACATCTTCCTCAGCAACCGGCTGGACGACTATCGCCCCGGCAGCAGCGGCAAACCCGTGCCCGGCTACGAAGCCGAAATTCGCACGCCGGAGGGCAGTCCGGTGAAATCCGGCGAAACTGGCCGGCTGTGGATGAAGGGTGATTCGGCGGCGGCCTATTACTGGAACAAGCCCGAGAAGACCGCCGAGACGATGGTCGGTGGCTGGCTCGATACCGGTGACACCTATCGCCAGGATGAGGCTGGCTATTTCATCTACGAGGGCCGCAGCGATGACATGCTGAAGGTCGGCGGCATCTGGTGCTCGCCGGTCGAGATCGAGGCCTGCCTGATCGGCCATCCCGCCGTGCTGGAATGCGCGGTCGTGGGCCGTGCCGATGCCGATGGTCTGGTGAAGCCGCAGGCCTTCATCGTGCTGAAACCCGGCCAAGGTGCAGGTGCAGCGCTTACGGATGCGCTGATGGCACACTGCAAGCAGAAGCTGGCGCCCTATAAATATCCACGCTGGGTAGACTACGTCGCCGAGCTGCCCAAGACCGCAACCGGCAAGATCCAGCGGTTCAGATTGCGATCATGATCCGCATTGCGTCCTTCAACGTCGAGAACCTGTTCCAGCGGTCAAAGGCGCTGAATGCGACACATGGGACGTGGGACAGCCGATCCTGGCCGCATACCGGGAAGTGCACGAGCTGTTCGCCGAAGACCCCTACACGCCCGCGATCAGGGATCGCATCCGCGATCTGCTGCTGGCGCTCGATATCTGCTACGTCAACACGCACCGTGCCGTTCGGCGACGGCTGACCAAGGACCCGAAATGGGCATGGCTGCGCAAGAGCCGCGGCGATTTTGACCGCGAGCCGCGGGATGCCACTGAGAGCGTCGAGATCGTGGCGACGGGCCATGGCGACTGGATCGGCTGGGTGGAGCTGGCCACGCAGCCGGTCGATGAGCTGGCAACGCGCATGACGGCGCGGGTGATCCGGGAAATCGCCGCTGACGTCATGGGCGTGATCGAGGCCGAGGACCGGCCGGCCTCGCGCCGCATTTCCAGGGCGGCGGCATTTTCCGCAAGGGCCTGTGTGGGGCAGCCGCGTCACGCGCCCGACGGCGTGGGAAAGATGACCCGCGCGTCCGAAAGCGCCTCGGATCACGCCGCCGTCTTCGTTGACCTCGACCTGTAGCGGCTTGGCTCCGCTGGGCGTTTACCGGGACCAGAGAGGCCTATGCATTGGCGGCGCCGGCCGGGTAACCAGGAGCGCGGATGCAGGCTGCGCGGTGGCCCGGACGGATCTCGAGGCACTCCGGCACCACGCGCTTGCACTCGTCGATGGCGATCGGGCAACGCGGATGAAAGACGCAGCCCGGTGGCGGCCGCAGCGCGCTGGGCACCTCGCCGCCCAGCACCGTGCGCTGGCGTTCTGCTTCGACCTCGGGGTCGGGGATAGGCACCGCAGAGAGCAACGCCTTGGTGTAGGGATGCAGCGGCTCCGCATAGAGCGTGGTCCGGTCGGTAATCTCGGCCATCTTGCCGAGATACATCACCGCCACGCGGTCAGAGATGTGGCGCACCACGGAAAGGTCGTGCGCCACGAAGAGATAGGTCAGGTTGAAGCGCTCCTGCAGATCCTCAAGCAGCGTAATGATCTGCGCCTGGATCGAGACGTCCAGCGCCGATACCGGCTCGTCGCAGACGATCAGCGAGGGCTCCATCGCCAGCGCGCGCGCAATGCCCACGCGCTGACGCTGGCCGCCCGACAGCTCATGCGGATAGCGGCTGGCCATGGAGGGCAACAGGCCGACGACGGTGAGCAACTCGCGCACGCGATCCTGGCGCGCCTTGCGTTCCGGCACGATGCCGTGAACCGCCAGCGGCTCGTCGAGCATCTGGCCGATGGTGATCCGCGGATTGAGCGAGCTGTAAGGGTCCTGGAAGATCACCTGGATCTTGCGGCGGACGCGGCGCACTTCCGCCGGCGACAGCGTCATGAGATCGCGGCCTTCGAAGATCACCTGGCCGCTGGTCGGCCGCTCCAGCAGCAGGATGCAGCGGCCGGTCGTGGTCTTGCCGCATCCCGACTCGCCCACCAGCCCCAGCGTCTCGCCACGGCGGATGGTGAAGGAAACGTCATCCACGGCCTTCACGACCTGTGGCGGCCCGCCGAGAAAACCGCCGCCGACCTGGAAGTGCTTCACCAGGTTCCTGACTTCCAGGATCACGTCGCCCGCGGGCGCCGTGCGCGGTGCCTCACCCGCCACCATCTCGGCCGTGCTCATGCCGGCACCTTTTCAGGCTTTGCTGCGCGCACCGGCAGCTTGTCCTTTTCCCAGCATGCGGAATGCTGGGTACCGGCCACGCGCTCCAGCGGCGGTACTTCTTCGGCGCAGCGCTCGACGGCATATCCGCAGCGCGGCCTGAACGAGCAACCCGGCGGCAGGCGCGTGAGATCGGGCGGCTGCCCCTGAATGGGGGCAAGCCGTTCGCGCTTGGGCTCATCGAGCCGCGGCACGGAGCGCAGCAGGCCCAGCGTGTAGGGATGCCGCGGACTGGCATAGATCTCGCGAGCCGTACCGCGCTCCACGATCTTGCCGGCATACATGACGTTCACCCGGTCGGCATATCGCGCCACTACACCGAGATTGTGGGTGATGATCAGGGTGGCCACGCCCAGCCGCCGTGACAGATCCTTCATCAGGTCCAAAATCTGCGCCTGGATCGTGACGTCGAGCGCGGTTGTCGGCTCGTCGGCCAGAATCAGCGCCGGCTCGCAGGAGAGCGCGATCGCGATCATCAGGCGCTGGCGCATGCCGCCACTGAACTGATGCGGATACTGCTTCAGCCTGCGTTCGGCATCCGCGATCCCTACCAGACCAAGCACTTCGACAGCGCGAGCATGGGCCTGTTCCGGTGTATGGCCGAGGTGAATTTCACAAGCCTCTGTGATCTGCCGGCCAACCGTAAGCACGGGGTTCAGCGAAGTCATCGGTTCCTGGAAGACCATGGCGATCTCGCGACCCCGGATCTTCCGCATCTCCTCTTCGGAGCGCTTCAACAGATCGCTGCCCTTGAACAGGATCTGGCCCCCGGTGATGCGGCCCGCTGGCTTTGAAATCAGGCCCATGATCGACAGCGCACTGACGGACTTGCCGCAGCCCGACTCGCCCACCAGCGCCACCGTCTCGCCGGCGCGCACATCCCAGCTTACGCCGTCCACGGCGCGTACGATGCCGTTGGATGTCGCGAACTCGGTGTGCAGGTCGCGAACATCAAGCAGGAGGTCCGGAGCAGGTGCAGTGCGTTCGTTCATATGCTCACCAGCAGCGGCCAAGGTTTCCTCGGTTGAGTGTCATAGCCCGGTCATCCCGTTCGCAGTTTCGGATCCAGCGCATCGCGCAGAGAATCGCCGAAGAGGTTGAACGCAAACACCGCAAGGCTGATGGCCAGCCCCGGGAACAGCGCCATCCACGGGGCCGTCTCCGCAAACTCCACGGCGGCGCCCCGCAGCATCAGGCCCCATGCCGCCGTGGGCTCCTGCACGCCAAGCCCCAGGAACGAGAGCGACGCCTCCAGCAGGATTGCCTGGCCAAGGAACGCGGTCAGCATGATCAGGTACGGCGCCATCACGTTGGGCAACATGTGGCGCAGGATGATACGGGTGTGGCGATAGCCCAAAGCCCGCGCCGCATCGACGTACGGCATCTCCCGCACTGAAAGCGCGCTGGAGCGGATCACCAGCGCGCAGCGCGGTATCATCGGCACGGTCATGGCGGCGATCAGGTTCGGCAAATTGTTGCCCAGCACCGCCACCATCGCCAGCGCGAGGATGATCAACGGGAAGGAGATGAGGATGTCCATGAAACGCTGGATGACGAGATCGATCCGGCCGCCGAAATAGGCACTGGCCACCCCGATGACCGCGCCCACGGTCGAGCCGATGAAGGCGGCGCCAAAGCCGACGATCAGGGCGGTCTGGGAGCCATAGATGATGCGCGAGAGCACGTCGCGGCCGAAGGCATCAGTGCCCAGCCAGTGCTGCGCGCTGGGCGCCGCCAGCATCGCAGCGAAATCGATGGCGAGCGGGTCATAGGGCGAGATCCACGGCGCAAGCACTGCCACCAGGATCATGAAAATGACGACACCGGCCCCAATCGCGCCCAGTGGCCGGCGACGGCAGAAGCTGAGCGTCAGGTCAAGCCATCGCCGCCGCCTTGCGGCAGATGCGGGCTCAACCAGCACACCCTCAGTCGTGGCGCTCATGCCTCATTCCTCAAGGCGCATTCTCCCTACCGGTACCGGATACGCGGGTCGAGCCAGGCATACATGACATCCATGGCGAAGTTCACGAAGATGAAGGCGGCCGCAACCAGCAGCACCAGCGCCTGGGTCAGCGTGTAGTCTCGCCGCGAGATCGCCTGCACGAAAAGCAATCCCAGGCCATTAAGGTTGAAGACCTGCTCGGTCACGACCAGCCCGCCCAGCA
This sequence comes from Rhodospirillaceae bacterium SYSU D60007, assembly GCA_003574685.1. GTDB lineage: Bacteria > Pseudomonadota > Alphaproteobacteria > Reyranellales > Reyranellaceae > Vineibacter. Next base: position 57,071 of record QOCQ01000024.1, read on the forward strand.
GGAACGCGAACTCCAGGCCGATCACCGTAACCACTGGCAGCATGGCGTTCTTCAGGGCATGGCGCACAAGGATGAGCTTCAGCCAGAGCCCCTTGGCACGTGCGGTGCGAATGTAGTCCTCGCGCAACACCTCCAGCATCGATGAGCGGGTCATGCGCGTTGCGACCGCGGAGTAGCGATAGCCCACCGCGAGCGCCGGCCAGATGAGCTGCAGCATGTTCTGCCAGGGATCCACCCAGAACGGGGTGTAGATCATGGGCGGCAGCCACTCGAAGATGATCAGGAAGCCCAGGATCATCAGGATGCCGAGCCAGAATGACGGCATCGCCAGGCCGGCGATGGAGAAGATCCGCACGGCATAGTCGACCCAGGTGTCCTGCTTGAGCGCAGCAATGATGCCCAGGGGCAGCGCCAGCAGGGTGGCAACGATGGTGGCCATCAGGGCGACCTGCAACGACAGCGCAAAGCGCAGCTCGATCTCCTCGCTGATCGGTCCGCCGGTCCACATGGAGATGCCGAAATCGAACTTCAGCACGCCCCAGAACCAGATCGCGAACTGCTCCCATACCGGCTTGTCGAGGCCCAGCCGGGCACGCTCCGCCTGAAGGACCTCGGCAGATACGCCCGAACCCTCGCCCGACATGAACTTCGCTTCCACGACGTCGCCGGGAATGACGCGCAGCAGCAGGAAAATGATCACGGCGACCCCGACTAGCGTCGGGATCATCAGCAGGAAACGATGAATGACGAAGCGCAGCATGATGACTTCAGGTTGTTGAGCAGGCTGAGGGCGGCCGCTCCGGCATCATGGGACGAAGCAGAAGCCCTGTGCGCAGCAATCCGCCTTCCCGGGAAATCCCTTGCGACGCTCGGGATAACGGGAAGGCGGAGACACAGGTCCGTCGCTTCGCTCCTGACGGCCAGAACGCTACTGTGTGGGCCCGTCGGCCAGCCACACCGTGTCGAGCATCTGATTGAGGTAATGGCTTGGCGTGACCTGCCATCCCCTTACCTTGCTCGAGTGCGGGATGATGCGATGCCACTGCAGCGTCATCAGGTAGTGAGCCTCCTCGTCGAGCAGGCGCTTCTCGAACTGACGCACGAACTTCTTGCGCTCCTCGACACTCTTGGCCTTGCTCTGCTTTTCGTAGAGGTCGTCCAGGACCTTGTCCTCGTAGAAGCCGTAGTTGGACGGATTCTTGCTGCGCGACGTGAACTTGTAGAGGTCGAGATCGGGCTCCACCGTGTAGCCGCACTGGAAGTCCATCGCGACCTCGAAATCCCCCTTCTTCAGGGTGGCGTAGTAAGCTGCGGCCTCGACGACCTGCTGCTTCACGTTCACGCCGATCTGCCGCCACTGGTCGATCAGCCACACCGCCACCGGCTCGTAGGGCATCGGCACGCCGCGGTTGCTGAAGGTGAACGACAGATCCTCGACGCCCGCTTCCTTCAGCAGCTTCTTCGCTTCAGCCCGTGCCGCATTGATATCCTTGCCATAGCCGGCCAGCTTCTCAAGCTCCTCCGGCGGCGTGGCATAGGGCGTTCCAGGCACCTGCACGCCGGCCACTTCCTTGACGATGGCGATCTTCGACAGCGCCTTGGATCCCGCGTAGCGATCCAGCGCCAGCGTCAGCGCCCGGCGCACGCGCTTGTCGTCGAACGGCTTCTTGGTGTGGTTGGGTGCGACCAGCAACAGGCAGTCCCACGGGCTTTCGGCGACCGTGATCTTGTCGCCCAGCGCCGCCTTCAGCGTGTCACGCTCGGCGGGGCTGAAGCCACGGAACTGGATGTGCGCGCGCTCGCCACGGATGGCCGCGACCTGCGCGGAAGACGACTTGATGAAGAGAGCGCGGTAGCCATCGAGGTATGGTTTGCCCTTGTCCCAGTAGTTCGGGTTTTTCTTGCCGACCCAATGGGAGCCCTTGACGTGCTCTACGAAGATGAAGGGGCCGGTTCCGTTGATGTGGGTTTCATACCAGTGCGGATCCTTCGCCAGGATGTCCGCCCGGTAGATGAAATTCCATGGTGAGGCCAGGGAGGCGAGGAACGATACTGCCGGCCATTTAAGCTGAAACACCACTGTATAGGGATCCGGTGCCTCAACGGCCTTGACGACCGCATATTGTCCCTTGCGATCGCTCACCACGCCGGCAGGCGGGAAGATGATCTTGTCGTAGGATGCTTTCACATCCTTCGAGGTCATCTCGTTGCCGTCGTGGAACTTCACGCCCTGCCGCAGCTTGAACGTGTACGTCAAACCGTCTTCTGAAACTGTCCAGCTCTCGGCCAGGTCGGCGACAGGCTTGGTGCCCGTCGGATCGGTGGGATCGAAGCGCAGCAGGCCATTGTAATGCGGCGCGACAGGGTGGATGACGCCGAAGGTCTGCTCGCGGTGGGCGTCGTAGGATGGCGGCTCGGACGGAACCGGGAATATGAGCTCGCCGCCACTGCGCGGCTTCTCGTCTGCCCGTACGCCTGCAGGCGCGAACAGACATGCAGCCGCGGACAGCATGGCCGCAAAGAAAAGAGTACGACGATTCATGGAGATGCCTCCTCGTTGAGCGTCCTCCCGAGCAGCCCTCTTGCGACGGGGCTTGCATCGACTACGCGGCCATCTTAGCGGGTTTTCCTGCCAGTGAAACCCCCTGTGCGGAACGGCACTGCTTCCCGAGAAGCCAGAGATCCGGCACGCGTGGCAGTGACCGCTCTGTGATCTCGCCGTAGTTCTTGCCGTGCCGGCGCGCTGCGCTAGGTTAGCCGCAACACAATCTTAACCAGCGGGCGCGAGAACGCCCCGCAGTGGGGGTCGGGTGTCGGCCATTACTTTACGTGAGGTCAGCAAGGCTTGGGGCAGCGTGCGGGCGCTCGACCGCGCCAGCTTCACGACCGAGGAAGGCCGGCTGGTCGTGCTGCTGGGGCCCTCGGGCTGCGGAAAATCGACCACGCTGCGCCTGATTGCCGGCCTCGACACAGCCACGGCGGGACGTATCGAAATCCTCGGCCGCGACGTGACGCACCTGCCGCCGGCCGCCCGCAACGTTTCCATGGTCTTCCAGTCCTACGCGCTTTTCCCTCATCTCAGCGTGGCCGAGAACATCGTGTTCGGGCTGAGGGTACGCAAGGTACTGCCGGCCGAGCGTACCCGCCGCCTTCAGCGCGCCGCGGAGGTTTTGGGGCTAAGCGTCCTGCTGGACCGCAAGCCCTCGCAACTCTCCGGCGGCCAGCAGCAGCGGGTCGCTCTGGGCCGCGCCATCGTCGCGCAGACACCGGTGTGCCTGATGGACGAGCCGCTGTCGAACCTCGATGCCCAGTTGCGCGCCGAGATGCGCCGCGAGATCCGTGCCCTGCAGCAGCGGCTGGGAATCACCATGGTGTACGTCACGCACGACCAGGTCGAGGCCATGACCATGGCCGACCAGGTGATCCTCATGAAGGATGGCCATATTGAACAGGACGGCCCGCCTGCGGCGCTGTATGAACGTCCCGCGACCATCTTCACCGCACGTTTCGTGGGCACGCCGCCCATGAACGTGATGCCCGCGGCGGAGGTGTCCGCAGCCGGCGGTGCCGCGCTGCTGGCGCAAGAGCCCGCCGGCGTGCCGCGCGACCGGCTGATGCTGGGCGTACGGCCCGAATCGGTCCGCCTGGTCGATTCCGGCGGAGTCGCGGCCAATCTGGAAGCCAGCGAGTATCTTGGCGCCGACACGCTACTTCAGATGAAGATCGGCGATAATGAGATTATGGCCCGACTGCCCGGCCGGCTCGATCTGCCGCCGGGAACCCGGCTGCAACTGGGATGGGCACCGGAAAGCCGCCACTGGTTCGACTCGGCTACAGGGCAGCGGATCGTTTGAAACCGGTTTTGCCAGCGCGTGATGCCGGCGAAGACCAACGGAGGGAGACAACAATGCGCAGACGTTCAGTTCTCGGCGGATCAGCGGCCCTGGCCGCCGGTCTGCTCACCCGCCCGGCACTCACGCAGGGTGCCGTCGAAGTGTCGTTCTTCTATCCGGTGGCCGTGGGCGGGCCCATCACGAAGATCATCGATGGCTATGCCGCCGACTTCGAGAAGGAGAACCCCGGCATCAAGGTCAAGCCGATCTACGCCGGCACCTATCAGGAGACGATCGTCAAGGCGCTGACGGCGCACAAGAGCGGTACCCCGCCCGTGACGTCGGTGCTGCTGTCGTCCGACATGTTCACCCTCATCGACGAGGACGCGATCATCCCGTTCGAGGAGCTGGCGAAAGGCGCCGACGACGCGGCCTGGATCAAGAGCTTTTATCCGGCCTTCATGTTCAACAGCCAGACGGGCGGCAAGACCTGGGGTATCCCCTTCCAGCGCTCGACGGTCGTGCTCTACTGGAACAAGGACCTGTTCAAGGAAGCAGGTCTTGATCCGGAAAAGCCACCGGCCGACTGGGCCGAACAGGTGGCCTTCGCCCAGAAGCTCACCAAGCGCGAGGCCAGCGGCAATGCCAGCCAGTGGGGCATTCAGGTGCCCTCCTCGGGCTTTCCCTACTGGCTGTTCCAGGGCTTCACCACCCAGAATGGCGTTGAGCTGATGAACCAGGCCGGCGATACGACCTTCTTCGACAAACCGGAGGTGATCGAGGCGTTGCAGTACTGGGTGGACCTCAGCCGCAAGCATCACGTCCATCCGCCCGGCATCGTCGAATGGGGCACCACGCCAAAGGATTTCTTCGAGCGCAAGACGGCGATGATGTGGACGACGACCGGCAACCTCACCAATGTCCGGAAGAACGCCAAATTTGATTTCGGTGTGGCAATGCTGCCGGCCGGCAAGCGGCGCGGCAGCCCGACGGGCGGCGGCAATTTCTACATCTTCAAGAAGTCCACGCCCGAGCAGCGCGCGGCAGCCCTGAAGTTCATCAAGTGGATTACCTCGCCCGAACACGCCGCCCAGTGGGGCATCGACACCGGCTATGTGGCAGTCCGCCCCGATGCCTGGGAAACGCCGGCGATGAAGAAGTACGTGGCAGACTTTCCGCCGGCGGCGGTGGCGCGGGACCAGTTGCCATATGCTGTTGCGGAGTTGTCAACGCACGAGAACCAGCGGGTCACCAAGGCGCTCAACGACGGCCTGCAAGCGGCGCTGACCGGCACCAAGTCGGCCGAGCAGGCGATGAAGGATGCGCAGGCCGAAGCCACCCGTATCCTGCGGCCGTACAAGAGGTAGCGGCGGTCCGGCTTCGCCGATGACCCGCTTCTCCGCATCGGTCCATGGCTGGCTGCTGCTGTTGCCGGCCCTGGCCCTGCTGGCGCTGTTCACGCATTTCCCCGCCGCGGCGACGCTGGTCGACAGCTTCTGGTCGACGCCGCGCGGGGCGCGGGGCTCCGTCTTCATCGGCCTGGACAACTACCAGACCATGGTAGAGGACCCGGTATTCTGGACCTCGCTGGTCAACAGCACCTGGTTTGCCCTGGGCACGATCCCGCTGTCGATCGCGCTTGCCATCCTGATGGCGGTCTGGGTCAACGACCGCATCGCGGGCCGCACGCTGGTGCGCATGGCGTACTTCACGCCCACCATCCTGCCGATGATCGCGGTCGCCAACATCTGGCTCTTCTTCTATACGCCGCAATACGGGCTGCTGGAGCAGGTGCTGGGTGCCTTCGGCGCACCCTCCCATAACTGGCTCGGCAGCCAGAGCACGGCGTTGATCTGCGTCATCGTCGTGGCGATCTGGAAGGAAGCCGGATTCTTCATGATCTTCTACCTGGCGGCTTTGCAGCAGATTCCGCCGCATCTGGCCGAAGCGGCAGCGCTGGAGGGCGCCTCGCGCTGGACCTACTTCCGCCGCGTACAGTTTCCGCTGCTGATGCCGACCACCCTCTTCGTTCTGGTCAACGCCGTGATCGGCGCCTTCCGCACCATCGACCATGTCATCGTGATGACGCGCGGCGGGCCGGACAATGCGACGTCGTTGCTGCTGTTTCACCTCTATCAGGTCGGCTTCAGCTTTTGGGATACAGGGTATGCAGCGGCGATCACGGCCGTGCTGTTGGCCATCCTGGCGTCGCTGGCGTTCAGCCAGTACTTCTTTCTTGAGCGGCGGATCCACTACCGATGAGCGGCGAGGTGCGTCTCGACCCCTACGAGCCACGCGGCGCCGGGCGCGTGCTGGAAAGCACGGCTGCGGCCGTGCTGGCGATCCTCTGGGTCCTGCCGCTGCTCTATGCCGTGTGGACCGCCTTCCATCCCGCCGAGTTCTCCGCCCGTTTCACGCCGGATGCACCGCTGACACTGGAGAATTTCGAGCGCGCCTGGGTGGCCGCGCCCTTTGCCCGCTACTTCCTCAACTCCTTTCTGCTGGTGACGCTGATCCTGGTGAGCCAGTTCACGCTCTGCACGCTGGCCGCCTATGCCTTCGCGCGCTACGACTTCCCCGGCCGCGATCTCGCCTTCATGCTGGTGCTGGTACAGCTCATGATCATGCCTGACGTGCTGATCGTCGAGAATTACCGCACGCTGAGCTGGCTCGGCATTCTCGATTCTATCCCGGCGATCGCGCTTCCCTACGTTGCCTCGGCTTTCGGCATCTTTCTGCTGCGCCAGACTTTCAAGACCGTGCCCCGGGAACTCGATGACGCCGCGCGGGTGGAAGGCGCCAGCGCGCTGCAGGTGCTGTTCAAGGTCTATGTGCCGCTGGCCCGGCCGGTCTACATCGCCTATGGCCTGGTGTCGGTGAGCTACCATTGGAACAACTTCCTCTGGCCGCTGATCGTCACCAACTCTGTCGAGTCGCGGCCGCTCACCGTGGGGCTGCAGGTGTTCTCCTCCGGCGACCAAGGGATAGACTGGTCGGTGATCTGTGCCGCCACCCTGATGACGTCCGCGCCGCTTCTGCTTGCTTTCCTGCTTTTCCAGCGCCAGTTCGTGCAAAGCTTCATGCGCGCAGGCATACGCTAGCGGAGCGGCCATGAAACTCATCACCTGGAACATCCAGTATGGCGTCGGGATCGATGGCCGCAACGACCTGTCGCGCATCATCAGCGAGGCGCGACGAATCGCGGATTTCGACGTGCTCTGCCTGCAGGAGGTCGCGGACAATTTTCCGGAGCTGAGGGCAAATCGCGGCGAAAACCAGTTCGAGGAGCTGGCACGGCTGCTGCCCGGCTTCACCGGCGTCGAGGGAATCGGCGTGGACGTGCCAGCAGCGGATGGCCGCCGCAAGCGTTTCGGCAACCTTTTGCTGTCGCGTCTGCCGGTAGGCCAGGTGCTGCGTCACGTCCTGCCGTGGGGCGCGGATGCCGCAAGGAGCATGCCGAGGGTGCTGATCGAAGCAGTGGTGATGACCTCTTTCGGACCGCTGCGGGTGATGACGACCCATCTGGAGTACTACTCGCCGAAACTGCGGGCGGACCAGATCGAGGCGATCCGGAACGCACATCGGCAGGCGTCGGCAAGGGCGCTTCAGCCGCCGCAGCCGGCTGACAACATGTTCCGGCCGTACCCGGCCAGCCGCTCGGCGGTGCTCACCGCCGACTTCAACATGCGCACCAGCGATCCCGGCTACGCCCGGCTGCTGGCACCGTTCAGCGGCGAATCGCTGCCGTTTACCGATGCCTGGACGGTGCGCAATCCCGGTGTGGAACACCCGCTTTCGTTCTGCATCTACGAGCAAGTGGCGGGCACCCCGCACTGCTGCGATTTCATCCTCGTCACCGAGGATCTCGCACCGCGAGTCGAGGATGTCTTTTACGATACCGCTACCCAGGTTTCGGACCATCAGCCGGTACTGATCGTGCTGCGAGACTGAAGGCCGTATCTGCCTTCATCGTGACGCGAAAACCGTTTGTCCCCCCATCGGTTTTACGCTTCTATAGCCCGCAGCTAACCCGCCTGCGGCACGTGGCGGGAGGTGTATCCATGATTCGAGGGAGACTTCCGCCATGAAGAGCAGGCTTTTTGCCTCGGCGGCGCTGTTGGGCATGCTGGCGGCACCGGCATGGGCCCAGCAGAGCATCAAGATCGGCTTCATTTCGACCTTCTCCGGACCGCAGGCCTCTATCGGCCAGGACATGCGCCGCTCCGTCGAGCTGGCGGTCGAACATCTCGGTGGCAAGATGGCCGGCAAGCCGGTCGAGGTGATTTTCGAGGACGACCAGTTCAAGCCCGAGGTGGGCAAGCAGAAATCCGAAAAGCTGGTACAGCAGGACAAGGTGAGTTTCGTCGGCGGTTATATCTGGTCCAACGTGCTGCTGGCCTCGCTCAAGACGGTCACAGAGGACGGCGATACGATCCTCATCAGCTCCAACGCCGGCCCGCACCAGATCGCGGGCGAGCTGTGCCATCCCAACTTCTTCTCCACGTCCTGGCAGAACGACCAGACGCCAAGCGCGATGGGCCAGTACGTGCAGAACAAGGGTGTGAAGCGCATCTACCTGGCCAGCGCCAACTACGCCGCCGGCAAGGACATGTTGTCCGGCTTCAAGCGGACCTTCAAGGGCGAGATCGTCGGCGAGGATCTCACCAAATGGCCCGACCAGCTCGATTTCTCCGCCGAGATGTCGAAGATGCGCTCGGTCAAGCCGGACGGAGTCTTCGTCTTCTTCCCCGGTGCGCACGGCGTGCAGTTCCTGTCGCAATATGCGCAGACCGGGCTGAAGGCCACCATTCCGCTGTACACGGCCTTCGTCATCGACGCGCTGTCGCTGCCCCAGCTCAAGGACCTGGCGCTGGGCGTTCCGGGGGCGCAATCCTGGGTGAACGATCTGCCCAACGAGCAGAACAAGCGCTACGTCGCCGACTTCAGGAAGAAGCACGGCACGTACCCCTCCTTCTATGGCGCCCAGAGCTACGACACCATCATGCTGATCGCCTCGGCGGTTGAGGGGCTGAAGGGCGATGTCTCCAACAAGGACAAGCTGCGCGCGGAGCTGATGAAGGCCAATTTCAAGTCGGTGCGCGGCGATTTCAAGTTCAACGCCAACCACTTCCCGATCCAGAACTTCTACATCCAGGAGACGGTGAAGGACTCCGACGGCAACTTCACGCTGAAGACCGTGGGCGTCGCGATGAAGGACGCCAAGGACGCCTACTACGAAAAGTGCAAGATGAAGTGAGGCGGGGACGTACATCTTCCCGCGCAGGGCAGGGCATTCACATAGCGCCTTGGAACAGTGTTTTCGTCGTCCTGAGCGTAGCGAAGGACCTCGCGGTGGATCGGCCACAGAGCGGCGGCACTGGTGATTCAACGGCACCGGCGTTCACGGATCGGAGGACCGCAAGGTCCTTCGCTTCGCTCAGGACGACGGCAAGCCGCCATATGCCATTGCCCCGGCCAGCCAGGGCACCTTGGGTTCGCCCCGTTCCATGACCTTGCTGATCGAACAGACGCTCAACGGTGTTCAGCTCGGGCTGCTGATGTTCCTGTTGGCAGCCGGGCTGACGCTGGTTTTCGGGATCATGGATCTCGTGAACCTGGCGCACGGCTCGCTGTACATGTTCGGCGCCTATTTCTGTGCCACGTTCACCGGCTGGACGGATTCGTTCGTCCTGGGCGCCCTGCTGGCGCTGCCCGCATCGCTGCTTCTGGGCGTATTCGTCGAGATTCTCGTGGTACGGCGTCTCTATCGTCGCGACCACCTCGACCACGTGCTGGCGACGTTCGGCCTGCTGCTCATCGCCAATGACCTGGTACGGCTGGTGTGGGGACCTGACGGCCGGCGTATCCCGCTGCCGGCCTGGCTGAATCAGCCCATCTTCCTGACGCCCGACCTGCCCTATCCCACCTATCGCTTCGCCGTGATCCTCGTGGGCGCGGCGGTCGCGCTGTTCCTCTACTGGCTGGTGGCGCGCACCCGCACCGGCATGTGGATTCGTGCCGGTGCCTCGAACCGCACCATGATCGGCGCGCTGGGCGTCAACATCGAGGCGCTGTTCACGCTGGTGTTCGGCATCGGCGCAGTGCTGGCGGGCCTCGCCGGTCTGATGGCTGCCCCCATCGTCACCGTCTCGATCGGCATGGGCGACAACATCCTTATCCTTGCCTTCGTCATTATCGTCATCGGCGGTATCGGCTCCATCAAAGGCGCGTTCATTGCCGCCATGATCGTGGGCATGATCGACACACTGGGCCGGGCCATGTTGCCCGACCTGCTGAAGAGCTTTCTCTCCGTGGCCGCCGCGAACACGGCGGCACCGGCTCTCTCCTCGATGATGATCTATCTTTTGATGGCTGGCGTGCTGGTCTGGCGTCCCACGGGCCTGTTTGGCGCACGAGGCTAGCCGATGCCGGCCGTGACCTCGCTGGGGCTTTTGCGACCGATCATGACGTGGCGAGTCGCGGTGGCGATCGTCGTCCTGGCACTGCTGGGCCTGCTGCCCTGGTACGCGCCCTGGCTCGAAACGGCCGGCATCATCAACCAGCGCTTCGCGCTCACCGTCATGACCCGGGTGCTGATCCTGGCCATTGCCGCCTGCAGCCTGAACCTGATCCTGGGCTATGGCGGCATGGTGAGCTTCGGACATGCCGTCTATATCGGCCTGGGCGGCTATACTGTGGGGATACTGGCCCACCACGGCCTTGGCAGCGGTTTCGTGCAGTTTCCGCTGGCCATCCTTCTGTCGGCTCTGTTCGCCCTCGCCATCGGCGCGCTCTCGCTGCGCACGCGGGGCGTCTATTTCATCATGATCACGCTGGCTTTCGCCCAGCTTCTTTACTTTGTCGGCGTCGGACTCGAGCCCTATGGCGCCGATGACGGCCTTACGATCAACCGCCGCAGCGACTTTGCCGGACTGATCCCCGATCGCGGCCCGGACAAGTTCGTGGCCTTTTACGTGTTGTCGTTTGCCGTCCTGGTGCTGGTGCTGGGCCTCGTTCACCGGCTGGTGAACTCGCGCTTCGGCATGGTCCTGCGCGGTGCGCGGTCCAACGACCTGCGCATGCAGGCGCTGGGCTTTCCGACCTTCCGTTACCGTCTCGCGGCCTTCGTGATTGCCGGCGCCATCTGTGGACTGGCCGGCGCCCTGCTGGCCAACCACACCGAATTCATCTCGCCGGCGATGATGCACTGGACGCGCTCGGGCGACCTCATCGTGATGGTGGTGCTGGGCGGCATGGGGAGCGTGCTGGGGCCCGTCTATGGCGCCCTGGCTTTCCTGCTGCTGGAGGAATTTCTGCCCGGCCTGCTGCGGCTCGTTCTGGGATGGCTGCATGACGGCACGGCGGCCGTGATCGGCCGCGGCCCGGCGGGCGCCCTCGACGACTGGCTGAGGCTTGCCGAATACTGGCAGATCGCGCTGGGTGCGATCCTGATCGCCGTCGTGCTGCATGCCCGCGGCGGCATCGACAGCCTGCTCGGGAGGGCGGGCCGTGGCTGAAGCCCTGCTGCAGATCGACAGCCTGGTGAAACGCTTCGGCGGACTGGTCGCCACCGATTCCCTGTCGCTCGACGTGCAGCCCGGCGAAGTGCACGCCCTGATCGGACCCAACGGCGCCGGCAAGACGACCCTGATCGCCCAGCTCTCGGGTTTTCTGAAGCCGGATTCCGGCCGCGTCATCTTCGACCGCCAGGACATCACCGGACTGCCGGCCGCGGCTCGCGTGCGGCTAGGGCTCGCGCGCTCCTTCCAGATCACCAGCGTGCTGCGCGATTTCTCGGCGCTGGACAACGTCGCCCTGGCCGAACAGGCGCGCCAGGGTCACTCGTTCCGCTTCTGGCGGCCGGCCCGCCGCGATCCCGCCCTGCGCAACCCGGGCATGCTGGCACTTGAGGAAGTCGGTCTGGCGGACCGCGCCGATACGCCGGCGGCAAGCCTGTCGCATGGCGAGCAGCGTCAGCTCGAGGTCGCCATGGCGCTTGGCAGCGATCCCCGGCTGCTGCTTCTGGATGAGCCCATGGCCGGCATGGGGCCGGAGGAGTCGGTGAGCATGGTGGCCCTGCTGCGCCGTCTGCGCGGCAAGCGCACGATGCTGCTAATCGAGCACGACATGGATGCGGTCTTCGCGCTCGCCGACCGCATCACCGTCCTGGTCTATGGCCGCGCCATTGCCACCGGCACCCCCGCCGAGATTCGCGCCAACCGCGAAGTCCGCACGGCGTATCTCGGCGATACGGAGGTATGAACATGGCGGCGATGCTCCAGGTGAGCGGGCTTGTGGCCGCCTATGGCGAAAGCCAGGTGCTGTTCGGGATGGAGTTCGAGATCGGCGCCGGCGAGATGGTGACGCTCATGGGGCGCAACGGCATGGGCAAGACCACGACGGTCCATTCGATCATGGGCATCGTGCCGCCGCGGCATGGCGCTATCCGGCTGGATGCGCAGGACATTGCGGGCCTGCCGCCCCACCGCATTGCACGGCTTGGCCTGGGTCTGGTGCCGGAAGGCCGGCAGATTTTTCCCAACCTTTCGGTACGCGAGAATCTGGTGGCAGCCGCCGCCAACCGGAACGATCGGCGCGACCCGTGGACTCTGGGCCGCGTCTTCGAGTTCTTCCCGAGGCTGGCCGAGCGGCAGGCCAACATGGGCAACCAGCTCTCGGGGGGCGAGCAGCAGATGCTGGCTATCGGGCGTGCCCTGATGACCAATCCGCGGCTGCTGATCCTCGACGAAGCCACGGAGGGGCTCGCGCCCCTCATCCGGCACGAGATCTGGGCCTGTCTGCGCCGCCTGAAGGATGAGGGCCAGGCCATCCTGGTGATCGACAAGAACGTGGGCACGCTGATCGGGCTCGCCGACCGGCACTACATCGTCGAACGGGGGCGCGTGGTGTGGAGCGGCAATTCGGCCAGCCTCGCTGCCGACGTCGAGCTGCAGCACCGCTATCTCGGGGTATAGCGCAGTCCACGGCGCTGTCCTGACGCGGCTGCGTGCTCTTGCGTTTCGGGACGGCAACCTCCAAACATCCATGGAGTTTTCCGAATCCGGAGTGCTGCGATGAAGCGTGCCCTTCTCCTGCTCGCCACTGCCCTGCCGCTGGTGCTGGCCGCCGGCGGTGCATGGCCGCAAGACAAGGTCGTGAACGTCTACAACTGGACGGATTACATCGCCGAAGGCGTGCCCGAGGCCTTTCAGAAGGCCACAGGCATCGAGGTCAACTACACGACCTACGACACTAACGAGATCCTCGACGCCAAGCTGCGGACGGGCCGCTCGGGCTACGATGTCGTGACGCCCACGATGTCGCCCCACTTCGCGCGCCAGCTCTCGGCCGGCCTGTTCCGCAAGCTCGACAAGGCGCAGATCAAGAACTACGGCAATCTCGATCCCGAGATCCTGAAGGCGCTGGCCAAGTACGATCCCGGCAACGAGCACGGCGTGCCGTGGATGTGGGGCACGACGGGCATCGGCTACAATGTCGCGGCGGTGAAGCAGCGGCTTGGCGATGCGCCGGTCGATACGCTGAAGATGATCTTCGATCCTGACACGGTGGCCAAGTTCAAGGATTGCGGCGTAATGCTGCTCGACAGCCCGACCGACGTCCTGCCGGCCGCTCTGCTCTATCTCGGCCTCGATCCGGACAGCAAGAAGCGGGAGGATCTCGAGAAGGCCGCCGACGTCGTGCGCAAGGTGCGTCCTTCGATCCGCAAGTTCACCAGCGCCGAGATGATCAATGCGCTGGCCACTGGCAACATCTGTCTGGCCTTCACGTTTTCCGGAGACGTGCTTCAGGCGCGCGACCGCGGCGCCAAGGCCAAGCCTTCTGCCGTCGAGATCAGCTACGCCATCCCGCGGGAGGGCTCGCAACTGTGGATCGACGTGATGGCGGTTCCCAAGGACGCGAAGAACGTCGCGGCCGCGCATCGCTGGATCGACTACCTGCTCGACCCGAAGGTCGCCGCCGCCTCAAGCGACGCGGTCGGCTATGCCAGCGGCAATAAGGCAGCCGTTCCGCTGATGAAGAAGGAAGTCTCGGAAGATCCGCTTATCTATCCGCCCGAGGCGGTGCGCGCGAAATTCTTCACCGTCAGCCCCGGCGAGCAGGACTATGTGCGCCTGCGCACGCGGCTGTGGACCAGCATCAAGACGGGCCGATGATCCGCCAGGAGCTCTCTTCATGGTGAGCATGCCGGGCCAGAAGGACCGGCCGTGACGACACCTCCCCTTATCCGCATCGAGCGCGTGGTCAAGCGCTTCGGTGACGTCCTTGCCGTCGCCGGCGTCGATCTCGACATTGCGCGCGGCGAGCTGTTCGCGCTTCTGGGCGGCTCGGGCAGCGGCAAGACCACCCTGCTGCGCATGCTGGCGGGCTTCGACATGCCCACCGAGGGCCGCATTGTCATCGACGGCGCCGACATGGCCGGCGTGCCGCCCTATGCGCGGCCCGTGAACATGATGTTCCAGTCCTATGCGCTGTTCCCGCACATGTCCGTTGCCCGCAACGTCGCCTATGGGCTGGAGCGCGAGGGCCTGCCCAGGTCCGAAATCACTGATCGCGTGGACCAGGCGCTGGAGCTTGTCCAGCTTGGCGCACAAGCGAACCGCCGCCCGCACCAGCTCTCCGGCGGCCAACGCCAGCGCGTCGCGCTGGCCCGCGCCATCGTCAAAAGGCCCAAGGTGCTGCTGCTCGACGAGCCGCTGGCGGCACTGGACCGCAAGCTGCGCGAACGCACGCAGCTGGAGCTTGTCGAACTGCAGCGCCGTCTGGGCATCGCCTTCGTCATGGTGACGCACGACCAGGACGAAGCGATGACGATGGCCACGCGTATCGCGGTGATGGATCACGGCCGCATCGTGCAGGTCGGCACACCGGCGGAGATCTACGAGCAGCCCAACAGCCGCTTCGTCGCGGATTTCATCGGACTTGCCAACATCTTCGAGGGTGAAGTGACCGCACGCGCAGACGGCGTCCTGCGCATCGCCTGCCCCGCGCTGGGAGGGGAAATCCACGCCGTGACCAGCACGAGTGCTGCCGGTCCGGTCGCGATCGTCATTCGGCCCGAGAAGTTCGCACTGGGGAAGGATGCCGGAGGATTGCCCGGAACAGTGCGCAATGTGGTCTATCTGGGCGATGAGTCGGTCTTTCATGTGGCGCTGAAAACCGGCGCCGAAATCCAGGTCACCCGCATGAATGCCGATCGCCGCGATGCTGGCGCGATTAACCGCGGTGATGCGGTGCGAGTCGCGTGGTCCGCTGATTCGGTCGTGGTGATGCCGCGATGAACCTGCCCTTGCGAATTGGCCCGCAGGGCCAGCTCTGGGGCCGCCGCCTCGTCATCGCCCTGCCCTATGTCTGGTTACTGCTCTTCTTTGCCGCGCCATTCGCGATCGTCGCGGCCATCAGCATCAGCGAAACGACGCTGGATACCGTGCCGCCCGTGACCCCCGCTCTTTCGAGCACGGCCTATGCGCTGCTGTTCGAGGACGCCCTCTACCCGGCCGCCTATCTCAACTCGGTGCGGATTGCGGCCATTGCGACGGCGATCACCCTGCTGATCGGCTACCCCATGGCCTATGCCATCGCGCGGGCGCCGGCAGGCTGGCACGGCCCGCTGTTGATGGCGGTGATCCTGCCGTTCTGGACCTCGTTCCTGATCCGCATCTACGCCTGGATCGGAATCCTCTCGGAGAACGGGCTGCTCAACCAGGTGCTGCGCGGGACCGGTCTGGTCGAAAACCCGGGGTCGCTGCTGGGCACGGAGTGGGCGATCTATCTCGGCATCTGCTATGCCTATCTGCCGTTCATGGTGCTGCCGCTTTACGCCGCGCTGGAGAAGATGGACCTGTCGCTGCTTGAAGCGGCCGCCGATCTCGGCGCCAGGCCGTGGCGCGCCTTCCTGACGATCACATTGCCGCTGTCGGTTCCCGGCATTCTGGGCGGCTGCCTGCTGGTGTTCATCCCCGCAGTGGGCGAGTTCGTCATTCCGGATCTGCTGGGTGGCACCGAGACGCTGATGATCGGCAAGGTGCTGTGGGACGAGTTTTTCCTGAACAGCGACTGGCCGGTCGCCTCGGCGGTGGCGATGCTGATGCTGGTGATCCTGGTCGTGCCGATCGTCTTCTTCCAGCGGGCCCGCGCCCGCGAGCTGACCAAGGACCAGGGGGCTGCCGGATGACGGGCCGCACATCCCGCCTGCTGCTCGGCGCACTGGCCTTCGGCTACGCGTTTCTCTACGTGCCGATCCTCAGCATGATCGTGTACTCGTTCAACGAATCGCGCCTGGTTACGGTGTGGGCAGGCTTCTCGCTGAAATGGTGGGGCGAGTTCATCCGCAACGAGGACATGCTCGAGGCGGCGTGGCTCTCGTTCCGCATTGCCGTGGTGAACGGCTTCGTGGCCACCCTGCTCGGCGCCTCGGCCGGTTTTGCGCTGGCCCGCTATCCGCGCTTCGCGGGCCGCAGCATATTCTCGGGCCTGATCGCGGCCCCGCTGGTGATGCCCGAGGTCATCATGGGTATCGCCAGCCTGTTGCTGTTCGTCGTGCTGGAACGTCTGACGGGCTGGCCGGAGCGGGGCTTCACGACGATCGCCATCGCTCACATCACCTTTTCGGCCGCCTTCGTGGCCGTCATCATTCAGTCGCGCCTGGCCGATTTCGACCGCTCACTGGAAGAAGCGGCGATGGATCTCGGCGCGCGCCCCTTCACCGTCTTTCGCACCGTGACCCTGCCGCTGATCGCGCCAGCGCTGGTTTCGGGCTGGCTGCTGGCCTTTACACTGTCTATGGACGACGTGATCCTGGCGCAGTTCACCGCCGGTCCCCAATCGCAGACCCTGCCCATGCTGGTCTATTCCAGCGTGCGGCTGGGCGTCAGCCCGCAAATCAACGTGCTCGCCACCATCATTGTGACGGTCGTCGGCAGCGCCATCGTCCTTGCGGGCTGGCTGATGCACCGCGCCCGCCGGCAACGCGAACGGGATGCACATGCCGCAGCCCAGGTCACCTGAGGTTACCGCCGGCCGCCTGCTTCCATTGGGCTCCCCTCTCCTCCGCGCTATAGTTGAGCCGGACAAGCAGGAGGGTGACGCCATGGCGAGCAAGCGCGAACGCAGTCTGCACGAACTCTACACCGACGATCCCGAACGGGCCGACGCCCTGGTCTTCGACCGACGCACCGATGCCTCACGCCGCGGATTCCTGAAAGGCGCAGGGCTGGCCACGATGGGCGCCGCGGTTGGCGCCACATTGCCCTACGCCGCCAATATACCGGCCGGCCTGGTGCCCGCGGCGCTGGCCCAGAGTGCCGACAAGGGCCCGACGATTCTGAAGATGGACGGCAAGGCCGGGCTGGTGGTGCTGGGCGACAAGCCCCTGAACGCGGAAACGCCGGCTCACCTGATGGATGACGACGTCACGCCCAACGACAAGTACTTCATCCGCAACAACGGCCAGGTACCGGACCCGAAGACAATCCCCTCCGACATCAGGGCGTGGAAGATCAGGATCGACGGCGAGGTCAACAACCCGATGGAGATCGCGCTGGGCGATCTGATGTCGCGGTTTCCCAACGTCACCGCCCGGCTGATGCTGGAATGTGGCGGCAACGGCCGTTCGTTCTTCGTGCCCGAGGCGCGCGGCAACCAGTGGACCAATGGCGGTGCGGGATGCGCCGAGTGGACCGGCGTGCGCCTGGCCGACGTGCTGAAGGCGGCCGGACTGAAGCCGTCAGCAGTTTATACCGGACATTACGGCGCCGACCCGCATCTGTCGGGCGATCCCAACAAGGTGACCATCTCGCGCGGCGTGCGCATTGCGAAGGCCATGGACGAGCACACGCTGATCGCCTTCAAGATGAATGGCCAGGACATTCCGCTGGTGCACGGCGCGCCCGTGCGGCTGGTGGTGCCCGGGTGGGCGGGCTCCTCCTCCGCCAAGTGGCTCAACCGCATCTGGATCCGCGACAAGGAGCACGACGGCCCGGGCATGACCGGCTTTTCCTACCGCACGATGAAGACGCCGATCGTGCCGGGCAGCAAGGCCGACCCGAAGAATACGGTAATCCTCGAATCGATGCCGGTGCGCTCGGTCATCACCTTCCCGGCGCACGGCACACGGCTGGCCGCCGGCGCCCGCAAGATCGATCTGCGCGGCCACGCCTGGGCGGGCGATCACGCCGTGCAGTCGGTCGAGATTTCCATTGACTATGGCGTCACCTGGAAGAAGGCGGAGGTCAAGGCGCCGGCCAACAAGTTTGCCTGGCAGCGCTTCACCGCCTCGATCGACCTGCCCAGCGAGGGTTACTACGAGATCTGGAGCCGGGCGACGGATACGCGCGGCGTCACCCAGCCCTTCCAGGCGGGCAACTGGAACCCGCAAGGCTATGGCGGCAATCCCGTCAGCCGCATTGCCGTGCTGGCGGAGACGTGATCCCGGACTGCTTCTTCCAGCATCATGAAGCAACCCGTCGCCGCCATCACCATCTCGATCGTGGCACTCGCCGGCGCACTGATGCTCGACCGCGCCGGCGGGTTGCGGCCACGCGGAGAGGTTCTGCAGAGTCCGCCGACTGCGCCGCCGTCGTCCGGGCAGCGGAGCGATCCCGCGGACAAGCCGCCGCGAGAGGCCACACATCACGACACGATCGACTCGCTGCCGCCCGGAAAGGGACAGGAGGAGACCTTCTACACCTGCGCCGCCTGCCACGGCACCGCGCTGATCAAGCAGCAGGGACTGAGCCGCGAGCTGTGGGAGGCCTCGCTTCAGCTCATGATCGAGCGCCACGGCATGGCCCCGCCGGATGATGCTGACCGCGCCCTGATCCTCGACTACCTCGCCGCCAATTTCCCGCCCCGCCGCAAGGGCCGCGGCGCCGACAATCCGTTCCTGAAGTAACCGCGCCGGCACTGACCACTTCGCCGGGAGCGCGCCACTCCAGTGGCGCCCTGCCCGCAGCGATAGCGCAGGGCAGTCTTGCCGCAGACTTGGCTTCGCTGACGCTTCGCCAATGCGCCACCGGAGTGGCGCGCTCCCAGCGTCACGCGTTGGCGCGCTCGACCATGGCCTGCAGCAGGATCTGACAGCCTGCCGCCAGGTCTTCCTTGCGCGCGTCCTCGATTTCGTTGTGGCTGATGCCGTCCTTGCACGGCACGAAGATCATGCCCGTGGGCGCCACCCGCGCGACATAGCAGGCGTCGTGGCCGGCGCCGCTGACGATGTCCATGTGCGGCAGTCCCGCTTTCGCGGCGGCATTGCGCACCGCCGCCACACACGCAGAGTCGAAGGGCGTGGGCGGAAAGTACCAGATCTGCTCGATGCGGACGTCCAGCCGGTGCCCGGCGGCAATGCGTGCGGCCGCCGCCTTCATCTCGGCGTCCATGGCCGCCAGCTCGGCATCGTCGGGGTGCCGCAGATCGAGCGTCATGAACACGCGGCCGGGAATGGTGTTGCGCGATTGCGGCTTGCTCTCGATCACCCCCACCGTCGAGCGGCCATCAGGGCGGCTGCCAATCCGGCGCACCTCGGCGATCAGCAGCGCCGCCCCCAGCAAGGCATCGCGCCGCCCCTCCATGGGCGTGGTGCCGGCGTGGCTCTCCATTCCTGTCCACTGGATCTCGTACCAGCGCTGGCCCTGCGCGGCAGTGACCACGCCGATGGTGCAGTTCTCGCGTTCCAGAATCGGTCCCTGCTCGATATGCGCCTCAAAGAACGCGCCCACAGGCCGGCCGCCCACCGCTTCCGGCCCATCGTAGCCGATCTGCGTCAGCGCCTCGCCGAAGGTGACGCCTTCCGGATCGGTGCGCGATAACGCGTAGTCGACCGTGAACACGCCGCCGAAAACGCCGGATGCTGTCATCGCCGGCGCGAAGCGGCAGCCCTCTTCGTTGGTCCAGACCGATATCTCGATCGGCGCCTCCGTCTCGTAGCCGTGATCGTTGAGCGCGCGCACCACTTCCAGCCCGGCCATCACGCCGTAGCAGCCGTCGAACTTGCCGCCGGTGGGCTGCGTATCGAGATGGCTGCCCGTCATGATCGGCGGCTTCGAATTGTCCCGTCCGGGCCGGCGCGCAAAGATATTGCCGACCTGGTCTATCCGGACCTCGCAGCCCGCCTCACGACACCAGCGCACGAACAGATCGCGGCCCTGGCGGTCCAGCTCGGTGAGGGCAATGCGGCACACGCCGCCCTTCTCGGTCGCGCCGATCTTCGCCAGCTCCATCAGGCTGTCCCACAGCCGCTCGCCGTTGATCCGGAGATTGGAAACGTCCTGGATGGTCATGTCGCGGCTGCTCCGTTCGAAGGGCATGGATTTCTTCACTGCGGCTTGATGCCGGCGGCGCGCACGACCTTGCGCCATCGCACGAGTTCTTCGCGCAGCAGCACCGCCAGTGATTCCGGCGATCCGCCTGCAGGGTTCAGTCCGAGTTCGTGAAGCGCCGAATCAGCCGCGGCAAGCTTCAGGATCTCGCTTACACCGGCGTTCAGCCTTTTGACCACGTCGGCCGGAGTCTTTGCCGGCGCGAACAGCCCGTACCACAGCCCGGCCGCAAACCCCTTCACGCCTTCCTCGGCCAGGGTCGGAACATCGATGGCGCGCGGCGAACGGCGCGGGCCACAGATCGCCAGCAGCTTCAGCTTCGCGAACCGCTCCAGCTCCAGCGCCGTGTGCAAGCGCATGGCCATCGCCCCGGCACGTCCCTCGACGACGTCCTGCACGGCGGCATCCGAATCCCTGGCCGGCAGATGCAGCAGCCTGGTTCCGGTGGCGAGCGCGAACTGCTCCATGAACAGGTGCTGCGGCGAGCCGCCGCCAGGTGACGCAAAGGTCATCTTCCCCGGCCGGGCGCGCGCGAGCTCGAGGTAATCCGCGACAGACCTGACCTTGAGGGCGGGAGTCACCGCGAGGACCAGCTCACAGACCGCGATCTTCGCGACAGGCGCGAAATCGGCGACCGGATCGTAGCCGGCATCGGGATAGAGCACGGCGTTGATCGCGAAGGTGCTGGCGCTCAGCAGCAGCGTATGCCCGTCGGGCTGGCTTCGCGCCACCGCCTGCGTGCCGACAGTTCCCGCGGCACCCGGCTTGTTATCGATGGCGATCGTCTGACCCCAGCGCTGCTGCAAATGCTGGCCGATCAGCCGCGTCAACTGGTCGGTCGCCGTTCCCGCAGCAGCGGGCGCGACAATGTTGATCCTCTGCTCCGACAGGGCCTGCGCCGACACTACAGACGAAACCGATGGCCACAACAGTGCGCCCAGCGCGCCCGCAACCGAGCCCCGTCTCGTCGTGGTCAACCTTGCACCGCACCGCGCCGTCATGCACATCAGCTTAGCGGCGCCCCGGCGGAAAGGACAGGTGGCCAAGCCTGCCTTGCCACCGCCGCGTGCCGGCGGTAGTCAGACGCGAACTTGCCGGGGCATGCGCAGCCCCGCACGGGAGGGAAACATGAAGGTTTCCGACGTCGCCGACGGTCGCACGGCCGCTGCCTCCAGCACCGCGACGCTGGCCTACCAGACAGGCTTCGGCAACGAGTTCGCGACCGAGGCCTTGCAAGGTGCGCTGCCCGTCGGACGCAACTCGCCACAGCGGCCGGCCTACGGGCTCTATGCCGAACAGCTCTCGGCCACCTCCTTTCTGGCGCCCCGCGCGCTCAACCGCCGGACATGGCTTTACCGCATCCGGCCCTCAGCGAAGAACGCGCCATACCGGCCCTATGCTGCGCATCTGTGGCGCAGCGGACCGGTCGAGGAAGTGCCCTTGCCGGCCGACCGGCTGCGCTGGAACCGTTTCGCGGCGGCCAGCAGGGGGACCGATTTCATCGACGGCGTTGCGACGCTGTGCGTCAACGGCGATGCCGCGATGCAGGCCGGCATCGGCGTGCACCTCTATCGCGCCGACACCTCGATGACCGACCGGTATTTCGCCAACAATGACGGCGAAATGCTGTTCGTGCCGCAGACGGGGCGCGTGCGGCTGGCCACGGAAATGGGCGTCCTTGAAGCAAGGCCCGGCGAGATCGCGGTGCTGCCACGCGCCGTGCGCTGCCGTGTCGAACTGCCTGACGGGCCGTCCTACGGTTTCGTCGGCGAAAACTATGGCATGCATCTGCGCCTCCCCGAGCTCGGTCCGTTCGGCTCCAATGGCCTCGCCAATCCCAGGGATTTCGAGACGCCGGTGGCCTGGTACGAGGACCGCAGCGGCGACTTCCGGCTGGTGACGAAAGCCGGCGGCCGGCTGTGGGAATGCGATCTCGACCGCTCGCCGCTGGATGTCGTCGCCTGGCACGGCAATCTGGCGCCCTACCGCTACGATCTCGCCCGCTTCAACGTCATGGGCACGGTCAGCTACGATCACCCCGATCCGTCGATCTACACCGTGCTGACCGCACCCAGCGACACACCCGGCTGGGCCAACATGGATTTTGTGATCTTTGCGCCGCGCTGGATGGTGGCGGAGGATACGTTCCGCCCGCCGTGGTTCCATCGCAACGTGATGAGCGAATTCCTGGCGCTGATCACGGGCGAGTACGATGCACGCGCCGATGGCTTCGTGCCGGGCGGCGTGCAATTGCACAACGCCTTCACGCCGCACGGACCGGACGCAGCCAGCTACGAGAAGGCGAGCACCGCCGAGCTCAAACCGCACAAGATCGACAACACGCTCGCCTTCATGTTCGAGACCCGCTACCCGCTCAAGCCAACGCGCTTCGCCATGGAGGCCCCTGAGCGGCAGCGCGACTATCACAAGACCTGGGACGGACTGGCCGCAAAGTTCACGGGCAGGAAGTAGGTGCCGCTCGTAAAAAGCCTTCATGGTGAGCTTGTCGAACCATGAAGGCGGCACGTGGCGGCACGGCGGACTGCTTCATGGTTCGACAAGCTCACCATGAAGCGGTCTCTGCCACCAGATGTGCCTTGGGGATGAAAGGGAACGTTGGAACGCGAGGGACATCGCCATGACGGCCTTGAACGAAACGCACGATCCGTCGCTTACGAGCTGGGTCGAGTCGGCGAACATCGAGGGCTGCGATTTTCCGGTCCAGAACCTTCCGTTTGGCGTGTTCCGGCGTTCCGGCACCCGCGAGGCCTTTCGCGGGGGCGTGGCGATCGGCGATCAGATCCTGGACCTGAATGCCGTGCGCACGCTACGCGTCATCCGCAACCAGACGGCCGCCGATGCGCTGCGCGCGGCCGGCGCCGGCACGCTGAATGCCTTCATGGCCATGGGTCCGGAGGCATGGTCAGCACTCCGCCGGGCGCTGTCGCGGATATTGCGTACAGGCGCAGCCGCACAGGGCAAGCTGGCGGGCACGCTCGTGCCGCAGCGCGAGGCCGAGATGGCAGTGCCGGCCAATATCGGCGACTTCACGGATTTCTATACATCCATCCATCACGCCACGTCGGTGGGAAGGCTGTTCCGACCCGACAATCCGCTGCTGCCCAACTACAAATGGATGCCCATCGCCTATCACGGCCGCGCCTCCTCGATACGCACCAGCGGCCAGCGTCTCCCGCGTCCGCGGGGCCAGATCCTGCCACCCGGCGGCAATACCCCCGAGTACGCGCCGTGCCGGCGGCTGGATTACGAGCTGGAGCTGGGCGCCTTTGTCGGCGCCGGCAACAACATCGGCAGCACCGTGCCGATCGGCGAGGCCGAGAGCCGTCTGTTCGGTATCGTGCTGCTCAATGACTGGTCGGCGCGCGACATCCAGTCCTGGGAATATCAGCCGCTGGGACCCTTCCTCGCCAAGAGCTTCGCCACCACCATTTCGCCATGGATCGTGACGATGGAAGCGCTGGAGCCCTATCGCACGGCATGGACGCGGCCCGACGCTGATCCGCAGCCGCTGCCGCATCTCGATTCGCCCGACAACCGCACACGCGGCGCCATCGACATTACGCTGGAGGTGTGGCTCGAAAGCGAACGCATGCGCCGCGAAGGCAGCGGTCCGGCGCTGCTGTCACGCTCGAACTTCCGCGATTCCTACTGGACCTGGGCGCAGATGCTGGTGCACCACACCTCTAACGGCTGCAATCTCACACCCGGCGACTTGCTGGGCAGCGGCACGCAGTCGGGGCCGAAGCCGGAGGAAGGCGGCGCGCTGCTGGAGCTGTCGAAAGGCGGCAGGGAACCGGTGACTCTGGCCAATGGCGAGAGGCGCGCCTTCGTCGAGGACGGCGACACCGTCATGTTCCGCGCATCGTGCAGCGCGCCGGGACGCGCCCGCATCGGCTTCGGCGATTGCGCCGGCACTGTCCTGCCCGCTGCATGAACACTACGGTTCGCTGTCGGACATACCGGGATACACGCTGAGACAGCAGAACCAGTCTTCGGGTATCGGTGTGTCAGGCGCATGCGCCAGTCCCTGGCGCAGCAAGGCCGGCAGGATATGAGTATGCGGCCCCTCCGGGGAGCGCCCGTCCCGCAGAGGAATGGGCGTATAGACTTCCAGTCGCGCCAGGGGCGAGCGAAAGATGCGCGGCGGGCTGGCGGCGGCGAGCGCAGCGGCGGCGCCCTCATAACCGTTCAGCAGCGACCGCCCGCAGGCCACGCGCAACTGCGCCAGCAGCGCCTCGTCATCCGGTGAGACGCGCACGAACGCATCCACATGCGGCGCACCCAGGCCGAGGTCAAACAGGATGCTGCCGCGATCCTCGCTGCGCAGCGCCTCCGTGTCCGGCCCCGCCTCCCTCAGCACGGCCGGTAGCGGCGAGGACAGGGCTGCCGCCCGCAGGCAAAAGGCGATTTCCTCCACGCCGTCCCTTTGCGGGTTGCAGATCTCCAGCGCCATCGCGACTTCCGCAGGCGTGATCCGCAACGCGCCGCGCGGGCTCACGACCGTCAGCCTGCTGGCGTCGAACGTGCGCGGCTCGTCCTCGCCGATCCGGAACTCGCCGATGCCGCCCCAGATGCCGACGCTCCACGATGCGGTGGGGTCCTCAAGGTATCGGCGCATCAGCACATCTGCCGCGTCTGCGGCGGGGCGTACGGTGCGAGCAACAGTCTGGATGGGATGCATTGCAGGGTTGGCCCTTCGGCCCATCCTCTCAGCGCACGTCCGGGAATACAACAGCCTTGCATCGCGCTACCATGGTCGGCCGATCAAGAGGGAGTGGAGAGATACGCATGCTGGCTGATCGCTACGGACTGGAGCTCACCACGTCTTCCGTCGAAGCACGCGATGCCTATGTCGCAGGCTGCGATGGCTTGCTGGCGGCTGCCGGCAACGAGATCGCCGATCTGACGCGAGCCGTCGAGCTTGACCCTGCCTTCGCTGTGGCGCATGCGGCGCTGGCCCGCGCGCATTTTCTTGCAGCGAATGTGGGCGAGGCTCGCAAGGCGATCGCGCGCGCCCGCGAGCTCGCGCCAGGCGCGACGGCCCGCGAGCAGGCTCATGTCAACGCCCTCTGCCTTGCAATGGAAGGGAAGCCCGTCGAGGCGCTCGATGCCACACGGAAGCACCTTGCCGAGTACCCGCGCGATG
This sequence comes from Rhodospirillaceae bacterium SYSU D60007, assembly GCA_003574685.1. Classification (GTDB taxonomy): domain Bacteria; phylum Pseudomonadota; class Alphaproteobacteria; order Reyranellales; family Reyranellaceae; genus Vineibacter. The sequence continues at coordinate 82,405 of QOCQ01000024.1, forward strand.
CCGTCGCAGCGGCGCCGGCCACCGGGGTCTTCGGCCTGATCGGCTTCAGCGGCCGGCCCGGACGGGAGCCCGAGCAGCTTGATTTCCTCGAAGCCCTGCGCCCGCAGCTTGCCGACGACTGGTGGTTCCAGATGGTCCATGCCTTCGCGCTGGAGGAACTTGGCCGCCTCGACGAAGCCATGCGGCAGATCGACCGCAGCATGGCGGTCAATCCGCGCAGCGCGCACGGTGCCCATATCCGGGCGCATGTGCTCTATGAGATGGGCGAGGACCGCGAAGCCATGCAGTATCTCGAAGGATGGCTGCCCGCCTACCCGCGCCACGGGCTTATGCACTGCCATATCTCCTGGCATGTGGCGATGTTTGCCCTGTCGCTGGAGCAGCGCGAGAAGGCCTGGCGCGTGTACCGCGACCAGGTGCATCCCGGCGGATCATGGGGGCCCTTCCTCAACACCAGCACCGACTCGGTTGCCTTTCTCTGGCGCGCGGAGCTGGCGGGCGAACGCCGCGCCGCACCACTGTGGTCGGAAGTGCATGACTACGCGCTACGCTCTTTCCCGAAGGCCGGCCTGGCATTCGCCGATCTGCATTGCGCGCTGGCCTGCATTGCTAGCGGCGATGAGGCCGGGCTTTCGCGCATCGTGCGGGAGCTGCAGGACCGGCTGGCGTCCGGACGGTATCCGGTCGGCCCAGTGGTGCCGATTCTTGTGGCGGGGTTTGCGGCCTACGAAAAGGGAAACTGGGCTGAAGCCGCGCGTCTGTTTGAGGAAGCGCGTGCCGAAACCGTGCGCATCGGCGGCAGCCGGGCGCAGCGCGATCTCGCCGAGCACACACTGATCGCGGCCTTGATCCGGGGTGGACAGGCGGAAGCGGCCCGAAAGCTCGTGGCAAGCTACAGCGATCGTCGTCCCGCCATCCCCGTAGAGGGCTTCGCGCCTCGGGCTTGATCGTCAGCGCTGCAGCCGGAAGAGCACGGGCGCCAGCCGCTCTTCTGCTACCGGCACGCCACCGCGGCGGGCGGGTTCGAACCGCCACTGCCGAATGGCCTCGACGGCGGCGTTGTCGAGCGAGTCGAAACCGCTGCTCTGCGCCACGCGTATGTCATCCGGCACACCGTCCGCACGGATCACCAGCCGGACGACAACGCGGCCTTCGAGGCCGCGCTGCCGTGCCGAGGCAGGGTATGCAGGTGGCACATGCCGCACCAGTTGAGCGCCAAGCCTTGCCTGACCGCCGCTGTCAGCTTCCTTGCCCGGCCCGCTGCCTGGATGCGGCACCGGGGCAGATGGCGTTGCTGACGGCACAGTGCGGGTCTGAGGCGGGGCCTTGCGAGGAGAAGGCGCTGGCGGCGGCCTGACGGCTGTCACCGGGGGCAAAGAGGCGGTCGCGTGTCGCACCGGTGCCGCGGCTTCGGACGGTGACGGCACCGGCGTTCGCAGTTCCTCGGCCCGCACCGGCGGATAAGGCTCGGGCATCGGCAGGCGCGCGGCGATATCCTCGATGGTGCTGGCCGGCACGTCTGGCGTGGTATCGTCCCGCGTGTCCGGTGGACTTGTGTGCGGTTCACCGGCACTGCCCGCAGGCGACCCCGCCACCACGAGTTCAACATCCATGACAGGCACGCCGATCGGCAGCGACGGGCTGCTCCAGCCCCAGATGACCGCCGTGAGCGCCACGCCATGCACCGCCAGCGACGCGGCCAGCGCCCAGCCGACGCCCTTGGAGCCGTGCGACAGCACACCGAGGCCCGACGCTTTCATGGCCGTCCCGTCGCCAGAGGCAGGCGATGGCCGCCGAATTCGACGAAGCCGAAGGCCACGCCATAGGCCTGCTGAAGGAGGTCTGGCTGCAACACGTCCGCTGGTGGACCTTCCGCCAGCAGCCGTCCGGCGGCCAGCAGCACGAGCCGGTCGCACCATCGCGCTGCAAGCGCCAGGTCATGCAGTGCCACCCCTACAGCCACGCCGCGCGCAGCCTCGGCGCGCAACGCCGCCATGGCCTCGATCTGGTAGCCGGGGTCGAGCGCCGCCGTCGGTTCATCCACCAGCAGGACATCGGCCCGGGTGGCAAGCGCGCGCGCCAGCAGCAGGCGCGCCCGTTCGCCGGCCGACAGGTGGTCCACCCGTCGCGCGGCAAATGCAGCCGTGCCGGTCCGCTGCATGGCATCGTCAATGGCTTCAACGTCAGCGACCGTCAATCGATCGAAGCCGGCCCCGTGCGGCATCCGTCCGAGGCTCACGACGTCGCGTCCCGATAGCGGCCATTGCGCCCGCGCCGCCTGCGGCAGATACGCAACGTGCCGCGCACGCACCATCGGTGACATTGTTCGCAGCGGCTTGCCTGACAACAGAACCCCGCCGTCATCGGGCGAATCGATACCGGCCAGCAAACGCAAAAGGGTCGACTTGCCGGCGCCATTGGGGCCGACCAGCCCGGTGACGGCATGCGCCGGCAGCTCGATGCTAACACCATGCAAAACGGGACGGCGGTCCAGCACGCGCCGAAGGCCGCTGGCGGTCATAGCCATGGCGCGCTCCGCTGCCGCCGATGCAGCGCCAGCCAGCCCAGAAACGGTGCACCGACCATCGCGGTCATGACCCCGAGCTGCAGCTCCCGTTCTGTCGGCAGAAGACGTACAGCGATGTCTGCGATCAAGGTCAGGACCGCGCCCGCCCCGGCCGATGCAATCAGGGTCGCGCCCGGCCGATAGCCCACAAAGGGACGTACGGCGTGCGGTGCTATCAGGCCGACGAAGCCGATGACACCCGACACCGCCACAGCACCGCCCACGGCCATCGCCGTGCCCAACCCAACCCAGCGCGCGACAGAGGCCGGCGCCACACCGAGCGCCAGTGCCGTCTCCTCGCCCAGCGAGAGGGCATCCAGACGGCCCCGCATCCTGAAGAGCAGGATCGCGCCCGCGATCACGCAGGGCAGCGCCAGCAGAACGTGATCGAGACTACGGTCGGCCAGGGAGCCCATGAGCCAGAACATTACCTCGTAGAAGGCATAGGGATTGGGCGACAGCGCCAGGCTGAAGGCGGTGGCCGCTCCTGCCAGCGCATTGATGGCGACGCCGACGAGCAGCAGGGTTGCGACCGTAGCGCCGCGACCGGCCCATACAAAGAGCGCGGCGGTTCCCAGCACGCCGCCCGTGATCGCCGCCACCGGCAGGGCGGCCGGCACCAGACGTACGAGGCCGCTGTAGAAGGCAATTACGGCACCCAGCGCGGCGCAGGCCGAAACGCCCAGAACGCCGGGTTCGGCCAGCGGATTGCGCAGCAAGCCCTGCATGGCAGCGCCGGCCATGCCCAGTGCAGCGCCCACCAGCAAGCCCAGCAACGCGCGTGGCAGTCGTATTTCCAGCAGCACCAGTGCTGGCACGGTGTCGCGTCCGGCCAGCAGGTCAGCCGTCGCCTCTGCCAGACTCAATCCGCCCGGTCCGACAATGACCGAGACACATGCCAGCAACAGCGCGAGCACGCCGGGCAACAGCCACACCCGTTCCGCGGTTGACCTCATGATCCCCGCCCGAGCGCGCGATGCGCGGCGGTCAGCCGCTCAAGCGCTTCGAGGTTCTGCGGGCCGGCGCAGAGCCACAGGCTGTGCGGCATGACGAGCGTGCGACTTCCCTCGAAGGCGTGCCGCACCGCGCGGTGCGTCATCAGCGCCTCGGCCAGCGACGGCCGGTCGCTGGTGGCGCCGTCCAGGATCAGCACGTCCGGCGCGGCGCGCACGAGGATTTCGAGCGGAAGCGGCTCGAAGGGGCCAGTACCGCGCTCGGCGGCAAGGTTGCGAAAGCCTGCGCGCCGCAGCAGGTCGTCCGGAACAGTGCCGGCGCCCACGGTAAAGCCGTTGGCCTGCCACACCGCCGCCAGCGGCTGCCCACTGCCCCGCGTGGAGACGATCTCGTCGTGGCGGCGTTGCATGTCGTTCGCGAGGGTTTCCCCCGCCTCGGCATGGCCGAGCGCTGCGGCGACGGCCCGCACGCGCGCCAAGCCTTGCTCAAAGGTTGCCGCGTCCGGAACGCTTGCGACGCGTACCCCTGCACGCCGCAGCAACGCCACGACATGAGCCGGCGCATTGGCATCGATCAGCACCAGATCCGGGCGCAACGCCAGGATCTCCTCGACGCGCATCTCTACTGCCGGCAGGGTGCGCGCTTGCTGCCAGCGCGCCGAGAGGTGCGCATCCTGCGTGACGTCAGCGACGCCCACGAGCTGACCCGGCGCGGCCAGAGCGAGCGCAAGCTGATCAAGGCACAGATTCAGCGAAACAACTCGCGCCGGCGGCTCGCTTGCCCGGACGCTGACCGGCCAGACCGCAGCGATCACGATTGCCAGCAAAAGCAGCACCGCCTTCTTGCCTTCTCCCCGCGAAGGCGGGGAGAAGGTGCCCGAAGGGCGGATGAGGGGCTTTTCGGCGCTGCGGGAAGGCTTGGCGATGCGCTTGTGAACTGCACGCCATTCGATCCGTAATGCCGCGAAGCCCCTCACCTCCCATCGCTGCCGCGATGGGCCCCTCCTCTCCCCGCCTTCGCGGGGAGCGGAGGAAGACCAGGCTGCGAAGACCCGATGGAGCTTCATCGTCCTAGCCAGCGCCCCTCACAACGTCAGGCGCACGCCTGCGAAGGCGCTGAGGCGCGGCGTGCGAAAGCCCAGCGGCTCGTCGTAGTGCTTGTCGGTCACGTTCTCGACCCTGCCGAAGAGGCGCACGCCGTCGCTGACGTCATAGCTGGTGGTAAACCTCAGGACGCTGTACGCCTCCAGATGCGTGATCGGCGACGGGAACTGGCTGAAATCGCGGTCGGTGCGGCCGCTGCGATGCGCCAGCTCCGCGCCGAGAGTCCATCCCGGCAGCGGCTTCCAGCCGGCCGAAACATCGATTGCATGTCGGGGCCGGCGCACCAGCGGCTCGTTCGTGGTGCGATCGCGTGCATCGGTAAATGTGTAATCGACACGGAAGGAAAGTGTCTCCCACGGCCAGATCTCCAGCGACGCCTCGACGCCCTGGGTGCGCGCCTTGCCGGCGTTCGTCAGCGTCGTGCAGGCCACGCCGCAGCCGGTGCTGACGATCAGGTCACGGATGTGGTTGCGGAACAGCGTCACGCCTACCTTCACGCGATCACCCCACAGGGTCTGATCGATGCCGATTTCGCCGCCGATGCTGCGTTCCGGTTTCAGGTCGGGATTGGCAAGGAAGCCGAACGCCGGGAAATCCAGGTAGAGCTGGTCCAGGCTTGGCGCCTTGAAGGCAGTCCCCAGAGCGGCGTGCAGGCGGGTACCAGACTCCTTGAAGGCATAGGTCGCGCCCACCCGCCAGGTCGCGGCGGTGCCGAAATCCTTGTGGTTCTCCAGGCGCCCGCCGACAGTCAGCGACAGGGCTTCGGTCGGCGTCCAGCGCGCGTTGAGATAGCCGCCGATCGTGTGCGTGGACTGATCGACGCTGTTGGGCGGGAACCCGAAGTTGAATGTGCTGCGCGCGCGCAGCGAGGTGCGCTCGGCATCGATGCCGAACACCACGCCGAACTGTTCGGAGAAGCGCACATCATTCTTCCAGTCGAACTGCCAGCGCCGGCCGCGATTGCGCGCATCGGGCGAGAATGGATCGAAGTTGATCTCGTCGAAGCCGTCCGTGTCTCGCCGGTTCACCTGCAGGAAGGAGAGTCCGAAGGTCTGCTTCCATTTGCCGTCAAGGAGCTGCCAGTCGGCCTGCAGCCGCTGCGAGACCTGCCGCGCGCGCTCGCGCAGATTGGGATCCTCGCTCAGGAAAGCGTCATATTCGGTGTGGGACCAGCCCACGCGCGAGAACAGCGAGAGCTGGAAGTTGTCGGACACGTCGAAGCCCAGCCGTCCGTTGAACGACACGTTGCTGTAGCCGTCCGGTTCGTTGGCGATGCCAGGAGAGAACCGCTCCGGCACCGACGAGAAGCCGCGTGTCGCGGTGGCCTGCATGGCGACATTGTAGTTGAAACGGCCTTCCGCGCCCTGCACGCCGGCGCCCGCATTGAACGTGCCGTAGCTGCCCAGCTCGCCGAATGCTGCCGCCTTCAAAGGACCGCTGCCCTTGCGGGTCACGAGGTTGATCACGCCGCCAATGGCATCCGAGCCCCAGAGCGTGCTCATCGGCCCACGCACGATCTCGATGCGATCGACATTGTCGAGCAGGAAATGCGCGAAATTGGGCGCGCCGTTGATCAGGCTGGGATCGCCTGCGCGCACCCCGTCAACCAGCACCAGCGTATGGTTGGCGTTGCCGCCGCGCAGGAAAACGCTGGTGCCCTTGCCGGGACCGCCCGACTGAATGGACGCCGTCCCGGGCACGGTGCGCAGCGCATCACCCAGCGTGCGCAACTGGCGGCGCTCAATCTCGGCGGCGGTAATCACGGTAACCGTGGCGCTGACCCGCTCGGCCGGGACCTCAGTCCGGTCGGCGGTGACCACGGTTTCGGGCAGCGTGGCGGGCCGTGTCTGCTGGCTGAAGGCGCCCGGTGCCAGGATGGCGCCCGCAATCATACAGGCCGCACCCGCAGCGCCGGTACGGAAAGACGGATTCGATCTGACGTTCATGGGACGGATCTCCGCAAGCAATCGACACGCACTGGCGCGTCATCGTGCGGATGACCGTCCCGTCGGATGTTCCCGTCCGGGGGAAGACGACGCTCTCGATGGCAGGTCTTCTGGCTTGCGGGTCAATGCGCAGATCCGCCTTCCCAGGCCTGGGCCCAGTGGCACGCTGGACCTGCACTCGCCGCTCACAGCTGCGGGTACAGCCGCCGATTGGGTCCGAAGACCGCACGGCGTTCCCTTTGACCCCTCTCGGGGACCATCGATGCGAAAACCCGATAGTCGGCGCTGACGCCGCCGTCAAGCAGCGTCAGCGCCAGCAAGAGTCTCGAGCCCGGCTAGTCGCGCGGCTGCGGGACGATGCGCAGGTAGGGCCTGGGGGCCTTCCAGCCCTGCGGGAATTTCTTCTTCGCGTCGTCGTCCGACACGGCCGGCACGATGATGACGTCGTCGCCCGGTTTCCAGTTCACCGGCGTGGCCACCTGGTGCTTCGAGGTGAGCTGGATCGAATCGAGCACGCGCAGCACCTCGTCGAAGTTGCGGCCGGTGCTCATCGGATAGGTCAGCGACATCTTGATCTTCTTGTCCGGGCCCACCAGGAAAACGGTGCGCACGGTGGCGTTGTTCGCCGCTGTGCGGCCCTGCGACGTTGCTCCGGCATCGGCCGGCAGCATGTCGTAGAGCTTGGCCACCTTCAGTTCGGGGTCGCCGATCATCGGGTAGTTCACGGCGTGGCCCTGCGTCTCCTCGATGTCCTTCGACCATTTCTTGTGGTCGTCCACCGGATCGACGCTGAGCCCGATGATCTTGCAATTGCGCTTGTCGAACTCGTTCTTCAGACCGGCCATGTAGCCCAGCTCCGTGGTGCACACCGGCGTGAAGTCCTTGGGATGCGAGAACAGGATCGCCCAGCCGTTGCCGATCCAGTCATGGAAATCGATTTGCCCCTGCGTCGTCTCGGCCTTGAAGTTGGGCGCTTCGTCATTGATCCTGAGTGGCATTGTGTCCCCTCCTTTGGGTTTCGCTCGATATCGTCGCACTACGCCGATAGCACAAGCCCTGGACGCTGCCGGCTGACTGACAAGCTTGCTGTTCGTGGAAGCGGGGCCGGACTCATAACAGCGCCGCCGTGCAAATTCAACGCTGGGCGGAGCGTGCCGCTTCGACGGCGGCCCGGATCGCGGGCGCCAGCCGCCGGGTCCAGCCGATCGCGGCCTGTCGCGTGTCGATCAGGTCCTGGCGGATCTCCAGCGAGCAGTGCGGCAGCTCGTGGGCGTCGGCGTGGGCTGCCAGCGTGTACTCATAGCTTGCCCGCGCCGAATACGGTTCATTGTCGCCAGTGACCACCCCCTCAAGGCGGCGCAACTCAGTCAACAGGGGCGCTGGCAGGCGCGCATCCGTGCGCCACAACACGCCCAGGTGCCAGGGCCGCCTTGCGCCGTTCATGACCGGCGTGAAGCTGTGCACGACAAGCAGCGCCGGCCTTGTACCGCGAGCCGTCATGTCCGCGATCAGACGTTCGACCTCGTTGTGGTAGGGCCAGAAGCAGGCATGGGCCCGCGCGTCGATATCCTCGGCCGCCAGTCCTTCGTTGGCCGGCACGCGCGTGCCATCGCTGACCTGGGGGATCGATCCTTCGCCGCCCGGCCAGCGGTTACAGTCGATCACCAGCCGCGAATAGGCTGAAGCCACCAGCGGCGCATCGAGCAGCGCCGACAGCTCCGCGGCAACGTCCAGCGCGCCGATGTCCCAGCCGATGTGGCGCGCCAGCTCGACCGCGGAAATGCCGAGATCGCCCAGCGCCGCCGGCACGGCCTTGCCGGCGTGATCGCAGAGCAGCAAAAGGGGAAAGCGGCCGGCTTCGTTGAGCGTCCGGAAGGCAGGCGGATCGCCCGGCGACAGCAGCGAGGATGTCATGCGGCTCAGCGGCGCATGTGCGGCACAAGGAGCTGGCGTACCGTGGCGACGGCCTGCAGCCGGTCAAAGCCCTCGTTGAGCTCTTCAAGCGCCACCCGCTGGCTCACCATGCGATCGACCGGCAGCTTGCCCTGCTGGTAGAGCGCGATGAAACGCGGGATATCGCGCACCGGCACGCAGCTTCCCATGTAGCTGCCCTTGATCGTCTTCTCCTCGGATACCAGCACGCTCTGCTTGAAGGAGAAGGTAGCGTCAAAGGGCGACAATCCGGCGCTGACCGTGGTGCCGCCCCAGCGTGTAACGCCATAGGCCGTCTCCATCGCCTTGATCGTGCCGGCCAGATCGAAGGCATAGTCGACGCCGCCGCCGGTCATGTCGCGCACGCGCTCGATATGGTCGGACTCGCGCGCATTGATTGTGTCGGTGGCGCCCATCTGGCGTGCGAGACCCAGCTTCTCGTCCGAGAGGTCGATGGCGATGATGCGGCCCGCCCCGCCCAGCACCGCGCCCAGCAGACCGCTGAGACCCACGCCGCCCAGCCCGACGATGGCCACGGTACTGCCCGGCTCGATGCGGGCCGTGTTCACCACCGCGCCGACGCCCGTGACGACGGCACAGCCGAACAGGGCCGCGATGTCGAGCGGCAAGGTACGGTCGATCACCACGACCGAGCCGCGATCGACGACCGCGTATTCGGCAAAGCAGGACACGCCCGAGGCGTGATCGATCGGCTGGCCATTGCGGTGAAGCCGCTTGGCGCCCGACAGCAACTGGCCGGCCGCGCGCGGCGCCACGGCGCGCTCGCAGATATAGGGCCTGCCTTCCAGACAGCGCCGGCAGCGGCCGCAACTGACGTTGAAGGCGAAGCAGATGTGGTCGCCCACCTTCACGTCGTGCACGCCGGCGCCGACCTCGACGATTTCGCCGGCGCCCTCGTGGCCCGGCACCATCGGCACCGGCCGCGGCCGGTCGCCATTGATGATCGACAGGTCGGAATGGCACAGCCCGGCACCGCCGACCTTCACCAGCACCTCGCCCTCGCCCGGCGGATCGAGATCGACCTCCTCGATGTGCAGGGGACGGCTTTTGGCAAACGGCTGCTTCGCCGAGCAGGTGGTGAGGATGGCGGCTTTCATCTTCATAATGACCTGCTCCAGGGCTCGGGATGACACGCGACGGGGGATGTCGTATGGGCATTCTTGGACACTTCGTTCCGTTCCGTCGAGCCTCATGGATCGCAAGGCTGCCTTCCCGTTGCTGCGGACGCTGTTCGATACAGCCGTCGCCGCCGCAAGCCCCGGCCAGTGCCTGGCGCCGCATCTCGCGAAGCTGGCGCCGCCCAGAGGACGCACGGTGGTCGTTGGTGCCGGCAAGGCGGCGGCGGCCATGGCCAGGACCGTGGAGGAAAACTGGCCGGGCAAGCTCGAAGGCCTGGTGGTGACGCGCGAGCGTCACGGCCTGCCGCTCTCGCGCATCGAATGCGTCGAGGCGCGCCACCCGGTCCCCGACGAACGCGGGCGGGCCGCCGCCGGCCGAATCCTGGAGATGGTCAAGGGGCTGACGGCGGAGGACCTCGTGATCTGCCTGATCTCCGGCGGCGGCTCGGCCCTGCTGACCTGGCCGGCCGATGGCATCACCATGGACGACAAGCAGGCGCTGACCCGCGAGCTGTTGCGCAAGAGCGTGCCGATCGGCGAGATCAACACCGTCCGCAAGCACATCTCGGCGATCAAGGGCGGACGGCTGGCACTGGCCGCGAGGCCGGCACGCGTCGCGACCTTCATGATCTCGGACGTGCCGGGCGACGATCCCAGCGTCATCGCGTCGGGGCCGACCGTGCCTGACGCCTCGACCTTCGGCGATGCGCTCGCGATCCTGCGCAAGCACGGCATCGTGCCGTCGGAGTCCATACGACGTCATCTGGACGACGGCATCGCCGGGCGGATCGAGGAAACGCCCAAGCCAGGCGATCCGCGGCTGACCGGCTGCACCGCCGTCATGACGATGACGCCGCTCAAGGCGCTCGAAGCGGCCGCGGCTCTTGCGCGCCAGCGCGGCTTTGAACCCGAAATTCTCGGCGACCGGCTCGAAGGCCTGTCGCGGGCACTTGCCGCAGAGCATGCATCGCTGATCCGCCAGCACCTCATTGACCGGCGGCCCATTGCGCTCATCTCCGGCGGCGAAACGACCGTCGAGGTGACCGGCAAGGGCCGCGGCGGCCGCAACGTCGAATATTTGTTGGCGCTGGCGCTGGAGCTTTATGAGTTGCCCGGTGTCTGGTCGCTGGCGGCCGACACCGATGGAGTCGACGGCATCGAGGAGATCGCCGGCGCCACGATCGGGCCGGACACCCTGCCCCGCGCGCGCGCCGCCGGGATCGATGCGCAGGCGCGGCTGGACGACAATGACGGCCACGGCTTCTTCGAGGCGCTCGGCGATTCCGTCATCACCGGCCCCACCCGCACCAACGTCAACGATTTCCGCGTCACCCTGATCATCCCGCCCGACCACTAGCCCGCATCTCTCAAACCGTTGCCTCGCCGGGAGCGCGCCACTCCAGTGGCGCCGGCGGCGTGCCAACGCCGCCATCATGCAGTCTTGCACACACGACGCTGCTCGCCCTCCGCTTCGCTGCGGGCGATGCGCCCTTGGAGTGGCGCGCTCCCGGCATGGAATGATGCCTTGCGGTTTGAGAAATGCGGGCTAGCACTTGCGCGCCGGCTGGCTTGCCTGACAAGCTGCTCGTCCGAACGTCAGGAGCGAGGAAAAGGCATGGCCCTGCTGGGCGTGATTGCCGACGATTTCACCGGCGCCACCGACATTGCCGGCATGCTGGTGAAGGCGGGCATGCGCACGGTGCAGACGATCGGCATCCCCGATTCCGGCACGGCGCTTGACGATGCCGACGCGCTGGTAGTGGCGTTGAAGAGCCGCACCATTCCCGCGCGCGAAGCCGTGGCGCAATCGCTTCACGCCCTGGCCGAACTAAGGCGGCGCGGCTGCCGGCAGTTCTTTTTCAAGTACTGCTCGACCTTCGATTCCACGGACGCCGGCAATATAGGCCCGGTCGCCGACGCGCTGCTCGATGCGCTGAACTGCGACTTCACCATCTTCTGCCCGGCCTTCCCGGCCAACGCCCGCACCATCTTCAACGGCTACCTGTTTGTCGGCCCGGTGCTGCTGTCCGAGTCGGGGATGCGCAACCATCCGCTGACACCAATGACCGATCCCAGCCTTGTGCGCGTGCTGCAACGCCAGACATCCCGCAAGGTCGGGCTGGTGCCGCTCGCCGTCGTGCAGGCCGGGGCGGACGCGGTGCGCCGCGACTTCGCGCGTCTGCGCGAGGCCGGCGTCACCCACGCGGTGGTCGATGCGGTAGCTGATTCCGATTTGATCACGATCGGCAGGGCGTGCGCCGATCTGCCGCTTGTTACCGGCGGCTCGGGCGTGTCGCTCGGCCTGCCGGGCAATTTCCGCCACGCCGGGCTGCTGCCGGAAACCGCATCCGCCGGAACGATGCCGCCCGCTTCGGGACATGCGGCGATCCTCGCGGGCTCGTGCTCGACGGCCACGCTGGGCCAGATCGCGGATTTCGAGAAGCGCGGCCCGGTGTGGCGGCTGGATGTCGTTGCCCTGTGCGAAGGCAAGGAGGTCGTGGCACCGGCGCTGGCCTGGGCACTCCGCCGGTTGGGCAGCGAGCCCGTATTGCTCTCGGCCAGCGGCACCCCGGACGAGGTGAAGGCCGTGCAGGCGCGATTCGGCGTCGAGCTCTCCAGCCAGCGCATCGAAGCCGCCATGGCCGGGCTGGCGCGCGGCCTGGTGGCAGCCGGCGTCACGCGCCTGGTGGTCGCGGGCGGCGAAACCGCGGGCGCCGTCGTCAACACACTCGGCGCCCGCGCGCTGCGCATCGGCCCCGAGATCGACCCCGGCGTGCCGTGGACCACGGCAACGATTGCGGATGGCCGTACCGTAGCGCTGGCGCTGAAGTCAGGCAATTTCGGCGCCGCCGATTTCTTCACCAAAGCCTTCGTTATGTTGAAGTAGCGATGTTCACGTTTTCTCAGTGCGTTCCCTTCTCCCCGCGAAGGCGGGGAGAAGGTGCCCGAAGGGCGGATGAGGGGCTTCGCGGCCTTTCCTCAAACGCCGCCAAGCCCCTCATCCGGCGCTGCGCGCCACCTTCTCCCCGCCTCCG
>QOCQ01000025.1 GCA_003574685.1 Rhodospirillaceae bacterium SYSU D60007
ACACCATGCCCACAAACCCACAGGCGCAACCGCATCGACAACCGGCTCGCCTGACGCCATGAATGTGTCACCCATGTCTCCGAACACCTGTCACCCATCTCCCCGGTCCGTACACCCCGGAGGGGGAAGGTGGCGCGCAGCGCCGGAAGGGGGATGCCGCCACAAGCACGGGCCGCGTGTGTTGAGGCATCCCCCTTCCGCCCCTTCGGGGCACCTTCCCCCTCCGGGGGAAGGATTTGACCTCACGGCAGATCGAGGCTCACCGCGATGGCGGCGCTGGCGATCACGGCGACGTCGCCGATCTCCTCGTCGGGGACGTCCAGCCCGCCCTTCACGGCGCGCACGCTGACGATGCCATGCGGCAGGGAGGCGCGCACCTTCTCGACATCGACGCGCTCGGGCCGCTGCACGCCGATGATGACCTCGACATGCATCTGCGTCTTCGGGTCGAGCTTCAGCGTGCGCAGCAGGGTGAGCGAGCTGTGGTGCAGGGCGTCCTGCACCGCGCGCAGCGCCGCCTTGGTGTAGTCGCCGCCGTGCAGGTCGTTGCCGGCGCCCAGCTCGAGGAGCACGCGCTTCATGGCACGTCCAGCCGCACGACGGCCGCGGCGTGTGCGATGAGGGTGACGTCGGTACCCGCCTCGTTGGGCACCGCCAGCCCGCCTTCGATGACGTTCACCGTGCCGCTGCCGTGCGGCAACTCGGCGAGCACGGCCTCTCTGTCCACACGCTCCGGCATGGGCACGCCAATGGTGACATCGACGTGCATGGCATCGGCGGGCTGGCCGAGTGCGCCGGCGACGGTAAGCGCGTTGTGCCACAGCGCATCGCGCAGGGCGCGCACCGCCGCCTTCGTGGGATCGCCGCCGCGAATGTCGGTTCCCATCCCGATCTCCATCACCATGCGCCTCAACGCCATGACCTGCCTCGCCGCTATTGACGACTGCCCGACCATACGCGCAGGCCGGCACCGGCGCCACGCTCCAGTCGCCAATGACCAAGGTTCACGCCCTACGTTGACGAAGCTCCCTTGACAAAAGACGTTTTCAGAACGACGCCCATTGAACGCATGACCGGTAGCAGCCGGCTCAGCGACGGCTCGTATGTCTTGCCATTGGCGAGCGATACCAGCCCGCCCTGTTTGGCATTCAGAAAGCCGTCTCTCACGTAAGCACGATACTCGGGTCGGGGATGCGCCGTCGATTCGCTGCGCAGGATGGTCCAGGCCAGCGCCGATCTCGGGAAAGCCGACTTGAAAACCTCGGAGCCAAGGCCCCGGTTCATGTCGCTTGCAAGATCGCGCGCAAAATCCATCGTCAGCGCCACCTTGCCGATAAAGCTGATCATCGGGGATGCCATGGTTTCATAGTCGGAAAGCGCGGTCTGAAGAGTCCGGGCCGCCGGATTGTCAGTGCCTTGATCGGGAATGGGTCGATCCTGGCTCAGAGTGGAGGTAGTGGTGGTGAGTGCAGCCTTGAGGCGGCTCGTACCTTTCCAGGAATGTTCACGGATCAGGGTGCGCAGCTCGCCACTGGCATAAATCGCCTCGTACGCCTTGCGGGCATAGGCCTGAAACGGTCCCACCGAGCCGGTGCCGTGCCCGCCGGGAAAGAACAGGGTGCCTCCTTGCACCGCGCTGTCGAAGCGGCAGGAGTCAACGATGCCGTCGATAAAATCCTTCTGGCACCACTCGTAAATGGCCGAGACAAAAGACGCATCCGATACCGCCTCGCGCATATGAAACGGAATGCCGTGGTTGCCTGCATAGGATTTGTAGACGGCGGGAAACACCGCCAGGAGGTGGGCTTCGCGCCAGAACTGCACCGAAAATCCGGTCTCTTTTCTCAGCTCCGAGACTTCCTGTCCCAGCAATTCGTTCTGAATGCTCTTCAGGCGGGAAACAAAGGACATGACGAGTACCCCGGAAGCCGACGTGCCGTAGCGTTGCGAGTTTGACACTGCGGCGATGCGCCGAAAATCAGCCGGACGTACCGTCTGATCGATTGGGCAAAGCGCGGACGGCGCTGCAATGCCTTGTCCCGCATGCGCTTTCGTCACATGACGCCAGATCACCCGGCGGTGCTTTCGTCCCGGGACTGAAGTATCCCTTGCAGCCACCTTCGAGTGACATGCATTGGCCGACCGAAAGCGGACCCGGCACCAGCCCTGTCGTGTTGCACGACCGTGTGCGGACTGCGTATCCTTTCCCGGAACAGGGGGGAGAAGGCCGAATGACCGCTTTCAATACTGTGCGTTTCCGGGTGAAGCCGGGGCGTGACCAGCAGTTTCTCGATGCCCACAAGAACATCGGCTCTGCGTGGCCGGGCCTGGTGCACGCCAACATCATCAAGACCGGCGACCGCGCCTACTGCCTTGTCGCCGAGTGGAAGGACATGGACGCGTGCATCAAGGCGCGGCCGGACATGATCGCCACCCTCAATTCTTTTCGCGATACCCTTGAAGACCTCGGCGGTGGTCTCGGCGTCACCGATCCCGTGGCGGGTCCGGTCGTCCTGGCGCTGAAATAGGTCACGGCCAGATCATCACTCCGGCGCGCAACCTGCCTTGAGCGCACCCCAAGCGACAGCGCGATAGAGTCGCATTGGCTCGCTCAATCCCTTGAGCTCGGCCGCGCCCTGTTCAACGACCTTGAGCCCCGCGCCTCGCGCGCACAATGGACTGCCCGCGCCGGGCCGTCGAACAGGGCGAGCCCCGGCCACGTTGACTACTGTGCCGGCCGACCGGCTCCACCGGGACGTCTTCATGGTTCGACCTGGTGGATGCGAAGCATCCACCTTTGCTCACCATGAAGGCTCTTTCCGGGCGTTGTACCTCGCCCTACTTTTGCAGCGGAACCAGGCGGGCAATCAGGCTCACATATACACCGGTAGCGTTATTTTCGTCGTCCTGAGCGCAGCGAAGGACCTCGCGGTGGTTCGGTCAAAGACCAGCAGCATCGGTGATACACGACCACCATCGTTCACTGATTGGACGACCGCATGGTCCTTCGCTTCGCTCAGGACGACGGCAAATCACCATATGCAAATGCCCTGCGCCGGACGGGCCAGAATCAGACATCCCGCGACGCAGCGATCTGACGGTCCGCAGGCCTACAGTCTCACCTCCAGCACCATGTTGGTTGGCGTTTCAGTGGCACGCCGGACCCGGGTGAAACCGGCCTGATTGAGAACCTCCGTCAGGCGTTTCTGTCCGGCCTGGGCACCCAGTCCCAGTCCCACTTCCTGTGCGAGAGAGGCTGGTGTGCAAATGGTTGTCGAGAAGGCGTAGTAAATCTGCCCCAGCGGATGCAGGTTCTCGTTCATCGAATCCCCTGCCAGGGGTTCGATCAGCATGAGCGTCCCGTCTGGCTTCAGTGTCTCGCGTATATGTCGGGCCGCACCGACAGGGTCGCCCATGTCATGAAGCGCGTCGAATATGCAGGCGAGATCGAAGTCCTTGCCCGGGAAATCCTGCGCCCTGGCGACGTCAAACTGCACATTTTTGACGCCGGCAGCCCTGGCCTTTTGCCTCGCCTCGACGATTGAGGGTTCGTGGAAATCGAACGCGAAGACCTGGGACTCAGGATAGGCCTGGGCCAGCAGGATGGATGAGGATCCGTGTCCACAACCGATATCAGCAATTCTGGCGCCTGACTTGAGTTTGGCGCCAACACCGTCGAGTGCTGGTATCCAGTTGTCGATGAGATTGGCAGCATAGCCGGGGCGGAAGAAACGATCCGTGGCGCAGAAGCAGCACTTTGAGTGTTCACCCCAGGGCCGGCCTTTGCCGGATTTGAAGGTTTCGACAGCCTTTGTATGGGTTTCATACTGGGACATGACGGCCTGGAAGAAGCCTTGCACGCATGCCGGCTGGCCTTCCCTTGTAAAGACAAGGGCTTGCTCATTTGAAAGCGAAAACCGCTCGTTTGTGCTGTCGTAAGTGACATAGCCAGCCGCGGCGTTTGCGCCAAGCCACTCGTGGAGATACTTCGGGTTGAGACCGGTCTTGCCGGACAACTCCTCAACCGTCGAAGGGCCAGCTTCATCCATGGCCTGATAGACACCGGCCTGGTCGCCGAGATAGGCCATGAACACTCCCATGGCACCTGCGACATCTCCAACGACCTTGCCGACGAGCTGCTCTAGTATCTGTTGATTCGGGCCATTGTTCATTGCTGCCTCCCTCTTTCAGTATATGGCGGGGCACCTCTCGTTCGACGCTGGGCATTGATCCGGGCAAGTCGAGCATCGCTTGCGCGGCTTGCTCCGTCTCCATATGGCGCCGCCATCCTGACTGAGGTCTGACAGTCGGCATCGCTTTGACCGCCTGATCAATGTCAGCCCTGAGTCAGGATCGGTCGTTTTCAAGGCCGGGGCTGAGTAATCGTTGACGAGAACTGGAGAGGGGCGTAGACGATCGCAAAGTAGAGCATAGTCCAGACAGGTATTATTGGCCCTCATGGCCCATCGTCTACTGACGGGGGAGCCTGCCATGTACCGGACACTTCGCTCCACAGTGATCGCTGCCGCATTGACCCCGGGCGCCTGGTTCGCACCACAGGCTTTCGCCCAGACGAGCGGTGACCAGCTTGGCACTGTCCACTTCCCGACCTCCTGCAGCGCGGAAGCGCAGAAGCTCTTCGACCGGGCGATGCTCTATCAGCACTCTTTCTGGTATCGCGCATCGCAGAGAACGTTCGAGGACGTGCTGAAGGCGGATCCCGAGTGCGGCATCGCCTACTGGGGCATTGCCCTCAGCCTCCTGTGGAATCCCCATAGCGTACCACCGGCAAAGAATCTCGCCCAGGGCGCCGAGGCGCTCGCCAGGGGCAAAAGCGTCGGGACCAGGACCCAGCGCGAGCGCGACTATCTCGATGCGCTGGCGATGATGTACGCGGACTACGAGAAGGTCGACCATCGTACCCGCCTGCTGGCCTACGCGAAGGCCATGGAACAGCTGGCGCTGCGCTATCCCGATGACGATGAAGCCCAAATTCACTACGCGCTGGCTCTCAACACCTCGGCTTCGCCGTCCGACAAGACCTACGCCAACCAGCTCAAGGGCGCGGCGCTGCTCGAACCCATCTTCCAGCGTCAGCCGAATCATCCCGGCGTGGCGCACTACCTGATCCACCTGTACGACTATCCGGCGATCGCCGCAAAAGGTCTCGATGCCGCGCGCCGCTATGCGAAGATCGCGCCTGCGGCGGCGCATGCCCAGCACATGCCCTCGCACATCTTCACCCGCCTCGGCCTTTGGGACGATTCGATCGCCTCGAACGTCGAGTCGGCGCGCGTGGCCAAGGAGGATGGCGAAGCGGGAGACCAGCTGCACGCCATGGACTATCTGGTCTACGCCAACCTGCAGCTCGGGCAGGATCGCAAGGCCCGGGCCGTGATCGACGAAATGCTGACGCTTGGCGGTCGCTCCGAGTCTTACCTCGCGGGAGCCTATGCACTGGCCGCCTCACCGGCGCGCTACGCCATCGAACGGGCCGACTGGAAGGCCGCGGCGGCGCTGGAGGTTCGGCCCAGCCCGCTGCCCTACGCCCAGGCCATCACTCATTTCGCACGCGCGCTGGGCGCCGCCCGCCTGGGCGATCCGCAAGCCGCCCAAGCCGACATCGCGAAGCTGGAGGCGTTGCGCGACAAGTTGCGTGAGGCCAAAGACCTGTACTGGTCCGAGCAGGTTGATATCCAGGTGAAGATCGCCAGCGCCTGGGCCCTGTATGCCGAAGGTCGCTTCGACGACGCCCTGACGGCCATGAGCGCCGCCGCCGATGCCGAGGACAGCACGGAAAAGCACCCGGTCACGCCTGGCACGCCCAAGCCGGCGCGCGAGCTCTACGGCGTGATGTTGCTCGAGCGCGCGAAGCCCGCCGAGGCGCTGGCTGCCTTCGAGGCGACGCTCAGGAAGGAGCCCAACCGGCTGGGCGCCTATGTCGGCGCCGCCATAGCGGCCGTGAAGGCGGGCGACATGGCCAAGGCCCGTCAGTACTATGCCAAGGTCATCGCCATTGCCGACGGTGCCGACGACAGCCGCACCGAAATTGAAGAGGCCCGCGCCTTTCTCGCGAAGAATCCATGAGCGTCCGGCGCCGCTCCACGTTGGGGCGGGCGGCCGGGATACTGCCGGTGCTCGCCTTGATGGGCCTGTGCGCCACCGCGCGGGCCGAGACGCTGGAAGTCTCAGGCTACGCCGGCGTGCTCGGCGAATGGGAGGTCACGGCCAGCGTCATCCCGGTCGGGCCAGCCGACAAAAGGGAGTTCGCCGGTCCGTTGAAGATGCGGCACGTCGGCATCTGCACCCAGGACGGGCCGGAGGAACGGAATGGCGAGATCCGGCTCAGCCTGGCGGGATCGTCGCGGCTGACGGCGACCCTGCTGATCAACGGTGTCGAATGTTCCTATAGCGGCCGCCAGTCGGACACCTGGAGCGGACCGCTCAAATGCCCCGATCGCCGGGCCGTGCCGCTGACCCTCTGGCTCAGGCAGTAGGCAGGCAGCGCCCTTACTCCGCCTGGGCAGCGGCACGGGGCGCCGGCTGCGCCTCGCGCGCCACCAGGCCTTCGAGGATGCGGCGGAAGCGGGTGGGGCCGGCATCGAAGCTGGTGGGCAGCATGCGCCGTTCGGGATCGCGGTCGATCACGCGCTGCTGCGCCTCGATGATCGCCTTGTCCTCGTGGAAGGCGGCCTCGAGCACGGCGAACATCTTGTCGAGCTGGGCGGGGCTGATATCACCGGTGCGCGCGCCGGTGGCGTAGAAATAGCGCGCCGTGCGGGCGGTGGTCGGCGTCACCGCCTGCTCATCGCAGCGCAGGAACATCGGCGGCTCGTCTCCGGGCGGCTTGTGCCCCAGCCGCTCGGCCGTGCCCAGCGGATACCACGCCGTGCGCAGCAGGAAGATGCCGCACGAGGAAATCGTAGGCGTTCCACATGTCGACGGTCTGGTCGCGGCGCAGGTAGCTGCGCTGCTGGTTCGCAAGCCAGCGCTCGACCCTCACGCCGCGCGCCAGATCGGTGATGCGCGGGCGCTCGTCGGCCCATTGCGGCGAGCCGGCGCCCAGCGTCTTTTCGTGCGCGTAGCTGAGATGCGAGAGGTCGAGCAGGTTGTCGTCGATGAGCTGGTAGTCGGCGGCGTAGTCGAGCTGGCTTGCCTTCATCCGGTAGCCGGGATCATCGAGCGCAAGCGACGGTGGGATCAGGGCCGGGTCGGCCTGCGCTTCGTCGCCCATCCATACCCACAGCCAGCTGCCGCTCTCGACGGCGGGATAGCGGCGCACGCAGGCGCTTTGCGGGATCAGCTTCTGGCCGGGGATCTCGATGCAGCGCCCGTCGGCGGCGAATTTCAGGCCGTGATACAATGCAGCGCAGATCGTCGCGCTCGACGCGGCCCATCGACAGCGGCGCGAAGCGATGGCAGCAGCGATCCTCGAAAACGACCGGCGTGCCCGCGCTGGTGCGCCAGATGGCCAGCGGCTCGTTGATGATGCTGCGCGCCAGCACCTGGCCCGCGGCCAGCTCATGCGTCCAGGCGGCGACATACCACGCATTGCGCACCCACATCGCTTCCTCCCGGCGGTTCTGCGACGGCCTGCCGCCACGCTAGGCCGAGTGCCGCCCCGCCGGAAGGGCCAAAGCGCTCATCCCTCCCATAACCGCCGGCTATGTCTGCGCAGGACATCTTGCACTGTCTTCCTTCCCCCGGAGGGGGAAGGTGCCCGAAGGGCGGAAGGGGGATGGCGCAACACCTTCGGCTTCTCGCCTTTGAAGGCCGTGCTTGCGGAGGCATCCCCCTTCCGGCGCTTCGCGCCACCTTCCCCCTCCGGGGGAAGGCCAGAGCCTCTAGGGTTGGCGGGGGCTGCGCTTGCTGTAATTTTCGATGCGGGATTCATGGCGGGACGGTGAGCGGCGTGGACTATGACTACATCATTGTCGGTGGCGGGTCGGCCGGGTGCGTGCTGGCCAACCGGCTGAGCAGCGATCTCCGCAACCGCGTCCTGCTGCTGGAGGCGGGTCCCGAGGACCGCAATCTCTGGATCCACATTCCCTTCGGCTTCGGCAAGAACGTCAACAACAGCGCCGTCAACTGGTGCTTTCGCGGCGAGCCCGACCCGGCGCGCGGCAATCGCCCCTACCTGCTGCCGCGCGGGCGGGTGCTCGGCGGCTCGAGCTCGATCAACGGCATGGTGTATATCCGCGGCCAGGTCGAGGATTTCGACATGTGGGCGCAGCTCGGCAATCGCGGCTGGTCGTTCGACGACGTGCCGCCTTACTTCCGGCGGATGGAGGACAATTCACGCGGGCCGAGCGAGGAGCGCGGCACCGGCGGGCCGCTGGCCGTGTCGGACCTGTCGCATCGTATCGGCCTGTGCGACGCCCTGATCGAGGCCGGAATCCAGATCGGCATACCGCGCAACGACGATCTCAACGGCCGGGTGCAGGAGGGTATCGGCTATCACCAGGCGACGATCCGCAACGGCCGCCGTTGCAGCGCCGCCGTTGCCTATCTCAAACCGGCGCGGACGCGGCGCAATCTGCGTGTGGCGACCCACGCCCTTGCGTCGCGTATCCTGTTCGAGGGCAGGCGGGCCACAGGCGTCGCCTGGTCGAGCCGTGGCGTGGCGCACGAGGCAAGCGCCGGGCGCGCGGTCATCCTGTGCGGCGGCGCCTTCGGCTCGCCCCAGCTTCTGGAGCTGTCGGGCGTCGGCGCGCCGGCGGTGCTGCAACGCGCGGGCGTTCCTGTGGTGCATGCTCTGCCCGGCGTCGGTCACGATCTGCAGGACCACCAGATCGTGCGCATGCGCTGGCGCATTCGCCAGCCGGTCACCTACAACGACGAGGTCCATGGATGGCGCGGCGCTCTCTCGCTGCTGCGCTATGTGGCGTTCCGCAAGGGCATCCTCACCATGCCCACCCTGCCGATCAGCGGCTTTGTCCGTACGCGGCCGGAGCTCGCCTCGCCGGACGCGCAGTTCCAGGTGTTCCCCGGCAGCTATGCCGACATCGAGGCGCGGGTGCTCGACCGCGAGCCCGGGGTGACGATGGGCGTCACGCTGCTGCGCCCCGAGAGTCGCGGCTTCGTGCATGTGCGCTCGCCCGACCCGGCCATGCAGCCCGCGATCGTTCACAACCTGCTGTCGACCGAGGGCGACCGCCAGGCGATGCTGCGCGCCCTGCGGCTCTGTCGCCGGCTGATGGCGGCACCGGCCATGACCGCCCTGACGGGCGCGGAGCTGGCGCCGTTCGCCGGGCGCGACAACGACCCGGCGCTGCTGGAGACGGCTTGCGATACGGTTCAGTCGAACTGGCATCCGGCCGGCAGTTGCCGCATGGGCAACGACCCGCTGGCGGTGGTCGATGCGCGCCTGCGCGTGCGCGGGCTGGAGGGGCTGCGCGTGGCCGATGCGTCGATCATGCCGACTGTCGTGTCAGGCAACACCAACGCCGCGACCATCATGATCGGCGAAAAGGCCGCCGACATGATTCTCGAGGACGCGGCGGGCACTGGCTGAAAGAGCGCGCCATGAATTCAAGGGCTTCGACTACGTGGCCAATTCAGGCACGATCCGACCACCCATCGAGGTGGGCCAGGCCGGCACGTTTCAGGCGCTGTCCAAGGGCTTGCGACTACCGCCAGCCCACACGAGAACCCCGGCAAGAATGACCGCCAGGGCACAGACGATGGCCGCGCCCGTCGGCAGGTCGATGAAGAGCGATGCCAGCAGGCCGGCGATGTAGCCCGCGATCCCCACGCAGTAGGCGAACAACATCGACCGCCGCGTGGCGAGGATCTTGGCGGCCAACGCGGGCACGATCAACGACGTGAACACGAGAAAGACCCCGACGAGCTGCACCGAAGCCGTCACGGTAACAGCGAAGATCGCGTAGAACACGATGCGCTGGCGGCCGAGGTCGATCCTCATCGCCAGCGCCAGGACGGCGGCATAGAGCACGGCCACCGGGATCAGATCCTGCGGCGCCACCCAGAGGATCTGGCCGACCAGCAGTTCCTTGAGATGCTCGGCGCCGTGCGGATTGAATCCGAGCAGGATGATCTCGGCACTCGCCGCCGCGACGAACACCACGCCGATGATCGCCTCCTGCCATTGCCCCAGCCGGCGCTCAGTCCAGATCAGCAGGCCGGCGCTCAGCAGCGCCGCCACCACGGCGCTCACCTGCCCCGACCAGCCGCCGGGCTCGAAGCCGAGGAAGTCGGCGGCGACGACACCGAGCCCCGCGACCTGGGCGATGGCGAGGTCGATGAAGACGATGCCGCGCTCCAGCACCAGCCGGCCCAGCGGCACGTGCGTTGACAGCACGAGAAGGCCGGCGAGGAATGCCGGCCAGACGATGTCAAGACTGTGCGATTCCACCTTCGATCTCCGGATGAGGTGGTTATGTCCGATCAGCGCGCCACGCCCTTCAGGCCGGCGAGCAGACGCCGGATGGTGTCGTCGTAGAAGCTGAAGAGGTCTTTGGCCTCGTCCGTGCCGCCGACGGTGAAAGGCAGCATCACGGCCGGGATGCCCGCCTTCTGGGCCACGAAGTTCGCCGCCTTGGGGTCCTGGTAGGCCGCGTAGATGACGGATTGCGCGTTGCGCTTCGGGATGTCATCCAGCAGCTGCGCCAGCCAGGCGCTGCTGGGCGGCACGCCGGGCTTGGCTTCGATCGTGCCCACCTCGCTGATGCCCAGCCAGGTGAAGAGATAGACCCAACCCTTGTGGTAGGTGACGGCACGGGTACCCCTCAGCGACGCCGCCGTGGTCTGCCAGCGCGGGATCGCCTGCGCCATCCGGTCATCGAAGGCCCGGGCGCGTTGTGCATAGCCTGCCGCGTGGGCAGGGTCGACCTCCTGCATACGCCGGGCGAGCGCGGCCGCGACCGCGCGCACCAGGCGGGGATCGTTCTGGATATGCGGGTTGCCGGCGGCATGGATGTCGCCCTGGGCGCGGTCGAGGCGTTGCGGCTTGTCCATCAGCGGCACCTGCTGCGTCGCCTCGAAGTATCCCGGCGCGCCGGCCTGGACCTTGGCGTTGCTGGCCTGGCGCAGCAGGATCGGCAACCAGCCGACCTCGAGTTCGGCGCCGGTGCAGACCACGAGATCAGCGCGGCGCATCCGGGCGATCAGCGCCGGCCGCGCCTGGACCTGGTGCGGGTCCTGGCGCGCCGTGGTGGCGGTATAGACGCTGACGTCGCTGCCGCCGAGCTCCTGCGCCAGCGCGCCCCATTCCGGCTCGCAGGCGAAAACATCGAGCGCCGCGGCCGGCGAGGTGCCGGCGACCACAAGCGCGAGGGCAGCGGCGATCGCCGCCGGCCCGATGGTGGTGAACCGCATGTGTGCCTCTCAGTATTGATGGCCACCGTGCGAGCCGAAGCTCACGGTGTACTGGAAGATGAGCTGGTGGTCGTTCTGCGGCCGCGACTGGTCGAAGTTGTACTGGGTGCGGAAGCGGCCGAATTCGCTGGTCGAGAAGTCGACCATGGCGCTGTAGCGGCGCAGCGTCCTGCCGTGGTTGTCGAGCGTCGTGCCGGTGAAGTCCGGTCCCAGCGAATCGGCCCGGACCTGGTCGTAGCGCAAGCCGAAGCGCCAGCGCGGCATGAACTGGTAGACGCCCTGGATATAGAAGCCCAGCGCCATGTTGTTGGGCAGGCGCGCGTCGTTGAAGGTGCCCGTGAGCCGCTGCGCGAAGATCTCTGCCTGCAGCTTGAGATAGCGCTCGGCGAAGTTGCCCTCCGGCGCCCATTTGAAGACGGCGTCGAGACCGAAGGTGTGCGCGGTGCCCGAGAACACGTCGTCTCCCGCCAGGCCTTCGGTCTCGCGCTGACTCGCCTTGGTCTGCAGGTAAGAAAGGCCGACGCGATAACTGGCGCTCGTGTCGATATCGCCGCCGGCATGGACGAAGGCGCTCCAGGCGCCGACGCCGAGATGGTGGTTGTCCTTGCCGCCGGCCGGGAACGCCGCGCCACGCAGGACCTCGCCGCCAAATTCGAGGAAGAAGTCAGTGGGCGCCAGCCAGCGCACCTGCACACCGTCGTCGCCATACTGGTTGCCGAGAAAGGCGCGGTAAACCAGCGGCGCATCGGCAAAATCCCAGGTATGCGCGTGCTGCTCGTTGAGGTAGCCGATGCCGGAGAAGAAGCGCCCGGCGCGCACCGTGAAACCGGCGGGAAGCCCCAGCGACTGGATGTAGGCCTCCTCGAGAGCGACCTCGTTGTCGCGGTCGAGGGCAATGGTCAGATTGCCGAACAGGGCCTGGTCGACGTTGGCCTGAAAATTGATCTCGCTCTCGCCGAGGCTGAAACCGCGCGGCGGCGGCTTCGCTTCCTCGCCCAGCGCGAAGCCCGGCATGCTGTAGCTGCCGGGGTTGCGCCGCGCGGCCATGAACTTGCCATCGAGCACGACGCCGATCGCCGGGTTGAAGGCGCTGGCCCTGGTTTGCGTCCCACCGCCAGGAGCGGGTGTTCCACCGGCTGGGGCTGGCGTCGAGTCGGGCGGCGGCGCGGATGGCGCTGAAGAAGCCGGTGGGGGTGGCTGGGGTGTCGATGCTGCTGCGGCCGTTTTCTGAGCCTGGTTCGCCTTGGCCTGCGCTGCGGCAGTAGCCTTCTGTGCGGCGTCGAGGCGCTGCTCCATCCGCTTCAGCCGGGCATTGTAGTCCTGTTCCAGCTTCTTGAGGGCGGAGTCGTACTGCTGGCGCATCTGCTGCATCTCGCGGCGAATGCTTTGCAGGTCGTCCTGCGTCTGCGCCAATGCCGGCGCGGCGTTGAGCACACCCCAGACCAGCGGCACACTGATTATCAAATGTCGGGCAAGGCACACGTGGGCCGACGCGCCACGCGGGACGGCCACAGGCGCATCCCATCGCTGATGACTCATCTCTTTCACTCCTGACACGTGGATTGGATGCCCCCTCCCGGCGGGAGGGGGCTCAACGGCACGATAGTCAGGCGTGCGGTGGCCCTCGCGAGACGAACAGGAAATACAGCGGCCAGCTAACGCGCAGACCGGCCAGTGGGGGCGCCGTTTCCGCGCCGGCGGCTGGTGCAACGGGCAGCGGCGAGGCCGGCAGGTCCGCGCTGCCTGCGAGATGCAGGGCGACGCAGATCGCGCAGTCGTCGTGTGAGTGTGGAGCCGGTGAATGATTAACCGGTCCAGACGGCGGTAAGGACGATCCACCACTGGCGACCAGGACCGGTGAGCCGAGATCGCTTGCGCGCCCGACGTCTTCGGAATGGAAATGGCCGAAGCCAGTGACGAGCTGGACTAGAAGAGCAAACAACGCCGCCGCGGGCGCGAGCCGGCGGCGGCCCCGGTTTACAGATTGTCGTGTGAACCCCCGCCTCACAGTTCCCCACAGCCGTGCGTTCTCAGTTCCTGAACAGGCCTGCCACGAACGCCGGGACGTTGTGGCGGAACATCACCGCCGAGCGCGACCTGTTGGGGCGAGCTTACTGCAATCGCTTCAATGGCCGCAACGGCGAGCCACGTCCGATCCGGCGCCATGATCCAGACGGTCCCGCCTTGCGGGAACGGTTGGCGACGCTGCGACTGCGCAAGATCCAGGCGGTGGTGAGATGATCGTCACATTGCTGGTTTGGCCCAGAGGGCGCTATATCACAAGGACGGCCATCCAGGTCGGTGGCGGTCCGTTGCGTGGCCTTCGCCGAAAGAGCGCGCCATGACATTCACCACGATCGTGAAGCCCGGGCTTGCCAAGCGGTGGCGGCGGGAAGGGCATTGGGGCGATGAGACGTTCTTTGACATCCTGGCCCGCCGGGCCCAGAGCCATCCCGACCGCGAGATGTTCGTCGATGCGCAGGAGCGCATCACCTGCGGGGCGCTGAAGGAGAGGGTGGAGCGGTGCGCGGCCTTTCTGCGGCGCATCGGCATCGGGCGGGGCGATGTCGTCACCATCCAGCTTCCCAACCGCATCGCGTTCCCGATCGTCTTCTTCGCGCTGGAGCTGATCGGCGCCATCGCCAACAAGGTGAACCCCGATTTCCGGGTGCGCGAGCTCGACTACATCCTGCGCTTCTCGGGCAGCCGTGCGTTTGTCTGCCCGGCGTCATTCAAAGGGTTCGACTACGTGGCCATGGCACGCCAGCTCAGGGACGCCATTCCCGCGCTTGAGCACGTCATCGTGGCGGGCGGCGCGGTCGAGGGTGAGTGGAACCTGGAACAGGGGATTGCCGAAACGCCGCCGCTGGCGCCCGGGGACCGCGTGCGCATGGGTGCGGATGACGTCTTCCGCATGGCCTTCACGTCAGGCACGACGGGCAATCCGAAATGCGTGCTGCATTCGGTCAACTCGACGCTGCCAGCCGTGCACCAGATCAATGCCGACATGGGGGTCACGGAGAAGGAGGTGCAGCTCGTCTGGCTGCCGGTGTGCCTGAACTGGGGCTATCTCTGCCTGCTGCAGGCGATCGTTTCCGGCAGCCGCGCGGTGTTGCTGGAGCGCTTCGTCGCGAAGGATGCGCTGGACCTGATCGAGCGCGAGCGCGTCACCTATATCGCGACGGCGCCGGCGTCGATCGTGGCCCTGCTCAACGAACCCGGACTCGCCGATCATGACGTCTCCTCGCTGCGCGTGGTGATCACCGGCGGCGCTTCGGCGGCGATCGAGACCATCCGTGACTGCCAGGCCCGCATGCCGGGGCATCTGATCGAGCTCTACGGCATGCTGGAGACGGGTTTTCACACCTACACCCGCTTCAGCGACGATCCGGCGAAGGTCAACGGCACGATCGGGCGCGTGGTTTCGAGCATGGAATTGAAGATCCTCGATGAGGCGGGTCAGGAGGTGCGGCCGGGCGAGGTCGGGGAGATCGCGGCGCTGGGGCCCAGCGTTCATCTCGGCTACCACGCCAACGAGGCGGCCAATGCCGAGTCCTTTACGGCGGATGGCTGGTTCCGCACGGGCGACCTTGGCCGCATCGTCGATGCGGCGGGCAATGTCGAGATCGTCGGACGGCGCAAGGAGATCATCAATCGCGGCAGCAAGAAATTCTTTCCGCGCGAGGTGGAGGAGATTCTTTACACCCATCCCGCGATCATGCATGCCGCCATGGTTGGCGTGCCCGATCCGCGGCTGGGCGAGCGCAATTGCCTCTGCGTGATCCCGAAGCCCGGGCAATCGGTGACGCTGGCGGAGATGATCGCGTATCTGAAGGGCCAGGTGGCCGACTACAAGCTGCCCGAGGAGCTGCACATCGTCGAGGAGCTGCCCTTCACCGCCACGGGCAAGCTGCGCCGCCACGTGCTGGCCGAACGGATTGCCAAACAGGGCATTCGCAGATGATCCAACCAATACCTTCCCCCGGAGGGGGAAGGTGCCCGAAGGGCGGAAGGGGGATGGTGCAACACCTCCGGTGTCGTGCTTGTTGAGGCATCCCCCATCCGGCGCTGCGCGCCACCTTCCCCCTCCGGGGGAAGGTTCATGAAAACCCAACACTGGTTGCACGGTGCTGCCTGCGCCGATAGCCTGCACTTGCAGCCGCGCGGTGATGACGCGGCGACTTCAGGGAGGAACCGCGATGACCATCAGGCCGCGTCTTACGCGTCGCGCCGTCGTTGCCGGTACGGGCGCCGCCGTCGCCTCGCCCTGGGTGTGGACGAGCGCCCGCGCGCAGGCCGGCGGCATGATCAAGATCGGCATGCCGCTTGCGCTCACCGGTCCGCTGGGTTCGGTCGGCCAGCAGCAAAAGCGCGGCGCCGAGCTCTATGCCAAGCTGCAGAACGAGAAGGGCGGCATTCTCGGCCGCAAGATTGAGCTCTTGATCGAGGACACGGTCGGCAATCCCGCGACCTGCGTGCGCAAGGCGCAGGAGATGGTCGAGCGCTACGATTGCCGTCTGCTGACCGGCATCACGCTCTCTTCCGAGGCGCTCGCCATCGTGCCAAAGCTCGCCGAGTGGAACGCCATCTTCATCTCGTCCGACAATGGCGATGGCCGCCTGACTGCCGAAAGCTTCGTGCCGAATTTCTTCCGCGCCAACACATCGGGACCGATGGGCGCGCGCGTGGTCTCGCTCTATGTCAAGCAGGCGAAGATCAAGAGCTTCTTTGCGCTGGGTCTCGACTATGCCTGGGGGCACAACAGCGTCCAGGTGTTCGAGGACGAGATGAAGCGCCTCAAGGTGAATTTCATCGGCAAGGTGTTCGCGCCGACCGGCACCAAGGACTATTCGACCTACATCACGAAGATCCGTCAGTCCGGCGCCGAGGGCGTCTACCTCGTGCTGGCCGGCGACGATAACAACGCCTTCCTCGCGCAGGCGGCGCAGTACCAGCTTGCCTCGAAGATGGCGATGCTCACCGAGCAGATCGAGCTGGTGGCCCTGCGCGCGGTCGGTGACGCTTCCGTCGGGCTTATCGGCTCCGCGCGCTACGCCTTCACGATCGATACGCCCGCCAACAAGGAGTTCGTCGAACTGTGGAAGGCGGAGCACAAGACCGTGCCCGACACGTTCGAAGGCGAGCAGTGGCAATGCATGAAGGTGTTCGAGGCCGGCATCACGAAGGCCGGCGGCATCGAGGCCGACAAGCTGCGGCCGGCGCTGGAGGATCTCACGATCGAGAGCGTTAAGGGCAAGGTGCTGATGCGCAAGTGCGATCACCAGGGCGTGCAGAAGGGCTTTGCGGTGAAGGTGGTCAAGAAGGAGGGCTTCGATCATCCCATCCCGGAGGTCATCTCAACATTCCCCGCCGAGCAAACGACCCCGCCCTGCAACAAGATGACCTACGAAGACTGACACGCACTTCATGGGACCTTCCCCCGGAGGGGGAAGGTGGCGCGCAGCGCCGGAAGGGGGATGCCTCAACATGCACGGCGTCAATGGCGAGACACCGAACGCGTTGCACCATCCCCCTTCCGCCCCTTCGGGGCACCTTCCCCCTCCGGGGGAAGGTCGTTTTCCGGGCATATGAGTACGCTGGCGCTGCTTCTGACGCAGGTGGTCAATGCGCTGTCGCAGAGCGCGTTGCTGTTCTTTCTCGGCGTCGGGCTGACGCTGATCTTCGGCATCATGCGCATCGTCAACTTTGCGCATGGCGCGCTCTACATGCTGGGCGCCTTCGTCGGCTACTCGCTGGCGCATTGGGCCGGCACGTTCTGGCTGGCCCTTGTACTGGCGCCGCTCATTGTCGGCGCGGTGGGCGCGGCGTTCGAGCTCGGCATCCTGCGCCGGCTCTACCGGCGCGACGCATCGGCCTTCCTGCTGGTGACGTTCGGCCTGGCGCTGGTCGTCACCGAAGCGGTGCGGCTGATCTGGGGTCCTGACGCGCTCCAGGTGCCGGCCCCGAAGCTGTTCTCCGGCGTCGTCTTCCTGCTGGGCGAGCCGTTCCCGGCCTACCGGCTGTTCCTCGTGGCCGCCGGCGCCGTGATGGCCATCGCCATCTGGCAGGCGCTGGAGCGCACGCGGCTTGGCCTGCTGATCCGCGCCACCTCGCAGAATGCCGAGATGGTGCATGCGCTGGGCATCGACGTGAACCTCGTGCGCTCGGGCGTGTTCGGCATCGGCTGCGGGCTCGCGGCGCTGGGCGGCGTGCTCGCGGCACCGCTGGTCACCGCATCGCACGCCATGGCGTCGACAGTGATCATCGATGCCTTCGTCATCGTCATCATCGGCGGCATGGGCAGCTTCGCGGGCTCGCTGATCGGCGCGCTGCTCGTCGGCTTCGTCCAGGTGTTCGGCAACTACTACCTGCCGGATTTCGCGCTGGCCTTCATGTACCTGCTGATGCTGCTGGTGCTGGTCGTGCGGCCCGGCGGCCTGCTCGGCAAGGAGGCGTGAGCGAATGCGCTGGCCGCGGGCGCTCGGGTTGGCGTTCGTGGCGCTGCTGATCGCGGCGCCGTTCGGCCTGCCCGCCTTCGCCATGACGCTGCTGACCGAGCTGGTGATTCTCGGGCTGTTCGCCATGAGCCTCGACCTGATGGTGGGCTACACGCGGCTTATTTCCTTCGGGCATGTGGCTGCCTATGGGCTGGGCGCCTACGCCTCGGGCTACATGCTGCTCAACACGTCGCTCCCCTTGCCCTTCGTCGTGATCCTCGCGACCTTGCTGACGGGTGTCATTGCCATCGGCGTCGGCTGGGTGTGCACGCTCGCCACCGGCGTGTCGTTCGCCATGCTGACGCTCGCCTTCGCGCAACTGCTCTACGCCATCGCCTTCAAGTGGACATCCGTCACCGGCGGCTCCGACGGGCTGGCCGGCATTCCGCGCCGCGCGGGTCCGATGGGCCTGACGCTGCTGACCACCAAAACCGGGTTCTACTATTTCGCGCTGGCCTGCCTGATCGGATCGTTCCTGCTGTGTCGCAAGCTTGTCGCCTCGCCGTTCGGCGCGGTGCTGCGCGGCATTCGCGAGAACGAGGCCAAGACGGTGTCGCTGGGCTTCAACACGCGGCTGTACAAGATCGCCGTCGTTGCCATTGCCTACGCGCTTGGCGGGCTGGCCGGCGCTCTGTATGCGCCGTTCGCCGGCTTCGCCAATACCGAGCTGCTGTTCTGGCTGCTGTCCGGCCAGGTGCTGATCATGGTGATCGTCGGCGGGTCGGGCACCCTGATCGGCCCGATCCTGGGCGCTGCCTTTTTCCTCCTTCTGGAGCATCAGCTCTCGTCCGTTACCGAAGCGTGGGCGCTGTTCTTCGGCCTCATCTTCATCGGCTTCGTGCTTTTTGCC
This sequence comes from Rhodospirillaceae bacterium SYSU D60007, assembly GCA_003574685.1. Taxonomy (GTDB): domain Bacteria; phylum Pseudomonadota; class Alphaproteobacteria; order Reyranellales; family Reyranellaceae; genus Vineibacter. Next base: position 18,685 of record QOCQ01000025.1, read on the forward strand.
CCCGAGGGCATCTGGGGTCTCGCCACGGGCTGGGTGAAGCGCCGAGAGAAGCCGCTGGCGAAGGTCCGCCTGCGTGACTGATGCAGGCGCAGCGTTAATCGGGATCGCGGGTCTGACCCGGCGCTATGGCGCGCTGGTTGCCGTCGACAATGTCAGCATGGATGTTGGCGCCGGCGAAATCCGGGCGGTGATCGGTCCCAACGGCGCCGGCAAGACGACGCTGTTCCATCTCATTACCGGGGTGGTGAAGCCGACGGCGGGCCATGTCCGCTTCGCCGGCGAGGACATCACAGGATTGCCGGCGCACGCCATCTGCCAGCGCGGTCTGTCGCGAACCTTCCAGCTCACGGCACTGTTTCCGCAGATGTCGGCACGGGAGAATGCGACGCTGGCGGCGCAGGCACGCAACCCGCGGCGCTGGCTGCCTTTCGGCGGCGGCAACGTCTTCACGCAGGCGCGCCGCGCGGGCGGCGCGGCGCTGGAGCTGCTGGGTCTCGCCGGTGTCGCGGACCGCCCGGCCGGTCTTCTCAGCCACGGCGATCAGCGGCTTCTGGAGGTCGCGATGGCGGTGGCGCAGGAGCCCACGGTGCTGCTGCTCGACGAGCCGACGCAGGGGCTCTCGGTCGAGGAGACGGCGCAGGTGGTGGAGACGCTGTCGCGGTTCCTCGAACAATCGCACGTCACGGCGCTGCTGGTCGAGCATGACATGGAGGTGGTGTTCCGCCTCGCGCACAAGATCACGGTGCTGCATCGGGGCGCCGTGATCGCCGACGGCACGCCCGAGGCCGTCAAGGCCGATGCGCGCGTCCAGGAGGCCTATCTCGGGGGCATCGAGTGATGCTGAGCATCCGTGGACTCAACACGCATTACGGCGCCAGCCATGTCCTGCAAGGAGTCGATCTCGAGCTGCCGGCGGGCCGCATCGCCGCGGTGCTCGGCCGCAACGGCGTCGGCAAGACCACGACCGTGAAGACCATCATGGGGCTGGTGCGGCCGACCGCAGGCGAGATCGCGCTGGAGAACAGGGCGATCACCGCGTGGGCGCCGCACCAGGTGGCGCGGGCGGGTGTCGCTTACGTGCCGGAAGGGCGGCTGATCTTTCCCGACCTCACCGTCGTCGAGAATATCCGCGTCGCGGAAAGGACCCCGGCCAAAGCGTGGCCGCTCGAACGGCTGCTCGGGCTGTTCCCGTCGCTGGGCGAGCGGCAGCGCCACAAGGGCGCGCAACTCTCCGGCGGCGAGCAGCAGATGCTGGCGATCGCGCGCGCGCTGGTCAGCGACCCGAAGGTGCTGCTGCTGGACGAGCCCAGCCAGGGGCTGGCGCCGCTGGTCGTGCGCGAGCTGGCGCGCGTCATCCGGCTGCTGCGCGAGGCAGGGGTCACCATCCTGCTGATCGAGCAGAACATGAAGCTCGCCGAGGCGGTCGCCGACGCGCTGCACATCATGGTGAAGGGACGCATCGTCTACTCCGCCGACCCCGAGCGCTTCCGGAATGAGGAAGCCCAGATCCGCTCACGGTATCTGACGGTGTGAGCCGTGCAGGGCGAGCGGGCTGGAGAACCGCTTCATGGTGAGCTTTGTCGAACCATGAAGCGGCCGGCGCTGCGGCTGTCCGACGCCTTCATGGTTCGACAAGCTCACCATGAAGGCTCAGTGCGCGTTGGCTTTGTCGGTGAGGGGGTCAGGCGCCAGGTCGTCGTCTTCGGCGATGCCGTGCGGGGCGGGGACGCACTCCACGATCTCGCCGCGCGCCTGCCTTGGCGCCGCCAGCATGCGGCATTCGGTTTCGCTCAATTGATGGGCCAGCATGCGGTCCTCGCAGGTGCTGGCGTCGGACGGCACCGTGCACAGGACCAGCAGCAGGACCCAGGTCATGGCGGCCGCGGGGTCAGCCGCTGGAGGGGATGTAACTCGGGTCCGGCGGCGGCTTGCCCTTGTCCTTCACGGGATCGGTACCCGGCCGCGGCCCGCCCGGCGGCGCGGCCTCGCCATAGTGCTCCTCGACATTGCGCGCGTAGTCGGCAGTCCATTCGCCGCCCGGCGCGTGGGTCGGGGCCGCCTCAAGCTGCTTGCGGTCGAGGTTCACCACGTACCCGCCCTTGCTGTCGTCATATTTCAACAGGCGCCAGGGCAGGGGATGGAACCGCTCGCCGATTCCGAGAAAGCCGCCAAACGACATGATGGCGTAGACCGCCTGGCCGCTCACCTTGTCGATCATCACGTGATCGACGGTGCCCAGCTTGTCGCCGGCCGGGTTGTAGACGCTGGTGCCCTCGACCTTGTCGGCGGCAATCAGCGGCCCCGAGGTCATCTGTGCCTGGGCGTTCAGTTCCGCGGTCTGCCGGTCCATGGCTTGCCTCCCGCCGGTGCCACAAAAAAGTAACGGCAGGGTGCGACTTCGGTTCCCCTCACCAGAAGGCGCGGCGGCGCGGGGCGGGGGCGGCCGGGCCGCCGCCGGCAGCCGGATGGCCGACCGGTTCGCGCAGCCTTGCGGTGCAGCGCACCATGTCCTCCATGATGCCGAGCACGTTCTCCATCGCCTCCTGCATCTCTGCGGCCACGTGGTCCGACCAGACGGCATCGGTACCGGGGATGGTCTGCTGCCGGAGGTTATCGCGCAGCTTGTCGTTGGCGGCCTTCAGCTCGGCCTCGGCGTCCGCGCGCTGCCCGAACACGGCGGCATACATGTTGGCGACCAGATATTCCGTGGCCGCCAGGCGCACCTCGATTTTGAACAGCCGCTCCTCGATCCTGTCCATGGCGCCCTCGCTGACATGACCCGCCATACAATGCACGGGAGCGCCAAAGGCTGCCTGCCGGTCGCCGGGTCACGGCGATATCGCCAGGGGAACGATTGCCCGCTTCCGGCCTTGAAGGGGCGATGCTCGATACCGAAAAACCGCGCGCCGCCATGGTCGAGCGGCAGCTTGAACGGCGCGGCATTCGCGACCGGCATGTGCTGGACGCCATGCGCCGCGTACCGCGCGAGGCTTTCGTACCTGCCGGTCTGGCCGAGTTCGCCTATGAGGATGCGCCGCTACCGATCGAGGCTGGCCAGACGATCTCGCAGCCCTGGATCGTGGCGCTGATGATCGAGGCCGCTTCCGTACGGCCCGGCGATCGGGTGCTGGAGGTGGGCGCCGGCTCAGGCTACGCCGCCGCCGTGCTGAGCCGCATTGCCGCTGCCGTGTTCACCATCGACCGGCATGGCGAGCTGGCCGCCAGCGCCGCGCAACGGCTGGCGTCGCTGGGCTACGACAACGTCAAGGTGCGCACCGGCGATGGCACGCTGGGCTGGCCCGAGGCCGCGCCCTTCGATGCCATCCTCGTGGCCGCGGGCGGTCCGCGCGTGCCCGAGGCGCTGACCGAACAGCTTGCGGAAGGCGGTCGGCTGGTGATGCCGCTGGAGGAAGAGCCCGGCCGCCAGAACCTGATCCGCCTGACGCGCGGCGCCGGCGGCGAGCTCGCACGCGACGATCTCGGCGCGGTGATGTTCGTGCCGCTGATCGGCGTGCAGGGCTGGGAAGAGCGGACGCCGGCCACGCCGGCACAGGCCCAGCCGCTGGAGGCACCGCAGCCGCAGGTGCGGCGCGACCTGCCGGCGCTCATTCGTGAGGCGGCGGTGGCGCTGCCGCAAATCGCCAGCCCGGATTTCGCCCGCCATTTCGATGCGATTGCCGCGCAGGCCCGTGTCGTGCTGCTGGGCGAGGCCTCGCACGGCACCTCGGAGTTCTATCGCGCGCGGCATGTCATCACGCAGCACCTGATCGAGCGTCATGGCTTCTCCATCGTGGCCGTCGAGGCGGACTGGCCGGATGCCGCCAGCATCGACCGGCTGGTGCGCCAGCGTCCGGCGCCGGATGGGGCCGAGCCGCCCTTCCAGCGCTTCCCCACGTGGATGTGGCGCAACATTGATGTGGCAGCTTTCGTCGAATGGCTGAGCGCGTGGAATGCCGGCCGCAAACCGCAGGAACGCGCCGCCTTCTACGGTCTCGATCTCTACAACCTCTCGGCGTCGATCCGCGCGGTGCTGGACTATCTCGACCGCGTCGATCCCGAGGCGGCCCGGGTGGCGCGCCAGCGCTATGGCTGCCTCACGCCGTGGAGCCGCGATCCCGCCGCGTACGGGCGCATGGCGCTGGGCTCGGGCTACGCCGCCTGCGAGAAGGCGGTGGTGCGCATGCTGGCCGATCTGCAGGCGCGCGAGCTGGCCTATACCACGCAGGACGGCGAAGCCTTCCTCGATGCCGCGTCCAATGCGCGGCTGGTGAAGAACGCCGAGGCCTATTACCGCGCGATGTACTATGGTGGCGCCGAAAGCTGGAACCTGCGCGACCGGCACATGTTCGACACCCTTGAGGCGATCCTGCGCGCGCGGGGAACCAACGCAAAGGCGGTGGTGTGGGCGCACAACTCGCATATCGGCGATGCCGCGCACACCGAGATGGGTCTGGTGCGCGACGAGATCAATCTCGGCCAGCTCTGCCGCGAACGCTTCGGCCGCGAGGCCATGCTGATCGGGTTCGGCACGCATGCCGGCAAGGTGGCGTGCGCATCGGACTGGGACGGCCCGATGGAGATCAAGGCCGTGCTGCCCTCGCGTGAGGGTTCATACGAGCGGCTGTCGCATGAGGCGGGCCTGCCGCGCTTCCTCCTCGACCTGCGCGGCGGTGCCGTGCGCGAGCCGTTGCTCCCGCCGCGGCTGGAGCGCTTCATCGGTGTGATCTATCGGCCCGAAAGCGAGCGCTGGAGTCACTACGCCGAATGTTCCCTGCCGCAGCAATTCGATGCCTGGCTGTGGTTCGACGAGACCAGCCCGGTCAGCCCAACGGACAGGAACCTGTGGCGCGGCGGTGCGTAGAGGAGGGGGACGTTGGCTAAGGAGGACGTCATGCGCACTGCTGCTGCCCTTTGTGCGTTCGTATTGTTCAGCACGCTCGCTGGTGCGTGCACCTACAAATCTGAGCGGGTTGTGACGCCGGCAGCGGCGCCGGCCAGCGCCAGCGACGTGTGCGTCAGCCGCGGCTATCCTTCGGGAACCCCGGCCTACGACTCCTGCGTCGCGCGCGAAACCGCGCTCCGCCGTTAACAGCTTCCCTGCTTACGGAGGACGTCATGCGCACAGCCCTTTGTGCGATCGTGTTTTTGAGCACCGTGATCGGTGCGTGCAGCTACAAGGAAGAGCGGGTCGTGACGCCGGCACCGACGGCGAGCGCCAGCGACGTCTGTGTCAGCCGCGGCTATCCGTCGGGAACCCCGGCCTACGACGCCTGCGTGCAGCGCGAAACCGCCCTGCGGCGGTAGTAAATAACCTTCCCCCGGAGGGCAGGGTATTCGCGGTGTTTTCGTCGTCCTGAGCGAAGCGAAGGACCTTGCGGTGTTTCGGTCGAGCAGTGGCAGTATCGGTGATTCACCGCTACCACCTTTCACGGATCGGACGACCGCAAGGTCCTTCGCTTCGCTCAGGACGACGGTAAATTGCCGTATGTGAATGCCCTGCCCCTCCGGGGGAAGGGAGATCACCTCAGCCGGGCGGCGGCGCGAGCCAGCAGGTTGCGGAACCAGCGGTGGCCGCGCTTGCCGTCGGCGGCAAGACTCCAATAGGCGTCGATGAACAGACGCTTGCGGGGCCAGACCAGCTCCACCTGGCGCAGCGCGCGCGTGGCCTGCAGGGCCTGCGCCACCTTGCGCGGCACCAGCGCCACGCAGTCGGTCTTCTCGACGATCGCGCCCAGCACCAGAAAGTCCGGTCCGACGCAGACCGGCGCCGCCTCCAGCATCGCCGTGGGTTGCAGCAGCACGCGGTCGGCCATCGACATGCGCGGATCGCGCTGGAACGCCACATGCCGCGCACGGCGGAACTGCTCCGGCGTGATGCGCGCGCCGATATCCTTGTTGCCGGCAGCGGCGATGCACACCATGTCGTCGCGCCACAGCGGCATGGCTCCGATACGCTTGCCCAGCTTCTCGCCATAGGCGCGCGGGCCGATCAGGAAATCGATGCGCGCCAGATCCTCGGCCTTGCGCACGCCTGCCAGCGTGAACTCCATGCTCACATGCGGCGCCTCGGCGGCGCACATCTCCGCCAGCGTCGGCGCCAGCAGCAGGCTGACATAGTCGGCGGTGGTGATCACGATATGCACCGCCTCGCGTGAGGGATCGAACGGCAGCGGCGGCTCCAAGAGCACGTCGAGCTCGCCCAGCGCGCGCTGCAGCGGGCCGGCCAGCCCCTGGGCGCGGGCGGTCAGGCGCACTTCGCGCCCGGCCGTCACCAGCAGCGGATCGGCGAAGGCGGCGCGAAGCTGGCGCAACGCCCGGCTGATCGCCGGCTGGGTCATGTTGAAAGCGCGCGCCGTGCGTGTGACGCTGCGCGTGCGCAACAGCTCGTGCAGGATCGGCAGCAGGTCGAGATTGACCCGGTGCAGCCGCGCCGCCAGCTCCCGCTCGTCCGCCATCGCCTGTCCTTTCTTCCCTTCTCCCCGCCTTCGCGCTACGGGGTGGACACATCTCTTCGTCGCTGCAAAAGCGCAGTGGGCATTCGCAATGAGACCTGAAATTCCCTTCCCCCGGAGGGGGAAGGTGCCCGAAGGGCGGAAGGGGGATGGTGCAACACCTGCGGCGTCGTCCTTGTTGAGGCATCCCCCTTCCGGCGCTTCGCGCCACCTTCCCCCTCCGGGGGAAGGCAAGACCCGACCCTCTGGAGATGTGTCCACGCCGTAGCGCCTTCGCGGGGAGAAGGGAAGATGCGATGCCTCCCCCTCATAACCTGCCGTTATGGATCGCATGATCGCTTTCTGCGTTCCGGCGAGTCCATGGCGCGGTTAGGCTGAACGAAAACGATTCCGGGAGGAACTGCAATGCCCGCGCGCACCGGTGCGCAATTCCTGCGCGATCTGGCGGATGGCCGCGAGATCTGGGTGGGCGGCGAGAAGATTTCGGCGGTGGCGGAGCATCCGGCGCTGACCGGCGCGGCACAGGCGCTGGCGGAGGTATTCGACCTGCAGCACCAGGCGGCCGATGTCTGCCTGATGCCCGATCCGGAGACAGGCGAACAGATCAACGTCAGCCACATCATCCCGCGCTCCGCTGACGATTTGCAGCGTCGGCACCGGGCGCTGGAGCGCATCGCCGAATACTCCGTCGGCCTGATGGGCCGCACGCCCGACTACATGAACGTCACCTATGCCGGCTTTGCCGGGCGCTGCGACGAATGGGCGGTCAATGGCAACGAGGTGGGGGCGGAGAACCTCGTGCGCTACCAGAAGAAGCTGGCGCGCGAGGACATCGCGCTCACCCACACCATCGTGCACGCCACCGTCGATCTGGCGAAGGGCAAGTATCCGGTGGGCTTCGATCCGGTGCAGCTCCACAAGGTCGAGGACACCGCGCACGGCATCATCGTGCGCGGCGCGCGTATTCTGGCGACGCTGGCGCCCTTTGCCGACGAGATCGCGGTCTATCCCGGCGCGGCCATGCCCGACGCGGCGCCGGCGCATGCGCTCAGCTTCTGCATTCCCGTGAATTCGCCGGGGCTGAAATTCATCTGCCGCGACAGCGTGGCGGTGAACACCAACCGCTTCGAGCATCCCTTCTCCAGCCGCTTCGACGAGCAGGATGCGTTCGTGATCTTCGACAATGTCGAGGTGCCGCGCGAGCGGCTGTTCATCGACGCCAACCTGGCCGTCTACAACAGCGTGATGAAGACGACGTGGTGGCCCAACATCATGCAGCAGACCATGATCCGGGCGCAGACCAAGCTGGAATTCGCCTGGGGGCTGGCGAGCCGCATCGCCGAGGCGATCGGCATGGCGCAGCCGCAGACGCAGCAGATGCTGGGCGAGATCGCGATGTTCGCGGAGTTCGCGCGCGCCGCGGTGTTCGCCGCCGAGCAGGGCGCGCGCGAGTACGGCAACGGCATGTGGGCCTGCGATGCGCGGCCGCTGATCGCGTTGCGCGCCGCGCTGCCGGCGTGGTTTCCGCGCGTCAATGACATCATCCGCCAGATCGGCGCGCACAATCTTTTGACCACGCCCGCGCGCGCGGCGCTGACCGACCGGCAGCTTCGCCCGCTGCTGGACCTGTACCTGCCCGGTGTGGGCATCGATGCCGAGCAGCGCAGCCGGCTGTTCCGGATGGCGTGGGATTTCACCGGCACGGCGCTGGCCAGCCGCAACGAGCAGTACGAGCGGTTTTATCTTGGCTCGATCGGCCGCAACCTGACGATGGCGCAGACGCTGCTGGAACGGACCCGCGCCAACCGCCTGGTCGACCGCTTCCTGCTGGAGGACTCATAGAGTATGGTGAGGGCCTGAATCGCAAAAGGGTGGGAAAACGCCATGGACACGGCAAACCCGAAGATTGCTGCGACCCCGGACCGGCCGGTCACGCCGCGCGGAATCAACCACCTCGTGCTCAACGTGCGCGACATCGAGGAGTCGCACCGCTTCTGGACCGAGATCATCGGCTTCCGGCAAGTCGGCGAGCTCAAGCCCACGGCGCAGCGGTCCAATCCGCCGAAGATGCGCTTCTACAGCGGCGACCGCGAGGGCCAGACGCATCACCACGACCTGGCGCTGGTCGAGAACCGCAACCTGCCCGAGCCGCCCAAGGAGTGGAGCATGTTCGGCGCGGCGCTGGCCGTGAACCATATCGCGATCACCTTGCCCGACCGCGAGTCCTGGCAGCGCCAGCTTGCCTATCTCCAGGCGAAGGGCGTGAAGTTCGACCGCCGCGTCGAGCACGGCATGACGCACAGCCTCTACATTCACGATCCCAACGGCTATGGCGTGGAGCTGCTCTACGACCTGCCGCGCGAAGTGTGGGAGGGCGACATCGACGCGGCGCTGAACTGGGTGAAGGTGCTGCCCACCGAAGGCGCCGAGGCGCTCGACGACCGCACCGAAGGCCTGCCCACCTTCCGCCGCGAGCCCGCTTCCAGTCCTTCTCCCCGCGAAGGCGGGGAGAAGGTGGCGCGCAGCGCCGGATGAGGGGCTTTTCGGCGGCGCGATAAACACGACGGCTCGATGAGGAGCGGCTGCAAAGCCCCTCATCCGCCCTTCGGGCACCTTCTCCCCGCCTTCGCGGGGAGAAGGACTGAATCACCACCACCGGAGCGCGACGTTACATGGCGAAACGCAAGAGCGTGAATTTCCCCGGCTTCAGCCACCAGAACCCGATCCCCAACGCCAGCCGAATCGGCAACATCTTCATGTCGAGCGTGATCAGCGGCGTCGATCCGGGCACGCGCAACATGCCGGCGGAGCTTTCGCAGCAGATCGCCAACATCTTCACGCATATCCGCAACGCCATCGGCGCCGCCGGCGGCACGCCCGACGACATCCTCAAGATCACCTTCTGGATGAAGAACCCCGCCACCGGCCGCGCCGCGATCAACGAGGAGTGGGTGAAGATGTTCCCCGACCCCGAGTCGCGTCCGGCGCGCCACACGCTGCCGCTGACCGGTGACGGCCCCTCCCAGATCACCTGCGATTTCGTTGCCGTAGTGGATGAGCGTTGATGAACCTTGCTTCGATGGGCGGCGCGCTGGCGCCGCACGCGCTGAGTGCGCTGCGTATCGTGTCCGGCCTGCTGTTCCTGCAGCACGGCACGGCGAAATACCTGAACTTTCCCGCCACGCAGTTCGCGAACGCGCAGGTGTTCACGCGCGGGGGCATCGCTGGCCTGTTCGAGCTGGTGGGGGGCGCGCTGCTGGTGATCGGCCTGTTCACGCGGCCCGTCGCCTTCCTGTGCTCGGGTGTGATGGCCTTCGCCTATTTCATGGCGCATGCGCCGCGCGGCTTCTACCCGATCCTGAACGCCGGCGAGCTGGCGATCCTTTACTGCTTCGTGTTCCTCTACCTCGCCTTCGCCGGCGGCGGCCCCTGGAGCGCCGACGCCATCATCCGCCGGAAGGCATGACGACTGCCACTGACGTCCCTCTCACCTTCTCCCCGCGCAGCCGCTACGGCGTGGACGCTACGGCGAAGCAACGTGCGGCTCTCGTGATGCCCCATCCGACGCAAACTTCACACCGGCTCAGGCGGCTTCCGTACCATGGCTCAGGCTGCAATGCTCACGGTCGGCCGGATGGCGTAGGATGCCGCGCCATGAGCATCCTGCCCGATTTCACGCTGCGGACGCCACGCCTCCTGCTGCGCGCCTTCACGCCGCAGGACGCCCAGCGCGTCTTCGAGATCCGGTCGGACTTCGAGGTCACGCGCATGCTGGTGTTCCCGGCCTACCCGCCAGTGCTGGAACACGTCGCCGCCTGGCTGAGAGAGCACGCGGTCGAATGGCGGGCGGGCACGGCCTATCGTTTCGCCGTCGTGGCCGACGGCCGGGTCATCGGCTGCGCCGATGTCGACGAGATCAAGGACGGGTGCGGTGAGCTAGGTTACTGGCTCGAGCGGGACTACTGGGGTCGCGGCCTGGCCAGCGAAGCCGCCGGCGCGGTGCACGATTTCGCGACCCGGACTCTGGGCCTCCGCCGGCTGGTGGCCGGCCACGCCGCCGACAATCCCGCCTCGGGCCGGATCCTTCTGCGGCTCGGTTTCCGTCACGTCGCGGACCGCTCCCGCTTGTACCGCTCGCGCGGCGCGGAGGTGGTGCGCCGCGAGTACGTGTTCGACGCCGACGGTCCGTGAACCAAAGTCGTGCTGCGAAACATCCGGCCGATCCGCACGGGGTAGTGTCTCAGTCAGATATTCAAACTGAGACACTACCGGATTCTGCTGCACGGAGCGCGGTCGTCTCGCCCGCATCGGCGCGCCAGCGCCGAAGAGGTTTCGCCCTCCGCTTTGCCCTACGGGCGATGCGGGCGAGACGCCTGCGCTCCCAGCGGAGCTACGTGCGTTGGGGGACGTGGGCGGCGAGGCGGGTGCCGACGGCGGCCAGCAGCAGCTCGTGGGCGCGGTCGACGATGTCGTCCAGCGAGGGCTTGCGCGCGAATGTTTCCGCCTGATTGGGGAGGGTTTGGAGGTGAACCGCAAGAACCGGCCGCAGGATCTCTACGCTGGGCACACGCCGTCCATCGATACCGAACGTCCAGCGGCTCGCAAGGTCAACCGCTCCCGAACGGCCTGACTGGCTGGTAGAACCATGTAGCCAGTTGTGAGATCTCCAAGCAGCAGGCAAGCGCTACGCGGTCGCAACCGCCAGCAGAGCGCGATCAGTACGCACAATGCAGAGTCCAGCATGTCTTGGTCTGCCTTGCGTGGCTGTGCGGTCTTCGCTTTCTCGCGACACCATCCGGCCAGTTGTTCGCACCCCAGCTCCTGGGCTTGTAGCGCTGCGGCTTCTGCAACTCGGGTCCAATCGGCAGGTCGAAACGTTTTTCGCCGATCAGGATTGTACCTGGGCGCGCTCAGCCGGCCGAAGAACTCAGTGCCGAAGGACGCGAGAGCGAGGGCTGGAAATACCTCGATAAGGTAAAGGCCTTCTACAGCGGTTCTGGCTTGCTCCGGATCTTCGAGTGCATCCAGCTTCTTCAAAAAGCGCCAAATCGGCGACGCATCACAAAACATGCCCAGCCTTCTTCTGTTCGATGGCTGGACACCGCCGCCGAGCCAACTGATTAAGGAAGCAGCTACTCGTTCCACTGGGCGCATTCCGGTTTGGTTAGGCACTACCGTAGGCTGATCCAGTGCTACGAGAGTGTTGCCGTCCTTGCTACGGACCTCCTGAATGAACGTCAGCGCCTGATCAAATGAAGCCAATCGTGGTGCATGGAATTGCACCACCTCGCCCTCTTTAATTCCGACAGCGCAAATGGCTCCGGGATTTTCCGCGCGATCTGTCCAGGCCGAGTCGAAGCCAACGTAGACGTCCATAGAGGTCCAACCTCTGCTTGGTTCTTGCCGACAAGTATACTTGCCGGGTTTGTCATTACATCATGCCCAGCTAGGGCGTGCTTTCATCAATTTCTATCCGACGGAGGCTCCACACCGAGTCAGGCCACTGTCCGCACCTCGCGCCTGACCCGCTCCCCAACGTCGCGTTGGGCGACCGCGAGTTCGTATTGTCCCTGCAGATTCATCCAGAACTGGGCATCGTTGCCGAAATAGCGACCCAGCCGCAGCGCGGTTTCGGCGCTGATGGCGCGCTTGCCATTGAGGATGTCAACGATGCGCCCCGACGGCACGTGCAGTGCCCGCGACAGGGCATTGGCCGACAGGCCGCGGGCCGCCAGCTCACGCCGCAGGATTCGGCCGGGATGAATGGGAACCATGATGCGCCCTCAATGATAATCGACCATTCCACTACGTAACACGTAGTACGCCAAATGGAGCGGGACTTTGCCACACGGAGCGCGGGCGTCTCGCCCCGCATCGGCGCGCCAGCGCCGAAGAGGTTTCGCCCTCCGCTTGCCCTACGGGCGATGCGGGCGAGACGCCCGTGCTCCCAGCGGAGCTACGTGCGTTGGGGGACGTGGGCGGCGAGGCGGGTGCCGACGGCGGCCAGCAGCAGGTCGTGGGCGCGGTCGACGATGTCGTCGAGCGACGGCGTGCGCGCGAAGCGTGCCCGTGCCTCGGCCAGCAGCTCCTCGCGGCTGGGCAGGTGCGGCAGGTGCAGGCCGGCCAGCGCCTCGCTGGCGCGGCCGCGGGCACGGGCCAGCGCCTCCTGCAGCGCCGAAATATCGGGCGCGTGCAGCGTGGCGACGATGGCCTGGGCGATGCGCTCGGGGTTGAACTGGGCTGCAAGCTGCTCGGCGGCCCGCGCGATCACGCGCGCGCCCAGCCGCTGCTCGTTCTGCACCACCGGCCGCGGCGGGGCCTTGAGGTCCCACACCAGCCCCAGCCATGACAGCAGCTTCAGCAGCCAGAAGGTCGGATCATATTCCCACCAGCGGAAGCCCTGGCGCACGCTTGCCTGCCAGGCGTGGTGGTTGTTGTGCCAGCCCTCACCCATGGTGATGACGGCCAGCAGGGCATTGTTGCGCGAGTCATCGCCGGTGACGTAGCGCCGGCTGCCGCGCACGTGCGCCAGCGAATTGATGCAGAAGGTGGCGTGATAGAGCAGCACCGTGCTCCACAGGAAGCCCACCACCAGGCCGGACCAGCCGGCGATCAGGAAACACAGCCCGGCCAGCACGAAGGCGGGCACCAGTTCGAAGCGGTGCAGCCAGCGCAGCTCGGGATAGCGCGCGAGATCGGGCACCTTCGCAAGATCGGCGGAATCGTAGCGACGGTCGAAGATCCAGCCGACATGGCTATAGAGGAAGCCGCGGTGGCGCGGCGAATGCACGTCCTGCGCGGTGTCGGAATGCGCATGATGGTGGCGGTGCATGGACGCCCACCACAGCACGCTCTTCTGCGCCGTGCTCTGCGCCAGCACCGCCAGCACGAACTGGAAGGCGCGGCTGGTGGCATAGGCGCGGTGCGAGAAATAGCGGTGGTAGCCGGCGCCGATAGCGAAGATGCGCAGCCAGTAGAGACCGAAGCCCAGCGCCAGCGCCTGCCACGTCACGCCGGTCCAGAGGGCCGCGAGGCAGCCCAGATGCACCAGCACGAAGGGCAGGGCGGCAGGCCAGGCGATATCGCCATGGGCGGCGCGGCCGCCAGCCATGTCAGCGGCCCTCCCTGGCCTTCTTCCCAGCCCGGGCGCGCTCCGCGTCTGCCGCGTCCCGCGCGAGGCGCAGGGCACGCAGGCGGGCTGTACGGGCATCGACTTCACGCGCCGCGGCCCGGTATTCTTCCATGGCCCGTGCGCCCTCCCGGTCGCGCTGCTCCTTCAGCGCGGCCTTTCGCGCTGTGGCCGGGCTCTCGCTGTCTGGCTTCTTGTGCACGGCCGCCTCATCCATGCATATCGACACGACAGGTCAATAGCAGACCCTCAATAGAACAAACCCCGCGACCGGCAAGCGGACGCGGGGCGGCTGGCCGCCGGCCCTGCCAGTACATCCGTGGTCAGGGCCCTGCGGCCATGTATTGGTTACTCGGCGCGCAGGTTGTCGGCCGAGGACTTGCCCGTCCGGCGATCGGCGACGATGTCGAAGGACACCTTCTGGCCCTCGTTCAGCGTGCGCAGGCCGGCGCGCTCGACGGCGCTGATATGGACGAAAACGTCCTTGCCGCCATTGTCCGGCTGGATGAAGCCGAAGCCCTTCTGGCCGTTAAACCACTTCACAGTTCCCGTATTCATGGGAAGTCTTTCCTTCAGGTCGTGTAGAGATGGGCCGCGCCACAGGACGCAACCCGGTTCGTCGAGATTTTGGGAGAGGTCGTCAGCAGCCGCTCCATGCGCGGCAAGGCCAAGTCGTTCGGCCGAAACTCGATGTCGCCTACATGGGCCTTCGTCAGGCGAAAAGCAAGGGCCGTATTATTCGACCGCGCCGCCGGCGTCGACCCAGTCCTTGAAGCCGCCGAGGTTGTAAACCTCGCGATAGCCCATATCCTGCAACAGCTTGCCGGCCAGCGCCGAACGTCCGCCCGAGGCGCAATAGAGGATCACGGGCTTGTCCTTCGCCAGCGCCTTGTCATGCGAGGGCAGGTCGGGATCGGCGCGGAACTCCAGCATGCCGCGTGAAATATGGACGGCGCCCTTGACCTTGCCGCCACCCTGAAGCTCGGGCGCGTCGCGCACGTCCACCACCACGACATTGCCTTTCGCCATCATCTCGCGCGCCTGCTCGGGGCTGATGCGCGGCACGGCGGCATTGGCAGCCGCCAGCATCTCTTTCACGGAAGTCGGCATGTGGGGTCTCCCTCGATGGGCGATATCCAGTCTGGCCGCCCCGGCCCCGCCGATCAACGGGGGCAAGGCGCATTTCACAAGCTGCGCCCGATGTCAGGGAACCACTTCATGGTGAGCTTGTCGAACCATGAAGTGGCCCGCACTGCCGATCGTGCGTCGGCTTCATGGTTGGACAAGCTCACCTGAAGGCTGCTCTACGCTGCCGCCTCCAGCCTCAGGGCGCGGATGGCGTTTTCCTTCAGGATCAGGGGCTGCACGTCGGGCTTGAAGCCGGCGTTCTCGAAATCCTTCAGCCAGCGGTCGGGCGCGATCAGGGGATAGTCGGAGCCGAACAGCATCTTCTGTTTGAGCTGGCTGTTGGCGTACTGCACGAGCTGGGCGGGGAAGTATTTCGGCGACCAGCCCGACAGATCTATATAGACGTTGGGCTTGTGCAGGCATACCGACAGCGCCTCGTCCTGCCATGGCCAGGACGGGTGCGCCATGATGATGGTCATGTCGGGGAAGTCGGCGGCCACGTCATCGAGATAGATCGGGTTGGAGTATTTCAGCCGCAGCCCGCCGCCGCCCGGCATGCCGGTGCCGATGCCGGAATGCCCGGTGTGGAAGATCGCGGTCAGCCGGTGTTCGGCGATCACCTCGTAGAGCGGATACGCCATGCGGTCGTTGGGGAAGAAGCCCTGCACCGTGGGGTGGAACTTGAAGCCCTTGACGATGCCGCCCTTCACCAGTGCCTCGGCCTCGCGCACGCCCATGCGGCCCTTGTGCGGATCGATGCTGGCAAACGCGATCATAATGTCGCTGTTTTCCGCTGCGGCTTCGGCCACCTCCTCGTTGGAGATTCGCCTGGCGCCGATCTGGAACTCCGAATCG
Source organism: Rhodospirillaceae bacterium SYSU D60007 (assembly GCA_003574685.1). Taxonomy (GTDB): domain Bacteria; phylum Pseudomonadota; class Alphaproteobacteria; order Reyranellales; family Reyranellaceae; genus Vineibacter. Next base: position 34,249 of record QOCQ01000025.1, read on the forward strand.
ACGGTGAACATCACCAGCCCGATCCTGCGCTCGCGGTAATAGGCGATGGTGTCGGTGATGGTCGGGCGCTTGCCGGCCTTGAAATAGACGTTGGCCGCTTCCTCGAAGGGCTGCCACAGCACGTCAGGCGGCTGGCGTGACGACACCTCGGCATGCGTATGCACGTCGATCGCGATCAGGTCCCTGACGTTCATGACTGCTCCTCGTTGGCGGCCCTGTCTGTCATTAGACCATCTTCCCTTCTCCCCGCGAAGGCGGGGAGAAGGTGGCGCGCAGCGCCGGATGAGGGGCTTCGCGGCGTCGTGACAAGCACGAGGGCTAGACGGGAGAAGGCGTGGAAGCCCCTCATCCGCCCTTCGGGCACCTTCTCCCCGCCTTCGCGGGGAGAAGGAAAAAGAAGACGTCAGCCACCTTCGCGGAAGGCGGGGTAGAGGGTCATGCCGCCGTCGACGAAGAGCGTGGTGCCCATGACGTAGTCGGACTGGTCGGACGCCAGCCACACCGCGGCGCGAGCGATGTCGTCGGGCTCGCCGACGCGGCCGTAGGGGATCAGCTCCAGAAGCTTGCGCTCTGCTTCGGGCGTCTCCCACGCCGCGCGGTTGATCGCCGTCTTGATGGCGCCGGGCGCAATCCCGTTGACGCGGATGCGGTGCTGCGCCACCTCCTGCGCCAGGCTCTTCATCATCAGCATGACGCCGCCCTTGGAGGCGGCGTAGTTCACGTGCCCGGCCCACGGGATCACCTCGTGCACCGACGACATGCAGATGATCTTGCCGCGCGCGCGGGAGATTGCGGGCTCGAGCGGCTGGCCCAGAAAGCGGCGCACCGCCTCGCGCGCGCACAGGAACTGGCCGGTCAGATTGACGTCGATCACCCGCTGCCATTGTGCCGTGGTCATGTCGGCCACCGCCGCGTCCTGCTGGATGCCGGCATTGGCGACCAGGATGTCGATGCGCCCGAACGCTTCAACAAAGCGCTCGAACATGGCCTGAACCTTCGCTTCCTGCGCGACGTCAGCCTGCAGTGCGATGGCCTCGCCGCCGGTTCCGCGGATCTCCTCGACGATGCGTTCAGCACTCTCGCGGCGTCCGACGAAGTTGACGCCCACCGCCGCACCGGCCGCCGCGAAGGCGCGCGCGACGCCGGCGCCAATGCCCGAGCTGGCGCCAGTTACCAGCGCCTTCTGGCCTTGCAGGGGACGCGCAGGATCAACGGACATGACGGGTTCCCGAAGCTGCTTCCTGGCAAAAGCAACACGTTGGCGAATGGCCGGTTCCGTCAAGTCAGGCGGTGCGACGACGCCATAACAAATTGACGCCATAGACGGCGGCCGCCAGACCGACGCCGATCAGGTCCGTCACAATGCCGGGCGTGAGAAGGCCGAACGCGCCCACGATCAGCGGCACGCGGAAGAACCATCCGATGCGCCCGATGCCATAGAGCCAGCCTTCCAGACCAGCCGCCAGCAGCCAGACCGCAAAACAGGCGGTGAGCACGTCATGGAGGATATGCCAGGGATCGCCGATCAGCAGCAGGGTCGGGTTGAGCACGAAGAGGAAGGGCAGCACGAAATTCACAATCCCGAGCCGCATCGCCCAGATGCCGGTTTGCCAGGGATTGGACTTCGCGATGCTGGCGGCGGTAATGGCCGCCAGCGCGACGGGCGGCGTGATGAAGCTGATCAGGCCCCAGTAGAGAATAAAGAGATGCGCCGCGATGGGGTTCAGGCCGCCTTCGATCAGGGCAGGCCCCAGCGTGACGGCGAGGAAGATGTAACAGGCGCTCGACGTCATGCCCATGCCGAGCACGAAGCTCGTCAGCGCGCCCAGCACCAGCAGCAGGTAGACGTTGCCGCCGGCGAATTGCAGCAGCTCGCGCGAAAAGGCGCCGCCGACCCCGGTGTACGACAGCGCCCCCACGATGAAACCGATGCCGGCCAGGATGGCGACGATGTTGATGATGTTGCGCGTCGTGTCGATGGCAAGATCGCGCAGGCCCGCCAGCCCGAAACGCCTGCTGCCGAAAACGATGGTGGTGCCGACCAGCACGAGGGTCGCGATGTAGGGCGCCAGCGCCTCGCGCTTCATGACCAGCAGCAGATACGTGAGCAGGCCAAGGCTGAACAGGAAATGCCAGCCCTCCTTCAGCACCGCCCCGAGTTTCGGAATCTCCTCCGCCGGCTGGCCGCGCAGGCCGTTCTGGGCGGCAAAGTGGTCGGCCTGCAGCAGCAGGGCGCCGTAGTACAAAAGCGCGGGCACGACGGCGGCCACCATCACCGTGGCGTAGGGCACGTTCAGGAACTCGGCCATGATGAAGGCAACGGCCCCCATCACTGGCGGCATCAGGGCGCCGCCGGTTGAAGCGCACGCCTCGACGGCGCCGGCGTAGTGCGCGGGATAGCCGATGCGCTTCATGGTGGGGATGGTGATCTGCCCGGTCGTCACGACGTTGGAGATGACGCTGCCCGAGAGCGAGCCGAAGAAGCCGCTGGAGAGCACCGCCACCTTTGCCGGCCCGCCGCGCGAACGGCCCATCAGCGCCACGGCCAGCGCCATGAAGAACTCGCCGCCGCCGGTGACCACCAGGGCCGAGCCGAAGATCAGAAAGCCCACCAGCAGCGACGCCACCGTGCGCATGGGAACACCGATGATGCTCTCCACGCCCATGGCATGCGCACTGATCGTCTGCGCCAGGCTGCTGCCGGGACCCCAGAGGAATCCCGGCATTCCGTCGGCAAAGGTCGGATAGAACGCGAAGATCACGCAGAGTCCGAAAAGCACCGGACCGCCGGCGCGGCGAACGCCCTCCAGTGCCAGCACGCACACGATGCCCGCTACCACGACCGCCGGCAGCGGTGCCGCGAGGTCCCAGCCCTCGGCCACGATGCGCCCGCCATGCCATGCGAGATAGGCCGTCGTGCCGACGGTCGCCGCGAACAGCAGCCAGTCGTACCACGGGATGGCGCCGCGATCGGCGGCCCGCGCCGGGTAGGCGAGGAAGGCCAGCGAGAGGAAGAAGCCGAGGATCAGATAGTAGAACGACGTGTCGATGATCGGTTCGCCGAAGAGATGCAGATTGAAAGTCTGGTTGATCGTGAGCAACACGCCGGCACTGCCCATGACCAGCGCCAGCCAATACGACGAACCGACGAGACGGTCCCTGCCGCCATCTTCCGGCGCAAGCTCAAGCGGCACGGCATCTGCTGATCCAGTCATACGTCGGCTTCCTCCACTTCCTTCGCGACTCACGTCTGCATGCACAGCGCATCTAGTCGGTTGGGCGCGTTTGACCCTCATGGGTCTTTTTGCCAGTCTTTGAACATCAACGAAAGAAGTGGTGAAGGAGAAGTGTCATGGTGACGCGACGCGACGTGCTTGTGGGATCGGCGGCAACGGTGCTTGCCGGCAAAACCGCGCACGCCAAATTGCCCGCAAGTTCGGTATGGACGGCATACGATCTCGGATCGTCGGGCTACGCCGAGGCCTCCGGCATCGCCGATGCCATCATGAAGAAGCAGCCGATGCGCGTGCGCATCGTGCCGTCAGGAACATCGATCGGGCGCCTGCTGCCGCTGAAGCAGGGCAGGGCCAGCTACGGGTTTCTCGCCAACGAACTCTACTTCGCGGCCGAAGGCACGTTCGATTTCGCAGCGCAAACGTGGGGTCCGCAGGATGTGCGCGTCGTGCTGGCACGACCGGCCAGCAACGCCATGGCGACGGCCGGCGACATCGGCGTGAAGGAGGTGAAGGACCTGCGCGGCAAGCGCATCGGCTATGTGAAGGGAAATCCCTCGGTCAACGTCAAGACGGACGCTTACCTCGCGTTCGCCGGCCTCACGCGCAAGGACGTCGAGGTCGTGTGGTTCGGCAGCTATAACGCGATGAAAACGGCCGTCATCAACAACCAGCTCGACTCGTTCTCGAGCGTCACGACGTCGGCCAACATGCGCGAGCTGGAGGCCAGTCCGCGCGGCCTGACGTATCCGCCGTTTCCGCCCTCGGACAAGGAGGGCTGGGCGCGCATCCGGAAAGTTGCCGACTTCTTCGAGCCCTATCGCGAAACCGCCGGCGCGGGCATCTCTAAGGACAAGCCGATCGATCTGGTGGGCTACCGCTATCCGATCATCGCGACCTATGCGAACACGGATGCCGAGGAGGTCTACTCGCTCGTCGAGGCGGTCGACGGCTCGATGGATCTGATCCGCAACCTGACGGGCAGTGCCGGCAACTGGGCGCCGAACATTTCCGGCAAGCCGCCGGCGGACGCGCCCTGGCACGACGGCGCCATCCGGTACCTCAAGGAGAAGGGCATCTGGACGGCCGAGCACCAGGCCTGGCAGGACCAGCGCCTGGCTCGGCTGAAGAAGCTGCAGGCGGGCTGGGCCGACGCGCGCAAGGGCTTCAAGGGCGAGGGCGATGACGAATGGCTCAAGCACTGGGAGGACTACCGCGTCGGGAAACTTGGCCTGCCGCCCAGCGAGGGCTGACGCGGCGGCAGAAGGCCACCCGAACAACCTTCCCCCGGAGGGGGAAGGTGCCCGAAGGGCGGAAGGGGGATAGTGCAACAGGCACCGTACATGTTGAGGCATCCCCCTTCCGGCGCTGCGCGCCACCTTCCCCCTCCGGGGGAAGGACCATGAATGCCTGGCCCGATTCCATAGGCGGATGTCCTGCCCGCAGCACGAGGGCGGCGTGAGCTCGTTCTACGACGGCGAAGGCTCGCTCTTTGTCGAGGCGTATGACGCGTTCTACGCCGCCGAGCCGCCGCCGATGCTGGCGGGCGACGTGGCGTTCTACGAGCGGCTCGCGCGCGAGACCGGCGGGCCGGTGCTGGAGCTGGCCTGCGGCACCGCTCGCGTGGCGCTGCCGCTGGCGGAACGCGGGCTCGACGTGACGGCAGTCGACAGCGCGCCGGCCATGCTGGCGATCGCGCGGCGCAAGGCCGAGGCGGCGCCGGCCGGCACCCGCGAACGCCTGACCCTGGTGCAGGGCGATATGACCGCGCTGGAGCTGGGCCGGCGCTTCGGGCTGGTGTTCATCGCCTTCCGCGGCTTTCAGCTCTTGCTCACCGTCGCGCGCCAGCGCCAGGCGCTCGACGTGATGCGCCGCCACCTGGCACCCGGTGGACGCATCGCGCTGCACCTGTTCGATCCGCGGCTGGAGCTGCTGGTGGGCGATGGCGGCGCTGGCCACATGATGTCGGGCACGCACCCGGTGACCGGCCGTCGCTATGCCGCCGAGGTCCTGCGCTGCGACATCGATCCGCTGACGCAAGTGCGCTGGGATCTCTGGCGCTACACCGAGCTGGGCGCGGACGACGCCGTGCTGGCCGAGGCGACGCGGCAAATGGCGTTGCGCTGGACATACCGCTGGGAGCTGCACCACCTGCTGAAAGCCTGCGGCTTCACGGTCGAGGCTGAGTACAGCGACTTCGCCGGCACCCCGCCCGCCTATGGCCACGAGCTGATCGTGGTGGCGCGGTGAAAGCGCCTCTTACATCCGTTCGCCGGGCAATTGGCTGGCTTGCTTCACCCAGTCGGCGAGCCGGGCTTCGTCGAGCGGGTCGTCTTCGCGGATGTCGAGGTAGCGCACGTCCCTGTGTTTGGATTCGCCGGGCGGGACAGGTCGCAGCGACGTGCCGCGGAAGAAAGCCACTTTGACGTACTTCGTGAAGCAATGGAAATTGAGGAACCAGACATCGTCTTCGATTCCGTAGAACGGCGAATTCCATTTGACCGCCTTGCGTACGCCGGGGACGGTGCGCACGATCAGTGCGTCGAGGCGACGTCCGACGTCGCGTTTCCAGCCCGGCATGGCCGCGATGTAGGCCTGCACGGGGGCATCACCGTAACCCTTCGCGATCTGCGGGTTGCCACCTGAGAGCAGGGTTGGCTTTGCAGCGCTTCGCTTTGCGGCGGCTTTCTTTGCCGTCTTCCCGGACGTCTTGCCGGCCATTGCGTTTACTCCATCTGTCAATGCGGCGTTACGCCGGGTGCAGGCGGGGGTCCAGCGCGAAGCGCTCCTGCGTGACGCTGTCGTAGAGGCCGCGGGCATGCGCCGGATCAAAGACCACGTTCCAGCTATGCGTCGATACCACGCTGGGAATCAGCACGAAGGCGTGCGCCTTGAGCAGGGCATCGCCGAATGCCTGCTGGCCGGCGCTGACGATGCCGGGCCGCAGCCAGTTGGGGTTGGGTACCTGCGCGCGGTCCACCACATGCACGCGCGCGGGCTCGGTGATGCGCGCGGAGCTCAGCACGTGCGCCACGGTGTCGAGCGCCCTGAACGTCTTGTGCACGGCCACCTCGAGGATGGCCGTGGCGGGATCGAGCGCCGCATAGACCGCGCGCCTGCCACGCCCGTTCCAGCGTCCGCCCGCCAGATAGCTGCCCTCGCCGCTGTCCCAAGCGGGCGCGAAGCGGGCCTGGTCGAGGCGCCAGAAAACCAGCTCGCCCGTGCCCAGGGGCGGCGGCAACGGCGTCACGTATAGACGCCGTATTCGAGGCGCGTGAGATGCTCTTCCACCATCTCGACGCCGGCGGGCGTCGACAGCAGGTCGATCGGCTTGCGCTGCTCCAGCGCCATGGCCGGACGTTCCAGCCACTCCTCGGCCTCGGCCTGGGTGCCGAACAGGGCCGTGGCGCGCCCCAGGATCTCGGCGAACTTCCAGGCGCGGCTGCTCTGTTCCGGGCTGAGGGGACGGTCGGGGGAGTCCTTGCGCCGCTGGTAGGTGCGCAGGCTGATGCCGACCACCTTTTCGAGGCTGTCCTGTTGCGGCGTGCGCAGCAGCGACACGCGGTTCACGAGATGCGTCAGCACATGGCCGGGCAGCCCCTTGCGCAGCAGGTCGTGCGCGTCCAGCCGGCTGCGCACCGCCCGGCGCAGCGTGCGCCGTCCGCCCAGCAGGCTCACCGTGCGGCCGACATCGATATCCGCCTCGTCATCATTGGCAGGCCGCGCCAGCGCCATCGTCCGCTCCCGTCACGTGTCGCTTAATGTACGACATCTGTCAGCCGCGTTCAAGCCGGGCAGCGATCGATTCCCAGCCAGCTTGTGCCATCCTGGGATCGCATCGCTGGGGGCCCAGAGGAGGAAATGCTGCGCAAGCCAGCTAAGGATGAGGGTTGTCCCTCCAAGCCACTCGGCACGCGGTTGGCCGCACGCTTCCGCCGCGCAGGACTTGATGCGGATATTCGGAACTGCGTGGACAGCCGGCCCGGCCCGCGCACTTCGCATGGTGATTTACCGTCGTCCTGAGCGAAGCGAAGGACCTTGCGGTCGTGCGATCCATGAACGAGGGTGGCGGTGAATCACCGATGCTGCCAGTCTTTGGCCGCACCATCGCAAGGTTCCTTCGCTTCGCTCAGGACGACGAAAAGATCCGTGCAACGCCTTGTGTGATGGCCGCCCAGCAGCCCGTCCGCGGTTGATTCGCTGCCGCCTTGTGGCACGCTTGCAGCAGGAGCGTGCAGCAAGAGGGGGAGATGATGCGGCGGTTGGCAGTGTGGTTTGTCGGGCTGGTGCTGGCGGGCATGCTGGCCTGCGGCGTTGCGCACCCGGTGCAGGCGCAGCCGCGCGACGGCTATGGCGTCGAGACCTACGACGACGGCGGCCGCTACGAGGGCGACTTCGCCAACGGCCTGCGGCACGGGCGCGGCATCTACCGCTTCCCCAGCGGCAATCGCTACGAGGGGGAGTACCGCAACGGCCAGCGCAACGGGCACGGCGTATTCTTCTTTGCCAACGGCGATCGCTACGAGGGCGAGTTCCGCAACAACCAGCGCACCGGCAGCGGCGTTTTCATCTGGGCCAACGGCGATCGCTACGAGGGCGAGTGGCTGAACGGCAAGTCGCACGGCCACGGCGTGCAGATCTGGGCCAACGGCGATCGCTACGAGGGCGAGTGGGTGGAGGACCGCGCCCATGGCCAGGGCACCCGCACCAACGCCAAGACCGGCGCCACCTATAGCGGGCAGTGGACCAACGGCTGCTTCCGCGACGGCGATCGCTGGGCCACCGCCGGCGCCACCCGCGAGGAATGCGGCTTCTAGGCCTGCACCGCACCGCAAGTCGTACGAGCCGGGCGGATACAGAACCCCTCCGCTTTGGACCGGATCGCTCGGCTTCAAACACGATATTAGTGTACAACTCCGTGGTTCGATTAGTGATGTGTCCATCAAGTAATAGGCTTGCCTACATTTCTCGAACCCCGGAAAAAACCATGAATGCGTTCAGCTTAGCGGCCACAATATCCCGCTGCTTTCGTGGGCTGGCTCGCGACCGCCGGGGCGGCACCTTCGTGCTGACGGCGGTGGCCACGCCTGTCGTATTGGGGGGCCTGACGCTCGCCGTCGACACGGGCCACATCTACCTGAGCCAGCGCAAGGTCCAGCAGCAGGCCGATGCGGCGGCGGCCGGCACCGCGATCGCAAGGGGCAACGGCGCACGTGACCTTGCGGTGCTGAAGGCGGTGGCGGGGCGCGACGCGGCGCGCAACGGGTATGTGGAGCAGGCGGGCAGCAGCCTGACAGTGAACGTCCCGCCCACCTCGGGCTCGCACACCGGCAGCACCACGGCCGTCGAGGTCATCATCGAGGCCACGGCGGACACCTTCTTCGCGCGCTATTTCAACATCTTCTCGGTTACCGTTCGCGGCCGGGCGGTCGTCGGCTATGGTGGCGAGGGCAGCGCTGGCGGCGGCGGTTGCGTGCTGGCGCTGAGCGGGACGGCGGCGCGGGCGCTGCGCTTTCAGGGTTCGGGCACTATCCAGGCGCCGACCTGCACCATGGTTTCGAATTCGAATGCCGCCGATGCCGTCTATGTCGGCGGCAGCGGCAAGCTCGTTGCGCTGGGCGTGTATGCCGTGGGCGGCATGGAACGGGGGCCCTCGGTCACCATGCAGCTAACCCAGGAGCCGCAGGTCAACACCGGGGCGAAGGTGACGGATCCCTATGCCAGGACCAACATCGAGGTGTCGGCGGCCGACCCTTGCAGCCATACCGGCTATTCGGTAAGCGGCAGTCAGGATAAATACGCGCGCCCCGGCATCTACTGCGATGGCCTCGAGATCGGCGGCTCGGGTACGCAGTACCTGCTGCCGGGCACCTACGTCGTGAGGGGAGGCGACTTCAAGGTCACTGGCTCGGCAAAGGTGCGTTGCAGCCTTACGTCCGGCACCTATACCCCTTGCGGCACCGGCGATGGCATCACAATCCTGCTGGTTGCGGGCAGCAGCGGCACGGTCGGCACCGTGTCGATCGCGGGCACCACCGACGTCCAGTTCACGGCCCCGAGTGTCGACACCTTCTATAATGGAACCAATCTGCGGGGCATTGCGGTGTACCAGGATCGCAACGCTGCGCTGGGCAATGCCGCCAACCTTACCGGCTCATCGGCGATGAAGATCAGCGGTGCGATCTACCTGCCGTCTGCCCAGATCAACTACAGCGGTACCGCCGACCTGCCCGAAGGAAAGAAGTGCGTGCTGGTCATCGGCCACGTCGTCGAGATCCAGGGAAACTCGCGCCTCAACATATCCGATTGCCCCAGCATGGGCGTGCAGGCCATCGACGCCAATGGCGGACGTCTGGTGATGCTCGAATAGCGTAGGCCGTTGCGCTCTCGCTGAACGGCAGGCGTCCGTAAGGCCCGACCGCGGACGCCTGCCAGCATGATCTTCCCTGTGCGTGGTTGTTTCAGGAACCGCCGGCGGATCGCGGCGTTGGCGGCCGCATGGCATTCGAGATCAGCACCCGCACGATCGAGCAGTTGCGGCACGACATCGACTCGCGCCGCACCGGCGACAAGGTGGCCGTGGGCGATCCGGCCGCCGCACCGCTGGGCACGGATGACGGGGCGGCCGGCGCGCCTGTCTCCCGCGGGCGGCTGGCGCGTGCACAGGTCGAGCTTGAAGGACGACCGCCGCCGCCGCGCGGCGCGCGCGAGCGGCTGTGCGTCGCGGTCCTGGGGGTGGGCGCAATCGTAGTCGTGCTGGTTCTCGTCGCGCTTGCCCTGGGATGAGCGCCGGCGGGCGGTGACATTTCCGTGACGCGGCAACGCTGGCGCTTGCCGTGCGTAAGCACGCAAGCCCGCAGGCCGAAGTCCCCAACGGCCATATTGCGGTGAGGCCGGGCATCGCATCCTCCCCCAGCGGTGCCCGGCCATGCCGCCAGGGATTTCGATGCGACGCGAGCTCTCCCGCAAGCCGACCCTCGCCAATCCGCTGCCCTTTCTGCGCGGCTGGTCACGCAACCCCGTGGCCGTGGGCTGGCCGTTCGCCACCAGCTACTGGACGGCGCGGCGCCTGGCACTCGCAACGCTGGCGGCGGCCGTGCCCGGCGACGGGCACGTGCTGGAGCTGGGCCCTGGCACGGGGCCGACAACGCAGGCGCTGATCGAGCTTGGCTGCCCCGCGGCACGGATCGTGGTGGTCGAGCGCGACGGGGAGCTGTGCCGACTGCTGGAGCGCCGCTTTGCCGGGCTGTGCGTGGTGCAGGGCGATGCGCTGCGGCTGCGCGAGGTGCTGGGCCGCGCCGGCATTGGCCGTGCGTGCGCCGTGCTCAGCGGCTTGCCGATGCGAACGGTCGCGCCGGCCGACGCGGCGCGCTGCTACCGCGATGCCTTCCGGGCGATGCCGCCGGGCGGCGCCATCATCCAGTACACCTACGGCTTTCGTCCGTCGGTCGATCCCGATGCCGGCGGGCTGAAGCTCGAGGCCACCTTCCTCGGCCGCGAGTGGCGCAACATGCCGCCGATGGCCATCTGGCGCTACCGGTTGCCGGCGCACCACGGCAACAGGGCCGGGGACAATGCCGCGAGGACAATGCCCGCCGGCCCTGCGCACGGGAGGGCGATCCCATGAGTTCCCTCCCACCCGCGGCACCGCTCGGACGGCGCACGCAAGCCGAGGTCAACGGCCCCGCGGCGAAGGCCGTTGCGCGGCATTTTCATGCCGCTTCGATGGCAGCAGCCCGGCCTCGCCGCGGCGAAGCCACGGAAAGGCCACAAGCGCCCCCTGTGCGGTACGCTAGCCTTGCCGCCACAGGGAGCCACTGCCATTGCGCGACAAAAGTGGCCGGGGCGCGCCACGGTGGTGGCGCGCCCCCAGCTTCATTTCACGCGCGGCTTCTGGCCGCGCTGGGCGCGGCGCGCATCGCCGATGGCCAGCAGCCGCTCGCGGTCCTCGGGCCTCACGCGGTTGTAGCGCTCGCGCCAGTCCGGATCGTGTTTCCATTCGAAGGGTGCACGCACTGTCGTGCGCGGGCCGGTGGCGCTCTCCAGCAGGCGCAGCGCCAGGCCTACGATCGCTGCCTGCATGTCGCGCTGCCAGGGATGGCCGCACGGGTTACCCAGCGGGAAATCCGTGAAGACGAAGCGCGCAACGCCGCAATGCTCGACGATGTCGCGGGCCGAGCCGATGATGACCGTCGGCAAACCATTTTCCTCGAGATGTCGGGCGACCAGACTCACGGTCTGGTGACAGACGGGTCAAAGCGCTGTCAGCAGCGCCGCGTCGGCTCCGTCCGCGCGCAGGCGGCGCAACAGCTCGGGCGCATCCTGCTCCATTGTCTTGCGGTGGCTGTAGTCGGTGGGCGCGTGATGGAAGCGCGGGCAGAGCGTCCCGAACAACCCCTCGGCACAGAGCCGCCGCGCCGCGTCGATCGGCAGGAACGTCTCGCGGTCATCGGTGTGGGTGGCCTCGCGGTCCCACGCGACATCGGTATCGTAGGTGAGGGGCGGCGCCGCGACCTCGCCCGACCACACCTGCTTGCGTCCGCGCGCGTCGCGGTTGGAGCGGTCGGGCGGCCCTGCCGTGGTGATCAGTCCGATGCGCGCATCACGCAGCTTCTTGCCCAGCCGCGCAAACGGCACTTCGTCGAAATGCGCCCAGACGTAATCGCTGTCATAGCCCAGCGCGCGATAATAGCGCCGCGTACGCTCCATATAGCCAACGGGCTGGCCGGCGGAATTCTGCTCCATGATGCGCGTCCTCTCCTCAACTGGTGTAGCTAACCACGCACGCCGCCGACGAGCCATGCCGGCAGACGCAAGCCGGCATGCATGTCGCCGGGGGCGCGCCACTCCAGTGGCGCGTCATGGGCTCGCGTGGGCGGAAGACGCGCCACTGGAGTGGCGCGCCCCCGGCGCTCAATACAGGTTGGTCTTGTAGTCGCGGTCGATGCCGCGCTGCATCAGGCCGGGGACGGCGACGGCGGCGCGCAGCAGTGTGGCCCCAAGCCCGCGTGTCCTGTTCAGCCGGACATGGGCAGCGAACATCGCGGCGGGATTGATGTCATGCGGCTGCGGTCGGGCCGGCCAGAGCCGCGCCCGCAGCAACGCGGCGCTGGTACGGACAACAAGCTGCGGCTCCTCGATGCAGGTCGCGAGCAGCGGTGTCTTGCCGTTCACGGCGAAGCTCTGGCGCAGCGCCATATCGGCGGTAAGACGCGCCCTGCCCGTGAGGATCGCGACCTGCGGCGCACCGGGGATCAGCGCGGCGGCGGCGATGCGGGGCTGGACCAGGATGTTGCGGAAGCTGTCGGCGCGGCGGTTGCCCGGCCGCTCGGCATAGCAGGCGACGCCGTCCTGCAGGCGGATCAGCGCACCTGACGGATCGCCCTTGGGGCTGACATCGGCGCTCCCGTGACTGTCGATCGTGGCCAGCGCCAGAAAGCGGCTCGCCGTGAGGAAGAGGGCGGCATCGCCCGGGATGGATCGCCGCCGGAGTCCGGCCGATGCACGCCTCCAGCGCGGCCACATCATTGATCGTCGTTCCCATCCCGCCCCGATACCGCAATTGCGAGTGACTCGCAACCTGCCGGGGCGGGCGCGCCAGCAGCGTCAGGCTTTGCCGCAACCGGCCACGGCGACGGCGCGGATCTCGACGGATAACTCGGGAAGCGCGAGCTGCGTTACGCCCACCGCGGTCCACGACGGATACCGGTCGGGAAAGAACTCGTCCTTCACCCGCGCGAAGGCCCGCATTTCGCCGCGCAGATCGGTATGAAACGTCGTCAGCTCGACGACGTCCGCCAGGCTCGCGCCCGCCGCCTCAAGGACCGATTGCAGGGCCTGAAAGGCAAGCCGCGCCTGCGCTTCCATGCCCTTTCCTGCAGTCATGGTGGCGTCGATTCCGACTTGGCCGGAAACCCAGATGGTATCTCCCACACGCGTCGCCTGCGAAAAGTGAAGGCGGTCGTACATCTTCTCGGTGCCGGGCGGGTTAATGGATTGCCGGCGCAGGCTCTCGGAGCTCATGGCGTCATTCTCCCGTTACACGAGCTGGCGGAAAACTGGCGAACGGTAAGGATCGCCGTCCTTCAGCGCCGCCAATTCCTTGCCAAAGAGAAGGCCGTTGCGGGTGAAACGCGAATCCGGCAGCGAGCGCCAGGTCGCGTCATCGCCAAAGAAGCGCAGCACAAGCGTATGGCGCTCGGGGAAATCCGCATCGACCGGCGCGCCGCCGTGCAGCGAACCGGGATGCAGCACCACCACATCGCCGGGCTCCGTCGCCCACGAGAGAATGTCCCAGGCATCGGGATCGGCCTTGCGCTCGGCTTCGATGTCCGGAAGCCGGGGCAAGGCATCGCCGCCATGCAGGGGCTGAGTCGGATCGTTGGGATCGCGGAAGGTGGTGCCGTCGTAGCGTGTGCCGCGGTGCGAGCCGCGAACGATCTCCAGCGCATTCTGCTTCGGGACGGATTCGAAGCTGATCCAGGCATTGCCCCAATGCATGCCGTTCCACGGAAGGTAGGACGTGTCCTGGTGCCAGAGCGTGCGTGCACCGCATCCGCCCGCCTTGAGGAACACTTCCTCGGCGAAATACCAGACGTGCTGCGAGCCCCAGAGATCGGCGAACAACCGGCCAAAGGGCAGCGAAGACACCAGGTCGTCCAGCCGCGCCTTCGCAGCCGGATTGGCGTTGTCGACATGCGACTGCTGCGCGGTGCCCTTGTACATCCGGGAGGCGTGAAGGCCGGGGTTCTCGATGGCCCAGTCGAAGGCCGCCCGGCATTGCGCCAACTGCGTCTCGTTCAGGCAGCCTTTGATGAGGACGGCTCCGTCCTCCAGGAACGCTTTCCGTACCGGGTCCTGCATGGGCGCCTTCTCCCTGATCGCGTGACGGATGGGACAATAGCGGGTCGCTCGATTTAACGCAACACTTGTTATTATAATTGATGCAGGCGGCGAACCCGCTATTTTCATTGCCATGACCCGCGATCACGACCCCTCGACGAATGCCGGCCGCCACGCGGCCGACAGTGAAGCCGAACCGGTGGTCCGCGGACGGGGTCGGCCCGTGGGCGACCGCGAGGCGAAGCGCGCCGGGTTGCTGAAGGCGGCAATCTCGGTGATCGCGCAGGAGGGCTTTGCCGGGGCCTCGCTGCGCAAGGTGGCGCAGCGCGCGGGATGCACGACGGGCGCGGTGACCTATTACTTCGCGAACAAGGAGGCGATGGTCATCGCCGTCGCCGAAAGCCTGTTCGACCAGTTCGACGCCCAGCTCGGCAGGGGCCAGGACCGGATCGACGTCAGGGCCGGCTTCCAGCGCTGGCTGGACTGGACGAAGGCCGACGATCCTGACCCGTGGCTGGCGGTGCTTCAGTTGCTGGCCCATGCGCGCCACGAGCCGGCATTCGCCGCCGTCTATCAGCGGCGCTACGCGCAGTATCGCGAGAAGCTGGCGGCGATACTGGCGCGGGGGCAGGGCCAGGGCCTGATCCGCGGCGACATCCCTGCCGACCTGCTCGCCGACCAGCTCAGTGCGATGGCCGATGGCTGGATGATGCTGCTGCCGATCGAACCTGAAAGGTTCAGGCCGGCCCGCATCCGGGCCCTGCTGGACGCAACCGTCGCCATGATCTCGCCCCCCTCGATGCGCACCCGACCGCGCCGAACAAGCGGCCGTTAAGCAGCGACCGCAGGCTCCTTCGCTTTGCCCAGGACGACGGCAAAATCTCCGCGCCGCCGCAACGATGCCTCGATGGAATGGCCGCCGGTGCGGGTTGTTGATGGGGCAGGCCGGTTCCGGAGCAGCCCCATGGCCGTGCGCGACGATCTCGGGAATTTGTGCGATCGCAGGATCCGCCTGAACTTCATCAGGATCGCAAAGCCTGTCATCGATGAATGGGCGGCGTTGCGCTACGCCCAGCAGGTTTTCGGCCCTTACGGCATCTGCGTCGCGCAGGGGTGGGGCGGCTATTGCGCGGCGCTTTCCGAGGCGGACGCCAAACGCCTGCGTTACGTCGAGGGCGATTGCCAGAGCGAGCCGGCGTCGGAGGAGCACGACCTGCTGTTCAGCATCAAGCCGCGCCTGTCGCTGCCGTCGGACATCACGGTGTACTGCGTGCAGGGCATCCGCGAGGCGCCCAAGGGCAGCTACCTCGTCGGCCGGCAGATTGCCGGCTGCTCGGTTCACCCGCCTGGCCGGCCGGCCGTCATGATCGCGGCCACGAACTACAAATGGGTGCTGCCGCACGAGCTCGGCCACGTGCTGCTGCGCTCGGCCGGGGAGGGCTTCCCGCACAGCACCGACAAGAACAACGTGATGTACGGGACAGCCGCCGACATCACTGGCGACCCGCCTGTCCTGAACAAGTACCAGGCCGAAGCAATGCGCCGCAGTCCGTACTGCCACCCCTGCTGACGGGCCGCGCTCAACCCTGTTGATCATGGCCGTCATGTCGATTAGTCTCGACATATGGAATCAGAGCAAGCCATTCTCGCCTTCGCAGCACTCGCGCAGCCGACCCGGCTCGAGGTTTTCCGCCTGTTGATGCAGCACGAGCCCGACGGGCTGCCAGCCGGGGAAGTCGCCCGGCATCTGGCGGTGCCACACAACACCATGTCTACCCATCTGGCAGTCCTCAATCGCGCCGGGCTGATTGACGCTGAACGCCAGAGCCGGTCGATCGTCTACCGGGCAAATCTCGATGCCGTCCGCATGCTCACCAGTTTCCTCGTCAAGGACTGCTGCGGGGGCCGTCCGGAGATCTGTGCTCCGCTCGTCACCGACCTTTCGTCCTGTCGTGCGTCCATGAAGATCACTGCGAGGAAGGCGGCCACACATGCGTGACCACGTCTTCAACGTCCTGTTTCTCTGCACGGGGAACTCGGCCCGCTCGATCCTTGCGGAGGCCATCCTGAACCGGCAAGGACAAGGCCGCTTCAGGGGATTCTCCGCCGGCTCGTACCCCAAGGGGACGGTCCACCCCTACACGCTCCAGCTTCTGAAGATGATGAACCACGACACATCCTTCGCGCGGTCGAAAAGCTGGGACGAATTCGCGGCGCCCGGCGCTCCGGCGATGGATTTCGTGTTCACCGTCTGCGACGACGCGGCCAGCGAGGTTTGCCCGATCTGGCCGGGACAGCCGATGACCGCGCACTGGGGTGTTCCGGACCCTGCCGCCGTGGAAGGCACCGACGCGGAAAGGCACTTCGCCTTCGCCGACGCCTACAGGATGCTGTCCAACCGCATATCGATCCTTGTCAGCCTGCCGATGACGTCGCTCGACAGACTGGCCTTGCAAAGGCGGCTCGACGAGATCGGCCGCAGCCTGCCCAGGGCGGGCTGAGGCGCATGGCGGCAGACCTGCAACGCCGCCTTGCGGCGGAGGCGCTCGGTACCGGCATGCTTGTCGCGACCGTCGTGGGCTCGGGCATCATGGCCGACCGGCTGACGGATGACGTCGCCCTCGCGCTGCTCGGCAATACACTGCCGACCGGCGCGATCCTCGTCGTGCTGATCTCGACCCTTGGACCCGTCTCCGGCGCCCATTTCAATCCGGCGGTGACGCTCGCCTTTGCGCTCCGCCGGGAGATCGGGACCAACGTCGCACTTGCCTACGTCGCCGTGCAGGTGGCGAGCGGCGTTGCCGGGACGCTGCTTGCGCACGCCATGTTCGGCCTTCCGCTGCTGCAGGCGTCGCAGACCGCAAGAACAGGACCGGGGCAATGGATTGCCGAGCTCGTCGCCGCCTTCGGCCTCGTCTTCTTCATCCTTGCGGGCCGGCGCTCCCGGCCGGATGCCGTTGCATGGCTGGTCGGGCTCTACATCACCGCGGCCTACTGGTTCACCGCTTCCACTTCATTTGCCAATCCGGCAGTGGCGATTGCGCGCGCCTTCACCGACACGTTCTCCGGCATTCGCCCGCTCGACGCGCCGGCATTCATCGTCGCCGAGATCCTCGGCGCCGTCCTCGCCATGGCTGTGGCCGGCTGGCTTGGCGCCGAAAGGAAACCTGCCGTGGCCCTCGCCAGGGAGGAGCCGAAAGCAGCGGAATGAAGATCGCCGCTGCGCCGTGCGCGGCCCGTCCTGCGTGCGGCGACATGCTTGACGCATCACCTCATGTCTGTGCGGGCGATCCCAAAAACCGCTCCTCGACTGTGGGGACGGAATGGTGCTCGTGGACAATGCTCCATTCACCGTCGACTTTCTTCAATCCGGTGGTCAGCCGGAAATCGAGCGGGCCCGCCGATGTGCCGTCGCAATGGACGAGGCCCCGCGAGCCGTGAGTGGAACAGGCGCACCGCAATCTCTTCGTCGTTGCAAAGGCGCAGTGGACATTCGCAAAGAAGGCTTGAAACCCCTTTCCCCGGAGGGGGAAGGTGCCCGAAGGGCGGAAGGGGGATGGCGCGCCTTGAAGGCCGTGCTTGCGGAGGCATCCCCCTTCCGGCGCTTCGCGCCACCTTCCCCCTCCGGGGGAAGGCAAGACCAGACTTTGCGCCTTACGGCTTGCGGCCGATCACGGCGCCGTTCGCGGCGGGTGCGTCGAACCAGACCGTCTCGACGTGCCGGAATCCGGCTTCCTCGAGCCACGCCGAATATTCGGCCGGCGTGTAGTTTCGTCCTTCCGTCTCGATCAGCATGTTGAGGCTCATCAGCGCGGCCGGCGCCGGTCCGGTCTTTTCGTCATTGACGAGAAGCTCGCTGATGACGACTGCCCCGCCGCCCGGCAAAGCCTCGAAGGACCGGCGCAGCAGGGCGCGGTTCTTCGCTTCGTCCCAATCGTGCAGGATCATCGACAGCAGATGCACGTCGTGATCCTTCGGCAACGGCTCGAAGAAGCTGCCGCCTGCGGTCTCGATCCGGTCGGTCAGGCCGGCCTCGGCAATCTTTCTCGCGGCGATCGCCGCCACATGCGGCAAGTCAAGCACGGTTGCACGCAGCGCCCCATACTGTTTGCAAAGCTCGATGTCGTAGGCGCCCGATCCGCCGCCGATGTCCAGGAGGCGGCGGAAACGTCCGAGCTCCACCGCTTCGCCGAGCTTGCGCGCGGTCATCGTGGAAAGCGAATGCATCGCCTCCCAGAAGAGCGCCAGCATCGTCGGATCCTCGCCGTCGAAGATCGAGGATTGCACTGCCGGGTCCCACGTGGTTGGCCGGTTCGTGCGCAGCGCCTCTGCAAGTCTTCCCCAGCCCGCGTAGAGCCGCTTGTCGGCCATCTGCACGAAGCCGCCGAAGTAATACGGTTTCCCGCGCACGAGATAGGCGTCACTTAACGGCGTATTGCGATAGCGGCCGTCCGCTTTCTCCAGAAGCCCGAGCGCCGCGCAGCCGGTCAACAGCATCTCGGCCGGTCGTGGATGCAGGCCGAGCGCTTCCGCCAGCCCGGCAGCCGTGATGCCGGCGCCGCCCGCCAGGCGGCTGAAGAGGTCCAGCTCGTGCGCCGCGGCCAGGGTCTTGAAGGCCCAGAATCCGGTCGAAAGCGCCATCAGCGGCACGGCGGAAGGAAGCTCCGGCGTGGCGGCACTCGGCCGGGCGTTTGCCTGCTTGGCCGGAGGCGCTGTCCGCGAAGGCTGACTGGCCATGATCACCTCTCCTTCAGAGCGAGTCGCAGCCGCAACCGGCCGGTGGCCATTTACCCGGCGAGCCGCGGCTAGTCTGCTGAGGGGCGAATCTGGCGGTGCGGGGGTTACGCTTCGATTTCAAAAGGAGAAACTTCGGTTACGCTTGAAACTTCCATTACTGTGCGCGGCGCCGGCTGACTTTCTCGACGTTTGTCTCGCCGTGAGGGTGGTTTGCACGTGCGCGACAAGTCGTTCGGCGCGCCGCCCACGTCGGCACCATCCCGGCCAATGGCGATGAGGAGATCGGCAAGTTCCTCGCCAGCGTTCGCTCGGCGGAGCCAGCCGGACAACCAGGTACGCTCGCACTATTTGTGCTCACAGTTGGGAACCCGGGCGAAGGTGAGCAGTTGCAAGGCCACCTATTCGCCGGAGATCTCTATGGGATTCAATCCATTTAAGGAGCGGGGCATTCCGCTCGAAAAGCAACTGCGCACCTGGACGGAGCTTAACCTTCAGCCTTACGACAAGGAGGCCGTCCATCCGTTCAGCCGTTGCCGGGGAATCCTGGCGAACGGCATCGAGGTCGAGGCCGTCATGTTCTCTCACAGCATGGCGCGCAATGTGATCGATCCCGAGCTCAGGAAGAAGCTGGCCATGGTGCGCCGCGTGGAGGCGCAGCAGCAGAAGGCGATCAACTGGCTGATCCCCGGCAACGAAAGCACGCTGGAGGTCACCATCGGCTACGAGCAGGTGGCGGTCGATCTGACCGCGTGGGTAGCGCAAAACGAGCCGGACCCGTATTTGCGCCAGGTCTATGAGTTCGGCCTGCTTGAGGACTTCGATCACCTCTACCGCTACGCGAACATCCTCGACATGCTCGAAGGCAAGAAAGCCGCGAAGATCGTCGGCGAGCTCACCGAGATCACACCCGGCCGGCCGACCATCTTCGAGCATCGCGATCCGCGAGACGACGTGCGGCGGCCGATGACCGCCATGGCGGCGCACCCGCAGTCGGTCCTCAATGCGCTCACGGTCATGTCGGCCGAACAGCAGACCATGAATTTCTACATGACCATCGGCAACCGCTACATGGAGCCGCTGGCCCGCGCGCTGTATCTGGAGATCGGCATGATCGAGGAACAGCATGTCACGCAGTACGAATCCATCCTCGATCCCGCCTGCAGCCTGATCGAGAACCTGCTGCTCCATGAATACAACGAGTGCTGGATCTATTGGTCCTTCATGCAGGAGGAGCCCGACCCGCGGGTGCGTGCGCTCTATGAGAAGCATCTGGCGATGGAGATCGAGCATCTGCGTATCGCCGGCGAGCTGATGCGCCAGATCGAACGGCGCGATCCCGAAGAGCTTCTCGCGGCCGGCTTCGACAAGCCGATGGTGTTCAAGGAGAACAAGAAATATGTCCGCAGCGTGCTCGAAAAGCAGGTCGACCTGACCGCCAGGGACACCGACTTCGTACCCATCACGGACCTTCCGGCGGATCATCGCTACTTCGTGTACCAGTCCAGCGTCAACGCCGGCGAGAATCCGTCTGAAACCGTTATCAACGAAGCGATCGCTGCCAACGGTGAGGAGTATCGCTACGAGTCCGAAGGCGACAATCCCGTCCCCGGTCTGTGCCGCGAGAAAAAGCGCAAGGACCGCAGCACTGAGTACGCGAAGCGTCTGGCAGCCTGACGCGGGAGGAGGCCATGAGCACCATCGTCGGATCAAAGCGGCCGAAAGCCGATCCGATCAACCTGCCGGCCGTCATCTCGGCCGGCAAGAAGGTCCCGCCCGACGCCTTCAACCTCCTGATGCAGGATCATCGCGAGGTGCTGGAGCTGTTCCGGTGCTACGACCTCACGACCGATCCGAAGGCGCGCCGCGCCATTGCGGCGCGGATCTGCATGGACCTGAAGGTCCACATGGAGTTCGAGGAGGAGCTCTTTTACGAAGCGGCCCGCGACGTTCTGGATGATGAGGACCTCGTCGAGGACGCCGAAGAGGAGCATGACGAGGCAAAGGCCATTGTCGAGCGGCTGGAGGAACGCACCACTGTCGACGCTGCCTTCACGCGCGACGTTCATGCCCTGAAGGCTGCGATCGAGCAGCATGTCACGGTCGAGGAGACGGAACTCTTTCCCCGGCTCAGGCAAGCGTCTCTCGACAGTATCGCCCTTGGTGTCCCGCTATTCGTCCGGCGTGCAGAGCTGTTCGCGGCCCTCACTGGCAAGCCTCTGCCGGGCGTGGCTGCTCCAGCCAGTCAGTGATCTGACCTGTGGGGGCGGCGATCGTCTCGCGCGCCCCCACGGAAGCTGTCATGGTAAGGATATTCCTCGCGCTGCCACTCGCGGCTGGAATCTTTCTGCTCGCGGCACCCTCGGAAACAGGCCGCGGCCCGAGGATCAACCCTGTCGGTGCTTGGTGCCTCGTGGCTGGAGCCGGAGCGTGGCCCCTGCTTCCACCGCAGGGCCAACCTTTGACCACGATTGCGTTGTGGCCCGGTACTGAGACGAAGGACGTCCTCGCTGCCATTAACGCAACAGACGTCCGGCTTGTATGGGCGGATTCCACCATGGGCGTGGTCGTTGTGCATACAGCCCCACCTGCCGACGCAGGCTGATCGCCAGCCGCGCTCCAAGGCTTCACCAGCAAACCCGCAAAGACAAGCAGGCCGAGGAATTACGCGAGCTCCTGCTGCGCGAGCTCAATCACCGGGTCAGGAACCAATTCGGAGTCATCCGGACGCTCGTGATGCAAGGCAGCAGCAGCGGCCCTGAGGTGGAGGAGTACAAGAATATTCTCAGGGGCCGTCTGGAAGCGCTCGTCAGGGCTCATTCGCTGGCGATCGACAGCCGCCGGGGCAGCATCGACCTGACAACGCTTGCCGCGCGCACGCTGGAGCCTTACGCCACCGGAAAGCCCGACGCAATCCAGATCGAGGGCGAGCCGCTGCTGCTCGAAGCAGGGCATGCGCTCTCGCTCAGTCTCATCCTGCATGAACTCGCGACCAACGCGGTCAAGTACGGCGCGCTCTCTGCACCCGAAGGAACGATGAGGCTGACCTGGCGTACCCTGCGGGACAACACGGGCAGTCGGGTGGAGCTGGCATGGGTCGAGAGCGGCGGGCCTGCCGTCCGGCGGCCGGAACGGCGTGGTTTTGGAACGAAGCTCATCGAGCGAGCGTTTTCCTACGATCTGGGGGGCGAGGCAGAGATCGAGTTCCGACCGGAAGGCCTGCGCGTCAGGGCCTGGTTTCCGGCCTCCTGAGGTGGCGCCGCGTGCAAAAAATGGTGAGGCGTGCAGGGTGATGTCGCCAAGAGTGCGTTGGGTCTGCGCGTGCTGGTCGTGGAGGACGAGTTCCTGATCGCGATGGAAACCGAGCAGATGCTAGCCGATCTCGGCTGCATCGTGATCGGGCCAGTCCCCACCGTGGCGCGCGCGCTCGCACTGTTCGACCGCGAGAAGCCGGACTTCGCGATCCTCGACGTAAACCTGGGCAGGGAGCGATCAACCCCGGTCGCCGAGGCGCTCAGGGCGGGCGGTGTGCCGTTCGCGCTTGCCACCGGCTACAACGGCTCCCAGTTGCCCGAGAAGGCGTTCCGCAATGCGCCGCACCTCGGAAAACCCCTCGACCGCAATCTGCTCGTTCGCGCCCTCGCTCGTGTCAGGGACCGGCCGGGCGGATAACTTCGAGGATCTCGGATATTCGTCTGAGAGGGTGAGGACTCGTGCTTCTTCTTGTGGAAAGGATGCGTCTTGCTGCTCAAATCGGTCAGTATCGCGCTCCCGCCATAGCCCCCGCTACGGACTATGTCAAAGAAGCCGACCTGCGCTTGTCATCGGTACTGCCACGACGATCAGCGCAGCACGCCTACCGCCGATACTAACCGCTCAGACCAACGGCGTGGCACGCTCTCGCAACGGTTGCTGGCAGCCGGTGGACCCGACTGCTGGCGAGCGGACGGCAATGCCTAACGTTGAGCAGCGACCCAAGTATCTGGTCGGGATCACTTTATTCGCGCGCCAGCTATGCTGCTCTTCGATCCACAGTCTTGCGTGATCGAATAGGCCTGTTCTTTTTCACGATGTATTCGCAATGAGCCGTAGTACCGCGCTGTAGTCTTGGGCTCCCAACAACAATACCAAAAGGGCAGCATCCCGAGATGAAATACGTGAACCTGTTTCCGCGGCCGGTGGAGTGGAACATCGGCCTCGGACCGCGGCATTTGAACTCGATCGACGAAGCTATCAGTGCCATCGAGATGTGGCTTGCGGTGACCCCGGACCTGCCACGCTACCGTGCGCTGCGCCAGCGCATGCTGACAGTACTGGAGATGCTGCTGCATGTTCGGATCGAGCCTCTCGATGCCGACCTCGCTTCGGCCAAGCTGGCCTTGAAGGGCCTAGTGCGTTACACGCGGACGGTCGAGGCGCGCCAGCGTGCCGCGGGAACCCCACCGAGGACGTTCACCCACGTCACCCATTGAGGCCAGCATCACTGCGGCCGACAAGCAGCGCTTCATAGCAACAGCTTCGGCATGGGGTCTGCTCGAGGGCATTAATCACCCCATGCTTCTCGCCTGTCGGCAATGTATGGGCAGCCATGTGCGTCGGCGCTTTGGCGGGCGCACCGACATGACGTAGGCTGGCCCGAAGAGGTCGAGATGACCGTTGACAACCTACTGGAAGCCTTGCCCGTTGCCGTCTACACGACGGACAGCGCCGGGCGGATCACGTTTTACAACAGCGCTGCCGCCGAGCTGTGGGGCTGCCGGCCGGAACTGGGCAGCGCCCGGTGGTGCGGCTCCTGGAGGCTCTACTGGCCGGACGGCCGGCTGCTGCCATACGACGATTGCCCCATGGCGGTGACGCTGAAGACCGGCGAGCCCGTGCGCGGAGTCGAGGCGGTCGCGGAACGGCCAGACGGCACCTGGGTGCCCTTTATGCCCTACCCGACACCGCTGAGGGACGCGGATGGCAAGCTCACGGGGGCGATCAACCTGCTGATGCCGCTGCAGGACAAGAAGGAGCACGAGATCGGGCGGGCACGCCTTGCGACAATTGTCGAGAATTCCAGCGACGCCATCATGAGCAAGACGCTGCAAGGCATCATTGAGACGTGGAATGCTGGCGCGGTCCGCATTTTCGGCTACGCGCCCGGGGAAATCATCGGCCAGCACATCACGCGCATCATCCCGCCGGAACTGCACGCGGAAGAAGAAGACATCCTTGCAAGGCTGCGGCGCGGCGAACGGATCGAACATTACGAGACGGTCCGGATCGCCAGGGACGGACGCCGCATCAACATCTCCCTGACCGCCTCACCGGTGCGCGATCCGGCCGGCCGGATCGTCGGCGCCTCCTCAATTGCTCGCGACATCACGGAACAGACGCAGACGCGGCAGACGCAGGACCTGCTTCTGCAGGAGCTGAATCACCGGGTGAAGAATATGCTGGCGACAATCCAGGCGATCGCCACGCAGTCGCTGTCACGGTCGAGCAGTCCGGCGGCTTTCGTCACGAGCTTCGTTGGTCGCGTGCAGGCGCTGGCCCGCGCCCATGACCTTCTGGTGCAAGGGGAGCTGCGGGGCGCCTGGCTGGCGGACATCGTGCGCGAGCAGGTGCTGCTGGGCGAAACGACCACTCGCATTGCCTTCTCCGGGCCGCCGGTCCGATTGGGCGCCCGGCTGGCAACGCATGTCGCGCTGGTGCTGCACGAACTGGCTACCAATGCCCGCAAGCATGGCGGACTCGCAACGCAGGAGGGCGGCCTTTCGATCGCATGGCGGGTGGAAGACGGACCGGAGCGCACCCTCGTGGTGGAATGGCGCGAAACCGGCGGGCGCGATGTGCGCCCTCCCGACCGGCGTGGCTTCGGAACGACCCTGATCGAGAAGACCCTCGATTCCAGCGGCGGCGGGGCAACGATGCGCTATGACCCTGATGGCCTGAGCTGCGACATCAGGTTGCCCCTGCCCGAAGCCGAGGAGCCCTCCCTGCCGCAACGGCTAAACAGGTCGCCGGAGGAACCAAAAGAACGCAATTGGCCGGCCTCGCGACACGCCGCGTTGGCGGGCAAGCGCGTGCTGGTGATCGAGGACGAGCCGCTGATTGCCATGCAAATCCTGAGGGACCTTGCCGACGCGGGTGCGCGTGTCGTCGGGCCTGCGGGGAACCTCGATGCGGCCCGACGCCTGGTGAATGAGGCGCAATTCGATTTGGCGCTGCTGGACGTCAATATCGCTGGCCAAGCGGTGGACGAACTGGCCGTCATGCTGAGTCACAAGCAAGTGCCGTTCGCCTTTGCCACCGGCTACCATCCTGACGCCGTCCCGCCGCGATTCCGGCACCGACCGCTGCTGGTCAAGCCTTTTCTTTCCGAACAGCTCCTCTCGCTGCTGGAACGCTTGCTGCGCGCGCCTGAGCAAGCCGCCGTTCGTGCCGCTAGGAACGAGCTGACGCACTCGTGATGGGAACCTCACGGCAGTAACACCGTCGGTGCGTAGCCGATCCGGCGACGATCGGCCCATCCTTCTCTCTCTACCCTCGCCCCGCTTCGCGGGGCGCCTTTCTTGGTGCGCTGCGGGGCCTGATCGAATTCACCACCTGGCTATGTGTTCACGGCAGCCTCCACGATGAACGCGCACAAGCCTCTCAGACAACCGTATTCCGCTTGGCCGCCTCGCGGAACCACCGCGCGCTCATCTTGGGCGTGCGCTTCTGTGTCTTGAAGTCCACGTAGACCAAGCCGAAACGATTGCCGAAGCCGGCGGTCCACTCCAGGTTGTCCATCGTGCTCCAATAGAAATAGCCCATGACAGGAACGCCGTCTGCTGCGGCGCGCTGAAGCTGCGTCAGGTGGGCGCGAATGAACGTGATGCGGTCGGTGTCATAGATGTTGCCGTCGCCAACGAGCACGTCTTCGCCTGCGCACCCGTTCTCCGTGATAAAGATCTCCTTCGGCCCCCAAAGCGATTGCACGAATTTCGATGCCCAGTACAAACACTCCGGGGCGATGGGGAAATTGTTGATCGCCGCCTTCGGGTGTCCCTTGGCGTAGGGCACCGCCCGCCAACCGGGAGCCTGATCCGAGGCCAACACGTAGAACCTCGGCGCGTAGACGTTGATCCCGACGAAGTCGAGCGGCGCACCGATGATCCTGAGGTCCTCGTCGGTGAACCTCGGCGCATCCTTGCCGGTCTCCTTTAAGTAACCGTCGGTGTACTTGCCTTCGAGCATGACCGTGAGGAAGGGCGCGTTCATTTCACGCGTGGTCAGTTTCGCGGCCGCGATGTGTTCGGGAGACTCGATCAACGGGACGGCGGTGTCGATGTTCTCTGCCGGCCCGACCTTGGTGCCTGACTTGGCTTTCGCCCGGATCGCCTGCACGGCCAGTCCATGCGCGAGCACGGCGTGATGCCGAACCTGGTGGAACTCGGCCGGCGACAGCTTCAGGCCCGGCGCGAGATGGACGGTTCTTGGCACCGGACCCGGGACCTCGAAACCCCGATAGCCCGCGTCGGTGAACGAGCGGAACTCGTTGATGGTAAAGATGTGCTTCATGCGGTCGGAAAGCTTGTCGGCGATATATCCGGCGTACTCTCCGAAGGCTTTGGCCGTGTCGCGCGACTGCCAGCCACCCTTGTCCTGCAAGGCCTGCGGCAGGTCCCAATGGTATAGCGTGGCGAACGGCTCGATGCCGGCCGCCTTCAACTCGTCGATGAGACGGTCGTAGAAATC
This sequence comes from Rhodospirillaceae bacterium SYSU D60007, assembly GCA_003574685.1. Lineage (GTDB taxonomy): Bacteria > Pseudomonadota > Alphaproteobacteria > Reyranellales > Reyranellaceae > Vineibacter. The sequence goes on from QOCQ01000025.1 coordinate 60,783, forward strand.
GAGACCCTTCGCATTGGGCTGGCCGGTTCCCTGCGGAAACACGCGTGGCCAGGAGATGGAGAAGCGATAGGCCTTCGCGCCCATGTCCTTCATCAGCGCCACGTCTTCCTTGTACCGGTGGTAGTGGTCATTGGCGACGTCACCGGTGTCGCCGTTTCGGATGTTGCCCGGCGTATGTGCGAAGCGGTCCCAGATCGATTCGCCCTTGCCGTCCTCGTTCCACGCGCCCTCGATCTGGTAGGCCGATGTAGCAGTGCCCCAATAGAAACCGTCGGGGAATGTTCGCGCCGAAGCGGGTGCCGTGCCTGACTGGGCACCAGGCGACTGCGCTGGTGCTTCACCGCTGAATGTCGCGAACGACAAGCCAATAGCCGCAGCACCAGCCGCCTTGAGTGCGTCGCGCCTGGCGAGTTCGGTATCTGAGTATTTCATGTCTTCCCCCTTTCAAACGCCCGTGGCGTGAAAAGAAAAGCGCGTTCCTGCCGGTTGCCGACCGGCGTCTGCCTGGGTGCCACGGGGCTGGAGTTCGGGCAGCGGAGGGTGGCCGGAACTATTGAGGAAATGGCACCGGTCACCGGCGCATCGGCTAGCGGATCAGACAACGGCATTGCGCCGCGCCGCCTCCTTGAACCACTGCGCACTGAGCTTCGGCGTGCGCTTCTGTGTCTTGAAGTCCACGTGCACGATCCCGAAGCGGTCGCCATAACCGTTGATCCACTCGAAATTATCCATCGCGCTCCACACGAAACTCCCCTTCAACGGAACGCCTTCGGCGGCGGCACGTTGCTGCCACATCATGCCGTTTCTCAAGTACGTCAGCCGATCCGAGTCATAGATCTTGCCATCGGCCGCCACCTCGTCGCTCGCCGCGCATCCGTTCTCGGTGATGTAGATCTCCTTCGGCTGCCAGATCGAGTGCAGGAGCTTTGGTGCCCAGTATTGGGACTCTGGCGCGAGCCGATGCCAATCCGAGAACATCTTTGGCTGCGAGACGCTGAATGGCACCTCTCGGTACCCTGGCGGCTCATCCGACGCCATGACGAGAAGCAGCGGGATGTAGACGTTGATGCCGACGAAATCCACCGGCGCCCCGATGATCTTCATCTCGCCGTCGGTAAACTTTGGCGCGTCTTTTCCGGCCGCCGTCAGGTAGGCGTTGTCATACCGGCCCTCGAGCATTGGTCCGAGAAAGTATTTATTCAAAGCCTTGGTGGCCGCTTCCGCGGCTCTGACGTGTTCGGGCGAGTCGATGATCGGGAGGGCGTGACCCATGTTTTCGGCGGGCCCTACTTTCGTGCCGGCGCGGCCCATCGCGCGGATCGCCTGCACGGCAAGGCCGTGGCCTAGCACCGCGTGGTGTCGTACCTGATTGAGCGGCCCGTCTTCAAGGAGGATGCCAGGAGCGGTCATCAGGCGAACCGCCTTGCCCTGCACATGCAGCTCCACGCCGCGGTGCGCTGTTTCCGTTAGCTGCTTGAACTCGTTGATGGTGAAGAAGTAGCTCACCCGGTCGCTGAGGACCTTCGCGACCGCGCCGGCGTACTCGCCGAACGCTTTGGCGGTCTCGGCGGACTGCCAGCCTCCGTATCTGTCCTGCAGGACCTGCGGCAGGTCCCAGTGGTAAAGCGTTGCAAATGGCTCGATGCCGGCTGCCTTCAGCTCGTCCACCAGCCGATTGTAGAAGTCGAGCCCCTTTTGATTGAGCTGTCCAGTGCCGCCCGGAAAGATGCGCGGCCAGGAAATGGAGAACCGATAGGCCTTCGCGCCGATGTCCTTCATCAGCGCAACGTCTTCCTTGTAACGGTGATAGTGGTCGATGGCGACATCGCCGGTGTCGCCGTTTCGGATGTTGCCCGGCGTATGTGCGAAGCGGTCCCAGATCGATTCCCCTTTGCCGTCCTCGTTCCAGGCTCCTTCGATCTGGTATGCCGACGTGGCTGTGCCCCAATAAAAGCCGTCCGGAAACTTACGGGCTGCACCGCGTGCAGCATTCTGCTGAACACTTGTAGACTGCGCATGCCCACGATCGCCAATCGCTACCAAGGGCAAGCTCGCTGCGGCGGCGCCGGCGAACTTGATCGAGTCGCGCCTTGTGAACTCGGTCTTCTCCTCTTTCACGGCAACTCTCCTATTTCTCTCAAGAAACCGTCGCAGAAGAAGGAAATGCTCGCTCCTCACCCCGGATCACGCGCGTGCGCCCGGTGACATCGCATCTTCTTTCAGCGTCATCTGACGCAGAAGGTCATTGGCCCGCCGCATTGCTGCGTCCGATGCGTTTTTGGCGGGACCGGGCTCGGGCAACGCGTGAAAGACATGCGTTTCTCCCATTCAGCGACCTCGACAGCCCCTAGAACCGAACATGTGTTCCCAGGCCCATATAGATTGACTTCGCAACACCTCCAGAGGCCGGCTCAATGAACTGCAAGTTGCCGATGATCCGGAACCACGGTGTCACCGCCACATTGTAGAAGGCTTCCACGCCGGACTCATTCTTGACCTTGAAGAACGGCGCCAGCTCGTCCTTCAAAGCCTGGCTCACTCCCAGGTGGAAATAGGCAATGCCAAAGCGATCGTCGGGCCGCCCCGGAATGAAGCTGCTGCCGCCAATCCCGAGGAAAGCGGTCCATTCCATCAAATTCGGATTGCCGTCGCCCTTGTCGATCTCGCCGAATACACCCCAGCCTCGCGCCGAATTCGCCGGGTCCTGCACCACATACTGCTGGAATGAAAAGCCGACCAGCCAGGAGCCTTTCTTTGTACCGGGGCTGGCGCCCGGCGGCTGAATGATCTCGCTGAAATCTGTCCCCCGCCTGGTGCTATAGATGCCTTTAACTCCATAGTAGCCAGTCAATCCAGCGATCGACGTTTTGAGCGTGGCGCTGCCGTTGAACGTGACGCCATTTTCAAACAGGTCTGAAAACAAAGGGCGGTTTGTTGCATCCAGCGGGTCGTAGATCATCAACGAGAAGCTGACGGGCCGTGTACCGATTCTTATCTGCGCTCCGTTGAGCGTCGGTGGCGTGATGCCGGTGACGGGGCCGAGATTGACATTCCAGAACGTATCGGGGCCGATGCCCCCCACCAGGGGTCTGGCGCGCACGAATTCGATCGTGTTGAACTTGCCGAGACTGACGCTGACCAGATCACCGAATCTCTGCGTGACATACAGCGCCATGATGTCCGATCGATTACGACCCTCGATGCCCGGGAAAGCAAGCGCCGTATTCACCTGGATCAGCGATCCGCCGATTCCGTTGGCGCTGTCGCCGTAGTTCAGATGACCTTGCGCGGTCAGGCTGAACCCTCTCCACAAGCCCAGTCTGGAAAGGTCGATGACCGCCAGCGCATCGAGCTTTCCGCCGTACTGCCAGGTGTTGTCGCCCAGGCCGTACGTGAGGCCCTGATAGAACTGGCTCCACTCCAAGCGGAAATCGAATCCGGCAGCACGCAATGCCGGCCCATGGCCAAACCAGTCGCCGGTCAGCGTTTGAGGTTTTGCAAGCGACGGAGCCGGCGGTACGGGCACGGCATCGTCACCGGCTGCAACCGCTTCCGTAGTGGTTCCAAGTGCGATCCCGAGATAGAGCACAACCGGCAAACAGCGCCGGACGAACGCCAACTTGCACAAAATCATACACGGCCTCCCCATGCCGCATACAACTGCAAATGGACATACTCTGAAAAAGTAGCGTCAAATGTGCGTTGTGGCAAATGCTGCGGCTATTGATGGGGGTTGTGGCTTTGGCAGAGACCGAGACTTGCCTCAGGCAATGGAGAGACATGCAGTCCGGGCCTCCAGGATGCCAGCGGCGCTCCGGCTCGACGAGCCACCCCCTGGTGCGGAATGCGGGCTGCCGGGCTCTTCTGTTCCCATGGGCGCGCGCCGATGCGGCCAGCCATGGTGGTATCGGCCTGCCGTATTGGCGCGAGCCGAAAGGACGGTTTGACCGCGCGTGACGCGAAGGTGTCCACGTCGTGCCTCGTGGCCGCCTGGAACCTGGGCACTGTCGCGTCGTTTTGCGACGGTCCAGCAATATCGGAAGCCTTGTGAGGGGCACAGGTGATCGAGCATATCCGGAAGCAGATCGATCATTTCCTGACAGGCTCGATGGCAGCGGCGCTGCGAGCCGTCGAGTGTCGCACGCCTGCACCTGGCAGCGCGCCCATTGCCGAGAAAGAAGCTGTCGGCTGCGAGGTGCTGGTCGGACACGTGCTCGGCAGCCCCGATGCCAGATACCTGCTGCGCGCCTTCGGCGAGACGCTCCAGATGCAGATCCAGCTCAACGTATACCGTCTGGTCGTTGTCTACGTGGTGCCTGTGCACGGCGCGCTCGATTGCAGCGCCTTGCAGCCACGGTTCGTCCGCTGGGAAACCGGGGCCAACCACGCCGGATGGCGTATAGGCTGGCGTGACACCGTGGATGCGGACAAAACCAGCGAGCGACGCGTCGAGGTTTATGGTTATGCCATGCTGCCGGAAGCGTTTCTCGAATCCGATCAGCACAGGCTCTACTGGATGAACGACATTGTTCAGATGACCCGGGCATTTTTTCTGGAGGCAAGGCGGATCGATGTGAGATTGTCAATTCCGTAACGGGAACTTGGTGGGCCTTGTACCGTCTTACATTGCCGCCTGCGACCGGCGGCAGTGTATCCTCCGGGTGCCGGCGCTCCTTGGTGGTGCGTCGGTGCCTTCGGCGGTGCAGCCCTTTGGCAGGCTGGGCGTTCACGGCGCATGGAAAAGATGACTCGCCATCCTGACGTTACCCGGACTGTCCACCGATACCGCCCGCTGCCGCCCGATCGTCGACCGCATCCGAGCGTCGGCGATCGCACCTTGACCTACGAGCCGCTGGAACACGGCGAGTACCCCTACGGCATGCCCCTGGCGATTCGCGTCACCGACAGTAACGGTCGAAGCTGGGTCTACGTCCCGATCGGTGGCCTGGCCGTGGACAGCCTCGGCTTCATCCTTGAGCGCGAGCCGTAGGAACGCCGCCGCCAAACTCTGTGGATCTCTCCCGGCTGTTCGGCTGGGTACTCATGCGGCAGCACCTGCGGCTGCCAGGCGCCGATAGATCCCCTTCCCGCCTCTTCGGCGCCTTCTCCGCCGGGGAAGGCCTCGAACGGGCACTCATTTGACCGGAGTGCCAGAAATTTGCGAGGGTGTGCTTGAAGAGGCATTTTGCGCTGCCTATGTCGCCGCGCGGTACCGCACAGCCTACGTTGCGGACCTTGGCGTGGTGCCACTTGTCATGATGAATTTCGCGCTGACCGCTTCGTTCAACCACCTGTCCGGAGGGAGTCACAGCCATGCCAGCCAAGGACGTTAAATTCTCGGGCGACGCGCGCGATCGCATGCTGCGCGGCGTCGACATCCTTGCCAATGCCGTACGGGTCACGCTCGGGCCCAAGGGGCGCAACGTCGTGCTCGACAAGTCGTTCGGCGCGCCGCGCATCACCAAGGACGGCGTCGCCGTGGCCAAGGAGATCGAGCTGGAGGACAAGTTCGAGAACATGGGCGCGCAGATGGTGCGCGAGGTGGCGTCCAAGACCAGCGACGCCGCCGGCGACGGCACCACCACCGCGACCGTGCTGGCGCATGCCATCGTGCGCGAGGGCGCCAAGGCGGTGGCCGCCGGCATGAACCCGATGGACCTCAAGCGCGGCATCGACCTCGCCGTCGAGGCGGTGACGGCGCATCTGGAGAAGAACGCGCGCAAGATCACCAAGAACAACGAGATCGCCCAGGTCGGCACCATCTCGGCCAACGGCGACCAGGAGATCGGCAAGTTCCTCGCCGAGGCCATGCAGAAGGTCGGCAACGAGGGCGTGATCACGGTCGAGGAAGCGAAGTCGATGGAGACCGAGCTGGAGGTGGTCGAGGGCATGCAGTTCGACCGCGGCTACATCTCGCCGTACTTCGTCACCAACCCGGACAAGATGCGGGCCGAGCTGGAGGACCCGTACATCCTGATCTACGAGAAGAAGCTGTCGGGCCTGCAGGCGATGCTGCCGGTGCTGGAGGCGGTGGTGCAGTCGGCCAAGCCGCTGCTGATCGTGGCCGAGGATATCGAGGGCGAGGCGCTGGCGACCCTGGTCGTCAACAAGCTGCGCGGCGGGCTGAAGGTGGCGGCGGTGAAGGCACCGGGCTTCGGCGACCGGCGCAAGGCCATGCTGGAGGACATCGCCGTCCTCACCGGCGGCACGATGATCTCCGAGGATCTCGGCATCAAGCTGGAGAACGTGAGCATCGACATGCTGGGTCGCGCCGGCAAAGTGGTGGTGGAGAAGGAGAACACCACGATTGTGCATGGCGCGGGCAAGCGGAAGGATATTGACGGCCGCATCAGTCAGATCCGGGCGCAGATCGAGGAAACCACGTCGGACTACGACCGCGAGAAGCTGCAGGAGCGGCTGGCCAAGCTGGCCGGCGGCGTGGCGGTGATCCGCGTCGGCGGCGCCACCGAGATCGAGGTGAAGGAGCGCAAGGACCGGGTCGACGATGCCATGCACGCCACCCGCGCGGCGGTCGAGGAGGGCGTCCTGCCCGGCGGCGGCGTGGCGCTGCTGCGCGCGGTGCAGGCGTTGCAGAGGCTGAGGACAGCCAACGACGATCAGAAGACCGGCATCGAGATCGTGCGCCGCGCCATCCAGGCGCCGGCCCGGCAGATCGCCATCAACGCCGGCGAGGACGGCTCGGTGGTGGTCGGCCGCGTGCTGGAGAAGGACGACTACGCCTTGGGCTACGATGCGCAGACCGGCGAGTATGTCGATATGTTCGCCAAGGGCATCATCGATCCGGCGAAGGTGGTGCGCGCCGCACTGCAGGGTGCGGCCTCGGTGGCGGGTCTGCTGATCACCACCGAGGCGATGATCGCCGAGCGTCCGGAGAAGAAGCCCGCCACGCCGATGCCGCCCGGCGCCGGCATGGATTACTAGGACCGGTCTCAGCCGGAAAAAACTAGCTCGAACCCTCGTAGGCGGCGATCTCGATGAGGTTGCCGTCGGGATCGCGGCAATAGATCGAGGTCATCGGGCCCAGCGCGCCGGTGCGCGTCACCGGGCCCTGCGTGATGGCAACGCCGCAATCACGCAGCCTTGCGGCAGCGCGGTCGATTGCCTCGCTGGTGATGAAACAGAAATCCAGCGCGCCCGGCGCATCGACGGCGCCGGTCTCCCAGTTGGCGGCGCCCGTGGGCCGCAGGTTGAGCTTCTGCCGGCCGAACTTCAGGGCGATGCGCGCCTGTGGTCCAAACGCCTCGCGCCGCATGCCGAGCACGCGCTCGTACCACGCGGCCATCGCTTCGACGTCCCGGCAATTCACCACGACATGGTCGATCCGGTCGATCATGCGATCGCCTCCCTTTGTTCATCATCCGCTCCCAAAGGTACTCGTCGTCCTGAGCGAAGCGAAGGACCTTACGGCCATGCGACCCGTGAACGATGGTGGCGGTGAATCACCGACGCTGCCGCTCTGTAGCCGAACTACAGCAAGGTCCTTCGCTGCGCTCAGGACGACGTAGATGCCGTTACAAGCGGTATAGTACTGTATGCCTTGGCGTCGTCCTGAGCGGAGCGAAGGACCTTGCGGCCGTGCGACGGGAATGGGACCTTGATGCGTGAACGACGCTTCTACGTGTACTTCATGACGAACTACTCCTGCCACGTTCTCTACATCGGTGTCACCAACGACGTGGCCAGAAGAGTGTGGGAGCATCGACAGGGCATCGGTGCCGCCGGATAGCGCAACAGTCCTGAGTGAAGCGACGGAGCTTGCGGTGAGTGGCAAGGAATGGCCGCAGCGGTGACTCGCCAGCACCATCATTCAGCGTGGCGCGCCCGCAAGGTCCTTCGCTTCGCTCAGTACGACGGAAGGGGCTGAGGACGACGGAAGGGGCTCAGGATAGAGGACAAAAAAAGAGCCCCGGGCGGGTGCCTCGGGGCCCTCGACGATGTCACCCGCGTCAGTTCTGTGTTGTGGTTCCGTTGGTCTGGTTTGTCTGGTTCGTGTCGGTGCCGCCCGCGAGTTTCGATTCGCGGGCCGCGGCCTCGGCGCTCGCCTTCTTGATGGCGGCGTCCATCTCGGCCTCGGTCGTCAGCTTGTCGAGCTGACGCCCGCAGGCGCGCCCGATCTCGTCGTTGACCGCGTGGCCGGCCGCGACGAGCTTCTCCGCTTGCTCGCTGGTCGCCTTGGACCTGAGCTCGCGCGCCTGCGCCGTGGTGACGCCGGAGCTGAGATACGAGTCAAGGCAGTACTGCGCATGCACGGCGCTGACTTCGGCCTTGCGCTGCTCCTCGGCGGCGCTGCGGGACATGAACCAGCCCGGATAGCCGAACGAGAAGATCGCCATCGCAACGACACCGGCACCGAAGCCGATGACGTGCTCCTTTCTCACGGGATTCCACCCGCTCTTGCTCTGATCCGCCATTGGTGAATGGCCTCCTTGCTTGCCGCGGCGCGCAACATGCGCCCCGCTGCAATGCACGCTAGCAGGTTCTGGGAAAATGGATAGCCGGTCCGGCGGCGGCGTCCGCGCAAGGAATGCAAATTTCCTGCCGCGAGTAATCTGGTGCAACGCTCCGCCGCCTTCCCGCGTTGCCTCGGGAGCGCCGCATTTTTGCCGCGGCCGGGGCAGGGAGATTGCGATGTCGAGTACGCGGAAGCTCTGGAGCCTGCTGGCGGTCCTGCTGGTGGGCTCGTTCAGCGTGCTGCTGTGGACGGGCACCGAGATCTACCAGAAGGCACCGCCAATGCCGGAGCGCGTGGTCAGCAGCGACGGCAAGGAAATCTACACCCGCGCCGACATCGAAAAGGGCCGCCAGGTGTGGCAGTCGATGGGCGGCATGCAGCTCGGCTCGATCTGGGGCCATGGCGGCTATGTCGCGCCGGACTGGAGCGCCGACTGGCTGCACCGCGAGGCGCTGGCGATGCTGGACGAGTGGGCGCGCCGCGAGTTCGGCGGCAAGGGCTACGCCGAGCTCAACGACGAGCAGAAGGCGGCGCTGGAGGGCCGCCTGCGCGTGCGCATGCGCGAGAACACCTGGGATCCGCAGACCGGCACCATCACCCTGCCGCCGGAACGCGCAGCGGCCATCGCCACGGTCTCCGACCACTATGAGGGTCTGTTCGGCAACGATCCCGCCACCGCCGGTCTGCGCGAAGCCTACGCGATGAAGAACGACACCGTGCCCGATGCCGAGCATCGCCGCGTGCTGTCGGCGTTCTTCTGGTGGACGGCATGGGCCTGCGTCACCCAGCGGCCTGGCAGCACCATCACCTACACCAACAACTGGCCGAGCGAGCCGCTGGTGGGCAACCGGCCGCCGCCCAGCACCTTCCTCTGGTCGGCCTTCAGCGTCACCTTTTTGCTCGCCGGCATCGCGGCGCTGGGCTGGCATCATGCCGTCACCCATGCGCGCGAGGAACCGCACCGGCCGCCCGCGTTCGATCCCATGCGCCATGTCGTGGCCACGCCCTCGATGCTGGCGACGGCCAAGTATTTCTGGGTGCTGCTGGCGCTGTTCCTGGTGCAGATCCTGTTCGGCGCCATGACGGCGCACTACCAGGTCGAGGGCCAGCAGGCCTATGGCTACGAGCTCGCCAACGTGCTGCCCTATTCGATCACCCGCACATGGCATACGCAGCTCGCGGTGCTGTGGATCGCCGTGGCGTGGCTGGGCACCGGTCTCTACATCGGGCCGGCGGTGTCGGGCTACGAGCCGCCGATGCAGCGGCTGGGCGTGAACGTGCTCTGGATCTGCCTGCTGGTGATCGTGGTCGGCGGCTTCACCGGGCAGTGGCTCGCGGTCATGCAGAAGCTCGGCCTCGACTATAACCACTGGTTCGGGCACCAGGGCTGGGAATACGCCGACATGGGCCGCTTCTGGCAGTGGTTCCTGTTCATCGGCCTGATGCTGTGGCTGTTCCTCGTGGGCCGCGCGCTGTGGCCGACGCTGCGCGGCACGTCCGAGCAGCGCTCGATCATCGGCCTGCTGTTCCTGTCGACGGTAGCGATCGGCCTGTTCTTCGGCGCCGCCCTGCTGTGGGGCGAGCGCACGCACATCTCGATGGTCGAGTACTGGCGCTGGTGGCTGGTGCACCTGTGGGTCGAAGGCTTCTTCGAGGTGTTTGCCACCGCCGTGATCGCCTTCCTGTTCACGCGGCTCGGGCTGCTGGCGGTGCGTACGGCCACCGTGGCGGTGCTGTTCGCCACCATCGTGTTCATGGCCGGCGGCGTGCTGGGCACGCTGCATCACCTCTACTTCGCGGGCTCGACCACGCCGGTGCTGGCGCTGGGCGCCAGCTTCTCGGCGCTGGAGGTGGTGCCGCTGGCTTATATCGGCTTCGAGGCCTATCACACCTGGCGGCTGGGCGGCGCCACGGGCTGGATGCGCCGCTACCGCTGGCCGGTGATGTTCTTCATCGCGGTGGCCTTCTGGAACCTGGTGGGTGCGGGGCTGTTCGGCTTCCTGGTCAACCCGCCGCTGTCGCTCTACTACATGCAGGGCCTGAACCTGACGCCGCTGCACGGGCACACGGCGCTGTTCGGCGTCTACGGCATGCTGGGCATCGGGCTGGTGCTGTTCTGCCTGCGCGGCATGAAGCCCGATCTGGCGTGGCACGAGGGCATCCTGAAGGTGAGCTTCTGGTGCCTCAACATCGGGCTGGCGCTGATGGCGCTCTTGACGCTGCTGCCGCTGGGCACGCTGCAGCTCTTCGCCTCGCTGCAGAACGGCTACTGGTACGCGCGCTCGGCCGAGTTCATGCAGCGGCCGCTGGTCGACCTGCTGGTGTGGATGCGCGTGCCGGGCGACACGATCTTCTCCATCGGCGCGCTGGCACTCGCGGTGTTCGTGGCGGGCCTCTGGCTCTTCCCCCGCCGCGAGCACGAAATCCGCGCCCGCGAGGAAGAAGAGCGCGAGGAGAGGGCAGCCGCTGCCTCAGACGGCAGACACCGCGTCGGTTGAGAGATCCCCCTTCCGCCCTTCGGGCACCTTCCCCCTCCGGGGGAAGGCCATGAATCCTTCCCCCGGAGGGGGAAGGTGGCGCGCCAGCGCCGGAAGGGGGATGGTGCAGCACGCACGGCGTCAGGGCGGCGGATGATCGAGTTCTATCCCGAGATCAGGCTGGTGCATATCTGGGCGGTGGTGGCGAGCGGGGGGCTGTTCGCACTGCGCGGGCTGCTGCTGCTCGCGGGCGCGCGCGGGATCGCGATGGCCCTGCCGGTGCGGTGGCTGGCCTACACCATCGACACCGTGCTGCTCACCGCCGCCCTGATGCTGATGACCATCGTGCAGCAATACCCGTTCGTGCATGCCTGGCTGACGGTGAAGGTGCTGCTGCTGGTGGTCTATATCGCGCTCGGCGTCATCGCCTTCCGCCCCGCCGCCAGCCAGACCGTGCGCATCGGCTGCTGGCTCCTGGCGCTGGCGGTGTTCGGCTTCATCGTCACCGTCGCGCGCGCCCATCATCCGCTCGGCGTCTTCAGCGGGCTTGCACTCTGAGGAGAGGGATGATATGTAAAATAATACACAGACCGTATCGGGGTGCAGGACAATGGAATCCCGCAAGCAGACGCATGCCAGGAAGCGCGCGAAGGGTGGCCCGCCCGGCAAGAAGCGTCGGCAGCAGAAGGGCAAGCCTGCGCCGGCGGCCAATGACAACGACATCGCCACCGTCAGTGACGACGCCGTCGACCGCCTCATGGCGGAGTGCCGGCACGATCCGCTGGACTTCGTGAAGCGCGCCTTTCCGTGGGGCGCGGCGGGCACGCCGCTGGCGGCGCATGACGGTCCCTATGCGTGGCAGGCGGAGGTGCTGGCGGAGATCGGCGCGGCGCTGCGCGGCGGCTCCGGCGACGTGGTGCAGCACGCCATCGCCTCGGGCCATGGCGTGGGCAAGTCGGCGCTGGTGGCGTGGGTGCTGCTGTGGGGGCTGGCGACGTTCCGCGGCGCGCGGCTGAGCGTTGCGGCCAATACCGAACAGCAGCTTCGCACCAAGACATGGCCGGAGCTGGCGCGCTGGTTCCAGCTGATGGCCGGCCGGGAACGCTTCGCGATCACCGAGACGGCGCTTGCGGCGCGCAGGGCGGACGATGCGCGCAACTGGCGCATCGATCGCGTGACATGGTCGGCCTACAACACTGTTGCGTTCCAGGGCCTGCACAACCAGGGCGGGCGCATCGTGCTGGTGTTCGACGAGGCCTCGGCCATTCCCGACCAGGTGTGGGAGGCAAGCGAAGGTGCGCTGACCGACGCCGGCGCCGAGATCGTCTGGCTGGTGGCCGGCAATCCGACGCACAATACCGGCCGCTTCCGCGAGTGCTTCGGCGCGCGCAAGGCCCGCTGGCGCACCCGGCAGGTGGACAGCCGCAACGTGCCCGGCACCAGCGCCCGGCAGATCGCGAACTGGATCGCCGACTATGGCGCGGACAGCGACTTCGTGCGGGTGCGGGTGAAGGGTGAGTTCCCGCGCGCCGGCAGCCACCAGTTCATCCCCTCCGACCTGATCGAGGCGGCATCGCGGCGCGAGGCCCAATCGCACGCGCACGAGGCCATGGTGCTGGGCGTCGACGTGGCGCGTCACGGGGATGACATGACAGTAATCTGGCCGAGGCGCGGCCGCGATGCGCGCACCTGGGCGCCGGTGCGGCTGCGCATTCCCGACCTGATGCAGGTGGCGGGACGCGTCGCCGAGCAGGCGCGGCTGCTGCACGCCGACGCGGTGTTCGTCGATATGGGCATGGGCGCGGGCGTGGTCGACCGGCTGGTGCAGATGGGCGTGCGCGGCGTGGTGGGCGTCGAGTTTGGCGCCGCGGCCGACGGCACGCGCTACGGCGATCTGGCGGTCGGCGCCTTCGGACGCTACGCCAACAAGCGGGCGCAGATGTGGGCCAACATGCGCGCCTGGCTGCAGCATGGCGCCATTCCCGACGATGCCGCCATCCGCGCCGATCTCGAGGGACCGGAATACGCGTTCAACGCGCGCGACGAGATCCTGCTCGAGCGCAAGGAGGACATGAAGCGCCGCGGGCTGGCCTCGCCCGACCTTGCCGACGCGCTGGCGCTCACCTTCGCGCATTTCGTGCACCCCGCCGCCGGCGGCTTCCTCCCCGCCCGTCACCTCACCGACCACGATTGAAGGCTGGGAGCGCACGCGTCCAGATTGAACCTTTCCGCGGCTTACAATCGCCGGGTCCTGGGGTACGGACTGTTCGCGGAGACGAGGACCGGTAGAGATGTCGAAGACGTTTGTTGTTGTGCCAGGCTACGAGGCGCGCAACGGCCATGTCCGCTACGGACCGGGCGTGACGCTGTATGTCGAGGAAGACGAGCAGGTGCAGGTCTACCTGCTGCGGCAGGGCCGCCACTGCAACGTACGGCAGTACGATTACAGCACGCTCGATCCACAGGCCCCGCCGCAGGGGCTGCGCAGCGCCTGAACGGCTAGCGCCGCCGGGCCTGCCGGCGCGGGGTCTGCGCCATGCTGGCCAGCACTTCCATCAGCGAACGCAGCGCCACCGGCTTGGGGAAATAGTCCAGCGCCCCGCCGTTGCGCGCCTGCGCGATTTCGTCGGGGCCGGCATGGCCCGACATCACGTAGCGCGCCGCCTGCGGCTGCAGGTCGCGGCAGGCGCGCAGCACCTCAAGGCCGCTGCCGTCGGGCATGCGGATGTCGGTGAGCAGCACGTCGAAAGGCCCGTCCTTGCCCAGCGAGTGGATGGCCGCAACGGCGCCATCCACGCACATCACGGTATGGCCGTGGCGCGCGAGGAAGCCGCGCAGCTCGTCAAGGATGTCCGGCTCGTCATCCACGACAAGGACCGTCATGGCCCGTTGGTTTGCCCTGCTCATGTCCAATACCTGCATCCGATTTCATCGCACGCGACTGAATGGCACAGGCCCCGTATGCGCCGATCTGCCGCGGCGCGCGATGCGGATTGACTCCAATCTGGACGGTTCGACAGGCCGCGCCATGGCCGCTATCCTGCGGCAGCTCCATGTCGTGTGCGCATTTCTCACGCCTCCGTCTGCCCGGCCGGGCGCTGCTGTTGGTGCTCGCTGCGGCGCTGCCGGCGTGGGCCGCCGACTGGGTCGGTGCGGCCCAGGCGGTGGAGGGCGACGTGCTGCAGGTTCGCTCGACGCGGCTGCGGCTGTTCGGCATCGACGCGCCCGAGCCGGGGCAGCACTGCCAGGGCCCGGACGGCGGCAGCTACGACTGCGCCGCCGAGGCCGTGAAGGAGCTGGCGCGGCTGATCGACGGCGAAACCGTGCGCTGCCGCAGCATGGGCCGCGATCCCGACGACATGCCGCTGGCGGTGTGCATGGCCGGTGCAACCGATCTCAATGCAGAGATGGTACGCGCGGGCTGGGCAGTGACCTATCTCAGCCGCGACTACCAGCGGCGCGAGAACGAGGCGCGCGCCGAGCGCCGCGGCCTGTGGCAGGGCCGCTTCGACCGCCCCGAGGCCTGGCGCCGCAAGCACAAGGGCGACGATCGGGGCTAGCCAGCTAACGAGGCGTCTTTGTGAAAAAGAGGGAAGAAACTGCTGTGGGATTTTACGGCGTAGCGATATAGGGCGGGGGAATGAACACGGCCGACGAACTGCAGCGCGTGCTGCGTGCCTGCGGCAGCTACTTCACGACGGCAGGGCTGTTCAGCCTTGCCATCAACCTGCTGTATCTCGCCTCGCCGCTCTACATGCTGCAGGTCTATGACCGCGTGATCTCCAGCGCCAGCATATCGACGCTGGTGATGCTGACGATCGCGCTGCTCGCCGCGCTGCTGGCGCTGGCCGGCCTGGACGTGGTGCGCGCGCGGATCCTGGCGCGCGCCGGCATAAGGCTGGAGAAGCTGCTGGCCGAACGCGTGATGGGCGCGATCTTTGCCGCCGCCGGCCGCGGCGAGAACACCGGCGCACAGCCGCTGCGCGATTTCGACAACGTGCGCCTGTTCCTCTCCGGTCCGGGCATCAATGCGCTGTTCGACCTGCCGTGGGCGCCGGTCTACATCGCCGTTATCTTCCTGCTGCATCCGTGGCTGGGCGCCTTCGCCCTGGGTTGCGCACTGCTGCTGATGCTGACGGCCATTGCCGGCGAGCAGCTCGCGCGCAAGCCGCTGGCGGAAGCCGGCACGGCCAGCAACGCCACCTACCGCTTCGCCGAATCGAGTCTGCGCAACTGGGAGGCGGTGCAGGCGATGGGCATGCTGCCCGGCCTGCTGGCGCGCTGGGGGCGCGACCGCGGCCGCATGGTGGGGCTGCACGGCCGGGCGGCCGACCGCATCGGCGCCTCCGCCGGTCTGACGAGGTTCCTGCGGCTGGCCATGCAGTCGCTGATGCTGGGGCTGGGTGCGTACCTGGTGATCGAGCGCCAGACGACGGTGGGCGCCATGTTCGCGGCCTCGATCCTGCTGGCGCGCGCGTTGCAGCCGGTGGAGCTGCTGACCGGCGCCTGGCGGTCGGTGGCGGCGGCGCGCACCGCCTGGCAACGCCTGCGTGCGTTGCTGCGCGCCAATCCCGAGCCCGCCGAGAGGCTGGCGCTGCCGCGCCCCGCCGGCCGCCTCGATGTCGAGGGCGTGAGCTACGCGCCGCGCGGCACGCAGAAGCCGATCATCGCGCGCGTCGGCTTCAGCCTCGAGGCCGGCCAGGCGCTGGGCATGGTCGGTCCTTCGGGCGCCGGCAAGTCGACACTGGCCCGCCTGCTGGTGGGCGTGCTGCAGCCGGCGGCGGGCGTGGTGCGGCTGGATGGTGCGGACATCGCGAAATGGCCGCGCGATACGATCGGGCCCTGGATCGGCTATCTGCCGCAGGATGTGGAGCTGTTCGCCGACACGGTGGCCAGCAACATCAGCCGCTTTCGCGGTGGCGATGATGCGGCGGTGATCGCCGCCGCCAAGGCCGCGGGCGTGCACGACGCGATCCTCGCGCTGTCCGAGGGCTACGACACGCAGATCGGCGAGGGCGGCGCGGTGCTGTCCGGCGGCATGCGCCAGCGCATCGGTCTTGCCCGCGCGGTCTACGGTATGCCCAGCCTGGTGGTGCTGGACGAGCCCAATTCCAGCCTCGATTTCGAGGGCGAGGCGGCGCTGACGGCCTGCCTGCGCCAGCTCAAGGCGCGCGGCACGACGGTGGTGATCGTCTCGCACCGCCCCTCGACGCTGGGCATCGTCGATCGCGTGCTGGTGCTGAAAGGCGGCACCGTGGCGGCCTTCGGGCCGCGCGAGGAGGTGCTGCGGCAGTTCACGCGGCCGGCCCGCGTCGCAACCGCGGAGGCGTCATGAGCAACATCAGCGATTCGATCCGCTGGCCGGCCGCGGCGGGCTGGCTGATCCTGCTGCTGTTCTTCGGCGGCTTCGGCACCTGGGCGGCCACCGCGCCGCTGCACGGCGCCGTGGTCGCGCCCGGCGTGGTGAAGGTGGAAGGCAACCGCAAGAGCGTGCAGCACCTCGATGGCGGCATCGTGCGCGAGCTGCACGTGAAGGAGGGCGACAAGGTCGAGGCGGGCGAGGTGCTGATCGTGCTCGACGACACCCAGGCGCGCGCCGAGTTCCAGGTGCTGTCGCAGCAATATGCGGTGCTGCGCGCCACCGAGGAGCGGCTGAAGGCCGAGCTCAACCGCGCACCCCGGCTGGTAATGACGCCGGCGCTGGCGCGCGAGGCCGACAATCCCGACCTGCCGGCGATCTGGAGCGCGCAGGTTGACCAGTTCGAGAGCCGGCGCGCGGCGCTGGAGGGCGCACGCCAGGTGATCCGCGAGAAAATCGCCCAGCTTGAGCATCAGATCGAGGGGCTGCAGGCGACGCTTGCCGCCTACGAGCAGCAGATCGCCTCGGTGCGCATGGAGATGGCGGAGATCAAGCCGCTGGTCGAGAAGCAGCTCATCACCCGGCCGCGCTATCTCCAGCTTGAGCGCAGCGGCACCCAGCTCGAGGGGCAGGCGGCCGACACGCGCGCCACCATCGCCCGCGCCCGCCAGGCGATCGCCGAGCAGCGCCAGCAGATGGCGCAGCTCGACAACGACCGCATGGAAGAGATCACCCGCGAGCTGCGCGACACGCAAGCCAAGCTGCTGGAGGTGATCCCCAAGCTGGCCAACGCCAAGGCCGTGCTGGGACGCATGGAGATCCGCGCGCCCTATAGCGGGCGGGTGGTGGCGCTCACCGTGTTCTCGGTCGGCGGCGTGATCGGCCGCGGCGAGACCATCATGGACATCGTGCCGGCCGAGGACTCGCTGGTGGTCGAGGCGCAGGTGGCGGTCGAGGACATCAGCGACGTGCGCCCGCGCATGCGCGCCGAGATCCATCTGACCGCCTACAAGCAGCGCGTCACGCCGATGGTCGCGGGCGAGGTGGTGCGCATCTCGGCCGACCGCCTGACCGACCAGAAGACCGGTCAGCCCTATTACGTGGCGCTGCTGCGGATGAACCAGCAGCAGCTCGCCGAGCTGCGGCAGGTGCACCTCTATCCCGGCATGCCGGCGCAGGTGATGATTCCCACCGAGGAGCGCACCGCTTTCGACTACCTCGTCGGCCCGCTGGTCCAGTCCTTCAACGCCTCCTTCCGCCAGCGGTAGTCTTAGGCCTTCCCCCGGAGGGGGAAGGTGGCGCGCAGCGCCGGAAGGGGGATGCCTCAACCAGCACGGTGCCTGTTGCGAGATCCCCCTTCCGCCCTTCGGGCACCTTCCCCCTCCGGGGGAAGGTTATGAGGAGACGGGTTCTTTTGCGGCGGGCTTGCGGGCGGTGGCGAGGGGGCCGGCGGGGACCAGCATCTGCACGGCCGCGACGTCGATGCCGATCTCGATGTCGAGATGGGCCTCGGGCGGGTGATCGTCGTCAGCGCGCTGCACGCGGTCATCGATATGCGCGTCGTGGCCGTTGCCGGCAAGCCGCAGCGCGCGGCCGCGGCACACCTCCACCGGCAGGCGCATCGTGCCGTCCTCCTCGTCGCGCAGGGCGGCGAGGCAGTCGGCAAACTCGGCGCGCCGGCTTTCCGGCAGCAGCACGAAATCCAGCAGTCCGTCGGCAGGATCGGCGTCGGGCGCCAGCGCCAGCGCCGGCCCGACCGCACGCAGGTTCATGGCCTCCAGCAGCAGGAAGTCGCCCGCGAAGGGCTGATCGTCGAGCGTGCCGGCGAGGTGCATGGCCTCGTATTTGCCCAGGAGCGCGCTCAGCCCCAGCCGGTCGCGGAACAGCTTGAAACCGGGCTCGCCGTTGCGCGCATCCGCCAGCTTGTCCTGGGCGTGGAGCTGCGCCATGGCGGTGGCCAGCAGGCCGACGCCGAAGCCCTCGATGAACCAGGTCTTGCCCCACGGGCCGGTGGCGGTGCCGAGATCCAGCGCCAGCCGCCGCGCGTCGCGCCAGCCGGCCACGATCTCGCGGGCCAGCCCGTCGATGCCCAGCGCGCGGGCGATGTTGTTGGCGGTGCCCAGCGGCAGCACCGCGATGGGCACGTTGCGCCGCACCAGCTTGCGTGCGACTGCACCCACCGTGCCGTCGCCGCCGGCCACCACCACCATGTCGCCGGGGTCCTCCAGCAACGGCTCCCACGCGTCCTTTTTCGTGATGGAGTGGGCGATCTCGTAGCCGAACTCGTCGAGAAGCCCTTCGAGGTGGCGGCGCGATACACCGCGTCCGCCGGCTTTCCGGTTGTGCACCAGGCTGACCCGCATCGTTCTCCCCAGTCAGTCGGCCGCATATGGCGGGCGTCTGCCAACGCGCCAGCCGCCCCGGGGTTGCCGTGGCGGATGCGACGGACGGCGGGAACCGGCTTTCCGGTGTGCCGTTCCCAAGCACCAGTAAAGGAGGGTGCAATGGCTACAGCATCAAAACGCAGCAGCGCCGAACTTGACCGCCAGGCCCATTCGACCTCAGGCAGCATCATCGCCGCCGACAAGGTCGAGGGCACGACCGTCTACAACCGGGCCGGCGACAAGCTCGGCACGGTGGACCACGTCATGATCGACAAGATCAACGGCAAGGTCTGCTACGCCATCATGTCGTTTGGCGGCTTCCTCGGCATGGGTGAGAGCTATCACCCGCTGCCGTGGCAGAAGCTCGATTACGACAAGAACAAGGGCGGTTTCGTCGTTGACCTCGACAAGCGGCAGCTCGAAGGCGCGCCTTATTACAAGGAGAGCGATTTCGAATGGACGCCGGATTACGGCCGCCGCGTCGATCAGTACTACGGCGTGCCGACCTACTGGCCGTAACGGGTAGTTGCGTAGAAGAGAGCCCCGGCGCCGGCCGCGCCGGGGCTCTTTTGCTGTGCGCGCGGAACCGCCGGCGCAGCGCGCCGTTCAAGCCGCGGAATTTCAGGAGGAAGCAATGGCTCCAGCACATACGCAGACATCGACTTCACGCCGGCGGGCGGCGCAGCGGCGGGCATCGGCCGCCGGCCAGTCCGCGCTGGTCATGCTCAAGGCCGACCACAAGGCCGTCGCTGACCTGGCCGAGCGCTTCGAGAAGGCGCGCGCGCCGCAGAAGAAGCCGATCGCGGCCACCATCTGCAAGGAGCTCACCATCCACGCCACCATCGAGGAAGAGATCTTCTACCCGGCGCTGCGCCAGGTGGCCGACGAGCAGCTGGAGGAGCTGCTCAACGAGGCGCAGGTCGAGCACCAGTCGGTGAAGGACCTGGTGGCGCAGATTGAGGACATGCTGCACGGCTCGGGCGACGAGGGCATGTTCGAGGCGAGGGTCAAGGTGCTGGCCGAGTACGTAAAGCACCATGTGCGCGAGGAGGAGCGCGAGATGTTCCCGCTGGTGCGCGATACCGACATCGACCTGAAGGCACTGGGCGACCGCCTGGCCCGCCGCAAGGAAGAGCTGAAGCGGCAGCTCCAGGCGCATTAATTCCCTTCTCCCCGCGAAGGCGGGGAGAAGGTGGCGCGAAGCGCCGGATGAGGGGCTTCCGGCGTCGCAACAAAGTACGTCGGCTCGATGACGATAGGCCGCAAAGCCCCTCATCCGCCCTTCGGGCGCCTTCTCCCCGCCTGCGCGGGGAGAAGGCGTGAATTGGCGGAACCCCGCGACGGTCTTTCCGTTCGACGCACAGCGTCCGTAACAACCTGCGGGCGAATGGAGGGACCATGAACGGCGTGATCTATCTGGTGGGGCTGATCGTCGTGATCATGGCGATCCTGTCGCTGATCGGCCTGCGCTGACGCGAAGGAGAGGGCCATGGAAACAACCACCTCGGCCGCAAGGCCGGCGGCGGCGGTATCGACGGCAAGCGCCGCCGCCATCCGCCTGTCCTACCTCGAATGGGGCCCGGTGATCGCCGGCGCCGTGGGCGCGGCGGCGATTTCGCTGGTGCTGCTGACCTTCGGCACCGGCATCGGGCTCAGCGCCATGTCGCCATGGCCGGGCGAGGGCATCTCGCTGACGTTCCTCGCCATCGTCACGGCGATCTGGGTGGCGGTGGTGCAGGTCTTCAGCTTCGCCGCCGGAGGCTACATCGCCGGCCGCCTGCGCGGTGGCTGGGCCGACGCTGGTCCGGCCGAACGGCACTTCCGCGACGGCGCGCACGGCTTCGTGGTCTGGGCGCTGGCGGTGCTGGTGACGGCCGCGGCGGTGACGCTGACCGGCATGCATGCGGCGCGCACCACGACGCAGGCGGGCGCCACCATGGCGGCGGGCACGGCAGCGGGCATGACCTCGCGGCCCGACGCCAATCCAATGCAGGAACCCGCCGACTACGCGGCCGACTTCCTGCTGCGGCCCGGTCCCAACCCGCCGCCCGCGCAGGCCGCCGGCGCGCCCGACCAGCGCGAAAGCATTGGCCGCGTGTTCATTGCCGGCCTGCGCGAAGGCAAGCTGTCGCCGCGCGACCGCACCTGGCTGGTGCAGGTGGTGACGACCCGCACCGGCATGTCGCAGGAGGATGCGGAGCGGCGCGTCGATGAGGCCTTCAACGAGGCGAAGGCCGTGGAGAGCCGCCTGCGCGACGCGGCGGACAAGGCTCGGAAGGCCACCATCGTCGCCGCCTTTCTGACCGCAGCCACGCTGGCGGTCGCGGCCGTTGCCGCAACCGCGGGCGCGGCGCTGGGCGGCCGCCATCGCGACGAACGCACGGGCTTGCGGTTCTTCGGCCGGGAACGCTTCTGGTAAGCTGAAGCCACAAAAAGGAAGAACGGGGCGCGGGGGCCCCGTTCTTTTTTGTGGCACCGGTGAAGGTGCCGGTCGAGCGATTGACCTTCCTCAGGCTCCACGCGCTCGACCTGTTCCAAAATGCCAACGGGCGCCCGCGAGCCTCGTTGCCAAGGCATTTCCATGACGTCCTCAAGGCAAGACAACGGCCCCGTCCGTGTCTGGCGGAACTCCGGTTGCGATGCGCCCGTTTTTCCGGCAGCGAACCACGAGGTTTGTCATGACCATCAAGTTCATTCCCGCGGCGCTTGCAGCCGCGATTGGCTTTGGCATCGCCGCCACGCCGGCCAGCGCCCAGGGCGACTGGCGCCACGAGCGCGGCTGCGATGCTTTTGGCTTCAACTGCGCCAGCGATTATTACCGCGACCGCCACTATTGGCATGATCGCGACTGGCACCGCTATCGCGGCCGCCACTACGACCGGCGCGACTACTATCGCCGCGCACCGACATATCAGCCGGCCGGCTCGTGCACCTTCTACTCGCGCCGCGGCCCGATGCCAGGCTATCGCCCGGTCGGCAAGGACCGCTGCTGCATCGAAACCTCCCGCGGCCCGTCCTGCCAGTAGACTTCTGTTTTCCTTCTCCCCGCGACGGCGGGGAGAAGGTGGCGCGAAGCGCCGGATGAGGGGCTTGGCGGCGTCGCAATAGTCACGACGGCTCAATGACGGAGGCTGCGAAGCCCCTCATCCGCCCTTCGGGCACCTTCTCCCCGCCTTCGCGGGGAGAAGGCTTGAAGCGTTCTCTTCGATCACGCGCGCGCATAAATCCGGGTGTGCGTTGACATCGCTGCTCTTGCCGGCAACGATCCGGCGCGAATGGGGAAGGGAGCGCGCATGTCCAGAAAGAAGGGCAATCATTCCGGGTCCCGGCGGGAATTCATGCAGACGGCCGGCTTCGCGACCGCGCTCGCGGGCATGCTTGGCGTGAGCCCGGCGCTGGCGCAGGTCGCGGCGGTGGGGCGCTCGGAGAAGCCACTGCGGGCTGCCTTCTCCAACGCCGGTTTGCAGGCCACATGGTGCGCCCAAGGTAAGCAGGCAGCGGAGTGGTGGGGCAAGATGTTCAACGTCGAGGTGACGTGGTTCGACGGTCAGCTCGACGCCGTGAAGCAGCGCGGCGCGATCGACAACATGGCCTCGCGCAAGTGGGATTTCGTGGCGATCCAGGCGTTTGGCATCGGCACCCTGACGCAGCCGGTGCAGCGCATGATCGACGCCGGCACGCCCGTGATCGACATGGACACGCTGATCGCGCCACTCGACCAGATCAAGGTCCATACCTTTCTCGCCCCCGATAACGAGTTCATGGGCGCGGCCGTGACGCTCGCCCTGGTCAACGCCATGGGCGGCAAGGGCAAGATCATCATGACGCAGGGCGCGCTCGGCCATACCGGCGCCCAGGGGCGCGCGCGGGGCTTCGAATCGGTGGTCAAGCAGTTCCCGAACGTCGAGGTGCTCGACACCCAGCCGGCCGACTGGGACGTCGCCAAGACGGCGCGGCTGTGGGAAACCTACCTGACGAAATACCCGCAGATCGACGCGGCCTTCTTCCACAACGACGACATGGCGCTGGCCGCCTACAACATCATGAAGGCGCGCAACCGCACCAACATCCTGATCGGTGGCGTCGATGCCATGCCGCCGGCGATCAAGGCGGTGAGCGAAGGCCGCATGTACGCCACGGTGCGCAACCCGTCCTGCCGCATCCATGGCGGCGCCATCGTGGCGGGTGTCGCCGCCGTCGTTGGTGGCGAGAAGAGTGGCCAGGGTATCCCCAGGCACGTCGTCACCGACGGTCCGGTCGTCACCAAGGCGAACGCCGCCGGCATGCAGTGGATGCAGGATCACTTCCTGATCTGAGCGCGCGCCTGTGTCCGCGCGCGGCGCCGCGGTCATCGAGCTGGCCGGTGTCTCCAAGTCGTTCGGTGGCGTGACAGCGCTGCGCGAGGTGGACTTCACCTTGCGCGCCGGCGAGATCCACGGGCTGGTCGGCGAGAACGGCGCCGGCAAGAGCACGCTGATGAAGATCATCGCCGGCGTGCACGCCGACTACGCCGGACGTTTCCTGCTGGATGGGCGTCCCGTGCATTTCCGCACGGTGCGCGATGCGCGTGCAGCGGGCATCGCCATGGTGCACCAGGAGCTCAGCATCGCGCCCGACCTGACAGTGGCCGAGAACGTGTTTCTGGGCGCCCAGCTCACCAACCGCTTCGGCGTCGTGCAGTGGCGGCGCATGGCGCGGACCGCGCGCGAGCAGCTTGCCCGGCTTGGCATCGACGTCGATCCCGGCCGGCGCATCGGCGAGCTGCCGATCGGCCTGCAGCAGCTTGTCGAGCTGGCGCGCGTGCTGTTCTCGGGCGCGCGCATCGTCATTCTCGACGAGCCGACATCGGCGCTCTCGGCGCCGGAGATCGAGCGGTTGTTCGCGACGCTACGGCAACTGCGCAGCCAGGGCACCAGCATGGTGTTCATCTCGCATTTCATCGACGACATCCTGGGCGTCGCTGATGCCGTCACGGTGTTCCGCAACGGCCGCAACGTCGCCACCATGCCGGCGCGCGAGGCCAGCAAGGGCTCGCTGATCGCCAGCATGATCGGCCACGGCCACGCCGGGCTGGAGGAGAGCTACACGCAGGGCATCCCGCTGCCGCCGGCCGCTGACAGTCCGGTGGTGCTCGAGGCCGACAACCTGGTGCTGGGCCGGACGCTGCGTGGCGTGTCGTTCGATGTGCGCCGCGGCGAGGTGCTCGGCATCTATGGCTTCATGGGCTGCGGCCAGATCGAGCTGGCGCGGGCTCTGTTCGGCCGCGCGCGTCCGGATCGCGGCGCCATCCGCGTCGCTGGGCGCAAGCTGCGCCGCGCCAGCCCTGCCGCCGCGCGGCGCGCCGGCATCGCTTTCGTGCCGGAGAGCCGCCGCGCCATGCTGTTTCACCAGGAGCCCGTCTACAAGAACGTCACCATCAGCGTGCTGGGCCGGCTGTCGGCGCTGCTGTTGCGGCCGGCGCAGGAACGCACGCTGGCGCAGCGGCAGATCGAGAACCTCCGCATCCGGGCACCGGACGCCGATGCCCTGCTGGGCACGCTGTCAGGCGGCAATCAGCAGAAAGTCGGGCTGGCGCGGTGGCTGAGCTGGCCGCCGCGCGTGCTGGTGCTGAGCGAGCCGACGCGCGGCATGGATGTCGGCGCCAAGGACGAGGTCGTGCGCATCGTGCGCGAGCTGCGCGCGCAGGGCATCGCGGTGGTGATCGCCTCGGCCGAGCCCGAAACCGTGCTGGCCATGGCCGACCGCATCCTGGTGCTGCGCAAGGGCGAGCTGGTGAAGCAATTCGCCGGCGAGGTCGTGAGCAAGGACCGTCTTCTGGAGGCTGCGTAGCTATGGCATTTGATGACAGCCTTCCCCCGGAGGGGGAAGGTGCCCGAAGGGCGGAAGGGGGATGGTGCAACACGTTCGGTGCTTCACGTTTGGCACCGTGCTCGTTGAGGCATCCCCCTTCCGGCGCTGGCGCGCCACCTTCCCCCTCCGGGGGAAGGCACTTTCGGCCGGAACGCTAGGCCATGGAGCACTCCGTGCGTGCGCTGCTGCGCAGCCAGATGCGCAACATTGCGCCGTTTATCACCCTGATTGCGCTGGTGCTGTTCTTCGGTGCCGTCAGTCCGTCGTTCCGCACGCTGGACAATCTCGGCAACATCATGAGCCAGATCGCGGTCACCGGCATCATTGCCGCCGGGCTCACCTTCGTCATCCTGTGCGCCGAGATCGACCTGTCGGTGGCCGGCATCGCCAACGCCACGGGCATCGCGGTCGCGTACTTCACGCTGCAGGAGTCCTACGTCAACATCGCCAATGTGCCGCTGCCGGGATGGGCGGCGATCCTGCTCGCCCTGCTGGCGTGCACGGCGCTGGGGCTGGTGAACGCCGCCGGCGTGACGCTGATCGGCATTCCCTCCTTCATCATGACGCTGGCCATGATGCAGATCGCCGCCGGCATCTGCGCACTGCTGGTACGGGGACAGATCGCCTACAAGGTGCCGGATCTGGTGACCACACTGGGGGCCAGCAGGCTGGGCGGCATTCCGACGATCATCCTCGTGGCGGCGACCGTGCTGCTGCTGAGCCACCTGGTGCTGACCTGGACGCGCTTCGGGCGCTACGTGTATCTGGTCGGTAGCAACCGCGAGGCGGCGGAGAATTCCGGCGTGAACGTCAAGCTCGTTCTCGGCGCCGTGATGGTGATCTCCGCGGTGTGCTCGGGCATCGCCGGCATGCTCGGAGTCGCCCACTTCGGCAGCGCCCAGCAGAACGAGTTCGACACCTACCTGCTGGACGCCATCGCCGCGGTGGTGGTCGGCGGCACCAGCCTGTTCGGCGGCCGCGGCGGCATCGGCAACACCATCGTCGGCCTGTTCGTGCTGGGCGTGCTGAACAACGGCCTCGACCACGTCAACATCGACAGCTTCCTGAAGATCCTGATCCGCGGCCTGATCCTGCTGATCGCGCTCATCATCAACGTCTACGCCCAGCGCCTGCGCGAAACCGCCGGCGATTGAAGCGTTAACCTTCCCCCGGAGGGGGAAGGTGCCCGAAGGGCGGAAGGGGGATCTCGCAACGGGCACCGCGCTTGTTGAGGTATCCCCCTTCCGGCGCTGGCGCGCCACCTTCCCCCTCCGGGGGAAGGAAGTTTAGTCGAGCAATTTGAGGAGCAAAGCCTCGCGGTCTGCCAACGTGGCGTCGGGGCGGGCGAGCCTGGGATCGAGCGCGCCCGACAGCCATGCCTCGGTAACGGTGGGGTGGATGTAGCACTTGCGGCAGACGGCGGGCGTGTTGCCCAGTATGCGGGCGACTTCGCGGATGCATTCCGTCAGCCGGCGCTGGTCCACGGTCTTCACACCCGTTGCCGGATTCGCGGCCAGCACCGCCGCCGCCAGAAGGGTGCCGGCCCAGGTGCGAAAGTCCTTGGCGGTGAATTCTTCCCCGGTTGCGGCCTGCAGCCAGGCGTTGACGTCGTCCGAGCTCAGCGGGTGCAGTTCGCCCGCCTCGTCGATGTACTGGAACAGCCGGTGGCCCGGCAGCTCCTGGCAGGAGCGCACGATGCGCGCCAGCCGGCGGCTCTGAAGCCCGACCCGGTGCTGTTTGCCGCTCTTGGCACGGAATTCGAAGCGGATGCGCGCGCCGCTGACATCGGCATGCCGTTTGCGCAGGGTGGTCAGCCCGAAGCTGCCGTTGGAGGCGGCGTATTCCTCGTTGCCGATGCGTATCAGCGTCGTTTCCAGCAGACGCACCAGCGCCGCCAGCACCTTCGGCTTGCCCAGCCCTGATGTCTCCAGATCGCGCGCGCATTGCCGGCGCAAGGCGGGCAGGGCGCGGCCGAAGGCGGCCAGGCGCGAGAACTTCGCCTCGTCGCGGATCTGCCGCCAGCGCGGGTGATAGCGGTATTGCTTGCGGCCGCGCTTGTCGAAGCCGGTTGCCTGCAAGTGGCCGTGCGGCCGGGTGCAGATCCAGACCTTCTCGTAGGCGGGCGGAATGGCGAGCGAACGGATGCGCGCCAGCGTCGCGGGATCGCGGACGGCACCGCCGTCGGGGCTGCGATAGGCGAAGCCGCGTCCCGCGCGCCGCCGGGTGATCCCGGGGTCGGCGTCCGAGACGTAGAGCAGCCGCGCCGCGGCAAGCTCAGCAGGCTGATCGGGAACGCTGTCTCTGGGCACGCTCACGCTTTCCCTTTGGCAGGATCGCCAACGGCAAACCGCCGCATCAAGTTCCCCGCCGGGACACGGGAATACAAAAACTGATTGACTTGTCATAAGGCGTTCTGTATTTGTTCGTATATCACGAACGAGGGCGAGATCATGTGCGTGTTCGGTCCCAAGCCGCCTTCCGTACCGCCGCCTCCGGCGCCGCCGCCGACGCCGGTGGATGATGCGGTCAGCCGGGCGCGGCTTGATCAGCAGCGCCGCGCGCGGGCGGCACAAGGCTACAGCAGTACGATCGCGGGCAGCCCGCTGGGCGACATCTCGCTGGCCAGGACCGGCCGTAAGACGCTGCTGGGCGAATAGATGCGCATCCACGCCGACATGGCCGCGCTGCGGCGACATACCGACCGGCGTCTTGCCGCGCTCGACCAGGAGCGCGCCTCCTGGGTGCCGCACTGGCGCGAGTTACAGCGCTATGTCGTGCCGCGCCGCGGACGCTTTCTCGGCACCGCCCATGACGGCGGGCGCGGCGGCAAGCTCAACCAGGCGATTCTCGACACCAGCGGCACCGCTGCGGCGCGGGTGCTGGCCTCGGGCATGATGGCGGGCATCACCTCGCCGGCGCGCCCGTGGTTCCGCCTGACGCTGGCCGACAGCGATCTCGCGGATTTCCCGGGCGCGCGGCTGTGGCTCGACGAGGCGATCAAGCGCATGCAGCGTGTGATCGCGCGCAGCAACATCTACGACGTGCTGCCGGTCCTCTATCTGGAGCTCGGCGTGTTCGGCACCGCGGCTGTGCTGCTGCTTGAGGATTTCGACGATGTGGTGCGCGCCTATCCGCTGACTATCGGCGAGTACCATCTCGCGGCTTCCGGTCGGCTGGCGATCGACACCCTCTATCGCGTCTTCACCATGACCGTGGGTCAGCTCTGCGAGCGGTTCGGCCGCGAGGCGTGCAGTCCGCGCGTGCAGGCGCTTTACGGCGAGGGCCGCCTCGATGTCGAGATTGAGGTCGTGCACGCGATCGAGCCCAACCATCACCACATGCACGACTCGCCTCTCGCGATGGCCATGCCCTGGCGTTCTCTCTGGTACGAGAAGGGCAGCGATGCAACGCAGGTGCTGGCGCTGTCGGGCTTCGCCGACTTTCCCGCCATGTGTCCGCGCTGGGATGTGACCGGCAACGACGTCTATGGCCGTGGCCCGGGCATGGACGCTCTGCCCGACATCCGCACGCTGCAGGTCCAGGCGAAACGGCGCGCCTCGATGATCGACAAGGCGACCAACCCGCCGATGGTGGGTCCGGTCAGCCTGAAGCACGAAGCCAGCAACCTGCTGCCGGGCGGCATCACCTATCTCGCGGAAACGTCCGAGCAGCGGCTTCGCCCGGCCTACGAGATTTCGCCCGCCTGGCTCCAGGCGCTGGCACAGGAAACGCGCGATACGCGCGAAGCGGTGAACCGCGCCTTCTTCGTCGACCTGTTCCTGATGGTAACGCAGATGCAGGGCGTGCAGCCACGCAACACGCTGGAGATCGCCGAGCGGCGCGAGGAAAAGATGCTGATGCTGGGGCCAGTGCTGGAGCGCCTGCACGGCGAGCTGCTGGATCCGATGATCACGCGCATTTTCAGCGTCATGCAGCGGCGCGGCCTGTTGCCGCCGGCCCCGCCCGAGCTGGAGGGCCGTCACCTCGAGATCGAGTACGTCTCGGTGCTGGCGCAGGCACAGAAGGCCGTGGCGACTGCCGGCATCGAGCGGCTGGCCGGCTTCGTCGGCACCCTTGCCGGCGTGAAGCCCGATGTCGCCGACAAGTTCGATTTCGACCAGGCCGTCGACGAATACGCCGACATGCTGGGCGTGCCCGCACGCACCATCGTGCCGGACGAGCGCGTCGCCGAACGGCGCGCCGCGCGCGCGCAGGCAGCACAGGCGCAGGCCGCGGTTCAGCTCGCCATGACTGGCGTGCAGGGCGCGAAGCTGCTGAGCGAGACCGACACCGGCGACGGCACCAACGCGCTGCAGCGGCTGACTTCACCTTCTCTTCGCGAAGGCGGGAAGAAGGGAACTGTGAAGAAGGAGACCATCGACAATGATTGACGACGTTCCAGACGCGGTGCCGGAGGAGGCGCGCGCGGCACCGGCGAGCTGGCCGGACTCGCTGGCGCAGCGGGCTGGCGACAACCCGCCCGCGGATGCGGAGCCGCAGGACAATGCGCCGCCGCCCGCCGACTACGCGGCCTTCGTGCTGCCCGATGGGGTGGCGATCGACGAGGCGACGCTGGGCGAGGCGCGGGCGCTGTTCGCCGGCGCGAAGCTCTCGCAGGACAGCGCGCAGCGCTTCGTCGATTTCTATGCCGGCAAGATCCGGGCGGTCGCGGAAGAACCCCACCGCGTGTGGGAAGAAACCCAGCAGCAATGGGTGCGCGAGATCAGCCGCGACCAGGAAATCGGCGGCAGCCGGCTCAAGGCGACCATCGAGGCGGCAGGCAAGGCGATCGACCGGTTCGGCACGCCCGGGCTGCGCGAGGTGCTGAACTTCACGGGCGCGGGCAATCACCCGGAGGTCGTCCGGTTCTTCGCCCGCATC
The DNA here is from genome assembly GCA_003574685.1 of Rhodospirillaceae bacterium SYSU D60007. Lineage (GTDB taxonomy): Bacteria > Pseudomonadota > Alphaproteobacteria > Reyranellales > Reyranellaceae > Vineibacter. The sequence continues at coordinate 90,207 of QOCQ01000025.1, forward strand.
GGCCGGGCGATCTCCGAAGACCAGCCGGTGTCGGCCGGACCGGCGCGCATGGCGCGCTCCGCCGCCGAGATGCTGTTTCCCACCATGCAGAAGGAGGAGTAGTTCGCGATGGCCGCAATTGGCACCCTGGCGCTGACCCTTTCCGACTGGGCCAAGCGCGTCGATCCCGATGGCAAGACCTCGAAGATCGTCGAGATCCTGAACCAGACCAATCACATCCTCGACGACATGCTGTGGGTCGAGGGCAATCTGCCCACCGGCCACCGCACCACGATTCGCGTCGGGCTGCCCGAAGCCGCCTGGCGCAAGCTCAACTACGGCGTGCCCAGGGGCAAGAGCGAGACCACGCAGGTGAACGAAGCCTGTGGCATGCTGGAGGTCTACAGCGAGGTCGACAAGGCGCTGGCCGATCTCAACGGCAACTCGGCGGAGTTCCGGCTGTCGGAGGACAAGGCCTTCATCGAGGGCATGAACCAGCAGCTCGCCACGGCGCTGATCTACGAAAGCGAGAAGGTGAATCCCGAGCGCATCACGGGCCTGGCGGTTCGCTACAGCTCGCTGACGGCGGCCGACAATGCCGACAACATCATCGATGCCGGCGGCACCGGCTCCGACAACACCTCGATCTGGCTGGTGGTGTGGGGCGACCAGACCTGTCACGGCATCTTCCCGCGCGGCAGCAAGGCCGGTCTGATGCAGAAGGATCTGGGCGAGCAGACCGTGTTCGACACCGCCACGCCGCAGGGCATGTACCAGGCCTACCGCACGCATTACAAATGGGATCCCGGGCTGTCGGTGCGCGACTGGCGCTATGTCGTGCGCATCTGCAACATCGATCTCAGCGAACTTGCCGGTGGCTCCCCGCCGAGCCTGGTCCAGCTTCTGATCAGGGCCGTCAACAAGATCCCCAACATCGATGTCGGCCGGCCGGCGATCTACTGCAACCGCGCCGTCCGGACGTGGCTGGAAATCCAGGTGCAGGGCCAGCCCAACCTGGCGCTGCGATGGGAGGACTGGGCCGGCAAGCCGGTGCTGACCTTCCGCGGCATCCCGATTCGCACCGTCGATGTCATCCGCAACAACGAAGCCCGGGTGGAGTAGCGCCATGATCCTCGACAAGGAGCAGATGTTCTCGGACGGCCAGGCCGTCACCGCCAGCGCCGCCTCGACGAACTACATTGATCTCGGCGCAGTGCGCGATATCGCCATCGGCGAGCCGCTGGAGGTGCTGTTCGTCGCGCCCGAGGCGGCGCAGTCGGCCGGCGCCAGCACGCTGGTGATCTCGCTGGAAACCGACAGCCAGTCCAGCTTCGCCACCAAGGTGACCCTGGCCCAGTCCGGCGTGATCGCGAAATCGGCGATCACCGCCGGCGCCGAGCTGTGGCGGCCGAAGGTGCCGGCGGGCGTTCAGCGCTACCTGCGCGCCTTCTACACGGTGGGCGTGGCCGACCTCACCGCCGGCACGTTCACGGCAGGGATCCTGCTCGACCGCGCCGCGCACGCGTACCCCCCGCGCGGCGACCACGTCGACGGGTTCTGATCATGGTCCTTCCCCCGCAGGGGGAAGGTGGCGCGCCAGCGCCGGAAGGGGGATGCCTCAACAAGCACGCCGCCGCAGGTGTTGCACCATCCCCCTTCCGCCCTTCGGGCACCTTCCCCTCCGGGGGAAGGAATTTTATCGTCACGACGCATCCCGGCGCCGTCAGAAACGTTCACGCTTGCGCCGGCTCACGCGGCATCTGGAGGATCCGCATGGAACACAGGACACTGGACGAGCTCAGGTCGTCGGCGCTGACCGCGCCGGCGCGCGCGATGACCCGCCGGGAGAAGCTGGAGCGCTGGGCAACGCTGCTGGAACGCCACACCGCACCGCTGAAGGCGCTGGCGGGCATCGAATTCCTGACCACGGACAAACGTCTGGCCTTGCGCGGCGACAACTCGCCGCTCGCGCTGGCCTACGCCGATCCTGTCCTGAGAGAGCAGGGTTTGTGCAGTGACCAGCTTGGGGCAGGAATGGCCTTTTTCGGGCTGAGCAGCACGGAGGCGCACAGGCTGCTGTGCGTGTGCCATTGCGGGCGCACCGTCCAGGGCGACCAGCTCGCGGTCCGGCTGCGCTATGCCGCGCGGCATCCCGTGCTGTTCCGCTTCTTCAACTGGCTGTAAGCGCGACCCGGCGGAAGAGATCGGGGTAGGTGACGACGAGACCCTCGCCGTCCACCTCGATCTCGCGCACGAAGTCGCTGTCCAGCGACTCGTAGCGGTAGCGGCGCAGGAGCTCGAGGCAGACATAGCGCTGGGGATCGGCGAGGACCTCGAACGCCGGCAGCAGGATGTAGACGACCTTCAGATCGGCGGACTGGCCCGCATGCAGGCCCAGCCGCCGGATCGGCAACGTGTTGGTGAAAGGCGTCAGCGGCAGGTCGACATCGATGGCGCCGTCGAGCTGCGGCAACGCGTTGCCCGCCGCGTCCTGCCATCTGCCTTCGCCATCGCCGATGAGGGTGAGGCTGCGCTGATCGCCGATCACTTCGGCCTCGACACGGCGCGTGCGCCATTTTTCGTCACAACAAATGCGAAAGCGCGCGGCCACCGGCGTTCCTTCGTCGATGCCAACGACCATTGCTTCCGCCACGATCTCTTCCGGCGACTGGCGCAGCACGAGATGCTGCAGGCCGGTGCCCGTCCAGTCCTGCCAGCGTGCGACGATCGTTCTCTCCATGCCGGCCTCCGTGGCTTTCGTGACGCATGATACACAGGACGGCAGGTCAGGAGAGTTGCCATGCCGTCGCCATTGCCACCCCTCAAAAGCCACCGCGACCAGCCGCGCCCGCCCTTCGAGCAGATCGTGCTGCTGTTGCAGGGCGGCGGCGCGCTGGGTGCCTACCAGGCCGGCGTCTACGAGGCGCTGGCGGAGGCCGGGCTCGAGCCCGACTGGGTCGCCGGCATCTCGATCGGCGCGATCAACAGCGCCATCATCGCCGGCAATCCGCCGGCGGAGCGCGTCGCGAAGCTGCGCGCGTTCTGGGAGGCGGTGACGGCGCATCCGCTGGGTAGCTGGGGCGAGGCGTTCTCGGCCTGGCCCGCCGGAAACGACATGATGCGCGCCATGATGGCGCGGCTCAATGCCGGCTTCGCCATGACGGGCGGCGCGCCGGATTTCTTCACGCCGCGCGTGCCGCCGCCGTGGCTGGCGCCGTCGGGCAGCGTCGAGGCCAGCAGCTACTACGATACGACGCCGCTGCACGCCACGCTGGAGCGGCTGGTCGATTTCGAGCGCATCAATCGCGACGAGATGCGCATGACCATCGCCGCGGTCAACGTGCGCTCCGGCAATTTCGTGCTGTTCGACACGCGCACGCACGACATCCGCCCCCAGCATGTGATGGCCAGCGGCGCGCTGCCGCCGGGCTTTCCGCCGGTCGAGATCGAGGGCGAGCACTACTGGGACGGCGGGCTGGTCTCCAACACGCCGCTGCAATGGGTGCTGGAGAGCGAGCCGCAGCACGACACCCTCGCCTTCCAGGTCGATCTGTGGAACGCACGGGGCGATCTGCCGCGCACCATCATGGAGGTGGCGACGCGGCAGAAGGACATCCAGTATTCCAGCCGCACGCGCGCCAACACCGACCGCTTCCGCCAGCTCCAGCGGATGCGCTGTGCGCTGCACGCTGCTGGAGAAGCTGCCGGACAAGCTGAAGCAGAGTGCCGAGGCGAAGATGCTGGCCGCTGCCGCCAGCCAGAAGGTCTACAACATCGTGCACCTGATCTACCGCGCGCAGCGGCACGAAGCCGATTCAAAGGACTACGAGTTCTCGCGCAGCAGCATGGAGGCGCACTGGCAGAGCGGCTATCAGGATACGGCGCGCACGCTGCGCCATCCCGAAGTGCTGCAGCGCCCGCAGACGCTTGATGGCG
>QOCQ01000026.1 GCA_003574685.1 Rhodospirillaceae bacterium SYSU D60007
CGCCGGAAAATTCCAGCCGCTGTCGGGGGCGCGCCCCCGACAGCGGCTGACAACGGCGCAAAAAGTGTAACCGATGTATCCGGTCCAAACTGTTACCTATGTATCCGGCCGTACACCCTCCTCTCCCCGCCTTCGCGGGGAGAGGGTGAAGATGTGTCCATGCCGTAGCGGCTTCGCGGGGAGAAGGCCATAAGATGCGTCGCGATTCATTGGTATCAGCATCACCTGCGAATGCCCTGTGCCGGGAAGCGGCCATGCGCAAGCTTGCTACACCATCGGCGCGTTCAGGGCTACGCTGGCTGCGTTCACCGGAGGAGTCTGGATGCAGGATGGCGCCGTTGCCCGGCCCTTGCTGTTCACGCCGCTGCCGTTGCGCGGAGTCGTGGCGCGCAACCGCGTGGTGATCTCGCCGATGGTGCAGTACCAGGCCCGCGACGGCTTCGTGAACGACTTCCACATCGTGCATCTGGGAAGCTTTGCCCGCGGGGGCGCCGGCATCGTGTTCACCGAGAATGCCGGCGTGGTGCCCGAAGGCCGTGTCACCGAGATGGATCTCGGCCTTTGGAGCGAAGATCATATCGAGGGCTTGCAGCGGCTGACTGCCTTCATCCACCGCCAGGGCGCGCTGGCCGGCATACAGCTCACGCACTCTGGCCGCAAGGGTTCGATGCAAAGCGGCCCGGAAGGCAACGGTCCGCTGACGCCAGCGGATCTTGCGCGCGGCCGCCGGCCATGGCCCGTCGTGGGGCCAACGGCGGAGCCGGTCGGACCGGACTGGCAGGTGCCACGTCAACTGACGCCGGCCGACATTGCCCGGCTGGTCGATGCGTGGGCGCAGGCGGCCCGGCGCGCCGATCGCGCCGGCTTCGATGTCTGCGAGATCCATGGCGCGCACGGTTATCTGCTGGCGAGCTTCCTGTCGCCCATAAGCAACACACGCAACGATGCCTGGGGCGGCGACCGCGCCGGACGCATGCGCTTTGCGCTGGAGGTGGCGCGTGCGGTGCGTGCCGCGTGGCCGGCCAACAAGCCGCTGTTCTTTCGCGTATCGGCGCTCGACGGCGCCGGCGGCTGGGATCTGGAGGACACCGTCGTGCTGGCGGCCGAGCTGAAGGCAAGCGGGGTCGATGTGGTGGATTGCTCCTCCGGCGGGCTGACGGGCACGGCGACCGCCGCACCCATTCCGCGGCATCCCGGCTTCCAGGTGCCCTACGCCTCGGCAGTGCGCCGCCGCACCGCGGTCGCGACCATGGCGGTCGGGCTGATCCTCGACGGGCCGCAGGCCGAGGCGATCCTGCAGGAAGGCCACGCCGATCTGGTCGCGATCGGGCGGCAGGCGCTCTATGATCCCTACTGGGCGCTGCACGCGGCGCAAGCACTGGGATGCGATCCCGCCTTCGCGCTATGGCCCGCCGAAATCGGCTGGTGGCTGGAGAAGCGCTCGAAAATCTTGCAGCCCGCGCCCAAGGCGGCGAAGTGAGACGTGTTGACTGACATGCTTCTTGGCGGTGTCTTGCCTTCTCCCCGCGCAGGCGGGGAGAAGGTGCCCGAAGGGCGGATGAGGGGCTTCGCGGTGCCGCAACCCGCACAGCTTGCAGATTGCGGTGCCGCTCATCCATCGCGTTCCGTCGTACTTGTTGAAAGGCCGCAAAGCCCCTCATCCGGCGCTTCGCGCCACCTTCTCCCCGCCTGCGCCGGGAGAAGAGAAGATCGCGGGGAGAAGAACTTGAAGGGCCGGAGGTAGGTATGAAGTTCAGCCTGTTCATGTACTGCACCGTCGGGCGCAAGTCGGAGCTTGAGTCCGGCATGGCCGGACGGCGTCCCGAGCTCTATCAGCGCATGCTGGACGAAATCGCGCAGTATGCGCGCTTTGCCGACGATGCTGGCTATTTCGGCTTCGGCCACCCGGAGCACCATCTCCAGCTCGAGGGCTTCGAGATCTCCAACGATCCGCGGCTGATGGGCATGTGGCTGGGCAAGCATACGAAGCGGCTGCGCGTCATCACCTGCGGCTTCGTCTCGACGACGCATAATCCGCTGCGCACGGCCGAGGACATCGCCACCATGGACAACATGCTGGGCGGTCGCTTCGGCGTCGGGCTGGTGCGCGGCTACCAGGCGCGCTGGGTCGAGAACTTCAAGATGCGCGCCGACCTCAACGCGGTCGGGCCGTGGAACAAGGATTCGCCGGCCGATACCGCCAACCGAGAATATTTTGCCGAGTTCGTCAATGTCGTGGTCAAGGCGCTGTCGAACGATACGTTCAGCCACGAGGGCAAGTACTGGAACTTCCCGCCGAAGAATTTCACCAACCCGCACGAGCATCCGGTCTACGTGAAATACGGGCGCGGCGTCGATTCAGACATGCGCATCCGCCAGATCGGCATCGCGCCGCGGCCGCTGCAAACGCCGCATCCGCCGCTCTATGGCGGGTTCGCCAATTCGATGCGCACGGCGGTGTTCTGGGCACGCTATGGCGGCCGGCCGCTGGTGCTGACTGACAACATCCCGTTCTTCGTGAAGCTGTGCGACGCCTACCAGATGGAGGCGGCAAAGCATGGCCGCAGCGTGCCGCGCGGCCATGAGGCGGGCTGGGGTGGCATCTTCATCTGCGCGCCCACCGATGCGCAGGCCCAGGAGTGGCTCAAGGACATGCTGTGGTTCTGGAATTCCTGGTCGATCCCCTTCGGCAACGGCCTGCCGGAACTGCTGGTGGGCTCGCCCGATACGATCTCCCGGCGGCTGGAGCAGGTGTATCAGCAGATCCCGGTGGACGAGGTCGTGCTGCTGATTCCGCAGGGCATCCACGAGCGCGACCAGATCATGACGTCGCTCGAGCTGATGGCCACGAAGGTGATGCCACGCTTTGCGAGCTGAGGGGACTGCGATGCCCGACAGCGATGCCGGTTCGCCGTACACGGCACAGAGCCGCTACCTGGCGCCGAGCAACAGCTTCCGCGACAAGCTGCCGCCGGTGCCCGCGCTGGTGTTCACCGCCGAGCGCGACCGGGCCCTTGATCCTGGAACGCCCACCGCGGCGATCCCGCTCGACATCTCCGACCGGCTGGCGGCGCCGGTGCCGGCCACGACGCCGCTGCTGCTGGCGCGCTACCTCCGTATCCGGGCCGGCGAGTCGCTGGCGCTGCGCCTGCGCGCCACGGCTTCGATCTGCTACGTGATCCAGGGCTCGGGCCAGACGACGGACCGCGGCGACCGGCTGGCGTGGCGCACGGGCGATGTGTTTCGCATTGCCGGCGGCGCCGAGACCATCCACCGGGCAAGGGATGGCGACGCGGTGCTATGGCTTGTCAGCAACGAGCCGGAGGTGGCGTTCCACGGGCTGGAGCCGCCGGCCGACGGTCTGCCCCTCGCGCACTATCCGGCGGCCGAGATCCGCCGGCACCTCGATGCGGTGCGCGCCACGCCCGATCGGGAAGATGCATCCGGCAAGGTCGTGGTGTTCGCGACGGACGCCTACGAGAAGATACTGAGCCTGACGCCGTCGATGACACTCGCGCTGAACTCGATGGAACCGGGCAAGAGCCAGCGGGCGCACCGGCACAACTCGGTCGCCGTGACCCTGGTTCTGGAAGGCGAGCGCTGTTACTCGATGATCGACGGCGTGCGGGCGGACTGGCAGCGTTACGCGACCATGATCACGCCGCCGACTGCCGCACACTCCCATCACAACGACGGTGCGGAACTCGCCACCTTCCTGATCGTGCAGGACGGCGGCTTGTTCTACCACTGCCGCACGATCGGCTTCTCCTTCGCCTGACTAGGCCGGGGTGAACATCGGCAGGGGCGGGCCGCCTTCGGTCGGCTTGAAGACCAGCTTCACGTCCTGGCCGATGCGGAGCTTGTCGAAGTCGCAGTCGACGATGTTGGTCATCATCGTCGGCCCTTCGGCGAGCGTGACATAGGCCATCGCATAGGGCACCGGTGCGCGGCGCATCACGCTGTAGGAGTAGAGCGTGCCGCGGCCTGACGCGGTGATCCATTCCGTCTTGTCGCTGAAGCAGAACGGACAAATGGTGCGCGGATAGTGATGCGCCTCGCCACAGGCGGTGCACTTGCGCACCAGCAGCCGGCCCTGCGCGGCGGCATCCCAGTATTCCTTCGTTTCGGGGCTGACCGAGGGTGCCGGCAGCTTCCGTTCCTTCGCCTGCGCGGTCATCGGATCACTCCCTCTCCAGGATCACGGTCGAGCTGCCGTGGCGCGAGCCCAGCGAGCCGCCGGTGCCGTGCGCCAGCGCCAGATCGCAGTTCTTCACCTGCACCTTGGGATGCGCCTCGCCGCGGAGCTGCCGCACGGCCTCCAGCACCTTGGTCAGCCCGCCGCGATTGCCGGGATGATTGCTGCACAACCCGCCGCCATCGGTGTTGAACGGCAGCTTGCCCGTACCAGCGATCAGATTGCCATCGGCGACGAGTTTGCCGCCCTGCCCCTTCTCGGCAAAGCCCAGATCCTCAAGCTGCATCAGCACGGTGATGGTGAAGCTGTCATAGATGGAGACGTACTTGATGTCCGAGGGCTTGACCCCGGCCTCGGCGAAGGCGGCCGGCCCGCTGCGCACGGCGCCGCTATAGGTGAGATCGACCTTGCCGCCCATCTGGGTCTTGATCCACTCGCCGTGGCCGATGACCTTCACCTTCGGACGCTTGAGGCTCTTCGCCACCTCCGGCGCCACCACGACGATGGCGCCGCCGCCATCGGTGATGACGCAGCAATCCAGCCGGTGCAGCGGATCGGCGATCATCGGCGAGCCGACCACGTCCTCGACCGTCACCACGTCGCGCAGCAGGGCGTGCGGATTGTGCTGCGCATGGTGCGAGGCCGCGACCTTGATCCACGCAAGCTGCTCGCTGGTGGTGCCGTACTGGTGCATGTGACGCATGGCGCACATCGCGTACATGTTGACCACGGTCGGCCCGTAGGGAAATTCGAACGGCTCGTCAGGCGCCGGCGTGCCGCCGCGACTGCGCGGCACCGTGCCGGTCGCCATACCCTCGGCGCGCGGCCGTCCCGCCAGCGTGATCAGCGCCACCTTGCACTTGCCGGCGGCGATGGCCTCCAGCGCGTGCCCCACATGCACGATGTAGGACGAACCACCGCTGTCGGTGGAATCGAAGTGCTTCGGCTTCAGGCCCATGTACTCGACCATCGACATGGGACCCAGGCCCGGAGCGTCGCCGGCACAGAAATAGCCGTCAACATCGTCCTTGGTCAGGCCGGCATCCTCGAGCGCGCCCTTGGCGACTTCGGCGTGGATCATCGCCAGCGACTTGTCGGTCGCCAGGCGCGTGGGATGCTCGTAGATGCCGGCGATATAGGCTTTGCCTTTGAGACTCATGGGCGGCCGTGCTCCCGCTCGCAATCAGGACGGCGCATCGTGGTGCATTTGAGAGATACGGTCGAGCATGTGACGCCCGGGTTCATCGCACTGCGGAAAATCGACGTCCCGCCAGCCGCAGGTTCCCTCGAAATCCGCACGGGCGACAAAGAGGCGCGCGGTAGCGGTCTCGCAACAACGACCCATATGAGGCCGGCGTGCACCACCGTGCGCAACGATTCAAGGAGGTTTCCATGCGAATGCTGATGGCTGCAACGATGGCGCTTTCCGGCACGCTTGTCGCTGGCACCGCACAGGCGCAGTCGACCTACGATCAGAGGACGGGATGGACAGCCAACGACCAGGCACAGGCCTGCTACGAGCAGGCGCGCCAGCAAGTGCTGCGGGGCGAGGATCTGAGGGTGTTCATGCAGAACTGTACGAGCCAGGTGGCGCGGCAGCCCGCCACAACGGATCTGACACGCGACTGCGATGATCGAACGAAGCTGCTGCGCGGTGAAGAGAAGCGGATGGCCATGCAGGACTGCATGGGCCGCTAGTGGCAGCTCAAAAGCGGAAGGGCGCGCTCAGCAAGGGCGCGCCCTTCTCTTTTTAAGTGGGGACGTCGCGGGCGCCGGGGACGCGTTGGCTGTATTCCTCCGGAATGGGTTTGCCAGCGTCGATATAGGCCTGCCGGATGGCGGCCACGTTGGGGCCGAAGATCGTGCGGCGGTGCGACTTCGCCCATTCCCGCGAGCCGATCACGGTATCGAGCGAGCCCTGGAAGCGCGGCATCACCCAGCGCGCGAAGAGCTCATAGCTGCGCAGGGTCTGCTCGCGATTGGCCCATTCATGGGCCCGGAACATCACGCCGCCGATGCCGCCCTGGCTCTGCGCGATCAGTCGCTCGATGCCGCGCGCCACGGTGTCGGGCGAGCCCACCAGTGTTGTCCCCATCTTCACGCCTTCGCGCAGCGGGTCATCAGCACGGCCCGGCGGGCGGCCCAGCGTGTCCTCGAAGTAAGTCACGGTCTCGAGGCGCTCGCCCTTGTGCACCTCGCGCAGCGCCTGTTCGTCATCCTCGGCCACGTGCATGTTCACGACCAGCCGCCAGTCCCTGCGGTTCATGGTGCGGCCGTGCTTCGCGGCTTCCTCCTCGGCGATCTTCCACTGGCCGGCCAGCGCATCCGGCCCGCCCGGCAGGCCGGCGCCCAGCGACAGCACGCCCAGCCCGTACTTGCCGGCCACCTGCATGCCCGCCGGAGTGAGCGTGCTGGCGACCGCGATGGGAAAGCAGGGATCGCTGTACGGCGCGAGCTGCAGGCGCGCGTCGCGCAACTCGAACCAGTCGGTCTTCATCGTCACCGGCTCCTCGCACTTCAGCAGCCGGGTGATGGCGTCCAGCGACTGATCCATGCGCCGCCGCTGGTCGGCGGGTTCGATGCCCATCATGTAGGCGTCCGACACCAGCGCGCCGGGGCCGCAGCCCAGCATGGCGCGCCCGCGCGTCATGTGATCGAGCTGGATGAAGCGGTTCACCACCATCAGCGGATGATGGTAGGGCAGGCTGGTGACACCGGAGCCCAGCCGTATGTGCTTCGTGCGCTCGGCTGCGGCGGCGATGATCAGCTCCGGCGCGGCGATCAGCTCCCAGCCAGCGGAATGGTGCTCGCCGATCCACGCTTCGTCGTAGCCCAGATGGTCGAGCCACTGGATCAGTTCCATGTCGCGCGCGATCGCGAGGTTCGGGTTGTCGCCGACGCGATGGAAGGGTGCGAGGAAGATGCCGAAGATCAGACCCTTGTGCGCCATTGCGTTCTCCCCTCGCCCTGCGATCCTGTGATGTCAGCGGATTCCGCGGCCCGAAACCGCGCCTGCGACCGTGTAGCCCGCGGGGCGGGACGGTGTCGATCCCTGCCGGCTCATGCACTAGATTTCGCCGCAACACAGCCGTGCCGGCTGGACATGCATGGAGCGCGCCATGGACCTCAACTTCAGCAAGGCGGATCTCGCCTTCCGCGACGAAGTCCGCACCTTTCTGAAGGAGAACATACCGGCCGAACTGTCGGAGAAGGTACGCCGCAATCTCCAGCCCAAGCGCGATGACTACCTGACCTTGCACCGCATTCTGTACCGCAAGGGCTGGATCGCGCCCGCCTGGCCGAAAGAGTATGGCGGGCCGGGTTGGAGCCTGACCCAGCGCTACATCTTCAACGAGGAGCTGGCCTACGCCAACACGCCCCGCATCATGCCGTTCGGCATCCAGATGGTCGGGCCCGTCATCTATACTTTCGGCTCGCCGGAACAGAAGGCGAAGTACCTGCCACGCATTCTCTCGGGCGAGGACTGGTGGTGCCAGGGCTACTCCGAGCCGGGCGCCGGCTCCGATCTCGCCTCGCTGCGCACGCGCGCGGTGCGCGGCGATGACGGCTATATCGTGAACGGCCAGAAGACGTGGACCAGCTTCGCGCACTATGCCGATCACATGTTCTGCCTGGCGCGCACCAATCCGGAGGCCAGGCCGCAGGACGGCATCTCCTTCCTGTTGATCGACATGCGTCAGCCGGGCGTGGTGGTGCAGCCGATCGTGACGCTCGATGGTACCAGCGACGTCAACTCCGTGTTCCTGACGGACGTGAAGGTGCCATTCGATGATCTGGTGGGAAATGAGAACAAGGGCTGGACCTATGCCAAGTTCCTGCTCGGCCACGAGCGTGCCGGCATTGCCGCGGTCGGCCGCTCCAAGAATGCGCTGCGCCGGCTCAAGGAGATTGCGCGCAGCGAGCACGTCGGAACGCGCCCGCTGATCGAAGATCGTGACTTCGCCGGCAAGATAGCGCAGGTGGAGATTGATCTCACGGCGCTGGAGTACATCGAGCTCGACGTCCTGTCGCGCGAAAGCGCCGGGCATGGGCCGGGTGCCGGTGCCTCGATGCTGAAGGTGAAGGGCACCGATGTGCAGCAGGCGATCACCGAGCTGGTCTGCGAAGCGGTCGGCTACTACGCCGTACCCTACATCAAGCAGGCGCTCCATGACGGCTGGAACGAGCCGCCGATCGGGCCCGAGTACGCCGCCACGGCGGCGCCCACCTACCACAACTGGCGCAAGGCCTCGATCTACGGCGGCTCGACCGAAGTCCAGAAGAACATCATGGCCAAGATGGTACTGGGGCTGTAGGCAGGAGAGCCTTAGGCAGAAAAGCCTTCATGGTGAGCTTCTGTCCAACCATGAAGGCTCTTGCACCGCCGGCCGTGTGAAGCGCTTCATGGTTCGAGCCAGCGGATGCGAAGCATCCACCTGTGCTCACCATGAAGCGTTCCTTACAAATCGAATGGTGTCTACGCCGCGCGGCGGCGGCGGGCGCGGGTTCGTGCGCCCTTGCGGGCCGCGGCGGACCTGCCGGCCGCACCCTTCGTGCGCACCGCTTTTCGCGCCGCCGCCGAGCGGCTGGAGGCGCTGCGCCGCGATGCCGCACGCCGGGTCTGGCGCGATAGCGCCTGCCGCGACGCCGAACTGCGCGGCTCGCGCTTCAGCACGTCGGAAACGGCACGAGACACCCGCGGCCGCCGCTGTGGGCGGCGCTTGTGCTGGCCAGCCTCCCAGGCGTACCGGGCGCTGCGGCGCGTTGCCTTCTTGGCGCGGCCTTTCCGCGGCGGCGGCAAGTCCACGCCGGCGCGGCGCGCCTTTGACAATCCGATTGCCACGGCCTGCCGCGCGGATCGCGCACCGTGCTTGCCGCGGCGAATATCGCGCACTTCCTCACGCACAAATTCACCCGCCTGGGTGCTTGGCGCCTTGCCCGCGCGCTTTGCCCTGCGGGCTTTTTCGATGGTTCGCTTCTCGGGCATATGGGTCCTCCATCTACGCTGGTCGGACGCATGGCAGCACACACCGAAGCGCGAACCACTGCGCCCTCATCCAGCGTGAACGCAGCACCTGCCCGTTTGATCCACGCGATTTTCGACTCTCTGCGGTTTAGCGGCCCTTGAAGACGGGCTGGCGCTTCTCGACGAATGCCTTTGAGGCTTCCTTGTGATCCTCGGTCTCGCCGCTGCGCGTGTGCCCCCAGGCCTCGAGGTCAAAGACTTCCTTCAGGGAGGCGCTTTCGGCCGCGTTCAGGTTGCGCTTCATGTAGCGATAGGCCACCCGCGGACCGTTGGCCAGGTTGCGCGCGACCTTCATCGTCTCCTCGCGCAGCTTGTCGTCCGCATAGACGCGGTTCACCACACCCAGACGCAGCGCTTCCTGGGCATCGACCCGTTCGGCCAGCAGATAGAGCTCGCGCGCCGCGGCCGTGCCGGCAAGCTTGGTCAGGAAGAAGCTGCCACCGAAATCGCCGGCGTAGCCGACATTGGCGAACGCCGTGGAGATGCGCGCACCGGCGGCCATGAAGCGCATGTCGCAAGCAAGCGCGATGCTGAGTCCGGCGCCCGCTGCCGGCCCGTTGATCATGGCGATGGTGGGCTTCGGCAGCTCGTGCAGCAGGCGGGAAACCTCCATGCGTTCGCGCAGATCGGCTGCCTTGCTTTCCAGCGTACCGGCGACCGTTTCCGTGCGTTCCGCCATGGCCCGCACATCGCCGCCCGAGCAGAAGCCCCGGCCGGCGCCCGTCACGACCACACAGCCCACGGCGTCGTCGGTGGCGATGCGCCGCAGGGTCGTGAGCAAGGCTTCCAGCATCGGCCGGGAGAGGGCGTTCAGCACGTCCGGCCGGTTCAGGGTGAGAATCGCAACGCCATCCTCGTTGGTTTCGATCAGATGGTCGGTGGCCATGGCCTTCTCCTTTCAGGCGTGCGCGTGCTTCGCGACAAAATCCTCGTTGACGGTGATGCCCAGGCCCGGCCGGTCGGGAATCTCGACCATCCCGTCGCGCACCGGGAAGGACTCCGCGATCAGCTCGTGCAGCATCGGATTGCTGCCCAGCGAATACTCAAGGATGAACCCTGACGGCGAGGTCGCGGCCACGGCAAGCCCCGCGGCAAAGGCCGGCGCACCCGACCACAGATGCGGCGCCAGCCTCAGGTTGAAGGCCGAAGCGATGGCGGAAATCCGCAGGGCTTCGGTGATGCCGCCGGCGATCGCAAGGTCGGGCTGCAGGATGTCGGCGGCGCGCAGCTCCGCCAGCTCGCGGAAATCATGGCGCGTGAACTCGCTTTCGCCGGCGGCGATCGGCACCGACGACGAAGCGCGCACCTCGGCCATGCCCCGCTTGTCGTCGCCTGACACCGGTTCCTCGAACCACATCAGGTTGCAGTCCTCCACCAGTCGCGCAAAGGCCCTGGCCTCGGCTACGGTGAAGGTGCCGTGCGCATCGCAGGCAAGGCCGATGTCCGGCCCCAACACGGCTCGGGCGGCACGCACGCGCTCGGCGGAACGTACCGGCGAGCCATCCATCACGCCCACCCGCATCTTCACGGCGCCGAAGCCGCCCTTCTCGATATACCCCTTGAGTTGCGCCCCGATGTTCTGTGCATCGGCCCAGCCGCCCGAGGCGTAGGCTGGCATATGGGCGGCACGGCGGCCGCCCAGCAGTCGCCACACCGGCGCGTTCAGCGATTTGCCGAGGATGTCCCACAGCGCGATATCGATGCCGCCGATGGCCGACAGGGTGAGGCCGCGACGCCCGAGCTGCGGCATGCCATGGCCGCGCGCGATCGCATGGCCGTGACGCGGCGCGTTGTACATCACATCCCACAGCCTGCTGATGTCGCGCGGATCCTCGCCCAGCAGAAGCGGCGCCAGATCGTCGCGGATGATCGCGGCAAGACCTGCGCATGAGGCGGCCGATCCCACGCCGGCCTTGGCCTCGCCCCAACCCACGAGGCCATCATCAGTCTCGACGCGCACGATCACCGAGTCGAACGAGGCGACGCGGCCGAAATTGCTGACATGCTGGCCTGACGGTGGAATCGGCACATGCACCCACGTGGCATCGATACGCGCGATCTTCATGGGGCGTTCTCCGACCTGACGGTGCCCAAGCTTGCCACGCAACGCCAGCGTTCCTCAAACAGGGATACCCGCGCGGCTTCCATGCGCGGTGGGCATGCCGTTGCCGATAGCCGGCGCGTGGAAGTCGGCAAGCTGGCATGCATCTTCATCAACCTTCCCCCGGAGGGGGAAGGTGCCCGAAGGGCGGAAGGGGGATGTCTCAACCCGCTCGGCGTCGCGCATGGGGTGTCGTCATGCCGAGCGCAGCGAGGGATCTTCCGCGAATGACGCACCTGCGTCCGGCCGCGGGAGATCCCTCGCTACGCTGCGCTTTGCTCGGGATGACGACAGCTATATTCGGCACACAGTACCGACGCCGTGCTTGTTGAGGCATCCCCCTTCCGGCGCTGCGCGCCACCTTCCCCCTCCGGGGGAAGGTTGTTTGGCCATATGCGGATGCCCTGGGCTAGACTTGCGGGCAGCGGAGGAGCGCCATGAAGATCACCGATGTCACGCTGACGCTGTTTGCCTGGGACAACATTCCCGCGACCACCTATGGCAGCCATACCGGCCGCTTCGGCGGCTCCAGCCAGCTCGGACTGCTACGTATCGTCACTGACCAGGGCATCGAGGGCCACGCCTTCCTCGGCTCGGCCATGAACCCGGCGACGACCGATGGTCAGGGCCTGATCACGCATCTCAAGCCGGCCTTGATGGGGCGCGATCCGCTGGCACGCGAGCAGCTCAACCAGGACGTCTGGAAACGACAGCGCGCGGCGGGCGTGCGGCCCATCGGTGCGGTGGACGTGGCGCTGTGGGATCTTGCGGGCAAGGCGATCGGCCAGCCCATCCACCGGCTGCTGGGGACCTATCGCGAGAGCATTCCTGCCTACGCCAGCTCCGCCGTTCTCGCGTCGCCCGAGGCGTATGCCGACGAGGCCGTCCGCTTCCGCGATTCCGGCTGGGCCGCCTACAAGATCCATCCGCCCACCCGCTGGCGCGACGACATCAAGGTGTGCCAGGCCGTGCGCAAGGCGGTGGGGGACGACTACACCATCATGCTCGATTCGACGTGGAGCTACGACTTCCCCGCAGCCGTGCGCGTCGGGCTCGCGGCACAGGAGCTCGGCTTCCACTGGTACGAGGATCCGCTGGCTGACCAGGACATCTACAACTACGTCAAGCTGAAGCAGAAGCTCAGCATCCCGATCCTCGCCACCGAGTATCCGATCACCGGCTACGAGAGCTACGCGCCCTGGATCATGCTGCAGGCTACCGACTTCCTGCGCGGCGACGTGGCGGTCAAGGGCGGCATCACGACCCTGGTCAAGGCCGCGCATCTCGCCGAAGCGTTCCGCATGAACTTCGAGGTCCATCACGGCGGCAACTCGCTGAACAACGTCGCCAACCTCCACGTCATCGCCGCCATAAGGAACACAGAGTTCTTCGAGGTGCTTCTGCCTGACGGTGCGCAGAAGTACGGCCTTGAGCAGGATATCGTGGTCGGCCGCGACGGGTTGGTGCATGTCCCCAACGGCCCTGGACTTGGCGCGGCCATCGATTTCGATCTGATCAAGCGCAAGACCGTCGCGGTCCTCGCATGACCCGGCTCTCCGCTGAGCGACGTTCGGCGGTAGAAAGTCGCTTCATGGTGAGCTTGTCGAACCATGAAGCGGTCCGCACTGCCGTGGTGCGACGCCTTCATGGTTCGACAGGCTCACCATGAAGGCTATTTCAGCTCTGCGTCTCACCCGCATGTTTCAACAGAGACAGCCGGGTAGTCATGTTCCCGAATGCCGTTCAGAAACCGGAGGATCGTGTGGCCTCGCAGCTTCCCGCCTTGTGCATTATCGCCACGCCCGGCCGCCGGCGCGCCATGATCGACATGGCACGTGAGGCGGAGCGCCGCGGTTATCAGGGCATCTACGTGCCCAGCCGCTTCAGCAACATGTCGGTCTGCGAAGCGCTCGCCTGGAATACCGAACGGATCGTGTTCGGCACCGCCATCGCGCCGATCTATGCCCGCACCGCTGCGGATTACGCCGAAGCCACCGCCTTCATGCACGAAATCTCGGGCGGCCGTTTCCGTTTCGGAATTGGTGTTGCCCATGCGCCGGGCCACGCGCGCCACGGTGTGAGCGTCGGCAAGCCGCTGGCCGACACCCGCGCTTTCGTTGAGAAGTTCCGTGCCCAGGAACAGGGGCCGCAGCCCCCGGTCATCATCGCCGCGCTGCGGCAGAAGATGGTGGCGCTGGCGGGTGACATCGGCGACGGCGTGGTGTTCGCGAATGCCTGCCGATCGGCGATGCAGAAATCGCTGGCGCATCTGCCCGAGACGCGCCGTCGCGACCCTGCATTCTTCATCGGCAACATGATCCCGACCTGCATCAGCGACGACATCGAGGCGGCCAAAGCCGTGAATCGCCGCACGCTCAGCAGCTATCTCCAGCTCCCCAACTATCGCAACTACTGGAAGGAGTGCGGCTACATCGAGGAGATGGCCGCCATCGAACGCGCGATCACCGAACGGCGTCTGGACGATCTGCCGAAGCTGATGAGCGACAAATGGCTGGCGGATGTCACCCTCTTTGGTTCCGCAGGCCGGGTACGCGAGGAGCTGGCGGCCTGGTCCGAGGCGGGCGTGCGCACGCCCATCATCGTTGCCTCATCGGCGAGCGGCCGGCAGGCGCGGGCCATCCAGGAGGTCTTTGACGCTTTCGCAGGCTGAGCGGCGGGGTACAATCGGGCAAGCAGCCCAGGAGTGAAGACGATGGCACTTGAGATCACGCCGGTAACGCCGGTGGTTGGTGCACAGGTTTCCGGAGTCGATCTGGCGCGGCTGACCGACGCCGAGTTCGCTGCGATTCGCGATGCGTGGCATCGCAGCGCCTTTGTGCTGGTCCGGGACCAGAAGCTCTCGGATGACGATCTGCTGGCGTTCAGCCGCCGCTTCGGTGAACTCGACCCGCCGCCCAACCAGGAACGCGGCCGCATCAGCCCGCCCGGCTATCCTGACATCTACGTCGTATCGAACGTGCTTGACGACAAGGGCGAGCCGATCGGCGCGCTGGGTGCCGGCGAGGCGGCGTGGCACACCGACATGAGCTATCTCGACGAACCACCCGACGCCTCGATGCTCTATGCGTTGGAGCTGCCGGCAAGCGGCGGCGACACCTGGTTCTGCGGCATGCAGGCGGCCTATGCCGCCCTGCCCGAAGAACTGAAAGCGAAGATCCGCGGCCGCCGCATCAAGCATGACGGTACGTACAATTCCGGCGGCTATCTCAGACAGGGCGTGGATCCGACCGACGACCCGCACAAGGCGCCCGGCGCCTGGCATCCGGCGGTCTGCGTTCATCCGGTAACGGGCGTGCCGGCGCTTTATCTCGGCCGCCGCCGCAACTCCTATATCGAGGGATACACGCCTGCCGAGTCGGAAGCATTGCTCGATGCGCTCTGGGCGCATGCGATACAGGCCCGCTTCACGCACGCGCATCGCTGGCGCATCGGCGACCTCGTGCTGTGGGACAATCGCAGCACCATGCACCGGCGCGATCCGTTCGATGCCACCGCCCGGCGCGTCATGCACCGCACCCAGATCAAGGGCAGCGCCCGACCGGTCGCCTACGCGGCGTAAGTCTATCCTTCATAAGCCTTCCCCCGGAGGGGGAAGGTGGCGCGCCAGCGCCGGAAGGGGGATGCCGCCACAAGCACGACGCCGCAGGTGTTGCACCATCCCCCTTCCGCCGCTTCGGGGCACCTTCCCCCTCCGGGGGAAGGATATGGGCAAACGAAAAACGCCCGGCCACTTTGGCCGGGCGCTTTCGTTTGACGGCTCGGACTGGCCGCGCCGATCAGATGGCTTCCTTCAGGTCCTTGGCGACCCGGAACGCCACCTTCTTGGAAGCCTTGATCTTGATCGGCTCGCCCGTGGCGGGGTTGCGGCCCATGCGCGCTGGACGATTGCGGACCTGCATGATGCCCAGCCCGGTGATGCGGACCTTGTTGCCCTTTTTGAGGTTCTTGACTGTCAGATTGACGAAATCATCGAACAGGGAGCTGACCGCCTTCTTCGACATCTGGTGCTTCTCGGCCAGCTCGGCGAGCAGCTTCGACAGCGGAATTGTGGTGACAGAAGCCTTCGCAGCCATGGGCTTTTTCCTTCTCTTCAGGGGGCCTCCGCCCGGCCGCACGCCCCAGGGGACGACCGGCGGAGCGCAGTTAGAATACGAAGAAATCGCCACTGCGCAATGGATATGGTGGGTTCAGGCATCAAAAAACACTGGATTTAGGCCCTTTTCTGGGGATTCCCGCACGTTGAATCCCATTTTTACGGGCTTTTGGCATACGGACGGCCAGATCAGGATCTCCGCACCCGTTGCGGGCCAGAACACGTAATGATTGCAAGACATCTCATTCAGTGTCGTGGCTACGGCATCGCACAAGGCTCCCCTTCGCTGGGCGCGGTTCACGGCCCAGGCGAGGGCTATAGACTGACTCCTGCAGAACACGGAGGAAGCGTAAATGACGGTGCGCGGCATCGGAAAGGCATCGATTGCCAAGGTCGAGGAGTTGTGCGGTCCCGGCTTCAAGGCCGGCCGCATGTTTCCACGTTTCAACCAGGAAGCTTTCGATGCGCAGAAGCACTGGATGGTTTCCGATCATGTCGAGCCGGGCAGCGACCGGCTGGTGGGCAGCGTGCACACCTGGATCGTGCGCACGCCGCATCACACCATCCTGATCGATACGTGCCTGGGCAATCACAAGACGCGCAGCGCGCCCAACTGGAACAATCTCAACACGCCCTTCCTCGACCGCCTTCGTGACGCTGGCGTCGCACCCGAGAGCGTCGATCTGGTGATGTGCACCCATCTGCATGTCGATCACGTCGGCTGGAACACGAAGCTGGAGAATGGCCGCTGGGTCCCCACGTTCCCCAACGCGCGCTATCTCTTCGCGCGCAAGGAGTACGCGCACTGGGAGGACGAGCGTCGGCAGAAGGATGCGCAGAGCGTCAATGGCGGCTCGTTTGATGACAGCGTGCTGCCGGTGGTCGAGGCGAAGAAGGCGGTTTTCATCGATACTGACCACCAGCCCGACTCGCTGCTGACCATCGAAGAGGCGCCGGGCCATACGCCGGGATCAATCGTAATCCGGCTCTCGGATGCCGGCCGTGAAGCCGTGTTCAGCGGCGACATCATGCACCATCCCGTCCAGGTATATTACCCGGAGTGGTCGAGCCAGTTCTGCTGGGACCAGGACATGTCGGCGCGCTCGCGCCGCAAGGTGCTGGAGCACTGCGCCGAGCATCACAGCCTGCTGTGCCCCGCGCATTTCCCCGGCGCCAATGCCGGCTACATCCATCGCGCAGGCGATGCCTTCCGCATCGAATGGGACCGGCCATGACCGCTGAAGCCACCACGCTCGAGGTGCTCGTCGACGGGCTCACCTTTCCCGAAGGACCGCGCTGGCATAACGGGCGGCTGTGGTTCTCCGATTTCTATTCGCACCGCGTGCTGGCCGTCGATCCCTCGGGCAAGCTCGAAACCATTGTCGAGGTGCCGCAGCGGCCATCAGGACTGGGCTTCACGCGCGACGGCAAGCTGCTGATCGTGTCGATGCTCGATCGCCGGCTGCTGCGCCTGGAGGGCGGGCGCCTCGCGGAAGTCGCCGATCTTTCCTCGCTGGCCACCGGCCCCTGCAACGACATGGTCGTTGACGGCCAGGGCCGTGCCTATGTCGGCAATTTCGGTTTCGACCGGCACAAGGGCGAAGCGGCGCGCACGACCTGCATCATGCGTGTCGATCCGGACGGCAAGGTTACGAAAGCAGCCGACGACCTGATGTTCCCCAACGGCACGGTGATCATGCCGGATGGCAAGACTCTGATCGTGGGCGAGACCTTTGCGCATCGCCTGACGGCCTTCGACATCGCCGCTGACGGCACGCTGTCGAACCGCCGCACCTGGGCGCAGATCGAGGGCTGCTATCCCGACGGCATCTGTCTCGATGCCGAAGGCGCGATCTGGATCTCCGATCCCTTCGGCCACCGGCTGTTGCGCGTGTTCGAGGGCGGCCGGATCGCGCGCGAGATCCCGCTGGCGCCGCGCGGCGCCTATGCCTGCATGCTGGGCGGCCCCGACCGGCGTACGCTCTTTGTCTGCACGAACTCCGGCAGCGGCCCGGCAATGGCCGACAAGCGGGACGGGCGTATCGAAACGATGCGCGTCGAAGTGCCCGGCGCCGGCTGGCCGTGAGGTGAAGCGATGACCGATACGCTGCGCGAAAGCGATTCCGGGCTGAGCGGCAAAGTGGCGATCGTCACTGGCGGCGGTGCCGCCGGCGACGGCATCGGCAACGGCCGTGCCGCGGCGATCCTTCTGGCGCGTGCCGGTACCCGCGTCCTCGTGGTGGACCGCGATTCCGGTCTTGCCCAACGTACGGTGGACATGATCACGGCCGAAGGCGGCACGGCCAGCGGCTGGGCCGCCGACGTCACCGACGAAAAGCAATGCGAGGCCATGGTTGAGAAGGCGGTTGCGCTCTATGGCCGGCTGGACTTTCTCGACAACAATGTCGGCATCGGCAGCCGGGGCAGCGTGGTCGAGGAAACGCCCGCGAACTGGCGGCGCCTGATGCAGGTCAACGTCGAGACCATGTTCCTGGCGGCGAAACATGCCATTCCGGCCATGATCCGGACCGCGGGCGGCGGTGCGATCGTCAACGTCTCCTCGATCTCTGCGCTGCGGCCGCGTGGGCTGACGGCCTACACGACTTCCAAGGGCGCGGTGATCGCCCTGACCCGCGCCATGGCAGTGGACCATGGTCCCGACGGCATCCGCGTGAACTGCGTGGCGCCGGGGCCGGTCTACACGCCCATGGTCTACGCGCCGGGTATGAGCCATGCGGCGCGCGACCAGCGCCGGCGCGCCTCCGTGCTGGGCCGCGAAGGCACGGGCTGGGATGTCGGCCACGCCGTGCGTTTCCTGCTGTCGGACCACGCCCGCTACATCACCGGCCAGACGCTGGTTGTCGATGGCGGCACGACGCTGGTGGGCCCCTCGCGCGAGTCACAGCCGCAACACTGACCGGGAGCCCCCATGGCGCGCTTCGAGTATCTGACAAAAGCTGATCTTGCGCCGGAGAACCAGGATCTGCTGGCACGCGACATCGCGCTGTTTCGCATCCTGGCACACAGCCCCGCCGCCGCCCGCGCGTTTCACGGCCTGGGCCGCTACATCCGCTTCGGCAGCAAGCTCGACGGCCGCCTGCGCGAGCTTGCCATCCTGCAGGTGGGCTATCTCACGCGCTCGGCTTACGAGTATTCGCACCATATCAAGATCGGCTTCGGTTTCGGCGTCACCGAAAGCGACATCCGCGCGATGATCGACGAGACCGCCGGCCGGTCGTCGGACCTCGAGCCGCTGGCGAAGACAGTGCTGCGCGGCGCGCGCGAGATGACGCAGGACCTTGCCATGTCGGACAGCACCTTTGCCGAGCTGCGCCGTCATCTGGGCAAGGAACACTTGCTTGATCTCGTGATCACCATCGCCTTCTACAACGCCGTCGTGCGCGTGCTGGCGACCATGGAGATCGACGTCGAGCCGGAATACCAGAAGTACCTGGAGCAATTTCCGCTGCCGGCAGCCTGACACAGGAGGAGAGCGCCATGCGTCTGGCCAACAAGACAGCCATCATCGTCGGCGCCGGCCAGGGGCCCGGGGAAGGCATGGGCAATGGCCGCGCCACGGCGCTGCGCTTTGCGCAAGAAGGCGCGAAGGTGATGGCGGTCGACCGCGACCTCGCCTCGGCGCAGGCGACGGTGGCCATGATCGCCAGGGACGGCGGCGAAGCCGTGGCGTTCGAGGCGGATGTCACGAACGAAGCAACCTTGGCCGCCATGGTCGCCGAGGCGGAGCGGCGCTGGGGCCGCATCGACGTGCTGCATTACAATGTCGGTGTCAGCATCGCGGGCGGAGACGCACCGCCTGCCGAGATCACGCAGGAAGCCTTCGATCGCGTGGTGGCGATCAACCTGCGCGGTACGGTGTTGGCCTGCAAGCACGTGCTGCCGGTGATGCGCCGCCAGCAATCGGGTGTGATCATCAATATCTCGTCGATGGCAGCGTGGACCGACTATCCCTTCGTTGCCTACAAGGCCACGAAATCGGCGATGATCGCCTTCACCGAGCAGCTCGCGATCCAGAACGCCGCTTACGGCATCCGCGCCAACGTCATCCTGCCCGGCCTGATGGATACGCCCATGGCCGTCGACACGCGCGCCCGCACCGGCAACCGCAGCCGCGCCGAGGTCGCCGCCGAGCGCGACGCCAAGGTGCCGCTGCGCCGCAAGATGGGCACGGCCTGGGATGTCGCCAACGCCGCCCTGTTCCTCGCCTCCGATGAGGCGAACTTCATCACCGGCGTCGCCCTGCCCGTCGACGGCGGCTCCAGCGTCCGCGTGGGGTGAGGGCCAGCTTCAACCAGCAGAACAGTCGCGCAAATTTTTCTGCACTGCCATTGACATTCGGTGATGATGACATCATTTACTGTCAATGACAGACTACGATGGCACTTTTGCACAAGCCGATTGGACCGGCAACGCTGACGACCTCGCAAGGGAAGCGGGCCGGATCCTCACATCCCGCGGCATTTCCGGTGAGGCTCCCAACGAGCGCCTGGTCCGGGACTACGTACAACGCGGAATAGTCGGTCGTCCCGAACCGCGCGGCAAGGAAGCAATTTATGGCCGGCGGCAGTTGCTGGAACTGGTGGTCGCACGCGTACTGGTCAAGGATGGCTGGCCGCTGGCAAAGATCGGAGAACATCTTCCAGGCGCGCCGGATCACGAGCTACTTGCGTTGATCCCCGATGAGGTAGGCGCAAATCCCGCGCTCGCGGCTACCCGCCGTCTGCGGTTCGAGAGCAGGCAACCAGGCGGTCAGCCGCCGCTGCCCCGGAGCTATAACCGCCCCGCCTCGCCGGTCGCTCCGAACTTCAATTTACGGGCCGCACGAACCACGAGGCTGCAAGCCGAACTGAGGAGCGCCCTGGCACGGCTTGGCATGGACCCCGCCGGGCCGGCTGCCGAGCAGGTCACGCTGATCGCCATCGCACCCTGGTGTCAGGTTCTCGTCGAATCGGCCCGCCTTCAGCGCGTGACCATCGACGAGGCAGAAGAGGTTGGGCGAGCGGTGACCGCAAGTCTGCTCGACCCCGCGATTCGCAGAGGAGGCAAATAATGTCCGGTATCGAACTTGGCCTCGTTCCGTTGCGGGCGGCGCTACGTGAAGAGTGCGACAATACCGTCGACGTGCTGCTGCGGGCAAAGGCGCCCGCAGCCCCATCTGGCGGCAATCGGCAGATGCCACTCAATCTCGCTCTGGTCATTGACCGCTCTGGATCAATGGCAGGCCGTGCCCTCCACGAAGCCAAGCGCTGTGCTGCAATGATCATTGATAGTGTTTCGCCAACCGATCGTTGCAGCCTCGTTGTTTACGATGATGACAGTGATGTCCTCGTGCCCGCGCAGCCTGTGGGAGACCGCGCAGCCTTTCGAAACGCGCTCAGCAGTATCGAACCCGGTGGCAGGACAGCATTGTACGATGGCTGGCTGACAGGTGCAGAGCAGGTAGCAACCGCATCCGACAATACAAGACTCTCCCGGGTACTTTTGCTTTCGGATGGAATGGCAAACGTGGGTATGAGCGCGCCCCACCAAATTGCCCGGCGCTGTGCCGAGCTGGCCGCGGCCGGAGTCAGCACTTCGACCTATGGTCTCGGGCAGAATTTCAATGAAGAACTGATGACGGCGATGGCCGTGGAGGGCCAGGGTAATCCCCATTACGGCCAAACCGCTGAGGACCTGGAAGATCCATTCCGGCAGGAACTCGATCTGGTGCGGGCGCTTTGTGCGCGTGCACTTCGGCTCGCAAGCACGCCGGGGGCGGGCATTGGCGTCGAAATCCTGAACAACTATCCCATCGATGCAGAGGGCCGAAGCCTGCTGCCGGACCTGGCCTATGGCAGTGAGGCGTGGGCGCTGATCCGGCTGACAGTCCCGCGAGATGTCGTGCACTCGGCGGATGTCGTCCATCTGCTCACCGCCACCATCGAGTATCGTGATCTCGAGGGAGAAAGCAGGCTGGCAGGTCCGGTGCACCTCAGGCTGCCACGGTTACCGGCGGATGCATTCGCTGCGGTTGCACCTGACGACCTGGTCGTGCGCCGTCTGGCGGAAGTGCGGGCTGCAAGCGTACAGGAGCAGGCGCGCCGCGCCGCACGCGACGGCGATTGGTCGCGTGTCCAGCATCTGCTGAGCGAGCTGCGTGCCGAAGTCGGGCAACATCCCTGGCTTGCCGCCTCAATCGATCAGCTGGAGCGGTATGCGCGCGAACGCCAGACACAGCATTTCGCCAGGAGGCGCAGTACAAGGCCAACAGGATGCGTACCCGGCTCACGCCCTTGGACGAATCCTCCGACTGGTCGCAGTCCAGGGAAGCGGCTCAGGCCTCGTTCCTGCGTCGCAAGCGCGAACAAGGACGACGCTTCGGCTCCGAAGACGAGAATGGCTGAGCCTCCGCAAAAAAACCGGATGACGCGGAGGTTTTCGCGCGGCCCTTGGTGTGCCGCTTCAAACGGCCCTTGACCGAGGCGGCCGGACGGGCGAGACCGCCGGCATGAGCAAGGCGTTTACCCGCGAGAACGACGAGGTCGAGGACGATCTGGCGGACGATGTTCCGTCGCTGCCGGCGGGTGTGAAGAATTACATCACGCCGCAGGGATTTGATCGCCTTCGGCAGGAGATGCTGAACCTGATGAACGTCGAGCGGCCCGAGGTCGTGAAGGTGGTCGCGTGGGCAGCCTCAAACGGCGACCGGTCCGAGAACGGCGATTATCTCTATGGCAAGAAGCGATTGCGGGAGATTGACCGGCGCATCCGCTTCCTGGGCAAGCGGCTGGAAAGCGCGGAGGTCGTGGACCCGGCGCGGCAGCCGCGGCGCGAGCAGGTGTTCTTTGGTGCCACCGTCACCTACGTCAACAGCCGGGACGAGGAGCACACCATCACCATCGTCGGCGCCGACGAGGTTGATCTCGAGCGCGGCCATGTGAGCTGGATCTCGCCCGTGGCACGCGCCCTGCTGAAGGCGCAGGTCGGCGATGCCGTCCAGGTGCGCACGCCGGCCGGTCTCGATACGCTGGAAGTGCTCGCGATCCGCTACCCCCAGCCGCAGGGATAGGTGCGTCAGCGCCAGGGCTCGACAAGGATTTTGGTGTGGCGTTCGGGATTGCCCAGCTCATCGAACGCCGCCTTCACGCCGTCCACGCCTACCTTGCCGGTGATCAGCGCGCCGGCATCCACATCGCCTTCGGCGATCAGGCGCAGCGCCCGTGCGAACTCTTCGGGCGTATAGCCCAGCACGAACTGTACGTTCAGTTCCTTGCTGATACCGAACATCGGCTCGATCCGGTCGGCTTCCATGCAGACGCCGACCACCACGATGCGGGCTCCTCGCGGGACAGCCCCGAAGATCTGCTGCAGCATGCCGGGCACGCCCACGCACTCGAAGACGAGTGCCCGTTTGCCCGCGGGTGCGCCACCCATGAGCGAACCCGCGGAGTCATCGAAACCTCCGCGATCCGCCCAGGCGCGGTACGCCGACACCTCGGCCGGATTGACCACCTCATCGGCGCCCATCTGGGCCGCCAGCCGCCGGCGGGCAGGCGAAAAGTCGGCGGCGATGATGGGACCGAGCCCCTTTAGCCGCAGCGCCGCGACCACGGCCAGTCCGACCGGGCCGCAGCCAACGACCAGCGGCACTTCTTCACCCGTGACGTTCGCCTTCTCGACGGCGTGGATGCCGACGGCCAGCGGTTCGGTGAGCGCTGCATGCTCCGCGGCCAGCCCGTTCGGGACCTCGACCAGCAGGGATTCGCACAGCACCATGCGTTCGGCAAAGCCGCCAGGGTAGTCGTTGGAATAGCCGACGGTGCGCGGCCCCTGCGCCGTCGGCACCACGGGGACAGAGCACACCCGGGCACCCGGCCTCAGGCGGCGTTCGGTATCGGGTCCAAAGTCAAGGAGCTCGGCGCAGAACTCGTGACCGAAGACGATGTCGCGCGACAGGTCCATGGGCTGCCGCCCGCCGATACGCCGCGTGACTTCAACCATGTGCGGGCCGTGCTTGTGGGCATGCAGATCCGAGCCGCAGATGCCGCAGGCCAGCGTTTTCACAAGAACCTGCCCGGAAGCCGGCACCGGATCCGGCAGCGTATCCACCACCAGATCACCTTGCCTGAGTATCGCCGCGCGCATGGCCTCGTCCTTTGATGTTTCAGTTTAGGAAGCATCGCACAGTTTATCCGGTCCGCGGGCGACCGGATTGCCTCACGAGAACGGCCGAAAACGTTGACTCTGCGTATGCATGCAGGCATTGCATTCAGCGAGGCGTGCGTTCTCTCAAAAGGTCAGCTTGGGTACGGGGGCTTTCGTGACATCCGTGACCGATTCGATCCGGGAGGTTCTCCGGGAGGGTGGCGCGCTGCCGGTCGACATCGCGACGCTGGACGATGCCGACGACCTCTACGCCGCGGGACTGACGTCCCATGCGACGGTAAACCTCATGCTGGGTCTCGAGGAGAAGTTCGACATCGAGTTCCCCGACCATCTGTTGCGGCGCCGCACCTTCGAAAGCATCGCCAGCATCCGCGCCGCCATTACCGAATTGCTGGGCAACGAAGTCGCGGCATGAGCGAGTTGCTGCAGCGGGCGCGGCGGGTCGGCGCCGAGGTCGCTGCCAGGCACGCTGCGGCTGTCGATGCCGAGGCGCGCTTTCCGCACGAGGCTTTCGCCGCCCTGAAGGCCGAGAAGCTGCTGGGCGTGATGGTGCCCGCCGAGTTCGGCGGCGCGGGCGCATCCATCCCGGAGGTGCTGGCCCTGTGCCATGCGCTGGGGCAGTCCTGCGCCTCGACGGCGATGATTTTCGCCATGCACCAGATCCAGGTGGCCTGCATCGTGCGGCATGGCCAGCAGAGCGCCTGGCATCGTGCGCTGCTGCAACGCCTCGCCGGCGAGCAGATGCTACTTGCTTCGGCGACCTCCGAGGCGGGCGTCGGCGGCGACGTGCGCAGCAGCGTCTGCGCCGTGGAGGTCGAGGGTGAGCGCTTCAGCCTGAGCAAGAACGCCACCGTCATCTCCTACGGTGCCGATGCCGACGGCATCCTGGCGACGGCCCGGCGCACGCCGGAGTCCCCAGCTTCCGACCAGGTGATCGTCGTGGTTCTGAAGGACGGCTACCGGCTGGAGCAGACCTCGACCTGGGACACGCTGGGCATGCGTGGCACCTGCAGCAATGGATACTGGCTGCACGCCGAAGGCGATGCGCGGCAGATCCTGCCGCTGCCCTACGCCGACATCTCGGCGCAGACCATGCTGCCGACCTCGCATCTGACGTGGAGCAGTCTCTGGCTGGGCATCGCCACGGATGCCGTATCGCGCGCCCGCGCTTTCGTACGGGCCGAAGCGCGCCGCAAGGCCGGCACCGTGCCGGCCGGGGCGCTGCGCCTGGCCGAGGCCGTGAACCTGCTGCAGCTCATGCGCTCGAACGTGGTGGCCGCCGCGCGGCAATACGAGGCTGCGCTGGGCTCGGCCGAGCGCCTGACCGCGCTGTCCTTCGCCGTGGCGATGAACAACCTCAAGACCGGCACCTCGCAGATGGCGGTCCAGGTGGTGAACCACGCCCTGCTGATCTGCGGCATCGCCGGCTACCGCAACGATTCGGATTTCAGCGTCTGCCGTCATCTGCGCGACGCGCATTCCGCCGCCCTGATGGTCAACAACGACCGCATCCTCGCCAACACGGCGAACCTGCTGCTGGTCCTTAAGGACGACCCGGGGCTGTTCCCGTGAACGCCCACGCCGAGCTAGGCCAGGCCCAGGCCGCCTTTCGCGACGCGCTGATCGCGCACGGGCTGCTGATCCCGATGGGGGTCGACGGGCTCTACGGGCGCAGCGGTACCTTCGAGGAGGTGATCGAGCGGTTCAACGCGCTGGTCACGCGCCATGGCGGCCATGAAGGCGCCGAGATCATGCGCTTCCCGCCCTCCATCAGCCGGCAGGTCTTCGAGGAAAGCGGCTATCTCAAGAGCTTCCCGCAGCTCGCGGGCACCGTGCACAGCTTCATGGGCAACGACCGGGACCACCAGGCGCTGATCGAGAAGCTGCTGGCGAAAGAGGACTGGACCGCGGGCCAGAAGGCAACGCAGGTGGTGCTGACGCCGGCGGCCTGCTACCCGCTCTACCCTGTCGTGGCGGCGCGGGGACCGCTGCCCGCCGAGGGCGCGCTGCTCGATGTCTATTCCTGGTGCTTCCGCCATGAACCCTCGATCGACCCGGCGCGCATGCAGCAATTCCGCCAGCGCGAGTACGTGCGCATCGGCACCGCCGCGCAGGTGATGGCCTTCCGCCAGCTCTGGATCGACCGCGGCACGGCGATCATGTCATCGCTGGGCATTCCCCTGCACGTCGATGTCGCCAACGATCCGTTCTTCGGCCGGGCGGGCCGCATGCTGGCCGCCAACCAGCGCGACCAGACGCTGAAGTTCGAGCTGCTGGTGCCGATCACCAGCAGCGAAAAGCCGACCGCCTGTCTCAGCTTCAACTATCACCAGGATCATTTCGGCCATGCCTGGGGGCTGCGCACGCATGACGGCGGCACCGCGCACACGGCCTGCGTCGGCTTCGGGGTGGAGCGCATCGCGCTGGCCCTTTTCAGGCACCACGGCCTCGACGTGAAGGCCTGGCCGCAGGCCGTGCGCGACCAGCTCTGGGGCTGACCATGAGCGGCGTGCGCCTGCTGGCGATCGACCCCGCCACGTATCGCCCGCACGCGCTGCATGCGCCGGATCGCGTCTGGCTGGAAACGAATTGCTATGTCGACGTCTGGATCGAGGTGCTGCACGCCTTTGGCCTGGAGCCGCTGGCGGCGCTGGGCTTCACCGTCGGCCAGGACTTTGAAGGCGATCACTTCACCTTCTTCAAGTTCCCGCCCGAAGACCTGCGCGCCCTGTTCGGCCTGTCGGTGCAGGAGCTGGCGATCTACGACACGGTCGAAGGCCACGCGCTGGAGCAGCTCCGCCGCGGCCGCCTGCCGCTGGTCGAGGTCGACAGCTACTACCTGCCCGATACGCGCGGCACCGCCTATCGGCGGGCCCATGTGAAATCCACCATCGGGATCGCCGCCCTCGATATCGATGCGCGCCGTATGGGTTATTTTCACAATACCGGGTACCATGCCGTCGAGGGCGAAGATTTCGACGGCCTCTTTCGCCGCCTGCCGGCACAGCAGGATCAGCCTGACGTGCTGTTTCCCTATGTCGAATTCGTCAAGCGTGATGGCCGTACGCTCGAAGGAAACGCCCTTCTTTCCGCTGCGCTGGCGCTGCTGAAGGATCACCTCGCGCGGCGGCCTGCCGGAGCCTTCGCGAGGTTCCGTGCCGATTTCCCCCGGCATCTCGAAATGCTGGCAGCACGCTCGCTCGACTATTTCCATCTCTATGCCTTCAACGTGCTGCGCCAGCTTGGCGCCAATTTCGAGCTTCTCGGCAGCCATATCCGGTGGCTCGGCAGCCACGGCGAAAGCGGTCTGGAAGGTGCGGCGGAAGGCTGCCTGCTGGTGGCGGAAGGTGCCAAGGCGCTGCAGTTCCAGCTGGCCCGCGCGGTGAACCGCAAGAAATTTGGCGACTATGGCCCGGCGCTCGACGAGCTGGAGCGCGCCCACGATCTCGTGCTCAAAACGCTCGCCCGCCGCTACGGCTGATCCCCCGCGAAAGGCACTTGCCCTGGGACGCTCCAGGACGTGATCGCACGTCCTCTTTCCGTCACTTGTCCGCTTCCGGCGGCTATGGTTAATGCTGCGCGTTCACGCCATGGCCGCTTTCGGCATGCGGCGTGCAGCTTCAGGAGCCCCTCTCGCATGTTTGCCCTTCCGCGCGCCGCGCGCACCGCCCTCCTGCTGGCACTGGTTGCGGCCGCGCCGGCTTTCGCCCAGACGCCGCCAGCGGCCACCCCGCCCGCCGATCCCGTCGTGGCGACGGTCAACGGCCAGACGATCAGGCTGTCGGACGTCGTGGCGGCACAGGCGGACCTCCCCCAGCAGTATCGCGGTCTGCCGCTGGAGCGTCTGTATCCGGCACTGCTGGAGCGCATGATCGACGCCAAGCTGCAGCTCGCCGAAGCGCGCAAGGCCAAGGTAGAGGACACCGAGGCCTACAAGAAGCGTCTGGCCAGTCTGGAGGAGCGCCTCCTGCAGGAACAATACCTGGTGCAGGAGATCGAGAAGCGCGTCACGCCCAAGGCGCTGAAGGAAGCCTACGACAAGAAGCTCCGCGACATCCCGCCGGAGGAAGAGGTCAAGGCGCGCCACATCCTGGTCGCGGATGAAGCAGCGGCCAAGGCCGTGATCGAGGACCTGAAGAAGGGCGGCGACTTCGAGAAGATCGCGAAGGACAAGTCCACCGACAAGGCCTCCGGCGCCCAGGGCGGTGATCTCGGCTGGTTCAAGAAGGGCGACATGGTCAAGGAGTTCGCCGAAGCGGCCTTCATGCTCAAGAAGGGCGAAACCACCCAGACGCCGATAAAGAGCCAGTTCGGCTATCACATCATCCGCCTCGATGACCGCCGCGCCGCGGCGCCGCCGTCCATGGAGGAGATGGAAGAAGAGCTGCGCGCCGAGCTGTCCCGCGAAGCCTATGGCCAGATGATGGAAGGGCTGCGCAAGAACGCAAAGATCGAGAAGTTCAACATGGACGGCTCCAAGCCTTCGGAGACGCCGCCGGCACCGCCCGGCAACAAGAAATAGGAAGTTCCGGCATCCCGCCATCGCACCAATCGCGGCCCACGTGGCGGCCTGCGATAAAGGCGCGACTTTGCCTTGGCATTTGGTGTAGGCTTGCGAGCAGGGTTCGGCGCGTTCCTGCGGGGCGCGCCGCCGTTTTGGGGTCCCTGCGCGACAAACATCAATACAAGGCCTCGAAGCGCCAATGAACGCACCGCCTTCCGTATCGCCGCTGGCGCCCGCAGCGACGCCGACACTGCCCCGGATCGCGGGCGTGAAGCTGGGCGCGGTCGAGGCCAACATCCGCTACAGGGGACGGACCGACCTCATGCTGGCCGTCATGCCGGCGGGCGCGGTGATCGCGGGTGTGCTGACCAGGTCGAAGACCGCCTCGGCGCCCGTGGAGTGGTGCCGCAAGAACCTGTCCCGCGGCAAGGTGCGGGCCATTCTGGCCAACGCGGGCAACGCCAACGCCTTTACGGGCAAGGCCGGCGACAAGTCCGTCGAGGAGGCCACGCGCGCGGTGGCCCAGGCGCTGGGCTGCGCACGCAACGAGGTGTTCATGGCCTCGACCGGCGTTATTGGCGAGCCGCTCGATCCGGCGCCCTTCGCGAAACACGTGCCGGCTCTCGTCAAGGCAGTGCGCGAGGATGGCTGGCGGGACGCCGCCGCCGCCATCATGACGACGGACACGTTCCCGAAGCTGGCAACGCGGCGCTGCAAGATCGGCGAGGGCACGGTCACCATCAACGGCTTCGCCAAGGGCTCGGGCATGATCGCGCCGGACATGGCGACCATGCTGGCCTTCGCCTTCACCGATGCGAAGATACCGGCCCCGACATTGCAGAAGCTGCTGTCGGATGCCGCCGACAAGTCGTTCAACTGCATCACGGTGGACGGCGATACCTCCACCAGCGACACGCTGTTGCTGGTCGCCACGGGAGCCGCCCGCCACGCGCGCATCGAAGAAGCCGATGATCCGATGCTGGCCGACTTCCGGCGGGCGCTCGATGAACTGATGATCGAATTGGCCCAGCTTGTCGCCCGCGACGGCGAAGGCGCGTCCAAGTTCGTGACGATCAATGTCAGCGGCGCCACCAGCAACGGTGCTGCGCGCAAGATCGGCCTGTCGGTGGCCAACTCGCCGCTGGTCAAGACGGCCATCGCCGGCGAGGACGCCAACTGGGGCCGCATCGTTATGGCTGTCGGCAAGTCGGGCGAAAAGGCCGACCGCGACAAGCTGCGCATTTCCATCGGTGGCGTGCGTATCACCGATGGCGGCCAGGTGGTGCCGAAATACGACGAGACGCCCGTGGTAAAGCACATCAAGGGCCGCGAGGTGACGATCGACATCGAGCTGGGGCTGGGTCGCGGCAAGTGCACCGTATGGACCTGCGACCTGACACACCGCTACATCGACATCAACGGCAGCTACCGCAGCTAGCGCGCTGTACGCCCGGACGGCGATGAGTTCTCCCGATCCCTTCGAAGCCTGCGCCGGCGGGCCGCCACCGTTGGGCGGGCGCAGGCTGGTGCTGGTCGCGGCCGTGGCGCTGATCGATGCCGACGGGCGCGTGCTGATTGCCCAGCGCCCCGCCGGCAAGCCGATGGCCGGGCTGTGGGAGTTCCCCGGCGGCAAGGTCGACGAAGGCGAGACGCCGGAGGAGGCGCTGGTCCGCGAGCTGCACGAGGAGCTGGGCATCGAAACCAGGGAAAGCTGCCTGGCGCCGATCGCCTTCGCCTCGCACGGCTACGAAAGCTTCCACCTGCTGATGCCGCTTTATGCCTGCCGCCAATGGCGCGGCATCCCGCGTCCGCGCGAAGGCCAGGCGCTGAAATGGGTGGCCGTCCCTGCCTTGCGCGACTACCCGATGCCGCCCGCCGACCTGCCGCTGGTCGCGCAACTGCGCGATTTGCTCTGATCTGACGCCACCATATGGCGCAAAAGCTTCCGCCGCGGCGAAGGCTGTCGAGAGACAGTGTCGAGTAGCCTTCATGGTGAGCTTGTCGAACCATGAAGGCGTCGCACAGCGGCAGCGTGAGCTGCTTCATGGTTCGACAAGCTCACCATGAAGCAGGTTTTCTAGCGCCCGCGGTCAGGGCGGTGGTTGCCGCAGCGGGCCGCCGGGGGCCCAGCCGGTCAGCGCACGGAAGATCAGCGCCTGGACCGTGACCAGCGGTGCGATGCAGACGTAGGCGAAGGTTTCGGACAGCAGTGTTACCACCAACCATGGGCCTGCCGTCAGGGGCCCGCCGAAAATGCCCAGCGACAGGGCCAGCAGCATCGCGGTGGCAATCGCCTTCACGATCATGCCGATGATCATCAGCAGCAGCAGCGCGAACAGGATCGCGGGCCCATTGCCCTTGCCGTAGCGCCATGACAGATGCGGCGACCACGCCATGTCCACCGACGGGGCCACCAGACCGAAGCTCAGGCGCAGGGCGATGATGGCCGTGATGGTGAAGGCCACGCCGACCGGCATGGCCGAGGCCACACCCGGCGGCAGCGGACCCGATGCCGGCACCTCCATGGGCCATGGCATCAGCAGCCAGAACAAGGCGTGCAGGATGATCGGTATGGCCGAAATCAGCAGCAACTGACCGAGATAGCCCTGCTCGCGCGCCGTCCAGCCGAAGCCCGGCGTGCCACTCACCGCCGCTGGCCCCAGCAGAACCAGCCTGTACCACGCAACGGCAAACATGGCCGTCGGGATAAAGTCGACCAGCTTGATGGCCATCGCTTCCAGCGGCTCGATCCGTTCCCCGCTGATCCAGCGACCGGCCAGTTGCAAGCCCACACTGATGATGGTCGGCACCAGAATGATGTCGAGCAGAGCCCGTATGTTGCCGGTCACCCGGCTGAAGGCCTCGGTGATCAGGTCGGAGAAGACGAGTCGCGGCGGTTCCACGCCAACAAGATAGGAAGCCAAAGGGGGCCTGCGCCAGTAGAGACTAGCGCCCCGCCTTCTCCCCGGCCGGGCGCTCGATGGTGCCCAGCGCGTCGGCGAGGCGGGTTGTCGCCGTTCCGGGCCGCAGCGGCCGGGGCTGGGCGGCGTGCGGGGCCCAGCCATGCAGGTACAGCACTTCGAAACTGGCGGCGACACGCCCGTCGGGGCCGGCATGGCGCGCCTCGTAGATCGCCGCCGCCCGGGCCAGCACCTCGCGCCGCGTCAGGACCATGCGGCGCTCCCGCACGGCATTGCTTTCGGCCATGGCCCGCAGATCGCGCATCAGCGCCAGGGCATCCGCGTAGCGGACCTCGATGGTTTCCGTGTCCGCCACCGGCATGGCAAAGCCCGCCCGCTGCAGAAGGCCGGCGGCATCGCGCAACTGGGCGAACGGCGAAACCCGCGGGCTGAGGCCGCCAGCGACGTCGCTTTCAGCCTGCGCCAGCGCCTGGCGCAATTGCCACAGGGTTTCCCCACCCAGTAGCGCCGCGAGGAAGAGCCCGTCGGGCTTGAGCGCACGGCAAATCTGGGTCAGCGCGCCCGGCAGGTCATTGACCCAGTGCAGCGCCATCGCACTCAGCACGAGATCGACCGATGCGGGCGCCAGCGGGAGCAGTTCCTCATCCGCAACGACGGCAGGACCATTGGCCGCGGCCCGGCGGGCAAACTCCAGCGCGCCATCGAGGGCCATAAGCGTCCCGATACCACCGCGCCGGATGCCGTCAGGACGCATCAGGGCCGCGCCGATTTCGCCGCCGTGACAACCGAGATCGACGGCAAGCGGAAACGTGCGCCGGACATCGTCAAGTCGCTCGACCAGCCGCCCGGCAATCTCGCGCTTCAAAAACGCGGCCCCGTTCCAGTCCCGGGCCGCGCGCTCCCGCCGCCGCCGCACCAGATCACGGTCAAAGACCAGCATGGGGTCAGGCGTTGTCATGGACCTCTTCTACCCCTGTCTCTCGCATCAGGCCACGCGGCACTCGCTCGACAGCAGGCATCCCGAGCCGCTATGTCTGGTGCCGCCGCCTGCTTGCCAGGAGACACAATGTCGCCCGAAAGCCGCGCCCGCGAGGAGATCTGCCGGATTGGCGAGAGCCTGTACCGCCGCGGCTACACGGTGGGCTCTGCCGGCAACATCAGCGCCCGGCTCGACGATGGTTTTCTGATCACGCCGACCGACGCCTGCCTCGGCTTCCTCGACCCGGCCTCCCTGGCCAGGCTGGATCGCGACGGAACCCAGATTTCTGGCGCGCGTGCGTCGAAAACTATCCTGCTGCACCGGGCGATCTACGACGCCCGGCCGGATGCCAGGGGCATGGTGCACACGCATTCGACCAGCCTCGTAGCCCTCACCATGCTGCCGAGCATCGACCCCAACGATGTCCTGCCGCCGATCACACCCTATTTCGTGATGAAGGTCGGCCACGTGCCGATGATCCCCTACCGGCGGCCCGGCGATCCTGCCGTGATCGACCTTGTGCTGGCCCATGCGGATGGCGTGCGGGCCGTGCTGCTGGAGCGTCTCGGGCCACTGGTCTGGCATGACAGCGTATCGGCCGCCTGTTACGCGCTGGAGGAGCTGGAGGAAACCGCGAAGCTGTGGCTGCTGCTGCGCGAGGTACGGCCGCCGCCGCTGACGCAGGCGCAAATCGACGACATCTGCCGCACATTCGGCGTCCGGTACTGAACGCGCCATGGATTTGCGCCAGGCGGCCCGCCAATACGCCAGCATGGCACTCGATGCCTTGCTGCCGCCGCTGTGCCTGTCCTGCCGCGCGGCGGTTGATTCACCGGGCGCGCTGTGCGCCGCCTGCTGGTCGAAGATCGAGTTCATTGCCGCGCCGCTCTGCGCCTGCTGCGGCTTTCCGCTGGAGATCGCAACGGACGCTGATGCGCTGTGCGCCGCCTGCCTCGCCCGCCCGCCGCGCTATCGCCGGGCGCGCGCCGTCTTCCGCTACACTGACGACTCGCGCCATCTCGTTCTGATGTTCAAGCACGCGGATCGTCTGGATCCGGTGCCCACCTTCGGACGCTGGCTGACCCGGGCCGGCGCGGCGCTGCTGGCCGATGCCGATCTGGTCGCGCCGGTGCCGCTGCATCGCTGGCGGCTGCTGTGGCGGCGCTACAATCAATCGGCCGAGCTGGCGCGCGCGATCGGACGGGCAAGCGACAGGCGTGTCGTACCGGATCTGCTGGTGCGCCACCGCCGCACACCTTCACAGGCCGAGCTGACCGCCCGCGAACGGCAACGCAACGTAGCCGGAGCGTTCCGCCTGAACGGCCGCCACCGCGAATTGGTACGCGACAGAACGGTCCTGCTGGTTGATGACGTGCTGACGACCGGCGCAACCGTCGAGGCATGTACCCGCACCCTGCTGCGCGCCGGCGCCACCGCCGTCGACGTCCTCACCCTGGCCCGCGTGGTCCGCCCGCAGGTCCGGGTGCCGTAACCTGATTACTCGCCTCGCTCCGCTGACGCATACAAGGCGAGGTACAGCGCCGAAATAGCCTTCATGGTGAGCCTGTCGAACCATGAAGGCGCCGCGGGGCGGCCGTGCGGGCTGCTTCATGGTTCGACAGGCTCACCATGAAGCAGTTTTCTGTCGGCGACAGTCGCTCAGCGGAGCCAGCCGGGTAACCAGATTCGCATACGGCCTCAGCACCTCCTTCCCCCGGAG
Source organism: Rhodospirillaceae bacterium SYSU D60007 (assembly GCA_003574685.1). Taxonomy (GTDB): domain Bacteria; phylum Pseudomonadota; class Alphaproteobacteria; order Reyranellales; family Reyranellaceae; genus Vineibacter. The sequence goes on from QOCQ01000026.1 coordinate 33,727, forward strand.
GGGGAAGGTGCCCGAAGGGCGGAAGGGGGATCTCTCAACCCGTGCCGCCGTACTTGTTGAGGCATCCCCCTTCCGGCGCTGCGCGCCACCTTCCCCCTCCGGGGGAAGGCTTACAAAGAGGTGGTGAGCCGCGGCCGCCGTCCGCTACAGCGAGGCGGACAGCAGCGACAGGTCGGCGGGGGACAGCTCTTCTGGTCCGGCGGCGATGTCGGGGAAGAGGGTGGCGCTGCGGAACCGTACGGACACGCGCTCGCCCGCGGCGAAGCGGTAGCCGGCGTAGACGTGGTTCGGCAGCTCGGCTTCGAGGACTGGCGCCCCCATGACGACCTCGATCTCGAGGCGAACCACCGGGCCGACTACACCGACGAAGCGCACTGTTGCCGGACCGGCGGGATCGCGCGCAAGGATGACGTCGTGCGGCCGCACATAGAGGGTACCCGGTCCGTCGCGCGAGGGATCGCCATTAAGCTGCTCAATATGCGCGTAAGGCACGATCGGCCGCCCGCCGCGCACCTGGCAGCGCACCCGGTTCACCTGGCCGAGGAAATCGAACACGAAGGGGTTGCTCGGCGCGCCATAGACCTCTTCAGGCGTACCCACCTGCTCGATCCGGCCGCGCCCCAGCACCACCACCCGGTCGGCCAGCTCCAGCGCCTCCTCCTGGTCGTGGGTGACGAACACTGTCGTCATCGAGAGGCGGTCGTGCAGCTGGCGCAGCCAGCGTCGCAGCTCCTTGCGGACCTTGGCATCAAGCGCCCCGAAAGGTTCATCCAGCAGCAACACCGACGGCTCGATCGCCAGCGCGCGGGCCAGCGCCACACGCTGTCGCTCGCCGCCCGAAAGCTGGCCGGGGTGACGGTCGCCCAGATGGCCAATCTGGACGAGATCCAGCAGCTTCTGCACACGGGCCCGGATCTCGCCCTCCGCCGGGCGCCGGTTGCGCGGCATGACGCGCAGGCCGAAGGCGACGTTTTCCGTCACCGACATGTGCCGGAACAGGGCATAGTGCTGGAACACGAATCCGATCTGCCGCTCGCGCACGCCACGCCGCACGGCGCTCTCGCCGCCCAGCAGCAGATCGCCGGTGTCGGGCCACTCCAGCCCGGCGATGATGCGCAGCAGCGTCGTCTTGCCGGAACCTGACGGCCCCAGCAGGGCAAGTAGCTCGCCGGCCCTGATCTCCAGAGCAACACCGTCGAGCGCAACGAAGGTGTCGAACCGCTTGCTGACGCCCTTCAGCTCGATCGCGGGTCCGCTCGGCATGTCAGTGCCCCTGCCGCCGGAGTCCTGCCCCGGTCTGCCATTCGATCACTGCCTTGGCCGTCAGCGTCACCAGCGCCAGCAGCGCCAGCAGCGAGGCGACGGCGAAGGACGCGACGAAATTGTACTCGTTGTAGAGGATCTCGACATGCAGCGGCATGGTGTTGGTCAGCCCGCGGATATGTCCCGACACGACGGATACGGCGCCGAACTCGCCCATGGCGCGCGCATTGCACAGCAGCACGCCATAGAGCAGCCCCCAGCGGATATTGGGCAGGGTCACGCGGCGGAAGGTCTGCCACCCCGAGGCACCCAGCACCAGCGCGGCCTCCTCTTCGTCGGTCCCCTGTTCCTGCATCAGCGGGATCAGCTCGCGTGCCACGAAGGGAAACGTCACGAAGATCGTCGCCAGCACGATGCCGGGTATGGCGAAGATCACCTTGAATCCGGCCTCCGAAAGAAACGGCCCCAGCCAACCCTGAAGACCGAAGAGCAGCACGTAGATCAGCCCTGAAATCACCGGCGACACTGAAAACGGCAGGTCAATCAGCGTGATCAGCAGGCTTCTGCCGCGGAACTCGAACTTGGCGATGGCCCATGCCGCCACCACGCCAAACACCAGGTTCAGCGGCACGGCAATCGCTGCGACCGTGAGCGTGAGCCCGATCGCTGCCCGCGCATCCGGCTCGGTCAGCGCCGCAAGATAGGCGCCGACACCCTGGCGAAGGGCTTCGGTGAAGACCGTCACCAGCGGCAAGACGATGAAGAGACTCACAAACGCCAGCCCGATCGCGATCAGCGTCCAGCGCACGGCGCGCGGTTCAGATCGGCTGTCGATGGCCGGCCGTCGTGCAGATGGCATGCGCTAGCTCCGCTCGAGGTGGCGACGCGACCAGCGCTGCAGAAGATTGATCGCCAGTAACATGACGAAGGAAATCAGCAGCATGACGGATGCCACCGCGGTCGCCTCGCCGTAGGCATATTCCTCCAGCTTGATCACGATCAGCAGCGGGGCGATCTCCGAAACCATCGGCAGGTTGCCGGCAATGAAAATCACCGAACCGTACTCGCCCACCGCGCGTGCGAAGGCGAGCGCCACGCCGGTAGCCAGTGCCGGAAACAGGCTGGGCACAATGACTCGCACAATGGTCTGCCAGCGGCTGGCACCCAGGCATGCGGCCGCTTCCTCGATTTCGGCCGGCAGATCCTGCAGCACCGGCTCGATGGTGCGCACCACGAATGGCAGGCCGATGAACACCAGGGCGACGAAGACGCCCAGCGGCGTGAAGGCCACCTTGATGCCCAGGGCAGCCAGCGGTGCGCCCAGCCAGCCATTCTCGGCATAGAGAGCCGTGAGCGAGATGCCCGCGACCGCCGTCGGCAGGGCGAACGGCACATCGACCAGCGCATCGACCAGACGCCGGCCGGGAAAGCTGTAACGCACCAGCACCCAGGCCAGAAGCGAACCGAAGACCGCGTTCGTCAGCGCCGCGGCCAGCGAAGCGCCGAAGCTGAGCCGCAACGCCGCCAGCACACGATCGGACGTGACCGCATCGAGGAACTGCGAGGCATCGAGACTCGCCGCGCGCGCGAACAGCGCCACCAGCGGGATCAGGACGATGAGGCCCAGCCATGCCAGCGTGATGCCAAGCGTCAGGCCGAACCCGGGAATGATGCTGCGGGGACGCCACGACAGCGTGCGGCGGGCAGAAGGCGCAGCTCGATCAGGTTCTAAAGCGCCGATCGGATCCGGTGCCCTGGTCAGGACGAGCGCCTCCCCGCGCGCACCGCTGGCGAAGCCCTCGCGGTCGTTTTCCAAGCGTCGCGCATAATCATGGGCGAGCCACGGCGCGCGGTCCAGCAGGACCGTGGAGGCTGAACGAGGTTGCATCACGTCCTAACGTCTGGACTTGAAAAGGCGGTCGAACATGCCGCCGTCAGCGAAGTGGTGCTTTTGCGCAGCCTGCCAGCCGCCGAAAACCGTATCGATGGTGAACAGATCGATCTTCGGAAAAGTCGTGGCATATTTTCCGGCAAGCTGGGCGTCACGCGGCCGGTAGTAGTGCCTGGCCACGATCTCCTGGCCGGCGGGCGTGTACAGGAACTCGAGATAGGCCTGGGCGACTGCGCGCGTGCCGCGGCGGTCCACGACCTTGTCGACCAGTGCGACCGACGGCTCCGCCACGATGCTGACACTTGGGACGACGATTTCCAGCTTGTCCTTGCCCAGCTCGTTGATGGCGAGGAACGCTTCGTTCTCCCACGCCAGCAGCACGTCGCCTACCCCACGCTGCACGAACGTGATGGTCGAACCGCGCGCGCCGGTGTCGAGGACCGGCGTGTTGGCGTAGATCTCGCCGACGAATTTCTCGGCCTTCGCGGCATCGCCGCCTTCGGCACGCAGGGCGTAACCCCATGCTGCAAGATAGTTCCAGCGCGCACCGCCCGAAGTCTTGGGATTGGGCGTGATGACCTTGATCCCCGGTCGCGCCAGATCGTTCCAATCCTTGATTCCCCTGGGATTGCCGGCACGCACGAGGAACACGATCGTGGACGTATAAGGCGCGCTGTTCTCGGGCAGCCGGCGTTGCCAGTCACGCGCCAGCAGCCCGCGTTCGGCAATGGCATCAATATCGTAGGCCAGCGCCAGCGTTACGACGTCCGCTTCAAGGCCATCGATCACCGAGCGCGTCTGGCGCCCCGAGCCGCCGTGTGATTGCCGGATCGCGACCGACTGACCGCTTTTCTGCTGCCAGAACTTGCCGAAAGCGGCGTTGAACTCCTGATAGAGCTCGCGCGTCGGGTCGTAGGAAACGTTCAGCAACTGCACCTGCTGTGCTGCAGCGGCCCGTGGCAATGCCAGCGCAGCGCCGGCCGACAGCACAACCCCCCGCCGTCGCATCATGACTCGTCCTCCTTCATGTCAGAGAACCGCTTCATGGTGAGCACAGGTGGATGCTTCGCATCCACCGGGTCGAACCATGAAGCGGCCCGCGCTGCAGCTGTGCGATGCCTTCATGGTTCGACAAGCTCACCATGAAGGCAATTTCGACACCGTGCCTGCATTGCCTCTTCAGGTCAGGACCGCGCCCCATCCGCCGTGGCGGTCATGGCGTCCAAGGCTGCATCTCTCCTCCACGAAAGCGACCAGCGCCTCGATCGAGCGCGCCGCCGCTTCGGCCGTGGTGTCGAGCACGATATCGGCCTGCACCGGCGCTTCATAGGGCGCTGAAACGCCGGTGAACGCGGTCACCTCGCCGCTGGCCGCCAGCCGGTAGAGTCCCTTGGGATCGCGCTGGCGGCAGAGATCTATGTCGGCGCGCACATACACTTCATGGAAGTCCTCGCCGATGATCTGGCGGGCCTCCGCGCGATCGCGGGCATAGGGCGAGATCAGCGCGGCCAGCACGATCACCCCGCTTTCGGCCATCAGCCGCGCCACATGTGCCGTGCGGCGCAGATTTTCAGCGCGGTCCTCGCGCGTGAAGCCGAGATCGGCGTTGAGCCCGTCGCGCACATTGTCGCCGTCCAGAATCTGCACCTGCCAGCCCTCGTCGAACAGCCGGCGCAGGACACCATTGGCGATCGTCGACTTGCCGGATCCGGACAAGCCGGTCAGCCAGAGCACCGCACCGCGGTGACCATTGCGCTTCTCACGCTCGGCGCGGGCGACGCTTGCCTGGACCGCGACCACGCTGCGGCTGGAGCGCTGCAGGACGCGCTCGACGATAAAGCCGCCAACAACCTTGTAGTCGCTCACCAGAACGCCCCGCCCGCTGCGGGGATTGTCGGCGAAGGTGTCGAGGTAGAACGGCTGCGTCGAGCGCAGGACAATCTCGGCGACACCGTTGCGCTCGACCTGGGTCGCCGGCCCCGAGGCCAGCGTCTCGACATCGATGACCTGCTCGATCGCTGCCGCTGTGACATCGACATTGGCGGTGCCGTAACGCGCGCGCAGCCGGCGACCAGCGTGCAGTGGTGTCTCGTCGAACCAGAAGACCCGCACGGCAACGGCATGACTCGCCACGGGCGCCGAGTCCTGGCTCGTCAGAAGATGGCCGCGCTGGGCAAAGACGTCTTCATCCAGGGCGAGGGCAACGCTGTCGCCGGCACCTGCCGTGCGGCGGGGTTCGTGCCGGTTCCATGCCTCGATGCTGGCCACACGCGCGCGCCGCCCTGTCGGGCTCAGCCGCACGGCATCTCCGACCGAGACCTGGCCGCTCTCGATCCGTCCGACAATGACTCGCCGGTCGTCCAGCCTGTAGACATCCTGCACCGGCAAACACAGCGGCGCATCAATCGGCGAGAGACGGCGCGCAAGGCCATCCAGCGCCTGCGTCAGCGTGGGGCCGCCATACCACGGCATCGCCGTGCTGCGCGTCGCTATGTTGTCGCCGTGCCGGGCCGAAACCGGCACCACGGCCCGCGGCCGGATACCGATCTCGTTGAGATAGGCGGCGATCTCCCCCTCGACCTCCGCGAAGCGATGCTGGTCATGGTCCACCAGGTCCATCTTGTTGACAGCAACTGCCACCTGCGCCACGCCAAGGAGGTGCAGCAGATAGGCGTGGCGCCGGGTCTGCTCGGAGACGCCCAGCTTGCCATCGACCACCAGCACGGCGCCGTGTGCGCGCGAGGCGCCGGTCACCATGTTCTTGAGAAATTCCTTGTGACCCGGGGCATCGATGATGACGTAGCGGCGCTGCGCCGTGCGGAACCAGATTTGTGTGACGTCGACCGTGATGCCCTGATCCCGCTCGACCTGAAGCGCATCCAGCACGAACGACCACTCGAACGCGAGGTTTCGTTTCTCCGACACCGCGCGAAGCTGCTCGAGCTTGCCGTCGGGCAGTGAGTCCGTGTCGTGCAACAGGCGGCCCACGAGAGTCGATTTGCCGTGATCGACATGGCCCACGATAACGATGGGAAAGGCGCGCCTGTCCGCTGCGCGCGCATCCTTGATGGAGATCGCACTCATCTCACATGTACCCCGCTACGCGCAGACGCTCGAAGGCATCTTCTGAATCATGGTCCATCGCCCGGCCCGCGCGCTCGGGCGTACGGATGGTTTCAAGCTCGGCGACGATGGCATCGATATCGCGGGCATTGCTGTCGATCGGGAAGGTGATGCCGATCTCGCCCAGCGAGCGGAAGCGCTTGCCGTTGCTGGCGAAGTACAGCGGAACAACGGGGATGCTCTCGCGGCGGATGTAGCGCCAGATGTCGAGCTCGGTCCAGTGCAGCAGGGGGTGCACCCGCACATGCGTACCGGGCGGAAACTCGGCATTGTAGAGGTTCCAGAACTCGGGCGGCTGGTCGCGGAAATCCCATTCGCCGTCGCTGCGCCGCGGGCTGAAGACGCGCTCCTTGGCGCGCGTTGCCTGCTCGTCGCGGCGAATGCCGGCGATGATGCCGCCGAAGCCGTATTTGGCGAGCGCCTGCTTCAGACCCGCAGTTTTGCGCGCGGCCAGCCGGGAGTTCGGCGGCAAGGTTGGATCAATCTCCTCGATGGGCGGGCAGGCATCGGCGATCAGGTCGAGGTTCCATTCCCGCACGTAGCGGTCGCGGAAGGCGTAGGTCTCGGGAAACTCCAGGCCGGTGTCGAGATGCATCACGGGAAACGGCACGCGGCCCAGAAAGGCCTTCCTGGCCAGCCAGATCATCACGTTGGAGTCCTTGCCCAGCGACCACAGCATCGCGATGCGGTCGATGCGGCTATAGGTCTCGCGCAGGATGTAGATGCTTTCCGCCTCGAGCCAGTCCAGGTCGTCCATCACTCTTCTCCACGCAGCGGCGGCACCAGCGACAGGTGAATGCCGCACTCGGTCTTGTTCAGGCCGCGCCAGCGTCCCGCGCGGCGGTCTTCGCCGGCCAGGGTGGGGGCGGAGCACGGCATGCAGCCGATCGAGGTGTAGCCGTCGGCTTCGAGCAGGTGGCGCGGCAGGTTGTGCGCCGCGAAGTAGCCTTCGATGTCCTCAGGGCTCCAGTCGGCCAGGGGATTGAGCTTCGTGCGGCCATCCGCCTGCTCGACGGCCGCCAGCCCGGCGCGGCGATCGCCGTGAAACCGCTTGCGGCCGTTGATCCAGGCATCGAAGCCGGCCAGCGCCTGCGACAGCGGTTCGACCTTGCGCAGCGCGCAGCAGGCATCCGGGTCGCGCCGCCACAGATCGCCGTCCGGATCGATGGCAGCGAGGCGTGCCGGATCCGGCTGGATCGTGCGCACGTTGCGCAGGCCCAGCCGCGCTGTCAGCAGGTCGCGATAGCGCAGCGTTTCGGAGAACAGCTTCAGGGTATCGACGAACAGCACCGGGGTCGCCGGATCAATCGACGCCACCAGGTGCAGCAACACCGCCGCTTCCGTGCCGAACGACGACACCAGCGCAATGCGTCCGCGCCAGGTCTCCTGGATTGCGGCACGCAGAAACTCGCGGGTGGCGCGATGGCGGGCCCGTCGCACCGGCTCGTCCGGCGGAGACGGCTTTCGCGGCAGGAAAACGGCGTTGGGGACCACGTGAGGAACTCCTCGACAGGAGCACTTCGAATAAGCGATTCCACGCTGTTTAATCAAGATAAAATATCTATTGATAATGTGAATTATGTCTATTTACATAGACAGAACGTCTAATCGGTTCGCACGCCTTCAGGCTATTGTGTCCCTTTCTCCCGGAGCGAAAATCGCATGCATGTGATCGTCGTCGGCGCCGGCATTTCCGGCCTGAGCACGTCCTGGGCGCTGGCAAAACGCGGGCACCGCGTGACCTTGCTCGAGCGGGATGCCATCCCCAACCCGCTGGGCGCGTCCGGCGACCATCACCGCATCATCCGGCGCGCCTATGGGGCAATGGATGGCTACACCAGGCGCATGAGCGAGGCGTTCGCCGCCTGGGACGAGCTGTGGGGCGATCTGGGCGCGGAGCATGTGGCGCGTGTCGGATGCATGGGGATTGTCCGAGCACCGGGCGACAAGGCCGACCAGTACCGCGAGGGCCTCGCGCGCGGTGGTTATCCGTTCGAGACGCTGAAACGCGACGCCGCGCTGGCGCGGTTCCCCTACTTCGATCCCGGGGGTTTTCGCGATATCTTCATCTCGCCCGAGGGCGGCGCCCTGCTGTGCCTGAACATCGCCGCCGACGTGCTCCGCTGGCTGCGCAGCAAGGGGGTATCCGTACGCGAGCACGCAACAGTGCAGGCGATCGACCCGGCAGCCCCGGCAGCCGTGCTGGCGAACGGCGAAAAGATCTCTGCGGATGCGCTCGTCGTAACAGCAGGCGCATGGGTGACGGGCCTGGTGCCCGAACTGAAGGACCGTCTGGCCAGCAAGCGGACCTATGTCGTCTATCTGGAGCCGCCGGCCGACTTCCGCGCTGCGTGGGAGCGCACGCCGGCCATTCCCGGTGTCGGACTCGACATCGGCGGCTACATCCTGCCGCCGGTCGCGGGCACTGACCTGAAGTTCGGCGCCGGAGCGACCCGGACGGACTGGATCGCCGAAACGTCTTTCGAGCTGCCGGACGACGCGGGCGAAACGCTGCGGGACCTGTTCGCCCCGCTGTTCACGCGCCTGGCCGACTACCGCGTCAAGCGGGTGCGCAAATGCGTCTACACCTTCACCGCCGACGAGCGCTTCTTCGCCATCCGCCAGGGCGCCGCCTGGATCGTCTCCGCCTGCTCCGGCCATGGCTACAAGTTCGGCGCTGCCATTGGCCGGCGCGTCGCGGATGCGGTCGAGACCGGCGACGACAAGTCGCTGGTTGCATGGCTGGAGGCCCGCGATTGACAGGGCACAAGGCTGGCCAACCGACGTTGCCATTCATATAGTCGCTGCAATTCCCCGGAGACGACCGTGGCCAGGATCGAGATCTACACCACACCCTTTTGCGGCTACTGCGCGCGCGCCAAGGCCCTGCTCGACAGCAAGGGCGTCAGCTATGAGGAGCGCGACGTGATGATGGATGACAAGGCGCGGGCCGAAATGCGCGCACGCGCCAACCGCACCTCCGTGCCACAGATCTTCATCGATGGCCAGCACATCGGCGGCAGCGACGAGCTGGCAGCGCTCGAGGCCGAGGGCAAGCTGGATCCGCTGCTGGCGGGCAAGCCCTGAAACCAGCAACGCGCAAGGAGCGGCGCATGGACGCGAGGTTCACGGTCGGCCTTATTCAGGTCAACGCCACGAACGAAATGGCGCCCAATATCCGCTTCATCGAGGAGCAGACGCGGCGTGCCTGCGATGCGGGCGCGCAGTTCGTGATGACGCCGGAGAACTCGACGCTGATCGGCGCCAACCGCGCCGACACCCTGGCCAAGGCGCAGCCTGAGGACACCCACGAATCGCTGCTGGCCATGCGGGCACTGGCGCGCGACTGCGGCATCTGGTTCCTGCTGGGCTCGATCCACGTGAAGGTGGAGCCGGAACGCAACGCCAACCGCTCCTACCTGATCGACCCGGCAGGAGATGTCGTCGCCAGCTACGACAAGATCCACATGTTCGACGTGCAGCTTGCCGGCGGCGAATCCTATCGCGAATCCTCGACCTTCCGCCCCGGCGACAGAACGGTCATCGCCCAAACGCCCTGGGGCCGGCTGGGCATGACGATCTGCTACGACCTGCGCTTTCCCCATCTCTATCGCGATCTGGCGCATGCCGGCGCCGAAATGATCTCAATCCCGTCGTCCTTCACCGTGCCGACGGGCCGCGCTCACTGGCATGTGCTGCTGCGCGCGCGGGCGATCGAGACGGGCTGTTTCGTGTTTGCGCCAGCGCAGGTTGGCACGCACGCCGCCAACCGCAAGACCTATGGCCACTCGCTGGTCGTGGCACCCTGGGGCGAGGTGCTGGCCGATGCCGGCGGCGAGCAGCCGGGCTTCGTCACCGCGCAGATCGACATGGCGAAGATCGAGGAGGCCCGCAAGGCCGTGCCCTCCCTGACGCATGACCGCCCCTATGCCCCGCCGGCCACCGTCGGCAGCACGCAGAAGGCAGCGGAATAGCCCCGATCGAGAGCCCTGCCGCCTCGTCTAGCGTCCGTCGAATCGTGGCACATCCTTGCGCTTGATTGTTGCCGCCATCGACTGGATCGTCTGCAATGCGCGCGTCATCTCCACATCCGACGCCGGCTTGCCGCGGGCGCGGCCGCTGATGGCGCGGCCGGTCTGCCGTGCATCGTCGATCACCGATCGTACAAAGGTGCCTGCGCCGGGAACCGCCCTGCCGAGATTCTCCAGCAGGGCCATCAATACGAGTTCATGGGCGATCAGCCAGCCCTTCAGCCGGTGAATCTCGGCCTGCAGTTCTTCGACTGAAGGTTTCTCCGCCATTTCCGATCTCCCGTGATGAACGATGGCAACGCTCCGGCCCGTAAATGGTGCTACGCTGAACTGCCTTGGAGGTCTGCCATGAGCACCCATTCCTTCTTTGCCCGCCAGCTTGCCGGCTATGCGGCCGTGCATCGCGATCCGCGCAACAAGGCGACCCATTTTGTCGGAATTCCGATCATCATCTTCTCGTTGCTGTTGATCCTGGCGCTGTGGCGGGTTCCGGCGGCCGGCGGATTTGCGAGTGGCGCACTGACCGTGGGGCTGGTGGCGATCGCCGGCTGGATCGCGCTGGATGTCGGCATCGGGCTGGCGATGGCGCTGGTCATGATCCCGTTATGGCTGGCCGCCGAATGGCTCGCAGCACGGCTGGGCAGTTCGGGCACCTGGATCGCCTTTGCAGCCCTGTTCACCGGCGGCTGGATACTGCAATTCCTTGGCCACCATTATGAGGGTCGTCGGCCCGCCCTGATCGACAACATCTTCCAGGGCTTCATCGGGCCGATGTTCCTTGTCGCCGAGGCCATGGTGGCGCTGGGCTGGCGCCGCGACCTGCACAAGGCCATGGGTCACGTTGAGGTGACTTGAAGGGAGGCCGGCCTGCCGGCACTTAGATGCAGGAACCGGCCACCAAGGGACGAGGGCCTGACCGATGCTCATCAAGCGCAGACGTGGGTGGGAGCTGCCCGAAAGCGCGGCCACGCCGGAGTCCGTCTATTTCAACCGGCGCGCCATTCTGGGTGGCATGGGGCTTGCGACGATCGGAAGTGTCCTGCCCGTGACGACGGCGCGGGCCGAGCAGCCGGATCCCTCGGCGAAGCTGTACCCGGTTGCCCGCAACGCAAAGTATACGCTCGACCGGCCGATCACTCCCGAGAAGCTGGCGACGACCTACAATAATTTTTACGAGTTCGGTTCGCACAAGAGCATCTGGCGGGACGCCCAGCGCCGCCTCAAGGTGCGACCGTGGACCGTCAAGATCGACGGCATGGTCGGCCGGCCGATGGAGCTGGGCGTCGACGATCTGCTGGCGAAGATGCCGCTGGAGGAGCGGCTCTACCGGCTGCGCTGTGTCGAGGCCTGGTCGATGGCCATCCCCTATAGCGGTTTTCCCCTGAAGGCGCTGGTCGATCTGGCGCAACCGCAATCGGGCGCGAAATATCTGGTCATGCAGACGCTGTCCAATCCCACCATGTTCCCGGGACAGCGCGAGTTCTACTATCCCTGGCCCTACACCGAGGGTCTCACCATCGCCGAAGCCGTCAACGAGCTCTCGTTCATCGCCACCGGCCTCTACGGCAAGCCGATCCCGGCGCAGAACGGCGCACCGCTGCGGCTGGTGGCACCGTGGAAGTACGGTTTCAAGCACGTGAAGTCGATCGTCAGCTTCACCTTCAGCGACAAGCGACCGGTGACGTTCTGGGAGAAGCTGGTACCGCAGGAGTACGGTTTCTGGGCCAACATCAACCCGGAGGTCCCGCATCCGCGCTGGAGTCAGGCGACCGAGAAGGTGATCGGCAGTGACGAGCGCGTGCCTACCCAGCTCTATAATGGCTACGGGGAGTTTGTCGCCGGCCTCTACAAGGACCTGACGAGCGAGAAACTCTTTATGTAGCCAGCCTGTCCGGACGGCCGGTCTTCATGTCATGCCCGCCTTGCGCCATGCCGGCTCGACGCCCGCCGCATGCCCTGCCTATGCTTCGACTCAACGAGGGGACGGACGCGGAGGGCGCCGGTGGGCAAGATCATCATCGAGAAGAGCGGCCCGGTCACCACTGTGTGGCTGAACCGGCCGGAAAAGCGCAATGCGCTTGATGCCGAGCTCCTGCAAGACGTGAAGCATGCCTTCACGGCGCCCGTCGCGGCCGACGACCGGGTGATTGTCATTCGCGGGAAGGGCAATGTGTTCTGCGCCGGACTGGACATGTCCGAGCGGCGCGAAACCATCGGCAGCGGTGCGGCGAGCGGCATCGAGGACATGCTGCACGCGATCGAACTCAATCCGCTGCCGGTTGTCGCCGTCGTGCAGGGCGATGCGATTGCCGGCGGCAACGAGCTGGCGCTGCACTGCGATCTGGTGATCGCCAGCGACCAGGCGCGCTTTGGCATGTCCCTGGCCCAGGTCGGTCTGGCGCCCAACTGGTTCCTCGCCAAGAAGCTGATGGAAGTGCTTGGCCCGGTGCTGACGCGCGAGATGCTGCTGCTGGGCGACCCCTTGCCGGCGAGCCGGCTGCATGCGCTGGGCATCATCGCGCGCTGCGTGCCGGCCTCCGAGCTGGAGGCTGCGGCGCAGAAGATCATCGACCGCCTTGCCGCCAACGCCCCGCTGTCGCTGCGTGCCATGAAGGGCCTTACGGTACGCCAGCTTCAGTTCCGCGATGCCATCCCGCACGACGACATTGATGCGCAGGTGCGCGCCGCCATGCAAAGCCAGGACGCGCAGGAAGGCATGAAGGCGCGCCTGGAGAAACGCACGGCCGTGTTCAGGGGACGCTGAGCAAATGCGACCACAAGCACCGACCCGCCGGAAGCGCGCTACTCCAGTGGCGCCTCGGCCGGCAGGGCCGATCCCGATTGATGGTATCCGGCGCTGCGCGCCGGTGCGCCACTGGAGTGGCGCGCTCCCGGCCATGCCATGAAGTTGCGTCTAGACAAGCCCTGGACCGCGCTGACGGCCGAGAACGTTGCACGGCTGCCGGGGCAGCTTGGCGTCTACCAGATCGCCGATGCCGACGGCATCATCGTGCACATTGGCTATGCGGGTGGCCGCTCGCGCCTGGGACTGCGCAGCGAACTGCAGAGCGAGCTCGACGCGCGCGGCGCGGGCTATGGCTTCCGCGTCGAGGTCAACATGCAATACGCGAGCCGCTACCTCGAGCTGCTCATGCTGCATCGCGCTGACACCGGTGCGCTGCCACGCGACAACGCCGCTAGTCCCCCCGCCCGCCTGGGCCGACTCAGCCCGCGCTGAACCGGAGCCGTCCATGGATTTCGAGCCCTCTGCCGAGCAGCAGATGCTGATCGACAATGTACGCCGCTTCGTGCGCGAGGAGATCCTGCCGCTGGAAGCCAAGCTCGATCCCGATGCCGCGGAGCTCGATCCTGCGGACCATGCGCGGCTGGTCGAAAAAACGAAGGCCATGGGCCTCTATGGCATCGACATCCCCCACGAGTTCGGCGGCCCTGATATCGACATCGTCACCCGCACGCTGCTCGCCATCGAGATGGCACAGCACCGCGCCGGGCTCTATGCGCCCTGCTACGGCACTTTCGGCGGTGCCGGCCTGGCGCAGATCTTCGAAGCCAACGAGGACCAGAAGGAGCGCTATCTCTACCCAACGCTGCGCGGCGAAAAGAAGGCTTTCTTCGGCCTCACCGAACCGTCGGGCGGCAGCGATCCGGCGCGCGCCATCCGCACCCGCGCCGAGCGCAAGGACAATGGCTGGGTGATCAACGGCAGCAAGATCTTCATCTCCGGTGCGGACCGGGCGCAGTACGGGATTGTCTTCGCGCGCACCGACGCTTCGAAAGGACGCGGCGGCATCACCTGCTTCATCGTCGATCACGATACGCCCGGTTTCCATGTGCGCCGCGTCGTGCACACGCTGCGCTCGTCGAGCTATGCCACCGAGCTGGAGTTCAAGGATTGCTGGGTCTCCGACCACCAGGTGCTGGGCGAGGTCAACAAGGGCTTTGCCGTGGCCAATGACCGGCTGACCCGCCAGCGCATCCCCTACGCCGCGGCCTGCATCGGCGTCGCCATCGCCGCGCACGAGATGGCGATCGAATGGGCAAAGATGCGCGAAACCTTTGGCGCACGGCTGGCCGAACGGCAGGCGATCCAGTGGATGCTGGTGGACAACGAGCTCGACATCCGCACTGCCCGACTGTTCACGTTGCAGGCGGCGGAGAAGGCGCGCCGCGGACTGCCCTTCCGCACCGAGGCCGCGATCGCCAAGCTGACCGCTTCCGAGGGCGGCTGGCGGGTGGTCGACCGCTCGATGCAGATCCACGGCGGTATGGGCATGACCAAGGATCTGCCGCTGGAGCGCTGGTACCGCGAGATGCGCATCCGGCGCGTCGGCGAAGGCCCCAGCGAAGTGCAGCGCATGCTGATCGCCCGCGAGATTCTCGGCACCAGCGCGCGGTGAGGGAAACACACGATGATCCCCGGTATCCTGAGCGGCGTGAGGGTGGTGGAGTTCGGCCAGAACCTGGCCGGACCCTATTGCGGGCAGATCCTCGCCTTCCTCGGCGCCGATGTGGTGAAGGTCGAACGGCCTGACGGCGACGACGCGCGCAAATGGGGGCCGCCTTTCGTCGACGGCGCCGCGACTGGCTTCATCGCGCTCAACCGCGGCAAGAAGTCGATCACAGTGGATCTCGGCGATCCGGCGCAACGCAAGGCACTGGTCGAACGCATCGGCGCGGCCGACGTGTTCGTGCACAACCTGCGCGCCGACGTGCCCGCGAAATTTGGCATCGACGCTGCCAGCCTGTGCCAGCGCTTCCCGCACCTGATCTATGCCGACCTCGGCGCCTTCGGCCATACCGGACCGTGGGCTCAGCGGCCGGGTTACGAGCCGATCATCCAGGCAGTCGCCGGGCTGATCTCGCTCAACGGCGATCCCTCGGGCCCGCCGGCACGCATCGGCGTTTCGATCATCGATCTCAGCACCGGCATGTGGACGGCCATCGGCATTCTTGCCGCGCTGTGGCGCAAGGCGCAGACCGGCGAGGGCTGCATCGTCAACACCTCGTTGTTCGAGACCGGGCTGATGTGGGCGTCCAACCACATTGCCCAGTACTCGACGACCGGCAAAGTGCCACCGCGGCAGGGCACCGGCCATCCCTCGCTGACTCCCTACCAGGCCTTCGAGTGCAGCGACGGGCCGCTGATGATCTGCCCCGGCAATGACCGGCTGTGGCGCAAGTTCGCCGAGGCGCTGGGCCACCCCGAGTGGCCCGATGATCCGCGCTTCCGCACCAATCCCGAGCGCATGCAGCACCGCGCACTGCTGCTGGGCATGATCGGCGACATCATGAAGCAACAGAGCCGCGCGCACTGGAGCGAGAAGCTCGATGCGCTGGGCGTACCCAACGGCCCGCTCAACTCCGTGCCCGAGGTGATGGCGCTGGCGCAGGTCGCGGCGTTGGCGATGTTCAGCCGGCCCTATGCCGACGCGCCCAGCCTGTTCCACGGCCTGCCCATCTCGTTCGATGGCCAGCGCGCCGGTGACGATTCGCGCGCACCCGGTATCGGCGAGCACAACGGGCAAGCGTAGTCCGTTGTCACCCGATTGCCGGTCATCCTACACTGCCGCAACAAAAAGACAGGGCAGGCTGCAAACGGGAGGAAATCCATGATCATGATCGGACGCCTCTGGGGCGTGCTGCTCGCCATTGTCACGGCGGCCTTGGCCAGTGCCGCCTGGGCACAGGGTGGCAAGACCGAGGTGCTTTGGCTCGGACAAGCCGCCGTCAAGATCACCTCACCGGGCGGCAAGGTGATCGTAATCGATCCCTTCCTGACCCGGAACCCCAAGACGCCGGAGCAATACAAGAACCTCGACGCGCTCGGGAAGGTCGACTTCATCCTGGTGACGCACGCACACGGCGATCACCTCGGCGACGCGCCGGACCTTGCCAAGAAGCTGAAGGTGCCGATGGTCGGACCGGCCGGGATGAACCAGTCGCTGGTATCGCTGGGCGTGCTGCCCTCGGAGCTGGCGCCGCGCATGAACAAGGGCGGCACCATCATGCCGCTGGGCCCCGGGATCAAGATCACCATGACGCGTGCCGAGCACAGCTCCGAACTGCTCTGGAAGAACCCCGAAACCGGCAAGATGGAAACCCATGTCGGCGGCGAGCCTGTCGGCTTCATCATCGAGCTGGAGAACGGCTTCAAGATCTACCACATGGGCGATACCGGCCTGTTCGGGGACATGCGCTTCATCGGTGAGTACTACAAGCCCGATCTGATCCTCGTACCGATCGGCGGGCATTTCGTGATGGATCCGAAGGACGCCGCGGTCGCCACGCGCGACTACCTGAAACCAAAGTACGCGCTGCCGTTCCACTACGGCACCTTCCCGCCGCTGAAAGGCACGCCGCAGGAATACATGGCGGCCCTGGGCAACACGACGACCAAGGTGTTCCCGATCAATCCGGGCGAAAAGCTGGAGTTCTGAACCCAGTCATTCGAGAAAAGGCTTTATGGTGAGCTTTGTCGAACCATGAAGCGGCGCCGCTGCGGCCGTGCAACGCCTTCATGGTTCGACAGGTTCACCATGAAGGCTTGGCTGGCTATGGAGCCCGGGGCGTTATGTCCGACCCCAGGGTTTCGAACAGCCCGGCGATGAGCCGCGCATGCGGCGCGAGCGAGGGGACCAGCAGGTGCTCCTCGTGCGTATGCGCGCCGCCGCCATCGACGCCCAAGCCATCGAGCGTGGCGATTCCCATCGCGCCTGTGAAATTGCCGTCGCTGCCGCCGCCGAACTGGCCATGCCGCAGATCGAAGCCGATATCGGCGGCCAGCCGCTGCGCCTGCGCATAAAGCGCCATCGTGCCTTCATGGGCGCGGAACAGCGGCCGCACCGGGCCGGGCTCGACTTCGATACGCACGCCATCGGCCTCGCCGGCCAGCCCCAGCATGTTGCGCCGGACACGCTCGACGCTCTCTTCCGTGGGCGAAACGCAGAGCACCTGCGCATGGCATTCGATGGGCACGACGTTCACCCATTGGCCGCCCTGGACCACGCCCACGGCATAGGTTTCGCCCGTCTCGAAATCGCTCATCGCTTCGATTGTCCCGATCAGCCGTGCCATGGCGCTGATGGCGCTGCGGCCCTGGAGGTTGGTGGCGCCGGCATGCGCCGGCCGGCCGTAGGTCGCGATCCGGAACCGCTGGAACGCGTGCCGGCCGGTGACGGCGGTGCCGCCGCGCGACGGCTCGGGCACCAGCACGTAACGATGACGTGCCGCCTCGGCCTCGATCATGGCACGCGTCGTGGGGCTGCCGACCTCTTCGTCGGAGATGAACAGGAAGGTGACGGACAGAGCCGGCCGGCCTCGCTGGCGCAGTGTCTCCTTCAGCGCGTGCACCGCCAGGTACATGCCCCCTTTCATGTCGAAAATGCCCGGACCGTAAACGCGCTCCCCCTTGCGGCGCACCGGCAACCTGGTCTCGATGGTGCCCACGGGGTGAACCGTG
Organism: Rhodospirillaceae bacterium SYSU D60007; assembly: GCA_003574685.1. GTDB lineage: Bacteria > Pseudomonadota > Alphaproteobacteria > Reyranellales > Reyranellaceae > Vineibacter. Next base: position 51,515 of record QOCQ01000026.1, read on the forward strand.
TCGAGGTGCCCCAGCACGAGAATGCCGGGCCCTTCCCGCTCGCCACCGATCGTTGCCCGCAGGCAGTCGCCATAGCCGTCCACGCCGGCAATCCGTTCGACGGCTGCGCCCAGCGCCTGCATCTCGACAGCGGCAGCATCCATCATCCGGTTGACCGCCGACGGATCATAGGTCGGGCTTTCGATCCGCACCCACCGGAGGATACCCGCCAGGATCTCTTCGGGATCGAAGGCATTGCGTGGCGCCGTCATGAATGTCTTTCCCGTCAGCCATACCGGATCCTGATTACCCGGCTGGCGCGCTGATGCATACGTTCAACGCGCAGCGTCGAAAAGAGCCTTCATGGTGAGCTTGTCGAACCATGAAGGTGGCGCAGACTGGCAGTGCGGGCCGCTTCATGGTTCGACAGGCTCACCATGAAGCGGTTCTGACACCGGCAGAGCCAGTCGGACAATCAGGAACTGGATTGTGAGTGTAGGCTGTTCACCGTCAACAGATGATGCTGAAGTGGGCCCGGATGCTGCTATGAGGTTTGCCATGGTCCTTCCTGCCGCCACGCTTGACCACGTGGTGATCAATGCCCGCGACGATATGGACCGGGCGGCCGACACCTATCGCCGGCTGGGATTCACCCTCACTGAGCGCGGCTATCACTCGCTGGGCTCGATGAACCACCTGGCGATGTTCGGGACGGACTATCTCGAACTGATTGCCGTTCCAAAGGGCGCCACCAGCGGCCGCCTCGACCTGCTGGGCTTCTCGACAGGCCTGAACGGGCTGGTCTTCGGCAGCGAGGATTCGGCGGCGACCTATGCCGCGCTGAACGCGGCGGAAGTACCGGTCGACCCGCCGGTGGAGTTCACGCGCCCTGTGCGTGTCGACGGGCAGGAGCACGAGGCGCGGTTCCGCACCGTGCGCATGAAGGCCGGTGTCGTTCCCTACGGGCGCGTCTATTTCTGCCACCACTTCACGCGCCATCTGGTCTGGCGGGACGCATGGCGCCACCATGCCAACGGCGCCGTGGCCGTGGTCCGCGCGTTGATCGTCGAGCCCGATCCGGCAGCGGCTGTGCGGCTCTACGCCCGGATGTTCGGCGAGGAGCTGACCCGGGACATCACGGGCGGCAAGGCGCTGGTGATCGGCAACTCCCGCTTCGACATCGTGACGCCAGCCGAACTGCAGCGGCAATTCGGCGATGCCAGCCCCGATCCCGAAGGCCGCGCCGCCTACATGGCCGGACTGACCTTGCGCACCACGTCCTTGGCCCGGGCGGCCGGCGCGTTGCGCAGCAATGGCGTGGACGGTGTGACTACCGACAAGCAGCGCCTGGTTGTGCCGGCGCGCCTCGCCTTCAACGCCACCCTGGAGTTCGTGGAGTAGGCATGCCCGTCCGCAATCTGGGCGACGCGATCTCCCGCTCGGTACCGCCGGAGTCGGTAGCGCTCATCGATACCGGCGGCGATGGCCGTCCCGAGCGGGTCTACAGCTACGCCGACGTGATCCGGCAGAGCGGCGCCGTGGCCCGTGGCCTGCTGCGGCGCGGCCTGAAACGCGGCGAGCGGGTCGCGATCCTCTCGGCCAACCGCGCCGAATACCTCTTCACCTTTCTCGGCACGATGCAGGCCGGTCTCGTCGCGGTGCCGGTCAACTACAAGCTGCCGGCGGAAACAGTGCGCTACGTGCTGGAGGATTGCGATGCGCGGCTGGTTGTCGGCGACGCAACACGCCTGCCGCTGGCATCGGCAACACTCCCTCGCGTGGACTACGATTCGGCCGGTGCCGACGGCTTCGCCGCGCTGCTGGACGAGGGCACGTTCGAGCCGGCCGATGTGGATCCGGCAGAGGACGCGATGTTCCTCTACACGTCAGGATCGACGGGACGGCCCAAGGGCGTCGTGCTCTCACACTACTCGCACCTCTGGGCGATCTCCTGCCGTCCCCGCCGCCCGGGCCCTCCCGGCCGAAGGGCGCTGGTGGCCGCACCGCTCTATCACATGAACGGCCTTGCCATGTGCCAGACGACGCTGGCGCAGGGCGACACGATCGTATTGCTGCCGCAGTTCACCGCGCGCGGGTATATCGAGGCCGCCGCGCGGCACAAGGCCAACTTTCTCACATCCGTGCCGACCATGATCGCCATGATGCTGCGCGAGCGCGAGCTTCTGGTGGCCATGGACCTGTCGTCGGTGGAGGCCATCCGCATGGGCTCGGCACCCGTGACGCAAGCGCTGATCGATCAGGTGCGCGCCGTATTTCCACGGGCGCTGATCACCAACGGCTACGGCACGACCGAGGCCGGGCCCGTCGTGTTCGGACCGCACCCGCAGGGCATCGCACAACCCGAGCTGTCCGTCGGCTATCCGCATCCTGCCGTCGCGCTTCGGCTGGTGCGCGACGGACACGAAGTATCCGACGAAGGCGAGCTGGAGATGCGTTGCGGTGCGCTGATGACGCGCTATCACAAGCTGCCGGAAGCCACCGCGCGCGTGCTGACGCCCGACGGCTATTACCGCACCGGCGATGTCTTCCGCCGCGACAGGCAGGGCTTCTTCTATTTCGTGGGCCGGGTTGACGACATGTTCGTGTGCGGCGGGGAGAACATCTATCCCGGCGAGGTCGAGAAGATGCTTGAGCGGCACCCCGGCATTCATCAGGCCGCGGTCATCCCTGTGCCCGACGAGCTGAAAGGACACAAGCCGGTGGCGTTTGTGGTTCCGATGCCGGGAACAAGTCTCGACGAACAGGCCGTGAAGACCCATGCGCTCGCCAATGCGCCGGCCTACCAGCATCCGCGGCGTGTGATCTTCGTTGACGAGCTGCCGCTGGCCGGCACGAACAAGATCGACAAGCGCGCGCTGGCACAACGCGCTGCCACCGAGAACCTCACCGGAGCCTGAGGGGACACGAGCATGAAAGCAGCAGTGATCCGCGAGCATGGCGGTCTGGACCGCGTCAATATCGAGCACGATTTTCCCGACCCGACAGCGGGCGAGGGCGACGTGATCGTGGCCGTGAAGGCATCATCACTGAACTACCATGACGTTTTCACCCGGCGCGGCATGCCCGGCATCAAGGTGCCGTTGCCCTGCATCATGGGGCTCGACGTCGCCGGCGAGATCGCCGAGGTGGGTCCCGGGGTCGCCGGCTGGAAGCGCGGCGACCGCGTGCTGGTCGATCCCATCAATCGCGTCGAAGGCGGGCTGATGGGCGAGACGATCCATGGCGGCCTCGCGGAACTGTGCCGGGCGCGCGCCCATCAACTGATCCGCATTCCGGAGAACGTCTCGTTTGCGGATGCCGCCGCCCTGCCGGTCGCCTACGGCACGGCGCTGCGCATGATGCGCACCAATGGCCACGTCTCCGCCGGCGAGAAGGTGCTGATCCTGGGCGCCAGTGGCGGCGTCGGCGTGTGTTGCGTGCAGCTTGCCAAGCTCGCTGACGCCGAGGTGATCGCCTGCGCCGGCACCGACGCCAAGGCCGCCCGCCTCGCGGCGCTGGGCGCGGACAGGACGATCAACTACACCGAGAAGGATTTTGTCGAGGAGATCCACAGGCTCTACGGCAAACCGACCCGCCGCGGCTCAGGCACCGATCGAGGCGTTGACGTGGTCGTGAACTACACCGGCGGCGACACCTGGGTGAAATCGCTGCGCGTGCTGAAGGTCGGCGGCCGGCTGCTGACCTGCGGCGCCACGGCAGGGTTCGATCCGAAGGAAGACATACGCTTCATCTGGACCTTCGAACTGAAGGTGCTGGGCTCCAACGGCTGGGCGCGCAGCGACATACTGACGCTGCTGGAGCTGGTCCAGCAAGGCAAGCTGAAGGTTCTGATCGACAAGATCTATCCGCTGTCCGAGGCGCGCGAAGCGCTGCGCGTGATTGAGGATCGCGCGGTGTTTGGCAAGGTCGTGGTCGCGCCCTGACATTGCAGTGAAGCGAAGGCAGACCGGCGGCGCCGCCGCGGTTTTGTTGCCATGCCGTTACAAAATCGCCGCATAAGTCCTCTTGCCTAGCGCCGAATGATCACAGGCTGGGTGCCTCGCGCTGCCCTATGTTCGTGCGGGGCCAAAGGGCGCGAGCGGGCATTTCATGCACTATCGGTCAGTACGCGATCTCACCGAGCATGTTCGGGAGTGGAGCGAACGATTGCCACCGGAGATTGACCTCGTGGTCGGCATCCCCCGCAGCGGCCTGCTCGTTGCCAATCTGGTCGCGCTCTACCGCAATATCCCGATGACCGACGTCGAAGGGCTGCTGGCCGGCAGGCTACTCAGTGCCGGCAAGAGAATCACGCCGGAGCAAGCCGTGCTCTCGCATGACAGGCCCCGGCAGATTCTTGTCGTGGACGATTCGCTCTGGTCTGGCGGCCAGTTGGGCAAGGTACGGGACCGCATCACCGCGGCAGCGTTGCCCCACAGCGTTCGCTACGGCGCCGTCTATGTGGTGCCGGAGTCCACGCGCCTGGTGGACACGTTTCACAGCAAGGTGCCGATCCCGCGCGTATTCGAGTGGAACATCCTGCACCATCCCCTGCTGGGCATGAGTTGCGTGTCCTTCGAAGCGCTGGCCGGTCAGCCGGCGAATGGCGATCTGCTGCCGCCGCGGCTGCAGCCCACGTACAGGATCAGCCACATCGTCGCCATGCAGCCGCCGGAGGCAGAGGCTGGTATCCGCGAGTGGCTCGACCGACACGCCATCGCGTACGACCAGCTTGTGCTTGTCCCGCCCGGCGATCTCAACAGCGATGCCGTCATCAGCCGCAAGGCGGAGATCTATCGTACGACCCGGTCGTGGCTCTACTTCGAGATCACCTCAGAGTCGGCATCGCGCCTCGCCCTTGCCACGCGCCGGCCCGTGTTCGCGCTGGATACGTGGGAGATGCTGTACCCAGGCTGGCAGGGCGCGACGTCAAGCCGGATGCCGCTCTGGATGCGTGCCACCGTGCGCATGCGGCAGAAGGCGAAGGAGTCGCTCGCGGCCGTGCGAAGTGTACGCGGCGGCCAGCCCCAAACAGTCGATACTCCCGGGCCTGTTGCGCGCCGGGGTCCCGACCTGCCTGCGAGGTGATGCCATTCACTATCGATCGATCGCCGATCTCGCGGCTGCCATCAACCGATCACTTGTCTGCATTCCCCCCGATATCGACCTCGTGGTGGGTGTGCCACGCAGCGGGATGGTCGCGGCGACGGCCATTGCCCTGAAGCTGGAGCGACCGCTGGCCGATCTCTGGGGCTATGCGGAGGGCCGCTTGCTACGGCACGGCAACTACCGCTCGCCCGGAACCGGGCGTGCGGACCACGCCGGACGCCAGCACATCCTGCTGGTGGACGACAGCATTCGCACCGGCCGGACACTGGCGGAAGCGCATGCCCTGCTGGCGGCCATGCAGCCCCCGCCCGCGCGGATCACAACGTTCGTCGGGTTCGCGTCGGAGGAAGCGGCGAAAAATGCCGACGTGGTGTGCGAGCACGTGCCGGCGCCGTGGCTTTTCGAGTGGTCGATGCTGCACGATCCCGATCTTGCGCGCTGCTGCGTCGATATCGACGGCGTGCTCTGCTGCGACCCGACGGCGGAGGAGAACGACGACGGCCCGCGCTATCTGGGCTTCCTGGACGGTGCCAGGCCGCTGATGCTGCCCAGCCAGCCGGTCGGCACGCTGGTCACCGCCCGGCTCGAGAAGTATCGCCGTCCCACCGAAGCCTGGCTGGCACGCAACGGCGTGCGCTACCAGAAGCTTGAGATGCTTGACCTGCCGTCCGCGGAGATGCGCTTGCGGCGCGGCATCCACGCGCGCTTCAAGGCAGACGTGTACCGGCGCGCCGGACGGGAGCTATTCATCGAAAGCGACCCGGGGCAGGCCGCAGAGATCGCCATGCGTTCCGGGCTGCCAGTCGTCTGCGCGTCCGACGGCACCCTCGTTTCCCCGGGCGCCGTCCGAGCGCCCCGCCAACGGCTTCGACGCTTCCTCTCGGCCGGACGCGCCGCCCCGCGCAAGCTGGCCAGCCTGTTCCTGGAGCGCGGTCACTCAAGGCCCTAGGACCGGCTTGCGGCAATCCCAACTTCGCATGGCAAAAGAAAAGGCCGGGTCACGAGGACCCGGCCAAGTCAAACAGGGAGGCTTCACGTCTGGGAGACGTAGGATCCGAAGATCCTTGCCCGGGAAAGACCCCGAGCCCACTGCCGTTGCGCGCAATACCGCGCATCAGTAGTGAACCGAACATGGGCCGGAGAGTGCTTGTTTACTAGGGGGATTAACTCATCACAGCCATGCGGACCGGACATTACCCTTGCGGAAATGCAGGTATGCGCAAAATCCGGGCCAATTCCGCCTAGAAACGCGTCTCCGCCACCTTGCGCAGCAGGAAGTCACGGAAGACGGCAATGCGCTTGGAGTGCCTGAGTTCTTCAGGATAGGTGAAGAAAACATCCGTCGTGCGAACATTGACCTCGGGCAGGACCTGCACCAGCTTCGTTGATTGTCGCGCCAGGTAGTCTGGCAGCGAGGCGATACCCAGGCCATTTTCGACCGCGCGGAAGATGCCGTAGGTGTTGTTGACCCGCAGCACCACCTTGCGCGGCTTGCTATCCGGGTTTCCTGCCTGCAGCAGCCAGTTGACATTCTGCACCGGCGCGCGGGCATCTTCGCCGAAAATGATCAGCCTGTGGTTGTCGAGGTCCGACACCTTCATGGGCTTGCCATGCTTTTCGATGTAGGCCGGCGCCGCATAGACGTGGCTATGCACCGTCATCAGATGGCGCTGCACCAGGCCTGGCTGGCGCGGGGCGATGAAACGCAGCGCCACATCGGCTTCGCGCATGCCCAGATCCAGCTCGTTGTCCGACAGGATCAGGCTGACGTCGATCTCGGGATAGGTCGTAATGAATTCGTGGATCTGTGGCGTCAGCCATACCGAGCCGAAGCCGATGGCCGAGGTGATCTTCAGCCGGCCGACCGGCTTGTCCTGGTTGGCATGAAGCAGCGCCTCGGCGGTCGCGACCTTGCCGGCCATCTCGCGCGCCGTGCGATACAGCAGCTCGCCCTGCTCGGTCAGGATCAGACCCCTGGCGTGGCGATGAAAGAGCATCACGCCAAGCTGTTCCTCCAGCGCCCCGATCTGGCGGCTGATGGCCGACTGGCTGAGTTTGAGCTGATCACCCGCATGCGTGAAGCTGCCCGCGTCTGCCACCGCGTGGAAGATGCGCAGCTTGTCCCAGTCCATTGTAAGCTTCCTCCCTGACCCCTCGGCGCGCCGCGCGGGGGATTGTCTTGCCTGTTTGACGGCTATTCGGCTGCCTTGGCCTGTGTTGCCTCATGCGCCGCCAGAAACCGCTCGGCGTCGAGCGCCGCCATGCAGCCGGTGCCGGCGGCCGTGACAGCCTGACGGTAGATGCGGTCCTGGACGTCGCCCGCGGCGAAGACGCCCGGCACGCTGGTTTCGACCGTGCCGGGGCGGGTCGCGATATAGCCCTCGGCGTCCATCGCCAGCTTGCCGCGGAACAGCTCGGTGTTGGGCGTATGGCCGATGGCCACGAAGACGCCGTCGGTCGGCAGGAGTTGCGTCGCACCGCTCTTGACGTTGCGGATCCGCACGCCCTTGACTAGCGGATGGGGCGTCGTGTCGCCCACGATCTCCTCGACGACGCTGTCCCACAGCACATTGATCTTGAGGTTGCGGAACAGGCGCTCCTGCAGGATCTTCTCGGCCCGCAGCGCGTCGCGGCGATGGATCAGCGTCACCCTGGTGGCGTGATTGGTCAGATAGAGCGCCTCCTCGACGGCCGTGTTGCCGCCACCCACCACCACCACTTCCTTGCCCCGAAAGAAGAAGCCGTCGCAGGTGGCGCAGGCGGATACGCCGCCGCCGCGGAACGTCTCCTCCGAGGGCAGGCCCAGCCATCGCGCAGACGCCCCGGTCGCGATAATCAGGGTGTCGCCGGTAAAGGTATCGCCGGAGTCGCCGATGGCCACGAACGGCCGGCGCGACAGGTCCACCGCGCTGATCGTGTCAAAGACGACCTGCGTGCCGACATGCTCCGCCTGTTTCTGCATCTGCTCCATCAGCCACGGGCCCTGAATGACCTCCGCAAAACCCGGGTAGTTTTCGACATCGGTGGTGATGGTGAGTTGGCCGCCGGGCTGCAGGCCCTGAACGAGGATCGGCTTCAGGCTGGCGCGGGCGGCATAGATTGCGGCCGTATACCCGGCCGGTCCTGATCCGATAATCAGGACTTTGCTGTGATGCGTTGCGGTCATGCGGCCATCTCTTCGTCCGTTGCATATGTACCACAAAGACGCAGGGCTCAAGCCCTGCGGCACGTGCCGCCTTGGTGGAATAGCAAAATCTGTGCGGAAAGCCCAAAAAATGCCTGACTCGGGAAGTCCGCGTAATTTTATTGCGTTTCCCTCGGCACTTGGCCTAGAACCCCGCCAGCCCTCCGGAGCGTATAATGGCCAACAGCCGCATGAAGCTGGACAAGATCGACCGCCGCATCCTGGCGGATCTGCAGGATGACGGTCGCATGACGAATGTCGAGCTTGCCAAGCGGGCCGGCATCTCCGCGCCACCCTGTCTGCGCCGGGTTCGCGCGCTGGAAAAATCCGGCGTCATCCGCGGCTACCATGCCGATATCGCACCCGATGCGCTGGGCTATTCCGTCACCGTCTTCGGCCTCGTCGGCCTGAACAGCCAGGCGGAAGCGGACCTCAGGGCGTTCGAGGAGCTGATGGCGTCCTGGCCCAATGTCCGCGAGTGCCACATGCTGGCCGGCGAGGCGGACTTCCTGCTCAAGATCGTCGCCGAGGACTGGGATTCCTACCAGCGTTTCCTGACGACCAAGCTGACCTCGGCACCCAATGTCAGCCATGTGAAGTCGCTGATGGTCTTCCGCACCGCCAAGCATCAGCCGGGCGTACCCATCGCGGTGGGCTGACGATCGCCGCCTTGCTCCTGGCGCCAGGGAGGGAATGCCGGCGCACGGATTCTGTTGTGGAGATGGAGTCGCAACACCGCCCTGCCGTGCCCTGCCAAGGGTGGGGAGATCGCTCGCTGCGCTCGGGATGACGAGATCACTAGCTTCCCTTGAAGGCAGGCTTGCGCTTTTCCATGAAGGCAGTGCGGCCTTCGCGGTAGTCGTCGCTGGCGAAACAGGCGTCGACGGCGGTCTGCACGACTGCAAGATCGCGCTTGTCCGGATCCTTCGTGGCGGCATTGATCGCCATCTTCGCCGCCTTGATGGTGAGCGGTGCGTTGCCGGCAATCGTGGCGGCGTACTTGCGTACGTAGGACTCCACGTCAGCGACCGGCAGGACGCGATTGACCAGCCCCATGATACGCGCTTCTTCGGCAGTGAACTGGCGCGCCGTATAGAAGATCTCCTTCGCAAACGATGGCCCGACAACATCGACCAGGCGCTTGATGCCGGCATAGGCGTAGCCGAGGCCCAGCCGTGCTGCCGGCACGGCGAATGTCGAGGTATCGCCGCAAATGCGCAAATCGGCCGTCAAAGCCAGCCCCAGGCCGCCGCCGATACAGTAGCCGCGGATCATCGCAATGGTCGGCTTGGTGGCATTGATCAGCGCTGTATTGGCGCGGTCGCCCGCTTCGTTGTAGATCTTGATGGCGTCGGCCGTGCCGCGCTTCTGCTCGAACTCTGAAATGTCGGCGCCCGACACGAACGCCTTCTCGCCCGCCCCGGTCATGACGATAACGCGGACATCGGGATCGGCCTCGAAGGCGGCGATGATCTTCGGCACGGCCACCCACATGTCGTAGGACACGGCGTTCAGTTTTTCCGGCTGATTGAAGATCAGCCAGCCGATGCCGTGCTCCTTGCGCGCAATCATCCTGGTCGTGCCGGTATCCATGGGATCTCCTCGGAAGCTCGTGGCCGGGTTCGCGTCAGATGACGTTGCGCCGGCGGAGGTCGGCAATCCGCGCCGCGTCATAGCCCAGGTCGCGCAGAATGGAATCGGTATGCTCGCCGCATTCCGGCGTCGGCCGGTCGATGACGCTGGGCGTGCGGCTCAGCCGCACGGCCTGGTCCACCACTGCGACATCGCCCCTCGAAGGGTGCGGCAGCGGCGCGGCGGCGCGGACATGCTTTACCTGGGGATCGGCGAACACCTGGTCGATGGTGTAGATCGGACCGCAGGGCACGCTCGCCTTGTTCAGCCGCGCAATCAGATCGGCGCTTGTGTACTTGCGGCTGTACTCCGCGATGTCGGCATTGAGCTGCTTGCGGTTCTTCGAACGGTCGGCGTCCGTACGGTAGGCGGGATTGTCGAACAGGCTTTGCGCGTCGAGCGCCGCACAGAAGCGCTTCCAGATGTGCTGGCCCGACGCAGCGATGTTGATGTGGCCGTCCCGGGTCGGGAACACCCCCGTGGGAATGCTGGTGGGGTGATCATTGCCGGCCTGGCCCGGCACCTCGCCATTGACCAGCCAGCGCGCCGCCTGGAAATCGAGCATGGCGATCTGGGCCTGCAGCAGCGAGGTGTGCACGCATTGGCCCTCGCCGGACTGCTCGCGTTCCAGCAGCGCAACCAGCACGCCCATGGCCGCGAAAATGCCAGCCGTCAGATCGGCGACGGGGATGCCGACCCGCACCGGCCCCTGTCCCGGCAGGCCGGTAATCGACATCAGGCCGCCCATCCCCTGGGCGACCTGATCGAAGCCGGGCAGCAAGGCATAGGGACCATCCTGCCCGAAGCCGGAAATGCTGGCATAGACGAGACGCTTGTTGATCTTGCGCAGCGACTCGTAGTCAACCCCCAGCCGGTGCTTTACGTCCGGCCGGTAGTTCTCGACGACGACGTCGGCATCCGCGGCCAGCGCCTTGAAGATCTCGACCGCCTCCGGCTCCTTGAGGTTGAGCGTCATGCTGCGCTTGTTGCGATGCAGGTTCCAGAAGTCCGGCCCGTGGCGCGGACCGCCCATACCCTCGCCCTCGGCGGCAGAGGGCGGCATCTCGATCTTGATGACGTCCGCACCCCAGTCGGCGAGCTGGCGCACGCAGGTCGGGCCGGCGCGCACGCGCGTGAGATCAAGCACTTTGAAGCGCGCCAGCGGTCCTCTTCCGGCCATGCAGGTTTCCTCCCGGCTCCTCTGGACAACACGTAGCACCCCGACCCGCACCGGGCGAGTGCTGCCAGCGCACGGCGCCTGCGCACCAAAAGCAAAACGCCCGGCCTCGGCCGGGCGTTGCGCGATGCTTGCAGCAGGACAGCGTCACTTGAACTGGACCTGCATCACCTCATAGCTCTTCGTGCCGCTGGGCGTCTGCACTTCCACGGTGTCGCCCACCGTCTTGCCGATCAGGGCGCGGCCCAGCGGGGCAGTAATGGATATCCTGTTCTTGGCCAGATCGGCCTCGAACGGCCCGACGATCTGGTAACGAACCTCCTCGTCAGTGTCCTCGTCGGCCAGCTTTACCGTGGCGCCGAACTTGATGACCTTGCCGCCCTTGAGTTTGGCGACGTCGATGATGTCGGCGCGCGCGATCACGTCCTCGAGCTCACTGATCCGCCCCTCGACGAAACCCTGACGTTCGCGCGCGGCAGCATACTCGGCGTTTTCCGAAAGGTCGCCATGGGTACGCGCCTCCGAAATCTGCCGAATGATACTCGGCCGCTCGGTCGTCTTGAGGTTCTTCAGCTCCTCTTCGAGGGCTTTGAACCCGGCGGGCGTCATGGGAACCTTTTCCATCTGGCGATCCGTGGGAAAAAAGAAACGGCCGGCCTCGGGGCCGGCTCATTGCGGACACTATACTTGGATTTGGGGGTCCGGGGAACCCGCCGCAAGGGGTATCAGCCGGTCACGGTTTGACCTCGGCGGCTGCGGTTCTGACCGGCGCCCGGCGGACCCTCTCCCGGTGCGAGATATAAAGGGCGCTGGCGAAGATCACCGCCGCGCCGATGAAGGTCCACACGCTAGGCTGCTGGCTGAACAGCAAAAATCCGAACAGGGTGTTCCAGATCAGCGACAGGAACCCGATCGGCTGAACGGCCGAAATTTCCGCCACCTGATACCCGTACTGCATCACCAGATGCCCGACGGTGCCGAAGAAGCCCGCCAGCAGGAACCAGCCCACATGTTCCCAGCTCGGGGTCTGCCAGAAAAGCACCGCGAAAGGAGCCGCGAAGACCACAATAAAGATCGTCTGCCAGATCACGATTGTGTCGGCATCGTCGGTATGGGCCAGCGCCTTGGCCATGAGGTTGGATGCAGAGAAGAGCGGTGTGGATGCCAGCGCCGCCAGTACGCCAATGCCCAGCTCTGTGAAGCCGGGACGCACGATCAGCATGGCGCCGGCAAAACCGACCAGCACCGCCATCCAGCGCCGCAGCCGCACATCCTCGCCCAGGAACAGCGCTGCCCCTAAAGTGATGAAAATCGGGCCCGTGAAGCCGAGGGCAGTGATATCGGCCAGGGTGATCAGCGGCAGCGCCACGAACCAGAGCTGCATGCCACCGCTGTGCAGGGCACCCCTGACTGCGTGCAGGCGGATACGCCCGGTGCGGAATGGCTTGATGAGGCCCTTACGCCAGAAGATCGGCAGCAGGAAGAAGGCGCCGAACAGATAGCGGCAGAACGCCATCATGTAGGAGTTGAGTTCCTGGGCGGGGAAGATGGTGGCGACGTTCAGCGCCGCGAACAGGACGCCCGAGATCGCGACCAGGATGATGCCGCGCAGATTGCCGGACATGGCCGCCCAGCGCGCCCGCAACTCCTTCATCGCCGGCCGCCACGCAGGCGCAGAACTTCGCTCTCGAGAGCCTCGATGTAGGGATCGCGCAAGCCGAGCTCTCTCAGGTGGTCGGCCGTGCCGAAGAGATACGCGCGGCAGGTGCCGCGGCGGCCCTCGGCATGCGCGATGTGATCGGCTTTCCGGTCCATCTCCAGCCGGCCGCAATATTGCGGATGGGTCGGGTTGATCACGAAGGTGATCGCCTTGAGATGCTGGCCGGCGGCGTCGGTGACATCAACCCAGACCGCGTCATAGACGCCGCTCAGCATCTCGCGATTAAAGAGGATGGAAAGCTCGCTTTCCACATCGGCGGCCGCTACCCGGTAAGCCAGCCCGTCGCAGACGCCGCCCTTCTCGATCGCCAGCATCAGGCCAGGCTTCTCGGGCGAGCCGCGGCCCATCGGCGTCCAGAAGCAGAAGCTGCGACGATAGCCTTCCAGCCGCGCAGGCCGGCGCTCCACATAGTGGAAGGCCGGATTCCACATCAGCGATCCGTAGCCAAACACCCAGGCATCCGTACCGCGGATCCACCACGCCATCGCTTCCGCCAGCCGCCGTTCGCGCTCCTCGCGCGAGAGGAAGTAGTCAAAGCCGGCGGCTCTGGCTTCCTTGGCAAGCTGTTCGACACGCTCGGGCGTGAGTTCTTCGCGTTTCAGCACGATCAGGTGCCGTGATGGGTGGACCGCCGGGCGGGCGCCTGCCTGGCGGAGACATCATGCATAGGCGATCGACATGGTTTCGGCAACGCAGGCGGGTTTCTCGGCGCCTTCGCGCTCGATCGTCCATTCGTAGGTCATGCGCACGCCATTGCCCGGCACGGAATCGGCGGCCACCAGCTTCTGGCGGGCGCGCAACCGGCTGCCGGCGGGCACGGTGCTGGTGAACCGCACCTTGTTGCAGCCGTAGTTGATGCCGCGCGACACCTTCCGGATCTTCAGGATGTCATGCGAGAACATCGGGATGAGCGAGAGTGTCAGAAAGCCATGAGCGATCGTCTTGCCGTCCGGCATCTCCTTCTTCGCTTTCTCGACATCGACATGGATCCACTGGTGATCGCCCGTGGCATCGGCGAAGAGGTTGATTCGGTCCTGGGTGATCTCCACCCAGTCGCTGACGCCGATTTCCTGGCCGACCAGCTTCACCATGTCCTGCGGCGTCTCGACTTCGCGCTTGGCCATCGCTTCCTCCTTTGCCGGAGCCACCATAATCATACTGCTTCGACGCTTGTCGCTGACAGGGGCGCAGATCACAATGTCGCCCGCCGTAAATCAACGTTCATTCGCGCAGGCCGCCCATACCGGCAGCAAGCAAGGAGCATGTCATGGCTGAACCCACCGTCCTGGTGCAAACCGCCGATCGGGTAAGGACACTCACACTGAACCGGCCGGACCGGCTCAACGCGTGGACCCGGGACATGCATGTCGAGCTGAAAGAAGCCATGCACGCCGCCGGCAATGATCCGGAGGTGCGCGCCATCATCCTGACCGGCGCAGGTCGCGGCTTCTGCGCCGGCGCCGATATGGGTGGGCTGCAGACGATCGGCGCCACGGGCGCTGCCAGCGACCGTACGACGCGCGCCCAGCCCGTGCCGGCGGGCGGCAGTGCGCGGCCGGACTTCCGCATGACTTACTCCTACTTTCCGTCAATCCCCAAGCCGGTCATTGCCGCCATCAACGGCCCCTGTGCCGGGCTTGGCCTGGTCATGGCGCTCTACTGTGACTTGCGATTTGCGGCCGAGAACGCCGTGTTCACGACCGCCTTCGCGGCTCGCGGCCTGATCGCCGAGCATGGCATCTCCTGGCTGCTGCCGAGGATCGTGGGCCTGCCCAACGCGCTTGATCTGCTGATGTCCGCACGCAAGTTCCGCGCGCCCGAGGCGCTGGCGATGGGCATGGTTAACCGCGTGCTACCTGACGACCAGCTCCTGGCCGAAACCCGGAACTATGCGCGTTTGCTGGCCGAAACGGTGTCGCCGCGCTCGGCGGCGGTGATGAAGCGCCAGGTCTGGGAGGCGCAGTTCCAGACACTGGCAGAGGCGACTGCCATCGCCAATCACGACATGGAGCTCAGCTTCGCGAGCGAAGACTTCAAGGAGGGCGTGGCGCACTACGTCGAAAAGCGCGCCCCGCGTTTCACGGGCCGGTAGCGTCGTCTCCGTCATCTCGGGACCGCCAAAGAATGTTCACGTCGGTTCGGTTTCACTCATCTTCGGCTGCCAAAGGAGCAGGCGCCGCTCGACGACGCCGACGGCCATGTCGAGCAGCAGCGCAAAGGCCGTGAGAACGAGGATGCCGGCGAACACCGTGTTGATGTCGAACGTGCCCTCGGCCTGGAGGATCAGGTAGCCGACGCCACGCGCCGAGCCCAGATACTCGCCGACGACGGCGCCGACGAACGCAAGGCCCACGGCATTGTGCAGACTCGCAAAAACCCAGCTCATGGCGCTGGGCAGGTAGATGCTGCGCAGCAACTGCCGCGGTCCGGCGCCCAGCATGCGGGCGCTGGCGATGATGTTGGGGCTGACCTCGCGTACGCCCTGGTAGACGTTGAAGAACACCACGAAGAACACCAGCGTCACGCCCAGCGCCACCTTCGACCAGACGCCCAGCCCGAACCAGACGGCGAAGATCGGGGCCAGCACCACGCGCGGCATCGAGTTGAAGCCCTTGATGTAGGGATCGAGGATGGCTGACGCCGTCGGCGACAGCGCCAGCCACAGACCGACGCCCAGGCCAAGGACAGCGCCCACGACAAAACCCAGCGCCGTCTCCAGCAAGGTGATGGCAAGATGGCCGAAGATCTCGCCGGTCACGAACCAGTCGATGATGGTGCCGAAGACCTTGAAAGGTCGGCCGAAGAAGAACGCCGCCCGGGCCGGGTCGCTGAAGTAGAAGGGCGGGATCAGGTCCGGGTCGGTCAGCACGTGCCAGATGCCGATGGCGACGACCAGCACCAGCAGCCGCAAACCGGTCAGGCGCCAAGGGTCCATCCGCACAGCCGCGACTCCTGTTCCGCCCGCACTACGCCGCCCGCTGGCGGGCATAGGCCTTCAGGACTTCTTCCTTCATGGCGTGCCAGATCTCGCGGTGCAGCTCGGCGAAGCCCGGCGTCATACGCACCTCCGATACGTCCCGCGGACGCGACAGTTCGACGGTGAACTCGCCGATCGGCCGTGTCGCCGGCCCGGCCGACAGCACCACCACGCGATCCGACAGCGCGATGGCTTCCTCAAGGTCGTGCGTGATGAACAGCACCGACTTGCGGTTCTCCGCCCACAGCGCCAACAGCTCGTTTTCCATCAATTGGCGCGTCTGCACGTCCAGCGCCGAAAACGGCTCGTCCATCAGCAGGATGTCGGGGCTCAGGATCAGGGTCTGCGCCAGCGCCAGCCGCTTGCGCATACCGCCGGACATCTGGTGCGGATAGCGATCGCCGAAACCTGCCAAGCCGACGCGCCGCAGCCATTCCTCGCCCTGTCGCAGCGCCTGCGCACGCGGCACGCCGCGGAATTCCAGACCGGCGACGACGTTGTCGATGCCGCGCCGCCAGGGCATCAGGGCATCGGCCTGGAACATGTAGCCGGCCCGACGGTTGACGCCGAGCTCGGGAAGCAGCCGCTCGCCATGCACCTCAACGATGCCGGCCGATGGCGCCAGCAGACCGGCCGCCACGTTGAGCAGGGTCGACTTGCCACAGCCGGTCGGGCCGACGACCGACACGAACTCGCCATCACGCACGATCAGCGTCGTGTCGGCGACGGCTGTATACGGCTCACCGCCGTCGCGGGCGGCGAACCGGCATGTGATGTCGTTCAGCGCCAGCGCCGGAACAGAAGCTTCTGCCATGCGCCGAAATCAGGTCTTCTTTCCGGCGCGCGCGACGAACTCATTCGTCCAGGTGGCAGCAAGATCGATCTTGTCGGGCTGGATCTTGCTGTCGCCTTCGGCCAGAAACTTCAGGCAATTCTTCGGTCCCTCCTCCGGCATCACCCCGTCGGGAGAAATCGTCTCGCGGATGTTCGAGAACGCTGCCATGTAGAGCGTCTGGTCGCCCAGCAGGTAGGCTTCCGGCACCGTCTTCGCCACGTCTTCGGGGGCCGCCTTCTGGAGCCACTGGTTGGCGCGCACGATGGCATTGGCCAGCGCCTGCGCCGTGCCCGGCGTGCTCTTCAGGAAGTCGGGCTGACAATAGAGGCAGGCGGCGGGCATGGCGCCGCCGAACAGATCGGCGTTCCCCTTCATGGTGCGCGTGTCGAGCACGACCTTGATCAGACCTTTCTTCTCAAGAATGGTCAGGGCCGGCTCGGCCTGCGACACGCCGTCGATCTCACCCTTTTCCACGGCGGCAATCACCGAGGCGCCAGCGCCCACGCCGATGGCGACAATATCGGTCGGCTTCAGGCCGCCCATCGTCGCCCAGGTGCTGACCAGCATGTGCGTCTGCGATCCCGGTGCGGTGACGCCGAACTTCATGCCCTTGATGTCGGCTGGCCCCTTCACCTTGTCCGCACGGTCTTTCAGGATGCCGATGGCAAGCTGCATGCCGCGGCCGATCAGGGCGAAGCCGGTGATCCGCTGGCCGCGCTGCTGCATGCGGATGGTGTGCTCGTAGGCGCCGGCCACGACATCGGCGCTGCCGCCCATCAGGGCCTGCAGCGACTTGGCCCCACCCTGGAAATCGTTGATCTCGATGTCCAGTCCTTCGTCCTTGAAGTAGTTCAGACGCTCAGCGATGGTCAGCGACAGGTAATACAGCGCCGACTTGCCGCCGACTGCCAGCACGACCTTCGATTTCTCGGGTTTGGCTAACGCCGGCGCCCAACCGCCCCAGGTCGTGGCGGCCGCACCGACGGTGATTGCGGTCGCCGAGGTCAGCAATTTGCGGCGCCGCAGGCGCGGTCCTGGCATGATTTCCTCCGTGAACATCATGGCGGCTGCCCGCCGCTCGTGCGCGCGACCCTAGCCGGAGAGATCCGCAGGCGTCTACGCCCGAGTTGCGGCCGAGCCGCACGTATGTGCGAACGCCGGGCCAGAGAACTGCTTCATGGTGAGCCTGTCGAACCATGAAGCGGCCCGCACCGCCGCTGTGTCACGCCTTCATGGTTCGACAAAGCTCACCATGAAGGCTAACTCGACGTGCTGTCTTCTGCGTGGAGTCCTACTTGAACGTCCGTTCCTGCCACCACGGGAAGTAGGAGGGCATGTCCTGGCTGACCTTGTCGGTGAAGTTCGCCTTGCGCTTCTCCAGGAAAGAGACAACCCCTTCGCGCACGTCGGCAGATTTGCCGCGGGCGTAGATGCCCTTGGAGTCGACCTTGTGCGCCTCCATCGGATGGTCGGCGCCCAGCATCTTCCAGATCATCTGGCGGTTGAGGGCCACGGAAACCGGGGCCGTGTTGTCGGCAATCTCGCGTGCCAGCCTGTACGTCTCGGGCAACAGTTCCGCCGGCTTGTGGACCGACCGCACCAGACGGCCGCGCAGCGCCTCCTCCGCCGGAAACACGCGGCCAGTCATCACCCATTCCAGCGCCTGCTGCGGGCCCACCAGCCGCGGCAGAAACCAGCTCGAGCAGGCCTCCATCACGATGCCACGCCGCGTGAAGACGAAGCCGTAGCGCGCGTCTTCGGAGGCAAGGCGTATGTCCATCGCAAGCTGCATGGTCACGCCGACGCCAACGGCAGGCCCGTTGCAGGCGGCGAGCAGCGGCTTCAGGCAGTCGAACAGGCGCAGGGTCAACAGACCGCCGCCGTCGCGGTGCCCGTCCAGTCCCGGATCGACCGGTCCGCGATTCTCGGCGTTGAAGGTGTTGGCCCCGCCCGACAGATCGGCCCCGGCGCAGAAGCCGCGGCCGGCGCCGGTGAAGACGATAGCCCGCACGTCGTCGTCGCGGTCGGCACGATCGATGGCATCCAGCAGCTCCGACAGCATGCGCGCCGTGAAGGCGTTCAGCTTGTCCGGCCGGTTCAGCGTGATCGTGAGGATGCTGTCCTTCACCTCATAGCGGATTTGCTCGTAGTCCATCGTCTGCTCCGTTTGATCACGCTGCCTCGGCCCGGATCATGTCGGCGCACTTCTCGCCAATCATGATGCAGGCGGCATTGGTGTTGCCCGACACGACCTGCGGCATGATGGAGGCGTCCGCCACCCGCAGGCCGCCCACGCCGCGCACGCGCAGGCGTTCGTCGACGACGGCCATCCTGTCGCCGGCCGGCCCCATCTTGCAGGTGCCGACCGGATGGTAGATGGAGCCGCCATTCGCCTTCAGGAAGGCGAGCCATTCGTCGTCGCCCTGTACTGAGGGGCCCGGCAGCAATTCCTGGTCAATCCACGGTTTCAGGGCTGGTTGCTGCGAAATGCGGCGGACCGCCTTCAGCCCGGCAATCGCCGTGCGGCGATCCTCGTCGTCCGCGAGATAGTTCGCCACCATCGACGGATACTGGCGCGGATCGGCCGAACGCAACCGCAGGCGGCCACGACTTTGCGGCCGCGACTGGTTCATGGTTACCGTGAAGCCGGGAAAATCGTGCAGGGTTGTGCCCATCTTGTCGGTGGAGAAGGGAATGAAATGGAGCTGGATGTCGGGGTCCTCCAGCTCCGGCCGCGTGCGCAGGAATACGCCGACCAGACCCGCGCCGACGGTGAGCAGGCCGCGCCGGCCCAGCGCATAGTCGAGGCCCATCTTCACCTTGCCCAGAAGGCTGCCCACTGCCTCGTTCATCGTGCCGGGCTGGCAGCAGCGATAGAGCTGCCGGCACTGGTAGTGGTCGTGGAGGTTTTCCCCGACGCCGGGCAGATGGTGCTTCACCGCGATGCTGTTCTCGGCCAGGTGCTCGGCAGGGCCGATGCCTGACAGCATCAGGATCTGCGGCGAGTTGATGGCGCCGCCGCACAGGATGATCTCGCGAGCCGCCTGTGCCGTTTCGGTCCGTTCGCCGATGCGATAGCGCACCGCCGTGGCGCGTCCTTCGCTGATCTCCACCTTCTCGGTACGTGCGCCGGTCACGACACGCAGATTGGGCCGCCCACGTGCCGCCTGCAGGTACGCGCGCGCCGAGGAGCAGCGCCGCCCGCCGCGTGTGGTCAACTGATAGTAGCCGACGCCTTCCTGCTTCGAGCCGTTGAAATCGCCATTGCGCGGATAGCCGGCCTGGACAGCGGCCTCGACATAGGCTTCCGACAGGGCGTTGCGCCAGCGCATGTCATCGACGCCCAGCGGCCCCGTGCCGCCGTGCAGTTCGTCATCGCCGCGCACATTGCCCTCGGCCTTCCTGAAATAGGCAAGCACGTCGTCGAAGCCCCAGCCGGCGTTGCCGAGCTGCCGCCAGTAGTTGAAGTCCGAGGGAATGCCGCGAATGTAGATCAGACCGTTGATCGAGCTGGAGCCGCCCAGCGTCTTGCCGCGCGGCCAGTAGATCCTGCGGTCGTCAAGGTGAGGCTCCGGATCGGTCTCGTATTTCCAGTTCACCCGTTCGTCGAGAAAGGTGCGCGCATAACCGATCGGGATGTGGATCCAGAGATGATTGTCGGCCGGCCCGGCCTCGAGCAGCAGCACCCGGTTGCTGGCAATCTCGCTCAGCCGCGCCGCCACCGCGCATCCGGCGGAGCCGGCGCCGACGACGATATAGTCGTAGCTCTCTGCCACCCCTTCCTCCCTGTAGCTGCCCGAACGATCGCAGGTCGCACGGGAATGACATGCTAAGCTGACCCCGTCGTCAGGCGAAGCGCGGCTGGCACCACGTACCGCATGGCGGCTTCCCGCAAGACCTGTGCAGGAGCCAGCATGTCGACGCCGTCCGGCTATCGTATCGCGGTTGTCGGTTGTGGCGTAGGTGGCATGGCGGTTGCAACGCTTCTCGCGGACGCGGGTCACGCGGTGACGGTCTACGAACGTTTCGCGGTGCCCCGGCCGCTGGGCGCAGGGCTGCTGCTCCAGCCGACAGGGTTGAGCGTGCTGCGACGGCTTGGCGTCGAGCCAGTCGCGCTCGATTGCGGCGCGCGGATCACAGGGATCGACGGCCGCACGACCCGCGGGCGAACCGTGCTGCGCCTGAACTATGCCGATCTCGATCCCCGCCTGCACGGGCTCGGCATTCACCGCGGCGCGCTCTTCGATCTGCTGTTCGAACGGCTGAAGCGCTCGGCGGCAACGCTGAAAACGGCGTCCGAAGTTGCCCGCATCGATGCCAGTGAGACCCAGGCGGTCTTGCACTTCGCCAACGGCACGGCGCCGGTGGCGGTCGATCTGGCGCTGGTCGCGGATGGCGCGCATTCGGCACTGCGTATGCAGGCCGGCATCCGTCACCGCGCGCCGCTTTACCCATGGGGCTGCTTGTGGACGACCTTGCCGGACGTGGAGGGCCGCTTCGCCGGCCAGCTCCATCAACGATTCCGCGACAGCCGGGTGATGATCGGTGCATTGCCGGTGGGACGACGCCCGGACGATCCGCAGGGTCCGCCGTGCATCACCGTGTTCTGGAGCCTGCCCGCCCGCGAGATCGAGGCAGCGCGCGCCGCCGGCGTCGCGGCCCTCAAGGCCAGGTTCCTGGAGCACTGGCCGGAACTGGCGGCGCCGCTCGAACATCTGCGGGAAGTCGACCAGATCGCTGGCGCCACCTACCGGCATGTCGCGATGCCGCGCTGGTCGGCAGGCCGCGTCGCCTTCCTCGGCGATGCCGCGCACGGCACTTCACCGCAGCTCGGCCAGGGTGCCAACCTTGCATTGCTGGACGCCGCGACGCTTGCCAGCGCGCTTGCGACGGCGCCCGACATCGATACGGCCCTCAGCCTGGCTGAGGCTGAACGGCAGCCGCCGGCCGCCTTCTACCGGCAGGCCAGCCATCTGCTGACGCCCTTCTATCAATCCCGGTTCGCACCCCTGGGCTGGCTGCGTGATCTCACGTTCGGACCGCTCTGCGCCTTCCCGCCAAGCCGCAATCTCATGCTGAGCACGCTGGCCGGCGTGCGCCGGAGCTGGTGGCGGACCTTCCCGCTGGACGCGGCCGGACGCCCCGACCTGCCGCTGGTCAACTCCGCGTCAGCGGCTTGTATCTGATGCGGTGGGGTTGGTCGGCATCGACGCCCATGCGGCGGCGCTTGTCGGCGATGTAGTCCTGGAAGTTGCCCTCGAACCACACCACCTGGCTGTCACCCTCGAAGCTCAGGATGTGCGTGGCGATGCGGTCGAGGAACCAGCGGTCGTGGCTGATGATCACGGCGCAGCCCGCGAAATCGACCAGCGCCTCCTCCAGCGCCCGCAGCGTGTCGACATCGAGGTCGTTGGTGGGCTCGTCCAGCAGCAGCACGTTGGCGCCGCTTTTGAGCATCTTGGCCAGATGCACGCGGTTGCGTTCGCCGCCCGAGAGCTGCCCTACCTTCTTCTGCTGATCCGGGCCGCGGAAGTTGAAGCCGCCGCAATAGGCGCGGCTGGGCATCTCGCGCTTGCCGATCTGCAACACATCGAGCCCGTCCGAAATCTCCTCCCAGACGGTCTTGTCGGCACGCAGCGTCTCGCGCGTCTGGTCGATGTAGCCCAGCTTCACCGTCGGGCCGACGGTGAAGGTGCCCGAATCAGGCTTCTCCTGGCCGGTGATCATGCGGAACAGCGTGGTCTTGCCCGCGCCGTTGGGACCGACCACCCCCACGATGCCGCCCGGCGGCAGCTTGAAGCTCAGCTCGTCCATCAGCAGGCGATCGCCGAAAGCCTTGGCGACGTGCTCGGCCTGGATCACGAGATCGCCCAGCCTCGGTCCGGGCGGGATCACGATCTGGGCCTTGTCGAGGCTCTGCTTCTCGCCCTCGGCCAGCATCTGCTCGTAAGCGGCGATACGCGCCTTGCTCTTGCTGCGCCGCGCCTGCGGGCTCTGGCCCATCCATTCCAGTTCGCGTTGCAGCGTGCGCCGGCGGGCATCGGCCGCTCTCTCCTCCTGCGCCAACCGCTGCTCCTTCTGCTGCAGCCAGGAGGAGTAGTTGCCCTGCCAGGGAATGCCCTGGCCGCGGTCGAGCTCGAGGATCCAGCCGGCGACGTTGTCGAGGAAATAGCGGTCGTGGGTGATCGCCACCACCGTGCCGGGGAAGTCCTTGAGGTAGCGCTCCAGCCATGCCACCGACTCGGCGTCAAGGTGGTTCGTCGGTTCGTCCAGCAGCAGCATGTCGGGCTTGCTGAGCAGCACGCGGCACAGCGCCACGCGCCGCTTCTCCCCGCCCGAGAGCGTGGACACGTCGGCGTCGCCGGGCGGGCAGCGCAGGGCATCCATCGCGATCTCGACGGTACGCTGGATGTCCCACCCGTCGGCGGCGTCGATCTTTTCCTGCAGCTCGGCCTGCTCGGCGATCAGCTTTTCCATCTCGTCCGGATCGCTGACCTCGCCCAACTGGTTCGATACTTCCTCGAAGCGCTGCACCAGCCGGGCTACCTCGCCGACGCCCTCCATGACATTGCCCAGCGCGTCCTTGGAGGGATCAAGCTCGGGTTCTTGCGGCAGATAGCCGAGCCGCACGCCTTCGGCCGCCCAGGCCTCGCCGGTGAAACTGTCGTCCTTGCCGGCCATGATGCGCAGCAGGGTGGACTTGCCCGCGCCGTTCAGGCCCAGCACGCCGATCTTGGCGCCGGGAAAGAAGCTCAGCCAGATGTCCTTCAGGACCTGCTTGCCGCCAGGCCAGGTCTTGGACAGACCTTTCATGACGTAGATGTACTGGTAGGCGGCCATTGGCCAGTCCTCGCGCGAAAGAGTTAAGCAGAAGCGGTCGGCGCGGGTTGTAACGGGGCAATGCCTGCGGTTCAATGGCGTGGGCCGCGCGCTCATGGCTCACCCCACGAAACGGCGGTGATGGTGTCCGCTCCCGACGAAGAAACTCCCGATACCCGCTTTGCCCTGGCAGGCGAGCTCAGCATCGCATACCAGGTAGTCGGCCGCGGTCCGCTGGACATGATCCTTGTCCCCGGCATGGTGTCGCACGTGGAGTTCTTCCACGAGATTCCTGGCTATACGAAGTTCCTCCAGAGGCTGGCGTCGTTCTCACGGGTCGCGACCTTCGACAAGCGTGGCCAGGGCTTGTCCGACCGCGTGCCCGGGGTCCCCTCGCTTGAAGAGCGCGTGGATGATCTCCAGGCAGTGATGGCGGCGACGGGCATGTCGCGCGTCGTCCTGTTCGGGATGTCGGAAGGCGCCTCGATGAGCGCGCTCTTCGCCGCGACCTGTCCCGAGAAGGTGTCGCACCTGATCCTGTACGGCAGCTTTGCGCGGTTTTCCAACGCCGAAGACTACACGCTGATGTTCGACCGCGAGGTGATTGCACGCAGCGCGCTATACTGGGGAAAGGGGCTTTCGATCCGGACGTTCGCCCCCAGCCTGGCCGGCGATCCCGAAATGACCCGTCTATGGGCCAAGGGCGAGCGGCTGTGCGTAAGCCCTGGTGCATACAAGGCCATGCTGGACACCAACATGCGGATCGACGTGCGCGCCATCCTGCCGCAGATCCGTGTGCCGACTCTCGTACTGCATCGAAAGACGGACTTGGCGGTGCCGGTTGCAAATGGCCAGTACCTCGCCCGGCACATTCCGGGGGCGCGGTATATCGAGTATGCAGAGGGAGATCACGCCCCCTACTTCGGCACCGACTTTGTGTCGATGTGCGGGGACATTGAGGAATTCGTCACCGGCCATCGCGAGGCACCGGAAGAAGACATCGATCGCGTACTGGCCACCGTACTGTTCACCGATATCGTCGACTCGACGCGGCTTCTCGCCGAAAAGGGCGACGCTTCATGGCGTCGACTGATTGAGGAGCACGATCAGCTTGCCCGTCGGCTGGTCGACCAGCACCGTGGCCGGTTTGTGAAGAGCACCGGCGATGGCCTGCTGGCGACATTCGATGGACCAGCCCGGGCCATCCGCTGCGCGCGGGCACTATCCGCCGCAACCGGGCGGCTGGGCATAGCCATTCGTGCGGGCCTGCATACCGGCGAGATCGAGTTGCGCGGCAATGACGTCGGGGGGCTTGCCGTCCATGTTGCAGCGAGGATCATGGCAGAGGCGGCGGCCCGCCAGATCCTTGTCTCGCGTGTTCTCACCGACCTGGTCGCCGGTTCTGCCCTCGCATTTGCATCGCAGGGCGCCCGTGCGTTAAAGGGACTGGCCGGAAACTGGGAGCTTTTCGCGCTGCGGGAAGACTAAAGCGGTCGGCTGCCTTGCACGGGCGTCACCTTTGCAGACTCTTCGGAATCGCCTTTAATGCCGGGCCATGACGGCTGTTCAAGGCGGGGCACCATGAGGGCGATGAAGGTGGCGGCAATTGCCGGCGGTCTCGCCATCGTCGTGGTGATCGGTATCTTTCTATTCTATCGCCTGGCGGTCGAGCAGAACGAACAGGCATTCGAGACATCGTTCCTCGAAAACTGCCTGAAATCGGCCCGGGAAGCGGCATCGAAGCAGGGCAAGTCCGGGCCGGATATCGAGGCCCAGGTTCAGCGCTACTGCAATTGTGCGCTTGACGTGGTGAAGCCGCTTTCAACTGCGGACAAGATTGCGTTGGGGAACTCCGAGGCCAAGCAGCGCGAGATCGTCGCCGAAATCCAGAAGCGGTGCCAGTAGAGGAGAGGAAGAACCGGATGGGCGGACGGCTGAACGGCAAGGTGGCGCTGATCACGGGCGGGGCGTCCGGGCTGGGCGAGTGCGCCGCGATCCTCATGGCGCAGGAGGGCGCGCACGTGGTCATCGCCGACATCCAGGCGGAGAAGGGCAAGGCGCTGGCCACGAAAATCGGGACGGCGGCGCATTTCGTGCCGCTCGACGTCACCAGCGAAGCGCAGTGGAAGGCGGCCATCGCCGCGGCCGTTGAGACGTTCGGGGCGCTGCATGTGCTGGTGAACTCGGCCGGTATCGGGCTCGGCAAGACCGTCGAGGAAATCGAGCTGGAGGAATGGCGCAAGGTGCACGCCATCGATCTCGATGGCGTGTTCCTGGGCTGCAAGCATGGCGTGGCCGAGATCAAGAAGCACACCGCCACGCTGGGCGGCTCGATCATCAACATTTCGTCGATCTCGGGCATCATCGCCGGCGCCAACATGGCCGCCTACAACTCTGCCAAGGCCGGCGTGCGGCTGCTGTCGAAATCTGTCGCCCTGCATTGCGCCAAGTCGGGCTACAACATCCGCTGCAATTCCGTGCATCCCACCTTCATCGACACGCCGATTCTCGACCGCTACCGCACCCGCTTCGGCGACGAGGTGATGCGCCAGAAGCTCGGCCGCCAGGTGCCGCTGGGCCGGCTCGGGCGGGCCGAGGAAGTCGGCTGGCCGATCGTGTTCCTCGCCTCCGACGAATCGAGCTTCATGACCGGCTCAGAAGTGGTGATCGACGGCGGCATCAGCGCCATGTAAGTCCCAGGCAAGAGGAGGGAACCTCATGATCCTGAACATCGACGGCCATCGCATCTACTACGACATGGTCGGGCCCGATTCCGGCCAGATCGTCTGCTTCACCCATTCGCTGTCGTCCGACGGCGGCATGTGGCAGGAACAGGTGCCGATCCTGCTCGGCGCCGGCTTCCGCGTACTGCGGCTCGACATGCGCGGTCACGGTGGCAGCGATCCGGTCGAGGGCGACTACACCATGTCGATCCTGGCCGGCGACGTCGTGAAGTCCCTCGACGCGCTGGGCATCGACAAGGTGCACTACATCGGCCTTTCCATCGGCGGGATGATCGGCCAGGCCCTGCTGCTGGATCACGCCAGCCGCCTGCGCTCGGCGATGCTGTGCGACACGCTACCCGCCACGCCGGCCGGCTCGGAAGCGCAGTGGGAAGAGCGCAAGACCGCGGTGCGCGCCGCCAAGGGCCTCTCCACTATCGCCGACGGCACCATGGACCGCTGGTTCACCCCCGCGTTCAAGTCACGCAATCCGGCACGATGGCAGCAGATCCGCGACACGATCGTCGGCACGACGGCGCAGGGTTTTCTCGGCTGCGCCGCCGCGATCCAGAACTTCAACTTCGAGGACCGGCTGCCCGGCATCAAGGTGCCGACTCTCGTGGTGTGCGGCGACCAGGATCCCGGCACACCGCCCGACCGCAACAGGCTGATTGCGTCGAAGGTTCCCGGCGGCCGCTATGAGGAGATCAAGGACGCCCGCCATTTGCCCAATGTCGAGCATCCCGAAGCGTTCAACCCCGTGATGGTGTCGTGGTTGCGCGAACAGCGATAAGCGGCAAAAAGGCCTTCATCCCCTGCAGGACGGTTGGAAATGCAATTCGGCTTCAGTGAACAGCAAGTGGCGATCCGTGACAGCGTGGCCAGGCTTTGTGCGCAGTTCGACGATGGCTATTGGCTGAAAAAGGACAAGGAAGGCGGCTTTCCCAGCGACTTCTACGCCGCCATGGCCGATGCCGGCTGGCTGGGCATTGCCATGCCGGAGGAGTACGGCGGTGCGGGGCTGGGGGTCACCGAAGCGGCGCTGATGATGCAGACTGTCGCCGAGTCAGGTGCCGCCCTGCAGGGCGCCTCGGCCATCCACCTCAACATCTTCGGCCCCAATCCGATCGTCGTGTTCGGCACCGAAGAGCAGAAAAAGCGCATCCTGCCCGACATCATCCAGGGCAAGGTCAAGGGCTGCTTCGCCGTCACCGAGCCCAATGCCGGGCTCAACACCACGGCGCTGGAGACGCGCGCCGAGCGCGACGGCAATGGCTATGTCGTCTACGGCAAGAAAGTGTTCATCACCACCGCGCAGGTAGCGGACAAGATGCTGCTGATCGCGCGCACCACGCCGCGCGAGCAGTGCAAGCGCCCCACTGACGGGCTGTCGCTGTTCTACACCGACTTCGACCGCAGCAAGATCGAGGTGCGCGAGATCGACAAGATGGGACGCAAGGCCGTCGACACCAACCAGGTGTTCATCGACGGGCTGAAGGTGCCGCTGGAGGACCGCATCGGCGAGGAAGGCAAGGGCTTCCATTACCTGCTGCATGGTCTCAACCCCGAACGTATCCTGATTGCTGCTGAGGCCATTGGCATCGGCCGCGCGGCGCTGAAACGCGCGGCGCAGTACGCGAAGGAGCGGATCGTTTTCGGCCGGCCCATCGGCAAGAACCAGGCGATCCAGCATCCGCTGGCGGAGAGCTGGATGCAGCTCGAGGCTGCCGACCTCATGACCTTCAAGGCGGCATGGCTCTACGACAGCGGCCAGGAGTGCGGCGCGGAGGCCAACGCCTCGAAGTATCTCGGCGCCGAGGCTGCGTACGAAGCCTGCCAACGGGCGATCATGACCCATGGCGGCTACGGCTATACCAAGGAGTTCCACGTCGAGCGCTTCCTGCGCGAGGTCATGATTGCGCGCATCGCCCCCGTCAGCCCCCAGCTCATCCTCTGCTACATCGCCGAGCGGGTGCTGGGCCTGCCCAAATCATATTGAGACGCGACGGAGAGCTCCTGTCATGCCCGGTGCACTGGACGGGGTGAAGATCATTGACCTGACGGCGGTGCTGCTGGGGCCGTTTGCCACCCAGCATATGGCCGACATGGGCGCCGACGTGATCAAGATCGAACCGCCGGAGGGCGACCTGCTGCGCAACTCCGGGCGCGGGCCGTCGCCGAAGATGGGGCCGATCTATGTGGCGGCCGGCCGCAACAAGCGCTCGGTGTGTCTCGATCTGAAGCGTCCGGCCGCGATCGAGGTGGTGAAGCGGCTGGTGAAGGATGCCGACGTCTTCATTCACAACAGCCGGCCGCAGGCGATCGAACGGCTGGGACTGGGCTACGCCGACCTGAAAAAGATCAGGCCTGACCTGATCTATGCCTACTCCCTTGGCTACAAGCGCAGCGGCCCCTACGGGCACAAGCCGGCATTCGACGACCTCGTGCAGGGCGTCAGCGGTGCGGCCTCGCTGCCATCGCGCGTCGATGGCGGCCCGCCGCGTTTCATGCCCAGCCTCGTTGCCGACAAGACCACAGGGCTGCACCTCGCGATGGCTGTGCTGGCCGCGCTGTTTCACCGCGAGCGCACCGGCCAGGGCCAGGCAATCGAAGTGCCGATGTTCGAGACTCTTGTATCCTTCTGGATGACCGAGCACCTGTTCGGCGAAACCTTCAAGCCGCCGACCGGCACCATGGGCTATGACCGGATCATCAACAAATACCGGCACCCCTTCCGGACCAGCGACGGCTACATCTGCGCTCTGCCCTATACCGATCGCCACTGGCAGAAATTCTTCGAGATTGCCGGCCGCCCGGATATCGCCAGTGATCCGCGCTTCGTCGATGGTCCAACGCGGGCCCGTCACTACTCCGAACTGTACCAAGTGCTCGACAGCCTTCTGCTCGACCGCCCTACCGCTGAATGGCTGACGCTGTTCGACGAGGCTGACATTCCAGCCATGCCGGTGCGCACGCTGGAGGAGATCCCGCACGATCCGCATCTGGTGGCGACCGCCTTCTTCACCGAACGCGACCATCCGACCGAAGGCCGCATCACCACCATGGCCAGCCCGCTGGATTTCTCGGCCACGCCCACCAGCTTCCGCCGCCACGCGCCGCGGCTGGGAGTCGACGGCCCCGACGTGCTGCGCGAGCACGGCTACACGCAGGCGCAGATCGATGCGCTGATGGCAGAGAAGGCGCTGCTGATCCCGACGTTCGAAGAAGCCGCCGCCGCGCCAACGACCGAGGCCCCGGCAGCGTCATAGAAACCTTCATGGTGAGCACAGGTGGATGCTTCGCATCCACCGGGTCGAACCATGAAGGCTTTGCAGCTCGCGTAGGTGTGGGTCGCTTCATGGTTCGACAGGCTCACCATGAAGCGATTTTCCGCCGCCCGATGTGGGCGGCCCAGGGAAAATCAGATGCGCTGGTCCATTTCCAGCGCGGGCTCGGGGACGTCGACGCAGCCGATGATGCGGGCCGGCACGCCGGCGGCGGTGCAGCCGGCCGGTACCGGCTCGAGCACCACGCTGCCCGATGCGATCTTGGCGCAGGCGCCGACTTCGATATTGCCCAGCACGGTGGCATTGGCGCCCAGCAGCACGCCGCGGCGGATCTTGGGATGCCGGTCGCCGCGCTCCTTGCCGGTGCCGCCCAGCGTGACACCGTGCAGCATCGAAACGCCGTCCTCGACGACCGCCGTTTCGCCGATGACAACGCCGGTCCCGTGGTCGATCATGATGCCCTTGCCGATGCGCGCCGCCGGATGAATATCGACGCCGAACAGGGAACTGGCGCGGCTCTGAAGGAAGAAAGCCAGGCCCTTGCGCCCGCGGCCCCACAGCCAATGCGCAGCGCGCTGGGTCTGCAGCGCATGATAGCCCTTGAACCAGAGCAGCGGATCGAGATGCGAGGTGCAAGCCGGATCGCGCTCATAGACCGCGACGATGTCGGCGCGCGCCGACACGCCGATCGAGGGGTCCGCCGCCAGCGCCTCCTCGAAGGTCTGCCGGATCAGCATCGCCGGCGTCTCGGACGTTCCGAGCATGCGGGCGAGATGATAGCTCAACGCCGCCTCGAAGCGCGGCTGGTTCAGGATTGCCGCGTGCAGCAATCCGCCCAGGCTGGGTTCGGTCCGCGCGAGGTCCTGCGCAGCTTCGCGAACCGACGCCCATACGGGATCGACGGCGGCGATTCTGGCGATCGCGTTGTGATCCATGACAACCCTCTGCGCTGACCACCTGACACGGCCCAGCCTCGCGCCGAACCCGGAATGCCGCAAGCACGGCTCACACGAGATTTACGCCGGTTCGCACAAGAAAGTCTCGCCCGGCGTGCGTCTTAACTGCCGCGGCGCTCCAGCTCGGCAATCAGGCCATCAAGACCATTGCGCTGAATATAGGCATTGAAATCGGAACGGCGCGTAATCGCCATGCTGACGCCTTCGATGGTCACGTCGACAATCTTGCCGTTCATGACTTCCCAGACAAGCCGGATGGCGGTGCCGTTGGGCTGGACGATCTGGGCCTCAACCAGTTCCCGCTGGCCTTGATGCGTTACCGCACCCACCGTCAGGGTCTGCCCGGAGTACGCCTTGAAGCGGTTCGAGTAGGCCCTGACCTCAGCCTTCTCGAAGGCTGCCATGAAGCGCTGGCGCTGCTCCGGGGTTGCGGTGTTCCAGTGGCGGCCGAGCACGGCGCGGCCGATCGCCTGCAAGTCGAAGTTCTCGCGCAGGATGCCGGCCAGCGTGCGCTCGCGCTCCACATCGGACGCCCCGGTCTTGAGGACGGTCAAAACGCGATTGGCGATGCCGTTGACCAGGGCAGCAGCACTCTGCGCGCCGCCGGGAGCGGCAAACGCCGCCGCGGCGGGCAGCGCACACATGGCACCAATCACCATACGGCGCGTCAGCATGGACACGGCAGCATCTCCCAAACAGGTTTGTGGACGTGCACGGTTTCGGTTGCAGGTCAGCGTGCCAGCCCCAGCTCTGCCCGGCCGGGGGCATCCAGCGGCAGTGATGAGGTACTCACCACGCCCCGTTGTCGGATCTGGGCGGCGCGCCGCTGCGTGTAGGCGCTTCGCACGGCGCTGTAGTAATCCACCGAGTTCTTCTCGAGATCGTCAAGGGCCTGCAGGGTACGGGAGCGCGCGTCGACGGCATCCATGCCCGAGCGCGCATAGAGCAGCCACTCCACATCAAGCTGCTCCGTCCCGATCCGGAAGGGATCGATCAGGTAGTCGACCAGGATGCCCACGGCATCGCGCGCATTGGATGGCCCCGCCAGGGGCAACACCAGATAGGGACCGCCATCCTCGGGGGGCGCCTTGGCCCATACGCCGATGGTCTGGCCGAAATCCTCCTTGGTATGAGGCAGGCCGAAATCCTTGGCGACGTCGAAGATCCCCAGCAGGCCCAGCGTCGAGTTGATCAGAAAGCGGGCGATGGTCTGGGCGGCGCGGGTCCCCTCGCCCTGGGCCAGCTCATTGACCGCCGTCACCGGCTCGCCGAGGTTGTTCAGAACATTGCGTGTGCCGCGCTGCACCCCGTTGGGCGTCAGGTCGCGATAGGCCACTGCCACCGGCCGCAGGATGAACGTATCGAGGGTCTTGTTAATGGCGAACAGGAACCGGTTCGGTGTCTCCAGAGGGTCCCAAACCTCACCCTCTTCCGCCGTGGCACACCCACCCAGCAGGCTTCCCGCCAGCGCGAGAACCACAGCGCCCCGGCGAGCGCCCGAAACCCAACGCACAAACATCAAGGACATCCTGTATTAAGACCGCGCTCGCGCGCGGCCCAGTCGGCTCTGCCCCCCAAAGGCCCCTCAAAACCGTGGCAGAACGGGCTTATAGCACGCACGGCCTTGGCCGTCCAAATGCCCGCCCCAGCCGCCGCGACGAAGGTGTGGACAAACAGATAAGAATATCCTTATATCTGCGTATGGATGACCTGCTAACCGTCCTCAGGACTATGGCCGAAGAGACCCGGCTCAGGATTCTGGCCCTGGCATCGCGCGACCAGCTCACCGTCAGCGAGTTCGTGGACATTCTCGGCCAGTCCCAGCCACGGGTATCACGCCATCTCAAGCTGCTGGTCGAGGCCGGCCTGCTCGAGCGCATCCGCGAGGGCCAGTGGGCCTATTTCCGGCTGGCCCGAGACCTGCGCGGCGCCCAGTCGCTGGTGCACGATGTGCTCGACCGGTTGCCTGCCGGCAGCGCGCTCCTGGCGGCCGACCAGGAACGGCTGACGGA
Source organism: Rhodospirillaceae bacterium SYSU D60007 (assembly GCA_003574685.1). GTDB lineage: Bacteria > Pseudomonadota > Alphaproteobacteria > Reyranellales > Reyranellaceae > Vineibacter. The sequence goes on from QOCQ01000026.1 coordinate 83,925, forward strand.
TCTGAAGCATCGGCGCGAAAACCGGGCGATTGCCTATTTCCGTCAGAACGCGCAGCGATGGGATCACATCCGCGCCTTGCACGTGGCCGACACCGAAATTGAGGCGGCCTTGCTGGCACAGGTACCGGAGGATGCCGAATCGCTGCTCGACATCGGCACCGGGACGGGCCGCATCCTCGAGATCCTGGCGCCGCGGGTCGAGCATGCCGTCGGCATTGACCAGTCGCGCGAAATGCTGGCGGTGGCCCGCGCCAACCTGGCGCGCAGCGGCCGCAACAATGTCGAGGTGCGGCAGGCCGACATGTATGCCCTGCCGTTCCCTTCGGTTTCGGTGGACATCGTGACCATCCACCAGGTGCTGCACTATGCCGAGGACCCCGCCGCGGTGTTGCGCGAAGCGGCACGCGTGCTGAAACCTGGCGGCACGCTGCTGGTCGTCGATTTCGCCCCGCACGATCTCGTTGAGCTGCGGCGCGAGCACGCCCATGTGCATCTCGGCTTCGCCGACAATCAGGTCCTGGGCTGGCTGGCGGCCGCAGGCCTGACCGGCGATCACCCGATACACCTGCCCGGCCGCCGCCTGATGGTCGGCATTTGGCGCGCACGCCGTCCGCAGCGGCGCGATCCCGCCGGACTCTCCAACGCCGCCGCTTCACGGGCAGGCGGTATCTGAGACATCAACCGGAACGGCAGGACTGCCCATGCCCCCCGACACCGGACCTCTTTCCGCCGCCGTGGCGATAAGCGAGTTTCCTGCGCGACGGCCGTCGAAGCTCGCCGTCTCGTTCGAGTTCTTTCCGCCGCGCACCGAGGCGATGGCGCAGACGCTGTGGAGTTCCGTCGAGCGTCTCGAGCCGCTGCGGCCGGCCTTCATGTCGGTGACCTACGGCGCCGGCGGCTCGACGCGACAGCGCACGCACGAGATCGTGGTCCGCATCAAGCGGGAAACCGGCATCGAGCCGGCGGCGCACCTGACCTGCGTCGCTGCCACCCGCAGCGAGATCGACGAGGTCGCCCGCGCCTACTGGGCCGCCGGCATCCGCCACATCGTGGCCCTGCGGGGCGATCCGCCGCCGGAGATGGGCGGCAAGTATGTTCCCCATCCCCAAGGCTACGCCAATGCTGCGGCCCTGGTGGGCGGCCTGAAGCGGATCGGCGATTTCCAGATCAGCGTCGCCTGCTATCCCGAGCGCCATCCCGATTCGCCGGACGACGACGCCGACCTCGACAATCTCAGGCGCAAGGTCGACGCCGGCGCCGACCGCTGCATCACGCAGTTCTTCTTCGAGGTCGATGATTTCCTGCGGTTTCGCGACCGCGCCGCGGCGGCGGGCGTCAGGGTACCCATCGTGCCCGGCATCATGCCCGTCTCGAATTTTTCGCAGGTGGCCCGCTTCGCCTCCACGTGCGGCGCGCGCGTGCCGCCATGGCTCGCCGCCCTGTTCGAGGGTCTCGACGATGATCTCGACACGCGACGCATGATCGCTGCCACCGTGGCCGGCGACATGTGCCGCAGGCTGGAGTCGGAAGGTGTATCGGCTTTCCATTTCTACACCCTGAACCGTGCCGACCTGACCTATGCCATCTGCCATTTGCTGGGCATCAGGCCGGCGACGCGCCCGCGCCCGGAGCAATCACATGAACCGCGCTGAAAAGGCCGACCTGCTGCGCAGGCTGGCCGCCGAACGCATCCTCGTGAAGGACGGTCCATACGGGTCGATGATCCAGAGCTACGGCCTGGACGAACCTGGCTTCCGCGGCGGACAAACATTCCGCAACGATCAGAAGGGCAACAACGACCTGCTGAACGCCACGCGGCCTGACGTGATCAACGAGATCTGCGATGCCTACCTCGAAGCCGGGGCCGACATCGTTGCCACCAACACCTTCAATGCCAACGCCATCAGCCAGGCGGATTATGGGCTGGAAACAATGGTGCGCGAGATCAATGTCGCGGCCGCGACGCTGACCTGCGCTGCCGCGGATCGCTGGAAAGCCAGAACGCCGGACAAGCCGCGCTTCGTCGCGGGCGCGCTGGGACCGACGAACAAGACACTGTCGGTGTCGCCCGACGTCAACAATCCCGGCTACCGCGCCGTCAGTTTCGACGAGGTCAAGGGTGTCTACCGCGAGCAGATCGACGGGCTGCTGGACGGCGGTGTCGATTTCATCCTGATCGAGACGGTGTTCGACACGCTCAATGCCAAGGCGGCGATCGTCGCCGCAGACGAGGCGGCTGAAGCGCGCGGCGAGGAGCTGCCGGTCATGGTGTCGATGACGCTGACCGATCTCGCCGGCCGCAATATTTCCGGCCAGACGGTCGAGGCGTTCTGGCACTCCGTGCGCCACGTGCGGCCCCTGACAATGGGCATGAACTGTTCATTCGGCGCCACCGAGCTGCATCCCTATGTCGGCGTCCTCAATGCCCATGTGGACACGCTGCTGTGCGTCTATCCCAATGCCGGATTGCCCAACGACATGGGCGCCTATGACGAGGCGCCGGAGATCACGGCGCGTCACGTGCGGGGCTGGGCCGAGAGTGGCTGGCTCAACGTCGTGGGCGGCTGCTGCGGCACCACGCCGGCGCATATCCGCGCCATCGCCGAAGCGGTCCGCGGCCTGCCGCCGCGCCGGCCCGCCACCCTGCCCCCCGCGCTGCGCCTGTCGGGAATGGAAGCCGCGAGTTTCTTCTGATGTCTCAGCGTACCGCGACCTTCATCAACATCGGCGAGCGCACCAATGTCACCGGGTCGGCCAGGTTCAAGAACCTGGTCCTGGCCGGCGACTACACGGCGGCGGTGGAAGTGGCGCGCCAGCAAGTCGAGGCCGGCGCGCAGATCATCGATGTCAACATGGACGAGGGCCTGCTCGATGCCGAAAAGGCGATGGAGACGTTCCTCAAGCTGATCGCCGCCGAACCCGACATCGCCCGTGTGCCAGTCATGATCGACAGCTCGCGCTGGAGCGTGATCGAAACCGGACTCAAGTGCGTGGCGGGCAAGGCAATCGTGAACTCGATCAGCCTGAAGGAGGGCGAGGCGCCTTTCGTCGCCCAGGCACGCAAGGTGCGCCGCTACGGTGCGGCCGTCGTGGTGATGGCCTTCGACGAAAAGGGACAGGCGGACAGCATCGAGCGCAAGGTCGCCATCTGCAAGCGCGCGTACGACATCCTGGTCGGCAAGGTCGGCTTTCCGCCCGAAGACATCATCTTCGATCCCAACATCTTCGCGGTCGCGACCGGCATCGACGAGCACAACAACTACGGTGTGGACTTCATCGAGGCCACGCGCCGCATCAAGGCGCTCTGCCCGCATGTCAAGATCTCGGGCGGCGTGTCGAACCTCTCCTTCTCGTTCCGCGGCAACGAGCCGGTGCGGCGCGCCATGCACTCGGTGTTCCTCTACCACGCCATCCAGGCCGGCATGGATATGGGCATCGTCAATGCCGGCCAGCTCGACGTCTACGACCAAATTCCCGAGGAGCTGCGCGTCGCCTGCGAGGACGTGATCCTGAACCGCCGCGCCGATGGCACCGAGCGATTGCTGGAGATCGCACCGCGCTACAAGAAGGAGGCAGGCGCCGCCGAGACCGCCGACGCCGAGTGGCGTTCGTGGTCGGTCGCCAAGCGTCTGGAGCATGCGCTGGTCAAGGGAATCGACCAGTGGGTCGTGGAGGACACTGAGGAAGCCCGCAAGATCGCGCGCCGCCCCATCGAGGTGATCGAGGGGCCGTTGATGGCGGGCATGAACGTGGTCGGCGATCTGTTCGGTGCCGGCAAGATGTTCCTGCCGCAGGTCGTGAAATCGGCGCGCGTGATGAAGAAGGCCGTGGCCCATCTCATCCCGTTCATCGAGGCCGAAAAGACCGAGCATTCCCGGCCCAAGGGCAAGATCGTGATGGCCACCGTCAAGGGCGACGTGCACGACATCGGCAAGAACATCGTGGGCGTCGTCCTGCAGTGCAACAACTTCGAGGTCGTCGATCTGGGCGTGATGGTGCCGGCGCAGGACATCCTCAAGGCGGCCAACGAGAACCACGCCAACTTCATCGGCCTCTCCGGCCTGATCACGCCGTCGCTCGACGAAATGGTGCATGTCGCGGAGGAGATGACGCGCTCGGACTTCCGCATTCCGCTCCTGATCGGCGGCGCCACGACTTCGCGCGTTCATACCGCGCTGCGCATCGCGCCCAAATACCAGGGCCCGACCGTGCACGTGCTCGACGCGTCGCGTGCGGTCGGCGTCTGCACCACGCTGGCTTCCGACACGCAGGCCCAGGATTTCACCGCCCAGGTCGCGGCGGAGTACGAAGAAATCCGCCGCCAGCGTGCAGGCGCACAGAAGGACAAGCTGGCCACGCTGGCAGCGGCGCGCGCCAACGGCTTTGCCATTGACTGGAACGGATACGCGCCGCCACGGCCGACATTCATCGGCACGCAGGCCTTCGGCGACTATCCGCTGGCCGAGCTCGTCGAGCGCATCGACTGGACGCCGTTCTTCCGCTCATGGGAGCTCGCGGGCAACTACCCGAAGATTCTCGACGATCCTGTGGTGGGCGAAAGCGCCCGTCAGCTCCATGCCGATGCCTTGCAGATGCTCGAACGGATCATCGCGGAGAAGTGGCTTGTCGCCAAAGGTGTCGTCGGCTTCTGGCCCTGCCGTCGCGAGGGCGACGACGTGGTCCTGTACGAGGACGAGCAGCGCAGCCGCGAGCTGTCGCGGCTCTTCTTCCTGCGCCAGCAGGTCGAAAAGCGCGAGGGCCGCGCCAATATGTGCCTGGCCGATTTCATCTCGCCCGGCCAGGACTACATCGGGGCGTTCGCCGTCACGGCCGGCCATGGGATCGACGCTCACCTTGAGCGGTTCAAGGCGGCGCACGACGACTATTCCGGCATCCTGCTGAAGGCACTCGCCGACCGGCTGGCCGAGGCCTTCGCCGAACGGCTGCACGAACGGGTGCGCAAGGAGTTCTGGGGCTACGCGCCCGACGAGAATTTGGCCAACGACGAGCTGATCCGCGAGAAGTACCGCGGGATCCGCCCGGCGCCGGGCTACCCCGCCTGCCCGGACCATTCACAGAAGCCTGAGCTGTTCCGCCTGCTGAATGCCGGCCAGAACGCCAGCATGAGCCTGACCGACAGCTTCGCCATGCTGCCCACAGCGGCGGTCAGCGGCTACTATTTCGCCCATCCCGATGCCGCCTATTTCGGCGTGGCCCGTATCGGGCGCGACCAGGCCGAGGATTTTGCCGCCCGCCGCGGCGTGCCAGTGGCCCAGGCGGAAAAATGGCTGCGCCCAAATCTGGGCTACGAACCCTGACCTCCTTTGCACCATGGAAACGCCATGTTGGCATCACCACATGCCGCGCGTCCGCATGGGAGGTCGTGAACGATGCAATGTCCCGTCTGCACTACAGAGCGCCTGGTAATTTCCGATCGCCAAGGTATCGAGATCGATTATTGCCCGAAGTGCCGGGGCGTCTGGCTCGATCGCGGCGAACTGGACAAGATCATCGACCGGGCGGCTGCTGAGGCGGCACCGCCGCCCCGCGCCGAGCCGCCGCGCGCGCCGGAATCGCCGCCCCGCCACTACGAGGACCGCCCGCGCCAAGCCCACTACGAGCACCGGCGCGACTACGACGATGACGACCACTACCGCCGCTACGGCAAGCGCAAGCGCAAGGGCTTTCTGGGCGACCTCTTCGACTTCGACTGAGCCGCAGCCGCGCGGCGCTCAGCCGCGGAACGTCGAATCCATTTCGCGCTCGTAGATGGCGTAGCCGGACTCCTTGCCGATTGTCAGGAACCGGCGGCCCTCGCGCGTCTCGATCACCGGCAGGATCGGTGCCGGCATGTGCTGGCCGTAATGCGCCAGCACGCCCGCCACCGTCGGGATCTCCGCCAGCTTCATCAGGTTGAGTTTGGTCGGGAACAGCATCGTGCGGTGTCCGGCCTCGGCTTCGGCGATGGCCTGCGCCGGCTGGATCCACACAGAGTCGACCGACTCGTAGCCGTCGTGCAGGGCAAGCTGATCGGCCGGCGCCGCTGCCACGAAGAAGCGCGTATCGAACCGCTTCGGCACGAAGGTCGGCGTGATCCAGTGCGCATAGGGCAACAGCACGTCGCAGGCCAGCGTCAGCCCCTCGGCCACCGCCAGCTCGGTCATCGTGACCTCGCCCTTCACCAGCGCCTGGCGATAGCGATCCTCGATCGGCTTCAGCGCCGCGGCCGTGATCAGCCCGGTCGACCCGCGCGGACGCGCCAGCAGGATGCCAGCCTCCTCGAAGGCCTCGCGGATGCCGGCCACGCGAAACGCCAGCTCCGCGGCCGACAATCCCTCTGCGCCGTTGCACAGGTCCGGCAGGCGCGGATCGAAATCGGCGGCATCGACCTTGCCGCCCGGAAACACCAGCGCGCCCGAGGCGAAGTCGATCTGCTGGTGCCGCACCACCATGAACACCTCGGGCGCGGAGGCAACATCGCCAACCACCGATGGCCGCACCAGCAGCACGGTGGTGGCTGGCATAGGGGTCGCAACACGCTTTTTGTCCAGCATGGTTCTCGTTTCGGCGCTCATTTGCGTGTGGGATCGTCGGACACCTGCACCAGCAGCTTGCCGAAATTGTCGCCCTTCAGCAGTCCGATGAAGGCGGCGGGCGCATTGTCCAGGCCCTTCACGATGTCCTCGCGGTACTTGATCCTGCCCGCCTTCACCGCCGGCGGCACTTCCTGCCAGAAGCCCTGCATCTCGGCGAAATGGTCGCTGACGATGAAGCCCTGAACCAGCACGCGTTTGACCAGCAGCAGCCGCCAGTCCGGCCCGGGCGCCATCTGCATCTGGTTGTACTGCGAGATCAGCCCGCACAGCGGCACGCGCGCGAAGTCGTTGAGCTGCGGCAGCACCGCTGCCTGCACGGCGCCGCCGACATTCTCGAAATAGACATCGATGCCCTTGGGGCAGGCCTGGCGGACCGCCTTGAACAGGCCGTCGCCGGCAGCCTTGTAATCGACGCAGGCGTCGAAGCCGAGCTCCTTCGTCACGTAGTCACACTTGTCCTTGCCGCCGGCGATGCCCACGGCGCGGCAGCCGTGCAGCTTCGCGAGTTGCCCGACGACCGAGCCCACGGCGCCTGATGCCGCCGACACCACGACCGTCTCTCCGGCCTTGGGCTTGCCGATCTGCATCAGCCCCCACCATGCCGTCTGGCCGGGCATGCCCAGCACCGACAGTGCCGCCGAGAGCGGCGCGGCATTGGGATCCAGCTTCATCGATGCAGCGCCGTTGGACACGGCATGACTTTGCCAGCCCGAATACTCGAGAACGAAGTCGCCTTCCCTGAACTTGGGATTGCGCGACTTGACGATCTGCCCGACGGTGCCACCCACCATCGGCTCGCCGAGGCCGACATTCGCCGCATAGCCCTTCGCCTCGCTCATGCGGCCGCGCATGTAGGGATCGAGCGACAGCCAGATGGTGCGCGACAGATACTCGCCCTCGCCCGGCTCGGGGATCGGTGCGTCGGTGATCTCGAAATTGTCTGCTGCCGGTTCTCCCTGCGGACGGGACTTCAGCAGCACGCGGCGGTTCATCTGGGCCATGCCACCCTCCAGGTCGCAAAGTGTGGCGGCACCCTAATGGCACCATTCCGCGGGCGCCAGCAGCGCCTGCTGCCGGTGATTTGCTGCGCGGAACCCGGCAACCTCATCGGCGGGCGGGCCGTTGACCGGCAAGACGCAGCACACGGACAGACCATGTTTGATGATGCGGTCCTGCCCTACATCCTGATGGTGATCGCCGGCTTCATTGTGCTCGGCGTCGGCCTGCTGTTCTCGTTCCGCACGTGGTCGCGCTGGCAGGAGCGCCGCGAGCTCATGGCCTCGCGTAAACCGGATGTCGCAGATCCGACAGCCGAGCCAAACGAGCAGCAGAAGCCGCGTCCGACGGATTGATCGTCTAGAAGCCCGCCATCATGCGGGGAAAGGCGAAGCTGAACGCCGAGGCCATGGCAAGGCATGCCACCAGGGCGATGAACCAGTAGCCGGCGACCTCCCACCATGCAGCATGTTCGCTGTCATGGTGAACATGATCGGCGATGAAACGCTGGAAGCGATGGACCGTAGCCATTGTTGCCTCCAACTCCAGGCAATACCCCAACGGCGACAGAAGGCAGATCGTTGCTTCAACTAATATGTAGGACTCATGACCGTCGAGCTCAAGTGCAGGAACCGCATGGCAGGACAAGCGGTTGCACCTGCTGAGCAACTGGTCAGGAGACGAAGAATGTTCAGCAAGCTGCTGCATGAAGATGATGGGCAGCGCACCTTCGCGCTGGTGCTGGAAAGCGGCGAGGAAGCAATGGCAGCGCTGAAAGAATTTTCGGCCCGCGAACGCATTTCTGCCGCCCAGCTCTCGGCCATCGGCGCGTTGAGCGGGGCGGTGCTGAACTATTTTGACTGGGAGAGCAAAAAGTACCTGCCCATCCCGGTACAGGAGCAGGTCGAGGTGGCCTCGCTGACCGGCGACGTGGCGCTGGCTCCGGACGGCAAACCTGCACTGCACGTGCACGCGGTGCTGGGCCGGCGCGACGGCACCGCGCTCGCCGGCCACCTCAGCGAGGCCCGCGTGCGGCCCACGCTGGAGGTCGTGCTGACCGAGCAGCCCGCCCATCTGCGCAAACGCTACGACCCCGAAAGCGGCCTCGCCCTGATCCGCCCCGACCTGTGAGACACCTTGAGACAGGTAGACAGGCCCCTGTAGAGCGGTGGACAGGTGTGGACACGTGGACAGGGGGAGACACGTGGACAGGGGGAGACACGTGGACAGGGGGAGACAGCGGGAGACACATTGAGACAGTTGGGACAGCGGCTTTCGGGCACACTTTGGCTAGCCGGGTACGTGGACCGTCACCGAAACGGGGCTGCCGGCAGCATGTCCGAATATTTCATTCAGGACGCCCAGGGAGAACTGCGCCAGGGCATCCACATCGGCCTCCGTGTCCACGCTGAACCAGCGCGCGAAGTTCTGTTTCCCGACAGGCCAGACAAATCCGCTGTCCGAGATCAGGATCACGGCAGCATCGGTCAGCCGGCGTTCAACAGGGACGTAGAAGTGGTGCGACTGGATCTCGCACAGGAACTCGGCGCCGGTGGTGTCTGCCATGAACTGGACGTGGCCCAGCTCGCTGCTGAAGATGCAGTAGGCGCCCGTGCCCCGGCCCAGCGCTCTGGTCCTGCCACGGATCGTGCACAAGGCCGCGGCCAGGCGGTCACACTCTGCGACACCAGACTTCTGGCGGACCCGGTCACACAGGGCCTGGATAGCAGTGTTGGGTGCCGTCGCGAGAAGTGTTGGAATTGGGGTGGCGGTCACCGGCGGATTGAAGGTATCGGTTCATGCGGCGAGGTCAATGGCATGATCGGAGAGCGGCTCGGCGAGGGTGAGCCAG
>QOCQ01000027.1 GCA_003574685.1 Rhodospirillaceae bacterium SYSU D60007
TCGGCAACTCGCTCAAGAATGTCCTGGTCGGCAACTCTGGCAACAATGGACTAAACGGCGGCACCGGTGCCGACCGGATGGAGGGAAAGGCCGGCAACGACACCTACGTGGTAGACAATGCCAGCGATGTTGTGGTCGAGGCAAATGGACAGGGCACGGACAAGGTTAACAGCTCCGTCAGCTTCAACTTGGGGGGAAAGTACGTCGAGAACCTGACCCTGACTGGAACGGCGAACCTCAGCGGCGTCGGCAACTCCCTCAGCAACATCCTGATCGGCAACTCAGGCAGCAACCGGTTGAACGGCGGCGCCGGCACCGACCAGTTGGAGGGGAAAGCGGGCAACGACATTCTGACGGGCGGCCTCGACGCTGACATTTTTGTCTTTGGCACGGCGCTGAGCGGCACGGCCAACGTCGATCAAATCACAGACTATTCGGTCGCAGACGACACGATCTGGCTGGAGAACAGCATCTTCACCGCCGTCGGCGCGCCGGGCACGCTGTCGGCCAGCGCCTTCCATACCGGCGCCGCTGCGGCCGACGCGGCGGACCGGATCATCTACGATTCAGCGACAGGGGCATTGCTCTACGATTCCGACGGCAGTGACGCAGGCGCAGCGGTCCAGTTCGCGACGCTCTCTCCCGGCCTCGGACTCACGAACGCGGATTTCCTCATCGTCTGACAACTGCAAGGCCCGCGCGGGCCGACAGGCGATACAGGGATATCGGCGCGGCGAAGCTGCTCGCGCGAATCGGATGATGGTGTTCCGTCAGAAGCACCGGATGAACGAAACGACGCGCGGTGGGTACTCGGTGGGTACTTTATCAATTCCAATGCCCAGTCGCCGCGCGGCTGCTATTTAGTTAAGTCCCTAAATCTTTGAAATATCTGACGGAAATGGTGGGCGCACTAGGGCTCGAACCTAGGACCCGCTGATTAAGAGTCAGCTGCTCTACCAACTGAGCTATGCGCCCATTTCCGGTGCGCGCCGGCCATGGGCCGGAAGCGGCGCGCGTTATAGCCACGCGTATGGCCCTTGTCCATAGGCGAGAATCCTCCCCGCTACGGCCTGGGGATCACCAGGTCGCGGTGGACGTTGATGCCCAGCAGCAGGCCACAGGCGAACATCACGGTGAGCATCGCCGTGCCGCCGTAGCTGACCAGCGGCAGGGGTACGCCCACCACCGGCAGCAGGCCCATGACCATGGCGGTGTTGATGAACACGTACAGAAAAATGGTGATGCCGATACCCATCGCCAGCAGCCGGCCGAAATGACTGCGCGCCCGCAGCGCCACGACGTGGGCGTAGAGGATGATCGCGGCATAAAGCGCCAGCAGGATCAGCGCGCCGCGCAAGCCGGTTTCCTCGGTCCACATGGTGAAGATGAAGTCGGTCTGCTTCTCGGGAAGGAAGTTCAGCGCCGATTGCGTGCCCATGCCGAAGCCCTTGCCCAGCATGCCGCCCGAACCGATCGCGATCTTGGACTGAAGGATGTGATAGCCCGCGCCCAGCGGGTCGAGATCGGGATCGAGGAAGATGCGCACGCGGTTGCGCTGATATTCGTGCATGAGCTGCCAGCCAATGGGCAGGCTGGCCGCGCCCAGCGTGCCCGCCACCAGGAACTTCCACAGCCTGACGCCGGCGACGAACATCAGCGCGGCACCGGTTGACAGCAGCACCATGGCCGTCCCGAGGTCGGGCTGGATCATCACCAGCCCCACGGGCACGATGATGGCGGCCACCGCCGGGATGACATAGGCGATGCGGCCGACCTGCTCGCGCGAAAGGCCGTGGAAGTAGCGCGCCAGCGCCAGGATGGCGGCAACCTTCATCAGCTCCGAGGGCTGGATCTGGATCGGCCCGAGATCGAGCCAGCGCTGGGCCCCCATGGCGCCCTTGCCGATCACATCGACGGCGACCAGCAGCAGGACCGAAATCACGTAGGCTGGATAGGCCAGGCGCATCCACACGCGCAGGTCCACCAGCGCCACCAGCAGCATCAGGCCAAGGCCAATAGCGAAACGGGTGGCGTGCTTGGCTGCCCATGGATCGGGCTTCATGCCGCCAGCGGAGTAGAGGGCCGCGGTGCCGACGCCGGCGACGCCGATCAGGACCAGCACGAGACGCCAGTCCAGACGCCGGAGTTTTTCGGCCAGCGTCAGCTCGCTGCGGGCCGCGGCCAGGCTCACGGTCCACCCCGCTTCGGATCCGTCGTCTCGCCGGCCGGCGCGGCTTCGGCCACCGTGCGGCCGCCGCCCAGCGCAGCGGTCTTGAAGCGGTCGCGCCGGCGCGAGGGGTCGATCTTCTGCACCTCCACAAGGATGTCGCGCGTGATCGGCGCGGCAGTGCGCGAACCGCCCATGCCATGCTCCACCACAACGGCGCAGGCGTAGCGCGGATTGTCGACCGGCGCGTAGCCGCAAAAGAGCGCGTGGTGCCGCAGGTGCCAGGGCAGCTCCTCCTGCGACATGCGCCGGCCGCGCTCGCTCTCCGTGATGCGCTTCACCTGCGAGGTGCCGGTCTTGCCCGCCATCGCCATGCCCTTTTCCTTGATGCGCGAGCCGAACGCCGTGCCGCCCTGGCTGTTGACCACCATGTCCATGCCCTGCTGCACGGCCTTCATAAAATGCGCGTTGAACTTCAGGCTGGGCGCATCGGGCCTGAGCTGCACTGGCGGCGGCTGGAGCGGCTCGCGCGCACCGGCCGTGGCGGCGATCAGCCGCGGCTTCACGTCATAGCCGCCGTTGCCGATGCGCGCGGCCATCACCGCGAGCTGCAGCGGGGTGGCCAGCATGTCGCCCTGGCCGATGGCGAGATTGTAGGTATCGCCGACTCCCCAGGGCCGGCTGTGCCGTTCCTGCTTCCACGCCCGCGTCGGCTGCAAGCCGTCCGCCTCTTCAGGCAGGCCCGAGCCCGTGGCCGTGCCGAACCCGAGCTTCGCCGCCACTTCCGCGATGCGGTCGACGCCGGCGCGCCGGCCCGCCTCGTAGAAGAAGCAGTCGCAGGACATCTGCAACGCCTCGATGACGTTGGGCCAGCCGTGACCGGCGGGGTGAATCCAGCAGTATTTCTTCTGGTCGCCCGGCAGCTCGATAAAGCCGACACAGGGCAGCCGGTCCCAAAGGCTGATAGCCTTGCTCTCCAGTGCTGCGAGCGCCGTCACCATCTTGTAGGTCGAGCCGGGCGGGTACTGGCCCTGCGCCGCCTTGTTCAGCAGCGGCTTGCCGGGATCGTTCAACAGCTCCTGCCATTCCGCCTGGGTGACGCCGCGGGCAAAGGTGTTGTTGTCAAAGGCTGGCACCGAAGCCATCGCGAGGATGTCGCCGGTGACCACATCCATGACCACTGCCGAGGCGCTCTGGTCCTTGAGGCGTTCGGTGACGTAGCGCTGTAGCTCCAAGTCGATGGTCAGCAGCAGGTTGGCGCCAGGTTCGCCCTCGGTCCTGTCCAGCTCACGCACGACGCGGCCCACGGCGTTGACCTCGACCTGGATGCCGCCGGGCTTGCCGCGCAGCAGCTCGTCGGCACCCTTCTCGACGCCCTTCTTGCCGATGCGCATGCCGGGCAGCTCCAGCACGGGATCGTCGCTGTCGCGCAGATCCTCGGGCGAAACGCGGCCCACATAGCCGACCACGTGGCTGGTCAGCTCCGGATGCAGATAATCCCGGGTCTGGCCGAGATCGATCGACACGCCCGGCAGGTCGGGCGCGTTGAACTCGATCTGCGCCACCTGCTCCCACTCCAGGTTTTCGCGCACCGTCACCGGCACGAAGCTGCGATTGCGGCGCATCTGCTCCAGAATGCGCTGGCGCTCGCGCTCGCCGATGTCGATCACCCGCTCCAGCCGCTCCAGCACCGTTTCGGCCTGCTTCAGCGCCTCGGAGATGCGCCCCTTATCGGCCGTGATCAGCAGCCGGTAGTTGTTGCGATTGGCCGCCAGCGGCTCGCCGGTGCGATCGAAGATGAGCCCACGCGAGGGCGTCAGCGGCCGGGTGTTGATGCGGTTGTCGTCGGCAAGCACCTTGTACTTTTCGGATTCGACGGTCTGCAGCCAGTAGAGGCGTGCCCCCAGCGCGCCCAGCAGGCCGACCTTCACGCCGCCCAGGATCAGGGCGCGGCGCGTGAAGAGCGTGTAGCGGTCGGCGTCGCGCCTCATGGCCGGGCCTCTGGCGCGTTCAGCGGGTCGCGCGGACGGCCGCGGCCCATGACCCAGCCGAAGATCGGATAGAGGAACAGCGACACGACATACTGGAACAGGGCTGGCTGCGGATCGATGAAGCGCCAGGACAGCAGCGCCATGGTGATCCACGAGAGCGTCACCGCCGCCGCCGACAGAAGCGCGTAGCCCAGCCAGATGAAGGTGAAGGAGACGGCCACCAGGTATTTCTGGTTACCAAGGATCGCCTGGCGAACCAGCAGGAACTGCAGCGCCGAGACGCCCACGGGCGTACCCGGTCCGCCCTGCAGCAGGTCGAACAGCACGCCCAGCAGGAACAGCAGCCATGCTGGCAGTGCCTCGGCCCGGAAGAGACAGAAGTGATAGACCGCCATCAGCGGCAGCAGCGGCGCCACCGTCAGCGCGTCCGGCAGGCGGATCGGCGCCATCGTCAGCAGGATCAGCAAGCCCACCAGCGCGCCGGGCCAGGCGGCGTAAAGCCAGCGATCGAGCTGATGGAGGAAGTCGTTCATGTCACTTGCCGGCGCCGGCCGGCCGCAAGCCCGCCGGCGGCAAGGGTGGTCCGTACATTTCCTGCGGCGGTGCGGGTCCCGTCACCAGGCCGGTGATGCCGTAGTCGATCACCCGCACGAACTCAAGCCGCGTGGTGTCGCCCAGCGGCTTCACCCGGATGGAGCCGTCCGTGGTCGAGGTCACCACGCCCACCGGGATGCCGACCGGGAAGCTGCCGCCATGGCCCGACGTGATGATCCGGTCGCCGACCTGGATTCCCACCACCGACTGCGCCATGGAGAGCTTCGGCATTGCCGAATTGTCGCCCGTGAGGATGGCGCGCTCGCGGGTGCGCTCGACGAGCACGGGCAGCCGGAAGCTCAGATCCGACAGCAGCAGGACGCGCGACCAGCCCTCGCCCACCTCGGTGATGCGGCCGATCAGCCCCTCGCCCGTGACTACGGCCTGGCCGCCGGCGACACCGGCGCGCCGGCCGACGTTCAGCAGCATGCTGCGCACGAAGGCGCTGCCCGAATCGCCCACGACCCGGGCCGTGATGAAGCCGGCCTGCGGTCCTTCCTTGAAGTTCAGGAGCCCGCGCAGCTCGGCATTCTCGACTTCCAGCCGCCGGGCGACGCTCTGCCATGCCAGCAGGCGGGCGTTCTCCTCGCGCAGCCGCGCGTTCTCCGCCCTGAGGTCGGCCAGATCCTCGATGTCCGTGATCAACTGATTGACCGTCGCGACCGGCCGCGAGATCGCCTCAAGCAGCGGCGTGGCGAGATCCAGTGCCGCAGCGCGCACACGCTCCAGCAGGACGGTGTCGGCCTTGCCGATCAGCATGGTGCCGACGGCGGCCGATACCAGCAGCGCCAGCGAGAAACGCTGCACGAGGTGGCGTACGGATGCTGCCGCCTGCGCGACGGCCTCGCGAAAGGCCATGGGAACAACCAACCCCTGACGAGCCGGCCTATCCTACGCCGGCAGCGCGCGAAACGCGACTGCGAGCGTCAATACATGCTGGAAAGCACGCCCCGCAGGCGCGCGATGTTTTCCACGGCGTGGCCGGTGCCCAGTGCCACGCACAGCAGCGGCTCCTCGGCCACCGAGACGGGCAGACCCGTGGCCTGCCGCAGCACCTTGTCGAGGTTGGTAAGCAGCGCACCCCCGCCGGTCAGCACGATGCCCTTGTCGACGATGTCGGCCGCGAGCTCAGGGGCCGTGTGCTCCAGCGCCACCTTGACCGCCTCGATGATGGCGCTGACCGGTTCGGCCAGACTCTCGGAGATCTGCCGTTCGCTGATCACCAGTTCCTTGGGCACGCCGTTCATCAGGTCGCGCCCCTTGATCTCCATGGTCCGGCCCTCGCCGTCCTCCGGCGCCATGGCCGAGCCGATCTGTTTCTTGATCCGCTCGGAAGAGTACTCGCCGACCAGCAGGTTATGGTTACGGCGGATATAGGCGATGATGGCCTCGTCCATCTTGTCGCCGCCCACGCGCACCGAGCGCGGATAGACGATCCCGCCCAGCGACAGCACCGCGACCTCCGTGGTGCCGCCACCGACATCCACCACCATGGAGCCAGTGGGTTCGGTGACCGGCAGGCCAGCCCCGATGGCGGCCGCCATGGGCTCCTCGATCAGCCACACCTTGCGGGCGCCGGCGTTCTCAGCCGATTCCTGGATGGCGCGCCGTTCGACGGCAGTGGAGCCCGAGGGAACGCAAACCACGATCTGGGGGTGCGCAAACGAGCGGCGGTTGTGCACCTTGCCGATGAAATGCTTGATCATCTCCTCGGCGACTTCGAAATCCGCGATCACGCCATCGCGCAGGGGGCGGATGGCCTGGATGTTGCCGGGCGTTCGCCCCAGCATCATCTTGGCTTCCTCGCCCACGGCCAGGACCTGCTTCTTGCCGGCCACGGTGGTCAGCGCCACCACCGATGGCTCGTTCAGCACCACGCCGCGGCCCTTCACATAGACCAGCGTATTGGCCGTACCGAGATCGATTCCCATGTCGGCCGAAAACAACCCCATCAGTCGCGAAAGCATGTGCGGCGCGAATCCCCTGGCAGCGGTGCTAGAACGGCTCCCCGCGGCCCTCCAGGGTCGGGGCAGGCGCCGGTCCTCATAGACCGGCCGCCGTACTGCGGCAAGCGTCGAACCCTGCGACATGAGTCGATCGACAAGCGCAGTTTTCCACGCCCGTCACACGCATCGCGCGACGTGCCTGCGCGGTGCAGGGTGAATGGTCGAAGGGCTTCGAAGATTTGGTGCAAAGGGGACCAAATCTTTTCGTGCGCAGTTCGCGCACCAGTCGCAGTTCCGTGGTACATTGTTGAGGTGCGAACCCACACGGGTCGGCCGGCCGCTGCCAGCCCACTCAATTTTCGTGGGTAACGCTATATTTTGGGCGTGAGAGTATGTTGAAAAAATATTGGTTGATTCTGGGGATCCTGCCCCTGGCAGGGTGTGTCTCCCAGACCGAGCGCACCGACGTCGTCCTGCACGCGCCGGCCATCGCCAGCCCGGCAAGCGAACCTGTCGCCGCTGCCGATCCGCTGGGGCTGGAAGCGGCCATGGCACTGGTTCAGCAGCAGCCCTGGTGCCACCGCCGCACGGTTGTCAGGCACCACTAGAAGGCACGGGACAGAGTGTATCTGTCCCGCCGCTTCAGTTCCGGGTGCGGTCGACCAGCGCCTTCTCCTTGATCCACGGCATCATGCCGCGGAGCTTCACGCCGATCTCCTCGATCGGGTGCTCGGACATGCGCTTGCGCATCGCCTTGAACGAAGCCTGATTGACCTTGTTCTCCAGCATCCAGTCGCGCGCGAAACGGCCCGACTGGATGTCGTCGAGGATACGCTTCATCTCCGCCTTGGTTTCGGGCGTCACGATGCGCGGGCCGCTGCGATACTCGCCGTACTCGGCCGTGTTGGAGATGGAGTAGTTCATGTTGGCGATGCCGCCCTCGTAGATGAGGTCGACAATCAGCTTCACCTCGTGCAGGCACTCGAAATACGCCATTTCCGGCGCGTAGCCCGCCTCCACCAGCGTCTCGTAGCCGGCCTTGATCAGCTCGACCAGGCCGCCGCAGAGCACCACCTGCTCGCCGAACAGGTCGGTTTCACACTCCTCTTTGAATGTGGTCTCGATCGTGCCGGCACGGCCGCCGCCGATCGCCGCGGAGTAGCTGAGCGCGATCTCCAGCGCATTGCCCGAGGCGTTCTGCGCCACTGCCACGAGACAGGGCACGCCGCCGCCGCGCATGTACTCTGAGCGGACCGTGTGGCCCGGTCCCTTGGGCGCGATCATAAAGACGTCAAGGTCCTTGCGCGGCGTGATCAGGTTGAAGTGCACGTTCAGCCCGTGCGCGAACACCAGCGCAGCGCCCTCCTTCATGTTGGGCGCAAGATCGGCGTTATAGATGTCAGACTGCAGCTCGTCGGGGGTCAGCACCATGACCACATCGGCCCACTTGGCGCCCTCGGCGGGCGACATCACGGTGAAACTGGCGCCCTCAGCCTTTTTGATCGTGGCTGAGCCCGGCTTGAGCGCGATGCGCACGTCCTTCACGCCGCTGTCGCGCAGGTTCATGGCGTGGGCATGGCCCTGGCTGCCGTAGCCGACGATCAGGACCTTCTTGCCCTTGATCAGGTTCACGTCGGCATCGCGATCGTAGTAGACACGCATCTTCTCTCTCCAGTTCCGGTCAATCCTTTGCGGCCGTGCTCACCGGTCGAGCGCCAGCCGAAGTCCCAGGGCCGCGAGCACGCCGCCCGTCAGCCGTTCGATCCAGACCTGCGCGCGGCGGTAGCCGGTGCGCACCAGGTCCCCCGAAAACAGCAGCGCCACCAGCGCGTACCACGCGAACTCGTCGACAAAAACGATGGCCGGGACGGCGATACTCGTCCATGACGGCGCATCGGCCGGCAGCAGGGTCAGGAATACGCTCCCGAAGAACACCGCCACCTTGGGATTCGAGAGCTGCACCATCAGCACTGTCCGAAAGGTCCGCATCGCCGATAGCGGCGCCGTGGCGATGCCTGCCTCCGGTGCCGCTACGCTCTCCTTGCCCGCGTGCCGCACAAGCTGGATGCCGAGATAGACGAGATAGAGTCCGCCGGCAACACGCAGCCCCAGATACAGCCACTCGAACTTCGTGAGCAACGCCTGCAGGCCCAGCAGGGCCGCGGTCGCCCAGATCAGCGCGCCGACCGCGGCCGCCAGCGCCGCGACCAGCGCCAGCCGGCGCGAGCCGGCCACGGCCGTGCGCGTCACCAGCAGGAAGGTCGGACCCGGACTCGCCGCAGCCAGCAGGTGGACGAAGGCGAGGACCATCAGCGGATAGATCAGCTCCATGTCTCACCCCGGATCGCAGTCCTAGATTCCCGCCGGACCGCGCAGCATGGCGGCGACGCCGGTGCGGCACACCTCGACCAGCCCGAGCGCCTCCATAAGGCCGACGAACGAGTCGAGCTTTGACGGTGCACCCGTCAGCTCGAACACGACCGACTCGTTGGTCATGTCGACCACATGGGCGCGAAAGACATCAGCGATGCGCAGCGACTCGACGCGCTTCTCGCCGGTCGAGCGTACCTTGACCAGGGCGAGCTCGCGTTCGACTGCGGGCCCCTCCAGCGTCAGGTCCGACACCTTGTGGATCGGCACCAGCCGGTCGAGCTGCGCCTTGATCTGCTCGATGACCATCGGCGTGCCCGACGTGACAATGGTGATGCGCGAGAGGTGCTTGCGCGGGTCGGTTTCCGACACGGTCAGGCTTTCGATGTTGTAGCCGCGGCCGGAGAACAGGCCGATGACACGCGCCAGGACACCGGGCTCGTTGTCGACCAGGACCGCGATCGTATGACGCTGATGATCCGGACTCACCTTGCTCACTCCCCCGGCGCCGGGCCCGGCAGCGGGCCGCGCGACGCGACTGACAGACGATACGGGCAGAAAAATGCGAAGGGCGGTGCTCAGACGAGCACCATTCCCTCTTCCGAGACCGGCTTTTCGGCCTTGTCGGCGGGACCAAGCAGCATCTCGTTATGTGCTGCGCCCGACGGGATCATCGGGAAGCAATTCTCCGCCTTGTCGACGCAGACGTCGACGATAACGGGCCGGTCGACTGCCATCATCTCCCTGATGGCGCCGTCAACCTCGTCGGGCTTCGTGATGCGCATGCCGACCGCGTGGAAGGCGTCCGCCAGCTTCACGAAATCGGGCAGCGCGGCGGTGTAGCTCTCCGAGTAACGGCCGCCGTGCAGGAGCTCCTGCCACTGGCGCACCATGCCCATGTACTCGTTGTTGAGGATGAACACCTTCACCGGCAGACGGTACTGGGCCGCCGTCGACAGCTCCTGGATGTTCATCAGGATCGAGGCTTCGCCGGCAACGTCGATCACCAATCGGCCCGGATGCGCGATCTGCGCGCCGATGGCCGCCGGCAGCCCGTAGCCCATGGTGCCCAGCCCACCCGAGGTCAGCCACTGGTTGGGCTTCTCGAACTTGAGGAACTGGGCTGCCCACATCTGGTGCTGGCCGACCTCGGTGGTGATGATCGGCTCCTTCTCGCGGGTCAGCGCATAGAGCCGCTGCAAGGCATATTGCGGCTTGATGATCTCCTTCGAGTTCTCGAAGCGCAGGCAATCCCGCGCGCGCCACTCTTCGATCTGCGCCCACCACCCCTTGAGCGCCTTCTGGTCGATCCTGGGCTGGCGTGCTTTCCAGACCTTGATCATGTCCTCGAGCACGTGCGCACAGTCGCCGACGATCGGCAGATCGACGCGCACGTTCTTGTTAATGGACGACGGATCGATATCGACGTGGATCTTCGTGCTGCCGGGCGAGAAGGCCGCCAGCCTGCCCGTGACGCGATCGTCGAAGCGCGCACCGATATTGACCATCACGTCGCAGCCGTGCATCGCGAGGTTGGCCTCGTAGGTCCCGTGCATGCCCAGCATGCCCAGGAACTGCGGGTCCGAGGCCGGATAGGCGCCAAGCCCCATCAGCGTGCTGGTGACGGGAAAGCCGGTGAGACGCGCGAACTGCTGCAGCAGCTTCGCGGCGTTGGGACCGGAGTTGATCACGCCGCCGCCCGTATAGAACAGCGGCCGTCGGGCTCTCGCGAGGATATCGATGGCCTGCTCGATACGCTTGATGTCGCCCTTGAGCTGCGGCCGGTAACTCTTGTGCTGTACCGGTTTGCGCGCCGGCTCGTACTCGTGCTGGGCCATCAGCACGTCCTTGGGCAGATCGATCACGACGGGCCCCGGCCGCCCTGACTTCGCGACATAGAACGCCTCGCCGATCAGCCGCTGCAGATCGGCCACGTTCTTCACCAAGTAGTTATGCTTGGTGCAGGGACGAGTGATCCCCGTCGTGTCGGCTTCCTGAAAAGCGTCGTTGCCGATCAGATGTGTCGGCACCTGGCCGGTCAGACAGACGATGGGAATGGAGTCCATCAGCGCGTCGGTCAGCCCGGTCACGGCGTTGGTCGCGCCGGGCCCTGACGTCACCAGCACCACGCCGACCTTGCCGGTCGAGCGGGCATAGCCTTCGGCGGCATGCACGGCCGCCTGCTCATGGCGCACCAGGATGTGCCGCAGGCGGTTCTGCTTGAAAAGCGAGTCGTAGATGGGAAGGACGGCGCCGCCGGGATAGCCAAAGACGACGTCGACGTCCTGGTCGATCAGGCTTCTGATCACCAGGTCGGCGCCGGTCGTCTTGCTCTCCGCAGTCATCGCTCCCTCCAAGAAAAACGTGCCGCGAAACACCTGTTCGCGGCGCGCGGACCTTACCGGCCGGAAAATTTCGGGTCAACCCCATTCGACAAACAAACGCAAAGTTTCAGCGGGCGATTTTGTCCAAAAATTTCTCAAATTCACCCAAAACGTCATCTTCTTTCGATTCTATGATAGAATCCGCAATTATCTTATGCCTTGCCCATGTCATTTGACGTTTTGCGTATTGGCTGGTGTTCAGCACCGCACGCCCGACCGCATCCTCCAGCTTCATGGTTCCGTGCAGATATGCGCGCAACTCCGGTACCCCGTGCGCCTTCAGCGCCGGCAAGGCGACCCCATCGAGTGTGAGGTTCCTCAGCCGGCCGCGTGCGCCAAGAGTATGCTCCAATGCCCTTACTTCCTCGACGGCCCCGGCCTGCACCATGGTCCTGAAGCGCCGCTCATGGCGCGCGCGCAGCCAGCCTCGCTCGGGTGCCAGCAGCACGACCACGAAGCGCCAGTCGGCGGAGGGGCCTGCCCCGGCCTCCTGTTGCCAGGAGGAGATGGATCGCCCGGTTGCTTCCAGCACTTCCCATGCCCGCACCTGGCGTTGCCGGTCATTGACAGCCAGCCGCCGCGCCGACTGCGGATCGCGCGCAGCGAGACGGGCGTGAAAGCCGTCCGCTCCAAGCGTCTCCCACAGCGCGCGCGAGGCGGCCCGTACCTCATCCGGAATCGGCGGTATGGGCGACAGGCCTTCGGTCAGGGCCTTCAGGTAGAGGCCTGTTCCGCCAACCAGGATGGGCAAGCGGCCAGCATCGAAACTTGCCCCGATCTCCGCCTGCGCCATCTCCGCCCAGCGCGCGGCAGTCCCGACCTCCCACGCCCGCAGCACGCCGTAAAGGCGATGCGGAACACCGGCCTGCTCCGCCGCCGTGGGCTGGGCGGTGATGATGGGCAGCTCGCGGTAGACCTGCATCGAATCCATGTTGATGACGGTGCCGCCGGCGAATTCCCTTCCCGCGGCCCGCACCGACGCGCGCCGCGCCACCTCAAGCCCCAGCGCCGACTTGCCGCTGGCCGTAGGCCCGACAATGACCAGCACCGGACTCACGGCAGGAATCTGCTATACGCGCGCTTCATGGAGCATGTTCTTACCCTGATCGCTGATCCCCGGCGACCCGTCCTCGATGCCAACACGGTCGAGCTGGTGCGGATGGCCGTGTATGCCCGCACGCCTGTCTGGCTCGATGAAGGTATCGCCGCCGATCTGCCTCTCGCCGGACTCAAACCGGGCGCGGCGACAACGATAGCGCGGGAGGTCCTGGGCGATCGACCCGTAGATGCCATCGTTCAGCCGGCGGTCCGGCGCCGCAAGAAGCTGCTCGTGGCCGACATGGAGTCTACAATCATCGAGAACGAGATGCTCGATGAGCTGGCCGACTTCTTTGGCTTGCGCGAGCAGATCGCCGCCATCACGGCACGCGCCATGAATGGCGAGATCGACTTCGCCGCGGCCTTGCGCGAGCGTGTTGGCCTGCTGAAGGGGTTGAAGACAGCCTTGCTAGATGAGGCGGCGCGACGGATCACATACACGCCCGGCGCCGCAACCCTGGTCGCGACCATGCGTGACAACGGCGGGTACTGCGCGCTGGTTTCCGGTGGTTTTACCCACTTCACCGCGCTGGTGCGCCGCTCACTCGGCTTCGACGTGGACCGCGCCAATACACTTCTGGTGGAGGGCGACAGGCTCAGCGGGACCGTGGCCGAACCCATTCTCGGCAAGGAGGCCAAGCTCGCCACGCTGCTGGAACTCAGCCGCACGCGGGGCCTTTCCCTGGACGACACGCTTGCCGTGGGCGATGGCGCCAATGACCTGCCGATGCTGCAGGCCGCAGGGCTGGGCGTGGCGTTCCATGCAAAGCCCAGCGTGGCCGCCGCCATCGCGGCCAATGTGCGCTACGGCGATCTCACCGCCCTGCTCTACCTCCAGGGCTATCGGCGCAGCGAGTTCAGCCACGCGTGAAGCGCTGCCTATTGCTGCACCAGTTCGACGCGGCGGTTCTTGGCACGGCCCTCTTCTGTGGCATTCGACGTAACGGGCGCCAGCGGACCAAGACCGCGCGCGCTCATGCGGGCGGCCGGAATGCCGTACTGGCCGGCAAGTGCACGCGCTACCGCCTCGGCCCGGCGTTGCGACAGGCCAACGTTGTAGTCCAGCGCACCCTGGTTGTCGGTATGGCCGACGATATAGACCCGAAGGCCGGGATTGGCCTTCATCAATCTCCCCATTTCCTCAAGCTGCGGCTTCGACTCCGGCTTCAGGTCGGCCTTGTCGAAATCAAAGTAGATGCCGTAGATCGCCTGCTTGCCGTCGCGACTGAGGTTGGCCGCCATCTCCGGCGCCTGCACCGTGATCATGCGCCGTTCCATGATGCCGCTCTCGACAATGTCGAGGAAAACCGCCACCCGCTTGCCGGCCGCCGGATTCGCCGAGTTCTCCTGAAAGGCGGCGAACACGACAACGTGCACCGACCCGCCAGGACGATCGAGCTTGCCGACGAACAGCCGCGGATCGACAACACCGTGGGAGAACGCGAACTGCATCACCTGGTCAGCGGTGAGCGTCCGGGAGGGATTATTGAAGTAGAACGGCACCTCGAAGGAATCGCCGCAGGCCTCGCGATTGCACTCGTAGAGCGGCTTGAATCCGGCCGCGAGCAGCGCCTCCTTGTAGTTCCGCAGCACCTCGAGGGACGTACGCTCCAGCGGCGCGACATAAAGCAGCCGGGTACGCATGCCCTCGATGCCATCGACCCGTTCAAAGCGCCGGTTGCCGTCGATGAGCACGACCGGACCCAGCGGTATGTCGACCTCCGCGAAGCGATCGGTCTTGTAGCCGATGATGAAGGAGCCCTCGTAACGCGGGACCAGCGGGTGGTCGCGGGCACCGGCAAGATCGCGCGTGATCGGCTGCGCCGCGGCGCTGCCTGACATTGCGGACAGGCTGACGGCGATGATGCCCGCCAAGCGTACCAGAAAGATTGCCAGTTGCATGGCCACTCTCCCCCTTGAGCAGCGGCCAAAGCATACACGAACACCCGCGCATATCACTCAATGCTGCACAGGACGGGCAGAACCCGCTATGACGGCGCAGCATCTGGAGGAGTGGCAATGTCTCAAACCACGCGGATCGTGCTGGCCAAACGGCCCCAGGGCGACGTGACGCCCGATTGCTTCCGGGTCGAACAGGCGCCGCTTCCGGCCGTGGCCGAGGGCCAGGTCCTGGCGCGATCCCTCTACCTGTCGCTCGACCCCTATATGCGTCCGAGAATGACCGAGCTGCGGTCCTACACGCCGCCCTTCGAGCTCGACCGACCTTTGACTGCCGGAAGCGTCGCGGAAATCGTGGAATCGCGTAATCCGAAATTCGCCGCCGGCGACATCGTGGTCGGCATGCTGGACTGGGCGACGCACACGCTGCACGACGGCCGTGGCCTGCGGAAGATCGATCCCGCCGCAGCGCCGCTTCCGGCACATCTCGGCATACTCGGGATGCCCGGCTTCACCGCCTGGCACGGCATGCTGCGGATCGGCCAACCCAAGGCCGGCGAGACGGTGTTCGTGTCGGCGGCAACCGGCGCCGTCGGGCAGCTTGCCGGACAGCTCGCAAAGCTGAAGGGCGCACGCGTGGTGGGCTGCGCCGGCGATGACGCCAAATGCGCCTGGGCGGTGCAGGAGCTGGGCTACGACGCCTGCTTCAACCACCGAACGGAAACGGACTATGGCGCCGCTCTTGACCGGCTTTGCCCCGGCGGCATCGATGTTGATTTCGAGAATGTCGGCGGCGACATCTTTCATGCCGTCTTTGCGCGCATGAAGGATTTCGGCCGCATGATCATGTGCGGCGCAATCTCGGAGTATCAGGACCGCACGCCGCGCCCCGGACCCGAGAAGATGTTCACCATCGTCCAGCGCCGCCTGCGCATCGAGGGCTTCATCGTGTCGGATCACATGGCCAGCATGGGCGAATTCGCGCGCGAGGTAGGCACCCTCCTCAAGGAAGGCAAGATCCGCAACCGCGAAACCGTGGTCGAGGGCCTGGAGCGTGCCCCCGACGCCTTCATCGGCCTGCTCAAGGGCAAGAACTTCGGCAAGCTCATCGTAAAAGTGGCTTAAGCCACCCGGAGCGCAAGCGAGACGCCCGCGCTCCGTGAGGCACAAACCCTAGTTCTGGAAGCGCAGCGCGACGAATCGGGGATCGCCCTTCGATTCGACGAGCAGGACGGCAGCCTTCTTCTTCTGCTCGCGCAGCTCCTTGACCTTGTTCTGCACGTCAGACGGTGAATTCACCTCGGTCTGGGCCACTTCCAGGATCAGGTCTCCGACCTTGATGCCTTTTTCCGCAGCGGGACTGTCGTCGGCGACCTTCACCACCACGACGCCCTTCTGCGCGTTCTGCAGGCCGTGCTTTTCGCGCAGCGTGTCGGTCAGCCGGGCCACGGTAATGCCGAACGGCTCGATGGTGCCGGGCGGATCCGCTTCACGGGCGGCGGGCGGCTTGCTGCCGCTGGCCGAGGCTTGCTGCTTGTCGCTGTCCTCCAGCTCGCCCACCTTGAGCTTCAGCGTGGTACGCTTGCCGCTGCGCATGACGACCACGTCCACGGTATCACCGACTTTCGAATCGGCCACGATGCGCGGCAGCTTCTTGGAATCGTGGACCTCCCGGCCGTTGAAGCTCAGGATGACATCGCGCTGCTTGAGGCCGGCCCTCTCCGCCGGGCCGTTAGGTGTGACACCGGCAATCAACGCGCCGCGCGGCTTGTCGAGGCCGAAGGCTTCCGCCATGTCCTCGGAGATGCTCTGGATCTGTACGCCGATCCAGCCGCGCCGCACCCGGCCGAATTCCCGCAACTGCTCGACCAGCGGTCGCGCCATGTTGGCGGGGATGGCAAAACCAATCCCGAGGCTCGTGCCGGTTGGCGAATAGATCGCGGTGTTGATGCCGACCACCTCGCCATCCATGTTGAACAGCGGTCCGCCCGAGTTGCCCTTGTTGATGGCTGCATCGGTCTGGATGTAATCGTCGTACTGTCCGCCAATATCGCGCGAGCGGGCCGACACGATTCCGGCCGTGACCGTCCCACCGAGCCCGAACGGGTTGCCGATCGCCACCACCCAGTCGCCGATCCGGGACTTGTCCGAATCACCGAACTTCACGAACGGCATCGGCTTGCGGCCAGGCGGTTCGACCTTGAGCACGGCAATATCAACCTTGCTGTCACGCGCGACCAACTTGGCCTTGAGCTGCGTGTCGTCATGCAGCAGGACGGTGATCTCGTCGGCACCCTCGATCACGTGATTGTTGGTGACGATGTAGCCGGTCGGATCGATGATGAAACCCGAACCCAGCGACGTGCCGCGGCGCGGCCGGTCCGGACGGGGACCACGGTCGCCAAAGAAGTCGCGGAACAGGTCCTCCAGGGGAGAACCGGGCGGCGGACGGGGAAGATCGCCGCGCCGCCGCTCGGCAGGCACCTGCTGTGTGGTGGCGATGTTCACCACGGCCGGCAGCAGCTTTTCGGCCAGATCGGCGAAGGTCGAGGGCGCCTCGCGCGCTTGTGCCGGTGTCCACTGGATCAGGGCCGGCGCCATCCAGACGGCGCCAGCGACGAGCGCGACGGCCGCCAAGCGGGCACGCGCCACCAACCCTCGCGGTTCCCGAAGCGGGGGGCCCGCAAGCCTCTGAGTCTGAACCCAATTCACGACCTGCCTCCGAAGGTTTCCGGCCGCGGCCACGGGTACGAGGAAGTGCAGCGGAAACTCGACGAAATCCCTTGCACCCTCATTTACATGGCGTGCGAGCGTGGCGCAAATGCGGCGAGGGGCCTGGACGCTAGCAGACGATAAATAGCCCGTGACAGTGACATTCCTGCAACGGACAGGGCCTTGGCGCTGGCGGAATTCTCAGCCGGGATGCGGCAGCTTGTGGCTAGGATCGGCTCACTTCGGCGGCGCCGGCGGCTGACCGTTAACGTTGCCGAAGTATCGGAAGAAGTCGCTGTCCGGTGTCAGCACCATCGTCGTGCCGCTGCCACCCAGTGCCTGCCGATAGGCCTCCATCGACCGGTAGAAGGCGAAGAACTGGGGATCGCGGCCAAAGGCGTCGGCGTAGATCTTGATCGCCTGGGCATCGCCCTGGCCACGCAGTGTTTCGGCCTTCTTGCGTGCCTCCGAGATCAGCACCACGCGCTCGCGGTCGGCGCCGGCCCGGATGCGCTGGCTTTCCTCGTCGCCCTGGGCGCGCAACTGGCGGGCTTCCTGCTCGCGCTCCGTGCGCATGCGATTGTAGACGGCCTCGGAGTTCTCGCGCGGCAGATCGGCGCGCTTGATGCGGACGTCGACCACCCGGACGCCGTACTCGCGCAGCGCCGGCCCCTGCACCATTTCCGTGATGTCGATCATCAAATGGCCGCGCCGCTCGGAAAGGACGGCCTGCAGCGGCACCGTCCCAAGCTCGCGCCGGATATTGCCGTTGATGAGGTTGCCGAGCTGGCCGCGGAACACCGCGTCCAGGTTGCTGGTCGCCTGGTAGTATTTCAGCGGATCCTCGATCCGGTAGCGTGCATAGGCATCCACCACAAGGCGCTTCTGGTCGCCAGCGATCAACTCGAATTCCTCGGCCTCGATGTGCAACAGGCGCTTCTCCATGCGCACCACATCTTCCCAGGGGTACTTGAAATAGAGGCCAGGCTCGGTGCGCGGCTTGCCTTTGACGGCACCAAACTGGACCACGAGGGCCTGCTTGGTCGGGTCAAGCACGAAGAATGACATCTGCAACAGCAGCGCCAGCACGACGAGTGCCACGCCTGCCGCGATTACCCGGGCACTGGTCATCGCGTACCTCCCTGCTGCTGGCCAGGCGTGGCCGCGGCCGTTGGCCCGCGCTTCTGGAGTTCGGGCAGTGGCAGGTAGGGCACGACGCCGGTCCCGCCCTTGTCGAGCAGCACCTTGTTCACGTTGCGCAGCACCTCCTCCATGGTTTCGATATAGATGCGCTGCGTGGTCACGTCCTTGGCCTGGACATACTGTTCGTAGACCGAGATGAAGCGTTGCGCATCGCCCTGGGCGCGGTTGACGACCTCTGTCTTGTAGCCTTCGGCGGCCTGGATCAGGGCCTCCGCCTCGCCCTTGGCGCGCGGCACGATCTCGTTGCGATAGCCGGTAGCCTCGTTGATCTTGCGCTCCTTGTCGGCGCGCGCGGCCTGGACGTCACGGAACTGGGCAATCACCTGCTGGGGGGGATCAATCTGGCGCAGCGCCAGGCCGACCACGCGGATGCCGGCACCGTAGCTGTCAAGGATCCGCTGGATCTCTTCCCGTGCCTCTTCCTGGATCTTGTTGCGGCCTTCTGTCAGCGCGAACTGAAGCTGGGATGTGCCCACCACCTGGCGCATGGCCGCCTCGGCAACCGCTTTCACGGTTTCTTCCGGATTGGGCAGGTTGAATACGAACTTGTAGATGTCCTGGACCTGCCAGAAGACGACGAACCCCATGTCGAGGATGTTCTCGTCGGAGGTCAGCATCAGGTTCTCGGTCGTGGTCACGCCCTGGCGCGGCCCGCGGCTGCCGGGCATCGGCCGGGTGTCGGCCGAAGGCCCCGCCGAGCCGATCAGCACCGAGCGCTGGTTGGTGACGTCGATCTTGATCACCCGGCCGATCGGGGCCGGAAAATTGTACTTCAGGCCCTCACCCTGGGGCGGCCCATTGGGCCGGCCGAACACCAGCTCGATGGCCTGCTGGTTGGTCTCGACCCGGTAGAGACCGGTCAGCAGCCAGCCCACCAGCACGACCAGTACCACCAGGATGATGCCCCGCGCCGACCCCATGCCGCCGGGCAGCAGGTTGCGCAGCCGATCCTGGCTCTTGCGCAGCATGTCCTCGAAATCAGGCGGGCGCGGCGGCCCGCCACGGCCGCCACCTCGGCCACCGCCGCCCCACGGCCCGCCGCCACCGCCGCCCCAGGGACCACCGCCTCCGGTGTTGTTGTTCCACGGCATGGAAACCTCGCTGTCGTCACGCGACCCCAGACAGGCCGTTGCGATTTCTTTTCTTTCTGGCCCGGCTGCATATATGACAGGCGCGCGGCAGGTGCAACGCGGGCAGCCGTCGGTGGATGTCGACATGGCCGCCGGGTTTTTCAAGCGTTGGGGACAGCGCAATGGCGGAAATTGACCGGAAGTCAGTGGAGGCGGCGCTCGCCACGGTCAGCGCACCGGGCAGCGATCGCAGCGTCGTTGCCGCCGGCCTGATCGACGGCATCGCCACCCGCGGCGGCCACGTGCAGTTCGCGCTGAAGGTGGACCCGGCGCTGGGCGCCCGCCTGGAGCAGTTGCGCCTTGCCTGCGAGGCCGCCGTGAAGGCGCTGCCCGGCGTGCAATCCGTGACAGCGGTGATGACGGCCGAACGCCCGGCGCCGCGCGCCACGTCGGGCACGGGACGACCGGCAGGGGGACCGGCTGCCCAGTCCATCCTCGCCACCGGCATCGACCGGATCATTGCGGTCGCTTCCGGCAAGGGCGGCGTCGGCAAATCGACCACAGCAGTCAATCTCGCGCTGGGTCTGGCAGCGCTCGGCCACAAGGTCGGCATTCTCGATGCCGACATCTACGGCCCCTCCATGCCGCGCATGCTCAAGGTGACGGAGAAGCCCGAAGCGAAGGACGGCAACAAGCTGCTGCCGATCGAGCGCTTCGGACTCAAGACCATGTCGATCGGCTACCTCGTCAATGAGGAGACGCCGATGATCTGGCGCGGCCCGATGGTGCAGAGCGCACTGGAACAGATGCTGCGCGATGTCGAATGGGGCCATCTCGACGTGCTGGTGGTCGACATGCCGCCGGGTACGGGCGATGCGCAGCTCACGATGGCGCAGCGTGTCAAGCTGGCGGGCGCCGTCATTGTCTCTACACCGCAGGACATTGCGCTGATCGACGCCCGCAAGGGCCTGAACATGTTTCGCAAGACGGCGGTGCCGGTGCTCGGCATCGTCGAGAACATGAGCTACTTTCTGTGCCCGCGCTGCGGCGAGCGCTCCGACATCTTCGGTCATGGCGGCGCGCAGCACGAGGCCGAACGGCTGGGCGTGCCGTTCCTCGGTGCCGTGCCCCTGCATCTCGACATCCGGATCCATTCCGACGATGGGCATCCGATCGTGGCGGCGCAGCCCGAAAGCGAGCATGCGCGCATCTACCGCGACATCGCCGCACGGGTCTGGGCCGGCCTGCAAGGCGGCTCGCAGCGCGCCGCCCCGCGCATCGTCGTCAGGTAGCCCGGCGCCGCTTGCGCAGCTTGCCTTTCATCCGCGCCTTGCGCGCCTGATCCCTGGCGCGGTCGCGCTTCCTGGCCGGAACCTTCTTCGGTTCCGGCCGCGGCCGTGGCAGCGGCGTTGCCTTGCCGATCATGCCGTGCACGCCAACCATGGCGCCGGCGATCGTTTCGAGTGCCAGAAAACGCCGCTCCTCGACCCAGCCGGGAAGGTGCAGGTGCAGCGCCAGCTCGCGGCGAAAGCCGAAGGGATTATAGTACTCCGGATCGCCCACCAGGATGATGCGGCTGATGCCGAGCTCACGGCAGCGCGCCAGCCCGTGCCACATCAGCGCCTTGCCATACCCCATGCCGCGCAACTCTGGCGCCACCGCCAGGGGCCCCAGCAGCACGGCAGGCCAACGCTGGTTGATCAGGATCGGCCAGAACCGCAGGGAAGCGACAAGACGGTCCGAATCATCGAGCGCCACGAAACACAGGTCGCGGATAGGCTTCACGCCCTCGCGCAGCTTGTAGACGGTCTTTTGCAAGCGGTCCGGCCCGAACGCCGCAGCAATCAGCGCCTCGATCGCGGGCCCGTCGCTGCACCGTTCGCGCACGATGCGCATGGGCTTCTGTACCAGCTCGATCATGGACGTGTGGCCCGCACCTTCAGGCCGGCCGGTCCAAAGCTGTCATCAACTCGCGCCATTCGCGTGCGCTGAGTCCGGAGCTTTTCTGGTCGACCGCCTCGCCGGCCAGCAGCCTTTTCACCACCGCAAGAGCTGTACGCGACAGGTTCGCGCCACCCATGCGGTATTCCATGAACGCCTCGTAGCAATGAGGCGTCCAGCGGCGCAGCGTATCGAGCATCACGTTGGCGTAGGCACGGATCTCGTACTGCGCATGCGGATCGGCGCGCAGCGAGAGGAAGTGCATCAGGTTGTACAGGTCGATCTTCCAGTACCACTGCGTATAGAAGTTCAGCGACAGGTTCATGCGCGCCAGTTCGCGCGCCAGACCCGAGCGGCCCGGGTCGAGCGGCGTACCATCCTCGCCTTCGTTGAGCATCTCCACGTAGTGCTCGTAAGCCAGCGCCGAGTCCTTCCTGAGCAGTTCGAACACGCGTTCGGCCTCGCGGCCGGTCAGCACCGCATCGCGGCCCTGGCGGTTGACCTTGCTCTGCGCCGCCAGATGCTCGGGACGCGGGATATAGAACTCGTTGT
This sequence comes from Rhodospirillaceae bacterium SYSU D60007, assembly GCA_003574685.1. Classification (GTDB taxonomy): domain Bacteria; phylum Pseudomonadota; class Alphaproteobacteria; order Reyranellales; family Reyranellaceae; genus Vineibacter. Next base: position 21,928 of record QOCQ01000027.1, read on the forward strand.
CGAGAATGGAATAGCGTGCGGAGTACTCGTTGACGTTGGCGGTGCGGTGACGAATCCACTGACGTGCCACGAAGATGGGCAGCTTCACATGGTACTTGATCTCACACATTTCAAACGGTGTCGTATGGCGATGCCGCATCAGATAGTTGATGAGTCCGCGGTCTTCGCTCACCTTCTTTGTGCCACGCCCGTAGGAAACACGCGCGGCCTGCACGACGGCTGCATCATCTCCCATGTAGTCGACGACGCGCACGAAGCCATGATCGAGCACCGGCAGCGCTTCGTAGAGGATTTCCTCCAGCGCCGGCGCAACGACGCGGCGCGTCGGCCTGGTTTCGGCCCGCAGCCGGTCGATTTCGGCGGCCTGGTCGGTCGAGAGGGGCATGGCGATGTCCGTTCTTCTTGTTGGCGCGCCGGACTTTAGCCGCTGGGGGCGCGCCACTCCAGTGGCGCGCCCCCGGCACCTGGGGAGAAGAGCTACGTGATGTGCGCGCCGCGAGTCTCGACGTAGACGGCATAGAGCGACTGGCTGCCGGTCATGAACAGCCGGTTGCGTTTGCTGCCGCCGAAGCAGACGTTGGAGCAGATCTCCGGCAAGCGGATCTGGCCGATACGGGTACCGTCGGGCGAGAAGATGTGCACGCCATCGTAGCCGTCACCGACCCAGCCGGCGCTCGACCAGATGTTTCCGTCCTCGTCGCAGCGGATGCCATCGGCGAAGCCGGTCTTGCCGTTCCACTCCATGCTGACGAAGGTCTTGCCGTTGGCAAGCCTGGCGCCGTCGACGTCGTAGACCCAGATCACGCTCTTGGCCTTGTCGTAGTGCGACACGCCCGTGTCGGCGACGTAGAGCTTCTTGTAGTCGTGGCTGAAGCACAGCCCGTTGGGCTTGAACGGCTGGTCGGCCACCTTGGTGATGGCACCGCTCTGTCCGTCGATGCGGTAGATCGCCTCCTTCTGGATAGGGCTTGCCGAGCTGGCGCTGGCCGCCAGGCGGTTGCCTTCATACTCCATCAGCGAGCCGTAACCGGGATCCGTGAACCAGATCGAGCCGTCGTTCGGGTGGACCACCGCATCGTTGGGCGCGTTGAGCTCCTTGCCGTCGAACTTGTCGGCCAGCACGGTGGTCTTGCCGTTGTACTCGTAGCGCACCACCCTGCGCGTGCCGTGCTCGCAGGCGATCTGCCGGCCCTGGAAGTCGAACGTATTGCCGTTGGAGTTGCCGGACGGAAAGCGGAACCGGCGCGCAACGTGACCATCTTCTTCGAGCCAGCGCAGTTGCTCGTTGTTGGGAATGTCGCTCCACAGCAGGTAGCGCCCGACTCCGTTCCAGGCCGGGCCTTCCGCCCACAGCGTGCCGGTATAGAGGCGCAGGATCGGGGTATTGCCCAGCTTGTACTTGAAGCGTTTGTCGAGCACGACCACGTCAGGCTCGGGATAGCGTACGGGCGGCGCGTCCGGCCCGAAATTGCGCGCGAAAGCCTGGGGTGCCATGGCGGTAGCTGCCGCCAGCGCCGATGCCGCCGCCAAAAAAGAGCGGCGATCAACGCCCTTGCGTAGCGCAGGCGTCGAGCTTTGACCGGCCGCCAGATCGACAAACCGGTGCTGCTGGATCCGTTCCATTTGGACGTCTCTCCCTCAATGGCCGCAGATGCGGAAGCGTGACTTCCGGAGGTCTTTCACGGCGCGGCAGTTTATGGCGGAAGCGGGGGGCCGGCACGCGGAAGCATCTTGCAGTTGTGCGCGAAGGACCTTCAAATCCGGGCGGCGATCGCCTATATAAAGACCGTCGGGAAACCGACTATGGCGATAAACGCTGCGTGGCATAGGCGGATCGGACCCGGGGGCGGTACCCGGCGCCTCCACCATTACCGGCATCAGACGGTGCGCCGCTTATGGGGGCGAAACAGGATCGACGGACGCAGTAAAGGCGCGGTTTTCGCCCGGCATGGTACCACCGTCATCGGGCCGACTCACAAGTGCCAACGATAACGACGTTGCACTCGCTGCTGCCGCCTAAACAGCGGACGTAAGCGCGGTTTCGGGAGGGCACCGGGCAACAGAAGCCCTCCCACTTTCCCCGCACCCGTTCTGGCACTGGTTGTGAACACGCGCTCATCGCGCTACTCTGTCGCCAGAGGGGTGAATGACGAACAATCTGGGCAGCCGGTCGCCGGGCCGCGGGCTTCACTTCGGGGCGCTGCAGGCCGGATATTCGCTCGGCCAGTATCGATTGCACGACGTTCTGGGCGTCGGCGGCTTCGGCATCACCTACCGGGCTGTCGACGAGAAGCTGCGCCGCCCTGTCGCCGTCAAGGAGTACCTGCCCAGCGACTTTGCGATGCGCGTCAGCGGGATGGAAGTCCGGCCGCGCTCGCCGGCCGACCAGGAAATGTTCACTTGGGGCCTGACCCGGTTCCTCGACGAGGCACGCGTGCTGGCGGCGCTGAACGATGCGCCAAACATTGTGCACGTCTACGACTACCTCGAGGCCAACGGCACCGGCTACATGGTGATGGAGCTGATCGAGGGCGAGCCGCTGGACAAGCTGGTCGCCCGCGTCGGCAAGATCCCCGCCCAGTCCATTCTCCCGTTGCTGCCTTCATTGCTGAAAGGCCTGGAGGCGGTACACCGCGCCGGATACCTGCATCGCGACATCAAACCGGCAAATGTGCTGGTGCGCAGCTCGGGCGAGCCGGTGCTGGTCGATTTCGGCGCGGCGCGCATGTCCATGGGACAACGCACCCAGGTCATGACCAGCATCTACTCGCCGGGTTACGCCCCGCCGGAGCAGTATGCGTTTGGCACCGAGGCTAACAAGCAGGGCCCGTGGAGCGACATCTATGCCCTCGCAGCCACGCTGCATCATGCGATCACGGGAGCCGCACCGCCGGACTCGGTGCGGCGGCTGGCCAAGGACTCCTATGTCCCGCTGACCAAGAGTGCTGCCGGGCAGTATCCGCCTGGCTTCCTCGCCGCCATCGACGCCGCACTGTCGCTGTCCATCGACCGTCGACCGCAATCGGTGGCGGCATGGAGTCAGATGCTGTTCGGCGACAACCGCGCGCCGCCGTCGGGGCCAGCGCCAGCGCCGGTCCCTGCCTTTGCCCCACCCGCACATCAATCGCGTGCGGGTCCGGCCAGCATGGGCGGGCCACCGCCTGCAAGCTGGGTGCCGCCATACGGGGCGCAAGCCGGACAGTGGCCGGGAGGCGCATTCGATGCGGCCATCGCCTCTCAGCGCGGCCCATCGCCGGGCGCATCGTATCGGCCGCAACCGGCCGTGCCCTTCGATGCTGCGGCCTCACAGCGCGCAGCGGCAACGCCGGCCCGGCGCGGCGCCGGGCTCTGGATTGCGATCGGCATTCTGGTGGCGCTGCTGGCCGCCGGAGGCGCTGGCGCTTACTTCTATCTGTGCGTCCTCAACGACTTCTGCAGCGATGGGCTGAACATCGACGATGAGCAGCGGCGTCTGGAGCAGGAAGCCCGTGAGCGCACCCGGCAGGAGCGGGAACGGCGCGAACGCGAGGAACGCGAACGGCGCGAGCGGCAGCCAGAGCCGTCACGGCCGCCCATTCCCGCGCCGGCACCCACACCGCCATCCGTCCCCCCTGCCGATACGACAGTGCCGACACCTTCACCGCCATCGCCTCCGACCGATACCACGGCGCCGACGCCACCTGCGCCGTCGCCTTCACCACCCACCGACACCAGCCAGCCGGTCCCCGCGCCTCCCGTCGTGACGAAACCGGCGCCCGATCCTGCGCCGCCCCGTGCGCCGGAGCCCACGCCGCCTCCACCGGCACCTCCGGTTGTAACCAAACCGGCACCGGCGCCTCCGCCACCGGTCGCAACGAAACCCGCGCCCCCACCGCCAGCACCGCCGCGACCGACCGCGCCGGACCCGACGGGCCGCCGCTTCATCCATGAAGGTCAGTGGTTCGGTTCGGGCAACCTGGTCCGCGGTGGTGGTCAGGGCGGATGTCCGCCGGCCTTCACGCTGAGCGGCGTGGTGAGCGACAACATCTTCCGGGGCACGAGCAGCCTCGGCGGTTCTGCGTCGATCCGTGTCCGCTCGAACACCAAGCGAGTCGCCGACCTGTCGCTGCCTGGCATGGCCGTGCGCTCGACCAATGGAACCTTCGAGGCATTCAGCCTCGAAACGACGGCCGGGTGCATCTACGCGATACGCATGTTCCGCCAGTGAGGCCTGTTCACCGGCCCTCTTCCGGCGTTGACAGGCGGGGCGATGCCGGCCGATTGTCGGGTGATGCGCCACGGGCGCCGCATATCAACCGGCGAACGATGACCGACAAGTTCCAATACGAATCCCTGGTGGATGAAGCCTTGCGTGGCGTGGTGCGGCGCGTACTGACGCACGCCGCGGAGCGCGGGCTGCCAGGTACGCATCATTTCTACATTAGCTTCCGCACGAGCGAACCGGGCGTCGAGATGCCCGAGTATCTGCGCACCAAGTACCCCGACGAGATGACCATCGTGCTGCAGCACCAGTACTGGGGGCTGGAGGTGACGGAGCAGGCCTTCGAGGTAACGGTGAGCTTCAACAAGCGCAACGAGCGCCTGAAGGTGCCGTTCGCCGCGCTTTCCGCCTTCGTCGATCCATCGGTGCGCTTTGGCCTGCAGTTCGAGAAGCGCAGCGCCGCGGCGTTGCCGCCACCGGACAAGCGGCCGGCGCTGGTAGGTCCCGTACCGATGGGCGAGACAAAACCAGGTGCCGCGCCAGCACCGCCGGCCGCCGAGGAAAAGGCGGACGAAGACGAAGGCAAGCAGCCCGACGGCGCGGAAGGCGGCGCCAAGGTCGTGACGCTCGACGCCTTCCGCAAGAAGCCCTGACACGAAGTGCGGCCCGTCCGGCTTGACGCTGCGGTGAAACCGTAGTTTTAGGCCTGCGGCCGTGCTCTGGCGGCCGCACAGAGGAAGCCGCCATGGTCGCTTTTGCGTATCAGGACATGTTCCCGCTTGGCGCGGATGCCACGCCCTACCGCAAGCTGACCTCGGATTTCGTGGGCACCACGAAAGTGGCGGGCCAGGAGGTGCTCACCATTGAAGCCGAGGGGCTGACGCAGCTTACGGCAGCGGCGTTCCGAGACATCTCCCACCTGCTGCGGCCCGGCCATCTCAAGCAGCTTCGGGCCATCCTTGACGACCCGGAGGCCACGACCAACGACAAGTACGTCGCCCTGGAGCTGCTGAAGAACGCCAACATCAGTGCCGGCGGCGTGCTGCCGATGTGCCAGGACACGGGCACCGCCATCGTCATGGGCAAGAAGGGTCAGCGCGTGTGGACCGGCGGCGGCGACGAGGCGGCGATCGCCCGCGGCGTGTTCAAGACCTACACGGAAACCAATCTGCGCTATTCGCAGGTGGCGCCGCTCTCGATGTTCAGCGAAGTGCAGACGGGAACCAACCTGCCGGCGCAGATCGAAATCTTTGCCACCGACGGCGACGCCTACAAGTTCCTGTTCGTCGCCAAGGGCGGCGGCTCGGCCAACAAGACATTCCTCTACCAGCAGACGCCGGCCGTGCTGAACGAGGCATCGCTCCTGAAGTTTCTCGACACGCAGATCCGTACCCTGGGCACCGCCGCCTGCCCGCCCTATCACCTCGCCATCGTGGTCGGCGGCACGTCGGCCGAGCTGACGCTGAAGACCGTCAAGCTGGCCTCGACGCGCTATCTCGACGATCTGCCGACCGAGGGCAGCAAGGACGGCATCGCCATCCGCGATCCGGAGATGGAACAGAAGGTGCTGGAGCTGACCCGCCGCATGGGCATCGGGGCGCAATTCGGCGGCAAATACTTCTGCCACGACGTGCGGGTGATCCGGCTGGCACGGCATGGTGCCTCGGTGCCGATCGGGCTTGGAGTCTCGTGCTCGGCTGACCGCCAGGCGCTGGGCAAGATCACGCGCGACGGAATCTGGCTTGAACAGCTCGAAAACAACCCCGCGCAATACCTGCCGGAGGTCGAGCCGGCGCAGCTCTCGGGAGACGTCGTGCCTGTGGAGCTCGACAAGGGCATGGCGCACACGCTGGCGACGCTGACCAAGCACCCGGTGAAGACCCGCGTCAGTCTCACGGGCACGATGATCGTGGCGCGCGATTCCGCACACGCGAAGCTGAAGGAGCGGCTCGACCGCGGCGAGGGCCTGCCCGACTACTTCAAGCAGTATCCCGTCTACTACGCCGGACCGGCCAAGACACCTGCCGGCATGCCCTCGGGCTCGTTCGGTCCCACGACTGCCGGCCGCATGGACTCATACGTCGATCAGTTCCAGGCAGCCGGCGGCTCCATGGTGATGCTGGCCAAGGGCAACCGCAGCCGCCAGGTGGTGGAAGCCTGCAAGAAGCATCGCGGCTTCTATCTCGGCTCCATCGGCGGGCCGGCTGCGATCCTGGCCCGGGACAACATCCGGCAGGTCGAGGTGCTGGAATATCCCGAGCTGGGCATGGAAGCGATCTGGCGCATCCGGGTCGAGAACTTCCCGGCCTTCATCGTTACCGATGACAAGGGTAACGACTTCTTCAGCGACCTGAAGATCTGACAGCATCATGACGAGCCGGCGCCGGCTGCTCAGCGCCACCATCGGGGCTGGCGCGATCGCGGCGGTGCCGGCGCTGCACGCCAGGGAACGGACCCGTACCTACGTGCTGATCCACGGAGCGTGGCATGGCGGCTGGTGCTGGCAACGGCTCGCGCCGCTGCTGGCCGCCGCCGGCCATCGCGTTCTGGCGCCGTCACTACCGGGGTTGGCGGAGCGTGCCGGCGAACTCTCGGCCGCCACCAATCTCGACGTGCATATTGGTGATGTCGTTGCGCTGCTGTCACGCGAGCAACTGCGGGACGTGGTGCTGGTCGGGCACAGCTATGCCGGGCTGGTGATCACGGGCATTGCCGATCGCGCCGCCGCGAGGCTGGCCCATCTCGTCTACCTTGACGCGGTGATCGTCGGCAGCGGCGCGTCGTGGAGCAGTACACATTCTCGCGCCCGCCTCTTGGAATGGGCCAGGCTGGCCAAGGCGTCCGGCGGCGTCAGTGTGCCGCCACCGGATGCCTCGGCGTTCGGAATCAGCGCGACTGACCGCGACTGGGTGAACGCCAGGTTGACTCCGCACCCCTACGGAACCTACGTCCAGCCGCTGCGGCTGACGCATCCGTTCGGCAATGGCGTGCGCAGAACACATATCGGCTGCAGCGGCCCCGGCGCCCTGTCGGCTGGCGCAAGACGCGTTCCGGTCACGCCAGCGGCGGGCTGGTCGACATACATGCTCGACGCCGCGCACGATGCCATGGTGACCCGCCCGAAGCAGCTCGCCGATCTGCTACTGTCGATCGGCTGAACGGAGACCCTTATGCGCCTGGCAAAGGATCACATCGACGTCGGCCTGTTCAGCAACAGGCACAACGAGCAGCTTGCGTTCTGGCAAAACGAGGTCGGCCTGCCCTACGACCATATGGGCAAGCTGGGCGGCGGCATGCAGCAGCACCGCCACCACATGAACGGCTCTATCCTGAAGATGAACCATGCCCGCGATCCGCTGCCGGCCGCGCCGTCTTCGGCGATTACCGAGCTGCTGATCGCCCGCGACATCGAGCGGCCGCACCACCTGCTCGATCCGGACGGCAATCGCGTGACGCTGGTACACCGCGGCTGTGAAGGCGTGATCGGGATCGGCGTCGTGCTCAAGGTCAACGACCGCGAGGCCACCGATCATTTCTACCGCCATGTCATGCAGTTCGAATCGCCGCGCGATGGCGTCTATCGCTGCGGCGATTCGCTGCTGATCGTGGCCGCGCAGGGCAAGATCGAGCGCTGCGACGAGTGGCGCGCGCCGGGCTTTCGTTACATCACGGTCCAGGTCTGGGACTGCGTTGCTGAACACCAAGGAATTCTCACCCGCGGCGGCACCGAGGGGCGCCCGCCGGTCGAGCTGGGCGACACGGTGCGCTACTCCTTCGTCCGCGATCCCGATGGCACTTTCATCGAGATCTCGCAACGCGCCTCCCTGACCGGCGGACGGTTGTGAGGTTGCGCGACAGCGCGATGCCGAGCGGGCAAAGAGCGCAAGACCGATCAAGCGCTGTGCTCGCTGATCACGCAGGATGCGGCCGCTTCCATGGCGGGGACAAATGACACCGGTACGCAAGGCGGTCTGGTACGCCGAGAGTCACTTCGCAGGGCCCATATCGCTCGAGGACGTGGCGGAAAACTGCGGCGTGTCGCCTTACCACCTGACCCGGGCATTCGCCGCCGTCACCGGGCTGTCGGTCATGCGCTATGTGCGTGCCCGGCGGCTCACGGAAGCGGCCCGGACGCTGGCAAGTGGCGCACCCGACATTCTGACGGTGGCGCTGGATGCGGGCTACGGTTCGCATGAAGCCTTCACGCGCGCCTTCCGCGACCAGTTCGGGCTCACGCCCGAGGAGGTGCGCGCCCGGGGCCATCTTGAGACCCTCGATCTGCAGGAGCCCTTCGCGATGAACGATGTCCCTTCGCCTGCCCTCGAAGAACCGCGTCTTGTGACGACACGCAAGCCGTTGCTGATCGCCGGCATCGGCCAGCGCTACTCCGACGCGACGCGCGCCGCCATGCCCGCGCAATGGCAACGCTTCACGCCTCATATCGGCCATGTCCCTGGCCAGATAGGCCACGCCACCTACGGTGTCGTCTGCAATGGCGACGATGAGGGCCATGTCGACTACATTTGCGGGGTGGAGGTCGCGGATTTCGGGCAGTTGCCCGACACATTCGCGCGGTTGCGCATTGCGCCGGCGCAGTATGCGGTGTTTGCGCATCGGGAGCACATCTCCACCATTCACAGTACCTTCTGCGCCATCTGGGAGAGGTGGCTGCCGCAATCCGGTTACCGCGCAGCGGATGCGCCCTTCTTCGAACGCTACGATGAGCGATTCAGCCCGGATACCGGCCTGGGCCTGGCCGAGATCTGGATGCCCGTTGAACGCCCCTGATAACAGCACGGCCGATTCTGTGGACAAGAGGCTGTGGTGCCGTCTGCGGCGTCGGCTAGAGTGATCCCGCGGGCGCGATGAACCCGCGTGGATAGAGGGAGCGGGGTTTCGCCGGTGCCGACAGAGATTGCCGTGCGCGCGAGCTTCCCGCGTCTGCTGCCCCTGTTTCTGGTGTCCATGGCCGCGATCGGCACCGAGATCGCGCTAACACGCTTTTTCGCGATCGCGAGCTGGTCGGAGTACGGCTACTGGGTCATCTCGATGACCATGGTGGGCCTGGCGGCCAGCGGCATTGTCGCCTCGCTCCTGCAACGGCCGCTGCTGCGTCACGCTGAAATCCTGCTGCCGATGATCCCGCCGCTGCTGATCGTGGCGGCGGCCGTGGGCTGGCACTGGACGACGATCGTGCCCTTCAATCCGCTGGAGCTGCAGAACCGGCAATTGTGGGCCGACCAGCTCTGGAACATCGCGCAGTACTATGCCGCGCTGTTTCCCTTCTTCTTTCTGGTGGGCCTCTACATCACGCTCTACTTCATGGTCCACAGCGAGGCCATTGGCCGGGTCTACGCCTTCGATCTCGCCGGTGCCGGCATCGGCGCGGTGCTGGTGCTGGGCCTGATGTTCGTGGTGCCGCCGTTCCTGCTGGTCGCGGCGATGCTGGTACCGCTGGCGCTGGCCGGGCTGCTGGCGCCCGCGGCTGGGCGAGGCCGGCGGTGGACCAGTCTCGCGACGCTCGCGGCGCTGGTGGCGGGGGCCGGCTCGATCTGGCTCTACAACCAGGCGCGCATCAACGAGTACAAGGAAATCTTTGCGCCCATGCACGCCCCGGACAGCGAGGTGGTGGCTACCCGCATGTCGCCCAAGGGGCTGTACATGCTGCTCGACAGCTTCACCGAGCGGCTGGACCTCGACATGTCCAACAATGTCGGCGTGGTGCCCGACGCCAACCTGCCGCGCGCCTTCGGCCTCTACGCCGATGGCAACCGGGTGACGGCCCTGCCACGCAGTACGGCGATCGATACCGGCTACTTCGGCGCCGCGCTGGACTCGTTGCCCTACAGGCTCGCGAAGCCCGACCGGGTGCTGCTGGTGGGCGCTTCCGGCGGCTTTCGCATCCATGAGGCGCTGGCGGCAGGCGCCGGTCAGGTCATGGTGCTGGAGCCTGACCGTGTGCTGCGGCAGGCGCTCCTGGAGGGACTCGGGCCAGCGCCGGCCTTTCCCGCACGCCCGGAAGTGACGATCAGCGCGCTGGGCCCGACAGCCGTCGAGGCGGTTGGAGCAAACGACCCCTTCGACATCGTCGACATCACCCGCGACTTCATCGCCCAGTCCGATACCAACCGGGCTGTGCTCTCGGTCGAGGTGCTGGCGGGGTACATCCACCAGCTCGACGACGATGGCATCCTTTCGATTCCGGTCTCGATCCGGGAGTTCACGGTCTATGCGGTGAAGATGTTCCGGACGGCGCAGCATGCGCTGGCTGCCGCCGGCATCGCGCGGCCGGCGCAGCATCTGCTGATCTACCGCTCGGCATGGAACGTCCGGATCCTGATCTCGAAGATGCCCTGGCAAGCGCAGCAACTGGAAGTGTTCCGCGCGTTCTGCGACGAGCGTTCATTCGATCCGGTGTTCTTTCCCGGCATCGATCCCGGCCGCCTCCGTGTGTTCAACGAGTTGCCCGTAGTCTCGTTCGATACGGTCGAATCCCCGCCCGGCGACGGAGGCGATGCCATGATGGCGGAAGCCGCGGCGGCGGTGGCCGGCACGCCATCTCCGTACCACGCCTTCTTCCGTCTCGATCCGCCAACGCTGGACCGGCCGTTCCTCAATGCGGTTCTGCCGCTGGAACACCTGGATCGGATCCTCGCGCGCATCGAGCTGGTGCCGCGCGAGGAGCTCGTCTACCTGATCAACATCGCCGTTCTGGCGCAGGCTGTCGTCATCGCGGTGCTGGTGCTGCTGCTGCCGCTGCTGCGACCGTCCGGCAAGGCGTTGCCGGCGGGCCAGTTTCTGCGTGCGGTGGCCTACTTTGCGGGGCTGGGACTGGGCTTCCTGTTCCTTGAAATCTACGTCATCGAGAAGGCAGCACAGTACCTCGCGGACCGTGTGCTGGCTTTCGGCGTGGTGCTGGCCACCATGCTGGTGTTCTCGGGCCTGGGCGCCTGGCTCGCCGAGCGCTTCCGCAGCCGCCCCCGGCTGGGCCTGGGGTTGGCGGTGGCCGGCATCGTGGCGTGGGCTGAGCTGCTGTTCCTTGCCCTGGACCCGGTGCTGACAGCGACCGCAGCCGCGCCAGGCTTTGCGCAAATCCTGATCGTCGCGGCTGCCGCTGCCCCCATGTCGGTGGCTCTGGGCATGCCGCTGCCGCTGGGGCTGAGCCAGTTCTACGGCACCCGTCTGGCCTTCTTGCCGTGGGCATGGGCGGTCAACGGCGCCTGCTCCATCATCGCCACGCCCCTTGCAAACCTCATGGCCGCCGGCTTCGGCTTCAAGCTGCTGCCCCTGGCCGGTATAGTGCTTTACGTCATTGTGCTCCTGACCCTGCCGATGAGCCGACCGCGACCGCAATGAACGCCGCTGGAACCCGGCACGCAAGGCTCTCGCGCCGTCTGGCGCTGGCGGGCCCGGCGTGCCTGGCCCTGGCGCCCCACACTGCCCCCGCCCGTGACACTGCCGACTGGACCTTCGACGCCTATTCGCGCGCCATGCAGGCGAGCGGCCGGCGTTCCGATCTCGATGCCGCGGGGTTCGGCCGCATGCGCGAACGCCGCCTGCGGGTGCTGCCGCGGCTGGAGGACTGGCTCAAGGCCGAACTGGGCAGCGTCGATGGCGAGGTCATGCGCGCAATCGCCGAGGTGCCGCGCGAATACTTCCACTACCACTACGGCGACAACCGGTCCTTCGCACGCGATGCCTGGGACTGGTATCCGCGGCCATGGCCGATCGGCCACGGCTCGACGCTCTCGCAACTGCTGGTCCAGGCCTACATGACGCAACTCGTCCATCCGCGGCGGGATGACGTGGCGCTGGAGATCGGCACGGGCTCGGGCTACCAGATCGCCGTACTCTCGCGCGTCGCGCAGAAGGCCTGCTCGATCGAGATCATCGAGCCGCTGGGCATGGCCGTTTCGAAGATCTTCCAGCCCCTGGGGTACGACAACATCGAAACCCGCATCGGCGATGGCTATTACGGCTGGCCGGAACAGGCGGGCGGCTTCGACATCATCATGGTGACGTGCGCCGCGCAGCGCGTGCCGCCCCACCTGCTGCGCCAGCTCAAGCCGGGGACCGGCCGGCTGGTCGTGCCGGTCGGCCAGCCCTTCAAGGGCGAGCAGTTCCTCTACGTCTTCACCAAGGATGCCGATGGCCGGGTCCGCTCGCGCCGGGATATCGGCGTGGCGTTCATCCCCATGACCGGCCGCATCTCGCGCGGCCCCGACTGATCCGCTATAAGGTCTTGTACCGTTGGGGGAGCAATGTTCCGCAGATCGTTCATGCTTTCGTCGCTGGCTGCGGCCGGCGCGTTTTCGATGCCCGCTTCCGCGGCCGGCAGCGGCTGGAGCTACGAATCCTATCTGGCCGCCATGAAGGCGTGCGACCGGCCGACGTCGCTGACACGCGAGCAATGGAATGCCACCCAGACCCGCCGCAAGGGTGCGCTGGCCACCATCCAGAGCGTGCTGTTCCATCATTTCGGTGCGGCGGACCCGAACGTCATGCGCGCCTTCAGCGAGGTGCCGCGCGAGTTCTACCACTACGACTTTGCCAGCCGCGCCGCTTTCTCGCAGGTCGCCTACGAGGAAGTCTCCAAGCCCTGGCGCATCGGTTTCGGATCGGCGCTTAGCGACTACCGCGGCCAGGCGTACATGACCCAGCTCTGCAAGCCGACGCCCGAAAGCGTGGCGCTGGAGATCGGCACCGGCTCGGGCTTCCAGATTTCCGTCCTCTCGCGCATCGTGAAGAAGGCATACTCGATCGAGATCGTCGAGCCGCTGGGCCGCGAAGTCGGCCGCATCTTCAAGCCGCTGGGCTACGACAATGTCGAGACCCGGATCGGCGATGGCTTCTTCGGCTGGCCGGAGGAGACCGGCGGCTTCGACCTGATCATGGTGACCTGCGCCGCGCAGTTCGTCCCGCCGCCGCTGTTGCAGCAGCTCAAGCCCGGCGGCCGCATGGTGATTCCCATGGGCCAGCCCTTCAAGCGCGAGCAGTTCCTTTATGTCTTCACCAAGGATGAGGACGGCAAGATCCACTCGCGCAAGGATGTCGGCGTCTACTTCGTGCCGATGACCGGCAGGATGCTGTCCGGCGACAAGAAACCCGCAGCGGCCAGCGGCACGACGGGTCAGCGGCTGTAGAACTCGACCACCATCGAGGGTTCCATCTGCACCGGGTAGGGGATGTCGGCGAGCTGCGGGGTACGCAGGAACTTGCCCTTCATGTCCTTGTGGTCGACTTCCATGTAGCCCGGCACGTCGCGCTCGGGAAGCTGCGTGGCTTCCATCACGACCGTGAGCTGCTTCGCCTTGGGACTGAGCTCGATCGTGTCGTTGTCCCGCACCTGGTAGGAGGCGATGTTCACGCGCCGGCCGTTCACCCGCACGTGGCCATGGCTGACGAGCTGGCGGGCCGCGAACGGCGTTGCCGCAAACTTCATCCGGTAGATCACCGCGTCCAGCCGGCGCTCCAGCAGGCCCACCAGGTTCTCGCCGGTGTCGCCCTTGCGGCGGATGGCCTCCTGGTAGTACCGGCGCATCTGGCGCTCGCTGACATTGCCGTAGTAGCCCTTGACCCGCTGCTTGGCCATGAGCTGCTTGCCGAAATCGGTCGGCTTGGTGCGCTTGGCGCCATGCTGGCCGGGGCGGCTTTCACGCTTGTTGATCGGGCTCTTGGGACGGCCCCAGAGATTGACGCCCAGCCGGCGGTCGATCTTGTACTTTGAGTTCTCGCGCTTGCTCACGCTTCGCTTCCTTCAGTCCAGTTTGTCCGGATAGGCCTGATCGGGCTTTCGCCCGGGCGGGAGCGGCATCGCAGGCCACTCCACGTTCTCCGGAAGGAGGCGCGAATATACGGATCGCACGGGTGAAGTCAAACAACGATACTGTCAGTCGAATCAAGGGCTTGGCGGCGACTCGTCGGCAATGCTGTTGCGCAGCGCCCCGATACCCGAAATGTCCACCTCGACGATATCGCCGGGCTTCATCCAGAGCGGCGGCTCGCGGCCCAGCCCCACACCGGCAGGCGTGCCCGTGGCAATCACGTCGCCCGGCTCCAGCACCGTGACGGTGGAAAGATAAGCGATGATTTGGGCCACCGGGTAGATCATGTGCGCCGTGGTGTCGTCCTGGACCACCGTGCCGTTGAGCCGGGTGACCAGGCGCAGCGCCTGCGGATCAGCGATTTCGTCCACCGTCACCATGCAGGGACCCAGCGCGCCGGTGGCCGGGAAGTTCTTGCCGGCTGTAACCGAATGCCTCTGGAAATCGCGCACGCTGGCATCGTTGAAGCAGGTATACCCCGCGATCACCGACAACGCCCCTTCCGGGGCGACATGGCGGCAGCGGCGGCCGATGATCACCGCCAGCTCGCCCTCGAAGTCGAGGCACGCAGAGGCACGCGGCCGTACAATCATCCCGCCATGCGGCACCAGCGTGTTGCACAGCCGGGAGAAGATGCTGGGCTGTGCCGGCAGGTCCCGGCCCACCTCCGTGGCATGCGTGCGCTAGTTGAGGCCGACGCAAAGAATCTTGTCGGGGTCGGGGATGACCGGTTCGAGAGCCAGATTCTCCAGACCGTGATCGGGTTGTGCCGCTGCGGCGATCCGGGCCAGCGCCGGAAGGGCGTCCGCCGCCAGCGCGCGGCGCAGGGTCGGCCAGCGGTCGCCTGCGCGGGAGACCAGATCGACGACGCCGCCCTCGACCACGGCGCCGTAGCGTTGACTGTCACCGATCCGATAGCTCACCAGCCGCATGAGCCCGCCCTCCCGTTGCCCGTGATCCTGTGCCGGGACTATGCCACGATGGCGTCCTGTGACCGTCCAGCCCGGAACGGATACCATGCCGCAAATCAAGCTGACCTTCTGTCTCCGTCGCCAGCCGCACCTGACGCCGGCACAGTTCCACGATTACTGGCTGAACAGCCATGGGCCGCTGGTCCGCTCCCATGCCGCGGCGCTGGGCATCAGTCGCTACGTGCAGACGCACCGGGTCGAAACGCCCTTTGATGCAGGCTTGCGTGGTTCGCGCGGCGCGCCAGAACCGTTCGACGGCATTGCCGAGCTGTGGTGGGCTGACGAGGCGGCGTTCGAAGCGTCCATGCGCGACCCGAAAGCGCGCGAAGCCGGAAAGATCCTGCTGGCCGACGAGAAGACCTTCATCGATCTGCCGCGCTCGCCGCTGTGGCTGAACCGCGAGCACGAGATCGTGGGCTAACGCCATGGATCCGCGCGAGGTCAGGACCGCCGACGATGCGCGCCGCATCGTGCGTGAGCGCGGTCTTTCGCATGTCAAGATCGGCCTGCATGACATCGACGGTCTGCTGCGCGGCAAGTATCTGCATGTCGACAAGTTCCTGTCGGCGCTCGATGGCGGCTTCGGCTTCTGCGACGTGGTGCTGGGCTGGGACAGCAACGACCAGCTCTACGACAACGTCACCTATACCGGCTGGCATACGGCCTATCCCGATGCGCCGGCGCGCATCGTCCCCGAAAGCTGCCGCGAGCTGCCCACCGAGCCCGGCGGCCTGTTCTTCCTGTGCGAGTTCGGCGAACCCGCGGCGACCCTCTGTCCGCGCGGCACGCTGAAGCGGGTGCTGGAACGCGCGCGAGCGATGGGCTTCGAGGTGCGCTGCGGCTTCGAGTACGAGTTCTTTGTCTTCGCCGAAACGCCCGAGACCATCCGCCAGAAGGGCTACCGCAACCTGCGGCCGATCTCGCCCGGTTTCTTCGGCTATTCGGTGCTGCGCAATTCGGTCCACGCCGAGTGGTACCGCGAGATGCTGGATCTCTGCGAGCGCATGGATTTCGGGCTGGAGGGCCTGCATACGGAAACCGGCGCGGGCGTGCTGGAGGCGGCGCTGCGCGCCTCCGACGGACTGGCAGCGGCCGACAAGGCGGCGCTGTTCAAGACCTTCGTCAAGGTTCTGGCACAGCGCCGCCAGTGGCTGATCACCTTCATGGCCAAGTGGTCCAAGGACTGGCCAGGCTGCGGCGGCCATATCCATATTTCGCTGTTGCACGCAGCCGCTGAGGCAACACCGGCATTCCACGACGCTGCCGCACCGCACGGCATGAGTGCGACAATGCGCCAGTTCGTGGCTGGCCAGCAGGCGCTGATGCCCGAGCTGTTGGCGATGATCGCGCCGACGGTCAACGCCTATCGCCGGCTGGTTCCCGGCTTCTGGGCGCCGACCTCCGCGACATGGGGCATCGAGAACCGCACGGCCGCACTGCGCGTCATTCCAGGATCGCCCAAAAGCACGCGGGTCGAGTACAGGGTGGCCGCCGCCGACGCCAATCCCTATCTGGCGCTCGCCGCGGCCGTGGGCTCAGGCCTGTGGGGTATCGAGAACGGGCTTGATCCCGGCGAAGCGCTGAAGGGCAATGCCTATGCCGTTGAGCATGCGGCGCAGCTCGACCTGCCGCGTACCCTGATGGACGCCGCCGCACGCCTGAAGCAATCACGCGCGGCCCGCGCCCTCTTCAGCGACGATTTCGTCGATCACTTTGCTGCCACTCGCGAATGGGAAGAACGCGAATTCCGCAAACACATCAGTGATTGGGAGCTGGAACGCTATTTCGAAATCATCTGATCGCGTGCGTGCTTCGAATCAGCTCACGCCGGGCGGAACAAAGAAACAGCGGCGCCTCCCGTTAGGCATGTGGCAGCGCCAGAACCGGCCATCCTTGCTGCGCAGCGTCTCGCGCTCCGGTATGCGCTCGCCCGTGCTGAGAATGCGCCAGCCGTCCTGGGTGGGTTCGACGTCGGCGGCTGGCAGAACAACACAGTCGTTCTCGCCGCAGCAATGCTCGCCCGTGACGGGGTTTCGAAAATGATCCGTGCGGATCCAGTCATAGTCGCCATGTGCCAGTACCGCCCCGCCGGCCAACAGCATGCCGGCAGCAAGAATTGCGGCGGGTGCGAGTTTTCTTGCGCGCGATGGCGGGCGCGTCGGGTCAGTCATTGACGGCGCTCCGGGATAAGGCAGGCGCGCGGTCAACGGGCGGCACCTCTTCGTGTTCCGCGCGACTGTCGCGAATTGCTGGTGACCAAAACTGAATCGCGCAGAATTAACGGCCACCGCACTCCGGTCTTTGCCACTAAGGCCGGACTGTGCCGGCTTCCTGTTTTTTCTGTGCCGCTCTATTGTGCGCGCGCCGCCGCGGCGGCACCCCGTTTCTCGAGGCCGGCCCCATGCAGAACCGCTTTATCGATCTCTACAGCGACACCAAGACCCGGCCGACGCCGGGCATGCGCAAGGCGATTGCCGAAGCGGAGGTCGGCGACGAGCAGAAATTCGAGGACCCCACCGTCAACCGCCTGCGCGAAAGGGTGTGCGCGCTGCTCGACAAGGAGGATGCAGTTTTCCTGCCCTCTGGCACGATGTGCAACCAGATCGCCATACGCGTGCACTGCCGGCCAGGCGAGGAGATCATCTGCGATCGCCAGGCGCACATCATCACCTCGGAAGGCGGCGGACCGGGCGCCAATTCCGGCGTGGTGTTCCATCCGCTCGACGGTCCGCGCGGCACCTTCACCGGCGCGATGGTCGATGCTGCTGTGAAGGATCCGGATAATCGCTACGCACCGCGTTCCCGCCTGGTCGAGATCGAGCAGACATCCAACCGCGGCGGCGGCGCGGTGTGGCCACTGGCGGCCATCGAGAATGTAGCGGCGGCCGCACGCCGCCACGACCTGAAGCTCCACATGGACGGCGCGCGGCTGCCGAATGCCTGCGTCGCGTCGGGGGTGGCGGCCGCGAAATTCGCAGCGCCTTGTGACACGCTGTGGATCGACTTCACGAAAGGGCTGGGTGCCCCGGTGGGCGCCATCCTCGCCGGACCGAAGGACTTCATCCGCGAGGCGTGGCGGGTGAAGCAGCAGTTTGGCGGCTCGATGCGTCAGTCCGGCATCATCGCCGCTGGCGCGGTCTACGCACTCGACAATCACTGGGATCGGCTGGCGGAAGATCATGCCAATGCCCGCCGCCTGGCGGACGGCCTTGCGGACATCAAGGGCCTGGAACTCGACCCGCGCAGCATCGAGACCAACATCGTCTACTTCACCGTAGCGCGGCCGGGCTGGACGGCGCCGAAGCTGATGCAGGCGATGAAAGCCGAAAACGTCGGCATCGGCGCCTTCTCGCAAACCATGATCCGGGTCGTCACGCACCTGGACGTCACGCGCGAAGACATCGACGAAGCGCTTGCCGCCTTCCGCCGCATCCTGCGCCAGGATGTTTAACCACAGAGGCACAGAGATTGGAGACGGCCTGTGCCAGCGCGGCTCTTTCTCTGTGCCTCTGTGTCTCTGTGGTTAATGTCTTCGTATGCGCCGTGTAGAGCCGGGAGCGACATATGCCCGAAATGAACCATGCCGGAATCGGTGCGCCGGTGAAGCGACTGGAGGACGCACGGCTGCTCACCGGCCGCGGGCGGTTCACCGACAACATTGCCGACCGCGAGGCGCTGCATGTGCTGTTCCTGCGCTCGCCGCATGCGCATGCGCGGATCGTGCGGATCGATGCGGGGGCCGCGCGGTCAGCGGCGGGCGTGGTTGCGGTCTTCACTGGCGGCGATGTCGATGTCGAGCATCTGCCTGCGTTGCGAACGATTGACGGTGCCGATGGACAGCCCAGCCGCGAGCCGCGCCGCCGCCTGATCGCGACCGACCGCGTGCGCCATGTCGGCGAGATCATGGCCATGGTCGTTGCGCAGTCGCTCGATCAGGCGCGCGATGCCGCCGAGCTGGTCGAGGTGGACTACGAGACGCTGCCGGCCGTCGTTGCCGGCGATGACGCGCTGAAGCCCGGTGCGCCGCTGCTGCACGACGACGCGCCAGGCAACCTGATGTGCGACTGGCGCCGCGGCGACAAGGCTGTGGTTGATGTCGCCTTCGGACGGGCCGCGCGCGTCGTGTCTCTCTCGCAGCGCTTCAACCGCATCGTGGCGAGTTATCTTGAACCGCGTGCGATCACCGCCTCGCACGACGCGGCCAGCGACGTCACGACCATGACGCTTGCCTCGCAGGGTTCGCACATTCCACACCGGCTGCTGTGCGATCGCGTGCTGAAGCTGCCACGGGAGAAGATCCGCGTGGTGACGGCCGATGTCGGCGGCGGCTTCGGCCCCAAGTTTAATCTTTATCCCGAGACAGCGCTGATGCCGTGGGCCGCCCGCCGGCTCGACCGCACGCTGCGCTGGACCTGCGAGCGCAGCGAGAGCTTCCTAATGGATGCGCATGCGCGTGATCTGGTGGCCCGCATGGAGCTGGCGCTGGACGAGGACGGACGTTTTCTGGCGCTGCGTGTGGACGCGGTGGCCAATTTCGGTGCCTACGTCTCAATGTTCGCGCCGACTATTCCGACCACCGGCATGGCCAAGGTGCTGTCCGGCCTCTACCGGATTCCGGCCATGCAGCTCGACATGCGCTGCGCCTTCACAAACACGGTGCCGGTGGATGCGTTCCGCGGCGCCGGCAAGCCGGAAACCCTCGCCCTGCTGGAGCGGCTGATCGACATTGCCGGCAACGAAACCGGGCTGGGTCCGGTAGAGATCCGTCGGCGTAATCTCGTGGACTCCTTCCCCTACACGACGGCATTGGGGTTCACCTATGAAAGCGGCGACTATCGGCGCCTGCTTGATGAGGCGCTGAAGCTTGCCGACGCGGCGGGCTTCGAGGCACGCCGTGTTGCGAGCGAGGCCGCCGGCCGCCGGCGCGGGCTCGGCATTGCCTGCCATTTGCATGGCAGCGGCGGGGTGGCGGACGAGGCCTCTGTGGTCTCGGTGCGTGCCGATGGCACGGTCGAGGCGCTTGCCGGCACGCAGTCGCAGGGACAAGGCCACGAAACCACCTTCGCGCAGATCGTCGGTGGCGCGCTGGAAATCCCGTACGACCGCGTGCGCCTTGCCCAGGGCGATACCAGACGCATCCCGCAGGGCGGCGGCACCGGCGGCTCATCCTCGACCATCATCAGCGGCACCACGCTGCGGCGGGCGGCCGACGCGGTGATCCGGCAGGGCCGCGATCTGGCCGCGGAATTTCTCGAAGCTGCGCCGGCGGATATTGCCTATGCGGACGGGCGCTTCGAGGTTGTCGGCACCGACCGGCGCCTCGGCCTGTTCGAAGTTGCGCAGCGCGCCGAAGCCAGCGGCCGGAAACTGGAAGCCAGCGGCGATTTCGTCGACAAGATCGAGAGCTGGTCTACGGGCGTCATGGTTTGCGAGGTTGAGGTCGATTCCGACACGGGCAGCGTGCAGGTTGATCGCTTCACCGCCGTCGCCGACGTCGGCACTGTCGTAAACCCGCTGATCCTCGCCGGGCAGATCCATGGCGGCATTGCACCTGGCATCGGGCAGGCGCTGCTGGAGGATGCCGTCTACGACCGCGGCAGCGGCCAGCTCCTCGCCGGCTCATGGACGGATTACTGCATGCCGCGTGCCGACGACCTGCCGGCCCTGCGCGTGGCCACTTTCAACACGCCATCGACCAACAATGCGCTGGGCATCAAGGGCGTGGGCGAGTTGCCGACGAACGGTGCCCCGGCCGCCGTCGCGAATGCACTGGTGGATGCGCTGCGCCCCCTGGGCGTGCGCCATATCGAGTCGCCAGCCACAGCGCTGCGCGTCTGGCGCGCCATCCAGGATGCCATAGCGGCCAAAAATGCAAGTATTTGAACAACTTATCCGCAGGATTCAGGGGCGTCTTAGCCTTTGACCTTGGCTGCGGCGCACTTATATAAGCAGTGACATTCCATTCATTTTCGGACGGGAGCAGCACGGCGGGTGCGAGCGGCTTCCGGGTCGGAACCGCAGGAGATACCCTATGGCCACGCCTTTGATGCCGAAGGCCACAGCCGTCTGGCTGGTCGAGAACACAACGCTGAGTTTCGAGCAGATCGCCGAGTTCTGCGGCCTGCACCTGCTGGAGATCCAGGCGATTGCCGATGGTGAAGTGGCCGCCGGGATGGTGGGCCGCGACCCCATCGTGAACGGCGAGCTCAGCAAGGAAGAAATCGCGCGCTGCGAGGCCGATCCCAATGCCAAGCTCCAGCTCTTGACGCGCGACCGGCCGGAGCCGGCGCCGCGTGCGGGCGGGCCGCGCTACACGCCGGTCGCCAAGCGGCATGACCGGCCTGATGCCATTGCCTGGCTGATCAAGACACATCCGGAGCTCCAGGACTCGCAGATCGCGAAGCTCGTGGGCTCGACGAAGAACACCATCCAGGCCGTACGGGACCGTACGCACTGGAACACCGCCAACATCAAGCCGCGCGATCCGGTAACGCTGGGCCTGTGCACCCTGCGCGACCTCAATGCGGCGCTGGACAAGGCCCGCCAGAAGGCGGCGCGCGACGAGTCGGCCCGCAAGAAGGAAGAGGTGATGACCGCCGCGGACACCACGCCGCCTGTCGAGGTGGACCCCTCCGAGGCCGAGCAGCCGGAGGTCAAGGGATGAGCCGGAGCGGCATGCCATGCGGCTGTACTCTGCAAGCCAAAACCGCTAGAGCATAGCCTCCTGCGAGGTACGACCGTCCATGGCCAAGGAAGAACTCGTCGCTTTTGAAGGTCTCGTGACCGAGATCCTGCCTGATGCCCGCTATCGCGTTCAGCTCGACAACGGGCGGATGATCATTGCCTACACCGCCGGCAAGATGAAAAAGAACCGCATCCGCACGCTGGCCGGCGACCGGGTGACGGTCGAAATGTCGCCCTACGATCTCGACAAGGGCCGCCTGATCTTCCGCCACAAGGACGAGCGCAGCATGTCCTCCCCCGGCGGCCCGCCCCGCGGCCAGTACCGCCGCCGGTAATCCTGCAGAGAAACATCAGGCTCCGTCGCGCGCGTAACCGGCCGGCCTCAGCGCCTCGCTGATCTCGCCTAGAATGGCCGGATCGTCGATGGTCGCAGGAGTGGTGTAGGCCTGCGAATCGGCGATGCGCTGCATGGTGCCACGCAGGATCTTGCCCGAGCGCGTCTTGGGCAGGCGGTTCACCACCACCGCCGTCTTGAAGAACGCCACCGGCCCGATGCGCTCGCGCACCATCTGCACCACCTCGTTGACAATCTCGCTGTGCGGCCGCTCGACTCCGGCCTTCAGCACCAGAAAGCCCAGCGGCACCTGGCCCTTCAACTCGTCGGCCACACCGATGACGGCGCATTCGGCGACCGCGTCGTGCGCCGCGAGCACCTCTTCCATCTGGCCGGTGGAAAGCCGGTGGCCGGCGACGTTGATCACGTCGTCCACGCGGGTCATCACGGAGACGTAGCCGTCCCGGTCGATAAACCCGGCATCGCCTGTTTTGTAGTAGCCGGGGTATTCCGCCAGGTAGGCCTGCCGGAAGCGCTCGTCGGCGTTCCACAGCGTGGGGAACGTGCCGGGCGGCATCGGCAGCTTGCCGACGATGGCACCGATCTCGCCGCGCGGCACCGGCTTGCCCTGGGCGTCAAGGACGTCGAGGTCCCAGCCGGGCGCCGGCACCGATGCCGAGCCGGGCTTCACCGGCATCGGCTCCAGGCCTACGAAATTGCCACAGATCACCCAGCCGGTTTCCGTCTGCCACCAGTGGTCGATCACCGGCACGCCCAGCATGCGCTGCGCCCATTCGATGGTCGGCGGATCGCCGCGCTCGCCGGCAAGAAAAAGTGTGCGGAAGCGCGAGAGGTCATGCTGCTTCAGCAGCTTGCCGTCGGGGTCCTCCTTTTTGATGGCGCGGAAGGCGGTCGGCGCCGTGAACAGCGCCACAGCCTTGTGCTCGGCGATCACCCGCCAGAAGGCCCCGGCGTCGGGCGTGCCCACCGGCTTGCCCTCGTAGAGAATGGTGGTGGCACCGTAGATCAGCGGCCCATAGACGATATAGCTGTGGCCCACCACCCAGCCCACGTCGGAGGCGGTCCACCACACCTCGCCCGGCTCGACGCCATAGAGGTTCTTCATCGACCAGTGGAGGGCGACGCAATAGCCGCCATTGTCCCGCACCACGCCCTTGGGCTGGCCCGTCGTGCCCGAGGTATAAAGGATGTAAAGCGGATCGGTGGCGGCGACAGGCACGCAGGCGGCGTGCGGCTTGCCCGGCACGAATGACGCCCAGTCGAGGTCACGGCCCTCCACCATCGCCCCGGGGCATTGCGGGCGCTGCAGGATCAGGCAGTGCGCCGGCTTGTGCTTCGCCAGGTCCATCGCCTGGTCGAGCAGCGGTTTGTACTCGACGATGCGGCCTGGCTCGACGCCACACGAAGCGGCCAGCACCAGCTTCGGCGCGCAGTCATCGATGCGCGAGACCAGCTCCTTGGCCGCGAAGCCGCCGAACACCACGGAATGGATGGCGCCGAGCCGCGCGCAGGCCAGCATGGCCATGGCCGCTTCCGGGATCATCGGCATGTAAATGATGACGCGGTCGCCCTTGCCCACGCCCAGCGCCGCGATGGCGCCGGCCAGCTCCGCGGTGGCATCGCGCAATTGCTGCCACGTGTAGTGGCGCTTGCTGCCGGTGACCGGTGAATCGTAGATCAGCGCAACGCGCTCGCCGTGGCCGGCATCGACATGGCGGTCCAGCGCATTGTGGCAGGTATTGAGCTCCCCATCGGGGAACCAGCGATAGAACGGCGGACGCGAGTCATCCAGCGCCCGCTGCGGCTTGCGGTACCAGTCAATCGCCGCCGCCTGCTCCAGCCAGAAGCCCTCCCGGTCATTGAGCGAGCGGGCATGCACGGCGCGATATTTGTCTCCGACGGCCATGGCGATGTTCCCTCCCGGAATTTTTCACCGCCCTACGCTTAGCCGCCCGTGCACGGCGCGGCAATCGTGATCCTGTTGTGCCGGAACTGCCGTGCTGATCCTGCGTTTTGGCAATGAATGCTTGTGGATTTCATCATCGCAGAGCTGATGATCTGGGCCGGCATGATTGCGCTGCTGCCGCTGGCTGCTGTTGCGGGCATGGTCCTGCTGAAGTATCAGGCCAAATGCGAAGTTGAGGAGCGGCTGCGCACGTCCCGACCGCCTGGCCGGTCCCGCGGAGCCTCGGTCCCGCCGCTGCGCGCACAAACCAGTGCCGCAGCGCGCCGCAACGCGTAGCGCCTGCCCCCGAAATAAACTCCGGACGTCGCTCGGGATGACAGGAATGTCCCGGGCGTGCAACATTGCCCGGCACTATCATCGACTCGGCGGGGATCAGGCGAGATGGCCCGGGGCAAGACAGGCGGCAAGGGTGGACGCGGCAAGGCACCACAGAAGAAGGGCGGACCGCGCAAGACATCCACCCGCAGTTCAGCAAAATCGGCGTCAGGCAAGAAGGCAGCGGCCAAGACACCTGCCGCCAAGGCTGCTGCGCCGGCGCGCAAGCCGGTGGCACCCGCGCACCCGACATCGCCAAGGCGCCCGGTAAAGGCCCGGCCGTCCGTAGTGCGCATGCCCGCCGCGCGGCCGGCCGCCGGCAAGCACGCGCCGGCGGTGCCGCGCAACATCTACGAGCGCGATCTCGATCGCAATCCCGCGAACTTCGCGCCGCTTACGCCGCTGCAGTTCCTGGAGCGCTCGGCCAGCGTCTATCCCGACAAGACCTCGATCATGCACGGCCCGCGGCGCTACACCTGGAGCCAGACCTATGCCCGCTGCCGGCAACTGGCATCGGCGCTGGAGAAGAACGGCATCGGCCTGGGGGACACCGTCACCATCATGGCGCCCAACGTACCCGAAATGTACGAGGCCCATTTCGGCGTGCCCATGGTCGGGGCGGTGCTGAACTCTCTGAATACGCGGCTGGATGCGGCGATGCTCGCCTTCATCCTCGATCACAGCGAGACGAAGCTTCTGATCGTCGACCGCGAGTATCACCGGGTCATGAAGGATGCGCTGGCGAAAGCCGGCGTCCGGCCGATCGTCATCGATATCGACGATCCGCAATGCGAGGACCGGGCGCCCATCGGCACGCTCACCTACGAGGAGTTCATCGCCAGCGGCGATCCCGGGTTTGCCTGGGAGTATCCGGGGCACGAATGGAACGCCATTACGCTCAACTACACCTCCGGCACGACAGGCGATCCCAAGGGTGTCGTCTTCAGCCATCGTGGCGCGGCGCTGGCCGCCTATGGCAATGCCACGCAATGGGCCATGGGTATGCACCCGCGATACCTGTGGACCCTGCCGATGTTCCATTGCAACGGCTGGTGCTTTCCCTGGACGCTGGCGCTGGTCGCCGGCACCAGCGTCTGCCTGCGGCGGATCAATGCCCGGACGATCTTCGATTCGATCGTCGATCACGATGTAACCCACATGTGCGGCGCGCCGGTGATCCTGGGCTTCATCATCAATGCCGGCGACAGCGACCGCCGGCCGCTGAAGCGGACTGTCGAGTTCATGACGGCTGCCGCACCGCCACCGGCCGCGGTGCTGGAAGCGGTGGAGAAGCAGGGCTTCCACATCACGCATGTCTACGGGCTGACCGAGGTGTACGGACCCGCGACGATCTGTGCATGGCATGAGGAATGGAACGCGTTGCCAGGCACCGAGCAGGCGCGGCTGAAGGCGCGCCAGGGCGTGCGCTACACGGCGGAAGACGCAGTGCAGATCCTCGATCCGGCAACGCTGGAGCCGGTGCCGCGCGATGGCGCCACGATGGGCGAGGTCTTCTTCCGCGGCAATTTGGTGATGAAAGGCTATCTCAAGAACCCGACCGCAACGAGGACGGCATTTGCCGGCGGCTGGTTCCACTCGGGCGATCTCGGCGTGGTCCATTCCGACGGCTACATCGAGCTGCGCGACCGCTCCAAGGACATCATCATCTCGGGCGGCGAGAACATCTCGACCATCGAGGTCGAGGGCGTGCTCTACCAGCATCCGGCCGTGCTCGAGGCAGCGGTCGTGGCGCGGCCCGACGAGAAATGGGGCGAGACGCCCTGCGCCTTTATCGTGCTGAAGCCCGGCATGACCGTCACGGCCGACGAAATCATCGCCCACTGCCGCGCCAACATGGCCGGCTACAAGATTCCGCGCACCGTGGTCTTCCGCGACCTCCCCAAGACCTCCACCGGCAAGGTCCAGAAATTCGTCCTGCGCGATTGGGCAAAGGAGCTCTGATTTTCGCCGGTGCCCCTTGCACAAAGAGACGCCGTCGTATATACACGGCATATCTACTACATCTTTGTGAGCGAAGTCATGGCTGACGTGGAAACAGCAAAGCTGTTCAAGCATGGGGGCAGCCAGGCTGTGCGGCTTCCTCGACAGTTCCGGCTACCCGGCAAGCAGGTGCGCGTGCGCAGGCTCGGTCGCGGCGTTCTGCTGGAGCCGATGGAATTCGACGTCAACGATTGGCTCGCGGCGCTGAGCCGGTACAAGGATGTCCCGCTTATGGAGCAAGGTAGGGAGCAGCCGCCGATGCCTGAAGACGACGACGCCTCCTCCTTCGACAGATGATCTGCCTCGATACGAATGTCGTCATCGACGTCCTGAGGCAGAAACCCGCCCGGGTACTTGAACGCGTGGCACACGAATTGCCACGAGGCACGCTGGCACTCTCCAGCATTGTCTTGTTTGAGCTCCAGTACGGCATCGCCCATAGCGTCCGGCGCGAGGAGAACAGCGAGCGGTTGGCGATTTTTCTTCAGGCACCGATTGACGTGCTTCTGTTTGATGCCGAGGACGCCGAGGCGGCAGGTGCCCTTCGTGCGGAGCTGAAACGCGCGGAAAACTCGATCGGACCTTACGACGTGCTGATCGCTGCGCAGGCACGCCGCCGTCGCGCAGTGCTTGTGACATCAAACAGTGGCGAGTTTTCCCGTGTGCCGGGTTTGACTATCGAGGACTGGGCCGCCGGGTAGCCCTCGCCCTAAGTCGCCCGCCCGAGCGGCGCCACAATTTTCCGCGTATCATGAAACTGCAGCGGGGATGCGCCGTCGCGTCCAGGCGTAGGCTGGTACGAGCGCCCTGCCAGGAGGAAGTGCGCCGGTGGCCGGCACGACGTTGATCCGCACGACGCTGACCGGGGTGCGTCCGCTGGGGGTGCGCGGCGAGCCGCTGCATCATGCGCAAGCGCAGATCCGCGCTGTTGTGCGCCGCCGGCTCGACGATCGTCATTTTCACCTGCTGGCCGAACCGCAGCCGCACCAGCTCGGCGGACGGATCGACTGGTACAGCGAACTGCAAGGCCCGGTGCGCCCGCTGTCCGACCTGCCCGAAGCCGAGCGCGATGCCGTTCGGACCGAGATCGACGCCCTGCTGGCCGATATCGACCGGCTGGGTCAGGAGCTGGAGGCCGGCCCCACGGAGGACGGCCGTCTCGCCGGCCGATCGCTGCGGCTGACCGCACGGCGGCCCTCCGACGAATATCTCTTCCTCGTCGGCGACCAGCCGGTGATCGTCTGCTGGGGCTACGACACCCAGGCTGCCGGCGCCGTGCTGCCGCCCGCCTTCCTGCCCGGCGCTGCCGCCAGCACCCCGCCGGTCGCGCCCTCGCCGGTTACGCCCGTGACCAGTGCCGGCGCCGCGGTGCTGGTACGCGAGCGCTTCCCCTGGCTGTTCTGGCTG
Source organism: Rhodospirillaceae bacterium SYSU D60007 (assembly GCA_003574685.1). GTDB lineage: Bacteria > Pseudomonadota > Alphaproteobacteria > Reyranellales > Reyranellaceae > Vineibacter. The sequence goes on from QOCQ01000027.1 coordinate 49,652, forward strand.
CTCGCGGGCCTGCTCGCTATCGCCACTCTGCTGCTCGCCTCATGGCTGTTGCGCCAGTGCATGCCCGTACCGCCCGACATGCGCGTGACCCAACTGCCTCCCGAACCGCCGCCGCCGGCACCGCCCGCGCCGCCTGATCCCACGATCGGCCTGCGCGGCGATCTTGACGCTGCACGCGGCGAAGAGGGCAAGCTGAAGGCGACGCTGGCCGCGCTGCGCGAGGAGTTCGGCAAGCGCCATGCGCAATGCAAGGCGCCCGAGCCGCCGCCGGCACCAGCCAAGCCGCCCGCGGCCGAACGCAAACCGGACCCGCCCCCCAAACCCGAACCCAAACCAAAGGCCGCGGAACGCAAGCCGGAGCCGCCACCGCGGCCACCCGACGACCGCATGCGCATGCCGACAGCGCCTACCAACGACTATTCCTTCCTCAAGGGTTGCTGGCGCACGGACGTCTTCAAGCACGGGCCACGCATCCCGCCGGGCTATGCCACCTACTGCTTCGACGGCAACGGGCGGGGAACCATGGAATTCCGCTTCCAGAACGGCACGACGTGCCGGGCGCCAGCCACTGCGCGCTTTTCCGGCAGCACACTGCGGGTGATCGATGCCGATTCGACCTGCTCGCCGCGCGGAACGTGGGCCCAGGACCGTCTCGACTGCACCGCCGGCACCGACGGGGTCGCCTATTGCCGGGGCGAAAACCGCACCGAGCGCTGGACCGTGAACCTGCACCGCACCGGGAACTGAGGAATATGGGCCGGTTCCGACCCGTTTGCGACATGATCGCGCCATGGTGCCGCCGCGTCGCCGGCGCATCGTGAAGCGCGATTATCGGAGGAGGCATGCCCGCCAGCGCCACGCTCGTCCGCACCACGCGATTCGGTGCGCGGCCTCTGGGTGTGCGCGGCGAACCCCTGCACAACACGCATGCGCAAATCCGTGACGTGGTGCGCCGCCGCCTGGGCGATCGCCACCACCGTCTGCTGGCGGAGCCGCAAGCCTGGCCGGCAACCGGGCAAATCGACTGGTATGCCGATGGCGAGCCGGTGCAGGCCGCGACCGACCTGCCGGACGAGGAACGCGCGGCACTGCGGACGGAAATCGACGGCATGCTGGCCGATATCGACCGGGTGGGCGCAGCGCTCGAAAGCGCGCCAGGCGAGGATGCCCGCCTGGCGGGTCGCGCGCTGCGGCTGGCGACGCGCCGTCCCGAGAGCGACGAGTATCTGTTCCGGGTCGGCGGTCAGCCGGTTCTGATCTGCTGGGGCTACGACCAGGCTTCCGTCGGCGCCATCCTGCCGCCCGCGTTTCTTGCCGGCGCGGCCGCGACGGCGACACCGACAGCATCGGTGCCGTCCGCGGCGACTGTGCTGCCGGCCGCGGCCATTGCCACGGTGCGTCGCCCGTTTCCCTGGCTGGCGGTCTTGCTCGCAGGGCTGCTGGGTATCGCGCTGATCCTGGGGACGGCCTGGCTGCTGCGCCTGTTCCTGCCGGTTCCGCCGGAACTGCAGGTCACGCAACTGCCGCCGGAACCACCGCCGCCACCGCCACCCGCACCACCGGATCCGACGCTGGAACTGAAGGCGGCGATCGAGTCGGAGCGGGAGCGTGAAGACAAGCTGAAGGCCTCGCTGGTGGCGCTGCGCGAGGAGTTCCGCCAGCGGCAGGCGCTCTGCAAGCCACCCGAACCGCCCCCGAAACCGCCGGAGCCGCCCAAGCCCCCCGAGGTCGAGCGCAAGCCGCCGCCGGCGCCAAAGCCGCCTCCCAAGCCGCAGGTTGCTGAAAAGCCCAAGCCGCCGCCGCCGCCGCCGGCGCCGCCGGTGACCGCGCCGCCGCCAGGCATGATGCCGTGCAACGTGGAGACAGCCAGCGGCGGCGCCGGCGTCACTCGCAACAGGCACTACCTCGGCAACAAGCCCGGCCCGGTGACCATCCGCTACAACATGAAGATGATTCCCGACCAGATGAACGTCTATTACCGTGGACGCCTGGTCGCGACGACGAACCGCCCCACCAGCTTTTTCGGCGGCCTCAGGTTCGATTTCCAGCCAGTCGACGGCGACTACTCGGTAGTGGTCGAAGTGGTCGGCCCGCACCATGGCACCGAATGGAGCTACCGGCTCGACTGCCCGGTGTGAAGGGCGCACGCCGGTTGTTGAACATCGTGCAGCGCGCACGCATGCTGGCCCTGCAGCCTGATGGCCGTGGGGGAGCATGCCGGGAGCGACGCTGGTCAGGACCACGATGGTGGGCGTGCGGCCGCTGGGCGTGCGCGGCGAGCCCCTGCACCATGCCCAGGCGCAGATTCGCGGCCTGATCCGCCGGCGACTTGGTTTCCGGCACTATCACCTCCTGGCCGAACCGCAGCCGCACGAGCTGGGCGGCCGCATTGACTGGTACAGCGAGCTGGAAGGCCCCGTGCGGCCGTTGGCCTCGCTGCCCGAGTCGGCGCGCGAGGCAGTGCGTGCCGGCATCGATACGCTGCTGGCCGACATCGACCGGCTGGGCCAGGAACTTGAGTCGGGCGCGAGCGAAGATGGCCGGCTGGCCGGACAGTCGTTGCGGCTCGCTGCCCGCCGCCCTTCCGACGAGTACCTGTTCCTCGTCGGCAACGAGCTGGTGGTGGTCTGTTGGGGCTATGACACGGAGGCCGCGGGCGCCGTGCTGCCCAATGCGTTCGTGCCAACACAGGCACCGGCTTCTGCACCAGTCGTGCCAACACCCACCATGGCGGCGCCGGCGATGGCCGTGCTTGCAGACGAGCCATTCCCATGGCTCTTCTGGCTGCTTGCCGGACTACTGGCGATCGTTCTGCTGCTGGCCGCCTCGTGGTTACTTCGGCAATGCATGCCGGTGCCGGCCGAAATGCGCGTCACGCGGTTGGCGCCGGATCCACCACCCCCGCCGCCGCCACCGCCACCCGATCCCATGATCCCGCTCCGTGCCGAGCTCGAAGCCGCCACCACGGAGGAAGGCAAACTGCGGGCAACATTGGCATCGCTGCGGGAGGAGCTCGGCAGGCGTTACGCCCTCTGCCGTCCGCCTGAGCCGCCACCGAAACCAGCGGAGCCGCCGAAGCCCCCGCCCGTCGTGCAGCGCAAGCCGCCGCCCGCGCTGCCGGAAGACCGCTGGATGAAGGGCGATCTCGGATTGCTCAAAGGCTGCTGGCGGCTCGGGCGGGATGCCAGTACCAATCTGCGGCTGCCGAACGGACAGGTCGTGCAGGGCCTCGATCGCGCCGGCCGCATCTGCTTCGGCGACAACGGCCGGGGCACGCGCGAGAAGTCGAGCGACTTTCCCGGCCAGCCGACGATCCGCTGCAGTGCGCCCATCACGGCGAGTTTCCGCGGCGACGGTACGCTGCACACCACGCAGCCACGGGTGACCTGCAATCCGGCGCAGTTCTACTGGACCGACCGGCCGAATTATCTGACCTGCCGCCGCATCAGCGATTCCGTCGCGCTGTGCCGCGACAATCTCGGTGCCGAGCACGAGTTTCGCCGTGAGGGGGCCTGAGCCGCCGTGTCTGGAGCCACACTGATCCGCACAACCCTGACGGGGATGCGCCCGCTAGGCGTGCGCGGCGAGCCGCTGCACCACGCGCAGGCACAGATCCGCGCCGTCGTGCGCCGGCGGCTTGGCGACAGGCACTATCACCTGCTCGCCGAGCCCCAGCCACATGACTCCGGCGGCCGCATCGACTGGTACAGCGCCTGCACCGGGCCCGTGCGGGCGTTGACGGCCCTGCCGGAGGTCGAGCGGGAAGGCGTGCGGCTGGGCATCGACGCCCTGCTCGCTGACATCGAGCGCCTCGGCCAGGAGCTAGAGTCCGCTGAAGCCGAGGACGCCCGTCTGGCCGGTCGTTCGCTGCGGCTCGCGGCCAGAAGCCCGTCGGATGACCAGCTCTTCCTCGTTGGCGACCAGCCCGTCATCGTCTGCTGGGGCTACGATGCGGATGCAGCAGGCGCCGTGCTGCCGCCGGCCTTCATTCCGCCCGCCTCGCCCTACGTAGCGCCCGGCACGCCGGTACCACCGATCAGCGGTGCGCTCGTGTTGGTTACTCCTTTTCCGTGGCTGATCTGGCTCGCCGCGGGCTTGCTGGCCATCGCCATCCTGATGCTGGGTTCATGGCTCTTGCGCCACTACCTGCCCGTGCCAGCGGAGCTGCATGTCACTCGGCTGCCGCCGGCGCCGGCACCACCGCCGCCGCCACCGGCACCCGATCCCGTTGTGGGGCTGCAAGGCGACCTGGATGCCGCGCGTCGCGAGGACAATCAGTTGCGTGCGACGCTTGCTTCGCTGCGCGAGGAACTGGACCGCCGATACCGCCTTTGCCACCCGCCGCCGCCCGAGAAGTCACCCGACCAGGTCGCGGCAAAGCCGGGGGACGTGCTGCGCCTGCCGGACAAGCCGACTAACGACTACACCTTCCTGAAGGGATGCTGGCGCGGCGATCAGTTCCGTTACACGCCGCGCCATCCGGTGGGCCATCACACGTACTGCTTCGATGAGCGCGGCAATGGCCGGCTGAAATTTCGCTGGCAAAACGGGGTTACCTGCGAGGCGCCGGCGACGGCGCGCTACCAGGGTGACACGTTGCGAATCATTGATGCCGATACGACCTGTTCCAACGGCACCCGCTGGACGCAGGACCGACTCGTCTGTCGCGCAGGTGCCGACAGTGTTGCCGAATGCAGCGGTGAAACGAACCTGCACTTGCCCGATCAGGGCCTGACGCGTGACCGCCCCACACCCTTCTCGGTGCGATTGCGCAAGCAGTAGATCAGAATTCGGTCAATGTCGCGTCAGTTCCGCGATCTCGTCCTTGAGTCTCAGCTTTTTCTTCTTCAGCTCCTGGAGCACTTCATCACTGGGATGGGGTCGAGTGGCTTCTTCGTGAATGGCCTGTTCCAGCGCCGCATGCCGCGACCTGAGGGTCTCGATCCGATCCATGAGGCTCATTGGCTTTCCTCCGGTGCTGACCCCTGACGTGCGGACTATACACCTGCCCGTCTGTGGTCGATATGGGGAATGGCCGAATTGGGGACAAGGTGGCCGGAATGCGGCTACAGTGCCGCAGAAAGTACAGTGGCTATGACCTATCCTGCGCGACTTGTGATCGGCATTTCGGGCGCCTCCGGCGTCATTTACGGCGTGCGTCTGCTGGAGGTTCTACAGCCGCTCCCCGTTGAAACACATCTCGTGATGACCCGGACGGCTGAGGTGACGCTTGCCCATGAAACCGACCGGAAGGTGAAGGACGTCAAGGCCTTGGCTGACCACGTTCACCAGCCCGGCGACCTCGCCGCCCCCATCTCAAGCGGCTCGTTCCGAACCATGGGCATGGTGGTTGCACCCTGCTCGATGCGCAGCCTCGGCGAGATCGCGACCGGCATTTCCTCGTCACTGCTGACCCGCGCCGCCGATGTGGTGCTCAAGGAGCGGCGCAAGCTGGTGCTGCTGCCGCGGGAGACACCGCTGCATGAGGTGCATTTGCGCAACCTGGCCACGGTCGCCGGACTGGGCGCCATCGTCGCCCCGCCATTGCCCGCGTTCTACAGCCGACCCCGAACCATCGAGGACATCATCGACCACACGGTGGGCCGCGTGCTGGACCTCTTCGATATCGATGCCGGGATCGTCAGGCGCTGGGGCGCCTGACGATGCCGCAGCGCATCTACTTGTCGAGCCAGAAGGTATCCATGCGCACGACGTCGTAGATGCCGAAATACTCGTCGGGCCGATGTCCCTTCACGTAGTCGTACCAGCCGTCGTTGATCTTCTCCCAGGAGACGGGCAGCAACGGCGGATCCTCCTCCATGATCATCTCCGCCTGACGAATCAGCGCCAGGCGCTTGGCCGGGTCCACCTCGCGGTCGATCTGCGGCAGCAGTGCGTTGAACTTGGAATTGTCCCATGATGAGTAGTTCTGCGGCCCGTCCTTGCGGTACCAGGCATTGAAGTAGTCCGAAGGATCCAGCAGCGTCGAGACGATGGCGCCGATGCCGAGATCGTACTTGCCTGTCCGGATATCATCGAACCAGACCGACTCGACCACCGTCCGCAGATTGCACTGCACATTGAGCGACTGCTGCAGCATGGCCTGAATCGCCTGTGACCACAGCTTGAAGCTCGCCACGTCACGTACCAGGAAGTCGAGCCCGCTAATGCCCTTGGCGTGGCCTGCAGCCGCCAGCAGAGCCTTCGCCTCCTTGATCGAGGCCGTGGGATCGGGCTGGTAGCCGAGCCGCTTCTTCAGCTCGGGCAAGGGCGTCGCGAAGTCGGAGAACGGGTAGATGAAGCCGCCGACCATCATCGGCGCGATGTCCTTGACGACATCGACCAGCACGGGCTTGTCGAGCGCCAGATGAAGGGCACGGCGAACCCTCGGATCATCGAACGGCTTCTTCTTGTTGTTCATCCAGGTCGCCTGGATGACGCTCTGGTAGAAATCCGTGCCCGCCATGCCCTTGGTTTCCTTGACCTTGCGCAGCGAACCGGGATCAAGCAGCCGGGCATAGTCCGTGCGGCCCGCCAGCAGCGCCGAACCCAGCTCGGGCGAGAATGGCAGCGCGTGGTAGAACTCGATCCCGTCGAGATAGGGCAGGCCCTTGTTCCAGTAATTCTTGTTCTTCTCCATCACCCAGATCTCGGCCTCAACCCGCCGGACGCTGCGGAACGGCCCGGTGCCCGGAATGTCGACGACGCGGCGCAGGTTGTAGTTGTTGTCCTCCAGCGTCTTCTTGCGGAAGATCACGTTCCAGCCGCTGGCGATGGCGCCCATGATGAAGTCTGCAGGACGTGGCTCGGCCAGCTTGAATTGCACCGTATGCGCATCCGGCGCCGTGATCTCGCTGACTGCAGCAAACAGTGTACTGCGCGGAATGTTAATCCCCTGCGGCGGCTTCACGATACGGTCGAACGTCGCCTTGACGTCGGCCGAGGTGAAATCGGCGCCGTCGTGGAACTGCACGCCCTTGCGCAGGAAGAAGGTATAGGTCTTGCCGTCCTTGCTGATCTCCCAGCTATGCGCCAGGTCGGGGATGATCGTCTTGCCGCTGTCGCGCGGATCGCGGCGGATCAGGTTGTCGAACATGCAGCCCTGGGAACCCAGATTGTTGATGGTCCCCGACTGGTGCACGTCGAAGTGCGGGGGGCGCATGGTGATGCCGTAGCGCAGCACGCCGCCTGATTTCGGATTGGCTTCCGGCGCTTTGAGCTGGAACTTCGAGCCGTCGAACTCGGTCGGAACGGCCGCGCGGCCGTAACGTGGAGAAAGGCCATAGACCGCCGCCATCGCCGCGGCGCTGCCCTTGAGAAACTGGCGACGGTTCCAGGGGAATCCCGTGAATCGCGAACCACGCATGAGCCATTTCCTCCCTTTGGCAATTTTTGTGGAACTGAAACGTTTCGCTCTGCTAGCCTCCCTCATGGAGCAGGTTTGGCTGGGGAGCCACGATGAACCTGTCGTTCCTGGCCTGGCGAGCGATCGAGGCGGCGCAAGGCGTCTCGCTTCGCTCGACATGACCGACGCGTGAGCGTACCAATCAAATAAAGCGCCCGTTGGGGTAAGTGTTGACGATACATGTGAAAACCTGGCGAGTCACGTCACGCCATGGAGCAACCGGGTCAACCTGAGCCGGGGGCCACTCGGCCCGGGGAAACGCCGCAACAAGCGCTCCTTGAGATCGAGAACCTCTGCACTCATTTCTTCACCGCCGAAGGCGTCGTGCGGGCAGTCGACGGCGTGTCCTACGTCGTGCGCAGTGGCGAAACACTGGGGGTTGTTGGCGAATCAGGCTGCGGCAAGAGCGTCACGGCACTCTCCATCCTGCGCCTGGTACCTGACCCGCCAGGCCGCATCGTCAACGGCACGATCCGTCTGGGTGGCAGGAACCTGCTGGCGCTCAGCGAGACCGACATGGAGGACGTGCGCGGTAACGATATCTCCATGATCTTCCAGGAGCCGATGACCTCACTGAACCCGCTGTTCACGGTGGGACAGCAGGTGAGCGAGGCCATTGCCCTGCACCGGGGCCTCTCGCGGCGCGAAGCGATGGAGCACGCCGTGGAGATGCTGCGCCGGGTACATATCCCCGAGCCGGAACGCCGCGCGCACGCCTACCCGCACCAGCTCTCCGGCGGCATGCGCCAGCGCGTGATGATCGCCATGGCCTTGTCCTGCAATCCCAAGGTCCTGATCGCCGACGAGCCGACGACGGCGCTGGACGTCACCATCCAGGCACAAATCCTCGACCACATGCGCGAGCTGCAGGCCAGCCTCGGTACGGCGATCATCCTGATCACGCACGACATGGGCGTTGTCGCCGAGAACGCCGACCGTGTTGTCGTCATGTACGCCGGCCGCAAGGTCGAGGAAGCCGATGTCGACGAGCTGTTCGACCGGCCAGCCCACCCCTACACCAAGGGCTTGCTGGGCTCCATCCCCAGCCTCGGCCTGGCCACACAAGCCAACACCCGGCGCACGCGCCTGAATGAGATCAAGGGCATGGTCCCGTCGCTCGCCGTTCCGATGCCGGGCTGCGCCTTCGCACCGCGCTGCAGCTATGCCACTACGGAGTGTCACGCCGCCAGCCCGCCGCTGGTGCAGCATCGGACTGGCCACCTCGTCGCTTGCTGGCATGCCGACGCGGTGCAGGGCGGCGGCAAATGAGCGTGACGACAGTGCAACCGGATACTGGGGGCGGAGGAGCGCTCCTGCTGGAGGTCAGGAACCTCAAGAAGCATTTCCCCATCCGCAAGGGCATCTTCTCGCGCGTGTCGGGCCAGGTCTACGCCGTGGATGGCGTCTCCTTCCATATCGCACCGGGAGAAACGCTGGGGCTGGTGGGTGAAAGCGGCTGTGGCAAATCGACGGTGGGCCGCACGCTGCTCAAGCTGCTGGAGCCGACGGATGGCACGATCCTGGTGCGCGGCCAGGATATCACCGGACTGAATGCGACGCAGATGATGCCTTACCGGCAGCAGATGCAGATGATCTACCAGGATCCCTATGCCTCGCTCAATCCGCGCATGTCTGCCGGCGAGATCGTGGGCGAGCCGTTCATCATCCACAACGTCGCCAGCCCGCAGGAACGCCGGGATCGCGTCGCAGCCCTGTTCCGGCGCGTCGGCCTGCGGCCCGAGCTGATGAACTCATATCCGCACGAGTTCTCCGGCGGCCAGCGGCAACGCATCGGCATTGCGCGCGCGCTGGCGCTCAGCCCTGAGTTGATCGTCGGCGACGAGCCGGTTTCGGCGCTGGATGTCTCGATCCAGGCGCAGATCATCAACCTGCTGATGGATCTGCAGGACGAGTACCGGCTCTCCTATCTGTTCGTGGCGCATGATCTCGCCGTCGTCGAGCACATCAGCCACCGCGTGGCGGTGATGTATCTCGGCCGCATCGTCGAGACCACGGACAAGGCCAGCCTGTTCGAGGCGCCGCTGCACCCCTACACCGAGGCGCTGCTGTCTGCGGTGCCGATCCCCAAATCAGGGGCCCGCAACCGCAAGCGCGTCATCCTCAAGGGCGACGTGCCCAGCCCGATCAACCCGCCATCCGGCTGTCACTTCCACTCGCGCTGCCCCTATGCCATGCCGCGCTGCCGGCAGGAATCGCCGCAACTGCGCGAGGTCCTTCCCAAACACTGGGCCGCCTGCCATCTGCACGACGCCGGCCCGGTGCTGCCGCTGGCGAAAGCAGCGACTGCGTGACGTCCATCCCATCTCAGCGCAGTCACGAATGCCCTGCCGAGAGGGAAGGTTCACGCATCCCCTTCTGACCTGCTTTCCCCCGGAGGGGGAAGGTGGCGCGCCAGCGCCGGAAGGGGGATGCCTCAACACGCACGGTGCCAAAGGCGAGACACCGAACGTGTTGCACCATCCCCCTTCCGCCCTTCGGGCACCTTCCCCCTCCGGGGGAAGGAAGTTCCAGGGCTCGTTGCGAATGCCCACTACCTTGGACAGGAAACGTCGCCGGGCTACATCGCGCCGCGCAGGCGGGGGTCGAGCATGTCGCGCACGCCGTCGCCCAGCAGGTTGAAGGCCAGCACCGTCAGGGTGATCGCGGCACCTGGGAAGAGCACCAGCCACCATGGCGGCACCAGCCCGGCATTCAGCGCGTCGGAAAGCATGTTGCCCCAGGTCGGGGTTGGCGGCGGCACACCAACGCCAAGAAAGCCGAGGGACGCCTCGATGATGATGGCCACGCCCAGATGCGCTGTCGCGAGAATCAGGTAGGGTGCCACGCACTGCGGCAGGATGTGGCGAAACATCAGCCGGCGATGCGAGGCGCCCAGTCCGCGCGCCGCCTCGACATACTGCATTTCCTTCAGCGACAGCACGACCGAGCGGATGACACGGCCGCCGAACGGTATGCGGGTGATCGCGATCGCGACGATGACGGTGCCCGTGCCCGCACCCAGCGCCATGGCGATGGCCATTGCGAGGATGAGATCGGGGAATGACTGCATGAACTCGATCAGGCGCTGGCTGATGATGTCGAAGCGGCCGCCGAAATAGCCGCAGGCCAGTCCCCAGATCGCGCCAACGGTGGTACCCAGCAGCACTGCGGCAAAGGCCACGACCAGCGACGTGCGGCTGCCATGGATCACCCGGCTCAGCGTATCGCGACCGATCTGGTCGGTGCCGAAAAGGTTCTTCTCGTCCGGCGGCTTGGTCATGCGGCGGAAATCCGATCGCAGCGGCTCGTAGGGCGCAATCGCCGGCGCCGCGACGGCCATGACGATGATCGCTGTCGCCACACAGGCCCAGAATGCCGACAAGGGGGAACGCCGCGCGAAGCGCCGCAGCGCCGGTCCGATCCGCCGCCACCACGGCAGCAGAGCCGCGGGCGTGTCATGCAGCACAACATAGGCTGTGTCGGGGTCGCTGGCCGTCACTGGTAGCGGATCCTCGGGTCGATCCAGGCGATCGTTATGTCGATCAGGATGTTCAGCAGCACGAACACGACAGCATACAGGAACACCAGGTTCTGCATCACGAAGACGTCCCGCTCGTTGACGGCAGTGAACATGGCATAGCCCAGACCTGGCGTGCCGAAAGCGCGCTCCACCGGAATCGAGCCTGCCAGCACAAAGCCCAGCAGGATGCCTGAGAGCGTAATGACCGGCAGCAGCGCGTTGGGCAGAGCGTGCCGCATGATCACGCGGTGCCGGCCGAAACCCTTGGCGCGGGCGGTGCGCACATAGTCCTCGCGGATCACTTCGAGCAGGCTGGATCGCGCCATGCGCGCGATATAGGCCGCCTGCCCAAGACCGAGCACGAGGGCCGGACCGACGACGATCTGCAGATTGTGCAGCGGATCCTCCAGCAGGCTCGCACCGGCGAGCGGTGCGCGGTACCCGAAACCAAACAGCAGGCCCAGCACGATGAGCATGCCAAGCCAGAAGCCCGGAACGGCCAGGAAAAAGATGCTCATGAAGCGGGAGACAGCATCGCCCAGCGTGTTGGGACGAAGGGCGCTGATGATCGCCACGGGAATGCCGACGATCCAGGACAACACGACGGACAGCAGCCCGATCTCGGCGGTGAGCGGTCCGCGCCGCAGGATCATCTCGGCGACGCTCTCGGAACGGAAGAAGGAACGCCCGAACTCGCCGCTCACGATATCGCCGGCCCAGCGGAAATACTGCACATACAGCGGATCGCTGAGGCCCAGCTCAGCCATGTAGCTGGCGCGCTGCTCCTCGGTGAGCTTGGTGAGGCCTTCCGGCCCGAAGATCGCGACCAGCGGATCGCCAGGCAGGATGCGCATGATGACGAAAACGACGATCGACACGCCCACCGCGGTAAGCGCTCCGAACGCGAGGCGACGCACGATGTAGCCGAACATCAGTTCGATACCCGGGATTTTGGGGCCCGCAGATCAACGCGTGTCGAATCGAGAGTGGAGTGCGGTGCAAGAGCGCGTCAAGGCGATTCTATTCCGCAGCGACGGGTGACTGGTCTTTGGCGCGCAGTTCTGCTGCCGCGTGGCGCATGACCTGCACCGAGCCCCACAGGGCCAGCGCCGACATGATGGCGGCGACGATGAAGTCGGGCCACAGGGTGCCGGTGCCGAAGACGCCCAGCGCCGCGGCCAGCACCGCCAGATTGCCGATGGCGTCGTTACGCGTGCAGATCCACACCGAGCGGCGGTTGGAATCGCCGTCGCGATGACGGAACAGCAGCAGGGCCACGCCAAGATTGGCCGCCAGCGCCAGCACGCCCACGGCGCCCATCACCTTGGCATCGGGCACGATGCCCGCGAGCGCATGGTAAATTGCCGTGCCGGCAACCCACAGACCGAACAGCGCCATGCTCGCGGCCTTCAGCAGAGCAGCGCGCGCCCGCCACGCAAGCGCCAGTCCGAGCACGGCGAGGCTGATGGCGTAGTTGGCGGCATCACCCAGGAAGTCGAGCGAATCTGCGAGCAGCGCCGTCGATCCGGCGTTCAGGCCCGCGATTACCTCGACAGCGAACATCAGCGCGTTGACCGCCAGCGCCGCCCAGAGAATCCGCCGGTAGACGTGATCGCTTGCCGCCGCGCCATGCTGGTGATGGTCGTGCCCGTGGTCGTGTGAGGGTCCGCAGCAGGAAGCGCCCATGACTTGCTCCTCGCCTACTCCTCGTCCCGGGCCTCGGCGACATGCTCCAACATGTCCGCGATGACACGGCGGATATGCGCGTCGTCGGCGGCATAAAACACATTCTTCCCCTGCCGCTCCGCCCGCACCACGCGCGCTGCCTTCAGCAGGCGCAGATGGTGGCTCACCAGCGACAGCGACAGCTCCAGCCGTTCGGCGATGGCCGACACGGGCGTCGGCGCATCAAGGCAGGCCGCAACGATCCGCAGCCGGCTGGTGTCACCCAGCAGGCGGAACAGGTCGGCGAGCTGCGTTGCGTGGCTTTCGGCCAGCTCCAGCCGGCGGGTTCTTGCGGCAGGCCTGCGCATATCCATAACAGTTGAACAATTGTTGAAGTATTATATGCGCACGGCCACGCGCCTCGTCAACCGGACGTTTCGTTACGTTATGCCGTACGCACGGTGCGGAATCGCCAGGGTCTCGCCTCGCGCGCAGGCGCCAGGCCCGTAACACAACGGAAGACCGTTTCCGCAGCGCGCTCGCCGGAGCGCAGCGCGGCCTGAACCGTACCGTAGTCACCGGACTCGGTCGCCTCGCCGGCGAAGAAGACGCGATCACCCAGCGGCCGGGCGTAGACCAGGCGGTCGTCCGGCAAGCTGCCGAGCGCTGGGTAAGAATAGCTGCCGGCGGACCATGGATCGGCAAGCCAGCGCGTGAAGCGGAACGCAACGGGTTCCGGCACGCTGCCGAACAGCCGGCGCAAGGCGGCCATGGCCTCGTCAAGAACCTGGGCGTCGGAGCATTCCGTCTCGAAGCGGAGGGCAGCCCGGCCGTTGGCGAAGCTCAGCAGAACCGGCGCACCGGTTTCGCGCTCCAGGGAGAGCCATGTATTGAACACGCCGCGCTGGTCAGGCGCAGCCGGCAAGCCCAGGAAGCGATGGATGTCACGGGGCCAGAACGGCTGATCGAAGCGCAGGTAGATCTTGCCCAGCACGCCGGCGCCGTAGCCGATCCGCGCAATTGCTGCGCGCTGCTCCGATGGCAGCGGCGGATCGAACGCGAGCGCACCATCGCGCAGCAGCCCCACGGGCAGGGTGACCACCGCGCGATCCGCGGCGACGCTGCCGGCTGCCGTTTCCGTCACCACACCCCCTTCGTGCCACCGCAAGCGCTGTACCGGCGTTTCGAGTCTTACATCCAGTCCCTGCGCCGCATCCTGAAGCAACGTGGCGAAGCCGTCGCGCGGCATCGCATTCACGCCGAAGGCATCGTTGGGAAACCATTCCTCGATGGCGAGCCGGTCGGCTGGCGCGCCCTGCACACCCTCGCCAGTCGACACGAGCTGGGCGACGACGGAGCGATCAAGGGCGGGCAGCCACGACGCGCGCAGGATCGGCTCGGCAACATCCGCCAGGGACACCGTGCGATGGCGGCCGCGCGCAGCGCGCCACCGGCTGCGCCACAGGCCCAGACGCACGGCCATCGCAAAGGCAAGCCGTCCCCGCCAGGCGCGCCGCTGGACGATAGCGAGATCGCGCGCCACGCCGTTCTCCATCAGCCGCCGCTCGCCAGCCGTCTGCACAACCTCCACACCCAGCGCCGCGCACCAGTCGGTCAGCGGATTGTCGTCAGCGCCATGGATCCACGATCCACCGAGATCAATCGGCACGCCCAGCGACATGTCAGGGCACACGCGCCCGCCGATGCGTGCCCGCGACTCCAGCAACGTCACCGCGCAGCCGCTGTCATGCAGAAGCCGCCCGGCCACGAGGCCCGCCATGCCGGCGCCAATCACCACGATGCGTTCGCGCGAGGCAGACGCGCCAGCCGGCACCATCGACCAGCTACCCGTACGCCGTGCACTCATGTCGACTGCTTGCATTGCATTCCCCTTCTCCCCGCGAAGGCGGGGAGAAGCTGCCCGAAGGGCGGATGAGGGGCTTCGCGGCCTGGCAACAAGGACGTCATCCCGAACATCAGCGAGGGATCTCCCGCGCATGACGAGCCTCCTCTCGCAACCGGGAGATCCCTCGCTGACGCTCGGGATGACGAACGGAACGCACAGTGCGGCAGTCGCACCGCCGTGCCTGCCGCAAGGCCGCCAAGCCCCTCACCTCCCATCGCTGCCGCGATGGGCCCCTGTACAAACCGGATAGATCGGTGACGGAACAGACCGGATAGATCGGTAACAGTTTTGGCATGGAGGTGGGACCATGCCGTG
>QOCQ01000028.1 GCA_003574685.1 Rhodospirillaceae bacterium SYSU D60007
TGCTGCAAGCCCTGCGGCCGGCGCCCGCCTGAGAGCCAGGACGTTCGCGCCATGCCGACCCGCGCCTTCACTTCGCCCACGGCCGAGTTCTCACACGGCCTGCTTCGCGGGGAGAAGGGAATACCGTGTATGCGGTGCTCTCGCTCCGCGTGTGTCAGCGGAGCCAGGCGGGTAATCAGGAATGCGAATGTCCTTCCCCCGGAGGGGGAAGGTGGCGCGCAGCGCCGGAAGGGGGATGCCTCAACAGGGCGGCATCAATAGCGAGACACCGTAGGCGTTGCACCATCCCCCTTCCGCCCTTCGGGCACCTTCCCCCGCCGGGGGAAGGTTATTCTGTTCGGATGCGAATGCCCGGCCCTATGCGTCAGCCGCGGATCTGGTGGCGGGTCAGTTCCCGTCCGAGCTGGCCGGTGAGGAACATGAAGCACATGCGGTAGTCGCTGGCCAGCGACCACAGCGGGTAGGTGAAGGTCGCCGGGCGGTTCTTTTCAATGAAGAAGTGCGCAGCCCATGCGGCGGCATATCCCGACAGGGGGACGGCAAGCAGCCACCACCAGCTCTGGGTCGCGACCGCCCACACCAGCACGACGATCGACAGGAGGGTGCCGACATAGTGCAGGCCACGGGTCGCAGGCTTCGTATGCTCGCGCAGATAAAAGGGCCAGAACTCGGCGTAGGTCGTGCATGACTTTGCCATATCCGCCTCCCCCTAGGGATCGAAGCGTACGACGAGGGACTGGTACCGGCCCAGGGCGTCCAAGGCGTTGCCCAGCGGGCCGGCAGCGCGGCGCAGGCCCTTCAGCCCGATGATGGCCCTGACCATCTCCCGCAGAACCGGCGTGGCGACATCCACACCCCGGCAGGCGTGCGGGCCATACCCGAAGTGCAGGTAGTCGCCCTCATTGCGCCCGAAGTCGACGCGATCGGGATCGGTGAACACCCGGTGATCGAACATCGCCGTCTTCAGCAACACGGCCACCATACTGCCCTTGCGTACCGGCCGGGACCCCGTCTTCAGGTAAGTGTCTGCCGCGCAGCGCCTGAAGAGGATGGGCGCCACGGGATCGAAGCGCAGGACCTCCAGGATGGCCGCATCCAGCGCGGCGTCATTGCCGGCGGCATCTCGCACCTTCTCCAGGATGTCGGGATGATCGAGCAGGTAGTTGAGGACGTTGGGCAGCGCCTCGACGAGCGTGCCGCCCATAGCGGTCACGATCTCGGCCAGCAGCAGGCGCACCACGACGCGAAAGCGGTCTTCCTTCAGCGTATACTTGCCCGGATTGAGTCCTGCCAGGCAGCCCAGCAGTGTCTGATTGGACGGCTTCGCCTCTGCCACCAGCCGATCGAGGTGCCGGAAAAACTCCGCGGTGGTTCGCGCCGCCAGGGCCGCGAGCTCGCGGGCGTTGGCGATGTTGATGAAGACCTCCGCGAAAGCGATCTGGATCCATGCCGCCAGGGTGGCATAGGGCACGTCCTGGGGCGGCATGTGCGGCAGCACCTCCAGCCAGTCGGGCGGCACCTGCGAGATATCGAGCTTGTTGAAGAGCGACGCCACGTAGGTGGGCGACGTCCACTCCGGTCCCTTGACGCCATGACAGTGGCGCGCGACGACCATGGGCACCACCACCGACACGTCGCGCACGACATCAAGTTTGCCGACCGGTCCGTGCCGCGCCAGCAGGGCTTGCATCGCCTGCGCGGCCACGGTACCGGCAGGGCGCCCGCCGTATTGGCGCGCCGCGTCCTGCCAGATTCGTACCCTTGGCCCGTACTCAGGCTCGCTGACCGGCGCACCCAGCATCAACCACTCGCCGCCGGTCATGCGCCGGATACGGTCGTTCTGGTCGCGTGAGGAGAATGCCTGGGCGTTGCCAAGCACCTTTTTCACGAATCTGTGGCGGCCAACCAGAACAATACCGTCGCTCTCAATCCACGGATCGCTGCCGGGCGGCAGCAACTCCTTGCGGCCAAGTTCGAACAAGGCCTCGGGGTCGATCACCCGCGGCGTTTCATCGATGGCCGGGTTGTCTTTCTCCTTGGCCGAGTCGAACGTGTCGCCGGCCGCCATCGCGCGCAGCGCCGGCATCGAGGGCATAAAGAAGTAGTCGCCGCCACGGGTGGTCACGAATCGCGGCAGGTGCGTGTGGGGTGCCGGGCGGTCCGGAACCGCAAAACTGTCCTGCAGATCGCCGCTGTTGGCGCCGGTGAGCGGGCAGCGCGCCGTGCCAGCGTGACCGACGGCCTCGCCGCCATTGAGCCAGCGCGCCTGCACGAACTCGAACTGCTGATCCAGCCGCGAACAGAGCGCGATGAACAGCAAGCCGCGCCTCCCAGCATCATCGGCAGCGCCATACGGAAGGAACTTGCCGCCGTAGCTGATGGAGCGGCGCCATAGCCGATGCCGCCGCGCCTCGTCGCGGTTGTTGCTGTCGCGCGGATTGACACGGCGGGCATGTGCGCCCAGCGGACAGCGCCGGCCGCTTGCGTCCGCATCCTGGTAGCCGAAATCATTGAGCGCATGCCTGGGCAACTCGGCCGTTGGCAGATCGGGCGAGGCCACCAGCGAGGTACCGTTGGGCCAGCGGCCCACCATCTGCGCGGCCAGCCGTGAATCGCGGCCGGCTGTCTTGTCGTGCTGTGCCAGGAAGCGGCGGAAACCGATGACGTCCTGCTCCAGCTTGCGGAACACCAGGTACGTGCCGTCCTTGCGCAGGGTTTCGTTGGACGGATCGCGTTGTGTGATCCCGTCCTCGTCGGGGCGTCCCAGCAACAACTCGCCCAGTGCGATCGGATCCCATGTTCCGCCGGGCCGCGCGGTACCGCCGCCCGGAAGTGGCACCCCCAGGCCGGCATCGGCGAAGGGCTGGCTGACGCCGTCGCGGAAGCCGAAATGCTCGATGCGGTACGGGCCATCCACTGTGCCGGGATGCATGATCTTCTCGCCCACCTCCACGTGCAGCACGGCAAACCCGAACACGTCTGCCAGCGCGCGCGCCAAAATTGTGCTCAACAGAAAACCAGCCATGGGGACGGATTTGAAGCGACTCAGCGGACCGACCACGGGGCCATCTGCGTCAAGGCCCTTGTCCGTCGAAGGCGACCGCACCACAAGCGACAGCAGTCCATGGACCTTGCGGTTGCCGAGCCAACCATCCCAGCGCTCGGGCGCCGACTCGCCGAAGTCACCCAGCCGCCCCGCTCGTGCCGCCATGCCGTCGCAAAAGACCTCGGGGAAGCTTGCCAATGTCGCCTCGTTGACCTGCAGCTCCTTCAGGCCCGTCCAGGTGAATGCCAGGTTCACGCTGAAGGGTGGCGGGATACGCGGACCTTTGAGTACGTGCACGTCGGCCTCGGACCAGATCCGCCGTTCTTCCTTCTTCAACTTGAGAAAATCGTCGATCCAATCGTTGCGATCCTTGTTCTCGGGCGCGGAACCGGCTCTGGCTGCAGGGATGACCCCGTCCGGCGGATCGACCAGAAGGCGCACAAACTCCCTGAAAAAGGAGACGTTTGTGACTCGGAAGAACAGATGCAGCGCCACTTCCGGGTTCATGCTGCGCAGCACGTTGGACTGAACGTGCTGGTGGTCCAGCGCGTTGTCGGACGCCACCGCCAGATTCTCACTCCGGGTCGCTGGCATAGGTCCCGCCCTCCTTCGGGAAATCGCCGGGATAGACGCTGTTCTCCGCCAGGAACCGGTCGAGCAGGCGGGCGACATCGTCGATGGTGGCACCGTCGGGGCGCCGCGTGCGCGCGATCAGCCGATCGAAGGCGCGTTTGAAGCGATCGAGCTGGCGGATGCGCCCGACCGTCAGCTCGGGATAAGCGGCGTAGAACGCATGTGTCGGAATCTGGTGGCGCCTGGCGTAGTCCCAGAACGCCTCGAAGTTGCGCGCGCCGCCGGGCGGCCAATCCTCGCAATTGCCCCAGATGCGATCGACGTCCTCGCCGAGAAAGACCGAGAACTCCCGCAAGTAGTCCTTGATGTCGCCGTCAAAGTTCGACGTGAAGAACAGCCACGAGCGGCAGGTGTCGCGCGCAGGTGGCTCGACCTCGCTGTAGTGGAGATATTGCGCCGGCCGCAGGATCAGCCAGCGCGCGAAGTGGATGGTGGGAAGCTGGCCGATCGGCGTCGGGATGCCGCGCTCGACGCGGCGCTGCACCGACTCCAGGGCACCCCACAGACGCTGCTCGTAGGTGCGCCCCTCCCCCGCGATGCGGCCGGGCCTGACGGGCGTCAACAGGGTGACCTCGCTGACGCGGCCGATCGTCCTGGATCGGGCCCGCCTCGGCTTCTCCCCTGCTGGCCCGTGCGACCAGATGCCTGCGCCTGCCAACAGGCCAAGGTCCGACTGTCTCATCCTCCCCTCCCCCAAGGCGCGGCGACAGATCGTGAGCCGATCTTCCGCCCTGCTCCGATCCAAGTCAAACCGCACCCGGCAACAGACCGATCACAAGCAGCGATGGCATAGAGCCAGGCCGTGACACCCGCCGGTGCCCGGGCGTGACGGCGCCGTGACATCGAACTGTGCGCGATGCGATAGTCTCGCCGCCCAGAAGGGGGGAGCCACCAATGAAAGCCGTGATCGCGTTGATGGCGCTGGCGCTGTTGTCTGCCTGCGGCGAGCCGCGTCCGGCAACGCAACAGGGCAGTGTCTGCCACCAGGTCGCAACCGTCGGCTATGTGCCCTATCCCTGGCCTGACATCCTGCGCTCACCAGCGGCGATGTTGCGATCGGCGGCACCCCGCCAGGCCGTCGAGGTGCAGCTCCCGGCCGCGCACAACGACTTTCGCGAGGGCCTGGCGCGGCTCCACAGCGGGCGCATGCGCGGACCTGAACCGCTGCGGGTCCTCGCCGTGTCGGCCGGCGGCAGTTGGGGCGCCTTCTCCCTCGGGTTCATCGACGGATGGGGACACAACCAGCGCGATCCGCGCCCGTCATTCGAGATCGTCACGGGCGTCAGCACCGGCGCCATGATTGCGCCCATCGCCTTCCTCGAGGAGGCAGCGCGCGTGCCTTGTCCGGGCGGCGTGGAATGTCCGCCCGGACTTGTCGGCTTGCGCGAAATCTACGCCAGGCTGACTGACGAGCAGGTAGTGGAGAAACGCCCGCTTCTCAGCCTGCTGTCCGCCACTTCCGTCTACGGCACCGCGGGCCTGCGCAAGAAGGTCGAGTCCATCGTCAGCCCTGAACTCGTGGCGCGTATCGCGGCTGAACACAAAAGGGGGCGCTCGCTGCTGGTGATGGCCGTCAATCTCGACAGCGGTATGCCGGAGCCATTCAACCTGACGGAGATCGCGGCCGGCAGTGGATCCACCGACGCGCGGCGCCAGCGCATCATCGACATCATCATGGCATCGGCCGCGACCCCGATCGCCTTCCCGCCGGTATTCATCGCTGGCAATATGTACGTGGACGGCGGCGCACGCAGGCACGTCTTCCTGCTCGACCAGGTCGTGACGGCGATCATGGGCGATCCACAGGGCCAGCCGCAGGCGGGCCTGCAACGCTACACCATCAAACCCGGCGCCCGGCCGGTTGACCTCTCGATCGTGGTCAGTGGCGACATGAAGGTCATGCCTGATTGCACCGGCAAGGACGGCCTCGACCTGCTGTCCATTGCGAAACGCACGATGTCGGTGAGCACCGACCAGCTCCTGCGCGACAGCGTCGAGGTGCTGCTGCTCAAGGTTGGTCAGTCCGGCGGCCGCGCGCGCTTCATCGATGCTGCGAGCCTGGTGAACTATCCCGCCCCTGACGGTGCCCCGTTGCCGGGCGGCGGCCCGTGCACGGTGCCGCTCCCCGGCGGGGAGATCTTCAACACCCGGCTACAGGCCTGCCTGGACAAGCACGGCTACAGGCTGGGGCAAAGCGACAAGATCCCCTGGCGAACGACGCCATGATACTCATCGTTCACCGTTGCGTCCGTTCGGCCAGAAGCCGCGCGACGCCAATCTCTTCGAGGAAGGCGCGGGTGCGGGTGCCGGCCGACTGCGGCAGGCGCAGGAAGGCGGCGAGGTCGGCGGGGTGATCGATGTCCATGCCGATGCCGGGCTGGCGCACCACGACCGGCTCTATGCCGCAGCGGCGGGCAGCATCGAGATGCGGGAAGAAGCTGTTGTCGCCGAAGCGCAGCGGCACCGCATCGGGCGGCGCGCAGAGCACGGCGTTGGAACCGAGATCATCGTGCGCGGGCGCGATGGTGAAGGACGGCGCCGGCCGGCGCGCCGCCAGCACGGCCTCGATCTCGACGGTGCTTACGGCGGGGATATCGCCGGGCATGGTGAGCATGCCGCCGCGGCCCTCGCGCAGCAGCAGCCGCGCGCCCGCCATGACGCTGCCGGTGTGGCCCTCGCGCGCACCCTCCGTAACGGTCCGCGCGCCCAGCCGGGTCGCGAAGGCGATGATGGCAGGATCCAGCGTCACCGCCAGGATGCCGGCCAGGCCGCGCGCGGCGGCGATCGTCTCCAGCACTTCCTTCGCCATGATCCCGGCTAGCGCGGCCCGCTGAGCGGGCGTCAGGAGCGCGGCCAGGCGCTGCTTGGCACCGTCCAGTTCCTTGACCGGCACCACGGCCCAGATGTCGGCGTCCGCCATCACCCGCCCCGCGACAGCCGGCCCGCGGCATCCAGCACGACACGCGCCAGCGCCTCGCGCTCCGCCAGCGAGGACATGAGGGTCGGCGCCACCGTTACCGCGACATCCAGGCCGGCAACCTCGGCTTCATCGACGGGATCCACCACATAGCCTGCGAGCAAATTGCCGTAGCGGCGCGCCACGGTCGCGGCACCGGGCTCGATGCCCAGCTCCTGCATTATCTTGGCCGTTGGCCCTTTCACCGCCCGCCCGCCAATGATCGGCGATACCGCCACCACCGGCGCGCCGCAGTTCGCGATGGCCGCGCGCAGCCCGGGAATAGCCAGGATCGGTTCGATGCTGATGAAGGGGTTGGACGGGCAGATCACCACGGCGCGCACTGCACCCGTTTGCAGCGCAGCCATCGCTTCGGGCTGCGGGCGCGCAGCAGCCGCGCCGTCGAACGCCAGCGCGCGCACCACGGGCCGGCACTGCCGGCGCACGAAATAGTCCTGGAAGTCGATCCAGCCTTCGTCCGTGCGCACCCGCGTGCGCACCCGATCATCGCTCATCGGCAGCACGCGCGGCCCGATGCCCAGCCGGCGACAGAAATCCGCCGTGACCTGTGACAGCGTTTCGCCGGCGCGCAACCGGCGCGTGCGCTCGACATGGATGGCAAGGTCGCGATCGCCCAGCCTGAACCAGGTTTCGCCGCCCAGCGCCGCGATGCTCTCCATGAACGACCAGGTCTCGTCGCGCCGCCCCCAGCCCGTGGCAGGATTGTCGAGACCGGCCAGCGCGTAGGTCAGCGTGTCGATATCGGGCGAGATGGAGAGCCCGAGATGCTCGAAATCGTCGCCGGTATTGGCGATCACCAGCAGCTCTTCGGGCGGCAGCACGCGGCTCAGCCCCAGCGCCAGCTTGGCGCCGCCGACTCCGCCGGAGAGCGCCACGACAAGGCCTCGGCTCATCGGAACAGATCCTCGGCCGGCGGCCGGATGGTGCCAGCGACCGGCATGTCCGGCGCATCCCACGCCAGCCCGCGTACCAGCGCCACCGGCTGACCCTCGTCGCCCTGCCCCATCACCAGCGAGGCCGCCGCCGCGATCTCGTCCGCAAAACCGCTGATGCTCACCTGCAGCGCGCGGCCGAACAGATCGGGCTTGCCGCGCAGGTCGATCAGCGCCGGCAGTCCCGCCGCGCCGATGGCAATACCGACGATGCCCCGTCGCCAGGCGCGGCCGAAGCTGTCGTTGATGATCACGCCCAGCGGCACGCCGGCATCCGCGGAAAGCCGCGCGCGCAGGGCTTCGGCACTGCCGTCGGGATCGCGCGGCAGCAGCAGAGCCTGCTCCGGTTGGTCGGCCACGTTCGAGTGATCGACCCCGGCATTGGCCATCACGAAGCCCAGCCGGTGCTCCATGATCAGCAGCCCCGGCCGCGCGCGCACCACGCGCACCGACTCCGACAGGATCAGCTCGACCACGCCCGGATCCTTCTGCACCTGGGCAGCGAGCTCGATGGCTTTGGCCGACGGCGTGACTGTGGCGAGATCGACCGCCCGCCCCTCGGCCTTGGAGACGATCTTCTGTGCCACGACGAGCACGTCGCGCGCCTGCAGCCGCAGCGCCGCGCGCTCCAGCGCCGCCTCGATCAGCGCGACGAGATCATCACCCGCCTGCACCATCGGCATGCCCGGCAGCGCCAGGACCTGCACCGCACTCGTCCTGGTCATGCGGATGACGACCGGCAGAACGCTTCATGGTGAGCCTGTCGAACCATGAAGCGCCTTTCGTGGACCGCGGTGCGAACGCCTTCATGGTTCGACAAGCTCACCATGAAGGCTATTTCGATGCCGTGAGCCATAGCCCCAATTCCTCACCCGAACTTGCGGCGCAGGCGGGGGAGGACTTGTTCGCCGTAGAGGCGCAGGAAGCGGGGCTGGTCGGGGCCGGGCGCGTGGAAGACGAGGTGGCGGAACCCCAGCTTGACGTAGGCGCCGATCTTCTCGACATGCTCATCGGGATCGGTCGAGACGATCCAGCGGCTGGCGGCCCGCTCCAGCGGCAGGGCATTGGCGAGCTTCTCCATCTCGGCCGGATCCTCCACCGACATCTTCTCCTCGGCGGAAAGGGCCAGCGCCGCCCAGTGCCGCGTATCCTGCAGGGCGCGCTCGCGGTCGGTGTCGAACGACACCTTGACCTCGATCATATGGTCGTAGGTGTCGGCCTTGCCCGGCGTCTCGGCCAGCCCCTCGGCGACCTTGGGCAGCAGCGTCTCGGTGTAGAGATCCCACTTCTTGCCGCTGGTGCAGATGAAGCCCTCGGCGCTGCGGCCGGCATACTTCGCCACCAGCGCGCCCGCCGCCGCGACATAGATCGGCACCGGCGTCGCGGGACGGTCGTAGATGGTCGCCTTCTCGGTGCGGTAGTACTGGCCCTCGAAGCTGACGCGCTCCTCCGTCCACAGCTTGCGGATCAGCACCACCGACTCGCGCAGCCGCGCGAAGCGTTCCTTGAACTCGGGCCAGGGTTGCCCCGTGGCCGGCACCTCGTTCAGCGACTCGCCGGTGCCGATGCCCAGCACAACGCGTCCGGGAAACATCGCGCCCAGCGTGCCGAAGGCCTGGGCGACGATCGAGGGGTGATAGCGGAAGGTCGGCGTCAGCACGCTGGTGCCCATGATGACACGCGAGGTGCGCGCGCCCAGGGCACCCAGCCAGACGATCGACGAGGGCGCGTGCCCGTCATTGTGCTTCCACGGCTGGAAGTGATCGCTGATGAACACCGAGTCGAAGCCCGACGATTCGGCGAGACACGCGAACTCCAGCAGCGGGCCGGGCGCGAACTGCTCGGCGGATGCCTTGTATCCGAGTTTCAGCACTGGCGATCTCCCTGCCACCACAAACCTTCCTCCGGAGGGGGAAGGTGGCGCGCAGCGCCGGAAGGGGGATGCCTCAACAAACGCGGCGCCGCAAGTGTGGCAAGATCCCCCTTCCGCCCCTTCGGGGCACCTTCCCCCTCCGGGGGAAGGCAATGCGACGGTTCACGTATCGGCCAGCTCTGTGATGATGCGGTCGCGGGCGGCGAGGTCGCCGTCTTCGTGGACCGGCTGGAGGCAGACGTGGGTGGCGCCGGCGGCGATGTGCTTGCGCAGGCCCGCGCGCACCGTGTCGGCATCGCCCCACAGCACCATGGCGTCGATGAAGCGGTCGCTGCCACCGCCCGCTAGCTCGTCCTCGGTGAAGCCCAGCCGTAGCCAGTTGTTGCGGTAGTTGGGTAGCACCATGTAGCGCTCCAGTTCCTTGCGGCCGAGCGCGCGCGCCTTCGCCGGATCGGTTTCCAGGGTGACCTTCTGTTCCACCGCGAGGATCTTCGAGGGCCCGAGGATCTTCGCGGCAATCGCCGTGTGGTCAGGCGTCACGTTGTAGGGCACGGCGCCGCGCGATTTCCCGGCGCTCAGCGCCAGCATCTTCGGGCCCAGCGCCGCCACCACGATCGGCCAGGTCTCGGCGCCGGGCTGGTCCTTCATGATGCCGTCGAGATAGGCGCGCATGGCGGGCAGCGGCTTGTCGTAGCGATGGCCGCGCACGCCCTCCACCATCGGCGCGTGGCTGACGCCCAGGCCGAGAATGAAGCGGTCCTCGTAGAGCCGGCTCAGCGTCGCCAGCCCGCGGCGCGCGGTGAAGGGATCACGCGCATAGATGCTGGCAATCGAGCTGCCGATCATCAGCCGGCGGCTGTTCTGCAGCAGGAAGCCGGCCAGCGACAGAGACTCGTAGCCGCGCGATTCGGGATACCAGAAGGCGGAATAGCCGCAGCCCTCGATGGTCTGCATCAGCGCGCGCAATTGCGGCCCGTCGAGCCGGTCGGTCGGATACCAGACGCCCAGATGTCCCAGCGGCATGTCACACCCTCCTCGCCACATGCGCCGGCGCCGGCGCGTCCGGCGCCGCCTCGCCGGCAGCCTCACGATAGCCGGGCCGCCATAGCGCCGGCCAGCGCCAGGCACAGAACACCAGCGCCGCCACGGCGCAGGCGGCGCTGCCGGCGACAGCCGCGGGCGCACCGAGCTGCGAGGCGAGCCAGCCCATATGCAGCGTGCCGATCTGGCCGAGACCGATGGTCGTGGTCAGCACGCCCATGAGACCGGGCCGGCGGTCGGCCGGCGTATGCGCCAGCACCTGCGTGCTTTGCATGGCGGCGAACCACGACATGCCGCCGCCCGCCAGGATCAGCGCCAGCACGGAGAGCATGTAGGAGCCGGAGAGGCCGAAGCCGATGGCACCCAGCGCCACCGCGAAGGAGCCGGCGAGGAAGGCGCGGCCGAACCATGCCGGGCGCACGAGCGCCGTCAGGATCACGGCGCCCAGCATGGCGCCCAGGCCTTCGACCGAGGACAGCAGGCCGACATCGGCGGGCGATGCATGCAGTATGTCCTTGCCGATAACGGGGATCATGCTGGCGTAGGGAAAGCCAAAGAAGTTCAGGCAGAGGCTCACGGCAAGCACGCCGCAGATAACCGGGCTGCCGCGCACGATGGCCAGACTCTCGATGAAGTCATCGCGCAGGCGCGGGCTGACGCGGGCGGCGGCCGACAGCGTGGCCGGCAAACCGAGCGCCAGGATCAAGGCGGCGCCGAAACAGACGACGCCCAGGGCGAAGGGTGCGCCCACGCCCCAGGCCGCATAGAGCGCGCCGCCCGCGAAGGGGCCTGCCAGCCGCAGGGCGTTGATCGTGGCCCAGTCGAAGCTCATCGCGGTGCCGGTGTTGGCCGTGCCCACCACGGTGCAGATCAGGGTGCGGCGCACCGGGTTCTCGGAGCTCCAGTAGGCGCCGACGATCAGCGCACCGGCGGCCACATGCCAGACCTCGAGCAGATCGAGAAAGGCCAGCCCCGCCAGAACCGCGTAGGTCGTGCCGATCACGGCCAGCCCGAAGCGGATCAGCCGGACCAGCGGCACGCGCGTCGCCAGCATGCCGAACAGCACGCCGGCGATCATCGGCACCATGCGCATGAAGGTGACGACGGCAACCCAGGCGGGCGAGCCGGTGACATCGAAGACGTAGATTCCAGCGACGACGATGTCGAGCCAGCGCATGACGCCGGTTGCCGCGCCAATCAGCCACAGCCGCCGAAACCCGCCATCCGCCAACAGCCCGCGCAACCCGCTTTCCGGCGCCACGTCCACTCCGTCCGTGTTTCGTCGCGGGACAGTCTAGTGGATCGCCCGCGCCCGCCGCGCGCTTCGACAGGGCAAGCCTGCCCTGCCCTGCGCGCAGCATTCGGCTTACGGCGCGGGGAAGCGCAGGATCGTGGTCGAGCGGAACGTCGCGCCGCGCCGCAGCACCGTCGAGGGGAACGCGGGCTGGTTCGGGGAGTCCGGGAAGTGCTGGGTCTCCAGGCAGAAGCCGTAGCGGCGATGATAGCGGCGGTCGTCGTAGCCAACGTCGCTGCCGTCGAGGAAGTTGCCGCTGTAGAACTGCACGCCGGGCTCGGTGGTCCACACTTCCATCACCCGCCTTGAAGCAGGCTCGCGCACGCGGGCGGCGAGGTGCGGCGCGCCGCCGGCGCCCTCCAGCACGAAGTTATGGTCGTAGCCGCCGGCCATCACAAGCTGCGGATCGGGCGCGTCAATGCGCGCGCCGATCGGCATCGGCTGGCGGAAGTCCAGCGGCGTCCCCGCGACGGAGCGCAACTCGCCAGTGGGAATGAGCTCCGCGTCAACCGGCGTGAAGCGCTCCGCCGCGATCATCACCTCGTGCCCCAGCACGTCACCCGCACCGGCGCCGGCGAGGTTGAAGTAGGCATGGTTGCTGAGATTGACGACGGTGGGCCGGTCGGTCGTCGCGCTGTAGTCAATGCGCAAGCCATTCGCCTCCAGCGCGTACCGGACGCGCACGTCGAGCGTGCCGGGAAAGCCCTGGTCGCCGTCCGGGCTGACGTGCCGCAACACGATCGCCGGCGTCTCGCCCTCTTCCCGCGATTCGATCTGCCAGGGCACGCGATCGAATCCGACCGGACCACCGTGCAGGGCGTGTCCACCGCTATTGGCCGGAATGCAGTACGCAATGCCGTCAAGCGTGAACCGGCCATGGGCGATCCGGTTGGCGTAGCGGCCGACGATGCCGCCGATATGCGCGCCCGACCGCAGGTAGCCACCGAGCGTGTCGAAGCCCAGCACGACATTCGCCGGACGGCCCGCCGCGTCCGGCACCTGCAGCGCGGCCAGAGTCGCACCCCAGGTCAGCACCGTGACCTCAAGGCCGCTGGCGCCGCGCAGCGTGATCCGCTCCACATCGCGGCCGTCGGCCAGCTTTCCGAATGGCACGCACGTGATACGATTCGTCACCACTATCCCTCGCACACCCGGATCCGGAGCGCAGCATGATCAAGCCGGCCGCCGTCGCCCTTGCCGCCGTCGCCCTTCTGGCGGCGTGCAGCCCGTCCGGCGGCGCGCATGACGGCAGGGGCACCCTCGCCGGCTCGTCCTGGCGCCTCGTCGAGCTGCAATCGAACGACGATACCATTGGTGTCGTGCGCCCGCGCGATCCGTCAAGATACACGATGACCCTCGGCGCGGACGGCAGGGCCTCCCTGCGGCTGGACTGCAATCGCGCCGGCGGCCAGTGGCGCTCGCCCACGCCCGGCGAGATCACCTTCACGCCGCTGGCGATGACCCGCGCCGCCTGCCCCGAGGGGTCACTCGACACCCGCGTGGCCCGCGAACTGGAGTACGTGCGCAGCTACCTGCGGGAAGGCGACCGGCTGCGGCTGACCCTGATGGCCGACGGCGGCAGCCAGCTCTGGACGCGCGCGGCACCGTAGCCCGGCAGCCCACTGGACACATCGCGGAGCCTTCCCTATAAGCGTGCCCGCCAACCGGCGGGGCACCCCGCCGCGGCCAAGGTCCGGCACGTCGACGATGCCGGCGCCCACGGGCCCAGGTAGCTCAGTTGGTAGAGCATGCGACTGAAAATCGCAGTGTCGGTGGTTCGATTCCGCCCCTGGGCACCATTCTTCCAAGCGCCAGTGACGAGAGCCAGAAAGAGCAGCGCGACCTGTCGCGTTCAATCGGTGGGCACCTCCATGCCGTGGTGGTGCACCTCGATCAGCTTGCCGTCCTTGTCCTTGCCCGTGATCAGCCACTGCGAGCGGGTCATCGCGAAATCGCCGGCAATGGTCGTGTGGTGGGTCACCACGTCCATGTGAGGCTTGAGCCCGATATAGGCCGCCATGGTGGCGCGGATGCCGTCGGCGCCGCGGGCAATGCTGGTGCCGCCGTGCACTTCGTCGAGTTGCACGATGGAGGCCTCGGGGTGATACAGCGCCGCGGCTGCATCCATGTCCTGGGCGTTGAAGGCGCGGGCCAGCCAGAGATTGGAGAGTTCGGGAGAGGGAGAGCCCATGGCTATTCTCCTGCGTTTCATTCTGCCGAGATGGTTCGTGGCCCTGGGTAATGCGATCTGCATCGATGCCACCCCGCGCTGCATTCACGCACAGGCCGGCGCAGGGCCGATCGGAATACGGTCACATTTGTTGCTCGCACCTTGTCCGGTTCCGCTGCCAGACCATCTCCCGATCAGCCACAGGCGATGCGCAGCGCATGGAAATCGCACTGCAACCGCCAGGCACAGCCACCGCCTGATCCGGAGGTTTGAAGGCCATGACCATGACAACCGGCAATGGACGCAAAGGCAGACAGCCTGCAATGATCACCCCAGCGGTCGTGTCGCCAGAGGCGTGGGAGGCGGCCCGTCAGCTGCTCCTCGTGAAGGAGAAGGCACACACGCGCGCCCGTGACGCGCTCGCCGCAGAGCGCCGGCGAATGCCGTGGATGGCCGTGGAAAGGGCGTATGCGTTCGAGGGACCCGCGGGCAAAGCCAGCCTGTCCGATCTGTTCGACGGCCGGCGTCAACTGATCGTCTATCGCGCCTTTTTCGAGCCAGGCGTGTTCGGCTGGCCCGACCACGCCTGCCGGGGCTGCTCCATGCTTGCCGACCAGGTCGCCCACGTCGCTCATCTGAACGCCCGCGACACCACGCTCGTGTTCGTCTCCCGTGCCCCTCAGGCGGACGTTGCGCGGTTGAAGGCGCGGATGGGCTGGGAAATGCCCTGGTTCACCCTGACGGACAGCTTCGACGCGGACTTCGGCGTGGGCGAGTGGCACGGGACCAACGTCTTCTACCGCGACGGCGATCGCGTGTTCCGCACCTACTTCATCAATAACCGCGGCGACGAGCAGATGGGAAATACCTGGAACTACCTCGACATCACGCCGCTGGGCCGGCAGGAGCTGTGGGAGGATTCGCCCGAGGGCTATCCCCAGACCCCGCCCTACAAGTGGTGGAACTGGCACGACAGCTACGTCCCGGATGCACCGCCCGACAAGAAGGGTCGAAGTGTCGGACGCCGGGGAGGCGGCTTTCCGGAAACGACGCTGGAGCACAAAGCCATGAAGCGAGGTTCAGAACTTTGAGAACAGGCTGGTGAAGCCGTAGAGCTTGTCGGTGATGCCATTGGTGCGGAGCGCGTGCCAGTAGGTGGCGACGTTGATCGAGATGACCGGCTTGTCCAGCCAGCGCTCGGCCTCGTCGGCGATGCGGGCCATCGGCAGGTTGGCGCCGAACTGCACGATGGCCTCGACGTCCGGGCCGTCGATGGCCTTGATGGCGTTGATCATGTCGCGCGCGGTGACCACTGAATACGTGGTCGGGCTCTTGCCGCGCATGTGGTTGTAGCGGACGATCTCGTAGCCCGCGGCGCCGAACACGCCCACCATCTTCGGCTCGATGCTGGGGAAGTAGGGCTCCATGATGGCGATGCGGCGCCTGACGCCGTGCAGCTTCAGCGCCGCAAAGACCGCGTCGGTGGCGATGGCCACCGGGATGTCATGGCCCGCGACCTTGCGGATGCGCTGCTTCAGCTCCTCGCCCCATTCGGCATTGCCGCCCCACACCGAAAGCGCGGAAATGCCGAGGATGAAGGCGTTGGGCCGGCAATCAATCACGCTCGCCACCGCCGGTTCCAGTGCGGCGTCGATCAGGCGGATGGATTCGTCAAAGTCCTCGTTGGTGCGGATCTGCAGATCGGGGATCACCATGCGGCCGAGATGATTGGTGACGCCGGGCGGGCGCATGTCGTCATACTCCGGCTGCACGACGGTATTGGTGGACGGCGTGGTGATGCCGAAGGCCATGCGCCAGGCGAGATAGTCACGCATCGGCGGTCCTCCCTACTCCATTGGGGTGTTCGCTGGCGTACGCCGGGTTAGAGAACGCTTCATGGTGAGCTTGTCGAACCATGAAGCCCCGGCACTGCCGCAGTCTGACGCCTTCATGGTTCGACAGGCTCACCATGAAGGCTATTCCGAAGCGGTGCCTCGGGCATCAGACTTCTCCATTCAGCCGCGCATCGTGGTGGGCAGCCAGAGCGCGATTTCGGGCCAGAAGCAGAGCAGCAGGATGACCAGCAGCATCAGCCCGACATAGGGGGCCGAGCCGATCGCGACCTCGGAGAATTTGTGCCCGCCGGAGATGCCGTGGATGGTGAAGAGGTTGAGGCCCACCGGCGGCGTAATCTGCCCCAGCTCGATCAGCACGGTGAGGATGACGCCGAACCAGATCAGGTCGAAGCCGAACACCTTCACCACCGGCAGCAGCACCGGCAGCGTCATGTAGATCATCGAGATGCCATCGACGAAGCAGCCGAGGATCACGTACAGCACGACCAGCGCCAGGAAGAACGTCCACTTGCCGAGGCCGGCTCCCATGATCCATTCGCTGACCGCGCGGCTGACTCCGGAGTATGTGAGCGCCGTCGACAGGATCTGTGCGCCGATGATGATCAGCGCCACCATGCAGGTAGTCTTGACGGTCGACATCAGCGCTTCGCTGAAGATGCGGCGGTTGAAGCGGCGGTAGCCGACCGCCAGCACGATGGCACCGGCGGCGCCCAGCGCCGAGGCCTCGGTCGGCGTGGCAATGCCGGCATAGATGCTGCCCAGCACCAGCACCAGCAGGCCCAGCACCGGGAAGACGTGCAGTGCCTCGCCGGTTTGCCGCTTGCCCGCCGCGGCGTCGCGTGGCGGCGCATAGTGCGGCTTGGCCAGCAGCAGGCAGGCGATGAAGATCATGAAGATCACAGCCATCAGCAGGCCCGGCAGCACGCCGGCGATGAACAGCCGGGCGATCGACTCTTCGACCAGGGCGCCGTACAGCACCATGATGATGCTGGGCGGGATCAGGATGCCCAGCGTGCCGCCCGCGGCCAGCGAGCCGAACACGGTGCGCGGTTCGTAGCCGCGCGACAGCATCTCGGGAATCGCCACGGTGCCGACAGTGGCCGCGGTGGCGACGCTCGATCCAGAGACGGCGGAGAACACCGCGCAGCTTGCGATGTTGGCGTGCAGCAGCCCGCCCGGCAGACGGCCGAGCAGCACCACGACGCCGCGATAGAAATAGCTGCTGACTCCGCTGCGCAGGATGACCTCGCCCATCAGCAGGAACATCGGCACGGCCACGAGGATGTAGCTGTTGGCGTTGTTCCAGATCACCGAGGACAGCGCCGTCAGCCCCAGCACGCCCTTGCTAAGCCACAGGACAAGCACGCCGCAGATGCCGAGCGCGAAGGCGGTCCACTGCCCCGCCATCAGCATGACGGCAAGGCTCGCGACCAGCACCAGGGTCAGAAGTTCAAGGCTCATGGACTCTATGTCAGCCAGGTCATTCCCCTTCCCCCGGAGGGGGAAGGTGCCCCGAAGGGGCGGAAGGGGGATGGTGCAACACCTGCGGCGTCGTGCCCGTTGAGGCATCCCCCTTCCGGCGCTGCGCGCCACCTTCCCCCTCCGGGGGAAGGCTTATGAGGGGGCGCAGGGGCGATCTCATATTCGGATGCCGGGTCAGGGGATGTGGCGGACGCGGGCGATGATCCAGGAGAGGAGCTGCAGCAGCAGGACGGCGCTGCCCAGCACCATCACCGATTGCGGGATCCATTCGGGCGTCTCGATCACCGACACCGCCCGCGTGTCATGGTTGAAGGCGTAGATCACGTGGCGGGTGCAGACCCAGAGCATGACAGCCGTGAAGACGAAGGCGGTCAGCACGATCAGCCAGCGAAGCGCCTGCCTGAGCGTGCCGGTCGCGCGGTCATACAGGATCTCCACGCGGATGAAGCCGCCTTCGCGCAACGCCCAGGCCAGGCCGAAGAAGATCGCGGCGGCGTTGAGATAGCCCGCGATCTCGTCAGTCACCAGCAGCGAGGCCTGGAACTGCCGCAGCACCGTCTCGGCACAGACGATCACCAGGATGGCGACGATGGAGAGGCCCGCCAGCACGCCGCAGAACTGCGCGACGCGTCCGACCCAGCGGTCGATCGCGCTGCCGGGCGGCGGGTTCTCCAGACTGTCCGTCACTTGCCGAGCGCCGTGCGGACCTCCTTGAGCATGGCCGAGCCGCTTTCGCCATGTGAGGCCGCCCACTCCTCCCAGTAGGGCCGCATCATGGCGATGAGGGCGTCGATCTGCTCCTTGGGCGGCACGAAGAGGTCGACCTTGTGCTTCGTCTTGAGCGCTTCCATATCCCGCGCCTCGTCGCCGAGATTGGCGGCGCGGAAGCGCGGCGCATAGTCCTTCGCCACGGCATCGAGCTTGGCGCGCAGATCGGCATCGAGCTTCTCGTAGGCGTCGAGGTTGACGATCGTATAGTCAGGGCCGCCGATATGGATGTCGCCCAGCCAGCCCCATTCGACGAACTCGTACCACTTGGCGCCGATCACGTTGAAGGCCGCCGTCATGAATCCCTCGGCCACGCCGCGCTCCATCGCCACCGGCACCTCCGCCGTGGTCAGACTGACGGACGACGCGCCCAGCCGCTTCAGCATCTCGGCCTGCTTGCCGTCGGTGGAGCGGATCTTGCGGCCCTTGAAATCCTCCAGCGTGCGGATCGGCTTGCCGCGGCCGAACATGTTCTGCACCGGCCACGTATGATAGAAGAGGTTCTTCACGCCCGACTTCGCGAACAGCGGCGCCGTGTACTTGTCGATGATCGGCCAGACCTTCTCCAGCTCCTCGCCGCTGCGCACCAGGAAGGGCAGGCTGGTCATCGAGGAGAGCGGCAGGGCGCCGGAAATGAAGCCCTGGTAGGCCTCGGCAAGCTGCACCTGGCCGGCGCCCGCGACCTTCACCACCTCGGTGGCGCGGAACGGCAACTCGCCCGCCGGCCGCACGACGATCTCCAGCCTGCCGCCGGTCGCCTTCTTCACCTCCTCGGCGAACGCGTTGTAGCGCAGCGTGATCGGATGCGTGACGCCGGTCATGGCGTACATGTCCCACTTCGTTTTCGACTGCGCCAACGCATGGCCGCCCGATGCAGCGGCGCCGAGCACGCCCAGCACGACGGAACGCCTGTGAATCCGCTGCATTTCGATCCTCCCTGCGCCATCCGGTGGCGATTTGCCGGCACCGTCCCATTCACGCCGCAACGCTGTCAATATCAACTCGCATCGCGATGCGCGAAACGCCGCCTTGCAAAAAACACGTCACGCGGATGCGCGCCGCGCGCTAGAGAAAGCGACGCGAAGCAATCAGGAATCGGAGGAAACGGCGATGGCCCGTCGGAACAGCAGCGACTATGCCGTGGTCTGGCCGCGCAGCGCCAAGGCGGTGGACATCAAACCTCTCTCTCCGCGGCTGGATACGATTGACGGCAAGACGATTGCCTTCCTGTGGGACGATCTGTTCCGCGGCGACGAGATCTGGCCGATCCTCAAGCAGGAGCTCTCCAGCCGCTACAACGATGTAAACTTCATCGACCATGACGCGTTCGGCTCCACGCATGGCGACGAGGAGCATCGCGTGCTCGCCGAGTTGCCGGAGAAGATCCGGTCGATGAAGATCGACGCGGTCGTCTCCGGCATGGGGTGTTGAGGGAGCTGCACGCCCGCCGTGTTGCGGGTCAGCGCGATTGCCGAACAGGCCGGCGTGCCCACCTCCTCGCTGTGCTGCGAGGGTTTTCTGGGCCAGGCCAAGACGACCTCTGTGGGGCTGGGCTATCCCAACCTCGCGCTTGCCACCGTGCCGGGGCACGTCGACGTGCAGACCGCCGACGAGCTGCGCGCCAATGTGCTGGGCACCACGGTGGAGCACGTGATCCGCAACCTCACCGGCGAGATCGCGGCGGTGCAGGCTGTCGCCGATCCCGATCCGGACGAGATCGTGTTCGAAGGCAGCTTCGAGGAGGTCAACCGGCTGTTCCTGGAGAATGGCTGGAGCGATGGCCTGCCGATCGTGCCGCCGACCAAGGAGAAGGTCGCCGAGTTCCTTGCCTTCACCGATCTGCCGCCGGACCACGCCATCGGCAAGCTGCTGCCGGACAACCGGCTGGCCACGGTGTGGAACGTGGCCGTGAACGGCGTCATGGCGGGATGCCGGCCGGAATACATGCCGATCCTGGTGGCGCTGGTCGAGGCGATGGCCGATCCGCAATACGGCGTCGAGCATTCCGGCAACACGCCAGGCGCCGAGACCCTGATCGTGCTGAACGGGCCGCTGATCAGGGAGCTTCGCTTCAACTACGAGCAGGGCGCGCTGCGCGACGGCTTCCAGCCCAACACCTCGATCGGCCGGTTCTGGCGGCTTTACCTGCGCAACGTCGCGGGCTTCCTGCCGCACCAGAACGACAAGGGCACGTTCGGCAACACGTGGCGCGTGGTGCTGGCGGAGAACGAGGACAGCCTCGCCCGGATGAAGTGGCCCACCATCGCTGCCGACATGGGCGCGCCGGCGGGCGAGAGCGCGGTCACGATCTCGCGCTTTACCGGTGGCAACGTCATCGTCTCGGTGTTCGGCGACAGCGCCGAGAAGGTCCTGCCCTATCTCGGCAACGCGCTGGTGACTCACACCGGCTGGGAGCTGGTGTTCACGGTCGGCATGGCGACGGGCACCTACCGGCCGCTGCTGGTGTTGAGCCCGCTGATTGCCGAGACCATCGCCAAAACGATGACCAAGCGTGACGTGCAGCACTGGCTCTACGAGAATGCGCGCATGCCGGCGCACCTCTTCGAGAAATATCTCTGGGGCTGGACCAACCTGGTGCCGGGCAAGCGCACGCTCAACGACTGGGCGCGCATGGGCAAGATCCCGAAGGTGTTCGCGGGCAATGACCCTAACCGGCTGGTGCCGGTGGTGACCAAGCCGGAGCACATCATGATCGCGGTCTCGGGCGATCCCCTGCGCTCGAACTGTTATCTCTTCGTGCATAACGGCATGCTGGGCTTTCCCACGACGAAGACCGTGAAGCTGCCGCAGGGCTGGCGGAGCAAATTGCGCGACGCCCAGGCATGAAGGACGACGGCAGCCTGTGGATCGTGGTCCCCACGGGCCAGCAGGCTGCGGGCGGCTGGATCGACGACACGCTGAAGCAGCGCGCCATCGAGCAGGGCCAGGGCGCACGCGTGCCGCTGGCCGCCGACTTCCCGCGCCAGCGCGTCGAGGTGGTCCGTGGCCCAAGTGCCGAAGCGCGCCTTCAGGAGCTGTTCCTGCGACGCGGCTGGAGCGATGGCCTGCCCGTCGTGCCGCCCACCGTGGCGCGCGTGCGGGAAGCGCTTGCCTTCACGGACAGGGCGCCAACTGACGTGCTGGGCGAGGTCGAGCCGCTGAAGGGTCTCGCCACCGTCGAGAAGATCGCGGCCAACGCCGTCATGGCGGGCTGCCGGCCGGAGTACCTGCCGGTGGTGTTGGCGGCGGTCGAATGCGTGCTCGATCCGGCCTTCAACATGCGCGGCGTGCAGACCACCGACGAGAACGTGGCGCCGCTGCTGGTCGTGAATGGACCCGTGGCACGCGAGCTCGCCATCAACGGCGGCTTCGGCGTGCTGGGTCCGGGCTGGCAGGCCAACGCCACGATCGGGCGCGCCGTGCGGCTGGTGATGAACAACCTCGGCGGCGGCTGGCCGGGCGCCGTGAGCTTTGCAGGCCTGGGCCAACCCGGCCGCTACACGCTCTGCCTGGCAGAGAACGAGGCGCAGAGCCCGTGGGCGCCCCTGCATACTGAGGCCGGGCTGTCGGCTGACGCCAGTGCCGTCACCGTGACGCGCGCGGAGTCGGTGATGAACGTCACCGGCGGGCTGGCTGAAATCGCCAGCCTGATGGGCTCGGCGGCCTCGGGCTTCGGCATCTTGTGGAGCGGCCGGCCCACGGTGCTGATCGCACCCGCCGTCGCGACTGAGTGCGCGCGGCGCGGCATGGGCAAGGACGAAGTACGACGGTTCTTGTGGGAGCGCGGCCGCTGGCGGCGCGAGGACTGGCAGAACTCCTGGCTGACCGAACGCATCCTCGCCAACCGGCCCTGGCCTGACTGGGTGCAGGCCGCAGCCGCAACAGGCGACATCCCGCCGGCGCGTTCGCCGGATGATATCGTGCTGGTCGTGGCCGGCGGCGATATTCCGATCCCGCAGAATGCCTACTGCCCGTCATGGGGTTTTCCGCCGGCCTGCATCACGCGCGAGGTGCGCCTGCCGGCGGGCTGGACAACGCTGCTGGCGGATGCAAGGGAAGCCGCGGCAGGCCTGGTCGCAAGGTAGGGATTTTCGGACGTGGCAGGAACAAGCTTCGACATCGCGGTGATCGGCGGCGGCATCGCCGGCCTCACGGCGGCCCATCACGCGGCGCTGGCGGGCGCTTCGGTGGTGCACTTCGTCGAGGATGGCCTGCCGGGCGGGCTGGTGATCAACGTCGGCGCGCTTGACGGCTGGCCGGCAGCAGGTCCTGTTGGCGGCGCGGAACTGGCGGCCGGCCTGATGGGCCAGAACGAGGAGCTGGGCGTTACGCTGGTTCCCTCACGGATCGACAGGCTGGAAGGCGGCGCGACCAGGACGCTTCACGGTGCGGACGGCGTCTGGCGCGCGCGGCAAGTCATCCTCGCCACGGGTGCGACACTGAAGACGCTGGACGTGCCGGGCGCAGAACGGCTGGCGGGGCGCGGCGTGTCGCAATGCGCGTGGTGCGACGGCGGCCTCTACCGCGATGCCGATGTCGTGGTGGCAGGCGGCGGCGATTCGGCGCTGTCGGAGGCGCTGCATCTTGGCGCGTTCGCGCGCACCATAACGATCGTCACGCGCGGCGAGCGCTTCCGTGCGCGCAATCACTACGTCTCGCGCATCGCCAGCGATGAGCGGTATCACCTGCGATGGGCCAGCGAGATCGTCGAGGTTTCGGGCGCGGACGGAGTCGAAAGCGTGCGCGTGCGCGACCGCGAGTCCGGAACGCACGAGGACATCCCCTGCACGGGGCTGTTCGTGTTCGTGGGGCTGACTCCCAATGCCGGACTCGCGGGCCCCGAAATTGCCCGCGACGCCGGCGGCTTCCTGGTCACGGATGCCAATTTCGAGGCGGCGGC
The DNA here is from genome assembly GCA_003574685.1 of Rhodospirillaceae bacterium SYSU D60007. Taxonomy (GTDB): domain Bacteria; phylum Pseudomonadota; class Alphaproteobacteria; order Reyranellales; family Reyranellaceae; genus Vineibacter. Next base: position 22,973 of record QOCQ01000028.1, read on the forward strand.
GCCCGGCGTCTTCGCGATCGGCGCGGTGCGATCCGGCTACGGCGGCCGGCTCACCCAGGCCGTCGGCGAGGCCACGACCGCGGCCGAAATCGCGGCCGCCCGCTGCGAGAGCTGAGGCCGGCCGATTTTCGCCTCGCGACGCGGCTTGCTGGGCATGGCTGGCCTGCCGAAAGCGCCTTTACAAAAGGTCAGGGCGTCCGGACACTTGAGATGCAAGAGCCAGCATCACGCCGGAGGAAGCGGAATGACCAAGCGGCCGATCTCGGCGGATTCGCACGTCACCGAACCGCCCAACTGCTTCATCGACCATATCGAGCCGGCCTTTCGCGACCGCGCCCCGAGCATGACCCGCGATCCCCAGCGCGGCGACATCTATGTCGTGCCCGGCATGACCTCAACGATCCCGGTGTCGCTATCCTCCGGCGCCGGCCGGCCGGCCGAGGAGCTGAGCACCATTGGCGCGCGCTTCGAGGAGCTGCACCGCGGCGGCTGGGATGCCAAGGCGCGGCTGGCCGACCAGGATCGCGACGGCGTCGCTGCCGAACTGGTCTATCCCTCCGTCGGCATGGTGCTCTGCAATCACGAGGATCTCGACTACAAGCGCGCCTGCATGCAGGCCTACAACCGCTGGCTGGAGGGTTTCTGCGCCGACGCGCCCGGCCGCGTTTTCGGGCTGGGCCAGACGGCAATGCGCACCGTCGAGGAGGGCATCGAGGATCTGCGGGCCATCAAGGCGGTGGGTTTCAAGGGCGCGATGCTGCCCGGCTGCCCCGGCCAGGAAGACTATGACAGCCGCATCTACGATCCTTTCTGGGAGGCGGCCGTCGATCTCGGCCTGCCGCTCTCGTTCCACATCCTGACATCGAAGACGGATGGGCTGGGCAAGCCGCGCGGGCCGAAGATCAACGCCTTCCTGTCGATCATCCGCGGCAACCAGGACATCCTGGGCATGCTGGTGTTCTCGGGCGTCTTCCAGCGGCACCCGAAGCTGAAGGTGGTCTGCGTCGAGGCCGATGCCGGCTGGGCGCCGCACTACATGTACCGCATGGACCATGCCTACAAGCGGCACCGTCACTGGCTGAAGGGCCGCGAGCTGGAGAAGCTGCCCAGCGACTATTTCCGCGAGAACATCTACCTCACCTTCCAGGACGACTGGACGGCCTTCCAGTTCGCGCACCAGATCAATCACGAACGCCTGATGTGGGCCAGCGACTTCCCGCACAGCGACTCGACCTGGCCCGACAGCCAGAAGGTGATCGCCGAGCAGACCAGCCATCTCTCGGCCGACGTGCGCGACCGCATCCTGCACGACAACGTCGCCGAGCTGTACGGCATCTCGGTGCAGTGACGAATAGCCTTCATGGTGAGCTTGTCGAACCATGAAGGCGCGGAAGCGGCAGTGCGGACCGCTTCATGGTTCGACAAGCTCACCATGAAGCGGTTCTTTGGCGCCAGCCGTTGGTCCTCCTAAAGCTACCGGTCCTCGTCGTCGCTGTCGGACGGTCTTTCGTCGGTGGGGACGCGGTAGCCTTCCTTGAGCCAGCGGCCGAGGTCGATATCGGCGCAGCGCTTCGAGCAGAAGGGCTTATGGGCGTCTGACGGCGGCTTGCCGCAGATCGGGCATTTGGCGTGAGCCCCCACGACGCGCAGCGGCGGCCGGCTGTTCATGCTTGGCCGCCCTCGTGATCCGGCGCGGCGGCGTTGTTGGCGTGCTCGTAGGCGTCTATGGCCTGCGCCAGGGTCGGGCCACGGCGCGCGCGGGTGATCTCCATCAGGCCCAGACGCGTCGAACCGACGACCTGCGTCGGCACGGGATCATCGGCCACGCGCTCCGACAGCAGCGCCTGCACGCGCGCCCGGTCGCCGGGGGCACGCATGTCGATGAAATCCACAATAATGATGCCGCCGATATTGCGCAGCCGGAGCTGGCGCGCGATCTCCTCCGCGGCGTCGAGATTCACGTCCAGCGGATTGCGTGGCCCCTGCCCTGCCCGCATGCCGGCCGAACCGCTATCGACATCGATGGCACAGAGCGTGCGACCGGGCTCGAAGAGAAGCTCCACTCCCGAGGGCAGCACGACATGATCCTGCAGGGCCGCCTCAATCTGGCCGGCAACGTCGTGGATATCAAGCACGTCGCCATTGCCGATGACGACGCGCAATTCGGCGCGGTCCTCGAAAACATCCAGCGCACGCCGCGCCTGCAAGGCCAGTGCCCTGTCGTCCAGCGCCACTTCCGCCAGCGTGGCGCCCCGGTCGCGCAGCGCCCTGAGCAGCGGATGCGGCTCGGCGACCAGCACGGCGGGCGGCCGCTGCGCCAGTGCCCGCGTGCGCAAGCCCTCCCAGCGGACCAGCAGTGCCTGCCCTTCCTTGACCACCGCCTCGGCCGGCGCACCGGCGGCGGCCGTGCGCGCAATCCAGCCGCCCTCGTCAGCACCGAGCGACTCAACCGCCGCCAGCAGCCGCGCACGTGCCGCCTCGTCGGCGACACGGCGGGAAAGCTCGATGCCCTCGCCATGCGGATGGAACACCAGATACCGGCCGACCAGCCCCAAATTCATGGTCAGCCGCGCGCCCTTGTCCTCCGTCGCATCGCGCGTCACCTGCACCAGCACAGGCAGGCCGGCCTGCGGGCGCTCATCATCGAATCCCACCATGTCGGTGCGCCGCAGGAACCCGGCCCGCGCCGCGCCGATGTCGACGAAGGCGGCATCAAGCTCCGGCACAAAGCGCTCGATGCGGCCGAGGATCAGCGCGCCTGTCAGGTCCGTCTGCCCCTTCACCGCCACGGACACCTCGACCAGCCGGCTGCCCGACAGCAAGGCCAGCAGGGTCGCCCCTGCGGTTTCATGGCAAACCAGCCGATCGATGCCAGTCATGGTGCTCCCGGATGCATCAGTGCTCGCGCCACCAGCCGGCGCCCTTCAGCAGGTTGACGGTCTCGTGCAAAGGCAGGCCCACAACATTGCTGTACGAACCGGACAGGAACGAAACGAAGGCGGCGGCGCGGCCCTGGATGGCGTAGCCGCCGGCCTTGCCGTGCCATTCCCCGCTGCGAATGTAGGCATCGGTCTCCGCCGCGTCCAAGCGCTTGAAGCGCACGATCGATGTTACCAGCGTTTGCCGCGTGATTCCGCCGGGACCGATGAGGCAGACACCGCCCAGCACCCGGTGCCGCCGTCCCGAGAGCAGCGCAAGGCACCGCCGCGCCTCGGCTTCGCTCTGCGCCTTGGGCAGGATCCGCCGGCCGCTGGCAACCACCGTGTCGGCGCCCAGGATGATGCTGTCCGGATGGCGCGCTGCAATCGTGCGTGCCTTGGCGAGTGCCAGCCGGCGTGCGTGATCTACCGGCAATTCGCGCGCCAGCGGCGTCTCGTCAACATCGGCGGCCTCGATGGCACAGGGCTCGATGCCGAGCTGCCGCAACAGATCACGCCGCCGCGGCGAGGCCGAAGCCAGGACGAGAGGACAGGTAGTCAGCGTCTGCACAAGGGGCCGGCGTTCATGGTTGCGCTGCTTGAACCGGAAACTATGCGGCCCTGGTCAGATTGTGGCGTGCCACGACATTCACGCGATCGCCCCGCGAAGTCAATCACCTCACACCTCGACACCGAAACTGCCGCCAAAGCGGCGCCGCATGCGGCTGGCAAGAATCTCGCGCACCTCGCGATAGGCTTCCATCCGGCGCATGCGATCGGACTCTACAACGCTGGGATCCGGCACCGGCCAGTATTCGACAGTTGTCGCGCTGTCGCGCGTCAGCTCGAGAGCCGCGTGATGCGCCTCTGGCGACAGCGTGATGATGAGCTCGAACTCCGAGGGGTCGATCTGGTCAAGCGTCTTCGCGGCATGCCGGTGAATGTCCACGCCGACTTCATCGAGCACCGATACCACAAAGGAGTCGAGGCTGCCGGCACGCACGCCGGCCGAGTCGAAATAGGCTCGCGTGCCGTACAGCCGCTTGGCCAGCGCCTCCGCCATGGGCGAGCGCACTGAATTCAGGGTGCAGGCAAACAGCACGCTGGACGGCAGGTTGCTCATCGCCGCCATGCCGTCATGTGCGAGCCAGCAGGGCGCAGATCAGGGTGAACAGCCGGCGTGATGTATCGTGGTCGATCTCGATCTTGCCGGCCAGGCGCTCGCGCAGCACCTCGGAGCCTTCGTTGTGGAGTCCGCGGCGGCCCATGTCGAGCGCCTCGATCTGCGAGGGGCTGAGCTTCTTGATCGCGGCATAATAGCTCTCGCAGATCATGAAGTAGTCCTTCACGACCTTGCGGAAGGGAGTCAGCGACAAAACGATGTCGCGCAGCTTGCGGCCGCTTTCGTTGCGCACGTCAAACAGCAGGCGGCTGTCGTGAATCGCCAGATGCAACCGATAGGGCCCGTCGGCGCCACTGAGCCTGAAGCTGTTTTCCTCCAGCAGGTCAAAGATCGCCACCTGGCGCTCGTGCTCCGCCTCGGGCGAGCGGGCCGCCATCGTGGCCTCGTCGAGCACGATATCGATGACCTTGTGGCGACGACTGGCAGCCATCGCACTACATCGGCGCTTCGCCGCGCATCACGACCGGTTGGTACGGATGGCAACCGAGCGGCCATGCGCCGGCAGCCCTTCCGCAGCAGCAAGCGTGACGGCAGCCGGCCCGATGCGGGCCAGCGCATCGGCATCGCAGGACACGATCGAGGTGCGCTTCAGGAAATCGGCGACCCCAAGCCCCGAGGAGAAGCGCGCCGTGCGCGACGTGGGCAGCACGTGGTTGGTTCCGGCCACATAATCGCCCACCGCTTCCGGCGTGTACCGGCCCACGAAGATCGCGCCGGCGTGGCGGATGCGTTGCAGCAGCGCCTCGGCCGGACCTGCATCGAGGCAGAGCTCGACGTGTTCGGCCGCAATGCGGTCCACGATCGGGGCGCAGTCCGCCAGCGACGGGACTTCTATGATCGCGCCGTTGCCATACCAGCTCCGCCGCGCCCTGTCGGCCGTCTCCAGGCCCCTCAACTCATGCTCGACCGCGCGGCACACGGCGTCCGCAAAAGCGGCATCGTCGCAGATCAGGATCGATTGCGCCGACTCGTCGTGCTCGGCCTGCGACAGCAGGTCGGCGGCGATCCATGAGGGATCGTTCTGCGCGTCGGCCACCACCAGGATTTCCGACGGTCCCGCGATCAGGTCGATGCCCACCTTGCCGAACACCAGCCGCTTGGCCGCCGCGACATAGGCGTTGCCCGGCCCGACGATCTTGTCGACTGGCGCGATCGTCGCCGTGCCCCAGGCCAGCGCCGCCACCGCCTGCGCGCCGCCGATGCGGTAGATCTCGTCAATGCCGGCGACCTGCGCCGCACACATCACCAGCGGATTGAGCGCACCGCCGGGCGTGGGCGCCACCATCGCCACGCGGCGGACGCCCGCGACCCTGGCGGGGATGGCGTTCATCAGCACCGACGATGGGTAGGCTGCCTTGCCGCCGGGCACGTAAAGGCCCACCGCATCCAGCGGCGTGAAGCGCGCGCCCAGCCGCACACCGGCGGCGTCGGTGAACGCGATGTCGGCCGGCAGCAGCTTGCGATGGTAAGCCTCGATCCGCGCTGCGGCGAACTCGATGGCGGCCCGCTCCTCGGCCGACACCTGCGATGCTGCACGCCCGATCTCGGCAGCATCCAGGCGCAACGTTTCGGCCGTCACTGCGACGCCGTCGAACCGCCGGGTGTACTCGACCACGGCCGCATCGCCGCGCTGCCGGACATCGGCCACGATCTTGCGCACAACCGCATCCACATCGACGCCGCTGTCCCGGTCCCGGTCGAGAAACGCCGAAAAGCGCGCATCGAAATCCGCCGTCCGCGCATCCAAGCGCAACGGTCCGCTAGCGCCCGCCGACATCTTCGCCCCCGATGTGAGGCAGGGCATTCGCACACAAAACTGCCTTCCCCCGGAGGGGGAAGGTGCCCGAAGGGCGGAAGGGGGATGTCTCAACCCGCGCGGTGTTTCGTCTCTGACGCCGTGCTTGTAGAGGCATCCCCCTTCCGGCGCTGGCGCGCCACCTTCCCCCTCCGGGGGAAGGCCTGTCGGAACCCCGTGCGGTGTCAGGCGGCATCGGCGATCAGGCCGCGGGCGGCGGCGCGGAAGCGCTCGATCCAGGCGCCGATCACTTCCGGCCGGGTCTTGAGCGCGGCGCGATTGACGATGAAGCGCGAGGACACCTCGGCAATGCGCTCGATCTCCTTCAGGCCGTTCTCCTGAAGCGTACGGCCACTGGACACCAGATCGACGATGCGGTGGCACAGGCCCAGCGTGGGCGCGAGCTCCATGGCGCCGTTCAGCTTGATGCACTCGGCCTGCACGCCGCGTGCCGCAAAGTGCCGCCGGGTCAGTTCGGGATACTTGGTGGCAATGCGGATATGACTCCAGCGCGAAGGGTCATCGCTGGCGGCAAGATCGGCCGGCTCAGCTACTGACAGGCGGCAGCGGCCGATACCCAGATCGACCGGCGCGTAGATCTCGTTGAAGTCGAACTCCATGAGCACGTCGCTGCCGCAGATGCCAAGCTGGGCGGCGCCAAAGGCCACGAAGGTGGCGACGTCGAACGAGCGCACGCGGATGATGTCGACATCCGGCCGGCTGGTAGTGAAGCGCAGGGCCCGCGCGTTCTCGTCGTGAAAGGATGGTTCCGGATCAATGCCGGCGGCGTGCAGCAGCGGGGCGGACTCCGTCAGAATCCGGCCCTTGGGCAGGGCCAGGATCAGCTTGTCGCTGCCGCTTTCCGGGGCGTCGCCCCTCGCCTCTTCGTTCACGCCTCGTACTCCGGGAAGCCGGTTCGCGCCGGTGAGCGGTCGCTACCACAATCAGCTTGCGGCGTCGACATCCGCGCCAGGGTGCGACGGCCGCCAGCGGGTCGGCCACGGATCGCCCAGATCCTCCAGGCGGCACAGCAGCTTCGGCGCCTCCACCCGGATCGTGCGGTGCGCGGCGAAACGCAGCAGCACCACGCTCTTTTCGGCGTCGGCCGGTTCGGCATCCACCGATAGAAGCTCGAGAAGCCGGTCGGGCTCGCCCAGCGGCACGTCAACATGCCGCACCGAATCGACCTCGTGGAACACCAGCGCACTATGGGTCCGCGACCACGACCCCTCGGCATCCGGTGGCGCTTCCCAGCGGAAGCGGTTGAGCACCAGGGCAAGCTGCCGGTCGTCCGCGAACCAGCCGATGTCCTTGATCGCCACCAGCGAGTCCTGGGTGGCGGCGGAGATCACCTGCAGGTCGTCGGAATCGAACGCACGCAGCTTCAGCTTGCCGGCCATGGCCTGTTTCAACCCCGGACCCGTTCAATGTCGGCGCCGCAGCCGGCCAGCTTCTCCTCCAGACGCTCGTAGCCGCGGTCGAGGTGGTAGACGCGATGCAGCACGGTGTCGCCACGGGCTGCGAGCGCCGCGATGGCCAGCGACACCGAGGCCCGCAGGTCGGTCGCCATGACCTCCGCCCCGCGCAGCTCGCTCACCCCGCGCACCATGGCGGAAGCGCCATGGATGTTGATGTTGGCGCCCATGCGCATCAGCTCGGGCACGTGCATGAAGCGGTTCTCGAAAATCGTTTCCGTGATCATCGCCGCGCCTTCCGCCCGGCACATCAGCGCCATGGTCTGCGCCTGCAGGTCGGTGGGGAAGCCGGGATAGGGTTCGGTCATCACGTCGACACCGTGCAGCGCGCCGTTGCGGCGCGACACACGGAAGCCGCTGTTGGTCGGCGTACATTCCACGCCGGCCGCACGCAGCGTGCCGATCACCGACTCCAGCAGGTCGATGCGCCCGCCAACCAGCTCGACATCGCCCGCCGTGATGGCCACCGCCATGGCAAAGGTGCCCGTCTCGATGCGGTCGGGAATCACGCTGTGCGTTGCCGCCCGCAGACGCTCGACGCCGTCAATGCGCAGCGTCTCGGTGCCGACACCCTGGATCCGCGCACCCATGGCAATCAGGCAATGCGCCAGATCGGTGATCTCGGGCTCGCGCGCCGCGTTGTCGAGCACGGTGGTCCCGCGTGCGATCGCCGCCGCCATCATCAGGTTCTCGGTGGCGCCGACCGAGACCTTGGGAAACACGTATTTCGCTCCCTTCAGCCCGTCCGGGGCCGTGGCCACCATGTAGCCGCCGTCGAGTTCGATGCGTGCGCCCAGCGCCTGCAGCCCCGCGATGTGCAAATCGACCGGCCGCGTGCCGATGGCGCAGCCGCCGGGCAGCGATACGCGCGCCTGCCCGCAGCGCGCCAGCAGCGGCCCCAGCACGAGCACCGAAGCGCGCATCTTGCGCACGATATCGTAGGGCGCCGTGGTCGATGTGATGTCGGCGGCATTCAGGACCAGAGTCGTACCATGGCTGTGGCCGTTCTCGCCCGGCGCGGCGGAAATCCCGACGCCATGCTGCTCCAGCAGGGCCATCATGGTGGTGATGTCCGCCAGCCGGGGCACATTGTGCAGGGTCAGCGGCTGGTCGGTCAGCAATGCGGCCGCCATCAGCGGCAGGCAGGCGTTCTTCGAACCGGAGATCCGGATGGCGCCCTGCAGCGAGGCGCCGCCGCGTACGCGGATACGATCCATGGTCCCGGTCCTTCAGATCCGCGGCAGCGTCACGCCGCGCTGCCCCTGGTACTTGCCTGCCTTGTCGCGATACGACACCTCACAGGGCTCATCGCCCTGCAGGAACAGGAACTGGCAGGCGCCCTCGTTGGCGTAGACCCGGGCGGGCAGCGGCGTGGTATTGGAGAACTCCAGCGTCACGTGGCCTTCCCACTCGGGCTCCAGCGGCGTCACGTTCACGATGATGCCGCAACGCGCATAGGTCGATTTGCCGACGCAGATCACCAGCACGTCGCGCGGGATGCGGAAGTACTCCACGGTGCTGGCCAGCGCGAAGCTGTTGGGCGGGATGATGCAGACGTCGGTCTCGCGATCGACGAAGCTGTTGGCCGTGAAGTTCTTGGGATCGACGACGGCGCTGTCGACATTGGTGAAGATCTTGAACTGGTTGCCCACGCGCGCGTCGTAGCCGTAGGAAGAGACGCCGTAGGAGATGACGCCTTCGCGCTTCTGGGCATCCACGTAGGGCTCGATCATGCCATGTTCGAGCGCCATCTTGCGGATCCAGCGATCCGACATGATCGCCATGCCAACCTCATGGGCGCCGCGGAGAGGGAACAATCGGCGCGACGGGGTTGTAACGCCCCGCGCCGGGGTGCTCAACCGCTTCGCTTCCCCTTGGCGGAATTGTCCTCAGCGGGACCGCTGTCACCGCCGCCCTCGGCCTTGGCGCGGGCCTGGGCCTTGCGGCGCAGCAGATTGTCGCGCAGCGCACGGGCCAGCCGCTGTTCCCGTTCCATCTTGCCGACTACCCTGTCCGAGGGTTCGGATTTTCCCGGCGATTTGCCCATAACGGATTGACTTGTAAGGTGTTTTTGGAGGGACGCCAACTACAGCTTGCGCAGCATCACCTCCTCCACGAGGTGGCTCGCGCCCTTGCTCAGGATCAGGTCGGCCCGCTGTCGGGTCGGCAGAATGTTCTCGCGCAGGTTGACCAGGTTGATGCGGCTCCAGATCGAGATGGCCGTCTCCACGGCCTCCGCCTCGCTGAGGGCAGCGTATTTGTGAAAATGCGAGCGCGGATCACGGAACGTGGTTTCCCGCAGTGTCATGAACCGGGCCACGTACCAGTGCCGCAGGACATCCTCGTCGGCATCGACATAGATCGAGAAATCGAAAAAGTCGGAGACGAAGGGGATTGCCTTGCCGTCGCGCGGCAGGCGCGCGGGCTGCAGCACGTTCAGCCCCTCGAAAATCAGGATGTCCGGGCGGTCCACGATCACGTGCTGGCCGGGCACGATGTCGTAGGACAGGTGCGAATAGACCGGCGCCGCCACGTGCCGCAGGCCGGCCTTCACATCGTGCAGGAAGCGGCGCATCGCGGGCATGTCGTAACTCTCGGGAAAGCCCTTGCGCTCCATCAGCCCGGCCCCCTCGAGCTGCGTCCGGGGAAACAGGAAGCCGTCGGTGGTCACCAGGTCCACCCGCGGCATGTCGGGCCAGCGCGCCAGCAGCGCCTGCAGCACGCGTGCGGTCGTCGACTTGCCGACCGCGACCGAGCCTGCGATGCCGATGATGTAGGGCACCTTGCCATCCTGCGTGCCGAGAAAGCGGCTGCGCCCGCGTGACAGCTCCTGGCTGGCGGCCACGTGCAGCGCCAGCAGCCGCGACAGCGGCAGATAGATCTCCTCGACCTCGCGCGGATCCAGGCGATCGTTCAGCGAGCGCAGCCTGTCGAGTTCCGCCGGTGTCAGCGGATCGGGCGTATTCTCCCGCAGTGCCGCCCACTCCGCGCGTGCGAAGCGCCGATAGGGCGACGGCTCGTCTGCTGCACCATTCTGCCTCTGTGCCATGACTCCTCGGCGGAAGGTCCTTGCCGCCACTCAGCAGTCGAGGAACACCGTCTCCTTGTCGCCCTGCATGGCGATGTCCCAGCGGTACTCGGCCGTCCCGTTGGCGCGCTGCGCGATCAGCGTCGCGCGGCGTGCGGGATCGTCAACCAGGCCAAGCACGGGATCGGCGGCGTTGGCAGCCGTCTCATCCGAGAAATAGATGCGGGTGTAGAGGTGCTTCAGCAGGCCGCGCATGAACAGCGCCACCAGGATGTGCGGCGCCTGCAGGCTGTTGCCCGGGCCCGGCACGGCGCCGGGCTTGACGGTGGTGAACCGGAACACGCCGTCCTTGTCGGTGCCGATACGGCCGTAGCCGGTAAAGCTCGCATCCTTCGGCTTGTCCTGCCGGTCCTCCGCATGGGCATAGCGTCCATGGGCATCGGCCTGCCAGACCTCGAGCACGGCGTCAGGAATTGGTGCGCCGTCGCCATCGGTGACGCGGCCAGTGATGACGATGCGCTCACCCGCCGTGGCGCCGGCGGCAAGATCGTTGGTGATCAGCCAGTTGAGCCCGATTGAATAGTAGGGACCCACCGTCTGCGAGGGGGTGGGCAGCAGCTTGCTCATGTCACATCCCCATCGGCGTGGCGTCACGGCCGCGCAGAACGATGTCGAAGCGGTAGCCCAGCGCGAACTCCGGTACCGTCGAATCAAGGTCGAACGTGCTGATCATGCGCTCCCGCGCACGGGCATCCGTCACGCAGTTGAAGATCGGATCGAACGGCAGCAGCGGATCACCGGGAAAGTACATCTGCGTCACCAGCCGGGTCAGGAAGCTGGGCCCGAACAGCGAGAAATGCAGATGCGCCGGCCGCCAGGCGTTGGGATGGTTGCGCCACGGATAGGCGCCCGGCTTGATAGTGACGAATCTGTAGGTGCCGTCCGCGGCGGTGATGCAGCGACCGGCACCGGTGAAATTGGGGTCGATCGGCGCATCGTGCTGGTCGTTGTCATGCAGATAGCGGCCCGTGGCGTTGCACTGCCACAGCTCGACCAGCGTGTTCGGCACCGGCCGGCCGTCGCCATCCAGCACGCGGCCGGTCAAGACGATGCGCTCGCCGATCGGCTGACCGGCATGGCCTTTGGTGAGATCATTGTCGTCCGCGCCCACGCGCTCGTGCCCGTAGACGGGGCCGGTAATCTCCGTCAGCGTATGCGGCACCAGCACCAGCTTCTTCGTCGGCGAGCGCTTGACCGACGAGCCATAGGCCGGGTGCAGGTATTCAGGCTGGGTACCCGGCTGATTGCGCCGATAGCCGACTACGTCCATGACTTCCTCCCTCGGGCATGCCGCCAGTAATGGACCGGCCCCAAGGTGCTGGTCAATGCGGCGCAAGTCACGCCGCGCGCTGGCCGCCCCTGAGCTCCTGCGCCACGGCGGGCGGCACGCGTACCGGCATGTCGAGCAGCATCTGGGCAAAGGCCTTGGCCAGCGGATCGGCCTTCAGCGAGGCCATGCCCCCGCCGCCCAGCGCCTCGCGCAGCAGAAAATTGAACCCGCCAATGCCCGGCAGTCGCCAGCGCGTCACCTTGCCCTTGATACGATGGGCGAACCACTTCGCCACCGCCTCCTCCGTGACCTCGGCATCGAGGATCGGCACGTATTCCGGCTTGCGCGCGAAGATGCCGATATTGGCGTTGTCCCCCTTGTCGCCGGAGCGGCCATAGGCCAGCGCCACCAGCGGCACGGTTTCCGTCGCAGCGTTCGGCCCCGTTGTCGGCAAAGGCGGTGCGGGTGGCTCCTCCCGCGGCAGCAGGCCGGCGTGGAAGCCGCCTGGCGGCGCCGCCGGCTCGACCGGGATCGTGCGGCCGCCGATCTCGACCGTGACGGGAACCATCGCCTTGGGCACCAGGCACGAGAACATGCGGATCACCGGCGAGGGTGCCACACGGCCGGCGCCGAACGAACCGGACATGCCCACGACGCCGCCGGTCGCCATGGGCGCGATCTCGCGGCCCAGCAGCGCGAGCGCCTCCTTCTGGTCGTGGCGGGCCGCGATCTTCACCACCACCTCGCGCACGTCGCGCGCGCGGCTGTGCGGACCGTAGGTGTCCTCGCCGCCGATCACCTCGATGCTGACCTCGCGGTAGTCGCCAAGGTTCTTCTCCCGGAACATGCGCCGCGTCTTGCTGATGATCATCTCGGCGCTGTGCCGGCCCTTGGCGATGGCGTCGATGCCGCCCAGCATGAAGATCGAGCTGAACTTGAACCCGTCGGGCCAGGTCGTGGAAACCTTGTAACTGTCGGTCGGCGGCCGCCCCCGTGCGCCCGAGACGCGCACCCTGTCCTTGCCGACCTGCTCGTAGCGGGCCTGCGTGAAGTCGCAAGCCACGTCAGGCACGAGATAGGCGCGGGGATCGCCGATCTCGTACAGCATCTGCTCGGCAACCGTGGCCGTGGTGATCAGGCCGCCGGTGCCTTCCGGCTTGGAGAGCACGAAGCTGCCGTCCGCCGATACTTCCGCGATGGGAAAGCCCATGTTGTCGTAGCCTGGCACCAGCCGCCAGTCGGTGAAATTGCCGCCGTTGCACTGCGCACCGCATTCGAGGATATGGCCGACGAGCGTGCCTGCGGCCAGCCGGTCGAAATCCTCCAGGCTCCAGCCGAACTCGTGGATCAACGGCCCCAGGGTGACCGCCGAGTCCACGCACCTGCCGGTTATCACCACGTCGGCGCCCTCCGCCAGCGCGCGGGCAATGGGAAAGCCGCCGAGATAGGCGTTCATGCTGGTGATCTTCGCCGGCAGGGCTGCGTCGCCGTCCATCTCCTTCACGCCGGCATCGCGGAACTTCTGCACCTCCGGCAGCAGATCATCGCCCAGCACCAGCGCCACGTTGAGGGTGACGCCAGCGGCCTCGCACGCCTTCAGCACTGCATCACGGCAGGCCTGCGGGTTCACACCGCCGGCATTGGTAATGACCTTGATGTTCTTGTCCGCGATCTCGCGCGCCAGCGGCGCCATCACGGCCGTGACGAAGTCTGTCGCGTAGCCGCCCTGCGGGTTGCGCAGCTTCTGCGCCGCCATGATCGACATGGTGACTTCAGCCAGGTAGTCGCTGACGAGATAATCGATATTGCCATGCCGCACGAGCTGGACGGCCGCCGTCTCGGTGTCTCCCCAGAAACCCGAGCTGCCGCCGATGCGGACCGTCTTCGTCGCCATGTTCTCCTCCCGACCTGAGCGGGTCAGCCGCGCTTGCGATTGATGAACGCCGTCATCTTCTCGGTGTGCTCGCCCGTGGTTACCGACTCTGCAAAAGAGTCGATGCCGGCCTGGATGGCGCCGGCCAGCGGCAGCTCCTCCCAGCGGCGCATCAGCGCCTTCTGGGCGCGCACCGCCTGTCGCGTGCCGTCAAGGATCGACTGGACGCAGCGATCGATGGCGGCGCCGATCTCCGATGCCTTCACAACTTCCTCAAGGAGGCCCCACGCCTCGGCCTTGCGTGCGCCAATATTCTCCGCCGTCAGCAGCAGCCACGAGGTGTGGCCCCATCCGATCAGGCGCGGCAGCAGTGCCGCTTCGATGACCGACGGCACACCGACGCGGACCTCCGGCATGCCGAAGACAGCACTGTCAGTCGCGATCCGGATATCGCAGGCAGCCGCCACCTCCAGCCCGGCACCCAGCGTGTAGCCCTCCAGCCGCGCGACCACCGGCACGGGACAGTCGCGGATTGCCTGGCAAAGCTTGTGGACGTGCGTGATGAAGGCACGTCCCTCCTCGGCCGTCTTCAGGCCGGCCATGTGCCGGATGTCGGCCCCGCCGATGAAGGCCTTGCCACCCACGCCCGAGAACACGACGGCGCGCAGCTCATCATCGCGTGAAAGCTGCTCAAAGGCGCCGATCAGATCATCCAGTGCCGGCGGGTTCACCACGTTCAGCCGCCGTGCGTTGTCAAACACGACGTGCGCGACGGTGCCGCCCTTGCGCGTCTCGCGCACGATCTCGACCTTGTGCTCGGCCACGTCCGTACCTCCATTCGCAGGGCGAAAGCGCCAGCCGCTTCCGTCGCCGCGCCTTTTCCCTTAGTACAGCGCAAACATGTGTTCACAAGAGGGAATTGCCGTGCCGGACGCGCTGCTGGCGCCCGACCTGTCGGGCTACAATGTCTTCGATCCGAGCGATCCCTTCGAGGACTATGTCGGCCCTATCTATTATCGCCGGCTGGATCACGGCGTTCACTGCCTGATGCCGACCGAGGCACGCCACGCCAATGGCGGCAGCGCACTGCATGGCGGCGTGCTGTTGACCTTCGCCGACTATGCCCTCTGCGCAGCGGCGGGTTACGCGGCCTCCGGCGGCCAGATGCCCGGCAGCTTCGCCATGACGCTCAGCCTCACGGTGCAGTTTCTGGCAGGCGGCAAGATCGGGGCTCCGATCGAATCGATGGGCGAAGCCAGCCAGGTCACCGGGCGATTAGCCTTCGTACGGGGTTCGGTGACACAACACGGCCGGCGGCTGGTGACCTATAGCGGCGTCTGCCGGCATGTCGCGCGCGACAAGGCCATGGGCCGGCGCAGCGACAACGGACTTGTGGCCGTGCCCGGCGGCACGCGTCCTCCCGGTCCGCCCGAAAACGTGCCGGTGCCGCAAGGCTATGTCCCGGTGTTGCGGCCCAGCCCCTTCACCACGGCACTGGGCCCGGTGTTCTATTGTCAGGAAGGCGAACAGGTGCACGTAGTGCAGCCGACCTTCCCCTACATGCTCAACTCCGGCGCGTCCTTCCACGGCGGCATGCTCATGACCTTCGCCGACAATGCGCTCTGCACCAGCATTGCGGCCAACACCGGCAAGGCGCCTTGGACCGCCACCTTCTCGGCCGAGTTCCTCGCCGGCAGCAACATTGGTGCGCCGCTGGAATCGGCCGTCGATCTTGCGCGGGTTTCGCGTTCCCTGGCTTTCACGACCGGCGTCGTGACGCAGGCCGGCAAGAAGCTGTTGAGCTACAGCGCCACGGTCGCCCTAAAGGACTGGGACGGCGCGCGTCCGCCGGGCTCGGCCGCATGACCGCGCCTGTCGGGACTGCGGCAGAGATACCGCCACACTTCGAATTGCTGCGTGACGAAAGCGGCTTCGGCCGCCTTGTCGGCCCACTCTACATCCGCAAGCCGGGCGAGGGCCGCACCTTCGCCTGGGGCTTCCGCGCGGCGGACAAGCACCTCAACCCGGGTGGCGTCGTGCATGGCGGCATGCTGGTCACCTTCGCCGACCAGTGCTTCGGCGCACTCGCCTGGTTTGCCGCCGGCCGCAAGCCCTGCACGACCATCGATCTGTCGGCCAGTTTTCGTTTCACCCGGGATGCCGGGCGACTGGATCGAGTGCACCGGCAAGGTCAGCCGAACGACGCGGGACCTCGTCTTCGTGACTGGCCGCATCACCGCCGGCGAGCGTACGCTGGTCGACCTCAAGGGTATCTGGAAGCGACTGGACCGCTGGCTCAGCCCCGACGCCAGACCATCACGAAGCTGACGGGCCAGTGCAGGAACTGACGCCATTTCGGCTTCGTCTCCAGCCAGCGTTCGTCGATCACGCATTCACGAAATTCGACAAGCGACAGCCCGCTGGCCTGTCCCGCGGCGTACTGCTCGCTGAACAGATGCACGTAGCTCCGGATGGTGACCGCTTCACCGTCGTCGCGATGAAAGTGCGTTGGCAGACCGCTCATCAGGAAGAAGGGATGATAGCCGACGAGCACGAAATGGCCTCCCCTCACCAGAAGGCGCGCCGCTTCGCGATAGACCGGGGCAAGCTCGGCCAGGTGCTCGTCCGCCAGCCCCATCGTGCACAGATCGCAGGATGCTCCGGCGAACGGCGTCCCGGCGACGTCACCAATCTGCAGGGACCGGTACACGCCCTTCTCCGCGGCACGCGCCAGCATCTGGACAGTGAGGTCGATTCCGTCGATCAGCCGGACGCCCTTCATCGCCAGCCAGGCACCGGTGCGACCGGTACCACAGGCAAGATCGATGGCTTGCCGAATGTCGGCCCAGCCGATCGACACGAGCGACTCCAGCAGCGGCCGATCGAGGCCGGCGGCAACGGTCTCCTCGTAGCTCACCGCCCATTCGCCATATCCCGCCGCCGCATCGACGACCGGATACCGTCGCTTGTCAAACAGCGCTGCATCCATTGCGCAATTCCGAATCAGGTCTTCTGCCGCGCGAGCTTGCGCTTCAGCTCCTCGATATGGGCGCGCAGGCCTTCGGCATGCGGGTTGTGCTTGATGCACTCCTCGTAGGCGCGGATCGCCGGCTCGTACTGCCCGCGCTCCTCGAAGATCATGCCCAGGCCCGACCATGCACCGAAGTGGCGCGGCTCCAGTGCCACTGTCTTCTGGATGTCCGCCACCGACGCGTCGTGGTCGCCACGCATCCAGTGCACGGTCGCACGCTTGTTCCAGGCTTCGGCGAAATCGGGGGCCTTCTCGATCAGCGCGGTGAACGTCGCGACCGCGCCATCGAGATCGCGCGACTGCATCTGCGCAAGGCCGCGCGCCATGAGCTGGTCGAGCGCCGGATCGCCCGAGGCGGTCCAGGTTTCCCAGATCGCCTGGACCAGCAGGCGCGCCTGCAGGGGGTCGCTCACCGTCTTCAGCCGGGCGAACAGGCCGTCGAGGGCAGGATCCTTCTGGGTGGCCATGGCAGGCACCGCGAGGCTGGCGGCAAGAACAAGCGTGAGAGCGAAGCGGCGCATCGATCTCTCCGGTCGTCAAGGCGACACCGGAGTATAACGCAGGCTAAAGGGGTGAGCGGGTGGGTTTATGCTCGCTGTGCCCAAGGTCGCCTTCGGCAGCGGCGGCGCATGAGCGCCGCCATCCGGCGTTTAAATATAGGCTTGAGGTTTGATAGCAAACTATCTAATTTGATATTATTGCGATCATTCATCGGAAAATGCAATCATGCCCGCCGTCACGATCAGGAACCTGTCCGAGGCCACGCACCGCGCCCTCAAAGTGCGGGCGGCCCAGCGCGGCCGGAGCACCGAAGCCGAAATGCGCGAAATCCTGGAGTCCGCCGTGCGTCCCGACACCCGGCTGCGTATTGGCACCGCTCTCGCCGAGCGCAGCCGTCGTCTTGGCCTGACCAATGAAGACGTCGATGCGCTCGAACAGACTCGCGACAGGACGCCCGCGAAGCCAATGAGCTTCGCATGATCCTCCTTGATACCAATGTCGTCTCGGAGGCCATGAAACCTTCGCCGGACGTGATCGTGCAGGCGTGGCTCGACGAGCAGGCGGCCGAAACCCTCTACCTCTCCAGCGTAACGATAGCCGAACTGATGTTCGGGATCGGCGCGCTCCCGGACGGCAAGCGCAAGGCCAGGCTTTCCGACGCGCTGGACGGCGTGATGGAGCTGTTCGAAGGGCGCGTTCTGCCTTTTGACGTGGACGCAGCACGTCGCTACGCCGAGCTCGCTGTCAAAGCGCGCGCGGCGGGAAAGGGCTTTCCTGCTCCTGACGGTTACATCGCCGCGATCGCCGCTTCGCAAGGCTTTGCCGTTGCGACACGCGACGGGAGCGCGTTTCTCGCCACCGGCCTCGAGGTCATCGATCCATGGGTCATGGAACGCTGATAATCCGGGCTAGCCACGGAGAAGATGCCAGCCAAGGCCGGCAGCGGCACCGCCCGCCAGCACGATAAACAGACCTGCGTTGAACCGCAGCATGGCCAGCAGCGCCACTATCGCAACCACCGCGAAGAACGGATCGAACGTCGACCAGACCGGCACATCCAGCGACAGCGGCCCGAGGGTGAACGCCTCGACGCGCGCAAACAGCGTGCGGGCGGCGAACCACAGGGCAAGATTGAGGATGACGCCCACCACGGCGGCGGTGATCGCCGACAAGGCGCCGTCGAGCAGCCGGATGCCGCGCAAGGCTTCGATCCAGGGACCGCCAAGAAAAATCCAGAGGAAGCACGGCGCAAACGTGACCCACACGACCAGCGTTGCCCCCAGGGCACCGGCAACGAACGGATCGAGCCCGCCCGGCTGCCCGTAGGCGGCGAGGAAGCCGACATACTCCAGCACGAGGATCAGCGGACCCGGCGTGGTCTCGGCCAGCGCCAACCCGTCGAGCATCTGGCCCGGCGAGATCCAGCCATAAGTTTCGACCGCCGCCTGCGCGACATAGGCCAGCACCGCGTAGGCACCGCCGAAGGACAGCACCGCCATCTTGCTGAAATAGAGGGCGCTCTGGGTGAACACGTTCGACGGACCGGCCAGCACCAGCAGTGCGACCACCGGCGCCGCCCACAGCCCGCCCCATAGGGCAAGGGTCGCTACCGCCCGTGCCGGCGATGGCCGCAGATGCTCCGGCGTCTCCTCACCGATCACGGTGCCATTGCCGGTATCCGCGTGTGTCACCGGCTTGAAGGCGGATGGCATCAGCCAGCTCCCCGCCAGGCCGATGACGGCCGCGCCCAGCACGATCAGCGGGAAAGGCACGTTGAAGGCATAGATGCCGAGAAAGGCCAGCGCCGCGATGAGCCACATCACCGGCGTTCCGAGCGCCCGCTTGCCGAGACGCTGCACGGCCTGAACGACGATCGCCAGCACCACCGGCTTGAGGCCGTAGAACAACGCCGCTACCAGCGGCACGCTGTACCAGCCGGCGTAGAGGATCGACAGCCCAAGGATCGCGAAGAAGCCCGGCAGCACGAACAGCGTGCCCGCGACCAGCCCGCCGCGGACCTTGTGCAGCAGCCAGCCGACATAGGTCGCAAGCTGTTGCGCTTCCGGGCCGGGCAGCAGCATGCAGTAGTTGAGCGCATGCAGGAACCGCCGCTCGCCGATCCATCGCTTCTCGTCCACCAGAATGCGGTGCATCAGCGCGATCTGCCCCGCCGGCCCGCCGAAGCTCAGCAGACCGATGCGCAGCCAGACCCGAAACGCCTCGCCGAAAGTGGGATGCGCGGGCGCTTCGGATTCAGCCGCATCTTGCGCCGCCGTTGGCGCCGCGACGCTCATTGCCTCTTCCCTTTCTTCACGCCGGCCGCGAAGGCGTCATAGAGACCATCAAGGATGTCAGCCCCGCGCGCCAGCCGCGCATCGTCGTCGAGAGAGCCGGTTGCAAGCGCGCCCATCAACGTGGCCACGCCCGCGGTTTCGGGACGGCCATAGCGATCATCCTTGAGGTCAATGTCGTGCACGATCTCGGCAATGGCGGCCAGCGCCGCGTCGTCCAGCCCGGCACGGTGCAGGAGCGTCTCGAAGGTACAGCGGTCGCCCTCATGGGTGAACTCGCCCTCGAACATATCGAAGCGCAGCTCCCCTGCTTCGGGCTTGTAACCGCGCCCGTCGACGAACCTGAAGCGGGCCTGCGGATCGATGAAACGCCGGATCAGCCAGGCGCTGGCAATGCGGTCGACCGCCACATTGCGGCGCGTCACCCAGGTCCGGTTGCGCCAAATACCCGCTTCCGTGGTGCCAGTCATGGTTGCCTCCGCGTGGTCGCCGCCCGTCAGACGGCACTCGAGGTCCGCGATCAGGGCAGCGGCTGTTTGCCGCCCGGCAGCGCCGAAGAAGTCGATGGCAGCAATTTTGTCCGCCCGCCTGCCCAGCCGTTCGGTGCGCGTGCGGGCCTCGTCGGTACTCAGCTCGCGCCAGGCCTTGGCAAGCTGGCGGGCCTCGGTGGCAATTTCGTTCCAATCCGCCTCGCGCGCGACGTCGAACAATCCGATCACCTCGGCATCCCCCAGCCCGCTGAGGAAGCGCGCATCGAGAATCGTGGCCTCGCCCCCACCGGCGACGATCTCCTGCGCCAGCCACTGGAAATCCTCCAGCGCGGCCTCCGTCGCAGGCAGCGCATAGACCGAATTCTTGACAGCGACGGCACCCAGCGCCTGGAGCCGGCGCCAGATCTTGACGCGGAAATAGGCCGGCTGCGGTGGCAGCTGGTGCAGCAGCAGAAACCAGGTGCGGGTGTCGGCGGTCTCCGTCACATCTTTGTGTATAACATATGTTTCACGAAAAGCAACACTTGTATCAATTACCGGATAAGCATAGCATCAGGCCATCGCCAGGGAGAGATCAATGAGCCGCCACGCCCGGCCCTTGCCCTTCAAGCCGTCGCGCCTGCGCAACCTTTCGCCGCGGCTGATTGCCAGCCACTACGAGAACAACTACGGCGGCGCGGTGCGGCGGCTGAACGCCATCCGCGCCCAACTGACGTCGATGGACGCCGCATCGACGCCCGGCTTCGTCCTCAACGGGCTCAAGCGCGAAGAGCTTGTCGCGGCCAACTCCGCCGACCTGCACGAGCTCTATTTCGACGGGTTGGGCGGCGAGGGCGTGATCCCGGCCGGGATGGAAGCGGCACTGGCACGAGACTTCGGATCAGCCGAAGGCTGGCGCCGCGAGTTCGTCGCCATGGGCAAGGCGCTGGGTGGCGGCTCCGGCTGGGTGTTGCTGAGCCTGGGCCTGTCCGACGCCAGGCTGCGCAATGTCTGGGCCGCCGACCACACGCACGCCGTGGCGCTCGGCATGCCCATCCTGGCGCTCGACATGTACGAGCACGCCTATCACCTCGACTTCGGTGCCAACGCGGGCGCCTATGTCGAGGCGTTCATGGCCAACATCGCCTGGAACCGCGTTGCGCAGCGCCACGCGGCTGCGACGCCCCTGCTGGCGTCGACGGACACCGCCACACCGATGGAAATCGATGGCGTGCCGATCATTGACGTCGACGCCGCCCATGCGCTGCTGACCGATCCGACCGTCGCGGTCATCGACGCGCGCATGGACGATGACTATGCCATGCAGCACACGACCTTGCCCGGCGCGCGTCATTTCGCACCCGAGCAGCTCGACGCGCTGGCGACTGCGGTGCCGAAGGGCGGCAAGGCACTGGTCTATTGCGCCTACGGCTTCGAGATCGGCCGCACCGCGGCACTGCGCCTGCGGCGCCAGGGGGTCGATGCCGTCGTGGTACGCGGCGGCATCGCCGCCTGGCGAGCCGACGGCTTTCCCACCGTGCCGGGACCACAGGAGGGAGGACCATCATGAAGTGGGTGACCCGCGAACGCCCGAAGATTGACCGGCTGGCCTGTCCATGGCTGATCGCGCGTTTCATCGACAAGGAACCGGAGTTCCTCTACGTGCCGCCGGCCGAGGTAGCCGCCACGGCGGAGCAATCGGGCGCGATCCCCTACGACGTGCCAGGTGTGAAGCTCAGCCATGTCGACGAGCTGTGCAGTTTCGACGCCTTTCTGAACATGTACAGGCTCGACGATCCGGCGCTGCGCCAGCTCGCCCTCATCGTGCGCGGCGCGGACACATCGCGCCTGGACCTGACGCCGCAATCGGCCGGCCTGTTCGCGATTTCGCTGGGACTGTCGTCCGTCTTCGCCGACGACCACGCCATGCTGCGCTGGGCCATGACCATGTACGATGCGCTCTACGCCTGGTGCCGCGACCTCCGGGGCGAGACGCACGCCTGGCCGCCGAAAATGTGACGTACACGATGCCATGACGTCGCTGGCTTCAAATGTCACCACCACCGGGTCGCCCGCGGCCGGCCCGCCGCCTGCTACGGCGGCGGATCCAGCGCCACGACCTGTCTCTGCCTCGCGGCCGTCGGCTACGCATTCATCGGCATGAACACCCTGACCCAGGCCTTCCAGGCCATGGATCAGACCTTGTGGCCACTGCTTGCCGTCGCAAGCCGCGCCGCCGTCCTCGCCATCGGCGGGTGGGTCGTCGTCGCCTTCACGGACAGCGGCGTGACCGGCCTTGCGTTCGTGACGGCTCTGGGTCTGGCGCTTGCCGGCGGGACAATTGCGGCAGCCTTCCGGCTGCGTCTGCGCCGCAAGCTGGAGGCGTCGTGATGACCGGTTCGCCCTTGCGCCACGCGGGGTATGTCGATCTGCCGGAACACCGGGCAAAGGGCGGCTTCGACCATGCCGCCGTCCATGGCGCCAGCGGCCATGTCTACGTCGCGCACACCGCGAACGACGCAATCGACGTCTTCGATCCCGCGGACCGGCGGTACCTCTTCTCGATCCCGGACTTGCCCGGCGCGGCGGGTATCCTGGTGAGCGATGAGGGCCAGTTGGTCATCGTCTCGAACCGCGCGGCCAACACGATCGGCGTGTTCGCGCCGGGGCCAAGTCCCCCGGTTCGACGGATCGCGGTCGGCATGCGCCCCAATGGCCTTGCCTACGATCCTCGCCGGCAGATGGTGCTGGCGGCGAACGTCGGTGATCCGGCCGTGCCCGGCTCGCACACAGTGTCGATCGTCGGCCTGGGCCCGGATGGCGTGCGCGCGGATATCCCGGTCCCGGGGCGCACGCGCTGGGCGATCTTCGATCCCGGACCGGAACTCTTCTACGTGAACATTGCCGACCCTGCCGTGATCGTCGTGCTCGATCCGCGGCAGCCGGACAGGATCGCCTGCACCTTCGCCGTTCCTCACGCCGGTCCGCACGGCCTTGATCTCGACGGCGCCACGCATCGGCTCTTCTGTGCGTGCGACGCCGGTGTGCTCGTCACCCTGGACGCCCGATCGGGGAGCGTCCTTGGTGAAGAGTCGCTCACCGGCGCGCCCGACGTCGTCTTCTTCAACGGCCAGCGCCAGCAGCTCTACGTCGCCGTGGGTGATCCGGGCGTCATCGACGTCTTCTCGACCTCGACGATGGAGAGGCTGGCATCTGTCGAGACGGAGGCGGGAGCGCACACGACGGCCCTCTCGCCAGCCGGTGACCGGCTCTATGCCTTCCTGCCGCGGACGCATCGGGCGGCGATCTACGACATCGCGAGCGACTAGCCATGCTCATGGTCACCGCGATGCAGCGACCGACGCTGATCCGACATGCGCGCTGTCGGGCGGCCGGATATGAAGCGGGAGAGCGAACATGACGCAGGATGGCCTGTTGGTGCTGTCGCGCGCCGAGATCGAGCGGCTCCTGTCGTTCAGCGACTATGTCGACGCTGTCGAAGCAGCACTGCGTGCAGCAGCCGCCAGCCGCGCCGTGGGGCCGCCAGCCTCGGCCCTGCACGTGGCCGACGGTTCGTTCCATGTCAAGGCCGGCGCGCTGATCGACGACTGTGGCGCTGTCGTCGCGATCAAGCTCAACGGCAACTTCCCCGGCAATCCAGCCGCCCATCGCCTGCCGACGGTGCAGGGCGTGATCTACCTCGCCGATGGCAGTAACGGCCGCCCACTGGCGTTGATGGACTCGATCGAGATCACGATCAACCGCACCGGCGCGGCCACGACGCTGGCGGCGCGTCACCTGGCGCGCGCCGACTCGCGCGTGGCGACAATCTGCGGCGCGGGCGTTCAGGGGCGGATCCAGGCAGTCGCCATCGCCGCGGCCGCCCGGCCCGAGCGGCTCCATGTCTGGGATGCCCGGCCTGAGGCGGCAACCGCGCTGGCCGCAGACCTGGCCCGAGACCTGCGGCTTGACGTGCGTGCCAGCCGCGATCTGGCGCCGGTGCGCGACAGCGACATCGTCGTCACCTGCACGTCAGCGCGACAAGCCTTCCTGATGCGGGAACTGGTGCGGCCCGGTACCTTCATCGCCGCGGTCGGCGCCGACAACGCCGACAAGCAGGAGATCGACCCCGCGCTGTTCGCGTGTGCGCGTGTCGTAGTCGATTCGCTGGAGCAGTGTGCGGAGATCGGCGACCTGCACCACGCGCTGTCGGCGGGCGCCATAACTCGCGACGCCGTCCATGCGACGCTAGCCGAGCTCGTGGCAGGCGAGAAGCCGGGTCGCCGCGATGCGCGCGAGATCACGTTGTTCGACAGCACCGGCCTTGGATTGCAGGACATCGCGGCGGCCGGTGCGCTCTATCGCCGGGCACTGGCGCAGGGCGTCGGCGTGCGGCTGGCCGTGAACTGACAGAGGCCGGGCTCACAGACCAGCGTGATCAGGGAAAAGGCATGACCGATGTGATCCTGTACGGCTTTCAGCGCAGCACCTACGTCAACGTGGCGCGGCTGGTGCTGCTGGCCAAGGGTGTGCCCTTCGAGTTCCACGACACCGAGACCGTGATGCGGGCACCAGGTGGGTGGACCCTGCATCCGTTCGGACGGGTCCCGGTGCTGTTGCACGACGATTTCCTGCTGTGGGAGACGGCAGCCATCGTCACCTACATCGACGAGGCGTTCGCGGGTCCGCCGCTGCAGCCCGCCTGCGCGCGCCGCCGGGCCGCGATGCGCGCCTGGATCGGCAGCGTCGACTCCTACTACTATCCCTGGATCGTGTTTCATCTGGTGCACGAGCGGCTGGTCTTCCACGAACTGGGCATTCCCGCCGACGAGCAGGCCGTGATGCGTGCCCTGCCGGAGATCCGGCGCGCCCTGGCGGTACTAGAGCAGCATCTCGCCGCCAATCGGAGCTTCCTGGCCGACGATGCACCGAGCCTGGCGGACTACTTCATGCTGCCGTCGCTGACGGCGCTGGGCTTCACGGACGAGGGGCGCGACATGCTTGCCCAGACGCCGGCGGTCGCGCGCTGGCTTGCGGCCATGGCGGCACTTCCGGCCGTTCAGCGGCTGCGCGCCATGCTGCCGCCGCCGGTTCCGATCGAGCATGCACGGCACTGGGTACAGATACATCGTCCCGCAGCCTGAGGTGGGAGCCACACCGCGCAACCAGCGTTGAAACAGAACACGGGGAATTGGGAATTGTTCTGGGAAGATCGCCATGTCCCCGACTCGTCAGCTGTCCGTCACCGTTGCACTACTGAGCGCTCATCTCACAACGTGCGCGCTGGCGCAGGAAACGCACAGCGTGCCCCTGCTGACCTCGTCCGGTGCGGTTGCGTGTACGCCGGCACTAACCGGTGGCGGGAAGCCGGTCCGCTGGGAAGCCGTTGGAGCGCCGGACATGCCAAGCGGTCGCGCCATTGCCGAGACAACACGCGACCCCACGAGCGCACGCTATCCACTGTGCATTCATGAAAACATCTCGGCCGCGAACGTCGACGTCATGCTGAGGTTCAGGCCGGTTGACGGCAAGGTCGATCAGGCCGGCGGCATCGTGGTCAGGCTGCGCGATCCCGGCACCTACTATGTCGTGCGTGCCAACGCTCTCGAAGACAACGTGCGCCTTTACCACGTGATCAAAGGTGTGCGCCGCCAGTTCGCAGGCAAGGACGGTGTCAAAGTGGCAGCAGGCCGATGGCATACCTTACGCCTGCGCCTTGCCGGTGACGCGTTCGAGGTGTTCTTTGACGGCCAATCAATGTTCACGGCGCGCGACACGCGCATTGCCGCGCCAGGAAAGGTCGCCGTGTGGACGAAGTCCGACAGCGTGACGCAGTTCGGCGAAATGACAGTGAGCGTCCTGCCATGACGCATTGCGGCCCTGTCAGCAACGCACGCCAAAGCATTCACCCACAGCGTTCCTGCACTCCCTTCGGAAGGAGCTGGTCATGACGGCAGCCTCGCGCAGACATCTCATCGAAACCGCTGCTGCCCTGGGCATCGCGACACTGGCGACAAGTGCCGCCCGGGCGCAAACGGCGCCGGTCACACGCAGCGCCACGCCATACAAGGTCAAGCCGTTGCCGTTTGACCCGCAGAGGATCGCCGGCCTCTCGGAGCGTCTGCTGATCAGCCACTACGAGAACAACTATGGTGGCGCCGTGAAGCGCCTCAATGCCATCTCCGAACAGATCGCATCGCTTGACCCTGAGAAGACGCCGGCCTTCGTGGTGAGCGGGCTGAAGCGCGAAGAGTTGATCGCTTACAACTCGATGGTGCTGCACGAGCTCTATTTTGCAGGATTGGGCGAAGAAAGCCGACCGGGTGAACGGCTTGCTGCGGCTCTGGAGCGTGACTTCGGCAGCTTCGAGCGCTGGCGTGCGGAATTCACCGCAATAGGCCGGGCACTCGGTGGCGGATCGGGCTGGGTGCTCTTGACATGGTCATCGCGTGACAACCGGCTGCTCAATACCTGGGCTGCGGATCACACGCAAACACCGGCCGGAGGCACGGCCATTCTGGCGCTCGACATGTACGAGCATGCCTATCACATGGACTATGGCGCGAAAGCCGCGGACTATGTCGCCGCCTTCCTGCGCGCCATCCGTTGGGCCAACGCTGACGCATTATTCGCCCGGGGGAGCCGAGGCTGAGAGGCCGGACGTACGGCTTTAGCAACGCCCAGCCAGCAGCGCCTGCGCCATCTCGGCGAAGCCGTCACCGGAGCGCTGCGTCGTGATCCAGCGCGGCAGGTGCGTCATGCGATCGGCGAAGTCGCGCACGTTGGCGACGCCGATGGCGTTGGGAAAGTAGCCGAACATCGGCGCGTCGTTGGGCGAATCGCCGGCGAACACGTAGCGCTCGCGCCCGGCATCGAGATCGACGCCGAACTGCTCCTGCATCATCAGCGTCGTGGTCGTGAGCTTGTCGTAGTCGCCGAACCAGCCATTGACGTGGATCGAGCTGATCTTGGCATGCGCACCATGCGCCTCGAAGATCGCCACGATCCGATCGACTGATTCGCGCGGCAGCGCCGGCACATCCTCGCAGATATCAATGGCGAGATCGGCCAGCCGATAGGGTTGGTCCGACGCGATGCCCGCGCCCGGCACCTCGCGCAACACCTGTGCGCGGACCGCCTCAAGGCGCCGCCGGCCTTCAGCGCGTTCGGAATCCGACTGCACGAAGCGCGTGCGCAGCCTGCCGCCATCGCGATCAGGCCACATCCAGAAGGCGCCGTTCTCGCCGACAACGGCGTCGACCGGCCACATGCGCGCGATGTGATCGCACCAGCCTGCCGGCCTGCCCGTGACCGGCACAACCAGCAAGCCCGCCGCCTTCAGCGACTCCAGCGCAGCATAGGCTGCGGCCGTCAGACTGCTGTCGGTGGTCAGCGTTTCGTCGATGTCGGTGAAGACCCCACGGATCAGGCGCCGGTCGGCGGCAGGGAACGCTGCAAGCGGTGTCACGCCATCCTTCCTCTTCAAAGTCCCGGCTGCGGGACTGCGCACCATAGCCGCACGGCTGACAATCTGGAAAGCAACTGAAGACGCCCGAGGCGCTCTTGGGCGAACCACACGAAGGTCACACCCGATATACGTGCATGGCCTCTAGCGTCGCAAACGCTCGGGATATGCGCGAAGCATCTCGCAGAAGGTTCGCGCGCACACTCGACCTGGAGTTGGCGATGCCAGTGTTCAGAGGCACAGCGGGCGATGACATCCTGAACGGAACGGACGATGACGATCTGCTCTTCGGTTTCGACGGCCGGGACCGGCTCTTTGGCCTTGGTGGCAATGATGGCCTGTTCGGTGGTCCCGGCGACGACCACCTCGACGGCGGCGATGGCGATGATGGGCTCAACGGTGGCGACGGCCGGGACTTCATCAACGGTGGCTTTGGCGACGATGTGATCGATGGTGCCAGCGGCAACGACGAGTTGTGGGCCTTGCCCGGCAATGATGTCGTCCGCGGTGGCCTGGGACACGACCGCCTGTTCGGCAATGACGGCAACGACCAGCTTCTGGGCGAGGACGGCAACGATCTCATCGACGCCGGCAACGGGCGCGACTTCGTCAATGGCGGCTTCGGCAACGACTCGATCACCGGCGGGGCGGGCAATGACGAGCTCTGGGCATTGCCCGGCGACGATATGGTGACCGGTGACGACGGCAACGACCGCATCTTCGGCAATGACGGTTTCGACACGCTGGGCGGCGGCTTCGGCAACGATCTGCTTGACGGCGGCAGCGATACAGGCCTGCTGTCAGGCGATCACGTCCTGATCTTTGATGGCGCTGACGAATACGGTGTGCGGGTGCGCGGCGATGCCCTGACCGGCAGCGACCGTGGCGGTAATGATGACATCAGGGGTGGCGCAGCGGACGATCTCATCGCCGGCGACGCGGTGGGGCTTACCGATACGGCCGCCGGCGGCGACGACCGGATCGAGGGCGGCGGCGGCAATGACCAGCTCTACGGTGACGCCTATATCGAATTCCTCCCCCGCCCACGGCCCGAGCCGCAGCCTGGTGAGCCGGCCACCTTCCTGATCCCCGAACGGGGCATGGGCGAAAATGCCCGTGGCGGCAACGACATCATCAACGGCGGCATCGGGGACGATGTGGTAGTCGGCGATGCCGTCAACTTTGTCGAAAGCATCTTCCTGGACGATGCGCCGAGTGCTGCCATTGGGGGCGACGACGTGCTGAGCGGCGGCGAGAGCAATGACATCATTGCCGGCGACGCACGCGATCTGATGGCCGACAACGCCCGTGGCGGCAACGACGTCCTTTACGGAGGGAATGACGATGATCAGTTGTTCGGGGACTCGCCCTCCATGAGATTTGGCACTGTCGGCGGCGCGGATGAGCTGCACGGCGACGCAGGCGATGACTTTCTGTTCGGCAATCTGGGCGATGATGTCCTGGATGGCGGCCAGGGCAACGACTATCTCGACGGCGGCGCCGGCAATGATACGGCCACCTTTAGCGGCGCAGCGGATGACTATCAGGTGAGCCAATCCCCCTATGGATGGCTCGTGACTGAAGTTGCCACGGGAGAGGCGGATAGCCTGATTGACATCGAGTTCCTGGTCTTCGGCAATACGGACTCCCCGATTGCCTAGACAGCCATCCAGGCGGACGATTCTGGCCATGGCGTATCGCGGCGAAGGGCTGTAAAAGCCCTTCGCACGGAAAGAGGCCAGGATGATCCCCCGCTACAGCCGTCCGGAAATGGCGGCGATCTGGGAACCGCAGAACCGGTTCCGCATCTGGTGCGAGATCGAAGCGCATGCCTGCGACGCCATGGCGGAGCTGGGCGTGATTCCCAAGGCAGCGGCGGCGGCAATCCGCGAGGGCGGCAAGAAGGCCATGGCGGCCATGGCGGCCGACCCCGCGATCCACGTCGCCAAAATAGACGCGATCGAGCGGGTCACCCGGCACGACGTGATCGCCTTCCTGACCTGGCTGGGCGAATTCGTCGGCCCCGAGTCGCGCTTCGTGCACCAGGGCATGACGTCGTCGGACGTGCTCGACACCACGCTTGCCGTGCAACTCGTCCAGGCCGCCGATCTGCTGCTGGAAGACGTCGACCGGGTCATGGCCGCCCTGAAGAAGCGCGCCTTCGAGTTCAAGGACACGCCGACGATCGGCCGCAGCCACGGCATTCACGCCGAACCCACCACCTTTGGCGTGAAGCTGGCGGGCCACTACGCCGCCTTCGCGCGCTGCAAGGCGCGGCTGGCAGCGGCGCGTGCCGATGTCGCCACCTGCGCCATCTCCGGCGCGGTCGGTACGTTCGCCAACATCGATCCGCGTGTCGAGGCGCATGTCGCCGCGAAGCTGGGCCTGATCCCTGAAACGGTTTCGACGCAGGTGATCCCGCGCGACCGGCATGCGCAGTTCTTCGCGACGCTGGGCGTGATCGCCGGCTGCGTGGAGAACCTCGCGATCGAGATCCGCCATCTGCAACGCACCGAGGTACGCGAGGCCGAGGAGTTCTTCTCGCCCGGGCAGAAGGGAAGCTCGGCAATGCCCCACAAGCGCAACCCCGTGCTGACCGAGAACCTGACGGGCCTGGCGCGCCTGGTGCGCGGCTATGTCGTGCCAGCGCTGGAGAACCAGGCGCTATGGCACGAGCGCGACATCTCGCACTCCTCCGTGGAGCGCACGATCGGGCCGGACGCCACGGTCACGCTCGATTTCGCCCTCGTCAGGCTGAGGGGGGTTGTCGAGAACCTCGTCGTCTACCCCGAGCGGATGAAGGCCAACCTCGATTCGCTGGGCGGGCTGGTATTTTCGCAGCGCGTGCTGCTGGCCCTGACCCAGAAGGGCATGAGCCGGGAGGCCGCCTACGCCGCCGTCCAGCGCAATGCGATGGAAAGCTGGAAGGGCAACGCGTCATTCATGGCGCTGTGCCGGGCCGATGCCGAGATTCGCGAGCACCTGGCCGACGACGAACTCGTGGCCCTGTTCGACCTGCGCTACCACACGCAGCACGTCGACACGATCTTCCGGCGGGTCTTCGGCTAGCGAAGCGGCCGCCAGCCTACTTCGACTCGTTCATCAACTGCTCCTTCGCCTCGTCGAGCAGCTTCGTCATCTGTTTGCGCAGCGTGGCGGCATCGGTCGGCTTGCCGCCGGCCTCCAGGTCCTTCATCACCTTGTGCAGCACGTCCTCGTCGCCCGGCTTGTCGAAATCCGCCAGCACGACCTCCTTGGCGTAGGCTTCCGCCGCATCGCCCGACTTGCCGAGCTGCGCTGCCGCCCACAGGCCCAGCAGCTTGTTGCGCCGGTTGTTCACCTTGAACTGCAGCTCCTGATCCTTCTGGAACTTGGTTTCAAAGCCCTTCTTGCGATCGTCGAAGGTGGTGGACATCGCGGCGCATCTCCTGGCTGTCGTCATCGGCGGCGGCAGCGCCGCCAGCCTTATATAGCGATGCGGCCGGTGCGGCGCCACCCTGCACCGCCGGCATTGCCGGCGTGGCCGCCGCAATGGCACAGTGCCGCGGCAAGCCGACACACCGGGATGGGACCGCCATGGACGACGCAGCTCCCGATTATCGCGCATGGCTCGGCCAGCGCCGCACCAGCGAGGATTTTATCGCGCCATTTCCGCCCAAGGCACTGATCGCGGCGTTCGACACGGACGATCCCGAACCCAAAGTCGGCGATCTGCTGCCGCCGGTCTGGCACTGGCTTTATTTCCTCGATACGGCGCCCATGTCGAAGCTCGGGCGCGACGGCATGCCGACGGGCGGCGGCTTTCTGCCGCCGGTGCCCCTGCCGCGGCGCATGTGGGCCGGCACGCAATTCACCTTCCACGAGGCGCCGCTGCGCATCGGCGATTCGGTGCGGCGCGAGCAGGAAGTCGCGAGCATCGAGCCCAAGACCGGCTCGACGGGCCAGATGGTGATCGTCACGCAGCGCAGCCGCATCTACGGGCCGGCCGGGCTCGCCGTTACGGAAGAACGCGGAACGGTATTCCGCGAGGACGCAAAGCCGGGCGAGAAACAGAAGGAGCCGCGGCCCGCCCCTGCCGACGCGACCTGGTCGAAGCAGATCATGCCGGACCCGGTCCTGCTGTTCAGGTTCTCGGCGCTCACCTTCAATCCCCACCGCATCCACTACGACCACCCCTACGTGACGGGCGTGGAGGGCTATCCCGGCCTGCTGGTGCATGGGCCGCTGATGAGCCTGCTGCAGATCGAGCTGGCGCGCCGGTCCAATCCCGGCCGCAGGATCGCCGCCTATGCCTGCCGGGCGCTGGCACCGGTCTACGCCAATGCGCCTTTCTCGGTCCAGGCCCGCGCCGAGGCCGACGGTTCGGTCACGACCTGGATCGCCGAGTCGAAGGGCGGCATGGCGCAGCAGGGCAAGGTGACGTTTGCGTCCTGATTGCAAGGACGACCATTCACGAGGAGTACCGCATGCCGCGTATCCGCGAGATCACCGACGATGGTGGCGATCCGATCCTGGCTGAAGTGTTCGACAAAGAACGCCAGGCGTTCGGCGACCTGATGAACACGACGAAGGTCATGGCGCATTGCCCGGCGATCATGATTGCCGCCAAGCGGCTGAGCGCAGCGTTCGAGAAATCGAACCTGCTGCCGGCGCAGCTCCGGGCACTGGTCTATCTGCGGGTCGCGACCATCAACGGCTGTCCCTTCTGAATCGACATCAACGCATCACGTGTGATGCAGGGCGAGGAAGGCGAAGCGAAAATGCGCGCCATCGCCGATTGGCGGTCCAGCACGCTGTTCAGCGCCGCCGAGCGTGCGGCGCTGGAGTATGCCGAGCGCATGACCATCACCGGCGAGAAGGTCGATGACGCGCTCTTCGCGCAGCTCCAGGCGCATTTCAACGAAGCGCAGGTCGTGGAGCTCACGGCGGCCGTGGCGCTGGAGAATTTCCGCAGCAAGTTCAACGTCCCCCTGCAGGTGGAGGCACAGGGCTTCTGTATCGTGCCGCAGCGGCAGGAAGGATAACGACCGATGGACTTGCAGCTCGCGGACAAGACGGCGCTGGTCACCGGCGCCAGCGCCGGCATCGGCCGCGGCATCGCCAGGGCACTGGCACGCGAGGGCGTGCGCGTGGGGATTGCCGCCCGCCGCCGCGACCGGCTGGAGGCCCTGGCGGGCGAGATCGCCGCGGCCGGTGGTGCCGCGCCCGTCATCATCGAATGCGACCTGATGCGCGAGGATGCGCCCGCCACCATTGCCGGGCAGGCGCTGGAAGCCCTGGGTGGCGTCGACATTCTGGTCAACAACGCCGGCGGCAGCCGGGCCTTCGCGCTGCACACGCCGGAGCCGCAATGGACCGAGGCGCTGACGCTGAACTTCATCCGCCAGCGGCAACTTGCCGATCGGCTGATCGACCAGATGATTGCGCGCAAGTGGGGGCGCATCATCAATATCACCGGCAAGTCCGAGCCGGACGGCATCAACGGCGCCTTCTGCGCCAAGGCGGCCATGCACTCCTGGGCCAAGGGGCTCTCGCGCGAGGTCGGCCGCCACGGCATCACCGTGAACTGCATTCCGCCCGGCCGCATTCACAGCGAGCAGATCCTGCGCAACTACACCCCGGAATACCGGCAGTGGCAGGCGGAGCATGAGATCCCGATGGGCCGCTATGGCGAGCCGGAAGACATCGCCGACCTGGTCTGCTTCCTCGCCTCGCCGCGTGCCGGCTACATCACCGGCACCCTGATCCCGGTCGACGGCGGCCTGCGCCGCTACCAGTTCTAGTCGGGCCTCCTCCCGTTGCGGATGAAGCCGTTCGCATAGCTGACTACCCCGCTGGCTCCGCCGAGCTACGGTCGCTAGCAGAAGTACGCTTCATGGTGAGCCTGTCGAACCATGAAGCGGCCACATCGGCAGCCGTGAGACGCCTTCATGGTTCGACAGGCTCACCATGAAGGCTTATTCAATGCTGTGATCGTACGACCGCAAGGTCCTTCGCTTCGCTCAGGACGATGGAAAACCTCGCTGCGCCCGGAGAGGCGTCGGTTATTCCGCGGCGGCGGCGGGCGGCCTGGCGATGTCCTTGCTGACGATGCGGCGGCGTTTCGCGTTGATCTCGCGCAGGCTGACCATCATCTCCTCGGCGATGACGTCGCCGGGCATCTCGTCGCTCTCGCTCGCCAGCTCCTTCATGTCGACCCAGACGCCGTAGAGCGGCTTCGTCCGGTCCGTGATGATGCCGGCGTGCAGCAGGGTCTTGATCAGCACGCGGAACAGGTCGGTGCCTTCCTGCATGCGCTCACGCCGGATATCGTCAGTGAACGCCTCCTTCAACGCATCGCGCGCCCATTGCCAGTCGATGCCGTATTTCTCGAAGACCGGCTTCTTCTGCTCGGCATTGACCAGGTTGAACAGCAGGACCTGGAAGACCTGCGCCGTCCAGTCCTCGACCTTGCGATGCTCTTCCTTCGTCAGATGCCGGATGGTCTTCTGGGCCCAGATGCGGCCAAAGCGGTGATGAAAGGCCTCGTCGCTCATCACGAGCTGGATCAGCCGGCGCAGGGTCGGATCGTTCGTCTTCGCATTGATCGTGGCGAAGGCGCCCATGGCGAGTCCCTCCACCAGCATCTGCATGCCGACGATCTTCTTGTAGACCTCGTGTGCGGTCACCAGCTCGGTGAGCAGGTTGCCGAGCGTTGGGCCCACCGGCAGCGGCTCGCCCCAGCGGGCAGTGACGTAGCGCGTAAAGCCGCTGACGTGGCGCGCCTCCTCGCGCGCCTGGTTAGCGGCATATTCCTGCGCCCCGGGATCGAGCAGGATGTGGCACAGGCTGGCCGAAAGGGACAGCGCACCCTGCTCCCCATGCAGGATGCTCGACATCGAGAAGTGCATGAGATCGTTGGCGAAGCGGATGCGCTTCTCCGCTGGCACCCTGTCCGCCACCGCGCAGTTCAGCTCGAGGAACTGATCCTCGGGCATGATGAGCTGCCGGTCGATGTCGAACGGCGCATCGAAATCGATGTAGGCCTTGTCCAGCGGATCCCAGAAATGATCGTGGGTCTGGGAGATGATGGCGTCGAAAGCCCCGGAGCGCCGGCCATACCGCGGCACCGCCATCATGGCCGGAAAATCGTCGGGCGCCGCGGTATCGTAGGCCGCGTCGTAAGTGATCTGCTCGCTCGCCATCTCGTTCTCCAGCAGGCCAATGGCCAAACTAGCTGAAGAGCCCATCAAATACAATGTGACGCTGCCGTCATTTTTGCCAAAAATCGCGTCAATTCACGGTCTTGGCCGCAACCCGACGGGCGGGAAAACACCGGCAGCGCTTGTTGCGCCGCAACGGAGCGCCCTGCTAGAACCCGCTTGCCCGGGGCTGGCCCGCTCCGGCACGGGGCGCACCGGCGCCCCCGGAGATCGCCATGAGCAGCCGCCGCCGCCGCATCTACGAGGGGAAGGCCAAGATCCTGTACGAGGGGCCGGAACCCGGCACCATCGTCCAGTACTTCAAGGACGACGCCACGGCCTTCAACAACCAGAAGAAAGGCACGATCACCGGCAAGGGGGTCATCAACAACCGCATCAGCGAATATCTGATGACGCGGCTGAACGAGATCGGCGTGCCGACCCATTTCATCCGCCGGCTCAACATGCGCGAGCAGCTCGTCCGGCAGGTCGAGATCATCCCGCTGGAAGTCGTCGTGCGCAATGTTGCCGCAGGCTCGCTGGCGCAGCGGTTCGGTATCCCCGAAGGGCAGGCGCTGCCGCGGTCGATCCTGGAATTCTATTACAAGAACGACCAGCTTGGCGATCCGATGGTGACCGAGGAGCATATCACCGCCTTTGGATGGGCCACGCCGCAGGACATCGACGACATTGTCGCACTGGCCCTGCGGGTGAACGATTTCCTTTCCGGCCTGTTCCTGGGGATCGGCATCAAGCTGATCGACTTCAAGGTCGAGTTCGGCCGGCTCTACGAGGAGGACATGGTCCGGGTTGTGCTGGCGGACGAGATCAGTCCGGATTCCTGCCGTCTCTGGGACCTGAAGACCAACGAGAAGATGGACAAGGACCGCTTCCGCCGCGACCTCGGGCGGGTGGAGGAAGCCTACCAGGAGGTCGCCCGCCGCCTGGGAATCCTGCTCGACCCCGGCGCCGGCGACCACCGCGGTCCTGCGACCGTGCAATGACTATATGAGTGATCTGGAGTCGGCGATGAAGGCGCGCGTGCATGTCACCCTGAAAACCGGCGTGCTTGACCCGCAGGGCAAGGCGATCGGCAACGCGCTTCACCGGCTCGGCTTTCCCGAGGTCGGGGAAGTCCGGCAGGGCAAGTTCATCGAGGTGGAGCTGGCCGAAACCGACCCCGAGCGGGCAAAGGCACGGCTGGACGAGATGTGCCGCCGG
This sequence comes from Rhodospirillaceae bacterium SYSU D60007, assembly GCA_003574685.1. GTDB lineage: Bacteria > Pseudomonadota > Alphaproteobacteria > Reyranellales > Reyranellaceae > Vineibacter. Next base: position 58,735 of record QOCQ01000028.1, read on the forward strand.
CTGCTCGCCAACACCGTGATCGAAAATTACCGCATCGAGCTCGCGGGCTGACGGCAACGCGAACGCCAGCCCATCCCTTCTGTCATCCGGAAACAGCGCAATGAAATCCGCCGTCCTCGTCTTCCCCGGCACCAACCGCGAGAATGACATCGCGGGCGCCATCGAACGCAGCTCCGGGGTGAAGCCGCATATGGTGTGGCATGGCGACAGCGATCTGCCCAAGATCGACCTGATCGTGGTGCCCGGCGGCTTCTCCTACGGCGATTATCTGCGCTGCGGGGCCATGGCCGCGCATTCGCCCATCATGCGCGAGGTCAAGACGCGCGCCGAGCGTGGCGTGCCGGTGCTCGCGGTGTGCAATGGCTTCCAGATCGTTGCCGAAGTCGGGCTGGTACCGGGTGTGCTGATGCGCAACGCGCACCTGCAGTTTGTCTGCGGCGATGTGCATCTGAAGGTCGAGACCAGCCAGAGCCTGTTCACCAACCGCTACCAGGCCGGGCAGGTGATCCGCGTGCCCGTGGCGCATGCCGAGGGCAACTACTTTGCCGACGAAGACACGTTGAAGCGTCTTGAGGACCGGGGGCAGGTCGCCTTCCGCTATTGCGATGCCGCCGGCGATGTGGCGGCCGGCAACCCCAACGGCTCGATCCGCAACATCGCCGGCGTCTTCAACGATACCAAGACCGTGCTCGGCATGATGCCGCATCCGGAAAACGCCACCGAGCCGCTGTTCGGCGGCACCGATGGCAAGCCCCTCTTCGAGGCGCTC
>QOCQ01000029.1 GCA_003574685.1 Rhodospirillaceae bacterium SYSU D60007
AGTGTCAGCTTCTCGATGCTCTGGCCCGCGATACTGAAGCTGACGGAGCTGTTCACCGTGTCTGTGCCCTGTCCGCTGGCCTCGACCACAGCATCCTCGGTGTTGTCCACCACGTAGGTGTCGTTGCCGGCCTTGCCGACTATCCTGTCGGCGCCGGTGCCGCCGTTCAGCCGGTTGTTGCCGTTGTTCCCAACCAAGGCGTTGCCGAGCGAGTTGCCGGTGCCGTTGAGGTTCGCCGTTCCGGTCAGCGCCAGCTTTTCAATGCTCTGGCCCGCAAGACTGAAGCTGACCGAGCTGTTAACCGTGTCCGTACCTTGTCCGCTGGCTTCGACCACTACATCCCCGGCATTGTCCACCACGTAAGTATCGTTGCCCGCCTTTCCTGCCATCCGGTCGGCACCCGTGCCGCCGTTCAGGAAGTCGTTTCCGGCACCGCCATCAATCAGGTCTGATCCGCCTTTTCCAAAGATCTCGTCACCGCCCCCATACCCCCGCAAAACATCTCCAAAGTCGGTCCCTGCAATCGTGTCGTGGCCTGCGAGAATTGTCGATTTTGCCAGTTCATTCTGGTTGTTGATTGTCCATTTATAGAAAGTGGCGGCTGGAATCTGGGCACGGAGATCAATGGTGACCCCGCCATCAAATACATCGCGGATTCGCGTGATGGTGCCCCCGGTAACGGACCCGTCGGCACCAATCGTGAAGCCTGATCCGAAGAACTCTGTATAGTTCAGAAGATCGTCATACAAAATTATATAATTCGAGTATGCCTCAGCATAAGTGTAGTAGACCAAGTTTTCTAGATTCAGGTCGTCCATATTCAATGGATAAGAAACGCCAGTGACTTGAGCCAAGGCCGTCCTCCTAGATTTGCGCTAGGATTGTCGTCTGAACGCGCCGATCCAACTACGTAGCACAACTGCCTGCCGAACTGAGTCCTGCAAGCAGTCTGCTATTTAGTGATGGCCGTGGCGCGCCGCCCTAAGAGATTGGTCCATTGTGGTTCAACGGCTGCTGTCCGGGCGAGATGCCAGGCAGCCGGCGAACAGGCGCCACATCGCGCCCAAGTCTCTTTTTCTGGCTGTAGAGGTTGCACATGGCGGCGTTCCAGCCGGGAACACGGCTGGCCGCAACGCCGTTGCTGCGCCGGATTGGAGCGCTCTAGGCTGAGAGAATGGCAACCAGACGGACAATCGGCGACGTGGCCGCGCATGGCGCCCTTTTGCAGGCAAGCTGTCGCGCATGCGGGCACATGGCCGTGATTGACCCCCGCAGTCTGCCGGCGCGCTATCGCGCGATGGCTCTTGATGCCGTCGTTTTTCGCTGCACACGTTGCGGGGCGCGCGGGGGTGTGGCCGTGCGCCAGCCGCGCTCAAAGGCTTCACCGGCAAACCCGCAGCGCGTGGCCAACCTCTACGCCAATGGCGCGCATTTAGGCGCCCTGTGCAGCACGTGCCAGCCGGTGCGGCGCGTCTACTTCACGCTGGCGGAAATTGCATTGATCGGATCGCTAGGCGTGCTTAGCGTTGCCCCAACCCTCGACCGCGAAGCGAGCTGCGTGTTTGGTGTAGCAGGCGAATTGCTGATCGCATTCGCTCGGTGGCTTGTCCGTTGCGGCGACCGACCCTTCTTTCCCCTGAAGACGCTGCAATATTGCATAGTGCTGCGGATTCATCAACCGGCGCCTGCAACACACACTCGAACACTTACCGTGGGTCCTGGCGTGCGGATTGATGCGACGCAAGGAGGGATCGTGCACACCACAACCATGCCAGCAGACGATGTGGCGCTGAGACTGTAAGAGAACGCGCGGCAGCGGATGATCGGACGGCTGCGCCATACGATCGCGGCACCGCTCGTTGGCTTTCCTGACCATGCGGACGTCGCGACTGGCCGGTGGACCACCAAGGTTGATGCTGCACGGGCGGGTTCTTTGCAGGCTGGTTGTGGCTGGCGGCGAGAGAGCATCCGGAGCTCAAGGCTGCGGCGCAAAAGTGGGCCTATGCGCTGCGGCAGCGGGTGCGCTCGAAGACCCATTATCGCGGCATGCTGTTCTATCAGGGCACGGTACTGGGCGCCCTGCTGTTCGATGACAAACCGTCACGCGACCTCGCGATCGACGTGGCGCACGCGCTTGCGGACGACTTCAACGAGGCCGCAGGTGTCATCGGGCTTGGCGAGGAGGGCGAGGAGACCAGCAATCTCGGTCCCGGCGAGACGACGGTCGACGCCATCGGCATGATTGCTGCCGTGCTGACATATGCCGCGCGCGAAACCGGCAACGCTCGTCTGCGCGATCTCGCGCGTCGCCATGCGCTGCGGCACATCGAATGGTGCGTGCGTGCCGATGGCTCGGTCTGCCAGTCGGCATCGTTCGATGTTGCTACGGGTGCCCTGCGGCGACGCTATACGCACAAGGGCTATTCGGAGCACAGCACCTGGGGACGTGCGCAGGCCTGGAGCATGCTGGGCTATGCCCTGTCGGCGATCTGGCTGCCGGAAGAGCGCCTCTTTCTCGACACAGCGCAGCGCATCGCGGACTGGTGGATCGCCAACGTTCCGGAGGATGGAGTCTCCTACTGGGATTTCGGTGACCCCAGGATTCCCGATACGCATCGCGATACCTCGGCACCGGCCATGGTGTCGGCGGCTCTTCTGAAGATTGCGGCGCTGACCGACGAAGCGCGCCGCGCGCGCTATCGCGCAGCCGCCGAGCAGACCGTGAACACGCTGATACGTGACTGGCTCACACCGCTGGCGCCCGCCGAGACGCGCCCGGAAGGCATGCTGGTGGGCGCCTGCTATCACCCAACCATCGGACATGCCGTGAACTGCGAGGCGGTCTGGCCCGACTACTACCTGTTCGAGGCGTTGGAGGTGCTGACCGGCCGTCTCGAACCATCCCGGCTCTGACACCACACCTCAGCGCATGTTGGTCATGATCTGCTGCTTTGCCACAAGCTGGAAGTCGTGCAGGCGCGCACGCACGGTGTGGTCGGCGATCGGCTTGCCGGCGGCGCGCAGGTCGCTGCCGACCTTCTCGACCACTTCCTCCTCGCCTGCCTTGTCGATATCGACTGACACCAGCTCACTGGCGTAGGCCTCGGCGTCGGCACCGCTCTTGCCCATCTGCTGGGCGGCCCACAGCCCCAGCAGGCGGTCGCGGCGGGCGGCAACCTTGAACCGCAGCTCTTCGTCGGTCCTGAACTTGGTCTCGAAGGCTTTCTCGCGATCGTCGAAGGTTGTCATGCTCAACCCCCCTGAACTCTCGTGCCTCGCCTCGTCTACATGCCCGCCGACATCAGGCGCGGGACATGGATATGGTTCTCGACCTGCCGGACGTCGGGCACGCTTTCAGCCGCCACGCGGCAGGCGTCACGGATGGCCTCGCTGGACGCCCATCCCCAGAGATGCACGACGCCATCATGGACGATGACGTTGCTCGACCACAAGCCGGCCCAGGGCTGGCGCCGGAATTCATCGACGATGCGCTGGCGAATCGCCGCGTCGTCCTGATGCGCCGAGGCAGTGCTGCTGGCCCGGCTCACGAAGAGCTGCAGCAGGTTCGTGCGGCTGATCAGGCCCACCGGCCGGCCGTCGCGCACAACGGGAACGGTGTGGATGCGGCGGCTCTCCATGAGGTCCGCCACATCGGCCAGCTCGGTATCCTCGTCCACCGACACGATATCGCGCGACATCACATCGCCCACCTGGCGGGCGTGCGACTTCACGTACTCCCGCGCGAGAACTTCCCCCGGCGTGATGGCGCGCAGCCACCACGAACGCTCGTGCATGGTACCGGTCTCCGCCCGGTGCAGCAGGTCCGTCTCGCTGACGATCCCTGCCAGGCGACCCTCCCCATCGATGACGGCGACGGCGCCAATATGCTGTGAGAGAAGCAGTTTCGCGGCGTCAATAACCGGCGTGTGCGGACTGACGGTCGGCACATCGCGGGACATCACATCCCTGGCCCTCATGGCCACCTCCATGCCCAACCTGCAGCTTGACATGGGGAGCGGCCGTTGCCGTTCAAGCGGCGAAACGGCCGGCGTGAGCAGTCAGTCAGCGCTCTCGGCTCAGGTGGCCGACACCTCACGCACCGTGATGCGATAGCCTGCGGCGTCCGGATCGATGCCGTCCAGCGGGCCGCTGGCGGTGTCGCCCTCGGGGTACATGAAATAGTTCACCACCGTGTCGCCCGGCGCCAGCCGCACATCGCGCGCGTGGTTGAACGCAATCCAGTTGCCTTCCCACGCGCCGAACAGGAAGCGCCGCAGCCCGGGCATGCGGGGGTCGTCGAGGGCGAGTTTGTCGTCGAGCACCACCTTGCGGATGTCCGCGGGGTCCGCGGGGATCCAGCCGATGCCGGAAACCCAGAACTCGGCCCGGCAATGCTGCGCCCGGCTGATGTCGGCATTGCGCGCGCCCATGGCCGGGTAGTGCGCCGACGGTGCCGTGCGCACGCCGTAGACGCCGCGCGCCGGCACGCCGGCAGCGCGCGACAGGCCGACGAACAGCGCGTTGAGGTCGGCACACTTGCCCCCGAGATTGCCGCTCACCAGCATGGCGCGGATGTCGCCGATGCCGCAGCCGCGGACATTGGGGTCGCGGAAGGTATTCCCGACGATCCAGTCGTAGATCGCCTGGGCTTTCGCCAGCGGATCGCGCTTGCTGCCGACAATTCGGTCGGCAGTCTCCCTGACGATGCCGTCGGTGGTGATCATGGCATTGGGCTTGAGGAACTTCGCGACATGCTCCGGTATCGTGCCGCCCGATGCCGCGCCGAAGTCGCTGCGGCGATCAAGGGTGCCGACCCGCGTCGTCAGCGTCACCGTACGCGGACCAGTACCGTCGCTCCACGCCGCGTGGAAGGCACGAACGCCTGTCCCGGTGTCCCGGTAGATCCCGAGCGCCGGCGCATTGCTGCTCCAGGTGACGGACTCCACGCGTTGCCAGGGTGTGTCCTGCGGCAGGGGCAGCCACAGCCGCGTGCGGCCTGTATCGGCAGTGCGGTTGACGGTGACGGCAAGCTCAAAGGACCGCCAGGGTTCCGTGGTACCGGCGGGCGTTGCGCGCACCGCGGATGGCGCGTGCAGCATCACTAGGGGCGAGGCGGCGGCAGCGGCCACAAACGAGCGGCGCTTCATCGAGAGTCCTCCAAGGCGCGCCCGTCGCCCTTCGGCAGGACGCACGTCAGCAATTGTCTGATGCTGGATGGGGAGCGGAGGTCGTCCCGGCCCGGTTGTCCCGGATTGCGTGAACCAGATGGCTCGTCGGCGCCCGGACCGGGCAGCGCTTCGAAGCCGACCCCGACTGCGCGCGTCCATCCAAGAACGACTACAGGCCCGTGTCAATCTCCGCCGGGGCAAGCCTGTTCCGAGACGCGAACCCGGCAGCTTGCATCGCTGGCAACGCGCGGCGACCCGTGCTGGATTGAGGCAGCCCTGCATTCCGGAGAGAACCATGAGCGAACCCCACGTCCTGGCGGAAGCGAAGGATGGCATCGGCTGGATCACGCTGAACCGGCCGGCCGTGTTGAACGCCCTGTCGCACGAGATGACCGAGGGACTGATCGCCGCCTCGCGCGATTTCGAGCGAGATCCGGCGGTGCGCTGCGTGGTGATCCGCGGCGCCGGCACGCATTTCATGGCCGGCGGCGACATCAAGGGCTTTCACAAGGCGCTGACCGAGAGCCGCGAGGCGCACCTCGCCGGCTTCGAGATGCGCGTGGTGAAGGCGCATCAGCTCATCTACCACCTCAGGCGCATGCCCAAGCCGGTGCTGGCATCGGTGCAGGGGGCGGCGGCGGGCTTCGGACTGAGCCTGATCCTTGCCTGCGATCTGGCGATGGCGGCGGACGACTCGTTCTTCACGCTGGCCTACCGGCATATCGGTTTGTCGGCCGATGGCGGCGCGACCTACTTCCTGCCGCGTATCGTGGGCGAACGCCGGGCGCTGGAGATCGCCTTGCTGGGCGAGCGCTTTACCGCGCAGAAGGCACAGGAGATCGGCATCCTGAACTGGCTGGTGCCGAAGGACCGGCTGGCCGACGAAACGCTCACGCTGGCGCGCAAGCTGGCCGACGGCCCGACCTTCGCCCTGGGCAAGGCCAAGCAGCTCATCCGCAGCTCGCTCGACAATTCATGGGACGAGCACTCGCACCGTGAGGCGGAGTACCTCGCCGCCTGCGCCGCCACTGAAGACCATTTCGAAGGCCTCAACGCCTTTCTCGAAAAGCGCAAACCCGCGTTCAAAGGGCGTTAGGAGGCAAAACGCATACGAGGCGACGTACCGTCGAAATACCCTTCATGGTTCGACAGGCTCACCATGAAGCGGGTTCCCTACGCGATGGTCTCGCGCTCGACGGAGCCCTGGACCACCGTTTCGAGACGCTCGACCAGGGTTTCGGGCATGGACAGGAACGGTGAGTGGCCGCTGTCGAGCGTCAGCACCTTGCAGGGAGTCTGCTGCAGCATCCAGCGCTGCATGTTGAGCGTGATGGCGTTGTCGCGCAGGCACTCGATGTACCAGCGCGGCACAGAGCCGAAACGCTCTTCGGTATAGACCATCGGCGTGGTGGCGATGCTGGCGACCTGCGGCCGCAGCCGCGCCATCGCCTTGTAGACGTCGTCCGGATCGCAGTCGTTGTAGAACAGCGCCGGTACGTTGGTGCGCTTGAAGGTATAGGTGCGCCCGTCCGGGCCAAATTCGAGGGAGCGGCGGATCAGCGCGTCGGGCTCGCGCCCCGTAACCTCGCGACCGGTCATGCCGGGCGGCGGCAGCATCGCCGTGAGATAAACGAGCGCGCGGACCTTTCGCCGGCGCGCCTCGGCGGCGTGCGTGATCGTCAGGCCGCCAAGACTGTGCCCGACCAGGATCGGCGGGTCCGTTTCCTTGTCGAGGATCTTGGAGACAAACGCCACGTAGACCGACAGGTCGACGGTAGCCACCGGCGTGTTGTGATCGTCGCCGCTGCCGGGCAGGTCGGGCGCGAGCACACGGTGGCCGCGCTGCTCCAGCAGCGGCGCGACCTTCTCCCAGCACCAGCCGCCATGACCGGCACCGTGAATCAGCAGGAATGTCGCCATCCGCCAGCCTCCTGACCGTCAGGGCTGGCCGACAAGCGTCTTCGACCCCGGCGCGGGAACGAAGAAGTCCGGCGCAAGCTCGGCGCCAGGCGTGACGGCGTATCTGTCGAGATCTGCGACACCGGCGCGCGTGAGCACCTCGTCGTCGATGAAGAAATTGCCGGTGCAGGCGCGGCTGGGCTGCGTGAGTATCCAGTGGGCGGCGTCGGCCATGATTTCCGGCGTGCGGCTGCGCTTCATCAGTTCATCACCGCCCAGCAGGTTCTTTACCGCGGCGGTGGCGATGGTGGTGCGCGGCCACAGGCAGTTGAACGCAATGCCATCGTCGCGGAACTCCGCCGCCATGGCCCAGGAATAGATGCTCATGCTGAACTTCGCGAGCGTATAGGCGGCATGCGGCTTGAACCACTTCACGTCGAAGTCAAGCGGCGGCGATAGGGTGAGCACATGCGGATTGGCCGCCTTCTTCAGGTGGGGAATGCACTTCTGCGACACCAGGAAAGTGCCGCGGCCGTTGATCTGGTGCATCAGATCGTAGCGCTTCATCGGCGTCTGGAGCGTGCCGGCCAGATGGATGGCGCTGGCGTTGTTCACCAGAATGTCGAGGCCACCGAAGCGTTCGACGGTCTGGGCGACAGCCGCCTCCACGCCCTGCTCGTCGCGGATGTCGACGGCAAGGGGAAGCGCCTTGCCGCCGGCTTTCTCGATGTCCTCGGCGGCCGTGAAGATGGTGCCGGGCAGGCGCGGATCGGGCGCCGCCGTCTTGGCCGCGATCGCGATGTTGGCGCCGTCGCGCGCCGCACGCAACGCAATGGCCAGCCCGATGCCGCGGCTGGCACCGGTGATGAACAGCGTCTTGCCGTTGAGACTCATGCGCGTCCCCGTCCGTGGTCGGGCGCTGCGCCCGCTTGCTGCTTAAACCCGCATCTGCCGGCGGGCAAGGCTCGTGCCATGCGGCGCAAACGGGGGTGCCGTGCGTTCCTCCACGTCATCAACGCGCGTTCAGGGGCCGCAGGTCATAGCCCAGGCGCGGAAAATGGACGACGACCGTACCAGCCTGGGAATCGTCACGGCGCAGGGCCACCTCGTGCGGATCGATGAAGACCAGCGTTCCCTCGACGGGATCGCGGCCATAGTCGTCAGCGCGCATGCGCACGGGGCTGCCCAGCGGCGGATCCTCGGGGAAGGGCATCGAAGCCCGCGGCGGTTCCGGTTCGGCATCGGCGGCAATGCGCAGCGCCTGCGCCGCCGCAAGCGGTTCTGAACTGCCATGGCCGAACGCCCGCACGCGCGCCATCCAGGCATGGATACAGGGGAACGGCGCAAGCTCGGCGGCCAGCAAGTCGGTACGCGCCGTAAAGAACCACAGGGCGTGATAGACGGCGAGATCGGCAATCGTGGGCATTGGGCCGGCGATCCAGGTGCGGCCGTCAGCGAGCATAGCTTCGACGGTCGGCAATTGCGTGCGCGCCAGCGGCGCGTTGCGCCTGGCGGCCCGACGCACGGTAGCTTCGTCGGGCGGAGGCAATCCCCGCATCAGCGAGCGGTCGGCCTGCAGATCGGGCGGCAGATGCTCCAGGTTCGAGCCCGACACGTAAAGCGAGATCGGGCGGAACAGGCGGTTCTCGGCCCACCAGGCAATCGCCTCGGCAACCGCTGCATATGCCGGTGGAAACAATGTCGGCGCGGGATACCGCCGCTCCAGCTCCCGCAGGATCAGGCTGGTGTCGCAGTAGATGTCGGCGCCCACCTGCAGGACCGGCGTGCGCCGATAGCCGCCGGTCAGCGGCGTCAGCTCGGGTTTCGGCGCCACTGGCGGGATGGCGACCGAATGCCAGGCGAGCCGCTTGTAGCCCAACGCCAGCCGCACTTTCTCCGAATAGTTGGAGAAGTCATAGTGATGCAGGATCAGATCCCTCTGCACGGTGCTCGCTCCACCTTGTCACCGCAGGAGCGCCAGTCGCCCGGCGTTCGCCGGTTCCTGCCGTGTAAGCAGGGACCGTCCAGGCTGCTTATTGACGCCATAAAACGAAATGATGGCGGACGATGGAATGCCGCCGCAAGTCGCAACGTTTGTGACGTCACCGCGCCCATGGGGATCGGGACGGGCAACGACCGAGTCTCCTTTTTCAACCGGGTCGCGATCACTGCTGAAAGAGGCACCTCAAGATGCGCAGGCTTGTCGATAGCGACACGAACGAAACGCGGCAGGACTTGCTGGCTTCCGCCCGCAGCGTCGATCATCTGGCCGACGGCGACGTTTCCATCCTGGCCGTCACGGCCACGTTCTCAAACGGCGTGCTTTCGGTGTTTGGCGATGCCAATGCCAACACGGTTGCGATCAGCCGTGATGCCGCCGGCACCATCCTTGTCAATGGCGGTGCGGTTCCGGTCCTGGGCGGTACCGCCACAGTGGCCAACACCAGCCTGATCCAGGTCTTCGGGCTGGCCGGCAATGACGCCATCACGCTCGACGAGAGCAATGGCGCACTGCCGCGGGCCAATCTGTTCGCCGGCACCGGCAATGACGTGCTGACCGGCGGCTCGGGCGGCGACATGCTCTTCGGCCAGAGCGGCAACGACACGCTTAACGGCCGGGGCGGCAACGATTTCCTGTTCGGTGGCAGCGAGAACGACGTGCTGACGGGCGGCGATGGGGACGACCAGGTTTTCGGCGAATCGGGCGATGATCGCATGATCTGGAATCCCGGCGACGATACCGACCTGTTCGAAGGCGGCAGCGGCATCGATATCGCGGTGGTGAACGGGGGCGGCGGCGGCGAGACGTTCACCATCACTGCCAATGGCGCGCGGGTGCGCTTCGACCGGCTCGATCCGGCGCCGTTCTCCATCGATATCGGCACCACCGAGAACCTGGTCCTCAACGCCAATGGCGGCGACGACTTCATCTCGGCGACCGGCAATCTTGCCGCGCTGATCAAGCTCACTATCGACGGTGGTGCCGGCAACGATACGATCCTGGGCAGTAACGGCGCCGACATCCTGCTGGGCGGCGACGGCAACGACTTCATCGATGGCCAGCAGGGCAACGATGTGGGTTTCCTCGGCGCGGGCAACGACGTCTTCCAGTGGGATCCGGGCGACGGCAGCGACATCATCGAGGGGCAGGCTGGCACCGACACGATGCTGTTCAACGGCAGCGGCGGCAGCGAGATCATGACTGCCTCGGCCAATGGCGGCCGGGTGGTGTTCACCCGCAACCTCGGCAACATCGTGATGGACCTCAACGACGTGGAGGTCATCGACGTCAATGCCCTGGGCGGGTCGGATACCATCACGGTCAACGATCTTGGCGGTACCGATGTCAACGAGGTCAGGATCGATCTCGCCGGGGTGCTGAACGGCACCGCGGGCGACGGCCAGGCGGACGTGGTGATCGCCAACGGCACGAACGGGAACGACAACGTCAGTATCACCGGCGCCGGCACGTCGGTCAGCGTCTCCGGCCTCAGCGCGCTCGTGAGCGTTACCAACAGCGAAGGGGCGAACGACACGCTGGTCATCAACGGCCTTGGCGGAGACGATCACATCACCGCCACGACCTTGCCGGCCGGCGTCATCAAGCTTGTTGTGGACGGTGGCGCCGGTAACGACACGCTGCGGGGCAGCCAGGGTGCCGATGTATTTCTCGGTGGCGACGGCGACGATTTCGTGTTCGGCGACAACGGCAACGACCTCGCCCTGCTCGGCGCCGGCGATGATCTGTTCCAGTGGGATCCGGGCGACGGCAACGACACGATCGAAGGCCAGGACGGCACCGATACAATGCTGTTCAACGGCGCGAATGTCAGCGAGAACGTCGACATCTCGGCCAACGGCGGGCGCGTGCTGTTCCTCCGCAATGTCGCCAGCGTCACGATGGACCTCAACGACGTCGAGCGCATCGATTTCAAGGCGCTGGGCGGCGTCGACAACATCGTCGTCGGCGACCTCAGCGGCACCGACGCCAGGAACGTGGCCATCGACCTCGCCGGCCCGCCGGGCGGCGGCGATGGCCAGGCCGACACGGTGACGGTCAACGGCACCCAGGGCGACGACAACGCGATCACCGTCGCGGCCAGCGGCGGCACTGTCACCGTGGGTGGCCTGACCGCACAGGTGACGATCGAGGATGCCGAGGCCGCCAATGACAGGCTGGTGATCAATGCCCTTGGCGGCAACGATGTCATTGACGCCACCGGGCTCGATGCCGGCACGATCAACCTGACGATGAACGGCGGGCTGGGCGCCGACGTCTTCCTCGGCAGCGGCGGCGACGACCTGATCAATGGCGGCGACGGCAACGACGTGGCGCTGATGGGCGCGGGTGACGACGTGTTCGTCTGGAACCCGGGTGACGACAACGACATCGTCGAGGGCCAGGCGGGCATCGACGCGCTCGATTTCCGGGGCGCCAATGTCGCCGAGAACATTGACATCTCGGCCAATGGCGGACGTGCGCTCTTCTTCCGTAACGTCGCCAGCGTCACGATGGACCTCAACGATGTCGAGCGCGTCGAGTTCGATGCGCTGGGCGGTGCTGACACCATCACGGTCAACGATCTGAGCGGCACGGATGTGACCGAAGTCGCAATCGATCTGACCGCTGCGGGCGGCGCGGGCGATGTACAGCCGGATACTGTCATCGGCACCGCCACCAACGGCGAGGACGCGGTCTCGATTTTCGCTGATGCCGACGGGGTGCATGTCGTGGGCCTTGCCGCCCGGATCGACATTGCCGGCGCCGAGGCGGCGCTCGACCGACTGGTGATCAACGGGCAGGCGGGCGACGACGTTATCGAAGCATCGGCCATGCCCGCCGCGATACTGCTGACCCTGACTGGGGGTGACGGCGACGACATCCTGCTGGGCGGCGCCGGCAACGACGTGCTGGTCGGCGGTGCCGGCGATGACGTGCTGATCGGCGGCGACGGTGACGATGTTCTGGATGGCGGCGACGGCGAGGATGTGCTGATCGGCGGGGCCGGCAACGACATCTTCATCGGCGGCGAAATCGTCATCCAGAGCTTCCAGGCCGGTGCCCGCGCGGGCGACAGGGTCGACGTGTCGGGCTTTGCCGGCGCCACCGACTTCAACGCGGTGCTGGCGCATGCCAGGGACGTCGATGGCGATGTCGTGATCGACTTCGGCGAAGGCGACACCGTGACGCTGGCCAATCTCAAGGTCACGCAGCTTCACGCCAACGACTTCGTCCTGGCAGCCTGACAACAGGCTGCCGCGAGGATTCGACAGTGTCGCAGTCACCGGAGCAACTCATGACACGGACGCGGCGGGCAACCCGCCGCGTCCTGTTCTGGGTGTTTCTGGTCAGCGCCGGCATCAACCTGCTGATGCTGGCAAGTCCGCTTTACATGCTGCAGGTCTATGACCGCGTGATTGCCGCACGTCACGTCGATACGCTGATCTATCTGACGCTGATGGTGACCGCCGCCCTGGTGGTCCTGGCATTGCTGGAGCATGTACGCTCAGTCGTGGGCCTGCGGCTTGGCGCCTGGCTCGACCGCCAGCTTGCGGGCGACGTGATCCACGCGACAATCAGCGCGGCACCGGCGTCAGGCGGCAGCCGCGGCGTGCCGGCGCTGCGCGATGTGGCCGCGGTGCGCAGCCTGTTCACTGGCGGTGGCATCTGGCCGCTGCTCGATGCCCCGTGGAGCATCCTGTTCTACGGCATTGCCTTCCTGATCCATCCCTGGCTGGGCTGGTGTGGCGTCGCGGGCGGCGTGCTGCTGGTGCTGATCGCTGCCGCCAACGAGCTCGCGATCCGGGCTCAGCTCAAGGATGCCAGCCAGCGGACGATCCACGCGGTGGGGGAGGCCGATGCCGCCGCGCGCAACAGCGACGCGCTGCTGGCGATGGGCATGCTGCCGGGCTTTCTGCGCCGCTGGCAACAGCTCAACGAGGCGGCAATCGCGCCGCACGCCGCGGCCGGGAGTCGCACTGCAGCGCTGGCAGCGCTCGCCAAATTTGTCCGCTTCGGCCTGCAGGTGGCGACCCTGGGGCTGGGGGCGTATCTGGCCATTCGCGGCGAGCTGACGGGTGGCGCGATGGTGGCGGCGTCGATCATTGTGGCGCGCGCCGTCGCTCCGCCCGAACAGGCTATTGGCGCCTGGCGCTCGATCGTGGCGGCACAGACGGCATGGCAGCGCCTGCGGACTCTGCTGCAGGTGGCCGGCAACGCGCCTTCGCCCTCCATGCGCCTGCCGCGACCGGCAGGCGCCTTGAGCGTGGACAAGGTGAGCTACGCGACCGCCAACGCGCGCGAAGCGATTATCCGTCAGGTTTCGTTAACGCTCGGCGCCGGGGAGAGCCTTGCCGTCATTGGCCCTTCGGGCGCAGGCAAGACGACCTTGCTGCGGCTGCTGGTCGGCAGCCTGGTGCCGCAGCTTGGCAGCGTGCGCCTCGAATCGGCGACGCTCGATAGCTGGGCGCCCGCGGACAAGGCGCGTTACATCGGCTACCTGCCGCAGGATGTCGAGCTGTTCAACGCCACGGTGCGGGACAACATCGCGCGCTTCAGCGATGCGCCGGACGAGGCGGTGGTCGCCGCGGCGAAGTTGGCCGGCGCACATGAAACCATCCTGAATCTGCCACAAGGCTATGCCACAACACTGGGGCCGGGCGGGCTGGCGCTTTCGGGCGGGCAGCGGCAGCGGATCGGCCTGGCGCGCGCCCTGTTCGGCGATCCGCGCCTTGTGGTGCTCGACGAGCCCAACGCCAACCTCGATCCCGACGGCGAGCATGCTCTGCTGGAAGCGCTGCGCAAACTGAAGCAGCGTCAGGTAACGGTGGTCATCGTGACCCACCGCCTCTCCCTCACGGCAGAGATCGACAAGGTCCTGAAGCTGCGCGACGGCCGCGTGGATGCATTCGGGCCGCGCGCAGACGTGCTGGCGAAGGCCTTGCAGCCCGCCGCCTCGGTGCCGGCCGTTGCCGCAGCACGCGGGCGGCTTGTCAGCGTGCCGGCGGCTGCAGGCGGGAGCGACTGATGGCTGGGCGGCAGTTTGACGAAACGTCCGTTGCGCCCGCGGTCGGGGTGCGAGGTCCGCTTCTTTTTGCGATCGCCTTGTCGATCGTTTTCGCGGGCGGGTTCGCGGGCTGGTCAGCCTTGGCGCCGCTGCAGAGCGCGGCCATAGCGCCGGGCACCGTGGTGGTTGATACCAACCGCAAGGCGGTACAGCACCTGGAAGGCGGCGTCGTTTCCCGGCTGCTGGTGCAGGAAGGCGACACGGTGAATGCGGGCCAGCTTGTGGTGCTGCTTGACCAGACGCTGGCACAATCGACTGTCGATCGCTTGCGCGGTCAGCTTCTGGCTTCGCTTGCCTTGCAGGCGCGGCTCAGGGCCGAACGGGACCAGCGCAGCGAAATCGCCTTCCCGGCCGAGCTCACCGTCGATGCCGGTGACCCGGTCGCGGCCGAGCTGATGCAGGCAGAGCGACGGGTTTTCGAGACGCGCCGCGAGCAACTGGAAGGGCAGATCCGCATCCTGCGCCAGCGCAATGCCCAGGTGGAGGAAGAGATCCGCGGACTTGCCGACGAGATCAAGGCCGAGGAGCTCCAGATCCGGCTGATCGGCGAGGAGATCGCCGCCGTCGAGGCGCTCGTCGCCAAAGGACTGGAGCGCAAGCCGCGGCTTCTGGCGCTGCAACGGCAGTCGGCAGCCATCGAGGGGTTGCGCGCGCAGAACGTCGCGCGCATTGCGCGCGGGCGTCAGTCGATCGGCGAAAACGAGATGCGGGTGCTGGACCTGCAGGCCCAGTACCTGTCCGAGGCCGTGCAGAAGCTGCGCGACGAGGAAGCCCAGATCTTCGACCTGCGCGAGAAGATCCGCGCCGCGCGGGATGTGCTGCAGCGGACCGAAATTCGCGCGCCGGTCGCGGGGCGGGTGCAGGGACTCAAGATCTTCACGGTTGGCGGAGTCGTGGCACCGCGCGAAACGCTGATGGAGATCGTGCCCGCCGACGAGAAGCTGATCGTCGAGGCGCGGATGGCGACCAACGACATCGACGTGGTGCGCGCTGGTCTTCCGGTGCAGCTTCGCTTCACGGCTTTCAGCCAGCGGCGGTCGCTGTCCCTGGAAGGGCGCGTCCTCAGCGTATCGGCCGACCGCATGAATGACCCGCAATCCGGCGTGCCGTTCTATCTGCTGCGTATCATTCTTGACGCGGAAGCGTCCTTGCCGGACGGACAGACTCTCCACCCCGGCATGCCGGTCGAGGTCGCTGTACAGACCGGCGCGCAGACATTGCTGGCCTATCTCGCCAGGCCGATCATCGACTCCATGCACCGCGCCTTGCGCGAGGATTGAAGCGGCTGAATATATGAGAACCTGGTTGCGCGATTTGCTCCTCTGAGCGAATCCCGTGCAGGAAATCGCTTCATGGTGAGCTTGTCGAACCATGAAGCGACCCGCACTGCCAGCCGTGCGGCGCCTTCATGGTTCGACAAGCTCACCATGAAGGCTATTTGGGCGCTTCATGCTGCCTTCAGCACACCGTCATCATCTTCCAGGGGAAGCGCCGCGGTGTTGCGCGACACCACCCAGTCCGGCCGTGAGGCGGGGCCGAACTTCGGGGCATTGGCGACGGCGTTGCAGGAGATGTAGATGTGCCAGCGGTCTTCCGCCGACAGGTTGTGGCCGGAGGCATGCAACGTGTTGCAGTGGAAGAGCACGCCCGTGCCGGCGGCGCCCGTGACCGCCACAGGCGGCGGCGATGTCCGGAGAACCTCGATCATGCGCGCCTTGGGAATGGCCCAGAACTTGTAGGCGGTACTCTCGTCGAAGAAAGGCTCGATGCGTCCCAGCCTGTGGCTGCCGGGAATGAGGTAGAGCGCGCCGCCCATTTCCGTCGTGTCGGTGAGCATCACGTTGAAAGTCGCCATGCCAGGACGCGGACAGCCGTCGCGCTGCCATGACCCGTAATCCTGATGCCACTGCCAGACGGTGCCCTCGATCGCCGGCTTGGTGTTGATCTTGGTGTGGTAGACGTAGATCTCGTCCGTGCCCAGCACCTGTCGCACCGGCTTCAGGACCCGCGGTGTGCGCACCAGGGCCCGGAAAGGCGGCGAGCGCGTCGCCCCGTCGGCCTCGTGGACCCGGAAGATGGTGCGCACACCGCCCGTGTGCTCGCGCACGACTTCTTCCGACGCGATGTCCGACAGACGCGCCACCTCGCGGCGCAGCACGGCAATCTCCTGCCGCGAAAACAGGTTCGGGAAGATGAGGAACCCGTCGCGCTCGAAGCAGGTTCGCTGCTCGGGGGTAAGGTCCATTTGTTCCTCCCGATTGCAGATGTTCGCGCGGGAAGGATACAGGGTGGCGGCATCCCCTCCAACCGTCGCCAGGATGCGCGCCCGTCCGGGGTGGTCTGCAAAGAAGAAGGGCGGAAACCCTGGCTCCCGCCCTCAATGACTTGCCGTGACAAATGCGGCGTCTAGTGCACGACCTCGAACAGGCCGGCGGCGCCCATGCCGCCGCCGACGCACATGGTGACGACCACATGTTTGGCCTTGCGGCGGCGGCCCTCGATCAGGGCGTGCCCGACGCAGCGCGCGCCGGTCATGCCGTAGGGATGGCCGATCGAGATCGAGCCGCCGTCGACGTTGAGCTTCTCGTTGGGAATGCCGAGCTTGTCGCGGCAATACAGTACCTGCACCGCGAACGCCTCGTTCAGCTCCCAGAGGTCGATGTCATCCATCGAGAGACCGAAGCGCTTCAGCAGCGGCGGCACGGCATAGACCGGACCGATGCCCATCTCGTCCGGCTCGCAGCCCGCCACCACGAGGCCCTTGTAGATGCCGAGCGGCTTCAGCCCACGCTTTGCTGCTTCGGCATCGCTCATCACGACCGCGGCCGAGGCACCGTCGGAGAGCTGGCTGGCGTTGCCGGCGGTGATCCACTTGTCGGGACCCATCACGGGCTGCAGCTTGTTCAGCCCCTCGAGATTGGTGTCGGGCCGATTGCCCTCGTCCTTCGCCAGCTTGACGGTCTTCTTCGACGTCTCGCCGGTGTTCTTGTCGGTGACGACCATCACCGATTCCAGCGCCACGATCTCGTCGTCAAACTTGCCCGCCTGCTGGGCCGCGGCGGTGCGCATCTGGCTCTGCAGCGCGTACTCGTCCTGCGCCTCGCGGCTGATCTTGTAGCGTCCGGCCACGGTGTCGGCGGTCTGGATCATCGAGTGATAGATGCCCGGCCGCTTTTCCATCACCCAGTCGTTGACCAGGCGGTGACGGTTGGTCTGGCCCTGGGTGAGGGAGATCGACTCGAGGCCGCCGGCGACCATGACCGGCACCTTGTCAATCAGCACGCGCTGGGCGGCCATGGAGATGGTCTGCAGGCCGGATGAGCAGAAACGGTTGACGGTGACGCCCGAAACGCTGACCGGGCAGCCAGCGCGCATGGCGGAGACACGCGCCACGTTCATGCCCGTGGTGCCCTCCGGCGTGCCGCAGCCCAGGATCACGTCCTCGATCTCGCCGAGGTCGACCTTGGCGCGCTCGGCGGCATGCTTGATGACATGCGCGCCCAGATCGGCGCCATGTGTGTCGTTGAAAACGCCGCGAAAGGCCTTGCCGATCGGCGTGCGCGCGGTCGATACGATGACGGCGTCCATGCGGGTTCCTCCTGATGGCGATGTTCGACTCTAGCACGTCCGGTCAGAGGTCCGAGAACTTCCTGTTCTCCTGCACCAGCTTCTTCAGCAGCGGCGCCGGCTCCCAGAACGGATCGCCCGACATGTCGCGGTACTTCAGCAGGGCATCGTGGATGGCCTTCAGGCCGACGACATTGTCAGCCCACCACATCGGGCCGCCCCTGTACACCGGCCAGCCATAGCCGTTGACCCAGATGACGTCGATGTCGAGCGGCCGCTGCGCCATGCCTTCCTCGAGGATTTTGGCGCCCTCGTTGACCATCGGATAGAGGCAGCGCTCGAGGATCTCCTGGTCGGAGATCGCCCGGCGCGTAATGCCGAGCTTCTTCGAGGTTTCCTCGATGATCTTCTCGACCTCCGGATCGGGAACGGGCGTGCGGTCCGGCAGGTTGTACTTGTAGTAGCCGGCGCCCGTCTTCTGGCCGAAGCGGCCCAGCTCGCAGATGGCGTCGGCGATGTAGCCGGTGTAGCGCGTGTTGCGCTGTTCCTTTTCCTTCTTGCCCTGGCGGATGCGCCAGCCGACGTCGTTGCCCGCGAGGTCGCTCATCTGGAACGGCCCCATGGGAAAACCGAAATCGTAGATCACCTTGTCGATCTGCTGGGGCAGGGCTCCTTCCTCCAGCATGTAGGCCGACTGAACGCCGCGCTGGCGCAGCATGCGGTTGCCCACGAAGCCCTCGCAGACACCGACCAGTGCCGGGATCTTGCCGATCTTCTTGCTCAGCGACATGACCGTGGCGATCACGTCCTTCGACGTCGCCTTGCCGCGCACGTTCTCCAGCAGCTTCATCACGTTGGCCGGCGAGAAAAAGTGCATGCCGATCACGTCGCCGGGCCGCTTCGTGTAGGAGGCGATCTGGTTGACATCGAGGCCCGACGTGTTGGTGGCGAGGATGGCACCCGGCTTGGCGACCTCGTCCAGCTTCCTGAAGACGCCTTCCTTGACCTCCATCGTCTCGAACACCGCCTCTATGATCACGTCGGCGTCCTTGAGGTCGTCATAGGAGAGCGTCGGCCTGATCAGCCCCATGCGCTGCTCGACCTGCTCGGCGGTGAGCCCGCCGCGCTTCGCCGTGTTCTCGTAATTGCCGCGGATCACCTTCATGCCGCGGTCGAGCGCTTCCTGGCTGGTCTCCAGCACGGTGACGGGAATGCCGGCATTGGCGAAGTTCATGGCGATGCCGCCGCCCATCGTGCCGCAGCCGATGATGCCGGCCGTCCTGATCTCGCGCTGCGGCGTGTCGGCCGGCACATCCAGCACCTTGGCGGCCTCGCGCTCGGCGAAGAAATAGTAGCGCTGCGCCGCCGATTCGCTCGACGTCAGCAGCTCGGCAAAGAGCTCGCGCTCGCGCTTCAGGCCCTCGTCGATCGGCAATTCGACGGCCGCCTGCACGCACTTGATGATGTTCCATGGGGCCTTGAAGCCGCGTGCCCTGCGGGCGATCGACCTGGCGAAATCGTCGATCACCGAGGGGCTGTCGAGCTTCACCGACATGTCGCGGATACGGCGCAGCGGCGCGTCCTGCGCCAGCAGTTCCCGCGCATACGCCACCGCGCCGGCGAGCAGGTCGCCGTCGACGATCTTGTCGATGATGTTCTTCGACAGCGCCTCCTTCGCCGGGATGTGTCGGCCCGACACCATGGCCTCCAGCGCATACTGCGCGCCGGCCAGACGCGGCAGCCGCTGCGTGCCGCCGGCGCCGGGCAGCAGCCCGAGATGCACTTCCGGCAGGCCCACGCGCGCCTGCGGCACGGCCACGCGGTAGTGGGCACCGAACGCCGTCTCCAGCCCGCCGCCCAGCGCCGTGCCATGCAGCGCCGCCACCACCAGCTTGGGGCAGTTCTCCATCGCCGCGATCACGTCATGCAGCGGCGTGCCCGAGGGCGGCTTGCCGAACTCGCGGATATCGGCGCCGGCAATGAAGGTGCGGCCGCCGCCGATCACCACGATCGCCTTGACGGCAGGATCGGCGCCGAGCGCCTTGATGCCCTCGGCCAGCCCGGTACGCACGGCGGCGCTGAGCGCATTCACCGGCGGGTTGTTGACCGTCAGGATCCCGACCTCGCTGTCGGTCGATCGAAGAACTGCGCTATCGCTCATGGCCCGTCCCCTGACAATGTTTCGCGCGGCGGAAGCACACTACGTGCATATGCCCGCCCGCTTAGCACGAGTCCGCGAGGGGCGCGATAGACGCGACGTGGCCTTCTGCTGGGGGCGCGCCACTCCAGCGGCGCGTCTGGCTCGCCGTGACATGACGCGTCACTGGAGTGACGCGCCCCCGGCGGGAAAAGCTCGCTACGCCGTTGGCAGGGTGTAGTCCTTGAAGGTGCGGCGCAGTTCGGTCTTCAGCACCTTGCCGGTGGCGCCGTGCGGGATTGCGTCGACGAAAGCGACATCGTCCGGCAGCCACCATTTGGCGACCTTGTCCTGGATGAAGTCGAGCAGCTCCGCCTTACCTGCGTTGGCGCCCGGCTTGAGCTGCACGATCAGCAGCGGCCGCTCGTCCCACTTGGGATGCTTCACGCCAATCACCGCGGCCTCGGCGACGGCGGGATGGCTCATCGCGGCGTTCTCCAGATCGATGGTGCTGATCCATTCGCCGCCCGACTTGATGACGTCCTTCGAGCGGTCGGTGATTACCATCGAGCCGTCCGGTTCCAGCTTCGAGACGTCGCCGGTGTGGAACCAGCCGCCCGGCATGAAGGCGCCGGTGCCCTCGCCCTTCATGTAGCCGCTGACGATCCACGGGCCGCGCACCACAAGGTTGCCGCTGGCCTTGCCGTCGCGCGGCAGCTCCTTGCCCTCGTCATCGACGATCTTCATCTCGACGCCGAACACCGGGCGGCCCTGCTTGGCGATGATGGCGAAGCGCTGGTCGTCAGGCAGGCTGCGCTCGCCGCGGTTGAAGCGGGTGAAGGTGCCGACCGGGCTCATTTCAGTCATGCCCCAGCCCTGCGCCACTTCGACCTCGTGATTGCGCCAGAAGCGCTCGATCATGGCCAGCGGCACGGCCGAGCCGCCGATCAGGGTGCGCTTCATCTTCGAGAGCTTCTTGTTGTTCTGCTCGCAATAGTTCAGCAGGCCCAGCCACACCGTCGGCACGCCGGCGCTGATATCGACATCCTCCTTGTCGAGCAGCTCATAGACGCTTTCGCCGTCGAGCCTGAAGCCGGGAAACACCAGCTTGCAGCCGCACATCGGACCGGCATAGACGAGGCCCCAGGCGTTGGCGTGGAACATCGGCACCACCGGCAGGATCGTGTTCGCCGGACTGAGCGGCAGCACCGGCCCGCTGCACATCATCATCGAATGCAGCAGGGTGGAGCGGTGCGCATAAAGCACGCCCTTGGGATTGCCGGTCGTGCCCGAGGTGTAGCAAAGCGAGGACGCCGTGCGCTCGTCGAACTCCGGCCATTCGAGCGTGCCCGGCTTGTCGGCAAGCAGTTCCTCGTAGCAGAGCAGGTTCGCGATCTTGCTCTGCGCCGGCATGTGGGCGCGATCGGTCATCACCACGACATGCCGAACGGTCTTGAGCTGGCCAATCACGTTCTCGACCACCGGCAGCAGGTTGAGATCCACGAAGATGACCTGGTCTTCGGCGTGGTTCGCGATATAGGCGACATGGTCGGGCGCCAGGCGCGGGTTCAGCGTATGCAGCACCGCGCCGATGCCCGAGACGCCATAGTAGAGCTCGAAGTGCCGGTAGCCGTTCCAGGCCACGGTACCGACACGGTCGCCCAGCCGGATGCCCAGCGACCGCAGCGCCTCGGCCAGCTTCTTCGCGCGCACCTGGGCGTCGCGGTAGGTGTAGCGGTGGATCGGTCCCTCGATCGTGCGCGAGACGATCTCGACGTCGCCGTAGTAGGTGGCGGCAAAGTCGATGATCTGCGAGATCAGCAGCGGGCGGTCCTGCATCAGGCCAAGCATGATGATGTATCCTTCGAATGATTGACTTCCTGGCACCTATGCCGTCGGCAGGCGGTAGTCGCGGAAATCCTCGCGCAGCTTCGTCTTGAGGATCTTGCCGGTCGCCGTATGCGGTATCGTCTCGACGAAAGCCACGTCGTCGGGCAGCCACCATTTGGCGATCTTGTCCTTCAGGAAGTCGAGGAGCTCGTCCCTGCCGACTTCGGCGCCCGGCTTCTTCAAAATGATCAGCAGCGGGCGCTCGTCCCATTTGGGATGGCGGATTCCGATGACGGCCGCCTCGGCCACGGCGGGATGCGCCATGGCGGCGTTCTCCAGATCGATCGAGCTGATCCATTCGCCGCCCGACTTGATGACGTCCTTGGACCGGTCGGTGATCTGCATGTAGCCATCGGGGTCGAGCGTCGCCACGTCGCCGGTCGGGAACCAGCCGCCGGGCCGCAGCGGATCGCCGCCCTCACCCTTGAAATAGCCCGATGTGATCCAGGGGCCGCGCACCAGCAGATCGCCGAACGCCTTGCCGTCCTTGGGCAGTTCCTTGCCGCTGTCATCGACGATCTTCATCTCCACGCCGAACAGGATACGGCCCTGCTTGGTCTTTACCGCGTCCTGCTGTTCCTTGCTCATCGTGAGATGCTTGGCCTTGGGCGTGTTGATGGTCCCCAGCGGGCTCATCTCGGTCATGCCCCAGGCATGCAGCACATCGACGTTGTAGTCGCGTTTGAAGGTCTCGATCATGGCCGGCGGGCAGGCCGAACCGCCGATCACCGACTTGCGCAAGGTCGAGAGTTTCAGCTTCTTCGACTGAAGATGCTGGAGCAGCAGTAGCCATACCGTGGGCACGCCGGCGGTGATGGTCACGCCCTCGCTTTCGAAGAGCTCGTACAGACTGGCGCCGTCCAATGCCGGGCCCGGGAACACCAGCTTGGCGCCCGACAGGCAGCCGGAGTAGGGCAGCCCCCACGCGTTGACGTGGAACATGGGCACGACCGGCAGGACGGTGTCGCGTGCGGAGATGCCGATGCCATCCGGCAGGGCGCTGGCGTAGGCATGCAGGATCGTCGACCGGTGGTGATAAAGCACGCCCTTGGGATTGCCGGTGGTGCCCGACGTGTAGCAGAGCGAGGAGGCGGTGCGTTCGTCGAACTCGGGCCACGTGAACGTGCCGGGCCGGTCGCCGATCAGCTCCTCGTAGACCAGCAGGTTGGGGATCTTGCAGTCCGCCGGCAGGTGGGCCCGGTCCGTCATGGCCACCACGTGGCGCACCGTCTTGAACTGCGGTGCCAGGCTCTCGACCAGCGGCAGGATGTTGACGTCGACGAACAGCAACTGGTCTTCGGCGTGATCGACGATGTAGGCGATCTGCTCGGGAAACAGCCGGGGGTTTATGGTGTGGCACACCGCCCCCATGCCGGAGATGCCGTAGTACAGCTCGAAATGGCGATAACCGTTCCAGGCCAGCGTGCCGATCCGGTCGCCCGGCTTGATGCCCAGAGCGGTGAGCGCCTCGGAAACCTGCCGGGCGCGCCGGCGCGCGTCGCGATAGGTGTAGCGGTGGATCGGCCCCTCGACGGTGCGCGACACGATTTCAGTGTCGCCATGGTACTCCGCCGCGAAGTCGATCAGGCTCGAGATCAGCAGCGGACGGTCCTGCATCAGGCCCAGCATGCGGCGGTCCCCCTCTGGATGGGCATGCACGCTTTTTTCAACAATGCGCGGCAATTAAGGGCTGCGTGCGATGCCGTCAATGCCGGCCGCTGGCAATCCGCCTGACGAACGGGGCGGGCCGGCGCCCTTGCGTTCCCGACGGGCGGCGGGCGACGCTGGCGGCCGTACACGAAATCAGGAGAGAAGGTTCATGGCATCGCCGCTGTTCGACCTGACCGGCAAGGTCGCCATCATCACGGGCTCCAGCAAGGGGATCGGCAAGTCGATCGCAGAGCAGCTCGCCCTTCAGGGCGCCAGGGTGGTGATCTCGAGCCGCAAGCTGCCCAATTGCGAGGCCGTGGCCGAGGACATCCGCAAGCAGGGCGGGCAGGCGATCGCCGTCGGCTGCAATATCTCGGAGAAGGCCCAGCTCGAGCGGCTGGTGGCCGAAACCCGCAAGGCCTTCGGCCCGATCGACATCGTGGTCTGCAACGCGGCGTCCAATCCCTATTACGGCCCGACCGAGAAAATGCCGGACGAGGCCTTCACCAAGATCATGCAGAACAACATTCTTTCGAACATCTGGCTGATCACGATGTGCCTGCCCGACATGCGGGCCAAAAAGGACGGCGCCATCATCATCGTCTCGTCGATCGGCGGGCTGAAAGGGACACCGGTGCTGGGTGCCTACGGCATCTCCAAGGCCGCCGACATGGCGATGACCCGCAACCTCGCCATCGAGCTGGGACCCGACAACATCCGGATCAACACCATCGCCCCCGGGCTGGTGAAGACCGACTTCGCCCGCGCGCTCTGGGAAGACCCGGCCTACCTCGAGAAGCGCCTCAAGACTGCCCCGCTGCGCCGTATCGGCGAACCGGAAGACATTGGCGGTATTGCCGTTCTGCTGGCCTCGAAAGCCGGTGCCTTCATCACCGGCCAGACCATTGTGGCCGATGCCGGCGTTACCATTGCCTAGCCCAAGCCACGTCAACAAATCGTTAATTCCTGTGATGCGGCAAGAGTTCCTGTCAAGGCACTGTAAAAATTGCCCTTCTTGCACCACCCAACTTTAGATTTTGGTTGAGGATGCCGTCAGTGTGCACTAAGAATTTTCGTTGTCGGGGTGCTTTCTTCCTCGACCAGATAGCGAGTTAATTCATAGTCACCAGCAATTTTTTAGTTGGGAAGTTGAGTATCGCCGGACGGGCTCCCGCCTGCCCGGCATCCTGGCCCCCAGGGGCCCCACAACGTTCTGCGGCGCATCGAACGCACGCGATGCGCACCTGACAATCCGGCGCCGGTTCCCCGGCCGGGGTCGACTGTCCGTGGCCTCCCCCCGGAGGTCCGCAGCAAAAGAGGCGCCACCGCGCTGGCGGCGCTCCTTTGTAGGCGGTGCACCCGTTCCCCGGCGGGTGACCGCCTTTTTTTGTGCCAGCCGCAGGCGGTCAGAAGCCGAGCGGCTGGGTGACCCGGGTCCAGCGGCCGCCCTTGACGACGGCGAGGAACGAGGAGCTTGCGCCCTGGCGGATGTTCGGACCGAAGTTGACTTCCGGGCCGTTGAAGATGTCCTTGTAGCCCTTGATGGACTCCATGCCCTTCACGAAGCTGTCGACCGTGAGGTCCTTGCCGGCGTTCTTCAGTCCCGTCACCGTCAGGTCGGCAGCAACGTAGCCATAGACGGCGCCGATGTTGGGATCGATGTTGAAGCGCTTCTTGTACTTCTCGACGAACTCCCGGACGCTGGCGACCGGGCTGTCGGGGTAGGGCATTTCCGTCAGCCCCATGCCGTAGAATCCCTCCATGCCCTGCGCGGCGCCGACGACCAGATCATAGACGGCTGCCGATCCGACGAAATCGACCTCGTTCCAGCCCATCTTGCGCGCCGTCGTATAGGGGACGATGGAGTCGCGCACGATGGTGCCCATCAGGATCAGGTCGCAGCCGGCCTGACGCAGCTTGGTGATGGGCGCGGTGAAGTCCTGGTCGGTCGGCTTGTGCGCGGTCTGCTCCACCACCTTGACGCCGAGCTTCTTCGCCTGCATCTCGGCGCCGACCACGATCTCCTTGCCGAAATCCGTGTCCTGATACATCACGCAGATGTTCTTCTTGCCTTTCTCCTTCACGAAATAGTCCACGGCCGAGCGGATCTGATCGACATAGGAGGCGGCGCCATAGAACTTGAGCCGGTGGAAGGGCTCGTACATCGAGCGGGCGGCCGACAGCGGGAACATGTTCGGCACGTTGGCCTCGAACTGGTCCTTGAAGCAGGCGTTGTTCATCGGCGTTCCGAGGGGGCCGACGAAGGCAAACACCTTGTCGCGGTTGATCAGCTTGTTGCAGGCCTGAACCGCCTTGGGCACCTGGTATCCCTGGTCCTCGATGATGAGACGGATCTTGCGCCCGTGAATGCCGCCGGCGTCGTTGATCTCGTCGAAGCGCATCTTGGCCGCGTTGGACGAAGAGACGCCATACGTGGCGGCCACGCCCGACAGGTCCGTCGGCATGCCAAGCACGATCTCGTCCCTGGTGACGCCGCGGGTTTCCGCGGAAGCGCCTGCCGGCAGCGCCACCAGCGCGGCAGCGACAGCCAATGCCAGTTTCTGACCCATTCCCGTTTTCCTCCCTTTTTGAAGTCAGCCCTGTTTCGGGTTCTTGCCAACCCGCTACGGGCTGATGGCATCAGCATAGCGCGGGCCACCGCTCAGCGTCTCGCCATTCCGCAAGGTTCGCGGGAAAATGACGGCGGGCGCGTCCCCCAAAAAGGCAACCACAGAGGGCACAGAGAACACAGAGGCCAGACAATGCGATTGGCTACCTCTTCCTCTGTGCGCTCTGTGTTCTCTGTGGTTGCCTTTTCCCCGCTGATACGACGCTCGGCCGGGCCATCGGTATCGGATCGTCGAACCCAATCATGAAAAAGGCCCGGGCGGCGGGCGCCCGGGCCTTGCTGATGGACAGAAAAGGGCGGTCAGAAGCCGAGCTGCTGCGTGACCCGGGACCAGCGGCCGCCCTTGACCACGGCCAGGAACGAGGAGTTCGCGCCCTGGCGGATCTGCGGGCCGAAGCTGACCTCCGGACCGTTGAAGATGTCCTTGTAGCCCTTGATGGACTCCATGCCCTTGATGAAGCTGTCGAGCGTGAGGTCCTTGCCGGCATTCTTCAGGCCGGTCACCGTCAGGTCGGCGGCAACGTAGCCGTACACTGCGCCGATGTTGGGATCGATGTTGAACTTCTTCTTGTACTTCTCGACGAACTCCTTGACGGCCGGCACCGGGCTGTCGGCATAGGGCATCTCGGTCAGGCCCATCGCGTGGAAGCCATCCATACCCTGGGCGGCGCCCACGACCAGGTCATAGGCCGCGGCCGAGCCGACGAACTCGACATCGGTCCAGCCCATCTTGCGCGCCGTGGCGTAGGGGATGATCGAATCCCGCACGATGGTGCCCATGAGGACCAGATCGCATCCGGCCTGGCGCAGTTTGGTGATCGGCGCGGTGAAGTCCTGGTCGGTCGGCTTGTGGGCGGCGGTTTCGACCAGCTTGACGTTGAGCTTCTTGGCCTGCAGCTCGGCGCCTTCGAGGATCTCCTTGCCGAAGTCGGTGTCCTGGTACATCACGCAGACCGACTTCTTGCCCTTCTCCTTGACGAAGTAGTTCATCCCGGCGCGGATCTGGTCGACGTAGGACGCCGCGCCGTAGAACTTCAGCCGGTGGAAAGGCTCGTACATCGAGCGCGCCGCCGTCAGCGGGAAGAGATTGGGCACGTTCGCCGCGAGCTGGTCCTTGAAGCAGGCGTTGTTCATCGGCGTGCCCAGCGGGGCCACGAAGGCGAACACCTTGTCGCGGTTGATCAGCTTGTTGCACGCCTGCACCGCCTTGGGCACCTGGTAGCTCTGGTCCTCGATGATGAGGCGCAGCTTGCGGCCATGAATGCCGCCCGCCTCGTTGATCTCGTCGAAACGCATCTTGACCGCATTCGACGAGGAGACGCCGTAGGTGGCGGCGACGCCCGACAGGTCGGTATGCATGCCAAGCACGATTTCGGACGTCGTTACGCCACGCGTTTGCGCTGACGCACTCGCGGCAATGGCCATCAGGGCGGCCACTGCTACGGAAACAACCTTGTAACCCATTGACAGCTTCCCTCCATGGCTTGCGCTGCCGACGGCCTAGACGGCCTCGGCGTACATCCCATCGATCAGCCCCTTGTATTTTTCGTTCACGAACTTGCGCTTCAGCTTCAGCGTCGGCGTGACCTCCTCGTCCTCCGCCGTAAGCTGCTGTTCGATCAGGCGGAACTTCTTGATCGTCTCCACCTTGGCGAAGTTCTCATTCACGCGCTCGATCTCGGACCAGATCAGATCCTGCACCTCGCGGCTGCGGCACAGCGAGCCGAAATCCGTGAACGGCACGTTCTGGTCCTGCGCGTATTTGGAGACGTTGTCATAGTCGATCATCACCAGGCAGGTCAGGAACTTGCGGCGGTCGCCGACCACGACGGCATCCGAGATGTAGGGCGAGAACTTGAGCTGGTTCTCGATCTCGGAGGGCGTGATGTTCTTGCCGCCCGCCGTGATGATGATGTCCTTCATGCGGTCGGTGATCCGCAGGTACCCCTCGTTGTCGATGAAGCCCACGTCGCCCGTGTGCAGCCAGCCCTCGCGCAGGGCTTCGGCCGTCTTCTCCGGCTGGTTGAGATAACCCATGAACACGTGCGGCCCGCGCAGCAGGATCTCGCCCTCGGGCGAAACCCTGACCTCGGTATGTGGTGCAGCCACCCCTACGGTGCCGAGCTTGATCCTGTCGGGCATGCCGGTGGCAAGGCCGCAATTCTCGGTCTGGCCGTAGACCTCCCGCATGTCGATGCCCAGCGCCCGGTACCATTTGATGAGATCAGGTGCAATCGGCGCCGCGCCGGTCCCCGCGAAGCGCACGCGGTGCATGCCGATGGCGCGCTTGACGTTGTCGAGCACGAGGAAATCGGCAACGCGGTACAGCAGCATCAGCCAGGAGGGCGGCCTTTCGCCATTGAGCTGTGCCTCGGCGATCCTGAGTCCGATGCCGATCGCCCATTGGTAAGCCTTCCGGCCGGTCCACGTCGCCTCCTTCATGCGGATCGCGATGCTGGAGTAGAAGCGCTCCCAGATGCGCGGCACGGCGAAGAACGTGGTGGGCGCCACTTCGCGCACGTTTTCGGCCACCGTCTCGATGCTCTCGGCGAAATTGGCGACGGCGCCGGACCGCAGTGGTAGGAACGCCGTGAACGTGCGCTCGGCGACATGGCACAGCGGCAGGAAGGCGAGCTGCTCGTCGTCCTGGCTCATCGGGATGAAGGCGTCGGCATTGCGGATCTGGAAGATGACGTTGCGATGCGACAGCATCGCGCCCTTGGGCGGACCCGTGGTGCCCGAGGTGTAAACCAGCAAAGCCAGCTCGCCCGGCTTCGAACCCTCGACCAGCTTTTCCCAGAGGCCGGGATGGGCCGCATCATGCTCGCGGCCCAGCGCCATCACCTCATCAAACGGCATGACCTGCGGATCGCGGAATTCGCTCAGGCCCTCCATGTCAAACACGAAGACCTTGCGCACGAGGGGGCAGCGCTCACGGATTTCAAGCCACTTGTCGAGCTGCTCCTCGTTCTCCACGAACAGGAAGCGCGAGCGGCTGTCGTTCAGGATGTACTCGACCTGCTTGGCCGCGTCCGTCGGATAGATGCCGTTGGCGACACCGCCGGCGCCCATGGTGCCCATATCGGCGTAGAGCCATTCGGGGATCGTCTCGGCCAGGATCGAGACCACCTCGCCGCGTTCCAGGCCGAGCTTCACCAGGCCCATGCCGGTCCACTTCGCGCGCTCGCCATAGTCGCGCCAGGTGGTGGCGCGCCAGATGCCCAGATGCTTCTCGCGAAAAGCCACCCTGGCGTCGCGCGCGCGCACCTGGTGCCAGAACAGCCTGGGAATGGTGTCGCAGCCCTCGACCTCGACGCGCTCGATCGAGTCCGCCCTGACATGCACGTTCATGTCCAGCCGCCTCCCCTCTGCTTCATGGTGAGCCTGTCGAACCATGAAGCTGCCCGCACCGCCGGCCCTGCGGCGCCTTCATGGTTCGACAGGCTCACCATGAAGGCTCCTTAGCTATCGCCATGTCTTGCGCTTCTTCCAGCGGCGCTGGCCGCGGGCGCCCTGTTCCTTGATGCCGAGATAGAACTCCTTGATGTCCTCTTTCTCCAGCAGGCGGGCGCAGGTATCCGCCATCACGATGCGGCCGACCTCGAGCACGTAGCCGAAATCGGCCACCTTCAGCGCCATGTTGGCGTTCTGCTCGACCAGCAGGATGGTGACGCCCCGCTCGCGGTTGATGCGCACCACAATATCGAAGATTTCGCTGACCAGCTTGGGGGACAGGCCGAGTGACGGCTCATCCAGCAGCATCAGCCGTGGCCGGGCCATGAGCGCGCGGCTGATGGCCAGCATCTGCTGCTCGCCGCCGGAGAGCGATCCCGCGCGCTGGTCGGCGCGTTCCTTCAGCACCGGGAAATAGCCGAACACCGTTTCCAGGTCCTGGGCGACGCCATCCGGGTCGCGGCGCGTGTAGGCGCCCATGCGCAGGTTTTCCCGCACCGTCAGGAAGGGAAAGACCTCGCGGCCCTCGGGAACATGGCCGATGCCCAGCCGCATGATCTTGTCGGGATCCATGCGCTGGATCTCGCGGCCCTCGAAGATCACCGAGCCCTTCTGCGGATCCATGACGCCGCAAATCGTCTTCAGGACGGTGGTCTTGCCGGCCCCGTTGGCGCCGAGAATGGTGACAATGCCACCGTGCGGCACATCGCAGGAGACGCCGCGTATGGCCATGATCGGCCCGTAGTAGGTCTCGATGTTGGCGACCTTCAGGATGGGCTCGGCCATGGCGCGTCAGCCTCCGAGATAGGCACGGACGACTTCAGGATGGGTCTGCACTTCCCGGGGCGAGCCCATTGCCAGCGGCCGTCCATAGTTCAGGGCAAGCACCTGGTCGGAAACCGCCGAAACCAGCTTCATGTCGTGCTCGACCATCAGGACGGTGATGCCGAGCAGGCTGCGGATGTCCTGGATCCAGAAGGCCATGTCTTCCGTCTCCTCGACGTTGAGCCCGGAGGAGGGCTCGTCGAGCAGCAGCAGCTTGGGATCGGTGCAGAGTGCGCGCGCCAGCTCCGTGACCTTGCGCACGCCATAGGGCAGGTTGACGATCAGGCTGTCGCGGTATTGCTGCAGGTCGAGGAAATCGATCACCCTCTCGACCGCCTCGCGATGCTCCACCTCCATGCGGCGCACCGAAGGCAGGAAGAACAGCTCGGCAAAAAAGCCGGACTTCTTGTGCGCATGCCGGGCCAGCAGGAGATTCTCCAGCAGCGTCGCATGCTCGAACAGCTCGATGTTCTGGAAGGTGCGGGCAATCCCCAGGGCAGCGATCTGATGGGGCGGCACGCGGGTGATGTCGTTGCCCTCGAAGACCAGGCGCCCCTGGGTGGGCTCGTAGATCCGGCTGACCAGATTGAAGATGGTGGTCTTGCCGGCCCCGTTGGGGCCGATGATGGTGAACACCTGGCCCTTGGGCACGGTGAAGCTGACCCCATCGACGGCCTTGATACCGCCGAAGTTGATGGAGAGGTTGTCGGCCTGGAAGAAGCTCACCGCAGCCGCTCCGACTTCATGTAGGTCTTCTGGCGCTTGAAGGTCGCGCGCTTGTACATCGGGAAGGTCGAAAAGAAGATCCTGGTCTTCAGCCAGCGGCCGTACATGCCGCGCGGCTCCAGCAGGATCACCAGCACGAGGATCAGGCCGAAAATGCCGGCTTCCACGCCCGGCTTGCGCAGGAAGCTGCCGATGCCTTCGCCGATCAGGCCGAACAGGCCGATCCCGGTCGCGGCCGTGGCATCGGCAAGGCTGGCCGGGATCGAATCGCGCAGGATGGCAATGACGGGCGGCAGCAGGGCCACGAAGATCGCGCCGAAGATGGCGCCATGCAGAGAGCCCAGCCCGCCGACAATCACCAGCAGCAGAAGCTGGATCGACAGCAGGATCGTGAAGATGTCGGGCGCCAGATAGGCGATCTTGTGGGCAAAGAGCGCGCCGGCCAGCCCCATCAGCGCCGCCGAATAGGCGAAGGCCATGGATTTGTAGATCGCCAGATTGACGCCCATCGACTGCGCCGCGATCTCGCTGTCGCGGATCGCCACCCACGCCCGGCCGGTGGGCGCGCGCAGCAGGTTGCGCGTCAGCCACAGCGTGATCACCAGGAAGAAGAGGCAGAGATAGTAGAAGGCGAGGTCGCTGTCGAAGGAGAGGCCGAAGATGACCGGCTTTCCGACCGGCATGCCGGCAAAGCCGTGCGTCACGGATTCCCAGCGGCTGAATACCTCCTGGATGATCACCGAGAAGGCCAGTGTGGCGATGGCGAGATAGATTCCCGTCATGCGCAGCGCCGGCAATCCGACGATGATGCCGCAGGCCGTCGTTATCACGATAGCCAGGACAACGGACACGACCCAGGGCATTCCGTGCTGCAGGAAATAGGCATGGGCATAGGCGCCGATGCCGAGAAAGGCCGCGTGGCCGAGGGAGATCAGGCCGGTATATCCCACCAGCACCATCAGCGAGACGCCGCAGATGGCGTAGATGAAGACCCAGGCGACCTCGCCGACGTAGTAGTCCGAGATCACCGCCGGCAGCAGCAGGACCACCACAGCCAGCAGCCCGTACCACCCGGCATCGACGCGATCGCGAAAAAGCTGGATGTCCTGCGCGTAGGACGTCTTGAACAGGAACCGCATCCCGGCGCCCCTATACTTTCTTGCGGGCCAGTGTCCCGAAAAGGCCCTGCGGCCGCACGGCCAGCATCAGCAGCAGCACGATATAGGGCGCGGTATCTTTGAACCCTTCCGGCAGGGTGGCGCCGGCGTAGAGCTCGATCAGGCCGATGATGATGCCGCCCACCAGGGCACCGGGGATGGAGCCGAACCCGCCCAGCACGGCGGCCGCGAACGCCTTCAGCGCAACCGCCAGGCCCATATTGATGTCGATCAGGGTGACCGGCGCCAGCAGGACGCCCGCAACGACGGCCGTGCCGGCCGAGATCGCCCAGATCAGCGAGAAGATCAGCTTGACCGGAATGCCCATGTAATAGGCAGCGAGCTGGTTCTGCGACGTCGCCTGCATGGCGATGCCGATGCGGGTGTGGGTGAAGAAGGCATAGAGCACGCCACACAGCAGCAGCGTACCGGCAACGATCGAGAGATACTGGTGGCTGAGCGTGACGCCGCCGATCACGGTCACGCCGGAGAACGGCGTCGGCAGGGTATAGATTTCAGAGCCCCAGGTGACGCTGGCGAAGGTCCTGAACATCGCGCCCAGGCCGATGGTGAGCATCACCACCGCGAACTGCGGCTGGCCGATCACCCGGCGCAGCACGGTGGCATCAAGCAGCGCGCCGAAGGCGGACACGACCACGATGGCGATGAAGAAGGCCACCCAGTAGTCGAGCTCCCACCAGACGACGCCCATGAAGGTGACAAAGGCGCCCAGCATGAGCAAATCGCCCTGCGCGAAGTTGACGAGCTCGGTGGCCTTGTAGATCAGCACAAAGCCGAGGGCGACCAGGCCGTAGATGCAGCCGACCGCGAGACCGTTCAAGGTCAATTGGAGAAAGATAGCCAGTTTCCGCCCCGTTCGCCCGCACGGGTCTGTCGCCCGCGTCGCCATATGAACAGGCATTCATAAACCAAGAACGCCCGCGCGCTGTCAACTTGAATTGCGGTGAACGCATCGCGCCGCAATCTTTCGACGCCGGGAGCGCGCCACTCCAGTGGCGCATTGGCGCAGCGCCAACTCATGAGCCGGCCCTTCGCGCCGGTGCGCCACTGGAGTGGCGCGCTCCCAGCGCATGGTACGCTCTTTGGCCAGCCCGTTCATGGAGGCCGTCATGCCGTCGAGTGCCGCAACGTCGCCCGTTCCCGAGGCGCGACCCGCAAGTCCCTGGTACACGGAAGAGCATGAGGCGTTCCGCCAGCAATTGCGCCGCTTCGTGGAGCGCGAGATTGCGCCTTACGTCGACGAATGGGACGAAGCGGGCGAGTTCCCGCGCGAACTCTACCGCAAGGCAGCGCAGATCGGGCTGCTCCAGTTGGGCTTTCCGGAAGAGTATGGCGGCGTGCCGGCCGATGTGTTCTTCGGCATCATCCGCAGCGAGGAGCTGACGCGGGCCGGCAGCGGCGGGGTCAACGCCTCGCTGATGAGCCACACCATCGGCGCGCCGCCGATTGCGGCGCTCGGGCCGGAATGGATGAAGCGCAAGGTGCTGCCCGAAATCCTGTCGGGTGAGAAGATTAGCGCGCTGGCCATCACCGAGCCCGGCGGCGGTTCGGATGTGGCCAACCTGCAGACCATTGCCCGGCGGGAAGGCGACCACTACGTCGTCAAGGGCCAGAAGATGTTCATCACGTCGGGCATGCGGGCGGATTACTACACCGTCGCCGTGCGCACCGGCGGGCCGGGTGCGGGCGGCGTATCGCTCTTGCTGATCGAACGCGACCGGCCGGGGTTCTCCCGGGTGAAACTGCGCAAGATGGGCTGGTGGGCCTCCGATACCGCGCAGCTCTTCTTCGACGACGTGGAAGTGCCGGTCGAGAACCTGATCGGCGTCGAGAACAAGGGCTTCAACGGCATCATGCTGAACTTCAACCAGGAACGGCTGGGCATGTCGGCGGGCGCCTGCGGCTTCGCCCGGGTGTGCCTCGACGAAGCCATCGCGTATGCGCGCGAACGCCACACCTTCGGCCGCCCCCTGATTGCCAACCAGGTGATCCGCCACAAGATCGTCGACATGGCGATGAAGGTGAATGCCGTGAAGGCCACCCTCGAGCTTCTGGCCTGGCGGGTGCAGCAGGGCGAGCGGCCGGTGGCCGAGATCTGCATGCTGAAGAACCTGGCCACGACCACGCTGGAGTGGGTCGCCAACGAGGCGATGCAGATCCTGGGTGGCGCCGGCTATCTGCGCGGCTCAAAGGTCGAGCGCATCTATCGCGAGACCAAGGTGATGTCGATCGGCGGCGGCTCGCAGGAGATCATGAGGGACCTTGCGGCGCGGCAGATGGGGCTGTAAGGCCGCACGGCTTCAGGCAAACGGATCAGGGGCAGGGCATGGGCAGCGAGGCCAGGGCAAGGACGCTCTTCGAGTCAATGCCGGGGGACAAGCTGGAGGTCTTCCAGCAATGGTTCTCCGACACCATTCCGCACAACAAGGCACTGGGGTTGATGGTTACGGCGGTGAGAAAGGGCGGCGCCTCGATGCGGCTGGACTGGGAGCCGCACCTGGTGGGCAATCCCGAGACCGGCGTGCTGCATGGCGGCGCCATCACCGCGATGCTGGATGCCTGCAGCGGCATGGCTGTCGCGACGGTGCTGACCAAGGCGCAGCCTTTCGCGACGCTCGATCTGCGCATTGACTATGTGCATCCCGCAACGCCGGGCCAGCCGGTGCTGGCCGATGCCGAATGCTTCCGCCTCACCAGCAATGTCGCTTTCACGCGCGCCGTGGCCCACCATGGCGATCCCGCCGATCCCATCGCCTCGTCGGCCGGTACCTTCATGCTGGCCACCAAGGGCAAGGCGGCCATGGGCCTGCACGCGCCGCACGCGGCCAGCGAGAAAGGGAAGGGCCAGTGACGGTGCTCCTCGAAAAGCTGGAGGCTGCGCGCAAGGCGAACGACCTCTCGCGCCTGGGCGAGGCCATTCCCTATGCCCGCTGGATGGGCATGGCGCCTGAGAACACCACCGGTGAGCTGCTGACGCGCATGCGCTACAGCCCGCACCTGATCGGCAACACGCATCTGCCGGCCCTGCATGGCGGCACGATCGGCGCCCTGCTGGAAACCGCGGCGATCTTCCACCTGCTGTGGGAGATGGACAACGCCGCCCTGCCGCGCATCATCAACATCACCGTTGATTTCCTGCGCTCCGGCCGGCCGATGGATACGCTGGCACGTGCCAAATTCACCAAGCTCGGCCGCCGCGTGGCCAGCGTCGCCGTCGAGGCCTGGCAGGACGACCGCTCCAGGCCCGTCGGCGCCGCCCAGCTCCACTTCCTCGTCACGCCGGTGAAGTAGCGGAAATGCGCCTGCCGATCGTCCTTGCCCTGGCCTTGCTCGTGCTTCTGTCGGTTCCGCCCATCGCGTCAGGAGAAACCATGAGCAAAACGTCCTTGCATGCGGCGGCAGCCGAAGACGCCGTCGAGACGATCGGGAAGCTCCTGGCCGAGGGGGCGAAGATCGACGCGCGGGACAGCACGGGCGCCACGGCGCTGCTGGTTGCGACCCACGGCAACAGGATCGCCGCCGCCCGGCTGCTGATCGAGGCCGGTGCGGACGTCAATGCGAAAGACAACATCAGCGACAGCCCCTACCTCTATGCCGGCGCGCGCGGGCATCTCGAAATCCTGAAGATGACGCTGGCGCACGGGGCCGACCTCAAGAGCACCAATCGCTACGGCGGCACCGCCCTCATCCCCGCTGCCGAGCGCGGCCATGTCGATACCGTCCGCACGCTGATCGAGGCGGGCGTCGATGTCGATCACGTCAACAAACTCGGTTGGACCGCACTGCTCGAGGCCATCATTCTCGGCAACGGCGGCGAGCGCCACCAGCAGATCGTCGGGCTGCTCGTGAAGGCCGGCGCCAACGTCAATCTCGCCGACGGTGACGGCGTGACGCCGCTGCAACATGCCCGCAGCCGCGATTACAGCGCGATCGAACGCCTCCTCATCGCCGCCGGCGCACGCTGACAGCACGGAAAACTGCCTTCATGGTGAGCTTGTCGAACCATGAAGGCGACGCACGCTCGGCAGTGCGGGCAGTTCTCTGACACCAACGTCTGCGCCGCTGCGGGCGCCTGCTTGCTTGACGCGACCGCCGGGGCTTGCCATCTGCTGGCCATGACCATTCCTGATCTGCGTACTTTCGAGGCCGACGGCACCGTGATGGACGGGGCCGCGTTCGAGGACTACCGGCGGCCGGCCTCGCTGATCGACAGCGATCATCCTGACATTGTGGCCTTTGCGCGCGATGCGGTGGGCGGCGCGCGCGAGCCGGTCGAGCAGGCCGTGCGCATCTATTTCGCGGTGCGCGACGGGCTGCGCTACGATCCCTACGGCACGCCGATGCGGCGCGAAGCCTATGCGGCCAGCGCCTGCCTCAACGCGCGCCACGGCTATTGCGTCAACAAGGCCGGGCTGATGGCCGCCGCCTGCCGCGCCGTCGGCATCCCCGCCCGCCTGGGCTACGCCGATGTGCGCAATCACATGACGACGAAGCGCCTGTCGGAATGGATGGGCAGCGACACGTTCTACTTCCACGGCTACACCGATGTCTGGCTGAACGGCCGCTGGCTGAAGGCGACGCCCGCCTTCAACAAGGAGCTGACCGACAAGTTCCGGCTCAAGGCGCTGGACTGGGATGGCCAGAGCGACTCGATCTATCATCCGTTCGATCTCGATGGCCGGCGGCACATGGAGTATCTCGCCTATCGCGGGGTCTACGCCGACATCCCGTTCGGGACCATCCGGGCGGCCTTCCGCCACTACTATCCGAAGATGTACCGCGCCGACGGCGACTCGACGCTGCACGGCGACTTCGCGGCCGAGGGTGCGGCAGAAGCAGCGGGCCGCTAGGGCGCGCGCGTGCAGATCACACCCCGTTCGGCGGGCTATGTCGCGCTGCTGGTGGCGCTGAGCTCGTTCGGTCCGCTGACCATGAGCATCTATACGCCGGTCATGCCACTGATCAGTGGCACGCTGGGCGGCGGGCCGGATGAGGTCAAGCTGACCCTGACCACCTACATGCTGGGCTTCGCGGTCGGCCAGCTCTTCTATGGTCCCCTCAGCGACCGGTTCGGCCGCCGTCCGGTCCTGCTGGGCGGGCTGTTCTTCTTCACCGCAACCACGCTGGGCTGCATCTACGCCGGC
This sequence comes from Rhodospirillaceae bacterium SYSU D60007, assembly GCA_003574685.1. Taxonomy (GTDB): domain Bacteria; phylum Pseudomonadota; class Alphaproteobacteria; order Reyranellales; family Reyranellaceae; genus Vineibacter. The sequence continues at coordinate 37,334 of QOCQ01000029.1, forward strand.
AGCATTGAGAGCCTGATTGCCCAGCGCTTCCTGCAGGGCGTCGGTGCCTGTGCCGGCGTGGTGATCGGCCGGGCGCTGGCGCGCGATGTTTACGAATACAAGGAGCTGCCGCGGGTGATCGGCTGGATCTCGCTGGCGCTCAACATCTCGCCGGCGATCGCGCCGACCGTCGGCGGCTATCTGGGCGAGCGGTTCGGCTGGACCGCGACCTTCTGGGTGCTGGCGGGCTTCTCGACGATCCTGTTGCTGGTTGTGGCGCTAAGCCTGTCGGAAACCAACAAGCATCGCAGCTCATCCATCGACGCCGTTGCCCTCCTGCGCGGCAGCGGCGAGATGCTGCGCGACCGGATCTTCCTCGGCTACGTGCTGGCCATGGGATTCTCGTTTGCGATCAATTTCGGCATGATCGCGGGCACGCCGTTCATCCTGCAGGATCACCTCGGCTTTACGCCGCGGGAGTTCGGCCTGCTGGTGCTGCTGTCGGTTGCCGGGTTCACGGCCGGCGGCATCTGCAACCAGCTTCTGATCGGCCGCATCTCGCCGCCGCGGATCCTGCGCTGGGCCACCGCCTGCCACATCATCGCGTTGCTCGGAATGGCGCTGCCCGCCAGCCGCGACACGATCGCCTGGTGGACGATCCTGCTGCCGCACATGCTGGCGTCGTTCGGATCCGGCATCGTGGTGCCCACCGCGGGCGCCGGCGCCGTGGGCCTGCATCCGAAGCTGGCGGGCACGGCATCGTCGCTGTTCGGTCTGGCGCAGATGGGCATCGGTGCCTTGGGTACCGTCGCCGTTGCCGTGCTGAGCGGCATGGAGGGTGGCACTGCGGGCGTGCCGCTGGTCGGCGCGTGGGTCGGCTGCGGCACGCAAGCCTGCGCCGTGCCCATGCCGCTGGTGATCGGGCTCTTGCCCTTTGCCGTGGCGGGCGCGCTCAGCGCCTGGATGCTGCAGCGTGCATCCGATCAGCAGGTCTGAGGGGCGGAACGGCGTTGGCGGCATCGGGGCAGGGCCATGCGGAAATGACAATGCGCGCGGGGGTGTCCCTGGGCTAGAAGGCGGGGACACGATCGTTCGCCGCAGGGAGGACCAGATGGCAGACATGCTCAAGGACAAGGTGGTGCTGGTGACCGGCGCCGGCGGCGGTATCGGCCGCGAGATGGCGATCCTGTGCGCCCGCGAAGGCGCGAAGGTCGTGGTGAACGATCTCGGGGGCGCGGTGGATGGTGAGGGACCGGGCAGCCAGACACCGGCCCAGGCCGTGTGCGACGAGATCAAGGCCTTCGGCGGTGTCGCCATTCCCAACTACGGCAGCGTCGCCGATCCGGCCGCGGCCGAGGCCATGGTCAAGCAGGCGGTGGAGAATTTCGGCAAGATCGACGGTGTCATCAACAATGCCGGCATCCTGCGCGACCGCATCTTCCATCGCATGAGCCATCTCGACTGGAAGCAGGTGATCGACGTGCACCTCCATGGTGCCTTCAACACCTCACGCGCGGCGGCGAACTATTTCAAGGAGCAGAAATCGGGCGCCTTCGTGCATTTCACCTCCACCTCCGGTCTGGTGGGCAATTTCGGGCAGGCCAATTACTCCGCCGCCAAGATGGGCATCATCGGCCTGTCGCGCTCTATCGCGCTCGACATGAAGGCGTTCAACGTGCGGTCCAACTGCATCTCGCCCTTCGCCTGGACGCGCATGATCGGCACCATCCCCGCCGACACCCCGCAACAGGTGGCGCGGCTGGAGCGGTCCAAGCGCATGACGCCGGCCAAGATCGCGCCGATGGCCGTCTACCTGCTGTCCGACGCGGCCGAGGGCGTGTCGGCGCAGATCTTCGGTGTGCGCATGAACGAGATCATGCTGTTCAGCGCCAACCGCCCCGTGCGCTCGGTGCACATGTCCGAGGGCTGGTCGCCGCAGAGCATCGCCGAGACCGCGATCCCCGCCATGAAGCCGCATTTCATCGGCCTGGAGCGCTCGCCCGAATACTTCACCTGGGACCCGATCTGACACCCTCTCCCCGCGCAGGGCCGCGCAGGCGGGTAAGGTGCCCGAAGGCGGATGAGGAGCTTTTCGGCCTCGCGTTCGTGGGCCTTCCGGGGAGCACCACCGCGGCGTGGCTTGCGGCTGGACGGCACGTTCAGCCCTTAGCGCCGCCGTGCCTGCAGCTTCGCCAGGGTCATGCTCTCGTCCCAGGTGAAGACGAAAGGCGCATCCCGGCGGTCGGCGAGACCGAAGATGTCGCCGGCGACACTCTCATGCGGATGGTTGACAGGGTCTCCCCCGAGATAAAAGAAAGCGTCGCCGCATAACCATTCATCGCCGCGCCGCGATGATCCCGGGTGCGTTGCGGCGCCGGGATATCGGAAACAGAGCTGCGTGGAGCGCCCGGTCTTTTCCAGCTTCCATTCGCCGATGAACAGACGCGGCTCGCCAGCGTACCAGAGAAACGCGCGCCCATCGGCCGGCGTGTAGAACACGTACTTGCTGTAATACAGCCACGTCCGGTCAGCCAGGCGGTCACGCCATTCCTGCAGCGGCCGCTCGGGCGGCACGAACGGCGCTGTCGGCGTCGTCCAGCCATGGCCACGTGACGAGATCGGTGAGGAATACCAGCAACCGCCCAGCGCCAGCGCGGCAAGGGCCCATATGAATCGCAGCATGCTCATGACATCCAACAACCGGCGGACCGTTCAGTCCAGCTAAACATCCGTAGTCGGCGTACCGGGCAGCCCTCGCCGAGTTCGCAACCGGGAGACCCCTCGAAGAGCGCCAGGTCGCGCTGCCGGGCAGGCATTGCTGACATTTGACGGGCAATCTGGCGGGTCGTACTGCTGTCGGCAGGATGAATCGCAGAGGATCGCTGACACATGTCGAGTGCCGCCCTGAAGAACGAGCCCAAGATTGATGCCGACGAGGTCCTCGACGGCATTCTCGAATGGGTGACCATTGAAAGCCCGACGCACGATGCCGGCGCCGTCAATGTCGTGGTGGACAAGGTCGAGGGCCAGTTCCGCGGCCTGGGCCTGAAAGTCGAGCGCACGCCGGGACGGGACGGCTTCGGCGACATCCTGGAATGCCGCACGCCCTGGGGCGGCGAGGGGCCGGGAATCCTGGTGCTGGCGCATCTGGATACGGTGCATCCCGTCGGCACCATCCAGCGCGAGCTCAGGATCCGCCGGGAAGGCGACAGCGTGTTCGGTCCCGGCATCTACGACATGAAGGCCGGCGGCTACATCGCCTACTACGCGCTGCGCCACCTGATCCGGCAGGGCAAGAAAACCAGGCTCCCGGTCACCTTCCTGTTCATTCCCGAGGAGGAGGTGGGCAGCCCCACCTCGCGCGAGCGCATCGAGCGCGTCGCCCGGGGCCACAAATACTGCCTCGTGATGGAACCGGGGCGGGACGGCGACCGGGTCGTCACGGCGCGCAAGGGCGTGGGGCGGTTCGTGCTCACGGTAAAGGGCAAGGCCGCCCACGCCGGCGCGAAGCACGAGGACGGCCGCAGCGCCGTGCTGGAGCTGGCACGCCAGATCGTGCGCATCGAGGCGATGACCGACTATGGCCGCGGCATCACGGTGAATGTCGGCCTGGTCGAGGGCGGCACCGGCGTCAACGTCGTGCCGGCGGAGGCCATGGCGGAGATCGATTTGCGCGTGCCGGACGCGGCGATCGCCGAGGAGATGACCGCCACGCTGCTTGGGCTGAGGCCGATCGGGGAGGACGTCGAGGTCGTGGTGGAAGGTGGCATGAACCGGCCGCCGTACCGGAAGGATGCCGGCATCGCTGCCCTGTTCGAAAAGGCGCAGGCGATCTATCGCGAGATCGGCAAGGAGCTGAAGGACGTGCCACTGACCGGCGGCGGCAGCGACGGCAACTTCACCGCCGCGCTGGGCATCCCGACGCTGGACGGCCTGGGGGCCGACGGCAAGGGCGCCCACGCCGCCTACGAGCAGATCTACTTCTCCTCCCTGATGCCGCGTACTTACCTCTGCGCCCGCCTGCTGGAGACGCTGGAATAGCATCCCTTGATTTTTCGTAACTCTTGACGTATATGGAAACAAGGCCCTTCTCCCCGCGCAGGCGGGGAGAAGGGAACAAGCAAGAATCGTACAGCGGAGAAAGCCGGGTAATCAGGTCCGCATATGGCTCGATTTGCCGTCGTCCTGAGCGCAGCGAAGGACCTTGCGGTGGTTCGGTCAAGACCGGCAGCATCGGTGTTTCACCACCACCGTCGTCCCACGCATCGCAAGATCGCAAGGTCCTTCGCTGCGCTCAGGACGACGACAATTGCTATCTGTCCTACCTGTCTCCGCCTGTCCTACCTGTCTCCACCTGTCCGCTACCTGTCTCCACCTGTCCGCCTGTCCTACCTGTCTCCACCTGTCCACACCTGTCCACGTGTTTACACCTGTCTACCTGTCTCCGACTGTCTCACCGGGCCGGCTTTCGTTCCGGATCGGGCGAGGCCAGCAGGTCCTGCAAGGCGGCAGCGAAGGGGGCGGGGGCTTCCTGGGGCACGTTGTGGCCGATGCGGGGCAGCACGCGGCGCTGGTAGGGGCCGGTGAAATGCCGGGCGTGTCGCTCGGACAGCTCGGCCGGGGCGACCCCGTCATGGCCGCCATCCAGCACGATGGTGGGCACGCCGATCGCGGGCCGCTGCGCCAGCCGCGCTTCGACGTCGTCCAGGGCCGGATCGCCGGGCGCGTAGCCATAGCGATGGCGGTACGACTGGATCACGACGTCAACGAAGTCGGGATTGTCGAAGGAGGGGGCACTCTTCTCGAACGTGGCGTCGTCGAACTGCCATTCCGGCGACCACAACCGCCACAGCAGCCGGCACAGCGCACGGCGGTTCTGCGTCAGGCCGGCGCGGCCGCGTTCGGTATGAAAGTAGTACTGATACCAGAACCGGTGCTCCTGTTCAGGGGGCGCCGGGCTGGCGGAGGCAGCGATGTCCTGGATGTTGTAGCCGCCGCAGCTCACCAGGGCGCGCACCCGCGCCGGCCACAGGGCAGCCACAATGCAGGCGGCCCGGCCGCCCCAGTCGTAGCCGGCCAGCACCGCACGTTCGATGCCCAAGGCATCCATGAACGCGAGCAGGTCATGCCCCAGGGCGGCCTGCTGGCCCGCGCGCGGCGTGGCCGGCGACAGGAACCGCGTCGGCCCATAACCGCGCAGCCAGGGCACCAGCACGCGCCGGCCGGCGGCGGCCAGCGGCGGCGCCACCGCGTCATAGGCGCGGGGATCGTAGGGAAAGCCATGCAGCAGGATCACCGGCACACCGTCCGGCGGGCCGTGCTCCTCGTAGGCGACGTCAAGGACGTCCGTGCGAACGGTGCGGTGGGCCATGGCCGGGATCATAGCGGTGCGCCACGCGCGTTGACAGGCTGCGTGGAGGCGCGCAGCCTTGCGCCATGCTTGCGAAGCCCAGCGACTATCTGAGCCCGGCCGAGGTGCGGGCCCTGCGCCGCAAGTCCGACGTGGTGGGCGGATTGCTGGTGCTGCACGCCTGGGCGTTGGTCCTGGGCGCCATGGCGCTCTTCGTGCTGTGGCCCAATCCGCTCTCCTTCGTGCTCGCCGTCATGGTGATCGGTACCCGCCAGCTTGGCCTCGCCATCCTCATGCACGATGCCGCGCACGGCCTGCTGTTCGACAACCGGTCGCTGAACGACTGGTCCGGACGCTGGCTCTGCGGCGCGCCGGTCGGCGCCAGCATGGCGCTGTATCGGCCCTACCACCTGAAGCACCATCGCCACACCCAGCAGGCGGAGGATCCGGATCTGGTCCTCTCCGCACCGTTTCCGATCAGCCGCGCCAGCCTGCGGCGCAAAATCGTGCGCGACCTGATCGGCGAGACCGCCTTCCAGCGGCGCGGCGAGCAGATCCGCCGTGCGCTGGGTCCTGCGACGCAGCCGATGACGCACAGGCTGATGAACCTGCTGCGCCACGAGCGCGACTTCTTCATCACCAATGCGGTACTTGCAGCGGGCCTCGCCATCGCCGGCTGGTGGTGGCTCTATCCCGTGCTGTGGCTGCTGCCGCTCGCGACCTGGTATCAGCTCGTGAGCCGCATCCGCAATATCGCCGAGCACGCCGTCGTGCCGGACAACGACGATCCCCTGTGCAATACCCGCACCACGCGCGCGAACCTGCTGGAGCGCCTGTTCATCGCGCCCTACTGGGTGAACTACCACCTGGAGCACCACCTGTTCCTGTTCGTGCCCTGTTGGCGCCTGCCCGCCGCGCACCGGCTGCTGCTGGCCAAGGGGCTGAAGCCGAGAATGGAGGTACGGCGCGGGTATCTGGAGGTGTTGAAACGGGCCACCTCGAAGCTGACCGACGGGCCACGCGATCCATCACGCATGCGTGGTGCGCAGCACATCTGAATCATGAACGACGGTCAGACGACATGACCGCGGATACGCCAGGGAGGATGACATGACGTCGAACGTTTGGGGTCGGCTGGGTCGCGTGGGTTGCGTGGCGGTGATCGGCACGGCGCTGGCAGCCGGTGCGGCCGGGGCGGCGGACAAGATCCTGACTGTGGGCATCGAGCAGGAGCCGACCGGCTTCGACGCGGTCAAGGGCCGGGTGCTGGGCGAGGCACCGGCCTCGGTCATGCTGACCATGGTCGACCGGCTGATGGCCTACGATGCCGACGGCAAGCTTGTCGGGGAGCTGGCGGAGTCGATGTCTGAGTCCGACGACGGCCTGCACTACGACTTCAAGCTGCGCAAGGGCATCAAGTTCCACGACGGCACAGACTTCACCGCCGATGACGTGGTGAAGCACTACAACCGCATCCTCGACCCGGCCAACAAATATGTCGGCCTGTTGTTCCTCAACGTGATCAAGGATGCCGAGAAGCTTGACGACTACACCGTGCGGATCAACCTGAAGCATCGCTGGCAGCCGATGCGCGATGGTCTGTCGGCGTTCAGCCTGTGCTGCTTTATCCCGTCAGCGAAGGCGGTCGCCGCCGACACGATGAACCGCCACCCCGTCGGCACCGGCCCGTACAAGTTCAAGGAGTGGCGGGGCGGCGACAAGATCGTCGTCGAGCGCAACCCCAACTACTGGAACAAGGACGCGAAGGTCTACTTCGACGAGATCGTGTTCAGGCTGCTGCCCGACCAGCAGACCCGCTTCGCTGCGCTGCAATCGGGCGAGATCGACATCACCTGGACCGACCGCGGCCATTCCATCGTGCAGGCCAAAAGCGATCCGAACCTTACGCTCTACAGCCGCGACGGCGAGGGCGGCGGCATCCTCTTCCTCAACAACTCCAAGCCGCCGCTGGATGACGTGCGCGTGCGCCGCGCGCTCAGCATGGCGTGGGACCAGAAATACTACGTCCAGTCGCAGCTCCAGGGCACGCAGCCCGTCACCCATACCGGCTTCGATGACGATGGCAAGTGCGACTCCGGCTACCTGGGGGACGGCAAGTTCGCCGCGGCGAAGAAGCTGATCGCAGAGGTCGGCAAGCCGGTCGAGGTCGAGCTGATGCACACGGCGACGCAGCGCGGCCGCGAGTTCGGCCTGCTGTGGCAGCAGCTCGCCAAGCGCGCCGGCATCACGATGAAGCTGAAGCCCATGGACCAGCTCGCCTTCGTCGGCACGGTGTTCAAGAACGACTACCAGATGGCCGGCTGGCGCATCGCCGACGCCGGCGATATCGGGCCGCAGCTCTTCGCGCTGCTCTACTCGAAGAGCCCGTACAACCTGGCGCACTACGCCGACGCGGAGATGGACAAGCTGCTCCTCGCCATGCGCACCGCGGAAACGCCGGAGAAGCGCAAGACGGCCATGTGCGCGGTGGTGCGCAAGATGAACCAGGATGCGCCGATCCTGTGGACGCAGGGCCGTACCCACAACGCCATCGCCAAGAAGGGCCTCAAGGGCCTGCGGCCGCTGTACCAGGGCATCGTGGACGTGCGCTTCGCTTACTTCGAGTAGCTGCGCCGGCCGGGAACCGGACCCGCGCATGCGGTATCTGGGTCGCAAGCTGCTCAGGCTGGTCCTTGTCGTCGCGGCGGTGACGACGCTGACCTTCCTGCTCGTCGCCCTGTTGCCGGGTGACATCGCCTATCTGGTCGTCGGTCCGACGGCGACCCCGGCTGAAGTCGAGGCGGTCCGCGAGCAGCTCGGCCTGGATCGCCCGATGCTGGTGCGGTACGCCGAGTGGCTGGCGGCACTGGCGCAGGGCGATCTGGGCATTTCACTACGGACATCGGAACCGGTCGGCGAGGCGATCCTCAGCCGCTTGCCGGTGACCATCGAGCTGATGGTGCTGGCGCAGGTGATCGCCGTGGCGCTGGCGGTGCCGCTGGGCGTGCTGTGTGCCTACCGCCAGAACCGCTGGATCGACCGTACGGTCACGCTGGTCGGCTTCGCCATGATCTCGGTGCCGCCCTTCGTCATGGCGCTGGTGCTGATCTTCACCGTCTCGCTGCGTCTGGACTGGCTGCCGGCCACGGGCTACGTGCCGCTGTCGGAAGGGCTGTGGGACAATCTGCGCACCTTCCTCCTGCCGGCGCTGTCGATCGCGCTGATCGAGTGGGTGACGCTGATGCGGCTGCTGCGCAACGACATGATCGTGACGCTGCAGGAGGATTTCATCGCCATGGCCCGCGCCAAGGGCCTGCCGGCCTGGCACATCCTGCTGCGGCATGCGCTGCGGCCCTCGTCGTTCAGCCTGATCACCATCCTTGGCCTGCAGATCGGTGCGCTGATCGGCGGCACGCTGATCATCGAATCGATCTTTGCGCTGCCCGGCATCGGCCGCCTGCTGCTGACCGGCATCTTCAGCCGCGACTACGTCGTCGTGCAGGGATGCATCCTGTTCATTGCCGTCGCCTACGTGCTGATCAACTTCCTGGTTGATCTGACCTACAGCTTCCTCGATCCGCGCATCCGGGTGGGCGGCGGCCATGGTTGAAACCACGATCGACGGCACGCTTGCTGTCGGCGAGGCCGAGGGGCTGGCCGTCCGCCGCCGGCGCCGCCGTCTTGGTCTCGGATTCTGGCTGCCGGTTACCTGGATCGTGCTCCTGATGTTCGGCGCGCTCACGGCTGATTTCTGGCCGATGCCCGCGCCCGAAACCATCGACTTCCTCAACAGGGCGGCGGCGCCCGGCACCGTCGGCGAAATCGAGCTTGCCGGCGAATCCGAGCTCAGCGAATTCCGCTACCTGCTGGGCACCGACAATATCGGCCGCGATATCCTGTCCCGGCTGATCCACGGCGCGCGCGTGTCGCTGCTGATCGGCCTGCTGTCGCCGCTGATCGGCCTGCTGGTCGGCGGCGCGCTGGGCGTGCTCGCGGGCTACTATCGCGGCCGGATCGAGGGCGTCGTCGTTGCGGTGATGGACATCATCCTGGCCTTTCCGGCGCTGGCGCTGCTGCTGGCGATTACCTTCTATCTGGGGCCGTCGCTGCTGAACCTGATCCTCGCGCTTGGCTTCCTGTCGATTCCCGCCTCGGCTCGTGTCGCGCGCGCCAATACGCTGAGCCTGGCGCGCCGCGAGTTCGTGCTCGCGGCCAAGGCGATGGGCGCCTCCGATCTCTACATTCTGGTGCGCGAGATCGTGCCCAATGTCCTGATGCCGCTTCTGGTCTTTTCCATGCTGCTGGTGGCGGTGCTGATCGTCGCCGAGGGCACGCTGAGCTTCCTCGGCCTGTCGGTGCCGCCGCCGACGCCGAGCTGGGGCACGATGATCGAGGAAGGCCGCGAGCTGCTCGACGAGGCGCCGCACATCACCATGATCCCGGCCGCCGCGATGTGCCTGACGGTGCTGTCCTTCAACCTGATCGGCGATCGCCTGCGCGGCCTGATCGATCCCCGCGAGAGCCGGCTGTGAGCGACACACCGCTGCTCGCGGTCGAGGACCTGCACACGCACTTCCGCACGCCGCGCGGCCGGTTGCGGGCGGTCGACGGAGTCTCCTTCTCGCTCGACCGCGGCCAGATGCTGGGGATCGTCGGCGAGAGCGGTTGCGGCAAATCGGTGCTGGCGCGCACCATCATGGGCCTGCTGCCGTCCAATGCCGACGTGCCCCCGGCCAGCCGTGTGCTTTTCGACGGCCGCGACTTGCGCCGTCTGTCCGAGCGCGCGCTGCGCCACGTGCGCGGCCGCCACATCGCGATGGTCTTCCAGGACCCGATGACGTCGCTCAATCCGGTGATGACCTGCGGCGCGCAGATCCTCGAGGCGCTGACGTATCACCTGCGAATGAGCCGCCGCACGGCGCGCGACCGCGCCGTCGAGCTGTTCACCGCCGTGGGTATCCCGGAGCCCGCCCGGCGGGTGGACCACTACCCTCACCAGCTCTCCGGCGGCATGCGCCAGCGCGTCGCCATTGCCATTGCCATCAGTTGCGAGCCGGCGCTGCTGATTGCCGATGAGCCGACCACGGCGCTGGACGTGACGGTGCAGGCCGAGATTCTCGATCTGCTGAAGCGCCAGCAGCGCGAACGCCATATGGCGCTGATCCTGATCACGCACGATCTGGGCGTGGTCGCCGGCCGCACCGACGAGGTGGCGGTGATGTATGCCGGCCGCATCGTCGAGCGCGCGGCCACGACGAAGCTCTTCGCACACACCCGCATGCCCTACACCGAGGCGCTGCTGCGCTCGATCCCGCGCCTGGCCGATCCGCCGCACACGCCGCTTCAGACCATCGCCGGACGGCCTCCGGAACTGATTGACCCGCCGCCCGGCTGCCGCTTTGCGCCGCGCTGCCGCTATGCCGCTGACGATTGCCGTCACGTGGCGCCGTCGCTGATCGGCGACGGTCACGCCTTCGCCTGCTGGCACCCGCTGGGAGCGCCGTCGTGAACGCGCCGCTGTTGCGTGTGCAGGAGCTTTCGGTCGAGTTCGCCGTGCCAGACGGCCGCACCGTGCATGCGGTTTCCGGCATCAGCTTCGAGATCCGCCAGGGCGAAACCCTGGGCCTCGTAGGCGAGTCCGGCTGCGGCAAGTCGTCGGCGGCGCGGGCGCTGATGCAGTTGCCGCCGCCGACCGCCGGTGAAGTCTGGTTCCAGGGCGTCGACCTGGCGGCGCAGTCAGGCCCGGCGTTGCGCCGTATGCGGCCGCACCTGCAGATGATCTTCCAGGACCCGATCGCCTCGCTGAACCCGCGGCGCAAGGTCGCCGACATCGTCGCGGCACCGCTGCGCGTGAACCGCCGTCTGCCGGAGGCGGAAATCGCTCCGCGGGTCGCGGCGATGCTGGAGGCGGTCGGCCTCGATCCGCGGTTAGCGCTCGATCGCCGCCCGCACGAATTTTCCGGCGGACAGTGCCAGCGCATCTCGATCGCCCGCGCGGTGATTCTCGAGCCGGCGCTGCTGATCTGCGATGAGCCCGTCTCCTCGCTCGACGTCTCGGTGCAGGCGCAGATCCTGAACCTGCTGCGCGAGATGAAGGCGCGCATGGGGCTCACCATGCTGTTCATCTCGCACGATCTGGCAGTGGTGAAGAACGTTTCGGATCGGGTCGCGGTGATGTATCTCGGCCGTATATGCGAGCTGGCGCCATCGGAGACGCTGTACCGGGCCCCGGCACATCCCTACACGGCAGCGCTGCTGAGCGCGATCCCGTTGCCCGATCCGACGCAGCCGCTGAAGCCGGTGCAGCTCACCGCCTCCGACCTGCCCTCGCCGATGGACCCGCCCAGCGGCTGCCGCTTCCGCACCCGCTGCCCGCGCGCCGAGCCCCGCTGCGCCGCCGAGGTGCCGCAGCCCAGAGATATCGCCCCCGGGCACCAGGTTGCCTGCCATTTTCCGCTGACCGCTTGAGCGGGTTTCAAGTGCAGTGCCGTCATCGATATGATTGGCACGCACGCACTTAACCGGCCCACGGAACCTGACCCATGATTCGCTCCTACCTCTTCGTCCCCGGCGACGATCACCGCAAGCTCGACCGCTCGACGACCTCACCGGCCGACGCGCTGATCTACGACCTTGAGGACGCCGTCGGCCCTGACAGGAAGGAGGCCGCGCGCATCATCGTGCGCGACCACATCAGGGCGCGCAGTGCCGGCGGTCATTTCAAGGTCGTGCGCGTGAACAGCTTTGCCACGGGGCTCACCGCCGGCGATCTCGCCGTGGCGATGCAGGCCGCGCCCGACGCGATCCTGCTGCCCAAATGCGAGGGGCAGGGCGAGATCGACCGCCTGGGCGACATGCTGGAAGTGATGGAGGCGCGCGAGGGTATCGAAGCCGGCAAGACGAAGATCATGGCGCTGGTCACGGAAACCGCCTCGGCGGTGCTCACGGCGTCATCGGTGCGTCTGGCTCATCCGCGATTGATGGCGCTGACCTGGGGCGGCGAGGATCTGTCGGCCGATGTCGGGGCCATGGCGAAGTACGGGCCGGACGGCACGCTTGACGATACCTTCCGCTATGCGCGCGCCGTCTGTCTGCTGGCGGCCAGCGCTGCAGGTGTGACTCCGCTCGATACGGTCTATCCCGATTTCCGCGACGCGGCCGGTTTCGAAGCGGAATGCGTGACGGCCAAGCGCATGGGGTTCCTCGCCAAGGCCGCAATCCACCCTAGCCAGGTCGAGATCATCAACCGCGTGTTCAGCCCCTCGCCGCAGGAGCTGGAATGGGCGCGCAAGGTGGTCGCGGCGTTCGCTGCCTCGCCCAACAGCGGCGTCACCCAGATGGACGGCAAGATGCTCGACAAGCCGCATCTGCGCCTGGCCCAGCGCCTGTTGGGAACAGAAGCATAAGCCTTCCCCTGGAGGGGGAAGGTGGCGCGCCAGCGCCGGAAGGGGGATGCCTCAACAGGCATGGCGTCAAAGGTGAGACACCGAAGGTGTTGCATTATCCCCCTTCCGCCCTTCGGGCACCTTCCCCCTCCGGGGGAAGGTAGTTTTGTCGCCGCGCATCTTCAGGCCGAACAGGGGGCGCAGCAGGTCGACGCGGCGGATAAGAGCTTCGTAGATCAGGCAGGTGCCGGCGAAGGTTGCTACCGTCGTCAGGGCGAATTTCACGGCTACCGGCAGGTCGACGGTTGCCAGGTGATACGCGACGATCACCGTGACGGTCTGGTGCAGGATGTAGAACGGATAGACGGCCTCGGTAGCGTAGGCGAGAAAGGCCGTGCGCTGCGTCAGGTGGGTGACCGAGAAGCCGGTGATGGCAAACAGCCACGCCACCATGTTGAGGCTGGCCAGCAGGCAATAGTCCAGCCGTGCGGCGTTGCCTGACATCGGACCCAGAAGGCCGGAAAAGAAGAACGCCTGCAGCGTCGCATAGGCCAGCATGCCGACCAGCAGGGCCAGCCAGCGCTGGCGCGCCAACGCTTGCAGCAGCAGCGGGCTACGGAACAGCAGGGCACCGTAGAGCAGCAGCAGGGCGGCGCTGGCCAGCCCGTACCAGTCGCCGACAAGTGCGTTGCGGTTGGAGGTGATCGGCGTCAGCCAGAACTGCGCCGCTGCCAAAGGCAAGGCGAGCAGCCACAGCGATGCACCGTGCGCGGCAGCACGGCGGCTCAGGGCGTCCAGCCGCGCGGCGCCGGCGGGCGAGCGCATCCACAGGAAGAACGGCAGCAGGACCAGCGTGAGCACCAGCACATAGGCCAGGAACCAGAGATGGTGCCAGCTCAGATTGCCGGTCGGGTAGGCGCCGGTATAGGCCTGCGGCAGGAAATCAAGGAACGAGCCCGCGAACTGCCCGCGCTGCAGGCGCTCCAGATAGACCTGCGGCGGCACGATCACCAGCATGCCGAAGGCCAGCGGCAGTGCCAGCCGTTGCAGGCGGTCACGCACGAAGGCGCCTGATGTGCGCCGCCCCAGCGCCAGCATGATGGCCGCGCCCGACACCAGGAAGACCAGCGGCATGCGCCAGCGGTTCACGAACCGCATGCCGGCCTCGAGCCACGGGGCCACCTCGGGGTCCTTCACATGCCAGGGCCAGGAATTGTAGGCCATGCCGGCGTGGTAAAGGATGAGCAGGGCAAAGGCGCAGACCCTGAGCCAGTCGATGTCGGCGCGTCTGTCCGGGGCGGTGTTCATGGTGGTCTCGCGGCATGAGGGCGCTGCGCCGCTCGTCGCGGCGGCTCCACACTTCGCGCGCAAGGCTTTGAAACTGAGGAAAAATGTGACGACCGGCGTCTGCCGGGGGACGACCGGCGGCCGGCAGCGGACGACCGGTGGGTCTCAGCGGGCGCGCCGGTCGAGCGTCAGGCCGATAACCCTTGCATGCTCCAGATGCCGGTTCAGCATGGCGACATTCCCGGCGGCGAATTTGCGCAGCCTCTCGTTCTCGCCGACCCGGCTGAAATCGCGATGCAGCATCAGCACGCGTTCGTGCAGATCAACCTGCATTCCCATGTAGAGGCCCTCGAAGCCACCTTCCGGCGCCTCCTTCAGCTTCTTGAGGCGATCGTTATAGGTGGCCCCCAGCGTGCTGGGCAGCCAGCCGCGTACGGAGTCATTGACCTTGGCCAGGTCTGCCAGCAGCCGCGCATGATCCTCGATCATCTGCTGTGCATAGCCGGCGACTTCGAGGTTGCCCGAGCGCTTTGCGGCGAGCTTGCCTGATTCGACCTCGAACAGGCTTGCCTCCGCCACGGTCTGCACGAAGTGCTTGTTGTTGCTGGCAACCCCGTTGGACCTCGCGGCGGCATGGCCAACCGGTATGGCCGCGGCAAACGCGAGCAGGGCTGACGTGAGTTGACGCCTCGACACGGCTCCCATTCCGGCCTCCGTACGCTCGTCCCCGGGCGACAACGGTCTGCCGGATCGGGAGTTGCGGTTGCCATCAGGTGCGCACCGGCACCACCTTTTCGAAGCGTGCGCGATAGCGCCGGCTGAGGCTGACCACGGCGCCATCGTCGAGCTTGAGCCGCGAATCGCCGCTGACCCACGGCTCCACCTCGCGCACCCTCTCGACATTGACGATGTAGGATTTGTGCACCCGCACGAAGCGGGCCGGGTCGAGCTCCGCCTCCAGCCGTGCAAGGGACGAGCGTATGTCGTAGCGCTCGCCGCCGACATGCAGGATGGCGTAATTGCCGGCCGCCTCGATCCAGGCGATGTCCTGCGCCGATACCAGGATTTCCTTGTCCTTGCGACGCACGGCGAAACGCTCCAGGCGTCCGGCCGGGCTTGCGATCCCGCTCGCGGGCTCCATTGCCGCAGGTGGCGGCGCTTCGTCCGGGGCTTGCGTGGTTTCGGGAGCTTTCCTTTCGGCGAAGACATAGCTCATCGCCACGATCGCCGTGCTCAGGATCAGGTAGGTGACTGCATCCTTGCGGTATTCGTAAAGCAACGCTTCGAAACCGAGGTTGATGGCGTAGGTGCGGTCAAGCAGCGGCGCCAGCGCCCAGCGCAGCACGGACATGGCCACCACGTGGATGAGGCTGAACGGCACGGTGGCCGGCAGGTGCGCGAGGATCGCCGGCCCGGGCGGCACCAGCGGGAACTGCCGGTGGAACCAGTAGAGCAGGGGAACCATGGCCCCTAGCACGAGATGGCTGGTGCCCTCCAGCAGGATCGCCCACGAAAGGTCCAGTGGCCGGCCGTGCCGCCGGGCGTCCGCGACGACGGTCGCGGTATCGATGGCGGTCACCACCAGCATGATGGCGACCCAGACAATCACCAGCCGATGTCGGCGAAGCCATGCCGCGGGAGTGGGCGAGGGGGGATCGTCGGTCATAGGTGA
Organism: Rhodospirillaceae bacterium SYSU D60007; assembly: GCA_003574685.1. Classification (GTDB taxonomy): domain Bacteria; phylum Pseudomonadota; class Alphaproteobacteria; order Reyranellales; family Reyranellaceae; genus Vineibacter. The sequence continues at coordinate 53,007 of QOCQ01000029.1, forward strand.
TTGCGGGCGTGGGCTGCGGCTTCCTTACAATCTTGGACAGGGCGCGTCACGAGCCGCTAGGGTGCCCGGCAGGAGAACCGGAGACCGGCATGAAACTCTACCTGCTGAAGAACGGTGTGAACCCGCGCCGCGTGCGCATCTTTCTGGCCGAGAAGAAAGTGCGGCTAGGCGAGGATCTGCCGGTCGAGGAATTCGACATGGAGAGCATGGGCCACAAGAAGCCCGACTATCTGGCCAAAAATCCGCTGGGTACGTTGCCAGCGCTGGAGCTCGACGATGGTACCGTCATCAGCGAGTCGGTGGCGATCTGCCGGTACTTCGAGGAGATGATCACGGAACCGGTGCTGATGGGCCGCGGGGCGCTGGGCGCTGCGACGGTCGAGATGTGGAACCGGCGCATGGAACTGGAGCTGCTTCTGCCGACGATCGATGCCTTCGTGCACACGCATCCCTTCTGGGTCGGCAAGCGCCCGCAGATCGCCGGATGGGGCGAAGCGCGACGCGGTCAGCTCGTGGCGCGGATGACGTGGCTGGACGGCGAGCTGAAGGACCGGCCCTTCATCGCCGGCGACACCTACTCGATCGCCGACATCACGGCACAGGTGGCGCTGCTGACGGCACGCGGCGCGCTGAAGTTGCCGGTGCCCGACGATCACGCCAACCTCGCACGCTGGTACGCCGCAGTCTCCGCGCGCCCCACCGCCCGCGCCTGACAAAGTTCAGCACTGCCGGGGGCGCGCCACTCCAGTGGCGCGTCTTCCATCGGCGCCAGCCCATGACGCGCCACTAAAGTGGCGCGCCCCCAGCGATCAGAAGGTGCGGGCGACGTAGATGGCGGTGATCACGAGCAGCGCCACGAACAGCGTTTGCACGACCATCAGGGCGACGGGTCGCGGGCCGATGGCGGCAAGCGATACCAGCGAGGTCTTGATGCCCAACGCGGCAATCGCGACGGTGATCAGGATCGCCGATGCAAGGCCGATCCCGTGCTGCAGGGAAGGCGACAGGGCACCGATCGAATTCAGCAGTGCCAGCGTGAGGAAGCCGAACAGGAAGAAGGGCGGCCGCGGTCTCGCCTTGCCCGCGGGTCCACCGCCGCGCGTCACCCACCAGACGATGAACAGCACCGCCGGCAACAACATGGCGACCCGCAGCAGCTTGGTCATCACGGCATCAGCCAGGATTTTGGCGTCGTTCATCATCTGGCCGGCGCCGGCGACCTGGGCCACGTCATGGATGGCGCCGCCGAGAAAGACGCTCATCTCGAACGCGGTGTAATGCAGCGTCTCCTGAAGATAGGGATAGAGCACCATCGCCACGGTGCTGAGCGCGTTGACGCCCATGACGGTGAAGGCGACGTCGCGGTCGGTCGACGGGGTTCGGGGGAGCGCCGCGCCGGCCGCCATGGCCGCGGCAGCACCGCAGACGCCCACCGAACAGCCCGTCAGCAGCCCCAGATCGCGCGGCAGGCCGAACCAGCGTGCCGCGAGGGCGCCGAAGGAAATCGTGCCGAAGACCGCCAGCGCCGCCACGACCACCGGCGTCAGGCCACCCGCAACCATATCGCCGAACGTCAGCCGCGCGCCCAGCAGCGCCACGCCGATGCGCAGCAGGGTGCGGCCGGCGATATCGACGCCGCTCTCGAAGACAGGTGCGAGCGCCACCGGCCGCAGGGCCATGCCCACGAACAGGGCGATGATCAGCGGCGGCACCCACCAGCTTCCGATCCGCGTGAACCCCAGGCGGTCCATGGCGAAGGCCGCCAGGCCGATCGCACCGGTCAGGGCCAGGCCGGGCAGGGTCCGGGCGAGGCGCTCGGGGGACCACGTTACCAGCATGCCGGACAGTAGCGAGGTTCCGGCATTGCGCGCCGGTCGGGCCCGGTCAGGGGATGTAGGCAACGGAGATACGTCAGGCTTCCAGCGTGGCGACCGTCTGGCCTTCGGCCACGGTGTCACCCTCGGCGACATGGATCTCCTGGAGGGTGCCGCCGCGCGGCGCCAGCACCGGAATCTCCATCTTCATCGACTCGAGGATCATGATCTGGCCCTCCTCGTCGATCCGGTCGCCGATCTTTGACTCAATCTTCCATACCTTGCCGGCGATCTCCGACTTCACAACGATTTTGGCCATGTCTCCTCCGCGATGCAGACCCGGGTTTGTCCAACAGCCGCGCCGCCAGTTCAAGCGCCGTTCCGCCCCGCCCGCGCACATGGCAGCCGTGCGGTCTGGCGGGGAATGGCCGAAGCGGCTATGGGGCGCCCATGACCCCTGATGCAGGTGTGGAACAGGCCGATTGCCCCGGCTGTGGCAAGCCCGTGTCCCTGTGCGTCTGCGCGGCATTGGCACATCTGGAGAACCGGATCGAGGTGCTGGTCCTGCGCCATCCCCAGGAGCAGGACAAGAAGCTGGGCACGGCAGGCCTGTTGTGCCGCCAGCTTGCGCGCGCGACCCTGCGTACCGGCCTGTCATGGCCTAACCTTGCGCGCGTCGTGGGGCACGACGCCGATGTGCACCGCTGGGCCGTGCTGTATCTGGGCACGGCACGGCAGGCGCCACCCACGGGAGTGGGTCCGCTGGTTGCCGCCGACCGGGACGGCACGCCGCTGGCCGATCAATCGGTCGCGCTGGGCGGTATCGATGGCATCATCCTGCTGGATGGCAACTGGTCGCAGGCCAAGGCGCTGTGGTGGCGCAATCCCTGGCTGCTGAAGTGCCGGCGGCTGCTGCTGAACCCCCCTTCGCCATCACTGTACGGCAACCTGCGCCGCGAACCCCGGCGCGAGAGCGTCTCGACCCTGGAGGCCGGAGCGCTGGCGCTGGCACAGCTCGAAGCGCAGCCCGGCTGGCATCAGGTGCTCACCGCGCCGCTGCGCCTGCTCACCCGCAAGTACCGTACCCTGACCCCGCAGCGTTCGCGCGTGGACCGCCGCCGGGGCCGGCGTCAGCGTCCCTGAAGGAACGCCAGCAGCAGATCGCTTGTGACGACAGGCTGCTCCTGCTGCACCCAGTGGCCGGCACCTTCGATCAGATGGCAGCCCTGCATGCGGGTGCAGGCTGTCGACTGCATGCGCTCGATGGCGCCGGGCCGCTGGTAGATGCCCCAGTCGCTCTTGCCGGCGATGAAGAGCGATGGGACGTCGATGGTGCGGCCATCGAAGAGCTGAAGATCGGTCGAAAAGGCCGGATCGATGGCGCAGCGGTACCATTGCAGCCCGCCCTGAAAGCCAGTGCGTGTGTACTCGCTGGTGTAAACGCGCAACTCGTCTTCCGTCAGCCACCGGCAGGCGGAGATCTCTTCTGCCGACGGCATATATGGCGCCACGGTCTGGGCCATGTTCTGGTCGAGGTTCATGACGTAGTAGGTCGGCAGGCGCGCCAGCTCGGTGGCCGTCCATCCCTTCAGCGGCATCGGCACGTTCTGCGCCCAGTCCGCGCTCTTGTGGTGATAGTACGCGCGCAGAAAGGCGTGCACGCCCTGCGGGCAGTCAAGCATGTCGCGATTGGCGGCGCGCGTGCTGTAATACCATTGATAGTGCTTGCGCGGCCGTTCCAGCTTCGCGAGATCCGCGTGGATCGGATCGTGACGTGGAAGCTGCGGCTTGCCGTCCGTATCGAAAGGCAAGGCAGGCGGGCCGGCGAATGGCGCGCTCATCAGCACGACGGAGCGGAACAGGTCGGGCCGCACCAGCGCGCACCATGCTGCTGCGGGCGAGCCGAAATCATGTCCGACGACCGCCGCAACGCTGCGATAGCCCAGCGCCGAGATCAGTCCCAGCGCATCGCGCACAATATTGAGCATGCGGAAGGAGGGGAGATCGCCGTCGTAGTTGCCGTCCCAGCCGGTCGTGCGGCCATAGCCGCGCTGGTCGGGCGCCACAACATGGTATCCGGCCTCGGCAAGCGGCAGCATCACCTTGCGCCAGCTATAGGCCAGCTCCGGAAAGCCATGCAGCAGCAGCACACAGGGACGCCCCCGCGTCTCGAAGCCGGCCTCCAGGATGTGTATGCGCAATCCATTGATGCCATCCACGAAGCGCGACCGTATGCCGGCCGGCAGGGTTGCCGTTTCCAGGGCGGTGATTGCGGTCATGTTGGTGTCCTCGTTGGTGGCAGGGAGAGGAGCGACGCCTTCTTGCCTTCTCCCCGCGAAGCAGGCCGTGTGAGAACTCGGCCGTGGGCGAAGTGAAGGCGCGGGTCGGCATGGCGCGAACGTCCTGGCTCTCAGGCGGGCGCCGGCCGCAGGGCTTGCAGCA
>QOCQ01000003.1 GCA_003574685.1 Rhodospirillaceae bacterium SYSU D60007
TGCTATCTGTTGTCATGGCGTGATCTCCGCCGGCGCGCTAACGCCGGTTGTTGCTTGTTGGTCCAAGCCGGAGATTACGCCTCCTTCAAATTCCAACCACTTCCGCGACAGCACCCCAAACCGCCGTGTCTACCTGTCTCAAGCTGTCTCCGGTCTTGCGTCTGACTGTCTCAACCTGTCTCAATGTGTCCCAAACGTGAGGCCGGGAGGAGCGTGCGTTCATGGGAAAGTACGGCATCGGGCAGCCGGTCCTGCGCTTCGAGGATCCGCGCCTGCTGCGCGGGCAGGGCCGCTACATCAATGATGTGAACCTTCCGGGGCAGGCGCATGCCGTGCTGCTGCGCTCGCCGCACGCGCATGCCCGCATCCGCTCGATCGAGGTCGCGGCGGCCAGGGCGGCGCCGGGCGTCATCGCTGTCTACACGGGTGCCGACTACGCGGCTGACGGGCTGGGCATGCCCAGGGCCACCATGCCGCGCAAGCGCGGGGATGGCTCACCCATGTTCGCCCCGCAGCGGCCCGCTCTGGTGACGGACAGGGTGCGCTATGTCGGCGATCCGGTCGCTATGATTGTCGCCGAAACGCTGGCGCAGGCGAAGGATGCCGCCGAACTCATCGAGGTGGACTACGAGCCCTTGCCATCCGTGACGGATACGGCGCAGGCGGCATCGCCGGGGGCGCCGGCGGTGTGGGACGAGTGTCCCGATAACGTCTCCAATGTTGTCGAACGCGGCAACAAGGCGGCTACCGAAGCAGCGTTCCAGAAGGCGGCGCGAGTGATCCGCCGGCGCTACGTCGTCACCCGGGTGCATGCCCAGTACATGGAGCCGCGCGGGGCGCTGGGCACCTACGACCCCGGCGAGGACAGGCTGACGCTCTACGCCGATGTCCAGTATCCCCATCGCGTGCGCAACATGCTGGCGCAGAGCGTGTTCCGCATCCCCGAGAGCAAGCTGCGTGTGATCGGCGGCGATGTCGGCGGCGCCTTCGGCACCAAGGGCTGGCAATATGTGGAGCACCGCCTCGTCCTGTGGGCGGCGCGCAAGCTGCTGCGGCCGGTGAAATGGACCTGCGAGCGCTCGGAGGCGGTGATGGCCGACGAGCATGGCCGCGACAACATCGGCGATATCGAGCTGGCGCTGGACGCCGACAACAGGTTCATCGGGCTGCGTCTGCACATGCTGGCGAACCTCGGCGCCTATATCGGCTCCGACCGCAACCTCCTGACGCCGTTCGGACAAATCGGCACGGTGACCGGCGTCTACAGCATCCCGGCGGCGTACGTGCACATCACCGGTCTGCTGTCCAACACCAATCCCACCGCGCCATATCGCGGTGCCGGACGGCCCGAGGCCATCTACCTCATCGAGCGCCTGATCGACGATGCAGCGCGAGAGCTGGGCGTGGATCGCATCGAGCTTCGCCGCCGCAACATGCTGCCGTCCTCGGCGCTGCCGTACCAGGCGCCGCTCGGCCCGTACTACGATTGCGGCGAGTTCGAGAAAAACCTCGACATGGCGCTGAAGCTGGCGGATGTGGCAGGATTTGCCGCCCGGCGCGAGGAGTCGCGTCGTCGCGGCAAGCTGCGCGGCCTTGGCGTGGTGAACGCAATCGAGCAGGCCGCCGGCACGGTGCAGCCGGAGTACGCCGAGATCCGTTTCAACCCCGGCGGCTCGGCGATGATGCTGCTCGGCACCAAGGCGCAGGGCCAGGGCCACGAAACCATGTACAAGCAGATCCTGCACGAACGGCTGGGCATCGATCCGGCGGACGTGCAGTTCATCGACGGTGACACCGACCGGGTCGCTTTCGGCATGGGCACCATGGGCTCGCGCTCCACCGTCCTTGGCGGCTCGGCGCTCTGGCTTGCCGCCGACAAGGTGATCGAAAAGGGCAGGAAGATTGCCGCTCACCTGCTGGAGGCCTCGGCAGAGGACATCGAGTTTGCCGACGGCAGCTTCCGCGTGGCGGGCACCGACCGCGCCTTGGCGCTGAAGCAGGTGGCGATGGCCGCCTTCCAGCCGGCGCGTCTCCCGCCGGGCATGGAAGGCGGGCTTTACGAGCATACGACTTACGTGCCGCCGAAGGACACGTTTCCCAACGGCTGCCATATCTGCGAGGTCGAGATCGACCGCGAGACCGGCCATGTGCAGCTTGTGCGCTACGCTGTGGTGGATGATGTCGGCACGGTGATCAACCCTGTCGGCCTCAAGGGCCAGATCCATGGCGGTGTCGCCCAGGGCGTGGGGCAGATCCTGATGGAGCGAGTCGTGTGGGACCGCGAGTCGGGACAGCTCCTTACGGCCAGCTTCCAGGACTACGCGATGCCGCGGGCGGACACGCTGAGCAACATGGAGATCCAGAGCAACCCGGTGCCGACCCGCTTCAATCCGCTGGGCGCCAAGGGGGCAGGGGAGGCCGGCACCGTCGGCGCGATGCCGGCGGTCATGAACGCGATCATGGATGCGCTGGCGGAAGTCGGCGTGACGCAGCTCGACATGCCCGCCACGCCCGATCGTGTCTGGCAGGCGATGCAGCGGGCGCGGGTGCCGAACGGAGGAGGACCATGGCCGTGATCAAGGTGAAGGACCTGGCTTATGGGCGGCTGCGCGCGCCGGATCTCGATGCCATGGAGGAGTTCCTGACGCATTTCGGGCTGATCCGTGCCGAGCGCACGCCGACGGCGCTTTACATGCGCGGCTCCGATCCGCCGCACCATATTCACGTCACGGAGAAGGGCGAGCCGCGCTGCGTCGGGTTCGCATGGTACGCGGCCAGTGAGGATGACCTCAGGCGGCTGGCGACGATGCCGGGCGCATCGGGCATAGAGACTCTCGACGAACCAGGCGGTGGCAGGCGCGTACGGCTGACCGAGCCGAACGGCTATCAGATCGAGGTGCTGCACGGGATGCAGCAACTGCCGCCCGTCCCCGTCGTACGTGATCCCATGAACTCCGGCGCGGAGCCCCTGCGTCGCGCGGGCCGGCTGATGCGCCTGGCGAACTCGCCGGCGCCGGTCAAGCGCATCGGCCACGTGGTGCTGGCCTCGCCGCGCGTGATGGAGACGGTGCGGTGGTTCCGCGAGATGCTGGGCCTGACCTGCTCGGACGACGTCTATGCCGGCAGCCGGGAGAACATCATCGGTTCGTTCAATCGACTCGATCGCGGCAGTGACTACGTGGACCATCACGTCTTCTTTTGCGTGCACAACGAGAAGGCCGGCCTGAACCATCTTTCATTCGAGGTGCCGGATATCGATGCCGTCTTCCAGGACCACGAATATCTGATGCGGCTGGGCAAGTATGAGCATATGTGGGGCATCGGCCGGCACCTGCTGGGCAGCCAGGTGTATGACTACTGGTGTGATCCGTGGCGTCGGGTTCACGAGCGCTGGGCCGACACCGACCGGCTGAATGCGGCGAATGGCGGCAATCTGCTGAGCGTGGAGGAGGGGTTCGCCTCGCAATGGGGCGACCGGCCGCCGGAGAAGTTCATCGGCCACGCCACGCCGTAGCCGGCAGGCAACGAGGACGAGCGAGGAAACCATGGACCTGGGACTTTCGGGAAAGAGCGTGATCGTGACGGGCGGCGGATCGAACATCGGCCGTGCCATTGCCCTGGGCTTCGCGCGTGAAGGCGCGAATGTGACCGTGGCCGAGCTGGACGCGCGCCAGGGCGAAGCGGTGGTGCAGGAGGCGCAGAAGCTCGGCAGCGGCAAGGCAGCGGTTGTGGCCACTGACGTGACTGATTTCGCGCAGGTCCAGAAGCTGGTGGACACCGTGGTGGCGCAGCATGGCGGAGTCGACGTGCTGGTGAACAGCGTCGGCTGGGACCAGCTCATGTATTTCACCCAGACAACGCCCGAGTTCTGGGAGAAGATCGTTCGCCTCAACTATTTCAGCGTGCTCAACTGCACCCGCGCCGTGCTCGACCCGATGATCAAGGCGGGGCACGGTGCCATCGTCTCGCTGAGCTCCGACGCCAGCCGCCAGGGAGAGCCGCGCGAGGCGGTGTACGGCGGCATCAAGGCAGGCATCAATGCCTTCATGAAGACCATCGCGCGGGAAAATGGCCGCTATGGCATCCGCTGCAATGCGGTGTGTCCGGGGGTCACGGTGCCGACGGACAAGGCCGAAGTCGGCGCGCACAGCATGTGGGTGCGCAAGGAGTCCATGTTCACCGACGAGCAGCTTGAGAAGGTGGCCAAGGCCCTGCCGCTGCGCCGTATCGGCCGGCCGCAGGATGTCGCCAACGCCGTGCTCTTCCTGGCCTCGGACGCGGTTGCCGGCTACATCACCGGCCAGGTGCTGAGCGTCAGCGGCGGCTACAGCATGATCGGATAGCTCAGTAGGGCACGGCGATGCGGCCGACCTTCTCGCGGGCGATGATCATCTTCTGAATCTGCTCGGTACCGTCGCCGATCATCAGGCCAAGAATGTCGCGCATGCGCTGCTGGTGCGGCAGGTCGCGGCTGAAGCCGGCATGGCCGTGCGTGAGCAGGCAGCGGTGCGCCGTGTCGAAAGCCACCTTGGGCGCCCACCATTTGCACATCGCTGCTTCCGCGGTGTGCGGCCGACCCTGGTCACGCAGCCAGAGGGTCTGGTAGCACAACAGCCGTGCCGCGTTGAGCAGCGTCTCTGCCTCGGCCAGCGGCTCGGTAACGCCCTGGTACTTCGCGAGCGGATTGCCGAAGGCCTCGCGCTGGGTGATGTATGTCCAGGTCTCGTCGAGAGAAGCGCGCGCCGCAGCCAGCACCTGCAACCCAATCAGGGCACGACTGTAGTCGAAGCCGTTCATCACCTGGTGGAAGCCCGCCCCTTCCTGGCCGATGCGGCGGGTCTCATCGACACGCACGTCGTCGAAGAAGATCGAACCGCGGCCGACTGCAGCCGAGCCGACATCGGTGAATGCCGTGCGCGAGATGCCGGGTGCGTCCAGCGGAACAAGGAACGCGGTCACGCCGCGGGCGCGGTCACCCGGCTGGCCGGTCCGCGCGAACGCCACCACGTGATCGGCCTGGGTCGCCAGCGAAATCGACGTCTTTTCGCCGCGCAGGATGTAGGCGTTCGCGTCACGGCGCGCGCTCATCGCCAGGCTGGCCGCGTCGGAACCGGCGCGCGGTTCTGTCAGGCCAAGCGCCACCAAGGTATCGCCGGAAATGATTTTGCGGACAATCGGATCCGCCACCTCGGCACACGCATGATGTGCCAGCAGGATGCCGAGCAGGGATCCGAGGAGGCAGACGTAGCCGACATTCATGTCGGAGTATGCAATTTCCTCGATGACGATGCCGGCGGTAATGCCACCGGCGTCAAGGCCGCCGAACTGGGAGGGCAGCTCGGGGCCGATGAGCCCAAGCCCACCCATCTCGCGCACGAGTGCGCGATCGATCGTGCCGGCAGCCTCGCGCGCGGCGTAACTGCCGAGCAACCGGTCGCGTGCAAAACGGCGCGCCGTTTCGCGAAAGGCCCGCTGGTCGGACGTGAACTCGAAGTCCATGCGCATCTCCCGTTGTCGCCAGCGAACCTGCGGTGCTGGCACGACTTTGGCATGCCGCCGTTCGTGCCATGCGGATGCGTCGAATGGCAGCACGCATCGAAGCATCAGTGAAACTTGCCTGGTGCATGGTCCACAAGTGCGGGCAGAACCACCCGGTTTTTGCGCACAGGGGTTTCATCACTCTGGAGGTTGTGACTTCCTTGTGGCCACGACGGAAAACGGAAAACGAAGGCGCCGGTACGCGATTTTCGCCCAAAACTGGCCTCAAACGTGAATCAGGGTCTGCGGAACTTGAGGGTGGGGTGTTCGTTACAGCAACGCTCCAGATCGCGGTCACCGAAAGGCAACGGGCAGACACGAATGGTCACACAGGTTGTGGGCATGAGCAGCATCGTTGCTGCTCGGGCTGGCAAGAAGGCGAGAGCAAACGGGGAGAAGAACACGCGATGAGCACGAAGTGCCACGGCAGGCGTATTTTCCGCATTGGGAATCAACATGATCCGCAACAGCCTGGTCCCATCATTCATCGGTGCCAGCTCCGTTCTCCTCTCCGCATGCGGGTTCTTGCAGGACGCGCAGCATCCGAGGCAACGGCCGCCGGCAAAGCCCATGGCGGTGCGCGCCCCCACGCCGGCGGCCGCCGCGACGGGGCGGTCTGCTTCGCGGACAGATGGGGCCAGGAATGGCGGCACACGCGTCGCAACGGAAGACGACCGCAAGCCCACGGCCACCCCGGTAAGGCTGGTCGGTCTCGGCGAACAGGAACTGCGCGAACTGCTGGGTCCACCGGCAGCGGAGGAGGAACGGCCGCCGGGCAAGGTTTGGCACTACAGAAAAGGAAGGTGCACGCTTGACGTTTCACTCTACCCGGATGTCCAGACCAGGAAATTCGGAACGCTGACCTACGAGGTGAAGAGCGATGACAACACTGATGAAGGAAAGCGAATCTGCCTGGCCGACCTACAGTCCCGCGGCGAGGGCAGGTGACGCTACCGGCGATCGCGTGCGACTCATCTTCGTCGATGACGATGATGACTATCGCGAGGTGGCGGGCGCGGAGCTGGCCGACCACGGCTTCGACGTCGTCCCGCTTTCGGATGGCGCGGCGGCTCTTGACTACCTGAGCGGTGGCGGCGAAGGCGACGTCATCGTGCTCGACTGGAACCTGCCGAGCATGACCGGAATTGACCTGCTGCCGAAGCTGCGGCGGCGGGGGATCCATCTGCCGATCATCTTCCTCACAGGCCAGTCGTCCCGCGCCCACGAAAGCCTTGCGCTGGAGCGCGGTGCGCTCGACTTCGTCGACAAGTCGCGCGGCATGGGTATTCTGGCCAAGCGCATCCGGCTCATCGTCGAGGCGGGAAAGCAGCCGCCCGAATTGCAGGCCGAGGAACTCCTGCAATGCGGCAAGCTGGTGCTGCGGCCGCGGGTAAGCCGCGCCTACTGGAACGATGTTGACGTCAACCTGACGTTGACCGAGTTCAACATCGTGCGTCTTCTGGCATCGAGCGTCGGCGAGTATGTGACCTATCGTGCGGTTTACGACTGCATGCACCACGTCGGCTTCATCGCCGGGAGCGGCGAAGATGGCTACAGAACAAACGTCCGTTCCTCGATCAAGCGGATTCGCAACAAGTTCCGCGCCATTGACGCCGATTTCGGCGAAATCGAGAATTTCCCCTCATTTGGCTATCGCTGGGGCAGAGGAGCGACGCCGGCCGCCTGAGCCGGCGTCCCGTCCCAGCCGCATACTGTCGTGGGCGCGCCGGATCGGCGCGTCCCTGACTCTCAAGCTTCTGGCGCTCGTCGGCGTTTTCATCGCGCTGCCCATCGTGCTTTACGGGCAGTTCGAGAGCGTCGACCGGCAGACTCGCGAACTGGTGACCCGCGGGATCCAGGATCGCAGCCGGCTGATTGCCGAGGCGCTGCGGCCCTTTCTGTCGCGGCTGTCAGCCCCGGCAAACGATGTGCTGACCGCGGAGCTGCGGAAGTACGGCGCGGATGGCACCGTGCTCAAACTGATGCTGCAGCCGGCGGGCGCTGGCGAACGCAGCTTCTACTATGTGGCCGCCACGCCCCGTATCGACGCGGCCCAGGTCGGGCAGGAACTGGACGAGCTGACCCAGCGCGGCATTCTGCAGCGGCTGTCGGAGTCCTGCATGTGGGATTCGCAGGCAGAGATCCGCTACCGCCAGCCCGACGGCACCGTCGAGCTGCTGACCTCGCTCATGCCCATCAAGACCGATCTTGGCTGCTGGGTGCTGATCTCGACGCACTCGACGGCGGATTTCCTCAGCACATCCATCGGCCGGCCCTACTGGCAGACCCGCGAAGTACGGATCGCGGCGCTGATCTACGTCGGCATGGCCCTGGTTGCGGCAATCATTGTGCTTGGCATCCGTCGCAACCTGCAGCGCTTCCGCAAGGTTGCGCACGAGATTCGCCAGGGCCGCATCGGGGACCACGCGTTCACCACCCGCAACGTCGTGCCGGAGCTGTCGAGCGTCGCGGGAGACATCGACCGTCTGGTACTCGAGCTCCGGCGGGTCGCGCGCGACATGCGCCAGACGGCAGAGGACAACGCCCATTCCTTCAAGACGCCGCTGGCGACCATCCAGTCCGCCCTTGAGCCCATTCGCAAGCGGATACCGGAGGACGACCAGCGCGCGCAGCGGGCACTGTCGATCATCGACTCATCCGTCGAGCGGCTCAAGGGCATGGTCAATGCGGCGCAGCGTCTCGACATCAACACGGCCGACCAGATTGAAATGCCGCGCCGGCCTGTCAACCTGACACAGCTGGTGGGCGACATGCTGGTGCACTATCGCGAGACGCTGTCTGGTCGGCAAATCCGGCTGGTCCGCCGTATCGAGGACTGTGTCGTAGTGCAGGCGGGTACCGGCATGCTCGAAGTCGTGCTGCAGAACATCCTCGATAACGCCATCAGCTTCTCGAGCCCCGGGGCGAGCCTGTTCGTGACGCTTTCCGTGTTGGAGGAGGGCCTCGCTGATCTGCGGATCGAGGACGAAGGCCCGGGTGCGCCGCCGGACAAGCTGGAGCGCATTTTTGACCGGTACTACTCGGTGCGGCCGAAAGCCGGTCCGCCAGCACAGGTCGCTCCGGGTACGCAGCCGGTGCTCAATGCGGGCCTCGGCCTCTGGATCGTCCGCCGCAACGTCGAGGCGCTGGGTGGCCGTGTCAGCGCTTTCAATCGCGCCGACGGTGGACTGTGCGTGCGCATCACGCTGCCGTGCAACGGCCGGCTGTAGCGCCGGAAACGCGTGGCCGGAACCACATCTTGATCACTGGTTCCGCCTGAGCGCCGGTCATAGCTTCCGCGCGTGCAAGTCCGGTGCGGGGAGTCCTGACCATGGATGCAATCGCCGACCTCGCCCGGTTTCGGGTGCCGGGGACGGGCCTGATCCACCCGGTGATTCTCTCGGGTGGATCGGGGACACGGTTGTGGCCGCTCTCGCGCGCTGCCTATCCGAAGCAGCTCCTGCCGCTGTTGTCAGAGCGGACCATGCTGCAGGAGACGGCGTTGCGCAGCCTGAGCGATGCCGGCTTTGCGGCACCCGTGGTGATCTGCAACGACGAGCATCGGTTTCTGATTGACGAGCAGCTTCGCCAGGTCGGCATCGTCCCGCAGCAGATCCTGCTTGAGCCAGTGGCGCGCAACACCGGTCCGGCGGTAGCCGCTGCGGCCTTGTGGCTGATGGCACGCGATCCGGAGGCGCTGATGCTGGTACAGCCGTCCGATCACGTGATCGGCTCGGTGGCGCGATTTCACGAGGCCGTCGGCAGGGGTGTCGCGGCGGCCCAGGCCGGCAAGCTGGTGACCTTCGGCATCAAGCCGGACCGGCCGGAGACAGGTTACGGCTATATCCAGATCGGCCATGCGCTCGACGGGGGAGAGGGCGTGTACCTCGTCGACCGCTTCGTCGAGAAGCCCGACCGCGCCGCGGCCGAGCGTTTCGTGGACAGCGGCATATTCTCGTGGAACAGCGGCATCTTTCTGCTGGGCGCACGGCATTTCCTGGAGGACCTCGCCCGGTTGAACCCCGACATGCTGGCGGCCTGCGAACGCGCCGTGCACAAGGGCACCGATGATCTCGGCTTCTTCCGGCTGGATGCGGCCGGTCTGGGCGAAGCGCCGGCTCTGTCGGTTGACCGCGCCGTGATGGAGCATACGGACCGGGCAGCCGTGGTGCCCGTCGATATGGCGTGGAGCGATCTGGGCTCGTGGCGGGCACTGCAGGAGCACGGACAGCGCGATGTCGATGGCAATGTCGTGCAGGGCGATGTGGTGCTCGACCGCGTGCGCAACTCCTACGTGCGGTCCGACAGCAGGCTCGTGGCGGCTATCGACCTTGACGACGTGGTGATCGTCGCGACGGACGATGCGGTGCTGGTCGCGCATGCCGGATCGGCTGCCGAGGTTTCCGGCGTGGTTGAACGGCTGCGCCAGCGCAATCGGCCGGAGCCGTTGCAGCACACAACGACTTACCGCCCTTGGGGCTACTATCGCACCGTCGATGCCGGCAACCGCTTCCAGGTGAAACGGATCATGGTCAAGCCGGGCGCCAAGCTCAGTCTGCAGAAGCACTATCATCGTGCCGAGCACTGGGTCGTGGTGCAGGGCACCGCGCTCGTTCAGCGCGGCGAGGACCGCATGCTCGTGCGCGAAAACGAGTCGGTTTATATCCCGATCGGCACCGAGCATCGGCTCGAGAACCCCGGCAAGCTGCCGTTGCATCTGATCGAAGTGCAGTCGGGGCCATACCTCGGCGAAGACGACATCGTGCGGATCGCCGACAATTACGGGCGGGCGTGAAACGGCCACCTTGTGGCGTTTTCGTGGCCGCGAATCGCCCCCGTTTTGGTCACAACAGGCCTGCGGATTTTGTTGGTAAAGCCATGCCTACCAACATGCGGGCACTGCGCGATCCGCTAAGGACGCGACAGTGTCATGAGTTTCGGAAGGTGACGACAATGGCCAACGTCAGGATCGTATCATCGATTCCGCGTCGTGGCCTGCTGGCGACGATGGCGGTCTTCGTAACGGGCGCCGCGGCATTCCCGGCATATGCCCAGGTTTCTGATTCGACGCCGCGTGGCGGACCGATGCCGCCAGGTCCGGCGGACAAATCCGGCTACAGGCTCGACAGCGGCGACCGGATGCGGATCATCGTTTTTGGCCAGCAGAACCTGACCGGCGAGTATGCGCTGGACGGCCAGGGGGTGCTGTCATTCCCGCTCATCGGCCAGATCAATGCCAAGGGGATGACGCCCGCACAGCTTGAGCAGGCGATCGCCGCCAAGCTGCACCCGGATTATATCAGGAACCCGAGCGTCGCCGTCGAGGTCATGACGCGTCGCCCCTTCTATATCGTGGGCGAGGTCAAGAACCCCGGCAGCTATCCGTACGTGGCGGGCATGAGCGTGATCAATGCCGTGGCGCTTGCCGGCGGCTTTACCTACAGGGCGCGCGAAAGCTCGTTCTATATCAAGCGCCCTGACGCGAGCGGCCAGACCGTGCGGATCACTGCCACGCAGGAGACGCCGGTGCAGCCTGGTGACGTCATCATGGTGAGGGAGCGGTACTTCTGATGGCACAGCTTCCCCAGCGGGTTCGCGGCCGGTACCTCGTTCCGCGCGAAAGTGCCGTTGCGCTCGAGCCGGTGCAATATCCGGTGCAAGAGCGCGAGAACGACTTTCTCGAAACGTTGCGAAAGCTGTGGCGGCACCGCTACCTCGTTCTCGGCTGCGCCTTCGGGCTCGGCGGCCTGACGGCCGCCGTAGCGATGAAGCTTCCCTCGTACTACGTGGCTGAGTCGCGCGTGCAGGTGGGCATTTCGTCGCCGCGCTACCTAGGCAACAACTACGAGGGGATCTTCGCCGAAGCCAGTCCCGACATGGAGCGCGTACAGAACGAGGGCTTCATCATCATGTCGCGCGACGTGGCGCGCCAGGTGATCGACCGCCTCGATCTTCGGGACAACCCGGAGTTCAACCCGCGGCTCGAAGAGATCCCGGCCTGGAAGCAGTTTCTCGATACCTACGGTCCGAAGGCCTGGATGGCCTGGCTGCGCAGCGACGAGGACGAGGGGCCTGCCAGGGATCCGGAGGCAGTGCTTCAGACCATCATGATCAACCGCGTCATCTCGCGTATCGATGTCTCCTCGCTCGGCCGCTCGCACGTGCTTAGCGTAAAGGTCGATTCGGAGAATCCCGAGACGGCGGCCGCGATCGCCAATACCCTGGCGGACGTCTATCTTGAGTACCAGCGCCGCGAGAAGGTCGAGGTCACGGAGCGCGTCGAGAAGTTCCTGCAGAGCCGCATCGCCGAGCTGCGCGAGCAGGTACGGAAGTCCGACCAGGCCGTGGAAGACTACCGGCGGCGCTATGGGCTGTACAAGGGGCAGACGTCGGGCGTCACGTCCCAGCAGCTTACCGAACTGAACACCCAGCTCCTCCAGGCACAGACTGCCAAGGCAGAAGCCGAAGCGAAGCTGCGTGAAGCCCAGTCGCTCCAGAAGGGCGGCATGGGCAGCGAGAGTGTGCCGGAGGTCCTGCGCTCGCCGTTGATCGCGGCGCTCAAGCAGCAGCAGGCGGAAGCCGAGCGCCGGGCGGCCGAGCTGGCGGCGCAGTATGGGCCGCGGCATCCGATGATGATCAACGCCAGGTCAGAGGTGGGCAACATCCAGGGGCGGGTTGCGGCCGAGATCGGCAAGGTGGTCGACGGCCTTGCCCGCGAGGCACGGGCAGCGACTGCCCGCTACGAGGCACTGAAGCACAGCTTCGAGCAGCTCAAGGGCCAGATGGGTGATGTGAACGAGCGCGCCATCGAGCTGGATGCGCTGGAGCGGGAAGCCACCGTAAACCGCAACCTTCTGGAAGCGATGCTGAACCGCGCCAAGCAGACGATCGGACAGGAGCAGATCCAGCAGGCCAACGCCAAGCTGGTGTCGCCGGCCGCGCCGCCGTTTGCACCGTCGTACCCGCCCAAGATGCTGCTGGCGTTCCTCGGGACAGTCGGCGGCGGCCTGCTCGGCGCGGCGATCGCGCTGATGCGCGAAGGCGCCGACAGGACCTTCCGCCGGGCCGACCAGATCGTCAGCCAGACCGGACTGCCGGTGCTCGCGATGGTGCCGCATCTCAGTGGCGGCACCCCGCCGCAGGTGCACGTGCTGCGCAAGCCGACCTCTCCCTACAGCGAGGCCCTGCGGCGCCTCCATATCGGCCTCGAGCTCTCCGAGACGGCGGAGACACCGAAGACCGTGCTGTTCACATCGGCGGCGCCGGCGGAAGGCAAGTCCGTCCTCGTGGCATCGCTCGGCAGATTGCTGGCCAGCAACGGCAAGCGCGTTCTGCTGGTGGATTGCGACTGGCGTTGCCCCAAGCTGCACCAGTTGTTCCGCTGCTCCAACCGCAATGGTCTGGCGAACCTCCTGGCCGCCGAAACGGCCGATCTCGACGACTTCATCCATCACGATGCGCTGTCGGGCGTCGATGTGGTCACGGCGGGCGAGTGGACGCCGCAGTCGACACATCTGCTGACATCGCAGCGCATGCGGGTTGTCCTGGACGCGCTGGCGCCCGACTACGATCAGATCATTCTCGATACGCCGCCGGTCCTGGTCGGCGCCGAAGTCCTGGCCTTCTGCCGGATGGTCGAGAAGGTGGTCTTCGCGGTGCGCTGGGGACACACGCGTCGCGACTCCGTTCTCGAAGCGCTGCAGCAAGTAATCGAGGCACAGGGCGACGTGGCCGGTGTGGCCGTGACGCGGGTGATCCCCAAGCAGTACCGCCGCTATGCCTACGGCTCGGCGGATTACCAGTACGCGCGGCCGGTGCTGGCGCGCGTCGGGTGAGGGCGCATGCCGCCATCACAGGTTCTTTTTGTCACGCAGTATTATCGTCCGGAACTGATTGGCTCGGCGCCGTTCAGCGCCGACATCGCCGAATGGCTGGCCGACAGCGGCCGGCATGTGACAGTTCTGACGGGATTGCCGCACTATCCTTCGGCCGAAGTCTTTCCGGAGTATCGCAAGGGACGTGCCACGCGCGAGACCTTCAACGGCGTCATGGTGGAACGGCTGGGCGCCTGGGTTCCGCGCAGCCGGTCGGCAGCTTCCCGCATACTGGGCGAAGCGTGGTTTCTGATGAATGGCGCGTTTGCCCTGGCGACCGGCCGGATCGCCCGGCATGCCGTGGTCTTGTCGCTGTGTCCTTCCATTCTCAGTGTCGCCCTGGGAGGGCTGGCGCGGCTGCGCGACGGACGCAGCGTTGCCATCGTGCACGACATCCAGTCGGGGCTGGCCCGCGGACTGGGCATGGTCGGCGGCGGCTGGACGGCGCGCCTGATGCAGGCCTGCGAGCGCATGGTGCTCAACCGCGCCGACCTGGTCGTGGTGCTCTCGCCAGAGATGGCCGGCGAGCTGCGCCGCATCGGCGTCACGGCGCCCATCGAAGTCGTCCCGATATGGGTCGACACGGACCAGATACGACCACTGCCGCCATCTGCGACGCAGCCGATGACGGTACTGTACAGCGGCAATCTCGGCCGCAAGCAGGGGCTCGGGCAGGTGATCGACCTGGCCGAGGTGCTGCGCGAGCGCCGTCCGGAGATCCGGGTCGTTCTGCGCGGCAACGGCAACCAGGCGAAATCACTCAGCGACGAGATCGCACGGCGCGGCCTCACAAACGTCAGCCTCGAGGAGTTGCTGCCTGATGCGGGATTGAGCGAAGGACTGGCGTCGGGCGACATCCATCTGGTGCCGCTCGATCCGGATGCCGCATCTTTCGTGGTGCCATCCAAGATGTTCAACATCATGGCTGCCGGCCGCGCCTTTGTCGCCACCGCCCGCCCTGAAAGCGTGATCGCGCGCCTGTGCCAGCGCAGCGGCGCTTTCCTCTGCGTGCCGCCCAACGATGCGGCGGCTTTTGCCGAGGCGATCGTGGCCCTCGCCGACGATCCGGATTTGCGCGCAGAAATGGGCGCGCGGGGCCGGGCGTTCGTCGAGCGGCACCTGGCGAAGCGGAAGGTACTGGGCGAGTTCGTGACGCGACTCGATGCGCTCTGTGCCCGGCAATAGCGACGGCGCTGTTTCCCACATTCTCGTCTTCGAGCCGGATGCCGAAGGCCATCCGCGTGAGTGGCTCGAGCACATCGTGGCCTATGTAGCCGCGGAGCAGGCAGACATCAGAACGACATTCGTTGTCGCTGCAGAGATGCGTACGCACCTCGATGCCTGCGTGCCTTCCATTGCCGGCGACCGCATTCGCGTGCTGGCGCTGACGCCGGCCGAACGATGGTTGTGTACGCGCCGGTTCCTCACGCTGGCGGCCTTCGCGCGCTGGTGGATCATGCGCCGCTACCTGCGACGCACCGGCGCACAGGCCGGCCACTTCCTGTCATTCGACCACATGTGCCTGCCGCTGGCGCTGGGCCTGGGTACCGGCGGCAAACCCGTCTCGGGCATCCTGTTCCGACCGTCGGTGCACTATGAAGGGATCGGTTCGTATCGCCCGAGTTTGCCGGAGAGGTTGCGTGATGTGCGCAAGACGATTCTCTACCGGCTGATGTTGCTGAACCGGGCCGTGCACACTGTTCTGTCACTGGATCCGTATTTCACACCCTATGCGCGCCGCCGGTATCGGTTTGGCGCCAAGGTGAGGACGATTGGCGATCCAACGCACCCGTCGCCCGGAACACAGACGGGTACGTCAAAAGTGGCGGCGGTGTCCGCGAGCCGCGTCGGCTTCGTGTTTTTCGGCTATCTGACCGAACGCAAGGGCCTTCTCGTGTTGCTGGATGCCCTGGCCCGGATTGATCCGGGAATATCATCGCGCGTGTCGGTCACCATCGCGGGGCGCGTTGAAGCGGCCTTGCGCGAACGGGTCGAGGCGGGCATCCGGCATCTCCGCAAAGTCCGGCCCGAGCTGTGCCTGCGCCTCGAAGACCGGTGGATTCCTGCCGCCGAGCTCGATGCCATTGTGGCCGCGGGCGATGTGGTGCTGGCGCCCTATCAGAGATTTGTCGGGTCCAGCGGCGTGCTGCTGTGGGCTGCCCGGATGGCCATTCCGGTGCTGACGCAGGACTTCGGATTGCTCGGACGACTCGTTCACGACCACAGGCTTGGGCTGACGGCTGACACGCTCGATCCGGCCAGCCTCGCAGCCGGAATCGAGCGGATGGTCATCGAGGGACCACACACCTTCGTTGATCCGGGTGCAGCCCGGTCCTTCGCCGCATCGCGCACACCGCGGGCGTTCGCGGCGGCGGTCGTCTCGAGCCTGTGGGGTGGCGAACCGCGCGCCCTGGAAGCCAGCTGAAAGATGCGGAAAGGTAAAGTCCAAGCGCCTCAACTTGATCACAGGACCAAGGGCAAGCCGATATGGAGAATCATCCCATCGACGCTCCTCCGCAACCGCGCGGTGCCGGTGCACGGCGGCCGTGCAACCGGCTGATTGACGGCAGCGTCTGAGAAGGTGGGCAAGATGGGCAACGGCGCTCGTTCAACGGCGGCTTCTGTAGTCGTGGCAGGCTTGCCGGACTCACTGGCCCCAGCGTCGGGCGTGCGCCGCACACCGGTATCGGCAGTCATCGTGACACGGCTACTCGCCCTCGCCGATGCAGTCATGCTGCTGGCAGGCGCTGCGGCGTGGCTCTTTCTGGGGTCGCTTGGAAAGACGCTCGACTGGCGCATTTCCACGCTCGCTATTTGCCTGGGCACCCTGGTAGGTCTCAACTTTCTGCACCTTTCCGGCGCCTACAGGTTTGAGCGACTTGGGCATCCGTGGCAGTCCCTGGCTCCCGCGCTGGCAGGGTGGACGCTGACAGCCGGCATCCTGCTGACGGCCGTCACCCTGGGCGGCGCGCCGTTGCGGAGCGCATTGCGCGAAGCGGCGATCTGGTATCCGGCCGGGCTGGTGGTGCTGGCATCCGTTCGGCTGCTGCTTTGGCTGCAGATTGGCCGGTGGCGCCGGGCTGGGAAGATCGGCCGTCCGGTCGCCATCGTCGGCACTGGTTCGATTGCCCGCCGGTTGCTGATGCACCTGAAGGCGCATCAGGCTGCCGACATGCGCATCGCGGGCATTTACGACGATCAGTTTGAGAGCTCCTCAACCGCCACGAGCTGCCTCGGACACAGGATCGGCGGCGATCTCGATGACCTCATCGCCGACATCAGGCGTCTTGGCATCACGACCGTGATCGTGGCCCAGCCGCTTTCGGCGGATTTGCGGCTTGCGACGACCCTCAACAAGCTCAGCCTCGTGCCCGTCGATGTGCGGGTGGCGCCCGATGTCTTTGGACTGCAGCTCGGCCGGTTCGATGTGACTCACGTCGGCGGCGTCACGTTGCTGAACGCGATGGACAGGCCGCTGCGCGACTGGCGCTGGATTGCGAAAGAGATTGAGGATCGCGTCCTGGCAGCGATGATCCTTACGCTGATATCGCCCCTGCTGCTGTTTATCGCACTGCTGATCCGGCTGGACAGCCCCGGACCGGTACTTTTCCGGCAGAAGCGCTACGGACTGAACAACAGCCTTATCGAGGTGCTGAAGTTCCGGACCATGTACCACGAGGCGCGGGACGAGAACGCAGAGCAGCTCACGCGGCGCAACGACCCGCGCGTGACGCGGGTGGGCGCCTTCCTGCGACGCACCAGCATGGACGAGCTGCCTCAGTTCCTGAATGTGTTGCGGGGAGAAATGTCGATTGTCGGTCCGCGGCCTCACGCGCTGGCCGCCAAGGCCGGGCGCCTTCTGTACCAGGATGCCGTCCGTTACTACGATTCCCGCCACCGGATGAAGCCCGGCATTACAGGCTGGGCCCAGGTCAACGGCTGGCGTGGCGAAACCGACACCGTTGAGCAGATCCGGAAGCGGGTCGAACATGACCTCTATTACATCGAGAACTGGTCGATTCGCCTTGACCTCAAGATCATCATACGCACCGTCCTTGGCGGTTTCACCGGACGGCATGCCTATTGATGCCGGTCATCGGCGTCGTCTGCGCTGCCTCTGGCTGACCTATGCGGATCCGGAGCCGCGTCACAGCGGAGAGTTTATTTACTCTGGCGGGCTGATTGACGCCGTTGCGCAGTCGGGCATGGAGGTCGAGGTACTGGCGCTGGGGCGTTCCGATGCGCCGAGGCGCAACGGGCACCGCGATCCGCGCGTCGTCTGGTGGCTGGATAGCCATGGGCCGCTGTCGCGCCTGGGCAGCGTCGCATCGGCCTTGCCGCACATTGTCTATCGCTGCCGGACTGCCGAGATGCAGCGGATGCTCGACGAGTTGCTGCGCCGGGGCGGCTGGACCGGCATCGTGTTCGACGGCCTCTCCAGCGGCTGGGCGCTGGCGCCGGTGCTGGAGTACTACGCCGACAAGACGCACCGGCCAAGGCTGGTGTACGTTTCGCACAATCATGAAGAGAGCACGCGCGAGCTGATCGCCAAGAGTCAGGTGCCGTTCCTGAAACGCCAGGCGGTGCGGCTGGATGCCCGGAAAGCGACCCGACTTGAGCGCGAGCTGGTGGAAGCGGTGGATACCGTCACCGCGATCACGCCCGATGACATGAGGCTCTACCGCGCACGCTGGCCGGACAAGCCGATGGATGTGCTGACGCCCGGCTATCGGGGGCGTAGCGTCGCCTCACGCCGTATCACCGCGAGCATGCCCAGGCGCGCCGTCATTGTCGGCAGCTTCGACTGGATCGCCAAGCGGATGAACCTGGAGGAATTCATCACCGTTGCCGATTCGCTGTTCGCCGCACGTGGCGCCGAACTGCAGGTTATCGGCAGCGCCAAGAAGTCGTTCCTGGCCAGCCTGCGCAGGCGCACAGTCGCTACCGAATTCACGGGCACGGTCCCGGACGTGACCGAATACCTCGATGCAGCGCGTATCGCCATCGTGCCCGAGCGCACCGGCGGCGGCTTCAAGCTCAAGGTTCTGGAGTACGTGTTCAACCGGCTGCCCGTTTTCGGTCTGGTCGGCTCGGTTGCCGGCGTTCCGCTTCGCAACGGCGATGAAATCATGCTCTTCCCGGACCATGCCGCACTCGCCCGTGGCGTGCTGAATGCCATGGATGACGTCGATCTGCTCAACCGTATCCAGCAGCGGGCCTTTGTCGCGTGCAGCGGCCAGTTTGACTGGGCAAGCCGGGGGCGGCAGCTAAGTGCCGCGATTGCCGGATGATCAGGGCACAGCACCCCGGCGAGCGGCTCGGCTGGTTCGATTCGCTGCTGGTCATCATCTATCTGCTCGGCATCTACATGGGCGTCAACCTGCCCATCACTAATGGCGTTCCGCTGACCTGCGCGCCATCGGGAATTGCCGGCCTTATCATGCTGTGGCGCAGGCGCGATCAGATCAACCCGGTGCATCTCGGCGTCCTGATGATCGTTATTGCGCTCTACATCGGATCGGTGTTTTCGGCGTCAAATGTCGAGTTCCTGGGAAAGAGGTTTACCGGGCTTCTCCAGCTCACCTATTCACTGGTCATCAGCTATGCGCTGTTCGTCACGCTGACGCATGGCGAACGGAGGGGCATCGCGCGCATCCTGTTCGGCTTCTGCATCGCCATCCTGGTCGGCGTGGTGCTGGAACACCACACTGCGCTGCGCGAGGTCAGCGACAGGGTACGTGCGCGCATTTTCGAATTCGGCCTCTACGATGCCGACCTCCGTGACCAGGTGCTGTATGGAAGGGTTCGGGCCAAGCTGTTCACCTCCGAACCGTCCAACGTGACGTTCGGGTTTGTGCATTACGGCTTCGCCTGGCTCGTGGTGAGCACGTGGCGCTGGAAAATTCCTGTCTATCTGGTGCTGGTGGGACTGGGCCTGCTCATCATGCGTGGTCCCACGCTGCTTCTGATGCTGGTGCTGCTGGGTCCCTACCTGGTCTTCCTGGGCGGTAGCACGGGACCTGCACGCGGATTCTCTTTCGTGCGCCTGATCGGTGCGGGGATACTTGGCGTTATCTTCCTGGTGGGTGCGGTGATCATCGGGCAGTCGCTTTACGCTGAGCGGCTGCGCACCTTCACGAGCGGTCGTGATGCCAGTACGTACGCGCGCATCATCGGCCCCATGGAGGTGGCATTCGACGGCTTCAAGCGTTACCCTTGGGCGGGCGCCGGCCTGACGGGCGAACCCTTCATCGAGGAACGGGCGGTTTCGATCTACATGCGGTCAGGTACCTACGAGCCGACCTGGCACTTCCGCATCGCCGAGGCTTTGACCAACTACTTCTGGCTGCACTGGATCTATCTTGGCCTCGTCTGGGGCACAATCATGCTGATTGCTCTTACAATCTGGCTCAGGGTCCTGGGCGTACCCAGTGTGCTCTTCTGCTGGTCGGTATGGGTGATCCTCGGTCAGGCGGCGGGCGCCTATGTGGGTCCCCGTACCTGGACGGTGCTGCTGTTCGCAGCGGCCTGCGCAGTCCTCGCAACGCAGCCAGCGACGCGGCCTTCGCCTGCACCCGCCCGTGCGGCAGTGCCGCGCTATCCAGCCCTGGCCGGGCTGGTCGCCAGAAGGCGCGAGAGGTTCGGCTGATGTCCGAAACCGATACCGCGCGTCGCGGCCTGCTGGGCCTTGGCGCTGGCCTGGCGCTCGCCGCCGTTCCGGCCGCTGCCGCAGCCCAACAGGCGGGCGGACGGCCGCCGCCAGCACGCACGATGCTGTCGGCCACGACGTTCGGCGCAAGCGGCGACGGGGCAGCCGACGACACGGCGGCGCTGCAGGCGGCCCTCGACGCCGCCTTCAGGCCGGGCGGTCCCGGATTTCTCCTGATCCCGCCCGGACTTTATCGCATCACGCGCACGATCCGGGTGGCGACCGGCGGGGGCGCCGAAGGCAACATCGTGCGCCACAGCGGCATTTCCGCCCATGGTGCGCGCCTGAAGTCGGAGATTCGCGACGGCTCCAATGTCTTTGAGTTCATCAGCGGGACGACCACACGCTTCCTGCTCGTCGAAGGGCTGGACATCCGGGGATCCGGCGAAGACGGCCACGGCGTCTATCTCGAATGCGAGGAATGGGGAAAGTACCTCTACAATTTCTGCCTGCGCGACGTGGTTATCCAGGGGTGTGGCGGTGATGGCTGCCGGATGGTCGGCAATGTCTTCGAGGCGCAGGTCATCAACACCTATTGCCGGAACAACAAGGGCAACGGCGCGACGTTCGGGCATGGGTTCAGGAAGGGTATCCTGTCTTCCATTCACGTCTTCGGCTGTGTGTTCGGTGAGAACGCCCGGCATGGCGTTGCCATGATCAACAAGTGCTACGATGTGGCGTTTCACGGCTGCTATTTCCTGCTCAATGGCAAGTTCGGTCTGGTCGCCGAGAACGGCTGCACGTTGCTGTCGAACTGTGGCTTTGAGAACAACCACCAGGCGGCTGCCGGGTTTGAGAGCGGCGATGCCGGAATTGCACTGTCCAATTTCGGAACGCTCGTCGGCTGTACGGCGTATTCCATCTACAATCAGACGCGATTGCTGCGGGCCTACATCGTCGGGCAGCTCGTCATGGTCGGCTGCACTGGCCATGGCGACAAGCGGGCGAAAGGCGCGGGCTTGGCGCAAATAGGGGGCCAGAAAAAGCGTGCCGGTGCGACCATCATTGGCTCGACCGGCAAGATTGAATACGTGAACGGCTTCGAGGCGATCGAACTCGCTGGCACCGGCGGCGGCGCCCGCTTCGGATCGGACTGGCGCAGCGCCAGTCTCGTCCACATCGGGGAATATCGCCTGTGGGTGGACCGGCACGGCAATCTGAGACTGAAGAAGGGATCGCCATCTGCCGATGACGACGGCAAGGCGCTGGCGATGAGTTGAGGGATCACACGCTGATCACTCGTTGCCTCAAGGCAGCTCTGGGATAGTCGCCGCTACTGCCAATCCCAGCCTGCACGGAATATGCATGCGCGTTCTTCATCTTTCACCGACCGACACGGAAGGCGGCGCGGCAAGAGGAGTCTATCAGCTTCATTGTGGTCTGCGCACGGCCGGCATCGACTCGCGCATGCTCGTACAACGCAAGTTCAGCGACGATCCATCGGTCGTTACCCGCCAGTTTGACGGCCGGCTTTCCAACGCTCTGTATGAGCGCCTCGATCGCCTGCCACTGAAGTTGTATGACTGGACGCACCAGAACTGGTGGACCGTTGGCTGGTTGCCCTTCGATCTGCGGCGTGCCGTGGACCGGCTGAAGCCGGATATCGTGCAGTTCCACTGGATCGGGCACGGTGCGGCCCCGATCAGGACGATGAGACGCCTGCACGACTATCCCATCGTATGGACGCTGCGCGACATGTGGCCCCTGACCGGCGGGTGCCACTATTCGGGTGACTGCGAGAAGTTCCTGGCAGGATGCGGCGCCTGCCCTCAGCTCGGCTCCCCGCGCTCGTTCGACATCAGCCGTTGGCAGTGGCAGCGCAAGCAGCGCGCATGGCATGACGTCAGCATTGACTACGTTGGGTTGAGCAACTGGATCGCTGATTACGCGAGGCACAGTCCGCTCACGGCAGGAAACAGGGTCTCGGTCATCCCGAATGGCATCGATCTCGAGCGTTTCTCGCCCGGCGACCAGGCAGCCGCCCGTGCCGCGTGGGATTTGCCGCAGGACCGACGTATCGTCCTGTTCGGCGCTCTTTTCGGAACGTTCTTCGGCGTCACCGAGCGGCGCAAGGGGTTCGAGTATCTGCGCGAGGCCCTGCAAATGCTGGCCGCGCAAGGATGGGCGGACGGAGCCATGGCTGTCGTCTTCGGTGCCGAGGACGGCGATCTCGATGTCGGGCTCGATGTGCGCTATGTCGGGCGGGTCAGGGATGACGGGTCGCTTGCGTCGCTGTACGCCGCCGCCGACGTCATGGTCGTGCCCTCGCTGCAGGAGAACTTCGGCAAAACAGCGGCCGAGGCGCTGGCCTGCGGCACACCTGTGGCTGCCTTTGCCAATAGCGGCCTGCTCGATATCGTTGATCACAGGCAGAACGGCTATCTGGCGCAAACCTGCTCGGCCGAAGATCTTGCCCGTGGCATCGCCTGGTGCATCAGCGAGGTCATCAGGGATGACAGGCTGCGGCGACAGGCGCGGCGCAAGGCCGTGGAAGCTTTCGACATCCGCAGCGTCGTTGAGCGGTACATCTCGCTCTATGAAGGTATTCTCGAACGGCGACGGCCGGCTCCCGCCAGCACTCGCCGCCCCGCCGCTGCCTGACCGGCGCAATTAACCTCAGGACGTTTCGTGGCGAGGCGCTCCAACAGTCCGGGCCACGCGCATCGCAAGACCTGCAAGATCGGGCGATAGCAGCCAGACCGCGGCACCGTAGAGGGGTGCACCAGCCGCGACCAGCAGGGCCAGCTCGGCATAGTCCGGCAGGCCGGTGGTGGCGAGCCACATGCGCAGCGGAAGGAGACCTGCAACCATGACGAGCGTCGCCATGGCGGGTGCGAACACGGGGGCGGCTATGGCGTACGCTGTCAAGCCGAGAATGCGGCGTATCAGAAGGATATGGACCGGCAGCAGCGCGGCCGCCCGCGCCACCCAGAAGATCGCGACCGCGAGCATTCCCAGCGGTGCTACGATAAGCACGCCGGCAATACCCAGAATCAAATACATCAACGCCATTCCCAGGCTCCAGCTCGACCTGTCCGCGGCGCGGTAAAGAGGGCTGAAGAAAATGCCGTAGAAGATCGGGATCATCTCCAGTGCCAGAACGGTCAGGAGCGGAACGCTCGGATTCCATTTGGCGCCGAACAGCGCCAGCAGCAACGGCTCGCCCGACAGCGCGATGCCGGCGGCGATAGGAAAGCCGGCCAGGCAGGCGATACGTGTCGACTGCACGAATGCCCTTCCCATGGCCGCCCGGTCCGCCTGCAACCGCGCAAAGGCACTCAGGCCAACATGGTAGACGGCACTGGAAACCAGCGAACGGACGAGCTGCACCATACGCCACGCGATCGTGAAGTAGCCCAGCGCCACCGAACCGAAGAGGCTTCCGATCATCAGCTTCAGGACCTGCTCGCCGGCACCTGCCACGATCTGGCTGGTGGAGACGTTCAGGCCGAACGCCCACATTTCGCGCAGGTGCCGCCATGAGAAGCGCAGTCGCGGTCGCCACGCGACCGCGGTGAAGGTGGCCAGAGTTGTGGCCAGCGTGCCGACGAGTTGCTGGCCGACCAGGCTCCACAGGCCAAAGCCGTTCAGCGCCATGGCGATGCCGACCGCGGCACCGACGGCGCGGCCTGCAAGGGAACGCACGGCCAGGGCGTCGAATCGCATGTTCCGCCGGCAGAGAGCCTGGTGGACACAACCGAGGGCGCCGATCGGAATCGCCAGCGACAGCAGGTGGAGGACCTGCGCCAGCGCGGGTTCGCCGAGGAGCTGCGCCGCATGCTCCGCAATGGCCTGGCAAGCGGCCATGAGCGCAAGTGCCACGCCCACGGTACTCCAGAACGCCGTATGCAGATGGTCAGCTTCGAGTTGCTCACGCTGCACCACCACGTCGGCGAAGCTGTGGGCGACGAAGAGGTTCGAAAAGAAGACGAAGACGGTAGCGAGTGCCACGATGCCGAAGTCGCGAGGCTCCAGCACGCGGGCCATGACGGCGAAGGTAACGAAGGACAGGGCAGCCACGCCGAAGCTCTCGCCGGCGGACCACACAAAACCCTTGATGCTGCGGGTCTTCAGGGAAGAGGGCATGGAGGAGCTGCTGTCCGGGCAAGACTCGACATTTGTCCATCCCTACCAGTTGGCGTTCCGCCAGGCTGTGACCAGTTGGTAGCTACCCTGACAGGTCAATGCCGTCCATGACCTTCCCTTGTCACAGGCTGCGAGCAGGAGGAGCTTCTAAGCTGGCGATATGATCCTGTCGCAAAGGGAAGCGGAATGTCGGGTCTGGTTCGGGTGAACGTCGGGTGCGGGCGCGTCTGGCACCCGGACTGGGTGAATCTTGACCACCGTCCGGCATCGCCGGAGATCAGGAGATTCGATCTGCGCCAGCCCCTGCCGTTTGCCGATGCGGCGGTGGATGCTGTGTATGCTTCGCATGTGCTGGAGCATCTCGACCGCAGCGAGGGGAAAAAGCTGCTGGCGGAGTGCCGGCGCATCCTGAAGCCGGGCGGAATCGTGCGCATCGTGGTGCCGGACCTGGAGGAGCTTTGCCGCTTCTACCTGAGGCAGCTTTCTCTGGCGGTCGAACGGCCGGGTAGTGAAACCGAGCTCGCCTATGATTGGGCTTATCTGCAATTGATCGACCAGCATGTTCGGCGACGTCCCGGCGGTGAAATCCTTGTCCACCTCGAGCAGCCGGGGCTGCTCGCCAATCCGCATCTCGACAACCGGTTGTCGCTCGAGATCCAGGAGCTCATCCGCCGGAAAACCATTCAGGGCGCGGATGATGCAGGGGGCACGCGCGCGTCGGCGGCCAGCGCCACCCGGCGTATGCGCTTCGCCGCCCTGCGGCAAGCGCGGGGATTGTTGAAGCGAAGCGGCATGGCGGTGATACGCAAATTGTTCTCGCCCTCGGTGACTGATTCGCTGGAGACAGCGCTTTTCCTGCGTACCGGTGAAGTGCACCGCATCGGCTACGATCGTTTCTCCTTGCCGCGCCTGTTGCGGCAGACAGGATTCGATCAGGTTGAGGTTGTCGGGGCGTCACAAAGCAGCATCCCCGGCTTCAGCGACAGCGGACTGGATTGCATCGACGGCCAGCCGCGCAAGCCGGGTTCGCTGTTCGTCGAAGGGATCTGTCCGCAACGGGGCAGCATCACGCAGATACCGCAGCGCATGCGCCACGAAGCCGCGGCCTGACAACGACGCTCACGGCCGGCGGCGCAGGACAACCCGCATGTGATCCGTGGCATTGGGCAGGCTGGGCGTAGAGCCGTCGAATCTGCCCCAGCGCTGGAGCGTACGGTAGATCCTTGGGCTCAGCCGGAAACAATGGTACTTGGCCAGCGCTTCGGGGTCGAAGATCTCCTTCGCGGCCAGCTTGTGTCTCTTGCGCTCGATGGACACCAAGTCAAGCTCGAACCGGTGGGCGATGGCCGCGATGGCCTGCGCATTCCAGGCAATGTGGTGCTCGAAGTAGGCAAGATAGTACCAGTACTGCAGCGGGTTGGCGCTTGCCGCGTCGGTATCGCCGGTCTCGATGATGATGATGCCACCGGGCCTTGTCAGGGTGCGCAGGTTCTCCATGGCGGCCGATGGCGAGTAGACATGCTCCAGGATGTCGAAGGCGGTGACGACGTCGTAAGGCTCACCGCTCCAGTGGAGCTCCGGATCATCGATCGAGCCCGCGATAAACTCTCCTCCCGCCGAGAGGGTCAGGCGATCGAACCGCACGATGTCGAGGGCAGATCTGCGGCCCTCGCCAGCGGCCGCTCGCAGGAACTCGCCGCCAGCGGCGCCCACGTCCAGCAGGTCATAGGCCGCGCCGCCGCAATGGGCATGCACGACGGCGAGTTCGGCCGCGAAGTCGTAGCCGGGAAGCCACAGCTCTGATTGTTCCAGTGCTGTCAGCCTCCGGAGGAAGGGCGGCGTGGGAATGGCCAGCTTGTACGTCAGGCCGCAAGCCGCGCAACGCGCCAACGGGATACCGCCCGCGGGAGGGACAATCCGGCGAGTTCCGAAAACATAGTTGTCAATGCTCAGCCTGCCCAGGCGCACCTTGGCATTGTCCCGGCAGGACGGGCAGGTTTCCTGGAAGTACCACTCTGGCACGAAGGTCAGGGCATCCATGGTGATTCACCCCAGATGCTGCGGCAGATGCAGGCGCCGCAATGCGAGAAGCGCACGGCGGCTGTCCGGCAACGCCAGGAAGGTGAGGGCCATGGCGCAAAGCCCCACGACGCCGGCCATGGCGAGGCTCTCGACCGGCGCGGCAGCGTCGGCCGGCAGGAGCTGGCGCAGGGCCCAGACGGCAACCGCACACAGCACGGCTGCCGCCGTTGCCGGTGCGACGGCGGCATACAGGTCGCGCAACTGCACCGGCCCGCGCCGTGTGACCAGCCAGAAGGCGACCGGCGTGCGCACCACAAGGCCTGCGAACGCGATTGCCGCCGCCACACCGACGGCGCCGAAGGGTAGGCCGGCCAGAATGGCCGCGATGCTGATGCCGGAGTCGATGAAAGTCGCGCGCAACATTTCGCGGGTGCGCCCTTGCGATTGATAGAGCAGGCCCAGCGCAAGCACCACCGGCAAACAGGTTGCCGAGACACCGAACAGCATGGCGATTGGCGCCGCAGCCTGCCATTGCGGCCCGAAGACAAGCTGCACGATCCAGTCTGCCGTAGCGGCGACGAGAGCGAAGGCGGGCATCGTCAGCATAGCAAGCTTCTGCACCATTTGGCGCACCAGATGGCGATACCGCTGCTGCTGATCGGCGAGACGGCTGAGCGCCGGCATGCCGACGGCATAGACCGGGCCGTTGATGCTGTTGATGGGCAACATCAGCAGCCTCGCAGCTCGCTCGTAGGCGCCGAGGATTGCCGGCCCCAGGAGCCAACCGATCAGCATCTGGTCGATACTGCGGGTGAGCACGATCGCGAAATAGCAAACGGTGACCGATCCGCCGAAGCGCACCATGGCAGGCAACTCCGGTGCAGGCCCGGGTGGCGCCGGCCGCCAGCGGCAGAGGGCCCAGCTCGCAACCAGGCCCACGCCGACATAGACCAGGCGCTGTACGACAAGGGCCCAATAGCCTCCGCCAAAGGATGCCACGGCGATGGCGATCGCGAAGCCGCAAATATCGGCGCCGGTCTCAACGGCGGCGATGGCCCCGAAGCGCATCTGGCGCCGCAGCAGGGCCCAGTGCTGCACGGTCAGGCCGCTCAGTACGAACCCGAGTGCAAGCCAGCGGGCAATGGGCACGAGCTCGGGCTGGTCATAAAACGTGGCCAGGAGCGGGGCGCCGAGAAATATGCCCAACGCGACCAGGGATCCTGCAGCGGTGTTGATCCAGAAAAGCGCTGAAACCTGCGTATGGTTGATGTCAGCCTTCTGGATCGTAACGGCGGAAAAGCCGAACTCCTTGACCACATCAAGAAGCGCGGTGAGCGCCGCCACCATCGCGACCAGGCCGAAGGCGGCAGGCGGCAGCAGGCGCGCCAACACGACCAGTGCGCCGATCTGGATCACTATCTTGAGGCCCTGCGCGCCCAGCGTCACGACGCCGCCGCGCAGGGAACGTCTGCCTATGTTCCCGACGAGGTGGCCGGTTCCGAGTTCGTCGTCAGGCGACTGACGCGACGGCGGATCTCCGTTCTGTGGCGAAGTGCTCAAGATACCACCGGTAAGTCTGCTGGAGGCCATCTGCCAGCGAGGTCGGCGGCCGCCAGCCCAGCGCCGAGAGGCGCGATACGTCCATTACCTTGCGGGGCGTCCCGTCCGGCTTGGTCCGGTCGAACCGGAGCTGCCCCTGAAAGCCGACCGTGCGGCAGACGAGCAGGGCAAGGTCGGCAATCGAGATCTCGGTGCCGGTCCCCAGGTTGATGATCGGCTCGTCGGAATAGTGCTGCATGAGAAAGACGAGCCCATCGGCGGCATCGTCCACATACAGGAACTCGCGCAATGCCTTGCCTGTACCCCAGACCTCGATCGAATCGGCGCCCTGGACCTTCGCGGCATGGGCCTTCGCCAGCAGGGCCGGCAGCACGTGGCTTTGCATGAGGTCGAAATTGTCGCCCGGACCGTAAAGGTTTGTCGGCATCGCCGATATAAAGTCGCAGCCGTACTGCCGCCGATAGGCCTGGCACATCTTGATGCCGGCAATCTTGGCGACGGCATACCATTCGTTGGTCGGCTCCAGCGGCCCGGTTAACAGCGCATCCTCTGGAATCGGTTGCGGCGCCAGCCGTGGGTAGATGCAGGAGGATCCGAGAAACAGCAGCTTTTCAACGTCGTGGCGGTGCGCCGCATCGATCACGTTCGTCTGGATCATCAGGTTCTGCCCGATGAACTCGGCCGGCCGGGTGTCGTTGGCGTAAATGCCGCCGACCCGGGCCGCCGCCAGGAAAATCGCCTGCGGGCGAGCTTCGCGCATGAAATGCTCGACCTGGGAAGCATCGCGCAGATCGACCCGCTCGCGGGGGGCGATGAGCACCTCACAGCCCTCGCGCTGCAGTCGGCGAACGATAGCGCTGCCGACCAGGCCGCGATGGCCCGCGACCCAGATGCGCTTATTGCGCAGCGCGTAGGACGGCTTCGGGGCCATAGTTATCTCCCAGACGCAGCGCGGCGCGGTCGGCCTCCACCATCTCCGCGACGAGTTGTTCAAAGCTGGTGCGGTGCTGCCAGCCAAGTTTCTGGCGAGCCTTGGCGGGGTCGCCAAGCAACAAGTCTACCTCGGTAGGCCGTCTGTAGGCACGGTCAAGTGCAACCAGAACCTCCCCCGTACGGCGGCAGCGGCCGGTCTCATTCTCGTCCTTGCCGTGCCATGCGATCGGCCGGTCAATATGCCGGAAGGCAAGCTCGACAAACTCGCGCACTGTATGGGTCTGGCCGGTGGCGAGCACGTAGTCGTCTGGCTTGTCCTGCTGCAGGATCAGCCACATGCCTTCGACATAGTCGCGCGCATGGCCCCAGTCGCGCTTGGCGTCGAGGTTGCCGAGGTACAGCCGGCGCTGGCGTCCTGCCTCGATCGCCGCGACCGCGCGCGTGATCTTGCGTGTCACGAACGTTTCGCCGCGGATCGGCGATTCGTGGTTGAACAGGATGCCG
Organism: Rhodospirillaceae bacterium SYSU D60007; assembly: GCA_003574685.1. GTDB lineage: Bacteria > Pseudomonadota > Alphaproteobacteria > Reyranellales > Reyranellaceae > Vineibacter. Next base: position 29,227 of record QOCQ01000003.1, read on the forward strand.
TTCGAAGCATGTATGCCGTAGGCTTCACGATAGTTCACCGTGATCCAGTAGGCATACAGTTTGGCCACGGCGTAGGGACTGCGCGGGTAGAAGGGCGTCAGCTCTCGCTGCGGCGTCTCCTGCACCTTGCCGAACAGCTCGGACGTTGATGCCTGATAGAACCGGACGCGGTCCTCCATCTTCAGAATGCGAATCGCCTCCAGCAACCGCAGCGTACCCAGGGCGTCAGTGTTGGCCGTGTATTCCGGGGTCTCGAAACTGACCTGCACGTGGCTCTGTGCGGCGAGGTTGTAGATCTCCGTGGGCTGGATTTCGTTGAGCTGCCTGACCAGAGCGGTGCCGTCGGTCATGTCGCCATAGTGCAGGAACAGGCGGACGCCCATTTCGTGGCGGTCCTTGTACAGGTAGTCGATCCGGTCGGTGTTGAGGGATGACGAACGGCGCTTGATGCCGTGCACGATGTAGCCGCGCGACAGCAGCAGGTCGGCGAGATAGGCGCCGTCCTGGCCGGTGATGCCGGTAATCAGTGCAACCTTGTCGGACATTGTGTTGCTATCCTTTGGCTGTGGGGGTCTCCAGGTCGTCCATGCCGGCTTCCTCCCTGCTTGCCTGTGTGGAACGTTTATTGGTTCGGGCCGGAGATCCGGTCGCTGCGTACACGCGCACTACGAGAAGAGAATCCTGGTGGCGACGGCATCCCAGGTGTATGTGACCAGCACGTGCTGCTGCCCCTCGGTCGCCATGCGCGCGAGCCGCGCAGGATCGGCCAGCGCCTTGACAATCGCTTCCGCCACCAACCCGGGATCGTCACGATCGACAAGAAAGCCGTAACGGCCGTCGGAAACGATTTCCGGCAGGCCATGGCGATTCAGGCCGAGTACCGGCGTGCGCGAGACCAGTGCCTCGAGATAGACTTGGCCCCAGGGGTCGTTGAGCATCGGCTGAGTGAGCAGCGTCGCACCGCGATAGAGCCGTTGCAGTTCATCCCATGGCAAATAGGAATGAAACCTGATGCCGGGGTTTGCGGGGACGCACTGTCGGCTGCGTTCGTCGCCGACGATTGTCAGGGTAAGGTCAGGAAGCCGCGCTTGCGCGCGCCGGAAGGCCTCTATCAACAGGAGGCCTCCCTTGGCGTGAAAATGATGCTTGGCGACGAAGAGCAGGGTGGGGCGGGTGTAGTCCTTTGCGCCGAACCAGGGTTCGATCTTGCCCATGCCTGATCCGACTGCGGTTACGCGATCCGGCGGCACACGGTAATAATCGATCAGGTTGTCGCGAACGTAGGTACCGAATGTGAAGATGTGCTCGAGCCCGGCAAATGACAGGTGTTCCACCCTCTCATAGGCTTCCAGGGCTCTGGGCGCGTACCGGGCAATGTCCGTGTGGAAGCGCCGTGCGAGCGCCCAGGTATGATCGCAATAGAGGTAGTGACGGACACCACGACCTGCATCGGCCGGCGGAAGATCCCAGGCCCCTGTATGCATGACATGCCGGGCGCCAAGCCGCGCTGCCGCCTCGGCGACCTGGACCGCAAGTCGGCGGCGGGACAGGTCGCTGCGCAGCAGCTCCTCACCCCGGCTTGGGCGTCCTCGGCCGATCACGATGTTGCGCGCAGCCACCTGCAGCTTTCCCGCAACCGTCAAGTGCGCATGGACGCCATCCACCGTCACACCCTGTCGCTGCAGGGCGTCCGCCAGGTTGCGCGGGGCGCCAGACCATGTGCGGCCGTCAAGCGGATCGCCGAATACGGAAGTCAGCACAACGCGGTCGAAGCGGCGCGACCCTGATCGCTGACGCGACGCCTCCTGTGCCGAGGCTGTCATCACCGTCACGCCGTAGTCCCTCGCGATGCGATGCAATCGGTTCAGTTCAGGAAATTCATGGAAGCATCGGCCCTGCATGCCTGCCAGTGATCAAGGTGTGACGCCCCTCGTTCCGGCGAGCGAGCCGCGGGCGTCTGCGAAATATAACGGCGCGATGAATCACAGATTGATCACAAAGACCGTGTAGAAGCTCGGCCGATAATCCTGCCGCGGCGAAGCGTCAGGCTTTGGGCTTTGCGCCGAGGAATGTTGCGCGGTTGCAGTCGTCGAACGCATCGATGAGCGCGGCGCGGGCCGATCCCTATGACAGTGTGGAGTGAACGCGTGGACGACCGTGCGAAAGGCGATCACGAACTGATTTTCTTCTGTCCGGATATCACCGACGCCACCACGCTGAAGCGGGTCCAGCAGTTTCAGGACCACGGCTATCCGGTGACGGTGTTCGGTTTCCGGCGTGACCGCTATAATCGCGACTATGCGCCGTCATGGCCCTATGTCCCGCTGGGCGCAACGGCCGACGGACGCTATGGCCAGCGCCTGCGCGCGCTCGTGGGCGCACTGCCTGCGATCATCTCGAACCGGCGACGGCTGACGGATGCGTCCGCCTTCTATGCACGGAACATCGACCAGTTGATCCTGACGCTGCTGGCACGCCTGCTGGGGCGCTCGCGGGCACCCGTGGCCTATGAAGTTCTGGACATACCGCCAATCCTGACGGGCCGCAGCATCGGCTCGCGCGCACTGCGGGCGATCGAGCGCTTCTGTCTGCGGCGCGTGCGTGTGCTGGTGGTGTCTTCCCCCGGGTTTCATCGTCACTACTACGAAGCGATGCAGAAATATCGGGGGGACTGGTTCCTGCTGGAAAACAAGCTGCATCCATCGATCAGACAGGCGGCTCCAACACCTTCCGAGCCGCGGCGGCCGGCGAACGACAAGCGGGCCGATCGCCGCTGGGTCGTGGGCTACTTCGGACTGATCCGTGGCGACGAAACCTTCGAGCTCATGACGCGACTGGCTGCACGCTTGCGCGACCGTGTCATCTTCAAGTTTCGAGGCGTCCTCACGACGGTCGACGAGCGCAAGTTCCGCACCGCCATCGAGCAGCATGACAATATGGTCTACGGTGGGCCCTACGTGCCGCACGAGGAGCTGGGCGAGCTCTATGGTGACGTTGATTTCGCCTGGGCGCTCGATCTCGAGCACGTCGATCACAATTCACGCTGGCTGCTGCCCTGCAGGTTCTACGAGGCGGGGTTCTTCGGCGTGCCCTGCCTGGCGGTCCGTGGCTTCGAGGTAGGCGAGCGGATAGAGCGGCTGAAAATCGGCTGGACGTTCGATGAACCGCTTGAAGAGGCACTGGTGAACTTCTTCGAAGCCCTTACACCGGCAGAGTATGAAGCCCGACGCAGCCGGCTCATGGCCATGCCGGAGGGTGCTTTTGTGGCGCGCGACGACATTGCCGGATTGTGTGCCATGCTCGAAGGCGGGTCTTCCGGTGACATAACCGGTTCAGGTCGGAAGCGCGAGGAGGACCTGCCCTCTGTCGCACACCGGACGATCACGATCTCATCCACCACCGGTCCCGAATGGCCGGGCCAGGCAGAGAGACCGCCTCGCCGCGCGCGGGGCTAGCCCGAAACGGGACGATCAGACGAGCAGCGTGTAGGATGGCTCCTCCAGAAGTCATGGGGGAGCGGATGCTGCATGTCCCGTCAGAACGTTTGCGCAGACAATGCCTGGAGGTGCTGCGCCATTGGGGGATGAGCGCGGAACATGCAGCGGTTACAGCCGACATCCTCTCCGAAACCGATCTGCGTGGCGTGGAGTCGCACGGCATCTCGATGCTGCCGGTTTATGACGGCATGCGCGACAAGAAGCTCAACATGCAACCCGACATTCGGGTGGTACGCGACACGCCGGTGGCGGCGCTGATCGATGCCGACAACGCGCTGGGCCATGTCCCGTCCAGAATGGCGGTGGATCTGGTGATCGAGAAGGCGGCACGGATGGGCGTGGCGGTCGTCTGCGTGTGCCGCTCGGCGCATTTCGGAGCCGCCGGGTGCTACACCGACATGATTGCCGATGCAGGCCTGATCGGCATTGCCACGACGTCAGCGCGCGGGATCACGATGGTGCCGACGTTCGGCACGGAGCCGGTGTTCGGCACGAACCCGATCTCGGTCGCAGCACCGGCCGGCCGGCATCCGAACTTCAACCTCGACATGGCCACGACGCCGGTGGCGATGAACAAGCTGCGGGTCTACGCCCTGAAGGGCAAGACGCTGCCGGAGGGCTGGGCCTATGACGCGCAGGGTCGTCCCGAGCGCGACCCGGACCGCGCCTACCGGACCCGCCGGCTGGCGCCGCTGGGCGGTACGCGCGAAACCGGCGGTCACAAGGGCTATGGTCTGGCCATGGTCGTCAACATACTGTCGGCGACGCTCGCGGGAACGCCCTTCCAGCCGCTGCGGGTGAAGCGTGAAGGTGCCGATACGCCCGACAATATCGGCCACTTCTTTCTCGCCATCGATCCGAAGCTGTTCCGTGCCGGCGGCGAGTTCGAGCACGATATGGAAGAGATGATTGATTTCCTGCATGCCCAGACGCCGTCGGATCCGGCCCAGCCAGTTCTGGTGCCGGGCGATCCCGAACATGAGGAACGGGCACGGCGCATGGCGGATGGCGTGCCCATTCCGCCAGGTCTGGCAGAGCAGATCAGGGAGGTCTGCCGGCGGTGCAATGCCGCATACGTCCTTGAAGGAGAGTAGGGGTCGCTCAGGCTGCCAGCCAACCGCCATCGACCGGCAAGGCGACGCCGGTAACGAAGGCAGCATCAGGGCTCGCGAGGTAGAGCACGGCAGCCGCGATTTCCTCCGGCTTGCCAAAACGGCCCATGGCGTGGCGCAGGCGCGATCGTTCACGCGCCGCCTGTGGGTCAGCCTGGCGTCCGAAGGACCGCTGCAGCATGGGCGTCTCGGTGGCGCCGGGGAGCACGGCGTTGCAGCGAATGCCCTGGTCGGCGTAGTCGAGCGCGACGGAGTTGGTCAGCGCCACCACAGCGCCCTTGGAAGTGACATAGGCAGCATTGCCGCGCCCGCCGGCCTGCGCGAGCTGCGAGGCAATGGTGACGATGGCGCCGCTGGCCTGCGCTGTCATGGGCCGCAGACACTCACGGATCCAGAGGAACGTGCCCGTGACATTGACCGCCAGGGTGCTGTTCCAGTCGTCGAGTGCGGTATCCAGTGCAGGTTTGCCGAGAGAGATGCCGGCCGCGGTCACCAGGATGTCAACCCGGCCGAAGGCGTGCACCGTATCCTCGATGGTCCTGCGCGCGAGCTCCTCATCGAGAACATCGCCGGCAACGCTGCGGGCGATTGATGGACCGAGTTCTGCCAGTGCCGCGGCATCGCGGTCGACCGCTATGACACGAGCGCCTTCGCGTGCGGCGCGCATGGCGGTGGCCCGGCCGATGCCCGACGCCGCGCCGGTGATGACAGCAATCTGCCCTGCGAGCTGCATGACTCCCTCCGCTTGGCTGCGGGTCACAAGACTAGGCGAGGCACGCGGGATCAGCTAATCAATAGCCATGCAGATTTCCCCCATCGCCAATCCGCTGCTCGCCGCGGTGGCGCCATCGCCAATCGCCGAAACCAAGGGCTGGGTTCTGGGCCGCACCTTTCCCGCCGGCAAGCCGCTGATCGACCTCGCCCAGGCGGTGCCCGGCCACCCGCCGCCGGAGTCGCTGCGCGAGCATCTTGCCGGGATGCTGCGCGATCCCTCGAAGCACGGCTACACGCCGATTCTGGGCATTCCAGACCTGCGCAAGACCTACGCCGAGCACCTGTCCGCCTTCTACGGTGCGACGATCGCGGCTAATGAAGTGGGCATCACTTCAGGCTGCAACCAGGCGTTCTGTCTGGCGATGATGGCGCTGGCCAAGTCGGGCGACGAGGTAATCCTGCCACGTCCGCATTACTTCAACCACGATATGTGGCTGCGCATGCTGGGCATCACGCCCGTGCCGCTCGATTTCCGGCCGGGCTCCGGTGCCGTGCCCGATGCCGAGGACGCGGCGGTGCTGATCACGCCCCGCACGCGCGCCATTGTGCTGGTGACGCCCAATAACCCGACTGGCGCGGTCTACCCTGCCGAAATCATCGCGGCGTTCTATCGGCTGGCACAGCAACGCGGGATCGCCCTTGTACTGGACGAGACCTACAAGGATTTCCTGCCGGCCGGCACTCGCCCGCATGCGTTGTTCGGCGATCCTGACTGGCGGCGCACGCTCGTGCACCTCTACAGCTTCTCCAAGGTATTCGCATTGACCGGCTACCGGTGCGGGGCCATCACCTGCGCGGCGCCCCTGATGGCCGAGGTTGAGAAGGCGATGGATTGCGTCTCGATCTGCCCGCCACGGCTGGCACAGGAGGCGGCGCTCTACGGGCTGACCCATTTGGCCGGCTGGGCGCGCGGCAACACCGAGGCGCTGGCCAACCGCGCCGCCATGTTCCGGGCCGGGCTCGCACGATCCAACCGCTGGCGGCTGGTCAGCATCGGCGCCTACTTCGCCTATGTCGAGCATCCCTTCGACGGCCGGCCGTCCGCGCATGTCTCGAAATGGCTGGCGGACGAGCACAATTTGCTGACCATTCCAGGTTCGATGTTCGGCGCCGGCCAGGACCGTTTCATCCGCTTCGCTTTCGCCAATGTGGGCGACGCTCAAGTGCCGCCGATATTCGATCGGCTGGAGCAGGCGGCGTAGTGGTCTTGACTAGACCGGCAGCGTGCGTTTCTGGTGGGCGCGGCCGATGCGGGCTGTCTCCAGGCTGTGGCCCGCAACAATGCGGACGCCTTCATCAAGGCGGGATGTGACGTTCTCGGGCGAGCAGGCTTCGAGGAAGGCGAGCCCGCGCCTTAGGCACGCCGCCAGAATGCGATCTCGTGCCTTTTGCATCTCCGGCGGGTAGGGATCACGCGGGATCGTCGTATAGCCGAGCGACAGGCTGAGGTCGCCTGGCCCCATTTCGGCGAACCCCAGACCGGGTACATCGAGAATGGCTTCGCAATTGGCAACGCCCTCCGGACTCTCCAGCTTGACGCCCAGCAGCAGCTCGCCATCCCGATTAAGCGGCCAGGGATCGCACCGGCGCATGTACTCGTCGGTTGACAGGTCCCAGATTGGCGCGGCCGTGGATTCCGAGCCTCGACCACGTGTGCCAGTCCCCAGCAGCTTGTCTGACGACACGCCGCTGCGGGCGGCGCCTGCCATCCGCTCCAGCGGCGAGGGCAGCCCCGGATCAACGCCGGCGCGCTGAAAGGGATAGCGGCACGCTTCGACGAAGGCGCGCACTGCCCCGGCCGATTCGGCCTGGCACAGCAGAATGCCGTGCACGCCGCGGCCAAGAATCTGTCGGAACTGCCAGGCATTGAAGCGGACGTTATCAGCATCGGTGCCGTTGACCGGCGCTTCGACCAGAACCGCCGGTGTGCGGTGCCCCGATCGCGTCGGCCCGCCATCGACCAGACCGCGCATGTACTCAGCCAGCCCGGTCATATCGAAGGCGCCATGTTCCATCCCGACATTGATGTAATCAGCCCAGCTCAGCGCATCCGCCTTGCCCTGGGCGTAGGTCAGCACATGGCCGGAATGCGGCCCGTCGTAGTAGATGGCCTGGCCCTGGTCGAGCAGTTCGATAGCGCGGTTGATGCGGCTGACCATAACCTTTCTGGCTCCGGCTGTCGGTCTCACCGGCAAGCTAAACAGCAACGGCACCATTGCGCTACAATGGAGCAGCAGGAGGTAGCCGGCTCATGCAGCTTCGGTTCATCGGTTGCGGCGATGCGTTCGGCAGCGGCGGACGATTCAACACCTGTTTTCAGGTGACATCTGCCTCGGCCACGGTGCTGATCGATTGCGGTGCGTCCTCGATGGTGGCGATGCGCAAGTGGGAAGTCGATCCGAATTCCATCGACATGATCTTCATCACGCATCTGCACGGTGATCACTTTGGCGGATTGCCCTTCCTGATCCTTGACGCCCAGCTCGTGAGCCGCCGCTCGCGGCCGCTGACCATCGCCGGACCTCCCGGACTTCGCGAGCGGCTGAATCAGGCGATGGAAGTGTTCTTCCCCGGTTCATCCGGCATTGCGCAGAAGTTCCAGCTTGACGTGATCGAGCTGCAACCTGACGTGGCGGCAAGCTTCGGTCCAGTATCGGTGCTGCCGATGAAGGTGAAGCACCCTTGCGGTGCACCGCCGCTGGCGATCCGATTAACCTTGGACGGCAAGAGCGTTGCCTATACCGGCGACACGGAGTGGACGGAAGCGCTGATCCCGGTGGCGATGGATGCCGACGTGTTTGTTGCTGAAGCCTACTTTTACGATCGCAAGATCAGATATCACCTCGACCTCGACACGCTGCTGGCACACCTTGACAGGCTGCAGCCCCGGCGCTTTGTGCTGACCCACATGAGCCCCGACATGCTGGGCCGGGACCTTGCCGACCGCTTCGAAGTCGCTGAGGACGGCTTGATCCTGCAGGTGTAGGCATCGGCTTCCTTTCACGGCCCGAAACGCCGTGCCGGCGGCATTGATGCGGCGGGCGGCGGGCGATACGGTGGCCGTGACGCGGCGCCATGGCCGCAACGAGGATCGCCCCATGCATATGCAATTCACAGACGCCGACATCGCCTTCCAGAAGGAGGTGCGGGACTGGCTCAAGGAGAACCTCACGCCGGAGATCGTCGCGGAGACGAAGGTGGCGCGCAACGCCTTCATGAGCCGGGAGCGTCTGCTCGACTGGCAGAAGCGGCTGGCGAAGAAGGGCTGGCTGTGCACGAACTGGCCGAAGGAGTTTGGGGGGCCGGGATGGACCCCGACCCAGAAGTACATCTTCGAGATGGAGATGGCGCGCGCCGGCGCGCCGGGCACCTCGCCCTTCGGTCCCCGCATGTGCGCACCGGTGATCATGAAGTATGGCAGCGAGGAACAGAAAAAGCGGCACCTGCCGCCGATGCTCAACAGCGATGTGATCTGGTGCCAGGGATACTCGGAGCCGGGGTCGGGGTCGGACCTGGCCTCGCTCAAGACGCGCGCGGTGCGCGAGGGTGACCACTATATCGTCAACGGCGCCAAGATGTGGACAACGACGGCCCATATTGCGGACTGGATATTCTGCCTCGTGCGCACCTCGAATACCGGCAAGCCACAGGACGGCATTTCGTTCCTGCTGATCGACATGAAGACGCCGGGGATCAAGGTCGAACCGATCATCACGTCCGATGGCAATCGCGCCGGTACGCACGAGGTGAACCAGGTGTTCTTCACCGATGTGAAGGTCCCGGTGGAGAACCGTGTCGGCGAGGAGAACGTTGCCTGGACGTACGCCAAATACCTGCTGGAGTTCGAGCGGGGCGGCAGTCCCTATAGTCCGCGCTTGCGCTCTTCCTTCGAGCGGCTCAAGCGCCTGGCAGAGGCCACCGCCGATAGCGACGGCAGCCTGCTGGCGGATGCGGCCTGGAGGGAGAAGCTGGCGCGCACCGACATCGAGATCTCCGGTCTGGAGATGTTCGAGCTCGAGTTCTATGCCCGGCTCGGCAGCGGCCAGAATCCAGGCCCGCTTTCGTCGATGATCAAGTTGCGCGGCACCGAGGTCATGCAGCAAGTGCAGGAGTATGCCGTCGAGACGGCTGCGTACTACGCCATGCCGTTCCCGGCGCAGCGTGTGCCGGGGGCGAACGACGAGCCGATCGGACCGGAAGGATCCGATGTGCTGGCGCCGCGCTACTTCAACGGCCGCAAGATGACGATCTACGGCGGTTCGTCAGAGGTGCAGCGCGGCATCATGGCCAAGGCCATGCTGGGACTGTAAGCCGGGGGAAGCCCATGATTACGCTCTACGATCTGGAGTTTGCCAACGGCGCGCGGCCAAGTCCCTTCTGCTGGCGTGCCAAGTTTGCGCTGAAGCACAAGGGCCTTGAATGGAAAGAGGTGCCGATCGGCTTCACCGAGAAGGACAAGATCGCCTTCTCGGGGCAGGGGCTGGTGCCGGTGATCGTCGATAACGCAAATGGCGACAAGACGATACACGATAGCTGGGAGATCGCGCTGTACCTCGACAAGGCCTATCCCGATCGCCCGCTGCTGCTGAAGAGTGCGCATGCGCAGGCCTTCGCGCGTTTCATGCACTACTGGACGGGCCTGGTCGTGCATGCCGGCATGTTCCCCTTGATCGTGGGCGATATGTATGCCGCCGTGCGCCCGCAGGACCGCGACTATTTCCGCGAGAGCCGCGGCAAGCGTTTGGGTACCGAGGACTTTGCAAAGCTGCAGACCGAGGCGCGCGCCGGCCGGCTGGCGGCTTTCCGCCAGAGCCTGGAACCGCTGCGCCTGCAATTGAAGGTGGGAGCCTTCCTGGCCGGAGATCGGCCTGCATATCCCGACTACATCGTGGCCAGCGCCTTCCTGTGGGCCGGTAGCGTCACATCGTTCAAGTTGCTCGATGGCGACGATCCGATCCTGCCCTGGTACGCGCGGATGCGTGACCTCTACGATTTCGGCAGTCGGTTGAAGCCGGCAGCCTGAGCGTTCAGCCAGCGAGAGTCCGTTCAGCCAGCAAGCCGAGGGCGGCGACGAGCACGACGGCCGAGATGGTGGTCACAGCCCGGCGCTGCCACGGGAATCGCGACAGCCAGAGCAGGGGCGGGAAGAGCAGGGCGATGATCATCGCCTGCCCGGTTTCCACGCCGAGGTTGAACAGTAGCAGCGAGGACAACAGCCTGTCCTGCGGCAAGTCGATCTCCATGAGCGCGCCGGCGAAGCCGAAGCCGTGCACGAGGCCGAACAGGAAGCTGACCAGCCAGCGTCGCGATGGAGCCCGGTCCAGAAAGATGTTTTCGAAGGCGACGTAGGCAATCGAGGCGGCGATCAGCGGCTCGATGATCCAGCCCGGGGGCCGCGCGAATCCCAGTACGGCCAGGCCCAGCGTCAGGCTGTGAGCCACCGTGAAGGCCGTCACGATGCCGATGAGCGGGCCCAGGCGGCCGCCGCCAAGCGTCAGCGCGAAGACGAAAAGAATGTGGTCGAATCCCACCAGTATGTGCTCGACGCCGAGCAGAAACAGGCTCAGCCTGCCGCCGCCCGTGCTTGGCTGGGAACCGGCCGGGTTGTCGCTGACCGTGACTCGTGCCTCCGACTGATCGGGATCGAAGAACAACTGTGTGTTGCCGCCGGCCCATTCCACGCTGGCGAGCGTGTGATGGTCGCGGCCCAGCAGGGCAAAGAGGTGGTCGCGCAGCAGTAACGAGCGGACCGGCGCGGCACAGGCGTAGTGAACGACGATCACAACACTGGACCGATCCGGCGTGGGAGGCTGGACGGCACCGGGCAGGGCAGCGCAGGGGGTTTCGTCGGCAATGACGGTAACGTGGTGCGCTACGATAGCAGCCAGCGAGTCATGGTCGACAACGGGCGGCCGCACCTTCTCAAGCGAGTCGAGGGCAAGCGTCAGGCTATAGCGAACCGTTTGCCCGTCGATCGTCACCCTGGCATGGCCGGTCGTGCCGCCGGTATGGGCCTGGAGCCTTCCGTTGCCGGCAGCGAGAACCAGTCCCAGCACCAGTCCCAGGGGTAACAGGAGTCGCCAGCCCTTCTTCATCGAGGCCGGCTCCGGTTCAGCGCTTCCTGCCATTCCTGGCCGACAAAGCGTGACATCAGGAAGATTCTCGGATCGCCGTCGATTCGCATGTATTGCAGAAACCCGTCAGGGTTGCGGCCGCCGAAATGCGCCACGAGAACCGGTGTTGCGCCTTCAGCGTACAGCCTTGCCACGAGCTGCGGTGGATCGAGCTCGAATCCCGCTATGTCGGCTTCCGCCAGTTCCGCGGCAGTGATCTCGTTGGCAGGTCCGGAGGTGTGCATCATCTGGACGGCCATGCTCAGGTGGCTGCTGGCCGCGGGGCCGATATCGTGGCCTTCTGGTGTCGCCCAGCTCTTTTCGCCGGTGCGCACCATGACGAACCGCTCCTCACCGCGCCCGACTTCCACACGACGGATCTGGTCGGGCGCCATTGTGAGCACCCCTTTGGCTTCGAACAGGGCGATCTGCCGATGTACCGGCTGCGCCCCGATCAGGACCATGGCGACAAGGAAGGCAAGTGCCGCCAGGGCGAGGAATGGACCCGTGAAGCGGCGCCATGTCCTCATTGCCGTCGCCACCAGATGAAGCAGCCAAGTGCCACCACCAAAGCGGGCAACAGCACGACGACAAGTCCAAACACGACGCGGGTCTGGGAGGCGGTCAGCAGGATGTGCGGCGGTACCGGGATGCGCGATGCGACTGCTGTCTCGCGCTCTTCCCGAGCCAGCCAGCGCACCATCGACAGCAGCAGATCGCTGTTGGCCATGTAGGGGAAGAATGAATTGCTGGCGAAATCCCCGTCACCGATGGCCACGACGCGCAACGGCCGCTGGCTGCCCTCGATCGTGCCCTCGGCTACCGCGCCAAGCACCCGTGGGCCGGGCTCTGGGGGTGCCGACGCGGCTTGCGGCTGCGCCGGGCTTCCCTCGGCGGCTTGATTACCCGCAGGGGTGACGGGGCGGGTGTAGCTGTCGCGGCTGCTGGTCAGCAGAGGCGTCACGCGCAGCCGGTCCGTCACCGGCACCAGGCTCAGTGGCCGAATGCCTGGATAGAGGGTGAGCGAAACCGACCGCGTAATCGGATGGGGATCGTAGCCGGCCACCGCGACCATGCCGGGGTCGCTCTGATAGTGGCTCAGCGGATCGATGACGACCTGCTGCTCGAAGCGCATGCCGAGCTCCGCCATCAACCGCTCCAGCCCGGGCTCGAGCTCAAAGCCGAGATCGAACAGGAAGAGGGCGGAACCGCCCTTCTGCAGCCAGGCGCGCAGCGCTGCCGCTTCGGCGGGCAGGAACATGGTACGGGGGCTCGCCACCACCACGGCCGTGCAGTCCGACGGAATATCCTTGCGCGTGGCGAGAATCAGCTTGCGCGCCTCGTAGCCCTGCGCCTCGAGCGCACGGCGCAGCCGGCCGACGCCATGACCGGCCATTTCGATGACATGCGACGAAGAATCGCTGTGGCTGTGATTGGACAGCCCCTCCAGGTGCGAATGGAACTCGAAATTGTCCATCGGCAATTCGCCGTGGCCCTCGACGAAGCAGATGGCGATCACGCGCTGGCGCAGCACGCGCTGAATTCCCAGCGCAACCTCGCTCTCGTCGGTGGTCTGCACCATCACGCGGCGGCCCTCCGCCTCGATCAAGGTGGCGTTGTAGATGCGCACGCCGCTGGTGCGCGCCAGCGTTGGCTCCTTGTCGGGGTCGACGGCCCTGACCCTGAAATGCGGGTTGCGACGTCCCATGACCTGGAGCACATCGCGCAAACGTCGGCCGGCCGCATCCCGCGAGTGGTAGAAGTAGGTCACCTGGACATCGCGCTCCAGCGTTTCCATGACCCGCATGGCGGCGGCGGAGGGCGTATAGATTTTCTCCCGTGTTACGTCGATGTGGCCGTCGTGCAGGTAGAGTGCGACGTTGGAGAGCACGCAGACGCCGGCCGCGGCAGCGACAACACCAGCGGCGTATAGCCAACCCTGGACGCGTCCCAGCGTGGTTTCCAGCGGAAGCCTCAGGGCCGCCCAGAACAGCCCGACGACAGCCAGCAGCCAGCCGGCAAGCCAGAACAGCGGAACGAGATCGGGGCCGTGTTCTTCCATGGCTCAACGCCGCGCCAGGGCCCGCACCGTCAGGAACAGGCCTAACAGGGTGACGGATATGAAGAACCCGAAATCGGACGTGTACATCGCGCCCACCGCGAAGGGCGTGAAGCGGGCCAGCAGGGAGAGGCCGAGAAACCAGTTGTCGATCGGTGACGGCAGGAGCGCCGCCAGGGAGTCGATGGCCCACAGCAGTCCGAAGATGCCCAGCGACACGACGGCGGCTACGATCTGGTTTGCCGTCAGGGCCGACACAGCAAGCCCGATGGAAACCAACGCGGAAGCCAGCAGGATAAGACCGGCGTAGCCGCTGTATACCGGCCCCCAGTCCGGTTTGCCGAAGTAGCCCAGCACCAGGGCGTAGATGACGGTCAGCCCGACCATTGTGACCAGCAGCGTCATGGCGGCCGCGAACTTCGCCAGCACGATATCGATCTCGGGTGCCGGCGAGCTCAGCAGCAGCTCCAGCGTGCCGCCACGGCGTTCCTCGGCGAACTGGCGCATGGTCACCAGCGGCACGACAAGTATCAGCAGCATCGCCGACTGGAAAAAGATGTGCACCAGAGTCGCCTGCTTCGACAATGCCAGCGTCATGACGAAGCTGTAGCCGTTGAGCAGAAGGAAGACCGCAGCCACGGCATAGGCGATAGGAGAGACGAAGAGGGCGCGGACCTCCTTCGTTATGAGTGCCCGGAGGACCTTCAACGGCGTGCCTCTTGCGTGGTCAGCTCCAGGAACGTTTCCTCGAGATCAGCACTATTGGCGGTTGCCTCGACGACGACCATGCCGGCTGCAGCGAGTTCGCCGGTCAGCCGGTTCGCAGCCGGCTCATCGATCGCCTGTACGCGCCAGCGGTACATGCCTTCGGAATCGGGTTCGCGGGCCACTGCCAGACGTGCAGCCGCGGTTTGCAGCACAGCTTCGACGCGGTCCGCCACATCGGCCCGGGTGCGAAAGCAGATGCTGCGCGTGTGGCTCAGATCGCGTACGGCCAGCAGTCGCCCGCCGAGCAGGATGGCAACCCGGTCGGCCACGCGCGCGATCTCTCCCAGAATATGCGACGTGATGATGATCGTGCACTGCTTCGCCAGGCCGCGAACGAGGTCACGGAACTCGATGATCTGGCGTGGATCGAGACCGTTGGTCGGCTCGTCAAGCACAAGCAGGTCGGGCCCATGCAGGACGGCCTGGGCCAGCGACACCCGTTGCCGATAGCCGCGCGACAGCCGGCCGATGATGGCATCGCGCACATCGACGAGCCCAAGGCGTTCGCGCGCAATGGCCAGCGCCGCCTGCAGCTTGCTGCCGTCAAGACCGCGAAGCCGCCCCATGAACTCGAGGAACTCATCGACCCGCATCTGCGGATAGAGAGGCGCATCCTCCGGGACATAGCCGATCCGCTGGCGCGCGCTTCGCCCCTGGCGTACGACATCAAAGCCGGCCACCGACACGGCACCGGCGGTCGGGCGCAAATAGCCAGTCAGAATGCGCAGAATCGTGGTCTTGCCCGACCCGTTCGGGCCGAGCAATCCCATGACCTCGTGCTGTCCTACCTCCAGCGAAACGCCGTCTACAGCCAGGCGGGCGCCGTAGCGCTTGCTCAGGTTCTCGACACTGACCACCGCCATGGCGCGGAGGTCGCCAGCCGGCTCAGTCGTAAAACTCCGGCGCCTTCTTCATCGCCTTGAACGCGTCCGGATCATGTGCGGTGAAGAAATCCGCTTTCTCGGTCGCCATCTGCAGGCGGATCCACTCGTAAGCGCTGAGAATGCCGCTTGGCGAATATGCCAGCACGATGTTCGGCGGCAGGTTCTTTTCCACGTTATCGCGGAAGTAGACGTTGTCACCTGTAAGAATCGTAAGGCCCTTGTTCTTCAGCCGCACGGTCATCATCTGGCTGCCCGGCGTGTGTCCCACCCAGCGCTTGACGACGACGGTCCCGTCTCCGAACAGGTCCATGTCGCCCTCAAGCTGCATCACCTTGACCGCATCCGGCGCGCCCATAGCGGCAGCACGCAGCGACATGTAGTCGCCAAGAATATAGGGGCCGCCCGTGCCAGGTTCCGGCCAGAAGGCGTTCTGGATCTCCGATTTCTGGGCGACGATGATCGACTTCGGGAACTTGGCGACATTGCCGCCATGGTCGAGGTGCAGATGGCTGACGACCACAAACTTGATGTCATCCGGTTTCAGCCCGATCTTCTGCAGTTGGGCATCAATGGCGATGTCCGGCGAATTGACCGGCTTCAGGGCCTTGAAAGCTTCGCCCCAGTAAGACGGATCGTTGATGATCTTGTCGTTGTTTCCCGTGTCGAAGACAACGTTTCCCTTCGGGTGCTTGACGACAAAGAACCCGACAGGCACCTGGATCTCCGGAGTCATGGGCGCCATGTTCTGCAGCACGCCCTTGCCGATGGTGAGTGCGCCGGAGCTGAAGACATAGAGCTTGATGTCTTCGGCCTGGGACGCCGTTGAGAAAGCGGTGCCCAGAACCAGGGCTGCCAGAGCCATTATCGTCTTGCGCGGCATTGTTTTCCTCCCACCGGTCTCACACCCTGTGCAAACTCCAACACATCACCGAAGTGACGTCAATCGCACATAGGGAAACTGCAAGGGAACCTAACCGGCCTGCGGTTGCAAGACCACGCGGCCGACGACCTTGCCGCCTCGCAGTTCCTCCAGAACGTCGTTAGCGGTTTCGAGCGGCCGGATGGCATAGGGCATGGGCTGAATCTTGCCAGCGCGCACCAGGGCCATCAGCTCATGAAACTCCGTCAGCGTGCCGACATAGGAGCCCTCAATTGCCGCCATCTTGAAGGGCATGGAGATCGGCGCAAACGGTGCATCGCCGCCGAAAAGCCCGACAATGACGATCTTTCCGCCGCGCCGCAGGGCATCGAACCCGAAGCGGAACGAGGCGGCGGCACCGACGAAGTCGACCGCGGCACAAACCCCGCCGCCCGTGTGTTGCTGCAATGCCGCCAGCGCACCCTCGGCCCTGGTGTTCACCACGTGATGGGCGCCGTGCTCCTTCGCCGTCCGCAGCTTGCGATCGTCTATGTCGGCGACGATGATCTCGCCATCGAAGATAGCCTTGGCGACCTCCAGCCCCGCCAGCCCGACGCCGCCGGCACCGACCAGCAGCAACTTCTTGCGGTTTCTCACCGACTCCGTCTTGCGGATGGCGCTGTAGGCGGTCAGGCCGGAGCAGGCGTAGGTGCATGCCAGCTCGATGGGAGAGTTGCCATGATCCACGAGATACTTCGGATGCGGCACGAGGACATGCGTCGCATAGCCGCCGTCGCGCCGCGTACCGAGCGTCCGCGGGGTCGCGCACAGTAATTCGTCACCGCCCTGACAAGCCAGGCACTGGCCACAGCCAATCCATGGGTAGACCACGAAGCGTTGCCCTCTGCGGACGTCAGGGCCGGCGTCCGGACCGACGGCGACAACCTCACCGGCGATCTCGTGGCCCAGCGTATGCGGCAGTTTCATGCCGCGATTGATGACTTCCAGCTTCTGGCCACCGCCGAGATCGAAGAACCCCTCCCACAGATGCAGGTCCGAATGACAAACGCCGCTCGACAGGATGCGCACCACGACCTCGCTGCCCTGCGGCGTCGGATCGGTATAGGCGTTGAGCTTCAGCGGCTTGCCGAACTCGACGATTTGCATGGCGCGCATGATGGTTCCTCCCGTAGCATTCACGGACGCATGCAACATACTAGGCGGAGGCGGGCGTGACCGGAAAGACCGGCGGTGATCCAGAAGCGTTCGAACCGCGAAATCACAGCTTCGGTCCTACCCACTTCTTCGAGGACCTCAAGGTCGGCCAGCGCTTCTACATCAACTCGCGCACCCAGACCGAAGCCCTGTTCGCCGCCTTTCAGCTCGCCAGCGGGGATAACCATCCGATCCATTACGATCGTGTCTACTGCCAGGCGCGCGGCCATCGCGACATGCTGGCTCATGGCCTGCAGGTCGCGATCCAGGGCGCGGCGGGTGCCGGTGTGTTCCCGCACGTGCTCGGAGATTCGCTGATCGGGTTCATCGAGCAGTCCTCGCGGTTCCTGAAGCCGGTGTATGTCGGGGACACGCTGTTTCCGTTGCTCGAGATCACCGAATTGAGGCCGGGCCGCACGACCGGGGTCGTGATTCTCAGGGTCACCATCCACAACCAGAACGGCGAGTTGGTGATGGATGGCGAGCACAAATACCTGGTGAAGAAGCGGCCGGCCTGAGCGCAGGGACAACGAACATGGGAACGCTTGACGACAAGGTCGCGTGGATCACCGGTGCTGGTACCGGTATCGGACGGGCAGGCGCTGTCGCGCTGGCGCAGGAGGGTGCGCATGTCGTCCTGTCAGGCCGGACTCGCGCCACGCTGGACGAAACGGCGAGGCTGGTGACCAGGTCGGGCGGGCGGTGCACCATTGAGCCGCTCGACGTGGCCGACAAAACTGGGGTCGCGCGCGTCACCAGTTCGATCCTGGGTACCCACGGCCGCATCGACATCCTGGTCAACAGCGCCGGCATCAATATCCGCGAGCGCACCTGGGGACTGGTGAAACCCGAAGGCTGGGACGAGGTTGTGCGCGTCAATCTCGATGGCACGTTCTACTGCTGCCAGGCCGTTCTGCCGTCGATGCGCGCCCGCAAGGACGGCATTGTGATCAACGTCTCGAGCTGGTTCGGCAAGCACATTATGGGTCTGGCAGGTCCGGGCTACACCGCCTCGAAGTTCGGCGTCGCCGCCATGACGGAAACCATCAACGTGGAGGAGGGTGTCAACGGTATCCGCGCCTGTACGGTCTGCCCGGGCGAGGCGGCAACGCCGATCATGGACCGTCGTCCGGCGAAGCCGCCGCCTCATGAACTGGAGCGGATGTTGCAGGAAGAGGACCTTGGCCGCGTGATCCTGTTCATCGCCACCCTGCCGCCGAGAGTCTGCGTCAACGAAATCATCATCAGTCCGACGCATAACCGCTTTTACGTGGGCGGACTTGAGTCATCGACACCGGCCGGACCAAGGTGAAACACCAGAACCACGGAGCAAACGACATGCTGGGCGTCATCGCTACCCTGACCATCAAGCCGGGCACCAACAAGGATTTCGAGGAGACAATGGGCAAGCTGGCCGCGGCCGTGCGGGCCAACGAGCCGGGCAACAAGCTCTACGCGCTGCACCGTACGGACGATGCCAATGTCTACATCATGCTGGAGCGCTATGACGATCAGGCGGCGCTGGATGCGCATCGTGCTGCGCCGCACTTCAAGGAGCTTGGCCGCAAACTAGGCGACTATCTCGCCGGCCGGCCGCAGGTGCAGGTGATGCAGGAGGTCGGAAGCTGACAGGGAGAAGTGATATGGACAAGCCATCCTGGCGCCTGATCGGCTCGGAGCTCTCCCCGTACTCGGTGAAAGTGCGGTCATACTTGCGCTTCAAGGGCATCCCTCACGACTGGCTGCCGCGCGGTCCGGCGACGGCTGCCGAGTTTCAGAAGTATGCCAAGCTGCCGCTGATCCCGCTGCTGATCACGCCGGACGGCCAGGGACTGCAGGACTCCACCCCCATCATCGAGAAGCTTGAGGCGCAGATCCCCGAGCCTTCCATCAGCCCGGACGATCCCGCGTTGCGGTTCCTGTCCGAACTGATCGAAGAGTACGCCGACGAGTGGCTCAACAAGCCGATGTTCCACTACCGCTGGAGCTATGAGGCCGACTGCAAGTCCGCTGCACATCGCATCGCCGCCCAGGTAGCAGGCGAGGGCGCGTCGCCCGGGCAGGTGGCGAAGGCGGCCGAGGCGGTCGTACAACGCATGGTGCCGCGGCTGGTGTTTGTCGGCTCGCACGCCGCCACGCGCGAAACGATCGAAGGCTCGCTGCGGCGCGTGCTCGACACGCTGGAGGTCCATCTCGCGGGCCGCAACTACCTGCTTGGCGGCCGCCCGGCGCTGGCCGATTTCGGCTTGTGGTGCCAGCTCTACGAATGCTGGACCGACCCGACCGGCGAAAAGCTGATCAACGAGAGCTACCCGACGGCTCGCCGCTGGATCGAGCGCATGCTCAAGCCGGCGGTGGAGGGCGGCTGGGAGTCCCTGGATGCGTTGCGTCCGGGTCTGGAGCGCTTGCTGAAGGCGGAGGTGGCCGGCGTGTTCCTGCCCTGGTCCGCCGCCAATGCGGCGGCTCTGGAGAAGGGCGAGGCGGAGTTCACGGTCAAGCTGGAGGGGAGGGCGTTCAGCCAGCAAGCGCAGAAGTACCATGCCCGCTCGCTGGCGGAGATCCGGCGCAAGTACGCCGCTGCAAGAACCGTGCCCGGTCTCGATTCCATCTTGGCGGCGACACACTGCAAGGCGTGGCTTGAGGCCTGAGCCTATTCCGGCAAGAGGGCAGAGATTTCCGCCAGCGTCGGCGAGCGCCGCCCAGGATGCTGGATGCTGTCGGCCGTCATCAGTGCGCTGGTGAAGGCGTGATTCCCGGCCTGCTTCAGTGCGATCTCGGCCGAGAGGGTGTCGAAGGTAATCTCATCGACGAGAAACGAGAGCTGCCGGGCGTCGTCAAGGCGGTCCGCCGCGATCAGGCGGCGCGCCAGTACGGTACGCGCCTCGCCGATGGTCCAGGAGCCACCGAGCAGCTCGTCAATAACCTTGCGCGCGCCCGACGGATCGCCGTTGAGCCAATAGACAGCCGCAAGTTCACCAACGGCGGCAGCCAGAGCGCGCGAGGCTGCGGACGGCAGTTTGGCCCTTAGCGTTTGGTACGCCTGCTGAAGCGCGCCCAGGGCAATCTCGGCGCGCGCCAGAGCCGCCCAGGTTTCGTCCTGATGGCTGTGGTCAGGGACATGACCAGCATAGTTGCGCGCGTCCTCCAGCAACCGCCCGTCATGAATGGCAGCCGCGATGCCCGCCAGCGCCTCCGCGCGGCGATAACCGGTGGCGATCAGACCCGCGATTCGCAGCGCGCTGTCCCGTTGCCAAAGCTGTGCATAGGCGATGGCAATGCTGCTCCAAAGGCCGCTCTGGGCAGACTCGTCTCCGATGTCTGCCACGAGCGCGGTGGCATGCCTCAGCCAGTGCGCGCTACAGGTAGCACCTGCCAGGCGTACTAGCGCGCGCACCTTTGCTTCTGGTTCGTCAAGCCGCCGCACGGTGGCCAGGGCCTCCTCGGGGCGGCCTGCCAGTGCCAGGGCCAGTGCGATTTCACCGGCTGCGAAGCCGCCATGGTCGCCATCGGCAAGCGTCGCGAGCGCCTCGTCCGGAAAGCCGGCCCGGGCCTGCCCGGCTGCAACCCACCGCAACGCCGAGCGACGAGTCTCCGGTTCAGGATTGGCTTCTGCCGAACGCCTGGCCTCGTCGAACAGCTCGCGGTTTCTCGTAATCGATGCAATCTCGCTCAGCCGCAGGTAGAGCAGCCGATGCCATTCGGCGAATTTGGCGTCATGAGCCTGCGGCGCGTCGTCTCGGAGACGGCCGATCGCTTCGGTGAGAACACAGGCACGAGTCGGTACGACCTGGCACGCCGGCCAGTCGTCGTGCGATTGTGCTGGTCCACCGGAGATGACGAGTCCCGTGGCCGCGAGCCAGATCATCTGCCGGATCTTGAGCCCAGTCATCGTGCTCCTCTGCTGCCGAATGGAAAGTCTACCCTCAATCCGGCAACATGGCCGCGACCTTCGCCAGCGCGGGGGACCGGGCACCGGGATCCTTGATCTTGTCCGCAGTATCGAGCGCGTCCGCGAATGCATGGACTTGCGCCTGCTTGACGGCAATGTGGGCCAGTGCCCAGTCGACGTTCGCCTCATCGTTGATGAAGGCCATCAGGAGGGCGCTGTCAAACCGGCCGGCATCTGCCAGACCGATGGCGAGTGCATAGCGCGCCGCCCCCCAGAAGCGCTCGGCATACCCGGTCAGAACTTCATTCAGCACAGCCTCGGCCTTCTTTGGGCCTTCCTTGATCCAGTAAGCGGCAGCCAGCTCGCCGGCATCATCCGCCAGGGTTCCGGCTTGCGCCTCCAGTTCGGACCTTCTGAGCGTCCTGAGGGCATCGTTCAGCCTTCCGAAGGCGATTTCCGTCCGTACGATGCTCCGCCACACGTCCACGTCCAGCGGGCTGCCGCTGAGACCCGTTGCCCGGCGCTTCGCCCGGGCAAGATGATCGCTGTTGCCGGTCAGCGTCGCGATTTCGGTCAACGCCAGCGCTTCATAGGCGCGCATGCCGATATCCCGGATGGTGCGCAATGCGTGGTCCGCAAGGCCAAGATCGGCTTGCGCCACTGCGAGGTGCCGGCTTTGCGAGCTGTGCTCGTAGGCGTCCTCGATATTGCGCAAGGTCTCGGTTGCCCTTGAGAGCCAGGCGGGATCGCGCGTTGCCCGGGCGAGCCGGATCCACGCCCAGGTGCGGGCAGAGGCGCTCTCCGTACGCTCGATGACGCGCCGCGCTTCTGCTGCTTGCCCTGCCCTGAACAAGGCGACGGCAACAGTCGCCGGAGCCGGCCCGGGATCGGGAATGCCCTCGATCGTCCGGGCGGCGTCATCGGCAAAGCCAGCACGCGCTTCGGCCTCGGCGATCGTGCCCATTGCCTTGTCTCGGGCGGATTGCAAGACCTTCCGGCTGTCCACCAGCCGCTTGGCCTCGGCAAACAGCGCGCGGTCCTTTTTGGCCTCGGCGATCTCACTCAGCCGCACGTAGAGGCTGCTTTCCCATACCCCATACCGCGGCAGATCGCGGGATGGTGCATCGTCGCGCGCTCGCTGGACGGCCTCGGTGAAGATACAAGACTTTGTCGGCGCCGTCCGGCAGGTGCGCCAGCCAGCCGATGACTGGGCCCCGGCGTCCGGCACTCCCGACACCGCTGCAAGAAACAGGACGGAACACCACACCAGGAGCCGCATGGCCGCGCCTCCCCGCAGGCGCCCGGATCATACGCCGATCCTTGTCCTCCGTCGCCTCACGCCGGCGTCAGATGGCGTTTCAGGCGCCCGTGAAGGCCTGCATGCCCGTCATGGCCCGGCCGAGAATCAGGGCATGCACGTCATGCGTACCCTCGTACGTGTTGACGGCCTCCAGATTCATGACGTGACGGATGACGTGGTACTCGTCGGAGACGCCGTTGCCGCCGTGCATGTCGCGCGCCATACGGGCGATGTCGAGTGCCTTGCCGCAGTTGTTGCGCTTGATCAGGGAGATCATCTCCGGCTGGGCCTTGCCCTCATCCTTCAGGCGCCCGACCCGCAGGCAGGCCTGGAGGCCAAGCGCGATCTCCGTCTGCATGTCGGCCAGCTTCTTCTGGATGAGCTGGTTGGCAGCGAGTGGCCGGCCGAACTGCTTGCGGTCCATGGTGTAGTCACGCGCGCGCTGCCAGCAGAATTCCGCGGCACCCATGGCGCCCCAGGCGATCCCGTAACGTGCATTGTTGAGGCAGCCGAAGGGGCCACCCAGGCCGGCCGCGTTGGGCAGCAGGTTCTCCTCCGGCACGAACACGTCGCCCAGCATGATGGCGCCGGTGACAGAGGCGCGCAGGCTGAACTTGCCCTCGATCTTGGGCGTCTCGAAGCCCTTCATGCTGCGCTCGACAATGAATCCGCGGATTACGCCCTCGTCGTTCTTCGCCCAGACCACCGCGACGTCGGCAATGGGTGAATTGGTGATCCACATCTTGGAGCCGTTCAGCTTGAAGCCGCCCGGCACCTTCGTGGCGCGGGTCTTCATGCCGCCGGGGTCGGAGCCGTAGTCGGGCTCGGTCAGCCCGAAACAGCCCACCCATTCTCCTGAGGCGAGCTTCGGCAGATATTTCTGCCGCTGCTCCTCCGTGCCGTAGGCGTAGATCGGATGCATGACCAATGAGGATTGCACGCTCATGGCCGAGCGGTAGCCGCTGTCAACCGATTCTACTTCGCGCGCCACCAGACCGTAGGTAACGTAGTTCGTGGCGGCGCAGCCATACTTTTCGGGCAGGGTGCTGCCCAGCATGCCGAGCGCGCCCATCTCGTTCATGATCTCGCGGTGGAATTTCTCGTGGCGGTTGGCCTCGATCACGCGCGGCATCAGCTTGTCCTGGCAATACTCGCGCACGGCATCCCGGATCGAGCGCTCCTCCTCGCTGAGCTGGGAATCGAGATAGAACGGGTCCTTCCAGTCGAAGGGCGGCGCGCCTTCGCCCGTTCCCCTGGCGTTGATGGCCTTCGTCGCGGCGGCGATGGCGGAGGACATGGCGTACCTCTTGCTTTCCTGTCGGTTTATCGGGCGTCGGGCCGGGCAGTCCCTGCGACAACCGGCGAGCGACGCAAATTCCGCGGGAGAGGCAAGCTGTTGTGCTTGCCCGCCTTCCTGCGAATCGGCTTATATCCGGGTACAACCGGCCCGCCAAGGACCGGCCAACGAAGGGCAGGGACACCGAGCCGGCACGGTCCGGCCGACGTCGGGGTGTATGGAATATTTCCTCCAGCAGCTCATCAACGCCGTCACCCTGGGTGCCATCTATGGCCTCATCGCCATCGGCTACACGATGGTCTACGGCATAATCGGCATGATCAACTTCGCCCACGGCGACATCTTCATGGTGGGCAGCTTCATTGCCCTTATCGGCTTCATCATCTGCGTGATGCTCGGCATCGGTTGGGTGCCGCTCGCCATCCTGCTGGTGCTGCTGCTGGCGATGGCCTTTACAGCGGTCTACGGCTGGGCGGTCGAGCGTCTCGCCTACCGGCCGCTGCGCGGCTCGTTCCGTCTGGCACCGCTGATTTCAGCCATCGGTATGTCGATCGTGCTGCAGAATTTCGTGCAGCTTAGTCAGGGCGCGCGGCCGAAACCCAACAAGGAAGTCATCACCGGCGCTATCCAGCTCTACGAAGCCAATGGCTTCGCCGTGAACCTCAGCTACATCCAGATCATTATCGTGATCGTGACCCTGGTCCTGATGACTGGCTTCACGTTGCTGATTACACGCACCGCCCTTGGCCGCCAGCAACGCGCCTGCGAGCAGGACATGAAGATGGCGTCCCTGCTGGGCGTGGACGTCAATCGTACCGTCTCGCTGACCTTCGTAATGGGTGCGGCGCTGGCAGCCGTCGCCGGCATGATGTTCCTTCTGTACTATGGCCTGACCGACTTTTTCGTGGGGTTCCTCGCCGGTATCAAGGCGTTCACGGCCGCGGTACTGGGCGGCATAGGCTCCCTGCCGGGCGCCATGCTGGGCGGGCTGCTGATCGGCCTGATCGAGGTCTTCTGGGCTGGCTATTTTTCCAGTGAATACAAGGATGTGGCAGCCTTCTCGGTGCTGGTGCTGGTGCTGATCTTCCGGCCCACCGGATTATTGGGCAAGCCCGAGATCGAGAAGGTGTGACGTGGCGATCGCGACTGCTGACCGTGCCCGCCCGCACGTGTCGCTGGACTGGCCGGCGGCACTGAAGGACGCGGGTGTCACGGCGCTGCTGGCGGCCGCACTGGGCATTTTCATCGTCGGCTTCCGAACGGTCGATCGCGGTGTCGCGGGGTTGCAGTTCGACTATCAGGTCGTCGACGTTGTGGTTGCGTGCGTCGTCATCTTCTTCGGCCGCCTTGCCCTGACGGCTGCCGCTGGCGGGCAACCCGTGCCCGCACTTCTGATTGGTGCGGGGCTGCTCGCTGCCGCCCAGGGCCTGAAGCTGCCCTCGGATTTCCTGACCGTCGTCACAAGCCTGATCGGCGTTGCACTCGTGCTGCGTGGCCTGTGGAGCTGGCTGCGCCGCTCGGAGGCCGGTGCCCGTATCGTCGCGGATGCGTCAGAGCAGTTCGGCACGGTGACGCGGCAAGCCTTTCCCTGGCTCGGTGCGGGGCTGCTGGCTTTCGCGGTGGTCCTGCCGTTCCTGCCATTCGCCGACCAGAAGGTCATGGACCTTGGCATCCTGATCCTGACCTACGTCATGCTGGGGTGGGGTCTCAACATCGTGGTCGGGCTCGCGGGCTTGCTCGATCTTGGCTACGTGGCCTTCTACGCCGTGGGTGCGTACGCCTATGCGATCCTCGCGACACAGCATGGCTGGAGCTTCTGGGCCGCACTGCCTGCCGCCGGAATATTGGCAGCGATGTTCGGCGTGCTGCTGGGCTTTCCCGTTCTGCGGCTGCGGGGGGACTATCTCGCCATCGTGACACTGGGTTTCGGCGAGATCGTGCGCATCGTGTTGCTGAACTGGGTCGATCTCACCGAAGGGCCGGCGGGTATCGGCAATATTCCGAGCGCCCAGATCCTCGGGCATCCCTTCACGCCCAATGCGCCGGAGGGCAAGACGCCGTTCCACGAGTGGCTAGGCCTCGAATTCTCGGCCAACCACCGGCTGATCTTTCTCTATTTCATCATCCTGGTGCTGGCGTTGATTACCAACGCGGTGACGGTGCGCCTGCGCCGACTGCCGATCGGCCGGGCATGGGAGGCGCTGCGCGAGGACGAAGTCGCCTGCCAGGCGCTCGGCATCAATCCCACCAACACCAAGCTGACCGCCTTTGCGATGGGCGCGATGTTCGCGGGATTCGCCGGCACGTTCTTTGCCGCCAAGCAGCGCTTCATCAGCCCCGAAAGCTTCGTCTTCATCGAATCGGCGATCATCCTGTCGATTGTGGTGCTGGGCGGCATGGGCAGCCAGATGGGGGTGGTCCTGGCAGCCATCCTGCTGATCGGCTTGCCGGAATGGTTTCGCGATCTTGGCCAATACCGGATGCTGGCCTTCGGGCTCGCCATGGTCCTGATCATGGTCTTCAAGCCGAAAGGGCTGGTGGCGCATCGCGACCCGACGATCCATCTGCATCCGCCCAATGGCCGCAGGCCATGAACCAGCCTCTGATCCAGGTCGATCATCTGACCATGCGCTTCGGCGGCCTGGTCGCCGTCGATGATGTGTCGTTCGCCGCGTCACACCGCCAGATCACCGCCATTATCGGCCCCAATGGCGCCGGCAAGACGACGGTCTTTAACTGCATCACCGGCTTTTACCGGCCTACGGTGGGACGCCTCGCGTTGCATCACGACGGGCGCGAGTACCTGCTGGAACGCATGGCAGGTCACCATATTGCCGGCAGGGCGCGGGTGGCCCGCACGTTCCAGAACATCCGGCTCTTCCCGGGCATGAGCGTCCTGGAGAACTTGCTCGTCGCTCAGCACAACAGGCTGATGCTGGCTTCCGGCTATACCTTCCTTGGGATCTTTGGCGCCGCCAGCTACCGGCACGCCGAAGCGCGCGCACTGGACAAGGCACGGGCATGGCTCGATCGCATCGGGCTGACGCCGCATGCCGACCGGCAGGCCGGCGAGCTGCCCTACGGGCTCCAGCGACGGCTGGAGATCGCACGCGCCATGTGCACCGATCCGCTGCTGCTGTGCCTCGACGAACCCGCCGCCGGCCTCAATCCCCGCGAGTCCGCGGAGCTCAATCAATTGCTGGTGTCGGTCCGGGAAACCGAGAGGATCGGTGTGCTGCTGATCGAGCACGACATGAGCGTGGTGATGGCCATTTCGGACCACATCATCGTGCTCGACTATGGCCGCAAGATTGCCGATGGCACGCCGGCGCAGGTACGTGCCGATCCCGCGGTTATCCGGGCCTATCTGGGCGAGGTGGAAGAGGGCGAGGCCAGTCATGGCTGAGCCGCTCGTCGAGTTGCGTGGCGTCGCCCCGATGCTGGAGGTCCGCGGGATCGAAACGTTCTACGGCGCGATCCAGGCGCTGCACGGGGTGGATCTCACCGTTCGGCGTGGCGAGATCGTCGCTCTCATTGGCGCCAACGGTGCCGGCAAGTCGACACTGCTCATGACCGTGTGCGGTGCACCGCAGGCCCGGTCCGGCCAGGTGCTGTTCGAAGGCAGCGATATTACCCGCGCGCCGACCCATGAGATCATGCGCAGGGGCATCGCGCAGGTGCCGGAGGGCCGGCGCATTTTCGCCCGCATGTCGGTATTCGAGAACCTCCAGATGGGCGCCGCCTTTGCGGATCCCGCGCATTTCGCGGCCGACCTGGATCGGGTCTATACGCTCTTCCCGCGCCTGAAAGAGCGGCATCAGCAGCGCGGCGGGACGCTCTCGGGCGGTGAGCAGCAGATGCTGGCGATCGCCCGCGCCCTGATGAGCCGACCCCGGCTCCTCCTGCTCGACGAGCCGTCGCTGGGTCTGGCGCCCCTGATCGTCAAGCAGATCTTCGGAACCATCCGGACAATCGCCCGCGACGAAGGCGTCACCATCTTCCTGGTCGAGCAGAATGCGTATCATGCCCTGCGGCTGGCGGATCGGGGGTACGTGCTGGTCAACGGACAGGTCAAGCTCACCGGCAGCGGCGGCGAGCTGTTGGCCAATCCTGAGGTTCGCGCCGCGTATCTGGAGGGCGGCGCCCACTAGTCGTCGCGCGGGCGCTGCGAGGAGCCATGGAAGCGATACTAGGCAACACGCTGGGTACGTTCCTCATGCTGACCTTTGTGGTTTTTGGCTGGACGGCGTTCGCGACGGGCCACGGTGTTGCGTCGCGCTGGCAGCCGGCCCGGCAGGTCGTCTTCTACTGTTGCCTGCTGGCCGCCGCCGAGCGCTTCATCGACTACGCCTTGGCGGATGGCGAGCTTCTGTCCATCGGCGGGTTTCTGCTGTCTGCCGCGGCGCTCAGCGCCATCGGGCTGTTCGCCTGGCGAATCACCCGCGCCCGGATGATGGTGACCCAGTATCCATGGCTCTATGAACCGGTGGGCCTCTTCGCCTGGCGCGAAAAACAGCAGCGGCCCTGACGCCGTCCCTTGGCGGCAACGATGCGCCGGGATAGGCTTTGAGCAGTCGCTCCATTCGGAGCGGAAAGCGGGCAGTGTTCCCGCAAGCAGCACGAAGAGGGAGAAGAATTCATGAGAAAACTCGTCGTGTCGGTGGGCACCGCGACGGCCCTGGTGCTGGCGCTGGGAGCCGGTTCTGCGTGGGCGCAGATCAAGATCGGTTCCGCCGGGCCGATGACCGGCCAGTACGCGGCCTTCGGCGAGCAGCTCAAGCGCGGTGCCGAGATGGCAGTGGCCGAGATCAACGCCGCAGGGGGCGTGAACGGCAAGAAGCTGGAACTGCTGATTGGCGACGATGCCTGCGATCCCAAGCAGGCCACGGCGGTCGCCAACAAGATGGTGTCGGACAAGGTGGTCTTCGTTGCCGGGCACTTCTGCTCCGGCTCGTCGATTCCCGCGTCGGGAATCTATCACGAGGCCAAGGTCCTGCAGATCTCGCCGGCCTCGACCAATCCGAAGTTCACGGACGACAACTTCGCCAAGGGAAACAAGACGGTGTTCCGTACCTGCGGCCGTGATGACGTGCAGGGCGTGACGGTCGGCAATTACATTCTGAAGCATCACAAGGGCAAACGGGTGGCCATCCTTCACGACAAGTCCGCCTATGGAAAAGGGGTGGCGGACGAAACCAAGAAGGCCCTCAACAAGGGCGGCATGAAGGAGGCGATGTACGAGGCCTATACTGACAGCGACAAGGACTTCACCGCCCTCATCAACAAGATGAAGCAGGCGAAGATCGACATCATTGTGCTGGGTGGCTACCACACTGCGGGCGCACTGATCATCAAGCAGTCCCGGGAGCAGGGGCTGGGCGCGCAGTTGATCGGCTTCGATTCACTGGAAACCGCGGAATTTGCCCAGCTCGGCGGCAGCGCCACCAACGGTGTGCTGATGTCGTTCCCGCCCAAGCCGGAAACCGACCCGAAGAACGCGGCTCTGGTCCAGAAGTTCAAGGCCCAGAACTACAACCCGGAGGGCTACACGCTCTTCAGTTATGCTGCGATCAAGGTTTGGGCCGAGGCGGCCAACAAGGCCAAGTCCACCGATGCAGCAGCAGTTGCGGCGGCGCTCCGCTCCACGAAGTTCGACTCGGCGGTCGGGCCGCTGGAATTCGACGAGAAGGGTGACATCAAGAACCCCGTTTACGACATCTACGTCTGGAAGGACGGCAAGTCGTTTCCGGCGATGAAGTAACCTCTGACCTCAGGCAAACCATTCGGCCCGGCGGCACAGCCCGCCGGGTCGATTTGTTTGTATATCAGATGGTTATTGGGCTTTCTTAAGTCGAGAGCCCACGCCTTGTGCAAGATTGGCGCGCGCTGTCGAGATATGGTATCGGTGCCCGCCCCGCCAACAGATGTTGGGTCTGCCAGCCGATGTCGGCCCAAACCATAGCCATTGCCTCCGATCACGCCGGATTTGATCTCAAGGAGCTCCTGAAGAACGAGCTACAGGGGGCCGGCCACACGATTGTCGATCTCGGGACCGCATCGACAACATCGGTCGACTACCCCGATTTCGGCAAGGCTCTGGCCCGGGCTATCCGGGACGGACAGGCGGAACGGGGTGTCCTGGTCTGTGGTACCGGGATCGGCATTGCCATGGCCGCCAACCGCGAACCGGCGGTGCGGGCCGCTGTCGTCCATGATGCCACCTCGGCCCGTCTGGCGCGCCAGCACAACGATGCCAACGTGATGGCGCTGGGCGCCCGGTTGGTCGGCCCCGAGGTCGCCCGGGACTGCCTGCGCGTCTTTCTGGAAACGCCTTTCGAAGGCGGCCGTCACGCGCCTCGCGTGGCCAAGCTCTCCGCCTGCTGATCTCTCCGACATCCGGATCCCTCATGACTGCTACCGCTGCCCACGCCCCTGTCGTTCCCTCCGGCTTCTTTAGCGCGCCGCTGGCCGAGGCCGATCCGGAACTGAAGCATGTGATTGACGGAGAGCTGCAGCGGCAGAAGGACTGGATCGAGCTCATCGCCTCCGAGAACATCGTCTCCCGTGCGGTGCTGGAGGCGCAGGGCTCCGTTCTCACCAACAAGTATGCCGAAGGGTATCCGGGCCGGCGCTACTACGGCGGCTGCGAAGAAGTCGACAAGGCGGAAGCGCTGGCGATATCGCGCGCCTGCAAGCTGTTCGACTGCGGCTTCGCCAACGTCCAGCCGCACTCCGGAGCGCAGGCCAACCAGGCAGTATTCTTTGCCCTGATGAAGCCCGGCGACACGTTTCTGGGCATGTCGCTGAACGAGGGTGGACACCTCACGCACGGCTCGCCCGTCAACCAGTCGGGCAAGTGGTTCAAGGTGGTGTCCTATGGCGTCAAGCCGGACACGCACCTGATCGACTACGAGCAGATGGAACGCCAGGCGCGCGAGCACAAGCCCAGGATCATTGTCGCGGGTGCCTCGGCTTACTCCCGTCAGATCGACTTCGCGCGGTTCCGCAGGATAGCGGACGAGGTGGGAGCCATCTTCATGGTTGACATGGCCCACTATGCGGGGCTGGTCGCTGCCGGCGTCTATCCCAGCCCGCTGCCGCATGCGCATGTGGTGACCACCACCACTCACAAGACGCTGCGCGGTCCGCGTGGCGGCCTGATCCTGTCCAACGACGCGGAGATCGGGAAGAAGATCAACTCGGCTGTATTTCCCGGCCTGCAGGGCGGTCCGCTGATGCACGTGATCGCCGCCAAGGCGGTGGCTTTCGGCGAGGCGCTGGCCCCCGAGTTCCATGCCTATGCCCGGCAGGTCGTCGAGAATGCGCGGGTGCTGGCCGCGACCCTGATCGAGCGCGGGCTGGCCATCGTGTCCGGCGGCACCGACAGCCATTTGATGCTGGTCGATCTGCGGCCCAAGCGCACGACTGGTACCGTGGCCGAGAAGGCCCTCGACCGCGCCGGTCTCACCGTCAACAAGAACGGCATTCCCAACGATCCGGAGAAGCCTGCCGTGACGTCCGGCATCCGCATCGGCACGCCGGCCGGCACCACACGCGGCTTCGGTCCGGCCGAGTTCCGCCAGGTCGGCCATCTCATTGCCGACGTGCTGGATGGCTTGTCGAGCAACAGTGCCGAGGGCAACCGACTGGTCGAGGAGCAGGTACGGGCGAAGGCGCTGGAGCTGTGCCGGCGGTTTCCGATCTATCGCTAGGCAGGAACGCGGTCGCGCGAGAGGCCGCTGAACGAGACAAGGGGGTGGTTCATGCGGTGTCCGTTTTGCGGCCACGATGATACGCAGGTAAAGGATTCACGGCCGACCGAGGACAATTCTGCCATCCGCCGGCGGCGGTATTGCCCGTCCTGCGGCTCGCGGTTCACGACCTTCGAGCGGGTTCAGCTTCGCGAGCTGACGGTCGTGAAGAAGAATGGCCAGCGGGTTCAGTTCGACCGCGACAAGCTGGCCCGCTCCATCACCATCGCCTGCCGCAAACGTCCCGTAGATCCCGAACGCATCGAGCGCGTCGTCAACGGCATCGTGCGCCGGCTGGAGAGCTCGGGCGAAAGCGAGATTCCCTCGACCCAGATCGGCGAACTGGTGATGGACGCATTGCGCGCACTCGATCCGGTTGCCTACGTGCGGTTCGCCTCGGTCTACAAGAATTTCCGCGAGGCCAAGGACTTCGAGAATTTCGTCAGCGATCTCAGCGAGGTCGTACGCGAATGATCGTGGGGGCGAACATCTCCATCATGTGCCCCTTTGCGAATTGGCGAAGGACGAATGGCGGATAGCATTCTGACCGCAATGCGGTCGGATGCCGGCTGGATGGCTGGCGCGCTGGCACTGGCGCGCCGCGGGATGGGCGAGACCTGGCCCAATCCGACCGTTGGCTGCGTTCTCGTGAAGGACGAGATCGTACTGGCACGTGGACGCACATTTTCGGGCGGACGGCCGCACGCCGAGGCGGCGGCGCTGGAGGCAGCGCGTACGCTGGGTGTCGATGTGCGGGGCGCTACTACCTATGTGACCCTCGAACCCTGCGCGCATCACGGTCTGACGCCGCCCTGCGCCGAGGCGCTTGTGTCAGCGGGCATCACCCGCTGCGTGGTAGCCACCGGCGATCCCGATCCGCGCGTGTCCGGTGGCGGCCTTGCCATGCTGCGGCAGGCCGGCATTGAAGTCCTGGAAGGTGTGGGCAAGGCAGAAGCGGACGAGATTAACGCCGGCTTCTTTTGCCGGGTACACAGCGGCCGGCCGATGGTGACGCTGAAGCTCGCGACGTCGCTCGACGGGCGTATCGCCACCGCGGCCGGCGACAGCAAATGGATCACAGGCGAGGCGGCCCGTGCACGCGGGCATCTGCTGAGGTCATCCCACGACGCTGTTCTTGTCGGAATCGGCACGGCGATCGCGGACGATCCTCTGTTAACCTGCCGGTTGCCGGGGCTGGCGGCGCGCTCGCCAGTCCGGCTGGTCGCCGACAGCGAGGCGAGATTGCCGGTCACGGCAGCTATGGTTCGCACGGCGCGATCGGTGCCGACCTGGCTGATATGTGCGGAGAATGTACCCGTTGAACGCACTGCTGTGCTTGAAGCGGCAGGCGTGGGCGTGCACCGCTTGCCGCGCGGGGTGGATGGCCGCATCGAGCCCGTCGCGATGCTCCAGGCCTTGGGCGCGCGTGGATTAACGCGGATCCTGGTGGAGGGAGGCGGTACGCTGGCAGCCGCGCTGCTAGCGGCCGGCCTGGTAGACCGGCTGGCGGTTTTCCGGGCCGGCGTGGTGATCGGCGGTGACGGCGTACCATCGGTCGCGGCCTGCGGTATAGAACGGTTGGTCGAGGCCCATCGCTTTTCCCGGCTGTCGCTGGGCGAAACCGGTGAGGACGTGCTGGAAACCTGGGCTCGGCGCGCCTAGGTTCCCCGCCATGTTTACCGGAATCGTTACCGACACCGGCGAGGTTACGGGGGTCATGCCGGGCAATGCCTTGGGCGACCTGAAGTTCACCATCGCCACCGCCTACGACATGGCTACTGTCCCGCTGGGGGCCTCGATCTGCTGCTCGGGATGCTGCCTGACGGTGACCGGCAAGGGACAGGCGGACGGACGCGGCTGGTTCACTGTCGATGTTTCCGGCGAGACGCTGTCGAAGACCACGCTCGGCCAGTGGCAAACCGGCAAGCGTATCAACCTGGAGCGGTCGCTGAAGCTGGGCGACGAGCTAGGCGGCCATCTCGTCTATGGCCATGTCGATGGTGTCGGACGGATCGTCTCGATGACACCCGAAGGGGGCAGCATTCGTTTCGTATTTGAGGCGCCGGAGCACCTGGCCAGCTACATTGCGCCCAAGGGCTCCGTAGCGATTGACGGCGTGTCACTCACCGTCAACGAGGTCGAAGATGACCGGTTCGGAGTCAACATCATTCCCCATACCCAGGCGCAGACGACGCTCGGAATCGCCCGGCCCGGCGATCCGGTCAATCTTGAGGCGGACATGCTCGCGCGCTACGTTGCACGGCTGCTGGAAAGGACGCGGTGATGAGTGTCGTGGAGCGGGAACCCTGGCGCGTGACATTCCAGGAGATGAAGGCGCCGGCGGAGGAGCTCATCGAGGAAGCCCGGCGCGGCCGCATGTTCGTCCTGGTCGATGATGAGGATCGGGAGAACGAGGGCGACCTTGTCATTCCCGCCCAGATGGCGACGCCCGAAGCGATCAACTTCATGGCGCGGTATGGCCGCGGCCTGATCTGCCTCGCCATGACCAGGGAGCGTTGCGAGCAGCTCGGTCTGCCCTTGATGGCACGCGACAACGCCAGCCGCCACAACACGGCGTTCACGGTCTCGATCGAGGCGCGCGAGGGTGTGACCACCGGAATTTCCGCTGCCGACCGTGCCCGCACCATATCGGTAGCCATCGACCCAAGCTGCGGGCCGCAGGACATCGTTTCGCCCGGGCACGTGTTCCCGCTGATGGCGCGGGAGGGCGGCGTGCTGGAGCGTACAGGGCACACCGAGGCGGCCGTCGATCTGGCGCGCCTGGCGGGGCTGCAACCGGCGGGGGTGATCTGCGAGATCATGAACGACGACGGCACCATGGCGCGCCGCGACGATCTCATCCGCTTCGCCCAGATGCACGGCCTGAAGATAGGCACCATCGCCGATCTGATCGCCTACCGGCGCAAGTACGACTCCATCGTGCGGCGTCTGAGTGAAACCACGATCGACACGCGCTATGGCGGCGAATTTCGCACCATCGTCTATATGAACAAGGCAACCAAAGCGCAACACGTAGCGCTGGTGAAGGGGGACGTTGCGAGTGGCGCCCCTGTGCTGGTGCGGGTACACGCCATGAACCTGTTCACCGACTCGCTGGGCGAAAAGTTGCCCGGCCGTGGTGGCGAAATTGAAAGCGCGATGCGGTTGATCGCAGCCGAAGGCCGCGGCGTGCTGGTGCTGATTCGCGAGCCGCTGAACGTGCAGATGGCGCTGAGCAGACGCCATGCCGGCCAGCAGGTCGAGACTCCGACCGGCGAGTTGCGCGATTACGGCGTTGGTGCCCAGATCCTGATCGACCTTGGCGTGAAGGAGATGATCCTGCTGACCAACACCAAGAAGAACCTGGTCGGAGTTGGCGGTTTTGCGCTGCGCATCGTGGGACAGCGGCCGATCGCAACCACCGGCGGTACGGAGCCGTAGGGCCATGGCGGAAGCACAGCGCACCGCGCGGCCCATCGTCTCGCCGCTGCCTGCTGGCGCGCGCGTGCTGATCGTCGAGGCGCGCTTTTACGAGGCGCTGGCGGATGAGCTGGCGGCCGGTGCGCTGGCGGAGCTGGCGCGCCACAAGGTGCGAGGGGACCGGCTTGCGGTGCCGGGTGCCTTCGAGATCCCCGGTGCGATCGCCATTGCGGCCGACAGCGGCCGTTTCCACGGCTTCATTGCGCTGGGCTGTGTGATCCGCGGCGAGACCACGCACTATGATTATGTGTGCGGCGAGAGCGCCCGGGGGATCATGGACCTTTCGGTGCAGCGGCGCCTGGCGATCGGCTACGGCATTCTCACCGTCGACAATGAGGACCAGGCCTGGGCGCGGGCCCGCCGCAGCGAGGGGGACAAGGGTGCCGATGCCGCGTATGCCGCCCTCTCCATGATGGCGCTGCGCCATAGTCTGCGCGTGGCAATGTGATGGCCGCCGCGCGCCCCTCACCTGGTCCGGCAGCAGGTACAAGCGCGCGCAGCATGGCGCGGCTGGCGGCTGTCCAGGCAGTGTTCCAGATGCTCCAGGGTGAGGACAAGGCGTCCGACGTGGTCGACCAGTTCCTCCGGTTCCGCAGTGGCGAGCAGGATGACGCCGGCATGCCCGCCGAGGCGGATCGCGCCTTCTTCTCGTCGCTTGTACGCGGAGTCGAAACCGATCAGGCGGCACTGTTTGGGCTGGTGGAAGGTGCACTGGCAAGCGACTGGACGCTCGGGCGGATGGACCGGTTGATGCGCGCCGTGCTGGTGACGGCTGTGCACGAGATGAAATCGCGGCGCGACGTGCCTGCACCCGTGGTGCTCTCGGAGTACGCCCGTGTCGCCGGCCAGTTCTACCAGGGCAACGAGCCCGGCTTTGTGACGTCCGTGCTCGACCGGGTGGGCCGCGGCTTGCGTCCCGAGGAGTTCGCCAGCCGCGACGCCGCGTCAGACGGATCCGTCCCGAAGGGCCACTGAGTGTGCCCATGGCGGCTGCCGGACGCCTTGGGGAGTTTGAGTTCATCGCGAGGCTCCTGCGGCCGCTGGCGGCGTCGTTTCCGGGTGCATTCGAGCTTGGCGACGATACGGCGCGCGTGCCGCTGCCTCCGGGCGAGGAACTCGTCGTCAAGACCGACGCCCTGGTGTGCGGCGTGCATTTCCTGCCAAATCATCCCCCAGGGCGCGTCGCGCAGAAGGCACTGCGGGTCAATCTCTCCGATCTGGCGGCCGCCGGCGCACGACCCGTCGCCTACCAGATGGCGCTCGTTCTGCCGGACCACATAGACGACGCCTGGCTCGAGGCGTTCTGCGCCGGTCTGGCTGCCGACCAGATGACGTACGGGATCGCGCTGTGCGGCGGAGACACGGCCTCGACGCCCGGGGCGCTTACGATCTCCATAACGGTCCTGGGCGGAGCGCCGCCGGATTCGGTGCTTGGGCGTGGCGGGGCGCAACCCGGTGACCTCGTCTTCGTCAGCGGTACCATCGGCGACGGTGCGCTCGGCCTTCTCGCCGATACCGGCCGCCTGCGCGAGGCCGACGTCGCAGGGCGGGCCTTCCTCGTGGACCGCTATCTGCTGCCGCAACCGCGGCTTGCGCTTGGGATGGGGTTGCGAGGCGTGGCGAGCGCTTGCATGGACATATCTGACGGCCTTGCCGGTGATTTGGGCCACATCGCTGCGCGTTCGACCGTGCAGGCGGTGATCGACACCGAGCGAGTGCCGCTCTCTGCGGCGGCTGCCGCGGTAACGGCACGCAAGCCGGCGCTGCTCGAAACGGTCCTGACGGGCGGGGACGACTACGAGCTGCTCTTCACCGCGCCGGCAGAGCGGCGGGGAGAGATAGCCACGATTGCCTCATCGACGGGCGTACCCGTCACCGAAATCGGCAAGGTCGAGCAGGGCGACGGCGTCATCGTCCGCAAGGACGGCACGCCCCTGGCATTGAACCGCCCAGGCTACCGCCATCGCTAGAAGCCTATTCCGCCGGCTTTTTCTCGAGGCTGCCCAAGAAGCGGCCGATGTCCATCGGGAACGGGAAGACGATCGTCGAGCTCTGCGGTCCGGCGATGCTGGTGAGGGTACCGAGATAGCGCAACTGCATGGCTTCGGGCTGTGCGCTCAGCGTACGCGCCGCTTCCAGCAGCTTTTCGGCCGCCTGCTGTTCGCCTTCGGCATGAATCACCTTGGCCCGCCGCTCCCGTTCGGCTTCGGCCTGGCGCGCGATCATGCGCACCATGCTTTCGTTGATGTCGACGTGCTTGATCTCGACATTGGCGACCTTGATGCCCCACGCATCCGTCTGCGCATCGAGAATCTCCTGAATGTCGTTGTTCAGCTTGTCGCGCTCGGCCAGCATTTCGTCGAGGTCGTGCTTGCCCAGCACCGATCGGAGCGTGGTCTGCGCAAGCTGGCCGGTCGCCTGCATGAAGTTCTCGACCTGGATGATCGCCTTGTCGGGCTCGACGATGCGGAAATAGATCACGGCGTTGACCTTGACCGACACGTTGTCGCGCGAAATGACGTCCTGGCTCGGCACGTCGAGCACGACGGTGCGCAGATCGGTGCGCACCATCTGCTGGACGATGGGGATCAGGATGATAAGGCCCGGCCCTTTCACGCCTGTGAAGCGCCCGAGCGTGAAGACCACGCCGCGTTCGTATTCCCGCAATATCTTGAGGGCGGCGGCAAGGAAGCCGACAACGATGACGAGGATGGGGAGATAGAATGCAAGTTCGTTCAGCATGGGCATTGGCACTGCTCCCGCTATGTCTTCCCGGCAGTTGCCGGTTCGACCTTCAGGGTGAGGCCGTCAAGCGCCGTAACACGGACTTGCTGCCCAGGTGCCAGCGCCGCGTCCGATACTGCCTTCCAGCGTTCGCCGTGTACGAGTACGTGGCCGGTTCCGCCCTGCCATTCCAGGACCTGGCCATGATCGCCAATCATCTGTTCGCGTCCCGTAACCACCTGCCGGCGATAGGAACCCACGGCCAGCCTGCCGACCACCAGCGTGAATGCAAGACCTGTGACCGCGATGCCACCAATCACCGGCCAGGTCAGCTCGAACTCCGGAACGTCGGTGTCGATCAGGATCGTCGCGCCGATTACGAAGGCGATAGTCCCGCCAATGCCCAGTGCGCCTACCGAGGGTGTGAAGGCTTCGGCGACCATCAATCCGATGCCCAGAACGATCAGCGCCAGACCGGCGAAATTCACCGGCAGTGCCGCCAGCGCATAGAGCCCGACCAGGAGCGAGATCGCGCCGATCGTACCCGGATAGAGGGAGCCGGGATTCATGAACTCGAAGATGAGGCCGTAGATGCCGATCATCATGAGAATGAGGGCAACGTTCGGATTGGTGATGGCAGCGAGGAAGCGGGTTCGCCAGTCGGGATCGAGCTGTTCAACAGCCAGCTCTTGGGTATCGAGCGTGATCCTGCCGCTGGCGAGCATGACGGTGCGGCCGTGTGCCTGTGCCAGAAGGTCTTTCACGTCGCGCGCGATGATATCGATCACCTCCTGCTCCAGAGCATCGCGGGCCGCGAGGCTTACACCCTCGCGTACGGCTTTCTCGGCCCAGTCCGCATTGCGCTCGCGCAAATCGGCAAGTGAACGGATATAGGCGATCGCGTCGTTCAGGACCTTGGCCTCCATTGCACCGCCCTGCGGCTTGGCCGGCTTGTTCTTTTCGTCTCCCTTTTCGTCTTCGCCTTTCTTGTTCCGCCGTCCGTCCTCCTGTCCTGGCATGGGAAAGCCGCCGCCGATAGAAACCGGGGTTGCTGCCCCAAGGTTCGTGCCCGGCGCCATCGCAGCAATATGGCTGGCGTACATCATGAAGGTGCCGGCGCTGGCAGCACGCGCCCCGCTGGGGCTGACGTACATCAGGACCGGCACCGGCGAGGCCAGGATGGCGCGGATGATCTCGCGCATCGACGTGTCCAGTCCGCCCGGCGTATCGACACGCAGCACGACTACGGCGGCGCCGCGACGGTGCGCGGCAGACAATCCGCGGGAAATGTAGTCGGAAGTTGCGGGTCCGATGGCACCGTCGACTGACAGTACAAGACCTGACCGCTCCGGAGACGCAGCAATCGATGAAGCGACAACGCCTGCGCCAAACAGCAACAGGACAAGCGATGCGACCGCAAGTATCCGCGAGCGGCACACGGAGCGAACGGAAGAATGCCTGCGATGATGGATCAGTGGGCCCTCCGCGCTTCTTCGGCGGATGCGTCCTGCACCCTGGGAACCGCCACGTCCCTTGATAAAATGTAGGGTGGCGCTGCCTGCAAGAAAAGATGTGCCGGTGATGCAGGGAACTGCTATTCGCCTTGCTGCGTTGCAGCGATCGGGCCCTTTCGGGAGAGGAAGCGATGTCCAGTGAAACACTGCACGAGGATGCCAAGGCACTTGGACCGGATGGATTGGATCACCACCGTGCCGTCGTATCGCTGATGGAGGAACTGGAGGCTGTCGATTGGTATGATCAGCGGGTCCGGGCGACAGCCGATCCCGAATTGAAGGCGATCCTCATGCACAACCGCGACGAGGAGAAGGAGCACGCGGCCATGACGCTGGAATGGCTGCGGCGGCGTGATGCCACCTTCGCGGATCATCTTCGCACCTATCTCTTTTCGGAAGGTCCGATCGGCGCCCGGGAGGCCATGGCGGCGGGCGAGCATGGCCAGACAGATGAGCTGGCGGCACCGACGGCCAGTGACGGCAGCCTGGGAATCGGCAGCCTGCGTGCCGGCGAGGGAGTGGGGCGATGAACCACCTGCTGCGCGAACTTGCGCCGATTTCAGCCGCTGCGTGGCAAGAGATCGACAACGAAGCCAGGCGCACTCTGATGATCATCCTGGCGGCGCGCCGCCTGGTTGACTTTATCGGGCCACAGGGTTGGGCGGCGGCTGCCGTCGGCACAGGAAGGACGCGGCCCCTGGAGCGTCCGGCCGAAGGTGTTGAGGCAACCATGCGCGCGGTGCAGCCGCTGATCGAGCTGCGCACCATCTTTGAGCTGAGCCGCGCCGAGCTTGATGCGATCGAGCGCGGGGCCCGGGACATGGATACCGACCCCGTCATCGAGGCGGCCCGGAACATTGCCATCGCCGAGGACCGCGCCATCTTCCACGGTTATGCGGCCGGCGGAATCGAGGGCATCTGCCGGGCCAACGAGAAAGCCGCCGTGGCGCTCAGTGATGACTATGAGACTTACCCGGTCATGGTCGCGACGGCACTCAACCGGCTGCGCAACGCCGGCGTCAGCGGGCCTTACGCCATGGTGCTGGGCGAACGTCACTACAATGATCTGACGGAGAGCACGAAGGGCGGATATCCGGTGCTCGAGCATGTGCGCAAGCTGGTTGACGGGCCGCTGGTATGGGCACCGGGCCTGGATGGCGGCCTTGTGATGTCTACTCGCGGTGGGGATTTCGAACTGACGGTAGGCCAGGATTTCTCCGTCGGCTACCTCGACCATGACGCGACGCAGGTGCGCTTCTACATCGAAGAGAGCTTCACCTTCCGGGTCCTCTCGCCGCAGGCTGCCGTGCCTCTCGCCTATGCCGCCTCTGACCGGCAGTCGGCGTCATAGGCTTCGTAATCCCGGGTGCATAGCGGACCCCCTTAGACTGCCCTTGCGGCGGGCCGCGCGCTCTCTA
Source organism: Rhodospirillaceae bacterium SYSU D60007 (assembly GCA_003574685.1). GTDB lineage: Bacteria > Pseudomonadota > Alphaproteobacteria > Reyranellales > Reyranellaceae > Vineibacter. The sequence continues at coordinate 69,881 of QOCQ01000003.1, forward strand.
TTGTCGCGCGCCGCATGAGTCCGTTCCCTGAAAAGGTGGCTGCCGGGTCCGGCGCCCGCGTCGTCCGAAACGTTTTCCTTCTCGCGGTGTGCCAGGCCCTGGCACAGAGCGGCAACGTGCTGATCATTGCCACTACGGCCCTGGCGGCGCAGACGCTGGAGGGCAGGGACTTCTACTGGACGACACTGCCGGTAACGCTGCAGCACCTGGGGGTCATGCTGTCGGTGTTTCCCGCCGCCCTCATGGGCCAGCGCCTTGGGCGTGCGTTTGGCTTCGGGCTGGGCGCCGTCGGTGGCATGGCCGGTGGCGGGATGTGCAGCCTCGCGATCTGGCTGGGTAGCTTTCCGCTGCTGTGCCTCGGCGGGGTGTTCATGGGCTTCGCTGTCGCCAACATGCAACTCTACCGCTTCGCCGCAACGGAGCTCGCACCGCCGCAAGACCGCGCCAAGGCGATTTCGTATGTCATGGCAAGCGGCATCGCTGCCGGGTTTCTGGGACCGCTGATTGCCCGCCTTACGCCGGATCTGCTGCCGCACCAGTTTCTCGCCACGTATATGGCCCTGGTCATGCTGCATGCGGCGGCATTCTGCGTCCTGCGGTTGATCGAGTTTCCGCCCGTGAAGGCCGAGCAGGTTACCGGGCCTCAGCGTTCGCTGGCAGAAATCGCGCTCCAGCCTGTCTATGTCGTCGCCGTACTGGCGGGCATGGTGTCATTTGGCGTCATGTCTTTCCTGATGACGGCCGCGCCGCTTGCGATCGTCGCCTGCGGTATCGATGGGCGCGAGGCGCCGGTCACGATCTTCTGGCACGTCATGGGGATGTTCGTGCCGGCCTTCTTCACCGGCCATCTGATCGTACGGTTCGGTCTTCTCAACATCATGCTGCTCGGTATCGTCATCCTGGTCGCGTCGGTCGTGGTCGATATCGCCGGCATTGACGTCTGGAACTTCCGCCTGGGCATGCTGCTCGTGGGCGTCGGCTGGAATTTCCTGTTCATCGGCGCCACCACGCTGGTGACGACGGCATACCGGGCATCGGAACGGGGCCGCGCGCAGGCGCTGAACGATTTCCTGATCTTCGGGACGACGGCGACGTCGAGCCTGCTGGCCGGCATCCTGCAGCAGGCCTGGGGCTGGAACGCGCTGAATTACTTGTCGCTGCCCCTGGTCGGCATGGCGCTGCTGGCGGTACTGTGGCTGCGACTGAGATCCGGCCCGTCGGTCGCCGCCTGACGGCTCGCTGTGCGGTTCGGCGCCCGACGAGAGCAGCTTGCAGACCATTGAAAACGCGCGGGAAATCGCGATTCGCTGCGACTTGCCGCTGTTGCATGCCCCGGGGGCTTCTGGCATGTTCCGCGCGCCTTGCGCCCGGGGGAGTCCGACAGATCGGCCCCAGCCGCTCCGGAAGCGCGCCGGGCGATCGTTGGGGTCCCCCGCGATCCACTGACTAAAAGCTTGAAGAAGCACGGGAAAGACTGATGTCCACCATACTCTGGGCCGTCATCGGGTGCGGCATAATCGCCGTCCTCTATGGCCTCGTTACGGGACGCGCGGTGCTGGCCAAGGACGCCGGGACGCCCCGCATGCAGGAAATCGCGCAGGCTGTACAGGAAGGAGCCGGCGCCTATTTGAAGCGCCAGTACACCACCATCGCCGTCGTGGGGGTGGTCGTGCTGATCGTGCTCGGTCTGCTGCTGGGCATCTATGCCGCGATCGGCTTTCTGATCGGGGCGGTGCTGTCGGGCGCTGCCGGCTTCATCGGCATGAACGTCTCGGTGCGGGCCAATGTGCGCACCGCCGTCGCCGCGCAGAAGAGCCTGGCCGAAGGGCTTGACCTCTCGTTCAAGGCCGGCGCCATCACCGGCATGCTGGTGGCCGGGCTGGCGCTGCTGGGCGTGGCTGTCTACTACGTCATTCTGCTGGGCCTGCAGGTCGACAGCCGCACGCTGGTCGATTCGCTCGTAGCCCTGGGCTTCGGTGCCTCGCTGATTTCGATCTTTGCGCGGCTTGGCGGCGGCATCTTCACCAAGGGCGCCGACGTGGGCGCCGATCTGGTGGGCAAGGTCGAGGCCGGCATCCCGGAAGACGACCCCCGCAACCCCGCCGTCATCGCCGACAATGTCGGTGACAATGTCGGCGACTGCGCCGGCATGGCCGCCGACCTGTTCGAGACCTATGCCGTGACCATGGTGGCAACCATGGTGCTGGCGTCGATCTTCTTTGCCGGCAACGCTGCACTGACCTCCAGCCTGATGCTCTATCCGCTGGCCATTGGCGGGGTGTGCATCATCACGTCGATCATCGGCACCTATTTCGTAAGGCTGGGTGCCGACAACGGCATCATGTGGGCCATGTACAAGGGCCTCATCGCGGCTGCCGTACTCTCGGCGATCGGCTTCTGGCCTGTCACCGCCTTTGTCGTCGGCATGGACACCCAGATGACGGTGGGCGCCGCCACCTTCACTGGGTTGACGCTGTTCTATTGCGCACTGGTGGGCCTGATCGTCACCGGGCTCATCGTCTGGATCACGGAGTACTACACGGGCACGAACTACCGGCCCGTGAAGTCGATCGCGCAGTCCTCGATCACCGGTCACGGCACGAACGTGATCCAGGGCCTCGCGATCTCAATGGAAGCCACGGCACTGCCGGCACTGGTGATCTGCGCCGGCATCGTGGTCTGCTATCTCCTGGCCGGTCTGTTCGGGATTGCCATCGCCGTCACCGCCATGCTGGCGCTGGCTGGCATGATCGTAGCGCTCGACGCGTATGGTCCTGTCACCGACAATGCCGGCGGCATCGCCGAGATGTCGGGCCTGCCCAAGGAGGTGCGCAAGAACACGGATGCCCTCGACGCGGTGGGCAACACCACCAAGGCCGTCACCAAGGGCTATGCCATCGGCTCGGCAGGTCTGGGCGCGCTGGTCCTGTTCGCCGCCTACACCTCGGATCTCGAGTACTTCATCGCCCAGGGCAAGCTGGGCGTGCAGGCGATCGAGTTCTCGCTGAAGAGCCCTTACGTGGTCGTCGGCCTGCTTCTGGGAGGCCTGCTGCCCTATCTCTTCGGCGCCATGGGCATGACCGCTGTCGGCCGTGCGGCGGGCTCGGTGGTGATCGAGGTGCGCCGCCAGTTCAAAGAGATCCCCGGGATCATGGAGGGCAAGGCCAAGCCGGAATACGGCAAGGCGGTCGACATGCTGACCAAGGCGGCGATCAAGGAGATGATCATCCCGTCGCTGCTGCCGGTGCTCTCGCCGATCGTCCTTTACTTCGTGGTGGCGGCCATCGCTTCCCGGGCGGATGCGTTTGCAGCCGTCGGCGCCATGCTGCTGGGCGTCATCGTGACGGGCTTGTTCGTCGCGATTTCCATGACGGCCGGCGGCGGCGCCTGGGACAACGCCAAGAAGTACATCGAGGACGGACACCACGGCGGCAAGGGTTCGGACGCCCACAAGGCCGCGGTGACGGGTGATACGGTTGGCGATCCGTACAAGGACACGGCCGGACCGGCGGTGAATCCGATGATCAAGATCACCAACATCGTGGCCCTGCTGCTGCTTGCCATCCTGGCGCATCAGTAGGCCACAACCGCCTCACGACCAGGAAGGGCCCCGGCAGGAGGACTGCCGGGGCCCTTGCGCTATCTGGCGGTGATCTGCCCTTCGCCCGGATAGCCAGCGCGGGCTACGTCCCCGGGAAGTGCGGGGAGGGGTCGTTCCGCATCGGAGAGCCGCGCCATCGCGGCAAGCGCTGTGCGGATGAAGGCACAAAGGGCTGGCAACGGCACCGGCCGGCGAATCGAAACCACAATCACTCCCGCCACGTGTCTCACGCCCTCATGCGCCGGTTTGCTCTCACGCAGCAGGATCATCATGGGCGGCGCCGGCATGACCCGCAGAAGGTCGAACAGCGCGTTGCCAGTGGACTCACTGCCGCAAAGAACAATGCCAGGTTTCAGTTCGCTGATCGCCTGCTCGATGCGTTTACCGGGGAAGTCGCTGGCCGACGTGTAGGCAGGGATGCCTGACTCCCTGAGCCACTTCACAGTGCCGAGCGCCCGACCAGGATCGTCGTCAGTCACAATGACAGCATTCGTCCGCACGTCCATCTCCGACGGTCAGGACATATGTTGCGATCCCGGCTCCCGGATCTTTGAGCTGGCATCTTCAAGGTCGGGCGTCACAGGTGCTGCGCGACGTCCGCACCGCGTGACCTAGTCCATGTTGTTCTTGATGGTATTCAGCGTATTGATGATGCCGGAACCCACGGCACTGAAGGCGGCGATGGCTGCCACAGAGATCAGGGCGGCGATCAGGCCATACTCGATTGCCGTAGCGCCAGAGTCGTCCTTGAGAAGCTTGCGAAAGATGGACATGAACTATCTCTTCGGAACCGAAATGGAGGATGTGCCGACCAGCCGGGAAGTTGCCGACGGTTCCTTATCGGCCGCTTCCGATAGTGCGAATAGAACGAAGTGTTAATCTAACGTGAGAAGATTAAGAGAATTGAACTGATAAGTCAACACTTCAATGCAAATTTTCACGTGCGGTTCACGGCCCTGACCGACCAGGACTGCTGCCCCCTTTTGGCGTCGCGAAGCGGCCCACATTGCCGAAGATCTGCTCCAAGACAGTCAGCTCCTTGCCGACGGTCGGAGTCTTGCGCGACACCATGCCCGGATCCTTGGCATCCTCCGGGCCGAAGGTCTTGATTTCTCTGATACGGCCATTCTCTCCGAAATAGACGGCGGTGACCTTCTGCTCGACGATCCTGGGCTCCAGGAACGCCACCGACTCCTGGCGCTGGCTAATGTAGTACCAGACCTCATCGTTGAAGCTGGCCCTAGCGGACGGACTGCCCAGCAGCCGCAGGACGTCCTCGCGGCTCTGGGTGCCGACTTCGAGCTTCGACATCGAGCCGGGCGTCGGAACATGGCCGTGCACGTCGACAATGGGATCGCAGGCGCCGGTAGCCAGAGCCCCCAGCAACACGATCGAGAAGGGCAGCGGGCGAAAGACGCGGGGGGAGCGCATGGAAAAGGTCACCGGCTTGATCCTGGCCCCGGGCGAGCCTAAAGACCAGCCTGAGGTGTTGGGCACAATGCCCAGCACGCACCGCCAAGTCAAACCTGTCGGCAATCCCGGCACTCGTACGGAATCTGCCGCCATGGATAAGGGCCATGTTCAGGCTGCCCCGTCGCCCACCGCCGCATCGTGACGCTGCCGAGCGGCTGTATGCGGCCGTGGCCACGCAGGCCCGGCATCCGGCGTTCTTTGCCGAGCTTGGCGTGCCTGACACCGTTAATGGCCGTTTCGACATCCTGGCGTTGCACGCCTGGATGGTGATTGATCGGGTGCGCGCGGAGCCAGAGGGTGACGTTCTGGCGCAGGCATTGTTCGACAGCATGTTCGGTCATCTGGATGCGGCCGTGCGCGAAATGGGCGCCCAGGACCTGGGGGTTGGCCGGCGCATCAAGGTCATGGCCGAGGGCTTGCATGGCCGCGCGCTCGCATTTCGCGCTGCCATGAACGATGCCGATCCGGCCGTTCTGGAGAAAACGCTTCAGCGCAATGTGTTCGGCACCGTCGCGCCGGGGCGGACGGCCATTGCACGGCTGGCGGGCTACGTGCGCGCTAGCGTCGCTGCGCTCGCTATGCTGCCGGTTGCCCGGTTGCGCCAGGGCAGCGTCGCCTGGCCGACTGTGTGAGGGCGTCCCATGCATATTGATCGCGATCCCGATCTGGAGCTGTCGCGGCGGCTGCGGCTCGACCGCGTGCCGCCTTCGGGCGTATCGCTGGATATCGAGGCCAGTGCATCAGAACGCGAGGCGCTGGCCCGTCGCTTCGGCATCATCGCGGTGTCCGAACTGGAGGCCAGTGTTGCGCTGCATGCCGAGCCCGCCGGCACGTGGCGCGTCGACGGCCGACTGCACGCCACCGTCGTGCAAGCCTGTGGCGTCACGTTGGAGCCGGTCGAGCAGAGGATCGACGAGCCGTTCGACTTGCGCTTCGCCGCGGGGGCGGAAGAAGTGGACCGCGTCACGGGCGAACTGGTGGTCGATGCGGATGCGCCCGAACCGCTGGCTGGCGACTCTCTGGATCTGGGGGAGATCGTGGCCGATCAGCTCGGTCTTGCCATCGATCCTTTTCCACGCAAGCCCGGCGCCAGCCTTGCCGACATCCTGCCGGCCTCTGCCGGTGCAACGGACCGCAGCAGCCCTTTTGCTGCGCTGGAGCAGCTAAAACGCGGAAAAAAGAACAAGAACTGAGCCGGCGTGCCGGATGTTGCGGCGGAGCGACGCGTGCCTTGACGTCCCCGAGAAAGTGGTTTCATACGTTGGGCAAAGGCCTTGCCGCCCGGGCGGGTTTTAGCTAGGAAGGCGCCCTTGCGACAACCCGCCCCCGCATTTTCGGGGCGCCGCGTGGGACCTGCGGCGTCCGCAATGGAGATCGTGTCATGGCCGTTCCCAAGAAGAAGGTGAGCAAGTCGCGCCGTAACATGCGGCGCTCGCACCATGCGCTGAAGGGCTCGGCCTACGTCGAGTGCGCCAATTGCGGTGAGTTGACGCGCCCGCATCATGTCTGCGGAGCCTGCGGCTACTACCGCAAGCGCGAGGTACTGAGCCAGCCGGCCAGTGCGTAAGAGGCCGGGACCGCCCCGGAGGCGGTCCCAACCGTCGCCGGGAAATGGCCGCCTCCGGTAAAATCGTCATTGCCCTTGACGGGATGGGCGGCGACAGGGCGCCGGACATGGTTGTGCGCGGCGCCGATATCGCGCGCCAGCGCTATCCCGACTCGACCTTCCTGCTGTTCGGCGACGTAGCGCGGTTGCAGCCGCTGGTCGACAAGACCCGCTGGCTGAAAACGGCCTGCGAGATCATCGCCGCGCCCGACGTCGTGACCAACGACGACAAGCCCACCGTGGCCCTGCGCAAGCGGAAATCATCAAGCATGGGCATGGCGATCGAGGCAGTGGCTTCCGGCGACGCGGATTGCGTCGTATCAGCCGGCAATACAGGCGCTCTGCTGGCGACCGCCACGGTGGGGCTGCGTGTTCTGCCGGGGGTGCGCCGGCCGGCGCTGTGCACATTCCTGCCGACCACGCGCGGCGAGACGGCCATGCTCGATCTCGGCGCCAACCTTCAGTGCGATGCCAACAATCTTGTCGAGTTCGCCGTCATGGGATCGGTGTTCGCCAAGAGCGTGCTGGGAATCGACACGCCGACCGTCGGCCTGCTCAATGTGGGGGCAGAGGAGGGCAAGGGCAGCGAAACGCTGCGGGACGCGGCGGCAATGCTGCGGGTCGAGGACAGCCCGGTGGCATTCCACGGCTTCGTCGAAGGCAACGATATCGGCGGCGGTACTGTCGATGTTGTTGTGACGGACGGGTTTACAGGCAATGTTGCCCTGAAGGCGATCGAGGGCACCGCCAGGCTCTATACCGGTTTCGTGCGCCAGGCGTTCCGCACCTCTACGCTTGCCAAGCTGGGCTATGTTCTGGCCAGCAGCGCCTGGAAGAAGCTGGGTCAACGCGTTGATCCGCGGCGCTACAATGGCGGCGTCTTTCTTGGCCTGAACGGCGTGTGCGTCAAAAGTCACGGCGGAACTGACGAAATCGGCTTCGCCTATGCGCTGGGGGTCGCGGTCGATCTCGTGAAGTACCATTTCAGCGACAAGGTGGTTGAGGATCTCGGACGGTTGCGGCAGGCGCTGGGCGAGGTGCCGATCGCTGCGGCAGACAGCGCGGCGGGTGCGGGATGATCAGGTCAGTTGTCGAGGGCTGCGGCGCCTATCTACCCGAGCGCGTTGTCACCAATGAAGAGCTGGCGCGAAAGGTCGACACGTCCGACGAATGGATCGTGCAGCGCACCGGCATCCGTACCCGCCATATAGCCGCGGAAGGCGAATTCACATCGCATCTGGCGACCCGGGCGGCGTCCCGGGCGCTGGAGCGCGCCGGAATGGCCGCATCAGCCATCGACATGATCGTGCTGGCCACCTCGACGCCGGACCAGACATTTCCCGCCACGGCCACCGCCGTGCAGGCCAATCTCGGACTGACACGGGGCGCGGCATTTGACGTGCAGGCCGTCTGCTCGGGCTTCGTCTACGGGCTGGCCGTCGCAGACAGCATGATCAGGAATGGCATGGCCGGGACCGCCCTGGTCATTGGTGCGGAGACGTTCTCGCGCATTCTCGACTGGAACGATCGAAGCACCTGCGTGCTTTTCGGCGATGGTGCGGGTGCGGTCGTGCTCAGGGCGGGGCATGGCCAGGGAACGCCCGACGATCGCGGCATCCTCGCATCCACGCTGCATTCAGATGGTCGCCAGCATGACCTGCTCTACGTGGACGGTGGCCCGTCAACCACGCGCACGGCGGGTTATTTGCGCATGCAGGGACGGGAGGTCTTCAAGCATGCGGTGACCAATCTCGCCGCAGTGGTGGGCGAAACCCTAAACAAGGCCGGCCTGAAGCCCGAGGCGATCGACTGGCTGGTGCCTCACCAGGCCAACAAACGCATCATCGACGGAACGGGCCGCAAGCTTGGATTATCGAGCGACAAGGTTGTGCTGACGGTAGATCGTCATGCAAATACATCTGCCGCATCGATTCCGCTGGCTCTGGACGCTGCGGTTGCCGATGGCCGCATTCGGCGAGGGCATGTGGTTCTGCTTGAGGCCATGGGCGGGGGCCTGACATGGGGTGCAAACCTCATCAGATGGTGAAGGTTTTTTCGCTAACTCCTATTTTACCATTGTGCATGGCTTGATTCGGCTGGTCCGCGTGCTGCTTGAAATGCACCTGCAAGTGATTGGCCATCTACTTGTTATTGACGCATTTTTGGTTTCAGCTTAATGTCCAAGCTCGGGGAAGGGACATGCTGGATGGATCAACGGACGATCACCCGCGCTGATCTCAGCGAGGCGGTGTTCCAGGAGGTGGGGCTATCCCGGAACGAGTCGGCTGAATTGGTCGAGGTCATCCTCGCCGAGATTGCCGGCGCGCTGTCGCGTGGCGAAACCGTCAAGATCTCCAGCTTCGGGAGCTTTACGGTGCGCGACAAAGGTCAAAGGATCGGCCGAAATCCCAAAACGGGTCAAGAGGTTCCGATCCTGCCGCGGCGTGTCCTTGTCTTTCGTGCGTCGAATGTATTGAAAGCAAAAATAAACAATACGACGCCAACCACCGCTGATGTGGAAGGTGAATAATGGTCACTGCCAGCGCGCACTTGCCGGAACGGCGGCTTGAGAAATCGGCCCACGCATTCCGTACCATCAGTGAGGTCGCCACCGAGCTCGATGTCCCGCAGCACGTTCTGCGGTTCTGGGAAAGCAAGTTCAGCCAGATCCGGCCGCTGAAGCGGGGTGGCGGCCGCCGCTATTACCGTCCCGAAGACATCGATTTGCTGCGGCGTATCCGTTCGCTGCTGTACGACGATGGCTATACCATCAAGGGCGTTCAGCGCCTGCTGAAGGAAAGCCGGGGACGGGTGCCGACGCGTGATTCCGGTTCGTCAGAAATGCCCGAGCCCCGCCTGGTGGAAAGCGAGGGCAGAGCCGAGATGCCGCGCGTGGGTCCTCATCCCTCGACGGACCGCCTGCCGACACGGCCTGCGCGCGTGGATGCCAGCAAGCGGCGCGAAATCGAAGGCGTTCTCGAAGATCTTCAAAGCGCGCTCGAACTGCTGCGCAAGACGCTGCATACGTCATAGGGTTCCAGCAACGCATCTTGTTCATGCAATCCGCGTTGCAAAGCGCGGGCCCAAAGGTCTATGGTCCGCGCGCTTTCGGGCGAGTTATTCGCGCCGCAAGCCGCCGAGGTCGGGGCGTAGCGCAGTCTGGTAGCGCATCAGTCTGGGGGACTGGGGGTCGTGGGTTCAAATCCCGCCGCCCCGACCAATCCTTGGCCGCAAACTCACGCGAGGGCCTGCTCGACCGCGGCGCGGCCGGATGGGGTGAGCTTACAGACCAGCCAGTCGGGCTTGAGGGGATTGCTGAACCATGGCATGGCCCAGCCGCGCTCGACGCAACGCCGAATCAGCGCCGGCTCAAATTCCTGGCCGTCCAGATCGAAGAGCGGTAGCTTGCCGCCGGGTTGCTGCAAGCCACGGCGAAGATAAGAAACCTCCCTTTCTGTCGGCTTTACAGTTGGTTGAAGTAGATTCTTCGAGTCGAATATGAACCCGTCCGCCGGCCATGCCAGCTTGCCCACGGCACCCATGGCAATCCCCACCCCTCGCGCATCCCCGCTGAAAGAATAACCGACAACGTTATGAAATAAAATAGAATCGCAGCGAGATCCGGCATGACCCAAATCCTGTTCGTGTACGTGACGGCTGGCGATGTCGCCGAAGCGGAGCGCATTGGCGAAGCAGTGGTTGACGAGCGCCTCGCGGCCTGCGCCAACGTGCTCGATGGTATGCGCTCAATCTTCCGCTGGCAGGGCAGCGTCCAGAAGGGCAGCGAGGCCATCCTGATTTTGAAGACGCGCGAGGATCTGTTCGACGCGCTCAGGGATCGCATCGTTGAATTGCACTCCTACGAGCTGCCCTGCGTGGTGGCACTGCCCGTGGCGACGGGCCACTTGCCGTTTCTTGATTGGATCGCGGGCGAGACGGGACCGACCGAGATCGTCTGAGCCGACGCGGCGCAATACGGCGATGCGCCCTCGCGCGTTGCTTCCGTCCGCCCGCTTGCCCAGTATGGCAACCGCATGTCAGCGCATCCCCTTACCGCGACGCCTGCCGCCAACGAGCGCCTGATCCTCGGCTATTCGTCCGTCGGCCATGCGCTGATGCACTACATGGCTGCGTTCTTTCCCTACATCGCCGTAGGCATGGCCGCGTCCTGGGGCGCGCCCGGACAACCGCTCGACCATCAGGTACTGCTGCTGCCGGTGTGGCAACTGGCGGCCTTCCTGATTGGGCTGGCGGCGCTGCCGGCCGGCTGGCTCAGCGACCGCTGGAGCGCGCCGGGCATGATGGTGGTGATGTTCCTCGGCATGGGCGGCGCGGCCGTCGCCTGCGCCCTGGTACCGGACCGCAATTTCCTCGCGCTGGAGATGGCGCTGGCGGCGCTCGGGTTGTTCGCCGCTATCTATCATGCCGTGGGCATCGCCTGGGTCATGCGCAATGCCTCGCGGCCAGGTCATGCCATGGGCATCAACGGCGTGTTCGGCAGCGCCGGGCTCGCGGCCTGCGGCGCCGGCACGGGGCTGCTGATCAACCTGTTCTCCTGGCGGGCCGCCTTTCTCGTGCCCGGCATCATCTGCCTGGTCATTGGTCTTACCCTGCTCTGGCATTGGAGGGCCGGCCGGGTCGGTGATCGGCCGATGCCGGCCATGCCCGGCAAGGCGCCCAGCCGCGGCGATCTGGTGCGCGTGTTCGTCATTCTCACCGTCACCATGTTCGCCGGCGGCGTCATCTGGCAGGCGATCCAGTACGGCGCGCCCGGTCTGTTCGAGCAGCGCATGGCCGGCGAGATCGACTGGCTGCAGAACATCACCGCCGGCCAGCTCGCGGCCGAGGCCAAGAAGATGGCGTTCTGGGTCGGCATCTTCGGGTCGGCCGTCTATGCTGTATCGGGTGTGACGCAGTACTTCCTGGGCGGCCTTTCGGACCGCTATTCCCTCAAGGCCGTGTATGCCGTCTGCGCCTTCCTCCAGATGCTCGCGATGGTCGGCATTGCCTGGCTGCCGGGCTATGGCGTGCTGCTGGCTGCCATGGCATCGGCGATCATCAGCTCCGCATCGGGCCCGGCGGAGAACCTGCTGATCGGCCGCTACACGCCGACGCGGTATCACGGCCTGGGATTTGGCGCCAAGTTCATCGTCGCCTTCGGCGCCGGACCGCTTGCCATCTGGCTAATCGCGCATCTCAAGGCGGCAACCGGCAGCCTGGAATGGCTTTTCCTCGGCCTGGCGGTGACAGGCGTCCTGGTATGGCTGGCAGCCCTGATGCTGCCGGCAAGCGAGAGCGGGCGCGCCACGCAGGCCGTTGCCGCCGCCCCGCCGCATCCCGCGCCGGCGGAATAGGCCGGTCCTTCAGCCGCTGCCGGAAGCTGCCGAGCGTGCCCGCCGCGCGCCGGCGATGTATTGCTCGAGCCTGGGCAGGAAATCCCAGATGTCCCGGTTGAGCCGCTTCAGCTCGGCCACCGACTTGATCATCTCCTCGATTCGCGCTGCGTCCAGCGGCCGTGTTTCGCCGAACTGGATGCCGCGGCGCGTCTCGCGGACCCGCATGGCATGCGTATGCGTGATCTCGCCGCGTTCGTTCACCGAGTACATGCAGTGGTTGAACTCGTTGCGATCGCGCGTGGCTTGGCTGAAGCGGTCGACCAGCTTGTCCAGTGCCGCCAGCAGCGTGCGGTCGGCGATCTTGGCCTTCGCCAGGCGCTGGATGAGATCGAGTCTGGCCCTTGTCGTGTTGAGCGTCGCAAAGACGATCGCGGCCGAAACCTTGTCGGTCTCCAGCAGGATCATCAGCACGTAGATCAGCATGCTCTCGTTGTTCGACCAGCCGAAGACGAGGTTGCCGATCAGCGCCAGAACCCGGGTCCGGTGGTCCGCTGTCGAGGGTGCGGCCGCATCGAGGGCCGCGAAGTCGGGACGTTGCGGAAGTTCATGACCTGATCCACCGCCGGTCTGCGTCTGCGGTGAGGGTTCGGACTGGTTCGCGGGATCGCTGCTCATTCTGCATCTCGAATCTGTTGACAAACTGTAGCAGAATTGTCCCGGGCGCGTGAGGCTGCGCATCCGCGGGGGCAAGATCGGACGGCATGTTCCAGATGCTGAAGGTAAGGCGTGCGCGCAAGGCGGCCGTCGCCCTGATCAACCCGCTTGTCGAGAGAAGCCGCTGGCGGTTCCACGGCATTCCCGAGCTGGTCTGGCTTGACCCCTACCTGATCGGCTTTCTTGGCATGCTGATTACCCTGATCGCGCAGCGGGAGGTACGAAGCATCGGCGGCCAGGCGCTCGGGCTCGTCCAGCTCGATGCCTGGGAGCAGATCACCGGCACGGAGATCGTGAACGTCGGGGAGGAGATCTGCCTGTTGAGCGCCAATGGCGATGCGGCCTTCCAGAGCGGATGCGTCAATGCCCAGCAGATGTTCTTTGCCATGGAGCAGGAGAGGGACGTCGACGCGTTTTCCGGTGACGGCAACGTGTCGTCCGCTGTCGACCTTCAGACGACCTCCGTAGGCCAGCTCTGGGCCCGCTACTTCGAAGAGCGGGTCCTGGAGACAGGAGGTCCGGCGATCGAGGCGCGATAATCCATCTGTTGCCGTAGATCGCTTCATGGTGAGCCTGTCGAACTATGAAGCAACCCGCCCTGCCGCCTTGTGCCGCCTTCATGGTTCGACAAAGCTCACCATGAAGGCCATTCCGGCGCTGTGCGCGATTGAAGTTTCCTCAGACTCAGTTTAAATTCCTTCGTTCCGCCTCGGGGCGGCGGAATGCCGGGGAATTCCATGCCAGTCGAGGTGATCGACAGCCTTGAACGCCTTGCTGCGGTTCGTCCGGAGTGGGAGGCGGTCTACGACGCTGATCCGGAAGGACATTACTTCCTGTCGTGGACATGGCTCTCGAAGTGGCTGGCGCGCTTCCCCGACCAGTGGTCGATCCTGGCCGTACGGCCGGAAGCGGGAGCGCCGTACGTCGCCTTTCTGCCGCTGCGAACGCGCATCATGTCGTCCAGGGGCGGCGAGCCCGTCAATGTTATTAACATGGCCGGCAATTACGGCGCCGACTATTCAGGCATCCTGTGCAAGGCGGGGTACGAGGAGCAAGCCATTCCGGCGCTCGCCGGTCACGTGCGCACCCTGCACTGGGCAAACCTGCGGCTGGAGAACTTCCGCGCTTCGGAGAGGCGCCTTCAGCTCTTCATGCAGGCATTTCCGCAGGAGATCTTTCCTCGGGTCGAGCTGAACGTCACCAACAAGGACGGCGTCAACAACGGTATCTGTCCGTTCGTCACGCTGCCCACCGACTGGGACGCCTATCTTGAGACCCAGGTCAGCAGCAACACCCGGCAGAAGATCCGGCGCTTCCTGCGGCAGGTGGAGAACTCGGCCGAGTTCCGCATCACGCACAGCCAACCCGATACGATCGAGCAGGACATCGAGATTCTGCTCAGGTTCTGGGGCGAGATGTGGGGAGAGCGCAAGGGCAAGCGCCTGGCCAACATCGTGAGATCCAATCGAACGATGCTGCGGCATGCCTTTGCGACCGGCACTCTCTTCTTGCCCATTCTCTGGCAAGGGGACCGGCCGCTGTGTGCGCTTGCCTTTTTTGTCGATGTGCGCAAGCGCGCGTTCCTGTTTCTCATCGGCAGCCGTGACGAATCGTTCCGCGGGCCGCCGGCGCCCGGCCTGGTGTTGCACGCCTATAGCATTCGGTACGCCATAGCCCAGGGAATCACGACGTACGACTTCCTGCGCGGCAACGAACCCTACAAATACTCCTTCGGGTCACAGGAGATGCACCTCAGCAACGTCGCGTTAACCACGCGCGATGGCCGCAATTTCGGTGCACGGCTTCGCGGCGAGGAACTTCAGGGTGCCTTCGAACGGTCCACGGCGCTGCATCGCGCAGGACAATTCGACGAGGCCGAGGAAGGCTACCGCCAGATTCTGGCGACAAACCCTGCTTCTCCGGGCGCGCTCTATGGCATGGGACAGTTGATGGCCCACCGTCGGGACCACCACGCGGCGGCGAAGTTCTTCAGAACGCTCGTTTCGGTCAAACCCGGCACTTACAAGGCGTGGCTGCGGCTCGGAAGAGCGCTGCTGGCACAGGGCCGCACTGCGGAAGCGGCTGAAGCATTCTGTGGCGCCCTGAGGCAGGCGCCGGATTTGGTGGATGCCTGCTACTTGCTCTGCCAGACGTTGATCCGGTTGCAGCTCTTCCGCGAGGCCAGGGCCGCATTGGACAGGGTGCTGGTGTTGGCGCCGGATCATGCCCAGGCCGCTGCATTGCGCGAGGTGCTGAAGGCGCGTGCCATGCAAGCGCCGGCGGAGCAGGCACGCCGTGCGGCGGCGTATGCAGGTCTCACGGCGCAGGTCGCCAGGGTCCTCGTTGCGCCGGCTCCCGATCGCGAACCGACGCACGTCTTTGCCGCATCCGCTCACGTGCACGAGAGCGTCAGCGCCACGCTCTGATGCGAACGCAGACGCCGGGAGCGCGCCACTGGAGCGGCGCGCTCCCGGCTGTTAACGGCGGCGTTTGGCGGGCTTCGGCCCTTTCGCTGTCGGATCAGGCAGCGATGGTGCCGGGCGTAGGGCCGCTCCGCTCTTGTCGGGCAATCTGGGCGGCACCAGACGGCGTATGGCATCGGCCAGCCGGTCGAGCAGCTTCTCGTTGGCGGAATCCCGCCCCGCACTCCGGCTGCGCTCAGCTGCCGGACCCCGCTCGGACATCGAACGCTTTCCTCCGGAGTTCCCCGGCGGCTTTTTCGAAGGCGGTTTCGTCATAAAGCCTGCTGCGGATAATCGGCCAAAACAGATACAACCAGCAGCCTCGGCAGACATTAGTCCAATTCTGTTAGTTGTTGGTGTCGTTGAACACGCCCAACACTATTTTAATTCCAGATGACGTTGCATGGTGGAAGACGGCACCGATTCGTTGGCGGCGGTCCGTTGCAGCCGGCTGGTGAGGCCCGCCAGAGATTCGCCGCGGACGCGCTTCAGGACATACGACGCCGTGCGCGGGCTGACGTTCAGCATGTGATGCAGCTCGTTGGCGTCCAGCGACTTGCCCCTCAGGGCGGTCAGCAGGATCGCCCTGAGCCATTTGTGCATCGGCAAATTGCTCGATTCGAACAGCGTGCCGACCTTGACCGTGAAGGGCTTGCGGCACTCGTAACACTTGTACGCGCCGATCCTGGTGCTATGCCCGCGCAGCGGGCCCACGTGCTGCCAGCCGCCGCAGTGCGGACACACCGGCCCTGCCGGCCAGACACATTGTTCAACGAAGCGATATGCCGCCTCCTCACTGTGAAATGGCGCGAAGGCGAATTCATCGGCCAGGTTGAATTGCACAGCGCCCCCTTCGCTTTAAGCCCCGCACATGATGCCCACGAGATATCGAGTGTTCCTCAGTTGTGACGAGAGATGGCCCGATACTGCGAGGCAGAACTATGCCAGCAGGGTCAGAACTGAATGTTCACATACTAATCTATAGCCAGTATCGCACAAAGGTTTTTCTAGAGTCGGCGGCAAGTATTTCGCCCGGGCGCTGCCAGGCCGATCATTTGCGCGTCTGGGCGAGTGCTTGAAAGTATAGCATGAGGCATCAAGGGCAGCCTGTGCGAGGGATCAGCCGAGCCGCAGTTCCGGGGCCTACACGTGCAAGAATCGAATCTCGTTTCTCATAACCAATGCAAATGATGAGTCTTGCGGTGTAATACCATGCAAATGCGTCTGAATCTGGATGATCCATATCGGACCTGAAACTACAGTACTGGCGCCTAACTCGCACATGACCCGAGTTCGTTCCTGACGTCCTGACGGAATCTCATCCTTTTTTCACGTATCCAGTAAAGTGTGAGTTTCACACGGCAATACAATGAAACGGTTCATGTTTTTCGAACCGAGTGCAGGCGGTACGAGAGACTAGTGTTAATGGGTACGCAAAATCCTATTGCCGCTGCCTGTCTGCGCGGCAGAATGATCATTGCAGGGGATCACTGTCTAACCCCGCTCGGAATCAAGTAGGGTGGGCGTTCTACGGAGACGGCGGAAAGCAAGTAGTCGTCGAATATCAATAAAAATCCCGACAGGTTGCAGACACCATGCGGTGGTACTTGGGCCTGTCAGACAACGGTTAGTAATGCAACGGCGTGTGTTCAAGCCCCGGGGCAAGGCACCTCGCGGGAAGGGGAAATTGCGTGCCTGGCGGCACGAAGCCGAACGGAGGGAGGTGCGGCACCAGAACCATCACAAACGTCAGGTCAAGGGTTGCCTTCAGAGGCCGGTTCCCAGCGCGAGGCGGGTTCAGGCGGTCGGGAGGCGATCAGGTCAATTCTTTCGAAGTAGCGGGACGGTCGTGGTTTTCTTCGGCATCGCCGACGCAGAAGATTGGTGATGGGAAGCGACTGCGATGCGTCTCCAGCGACGTGAAATGGAGACAGCATCATGTCTAATAGCCAGGGTCAGCTTCAGGGCCAGGCCGAAGGCCAGCTTCAGGGCCAGGCGGAGGCACAGCTTCAGGCGCAGCTTGAGGCCCAGGGCCAGCTTCAGGGCCAGGGCCAGGGTCAAGGCCAGGGCCAGGGCGAGCACCAGAGCCAGGGTCAGAACCAGCACCAGGCGCAGCTCGCGGTGCAGGCGGTAGGCCAGTACAGCGAGAGCGAGAACAAGAACGAGAATGAGAACGAGAACAAGAACGAGAACGAGGTCGACAACAAGGTCGAGAGCGACGTCGACAGCAAGATCGACAGCGAGATCTCGAACAAGGTCGAGAACGAGGTCGAGACCAAGACTGACGTCGAGGTCGATGTCTCGGTCGGCGTCCACACGCCGCCGGATGACGAGGACGTGGTGGATATTGACGAGCTGGATGTCGAGTACCTCGACGGCCTGCTGTTCATCAACCCCGACAGCGTCGACCAGAAGATCGAAGGCGACGGCCTGAACTTCAACGTCGATCAGATCAACAACCTGGTGGACAACGATTCGGCAAGCGGCTCGTCCGTGAGCTTCACTGCCTGGGGTTCGGATGCCAAGTCCGAGGACTGGGCCGATGGCGATGGCGCCGGCTCCACCTTCTCGATGTACGCGGACGGCAAGGGCGGCGAGTCGGAGATCGACGACGTCACGGCGACGGTCGACGGCAACGCCGGTGAGATGTCCAATCTTGCCACCGCGACTGCCGACGGCATCGCCACCAACGAGGCGTTCACCCAGAACATCGTGCTGGGCGCGAACATCCAGTTCAACCAGATGGAAGTCGAGCTCTCCGTCGGCAACATGGACGGCGTCTGAGCATCACGTCTGGCCGGGTAAGCATCGGTCCGCGCGGTTCGCCGCGCGGACCGTCCCCCGGCAAAAGAGCGTGAATCAGGAGCAGACAAGCCGGTGAGGGAGGCGCGGCACCAGAACCATCACAACGTCAGGTCAAGGGTTGCTTTTTCGGGGCCGGTTCCCAGCGCGAGGCGGGTTCAGGCAATCGGGAGGCGATCAGGTCAAGTTTTTTCAAGAGCAGGACGGTCGTGGTTTCTTCGGTATCGCCGACGCAGAAGATTGGTGATGGGAAGCAGACTGCGATGCGTCTTCCGTAAGTGAAATGGAGACAGCATCATGTCCAGTCAGGGTCAACTCCAGGGCGAAGCCCAGGGCCAGCTTCAGGGCCAGGCCGAGGCGCAGCTTCAGGCGCAGCTTGAGGCCCAGGGCCAGCTTCAGGGTCAGGGTCAGGGCCAGGGTCAGGGACAAGGCCAGGGTCAGGGCCAGGGCCAGAACCAGCACCAGGCGCAGCTCGCCGTGCAGGCGGTAGGCCAGTACAGCGAGAGCGAGAACAAGAACGAGAACGAGAACGAGAACAAGAACGAGAACGAGATCGACAACAAGGTCGAGAGCGATGTCGACAGCGACATCGACAGCGAGATCTCGAACAAGATCGAGAACGAGGTCGAGTCGAAGACCGACGTCGAGGTGGAAGTTGACGTTTCCGTCAATTCGCCGCCGGATGACGAGGACGTGATCGACATCGACGAGCTCAAGATCGACGATCTCGACGGCATCGCCTTCATCAACCCGGACGACGTCGAACAGTCCGTGAGCACTGGGGTGAACTTCAACGTCGACCAGATCAACAACCTGGTGGACAACGACGACGCTTACAACTCGAGCGTCAGTTTCCATTCGGGCTGGAACGACGCGGAGTCCGACGGTGACGGCGACGGCGCGGGCTCGACGTTCTCGATGTATGCCGAGGCCGAGGGTGGCGAGTCGAAGATCGACGACGTCACCGCCGATGTGGGCGGAAACGCCGGCGAGATTTCCGACCTCGCCACTGCGACGGCCGATGGCGTTGCCAGCAACTCGGCGTTCAACCAGACGCTCACCCTGGGTGCCAACATCCAGTTCAACCAGATGGAAGTCGAGATTTCCGGCGGCACGATGGACGGCATCTAAGCCGTCTAACGCCGGAATACTCTGGCCCGCGCGGTTCGCCGCGCGGGCCTTCCTTCCCGCTGCTGGTGTTGCGTACTTGGTCGATGATGCGTTGCGTAGAACTGCCCGCCAAGGGCTGAGTGGCCAGGGGGATCCATGCAAGCCGGCGGCACAACCGAAATCATTACCCATTTCATCGGGTATATGGATCTCGCGGAGGAGTATGTCCGCGACCGCGTCCAGTACGACGAGTTTGCCAATGGCGATCAGTCCGAGGCCGAGACAGCGCCGAAGCACGACGCCAACACACCGAAATTCGACATCGAGGAGCTGGGCAGCGTCCGGCACAAACTCGGCGTTCCGCCGGGCGACCTCCCGCAAGCCCATGAGCTCGGCGACCAACTGATTTCCAAGATGGCGGGGCGCTTCCCGCTGTCCAAGAAGGCTTATCCGCCGCTGCCACAACAGCCCGACATTCCTTCCGGCGGTGGCGGGGGTGGCCCGGGCCCCAATACGCTCTACCAGGAAGGCGGCGATCAGGTCCTCGTCCGGATCGAGCAGCACAACAGGCTCGTCGATGACGACATGGTGCTGCTGACCGACGTCGACATCAGCAGCCTGCTGCGCAGCAATGACCAGAATCTCGACGCGCAGCTCACGGCGTTCGATGCCGCCCTTGACGTCCTGCCCGCCGACCTGCCCGGTCTTCTCGTCGGGACGCACCAGGAGCTGGTGGTCTGGGCGGAGACGCGGGAACCAGGTGAATTGCCGGAACGGCCTGTGTCCGAGTCAACGCAGGAGCTGATTCCGGGCCGCTACGTCAACGGCGAGCAGGTGGCAGACTACAGCCACGTCGGCGAGGACCCGGACGGCCCCGGGGGCAAGCCACCCATCGAACGGGAGCCGCTGCCGCCACACACGGAACTGTCCAGCCGCCCGGATCTCAAGGCGCCGACCTACGACTATGGCGACATGGGCCAGGTAGCGGAGTTGGGCGGCAACGTCGCCGAGAACATCGCCCAGATCGTCGATATTGGCGGTGCCGTCGCCACCATGATCGTCCGCGGCGACTGGGTAGAGACCAACGGCATCTATCAGACGAATGTCTACAGTGACTACGACCGCGTGACCCAGCTTGGCGAGGACGCCAGGGCAGAGGTCACCACCGGCGGCAATATTGTAGACAGTATCGCCGAGCTGATCCGGGAAGCCCCGGACCTCAAGACTCCCTTTCCGGAATTTGCCGGCGGCTTTTTCAGGATCGACGTCGTCGAGGGTGATCTCTACGACGTCAAGCTGCTGACCCAGACCAACTGGATCCAGGACAATGACATCACCGTCCAGAACTCCTGGGGATCATTCGCCACCATCAATGCCGGGGGCAACGAGCAGATCAATGCCATTGACCTCGTGGAGGCCTTTCAGAACTACGACATCATCATCATCGGCGGCAACTATCACACCGGCAACCTGATCTACCAGACCAACATCCTGCTGGACGACGACTATGTTGTGGCGTCGGCCGGAAATGGCGATGCGACCGACCAGACTGTCCTGACCGGACAGAACTGGCTGTTCAACAGCGCAACCATCCGCGACCTTGGTGTCGATACCTATTCACCCTTTTCGTCAGGCGTCACCGGATTTCATGACCAGATTGCCGCCCGAAGCTCATACGTCGATCCCGGCGTTACCCATGGCTGGGGCGGCAACGGCTCGCCCGTGCTCAACGTGCTCTACATCGAGGGCGACTATTTTGATCTGAACATGATCAATCAGGTCAACGTCGTCCTCGACGCTGACGCGGCGCTGCAGCACATGCCGTCGGGAGCCGGGACGGAGGGATTCACGCAGTACGTTTCGACCGGCAACAATGGTTTGGCCAACCACGCCGAGATCGTCACCATCGGCGTGATCGACGAGCTGTTTGTGGCTGGCGAGCATTACGAGGACGCAATCCTGGTACAGGCCGATATTGCGCTGGGCCAGGACGACGAGGTCGCGTGGAACGATCCCTCGAAGCTTGTCCCGGAACTCGTCGCATTCACTACGGACATAGGCGAAGGAGTGACCGCCCCGGTCACGCCCAGCGATCCGACCGTCCCCGGCAACGACATGTCGGGGAACGTCCTGTTGTGAGGCATGTCATCGAGTTGAACGAGGCAGGCGTCTGACATGAGTGAACAGGCAGGCAAGACACCCTCTGGCGAAGCACCGGACCGGAGCGGCTATGTAGACGACATGTCCGCCCAGGAGGCGGCAGACAATACGTCTGGCCCCGGCACCGCGGTGGCAAGCGCCGACGAGGCCGATCCGCCGGCGGTGACCGGGAGCACCGGACAGCCGCAACCGAAGGGCTCGACGCTGGTGCGCCGGTCAAGCGAGCAGGAGTTCCGGCAGGCGCTCGCAAAGGCGCTGGCTGTCAGCCGTCAGAAGCTGGTGATTGTCGGCATCTTCTCGCTCGTGGTGAACACGCTGATACTCGGCGTGCCGGTCTATTTGTTCCAGATTTCGGACCGCGTGCTGACCAGCCGCAGCACCGACACGCTGATCATGCTGACCGCGGTCGTCGGCGGCGCCATCTTCTTCCATGTCCTCATCGACATGATGCGCCGGTTTGTGCTGATGCGACTGGCGGTCGATTTCGAAAGCCGGCTCGGCGCCCCGGTGCTGGCGGCGGCGGCAAGGGCCTCGAAGAACGGATCAAGCCGCGAATTCCAGATCCTGGGCGACCTGCAGCACATCCGCAGCTTTCTCACCGGCCCCGTGCTGTTGACCATGTTCGATGCGCCGGTGGCTCCGGTCTATCTGGCGGCGGTCTTTCTGATCCATCCCCATCTTGGCTTCATCGTCACGGGCACCGGCATCGCCCTGCTCATTGTCGCGGCGGTGAACCAGCGCATGACGGCGGTGCCGTTCGGCCGCGCCAATGCCTTCGCCACCCGGTCGAACCTGCAGGCGGACGCCATGGCGCGCAACGCCCAGGTGCTCAATGCCATGGGCATGGTGCCTGAAGCCGTGCGCATCTGGGGCCGCGAGGCGGCCGAATCGCTGAAGTCGCAGGTCACGGCGCAGGACCGCAACATCTGGATGACCGGCATATCGAAGCTGATCCGGCAGGGGACCCAGATCGGCCTGCTCGGCTGGGGCGCCTATCTCTCCCTGCAGAACGAGGTGACCGGCGGCATGATCATCGCCGCCTCGATCGTGGGTAGCCGGGCGCTGGCGCCCATCGAAGGCACCATCGAGGGCTGGCGGGCCTTCGTGCAGGCACGCACCGCCTACCAGCGGATCAAGGCGCTGCTGAACAATTCGCCGCTGAACTTCGACAGGCTGCGGCTGCCCCGGCCGCAGGGCCGGCTGACGGTGGAGCGTCTGCTCTACGTGCCGCCGCCCGACAAGAAGGTGATCCTGAACGGCGTCAGCTTCAGTCTCAGCCCGGGCGAGTCGCTGGCCATCGTCGGTGCGTCGGGCACGGGCAAGTCGACTCTCGCCAGAATGCTGGTGGGATCCATCCATCCGACGGCCGGCAACATCCGGCTCGACATGATGGACCTGCGTAACTGGGATCCGCGGCAGTTCGGCGAAAGCGTCGGCTACCTGCCGCAGGACGTCCAGCTCTTCCCGGCATCGATCAAGGCCAATATCGCGCGCATGCGCGACGATGCTACGGATGCGGACGTATATGACGCGGCCGAACTGGCCGATGTGCACGGCATGATCTCGGAGTTTGCGCAAGGCTACGAGACAGTCGTCGCCATGGACGGCAGCCCGCTTTCCGGTGGCCAGCGCCAGCGGATCGGGTTGGCGCGGGCGTTCTTCGGCAATCCCCGGCTGGTGGTGCTTGACGAGCCGAACTCGAACCTTGACACGATCGGCGAGCAGGCTCTCGCCCAGGCGCTGGCCCGGGCCAAGGAGCGGAGCATCACCGTCGTGGCGATTACGCAACGGCCCTCGCTGCTGAAGAGCGTCGACAAGATCCTGATCCTCACCAAGGGCGCCGTGCAGGCGATGGGCAAGCGCGAAGACATCATGCCCCTGATCACCAAGGGCATGGCGGCCGGGCGGGCGCTGACCCAGTCCGGCGGTGCACGGGCGGCAGAGGCGTGATCCGGGACGAGTGGCTGTCAGCCGCGGCTGACGGAGGGTGATGATGGCGAATGGTCAGTTGGTGCCCCGCGAATCGAGCGGACAGTTGACATACCGGGAGTGGTACTCCGACGTACCGCGCAGCTCGAAATCGTTCGTGACGTTCGGCTTCGGCGCCATTGCGGTCTGCGTGCTGGGCTTTGGCTACTGGGCCAGCACCGCGATGATCGCCGGCGCCATTGTGGCGCAGGGTGCGTTCGTCGCTTCCGGCGAGAACAAGATCGTGCAGCACCTCGAGGGTGGCGTCATCAAGCAGATCGCGGTCGTCGAGGGCGAGCTTGTGGAGCCGGGACAGGTGCTGGTCGAGCTTGACCCGGTCGGCCCGGCGGCGGAAGTGCGGCGCCTGGTGCTCAAGCGGGCGCATGCTGCGGCAACGGCAGCCCGGCTGATGGCCGAGATGGAGGAGCGCGAGGAACTGGTCTTCCCGCCGAGCCTGCAGGCCGAGGCGAAGGACCCGGAAATCGCTGCCATCCTGCGCAGCCAGCAGCTCACGTTCAATGCCGCCCGCCGGGCACTGCACAGCGAGATTGCGGCCCAGCGCGAGGGCATTAAGGCGCTGGAGCGGCGAATCGAGGGCAGCGAGACCCAGCTCAAATACGTGCGCGAGCAACAGACGCTGCTGGAAGAAGAGCTGGCGGCCAAGGGCGCGCTGCTGGGCATGGGGCTGGTCAAAAAGCCCGAGGTGCTCGCCGTGAAGCGGGCGATCGCCAACCTCCAGGGTGAAACGGGGCGTCTCAAGGGCGAGATCGGCGATGCGCGCGAGCGCATTGCCCGCGCCAACGAGCAGATCATGTCGCTGCGGCACGCCACCGTGAAGAACGCGGTCGAGCGCATGCAGGACGTCAATGCCGAGTTCAATGACGTCAACGAGAAGATCCGGGCTGCGCGCGCTGTGCTGGAACGCGTCACGATCGAGGCGCCGGTCAAGGGTATTGTCGTCAAGCTCAACTACCATACGCCAGGCGGCGTCATTCAGCCGGGCAAGGGCGTGATGGAGATTGTGCCGCTCGACAAGGGCCTCGTGATCGAGGCTCGTATCCGGCCGCAGGACATCGACAGCGTGAAGAAGGGCGCCGAGGCAGAGATCCGGCTCACCGCGCTCAACCAGCGGCAAACGCCGATGATCAGGGGGAAGGTCATCTACATTTCCGCCGACTCGCTGGCCGACGACCCGAACAAGCGGCGCAACGGCAACGATGCCTACATCGCCCGGGTACAGCTCGACCCGGAGGACGCCGCACGCCTGCCTGACTTCAAGCCGATGCCGGGAATGCCGGCGGACGTATACGTCAAGACCACCGATCGCACGTTCTTCGAGTATCTGATCAAGCCGATCCAGGACAGCATGGCGCGCGCGTTCCGGGAGTCCTGAACCGGAGCGTATCGTGAAAGCAGTTTCGCAACTGGTGTCGTCGCCACATGCCGTCGTGCTGCCGCCCCACGACGCGCTGAAGGAGGGGACGCGGCTTGGCCGGTTCAGGATCGAGGGCCCGCCGTCCCGCGACTGGTTCGCGATCACCTATCGCGCCCGCGATATGCAAACGGGCAGCGAGATCGCCCTGAAGGAATACCTGCCGATCCACTTCGCGGCACGCCAGTCGGACGGGACGGTGTTGCCCCTGTCCGCCCAGCATGCCGGCGATTTCGTATGGGGCCGCGAGCGGTTTGTCGCCGAGGCGGCGGCGATGAGCCTGGTCGGCAGGACGCCGGGCCTGGTCAGCGTGCTGGGCACCTTCGAGCTCAATGGTACGGCGTACATGGCCATGGCCGCGCGGCCGGGCACCACGCTGGCCGACCGACTGGCGCGGGAAGGGCTGCTGTCGCCGGTAGTGGTCGACCGGATGCTGCCATCGCTCCTGAAGGGGCTGGAACGCCTGCATGCCGGCGGGCTTCTGCACCTCGACATCAGGCCGGCGAGCATCATCCTGGATGCGCGCGGGCAGGCCACGTTGCTGGAATGTGGTAGCACCCGGGCTGCCATGGCCACGCGGGCCCAGGCGGGGCCGGCTTCCCGCACCCCCGGCTACAGCGCGCTGGAACTGTTTGCCGGCGAGCAGGCGGGCCCCTCGACCGACATCTATTCGCTGGCGGCGACGCTCTACCACTGCGTGACGGGCACGGCCCCGATGGCGGCCGTCAACCGGCTGATGGACAACATGGTGCCGGCATCGCAGGCGGCCGCGGGCGGCTATCCTCCCGGCCTGCTGGCAGGCATCGATGCCGGGCTTGCCCTGAAAGCCATCGACAGGCCGCTCACCGTCGCGACATGGCGTTCGCGGTTTGCGGCCGCCGGGCACGCAAAAGGAGTGGTGACGCGCAATCGCCGGCAGGTGTCGCGGCCGCTGCCCGAGGTGCGGCCGGCAACGGTCATTCCCAGCGATGCCGCCGGGATTCCGCTGCCACCCGCCGCGACAGACAAGCTGCGTCACCTCGGCAGGACGGCGATCCTGACGGTAAGCCTGCTTGTGCTGGCCACAGCGACCGCGGCGGTCGGTGGCTATGCGCTTCGCCAGCCGACGATCGAGCGGGCCGCGGAGGAGCGGGCACAGGCCGAAGCCTTGCAGCGCGAGGCGGCAGAGGCGGCGGCACGCGAGCAGGCCATCGCCGAGGAGCGCCGGCAGGCCGCGGAAGCAGCCCGCCGCGAGGCGCACGCGAAAGCAGAGGCAGAGGCGGAGGCGCTGCGACGCTACATGGCGCGACAAAGCCAGGCAACCGCAGAGGCGCTGCGCCGGATGGAAGAGGAAGCCGAGCGCCAGGCGCGCGAGGACAAGGCCAATGCCGAAGCGGCCGCGCGCCGTGAGGCGGAGGAGGACTGGCGGTTCGACTCCGAAGCCGAAAAGGCCCGAAAGCGGGCCGAGGAACAGGCACGTCTGGAGGCGGAGGCGCTACGCAAGACCGGCGACGACAAGCCGCGCGCCAGCCACAAGCCACGCGCAAAGTGAGAGCCGGTCAACTGGCGACAACGGGCAAGGCGCAGCGTCGGAAATAGCCTTCATGGTGAGCTTGTCGAACCATGAAGGCGTCCCACGGTGGCAGTACGCGGGTCGCTTCATGGTTCGACCCGGTGGATGCGAAGCATCTACCTGGGCTCACCATGAAGCGGTTCTCCTGCCCAGTGCTCACTCAGCGCCAGATTGCCTGTCGGGTTCACGCCGGCGGGTCGCCGACGGAGAGCAGGACCGGCGGGTGCTGCCGGCCGGTGATCCGCAGGTAAATCGGTGCGCCGGCCTCGATGCGCGCGATCTCGTCAGGTGTCGGTATCCAGGCCGACACCATTTCGTTCACGCCGTTCACGACTTCGTCGCGGATCGGCAATGTTGCGAGTTTCCCGTGCCGGGCCTCGTTCCACCCGCGGGGCCTGCCGAGCTTGCGCGTGGCCCCTTCAATGTGACCGATGAGCATCGCAGAGCTCACTTGCCGCGGAAGGCCGGCCGCGACAGGCAGCGGTCGAGCCAGTTGGCGGCGTCGCCGGAGCCGGCCATGTCGATTTTGGCCAGCTTCGCCCACGCCATGATCGAAGCGAGGTTAAGATCGGCGATGGTGAAGGTCTCGCCCAGCAGGTAAGGCTTGCCCCTGATCGCGTCGTTCAGTATCCGAAGCGGTTTCTGGAATGCCGCTTTCGCCTCCTCGACGGCCTTGGGGTTCTTCTTGTCCGGCGGCGTCATGAACATGTCGATGACAATGGTCAGCAGCGGCTTCTCGACCTCGGTCATGCCCCAGAAGCTCCACTGGTAAACGCGCGCCTCGTCCTCGATGGTTTGTGGCCAGAGCGCCTTGCCGTACTTGTGGGCCAGGTAGAGGTTGATCGCCATTGACTCGAACAGCATCAGGTCGCCATCGACCATCGCCGGCACTTTGGTATTGGGATTGATGCGGGCGAACTCCGCGTCGGTCTTCAGGGTAGCGAAATCCGTCCCCAGATGCTCGAACTCGACGCCGCACTCACGGGCGCACCACAGCACGCGGGCCGCGCGCGATTGCACCGGCCCGTAGATCTTCACCTTGGCCATCGTTTCCCCTGTCCTGCCAGCGCCGGACGAAATCCGGCGGATTGACCATTCAATGACGCCGGACACCTTCCGGGCAACGGAAATTACTCCGCTGCCTTCGCCACGCGGCCGCCGGACGTCTTCGCCAGCGCCTGGTCGAGATCGGCGATGATGTCGGCGACGCTTTCAATGCCGATGGAGAGGCGCACCACGTCGGGACCGGCGCCGGCGGCGATGCGTTGCTCCTCGGTGAGCTGGCGGTGGGTGGTCGACGCCGGGTGAATGATCAGGCTCTTGGCATCGCCGATATTCGCCAGATGCGAGAACAGCTCGACCGAGTCCACCAGCTTCACGCCCGCCTCGTAGCCGCCCTTCAGCCCGAAGGTGAACACCGAGCCGGCGCCCTTGGGCAGGTATTTCTTCGCGAGTCCATGATACTGGTTCGACGGCAGCCCGGCATAGTTCACCCAGGCCACGGCGGGGTGAGCCTCGAGATACTCCGCAACCTTCTGCGCGTTGGCGCAATGCCGTTCCATGCGCAGCCCCAGCGTCTCGATACCGAGCATGGTGATCCAGGCATTGATCGGTGCCTGCGAGGGCCCGAGGTCGCGCAGCCCAACGGCATGGCCATGGAAGGTGTAGGCCATATCGCCGAACGTCTCGTAGAAGTTCAGGCCGTGATAGGCCGGCTCGGGCCCGGCAAGCGAGGGGAACTTGCCGCCGCGCGACCAGTCGAACTTGCCCGAGTCGATCACCGCGCCGCCCATCGTCGTGCCCGTACCGCACAGGAACTTGGTCGTCGAGTGCACGACCAGCGTGGCGCCCCACTCGATCGGCCGGCACAGGAAGGGCGAGGCCAGGGTGTTGTCGACCAGCAGCGGCACGCCCGCGGCATCGGCAACCCTCGCAATGGCCTCGATATCGCAGACGACCCCGCCGGGATTGGCCAGGCTCTCGATGAAGAAGGCCTTGGTCTTCGCGGTGACGGCGCGGCGGAAATTCTCCGGATCGTCGGGGTCGACGAACACCGCCTTCCAGCCGAACTTCGGGTAGGTGTTCTTCATCTGCTGGATGGAGCCGCCATAGAGCTTGGTGCTGGCCACGATCTCGTCGCCCGGGGCCATGAGCGGAAATAGCGCCAGCACCTGGGCGGCATGACCGGAGGCCGTGACTGTGGCGCCGCGGCCGCCTTCAAGCGCCGCCAGCCTGGCCTCGAGCGCGGCGGTCGTCGGATTTGTCAGACGCGAATAGATGAAGCCCACGGTCTGGAGGTTGAACAGGGCCGCGGCGTGGTCGGCGTCCTCAAAGACGTAGGCCGTCGTCTGATGGATCGGCAGTGCCCGCGAGCCCGTGGTCGGGTCCGGCGCAGCTCCGGCATGGATCGAGAGGGTTTCGAAGCCGTAGTTCGACGGGCCACTCATGTCTGCTGTCCTCTGGTCACGTCACTCATGGTTTCCGTTTAGACCGTACCAGGCGGTCCGTCCATGGGCGCACTGGCGCATCCGGCGCGTGCGTGGTTCCGATAGTGTTTGCGCATGCAGTGTCTGATGACATGCACGTGTGTTCAGGCAAACATGCGGGTCCTATGCTGATGTGCTGAAATGCTCAACCGAGTGCGGCGTAGCTCATCCGTAACGCCAGGGAAGGAGAGGTCATCACCCAGGAGGAACGCCATGAAGTTCATGCTCTTCGTACTGCCCACGGTGCCGGGCACGCTTGAGGATCGCGAACGCCTGCGGCCGATCGGACGCAACAACGAGCGCTACCAGCAGATGATCGAGGAGTTGCGCAAGCTCGCCGTGTTTGCCGACGATGCGGGCTTCGACGTGTTCGCGACCACCGAGCATCATTTCCACTCCGAAGGGTACGAAACTTCAGTAGCCCCGTTGCTGCTGTACACGGATCTCGCTGCACGGACGAAGCGCATCATGTTCTCGCCGCTGGGACTGGTGCTGCCGTCATGGGACCCGATCCGTGCCGCCGAGGAGCTTGCGGTTCTCGACCACCTGACGAGGGGCCGCATCTATGCCGGCTTCGCACGCGGCTACCAGGACCGCTGGGTGAATGTGCTGGGCCAGCAATACCACGTGACCGGCGCGCCCATGGACGGCTCGTCGATCGATAACCACAACCGCAAGGTCTACGAGGAGACGCTCAAGGTCATCCGCAAGGCGTGGACCGAAGAGTCTTTTGAATACGACGGCGAGTACTACAAGGTGCCGTACCCCTACAAGGAAGGCATCCAGCGCTGGCCGGTCCATGAATGGACCCGCAAGTACGGCGCCCCCGGCGAGGTCGATGCCAATGGTGTCATCCGGAAGATCTGCGTCGTGCCACGTCCCTACCAGCAGCCGCACCCGAAGCTGTTCCAGCCCTTCTCGGTCAGCGAAAACACGATCCGCTATACCGCGCAGTCCGATATCGTGCCCTGGATCCTCGTATCCAACCCGCCCGACTTTCGCCGTCTGTGCGAGGTGTACCGCGATGTGGCCGCGCAGGCAGGCCGGAAACTCGGGCTGGGCGAGAGCGTGGGCGCCTTCCGTGCCGTCCATTTCGGCCGGACCGAGGCAGAAGCGGTGGACCTCCTGCGCCGCACCAACTATGCAGGCTTCAATCATTATTTTGGCGGCTTCGGCTTCTGGGAGGCATTCCGTACCCAGGAGGATCTGGCGAAGTACCCCGCCAACCCGTTCACGCCGTTGCCGGCTGCCGAGTGGACGCTGGAACGGATGCGCAAGGTCAAATACGCGCTGGCAGGCACCGTCGACCAGGTGAAAGCCGAGATCGAGGACCTGCACAAGGTCGGCGGCAAGGGCGAGCTCGAATGGTTCGGCTGGTTCTTTGACCAGGGCTTCATGTCGTGGGACGAGGAGATGCGCCAGATCGAGATGTTCGCCAAACACATCATCCCGGCCTTCCGCGACAAGGAGTCAACCGCCAGGGCGGAGCAAGCCGGGGCCGAGCAAACCGTCGTGTGAACCGCGCGGAGCGGTTCCACAATAGCCTTCATGGTGAGCTTGTCGAACCATGAAGGCACGCACACGGCAGCGCTGGCCGCTTCATGGTTCGACAAGCTCACCATGAAGCGGTTCTTGCCTCAGCGTCCGCAGAGCGGAGTGAGCCGGGTAATCAGGTATGAGAAGGTTTCCGGGCAACGGAGGATTCAATGGCTGTAGCGGCACTGAAGAATGCGCAATCCGTCCGCGATCAGGTGAGCGCGGAGGAGTGGCAGAAGCGGGTCGATCTCGCGGCCTGCTATCGTCTGGTACACCTTTATGGCATGGACGAGATGATCGCGAACCACATCTCCACGCGCGTGCCGGGCGAGGATGATGTGTTTTTGCTGAATCCCTACGGTCTGCTTTACGAGCAGATGCACGCCTCCTGCTTCATCAAGGTGGATCTCGACGGCAACGTGCTGTTCAACCCCACCCAGTACGACATCAACAAGGCAGGATTCGTGATCCATAGCGCGATCCACAAGGCGCGCCACGATGTCGACTGCGTCATCCATACGCATACGCTGGCCGGCATGGCGGTCTCGGCGATGAAGTCGGGCCTGCTGCCGATCGCGCAGACGGCAATGCGCTTCATCGACATCGCCTATCACGAATACGAAGGACCGGCGATCCGTCTCGATGAGCAGCAGCGTCTGGTTGAGAACCTCGGCCAACGCGAAGTGATGATCCTGCGCAATCATGGCCTGCTGGCGACTGGTGCCAG
This sequence comes from Rhodospirillaceae bacterium SYSU D60007, assembly GCA_003574685.1. Classification (GTDB taxonomy): domain Bacteria; phylum Pseudomonadota; class Alphaproteobacteria; order Reyranellales; family Reyranellaceae; genus Vineibacter. Next base: position 100,846 of record QOCQ01000003.1, read on the forward strand.
CATTGCCGAGGCGTTCAACAACATCTTCCGGCTGGAGCGCGCCTGCCAGCTTCAGGTGATGACTCTTTCCTGCAACGCCGAATTGTCGCTGCCGGCGAACGAAGTCGTCGCGGAGACGAACCGTCTTTTCAAGCCGGGAGTCCGCCGCCGGCTGGGCTTGCTCGAATGGCCGGCCCTGCTGCGCAAGCTCGACCGTCTCGACCCTTCGTATCGGGAGTGATTTACCGGGCTTTCACCCGCGCCAGCACGATAGCGGCGGCCAGCAATTCCGTGGCGATGCAGACAAAAAGCGGCACGGCATAGCCGCCCGTCGCGTCGCGCAGGATACCGAGGATGCCCGGCGCGAGGGCATAGGTCAGCCCCATAACAGCGGTCGCCAGATTCGAAACCAGGGCAAAGGACGCGGCCGGGAACTCGCGCTGGATGATCAGCGAGGGAAAGGTGATGAGGTTGCCCACGGTGATGCCGAAGGCGCTGCACGCGATATAGAGCGCCAGCGGATCGCTGGTGCGTGTGATGGCAAACAGTGCCACCGCCTGGTTGACCAGAAGGATGGCGGTTGCCAGCCGCTGGTGCAGCCGGTCGATGAAGAAGCTCAGCAGCACCCGGGCGCCGATGGCGAAGACGCCGGTCAACGCCACCGCGATGCTGGCATTCACGCTGCCCAGCGACGGTTCGAGAATCGCCAGCTGGTGCACGATGAAGCCGACCTGCGCTGCAATGCCCAGCGCGAAGGGCAGGGCGACGCTCCAGAAGGCGAGGCTGCGCAGCGCCTTCGGCTTCGTCCAGGTTGCTGCCGGCTGCGTGCTTGCAGGCGCGGCGATATGCGTTGCGCCGGTGCCGCCTTGCGGTGGCCAGTCGATCCATGCCAGCACCATCGGCACCAGAACGAGCGCCATGCCGAGCACTGTCAGCGGCACGGCCCATGCGAACCCGAGCCATGCGGTGAGCGCCACCATGGCAGGCGTCACGATGATGCTGCCCGTGCTGGCACCATTCAGTGCGGAGCTGATGGCAAGACCCCGCTTCTTGTCGAACCACAGCCCAAGGATGGTGACGATCGCGGCAAGGCTGGTGCCGGCCCAGCCGAATGCCATGAGGAGATAGACCGCATAGAGCTGCCAGGGTGCCGTGACGAACGGCACGATCGATGAGGACAGGCCCAGCGCCAGCAGGCCCAGAAGCACAAACCGCCGCGGACCCAGCCGATTGACCGCATCGCCCACGAATGCGACCAGGACGCCGCCGGCAAGATAATAGACCGTCGTCGCGCCCGAGATCAGGCCGGATGACCAACCGTGCTGGCGCTGCAATTCGGCGAGAAACACGGCGTGGCCGTAGAAGCCGAAGCCCCATGCGCACACTGCGGAAAAAAAGCACGCTACCACCACCCGCCAGCCGGCATAGCGCCACGAGGTTTCGTTCATCACGGCAGCATATCGGTGGAACGGTCACTGGATCATTCGGTCATCGCCGCAGTATTTCTCCGGCGGTCGCACTCGCTACGCGACGCGCGCATCCGCCGCTGCGATTTCGCGCGATTGTCCAGCCCTCCTGATTGACAGAAATTCATACGGCGGCCTGAACGGCCCGGTACTATACTTCGTGGAGTATCGGGCCTGGTGGCGGTGTGTATGGCTGGTGCGTGTCCTTGCCTGAATGGGGGAACCCGCCATGGAAAGCCGAACTGAAAGCAAGGCCGAGAGCGCCATATCGGCCCATCACCGCGCGGCCGCCGATACGTGGAGCCTGGGTGGCGAGGCCTACAACGAAATCAGCTTTGCGGTCAGTGACGCGCTCGCGCATGCCGCCCAGCGGCTGGACCCGCGGCAAGGCGAAGATATCCTGGACGTGGCGACCGGCACCGGCTGGACAGCCCGCAACGTCGCGCGGGCCGGTGCCCGGGTAACGGGGATCGACATTGCGGGCGACCTGCTTTCAGCCGCACAGGCCTTGTCGGCCCATGTGCAGCCGCCAATCACGTATAGGCTGGCAGACGCGGAGAACCTGCCGTTCCCTGACGGGCGGTTCGATGGCGTGATATCGACGTTCGGCGTGATGTTCGCCCAGGACCAGCAGCGCGCCGCGCACGAGCTTGCCCGTGTGTGTCGAACGGGCGGCCGCCTCGTGCTGGCGACCTGGGCGCCTGACGGTTCCGTCAGGGAGTTCTTCGGCGTTCTCGCGCCCTACAGCGATGCACCGCCGCCGGCCGTGTCACCTTTGGCGTGGGGCAATCCCGACCATGTGACGCGGCTGCTGGGCGAGGCGTTCGACCTGAAATTCGAACCTGGCATCAACCATGCCTACTATCCCGATCCGGACGATTTCTGGAACCGCTACACGGCCGGGTTCGGACCGCTTCGCCGGCTGGTGCAAGCCCTCGAACCCGCGCGCGTCGAGAGCCTGAAGAGGGACCTGGCCGAATACAATGCCAGCTACATGACGGAGGCCGGGCTCCACGCAAAGCGCGAGTATCTTCTGACCATCGGCCATCGGCGATAGCTGCCGTCATAACGCCGGCATCACCTCGCGGGCGAACAGGTCGATGGAGCGCGCCGACTCTTCGTACGACAGATCGCCGAAGGCCATGCGGCACAGGCAGTAATTGATGCCGGCAACCTCGTTGTCCTGCCGCATGCGGTCGCGCACCGTTGCTGGCGAGCCGGCCACGATGTAGCCGCCGGCGACGGCCTCGTCGAAGTCGGCGGGGATGAGCTGGCGCGGCAAGCCCACCCCGTTCTTGCGCCAGAGATGCTCCAGCGCCGCGTACCACAGCCGGAAGGCGCGCTGCGCCGCTGCTACGGCTTCGGCATCAGTGTCGCTGACGACCACGTGCCGGCTCATACCCAGCAACGGCAGCGCCGCATCGGGCTTGCCCAGCCGGTGCCGTTCGGCGCGATAGCGGTCGACAAAGGCGCGCACGCCGCGTGCCGGCAGGCCAACCACGACGTTGTAGCCTTGTCGCGCGAGCCGTTCGGCGCTGTCTGGTGTGTTCGCCCCGTACCACAGGGGCGGGTGCGGTCGTTGTACGGGCTCCAGCTCGATTGGCACGTCGCGAAACGTGAAGTGTGGGCCACTGTGTGACAGCGTGTGCGAGGTCAGCCCCTTGAGCACGACGGCAAGCGTTTCGGCAAAACGCTCGGGACCGGTTGCCGGATCGACTCCGAAATAGCCGACCTCAAACGGCGAGATGCCGCGGCCGACGCCCAGCTCCAGCCGGCCGCCGCTCATCTGGTCGAGCATGCAGATCTCGTCGATCAGGCGCAGCGGGTGATAGAGGTTAAGCGTGTAGACCAGCGGACCGAAGCGCAGGCGCCTTGTGCGCTGTGCAATGGCGGCCAGGAAGACGCCAGGCGAGGGCGCCATGCCGAGCGGCGTCGCGTGATGTTCGGCGACGTGATAGGCATGAAAGCCCAGCCGGTCATACGCTTCGATCAGTTTCAGCCGGCTTTCGTACTGCTCGCCAAGTGAGGCGCCTGCGCGGTCCATGTGATCGAAGACGCCGAACTTCATGCCGTTCAAACTCACCGGCCGCCGCCTTGGAGCGCACGCACGGCGGCGGCGATGGCGCGCTGGACATCATCCGGCTGCTGCGCGACGGCCTGGGCGAGACAACCGAGCTGGTGGCGCAGTCCGTGAATCTGGTCAATCAGGTCGACCACCGTATCCAGCGTGTCATCATCGAACGCCAGCTCCTCGCTCAGTTCGTAGAGCAGGCCGACACGGGCCGCATCGATATCCGTGAAGCCGCAGCAGAGATCGCCATCCCGTGCGATTCCCTGGACATCCACCGGGCGGAGCAGGCCCCGCTCGACCCAGGTTTCCAGACGCGTTACGGTGAGGCGCTGGTGCCGGCGCACCAGCTCGTCGAGGGTGATCATGTGAAGCGCTCCATCTCGCGCCGCGGGTCGTAACTCTTGCCGGCGTTCCATTCCTCGAGAAACGCCTTAAGCTTCTCGTCAGGCATGTCGGGCAGCACGACGCGCAGCTTGACGTACTGGTCGCCGCGGACGCCGGACTTGCGGTCAAGCACGCCACGGCCCTTCAGACGCAGCGTCGTGCCAGTATTGGAACCGGGAGGGACGCTCAGCATGACCGGACCGCCAACCGTCGGCACGCGCACCTTGCCGCCCAGCACCGCTTCCGTGACCGTGACCGGCAGCTCCATGTGGATGTTGCTGTCCCGCCGCTCGAAAAAGGCGTGCGGCTGGACGTGCAGCTCGACATAGGCATCGCCGGGCGGCCCGCCGTCAGGATCGGGCAGGCCCTGTCCCTTCAGCCGCAAGGTCTGCCGGTCGGTGGCGCCTTCGGGAATATCAATGTCGAGCGAACGGCCATCGGGCAAGCCGACACGCTGACGGCCGCCGCGCGCGGCAACCAGGAAGGGCACTGCCAGCGTAAACGACAGCGAGCCGCCACCGGCACCGGCACCACGGCCAAACCCGCCGCGCGCGCCAAACATATCGGCGAAGAAGCCGCCCATGTCGGCGAAATCTTCGGACGTGCCGGCGCGGTAATAGCGTTCACCGCCGGGACCGGCGGCGTGCTCGCGCCAGTAGCCGCGTGGCGGCTTTTCCTGGCCGGCAGCGTCGATTTCGCCGGCATCGAAACGCCGGCGCTTCTCGGGATCGGACAGCAGGTCGTTGGCGGCCGAAATCTCCTTGAACTTCGCCTCGGCGGCCTTGTTGCCCGGGTTCAGATCGGGATGATGCTTCTTGGCCAGCCCGCGATATGCCTTGCGGATTTCTTCCGCCGTGGCGCTCTTCGCGACGCCGAGAGTTTCATAGGGGTCCTGCATGTCCGGTTCCTGTGGACGCGGGGCGCGGAGGGCAGGGCCGACACCGGTGTCCACATGACAGATGGGGCGCGCTGAAGGTGCAACAAGACCTTGATCCTGCGCAATGCCTCACAGGTAAAGAGCGATGCATCCTCCTCGGCGGGCGGTCGTTGTGGTGAGAGTGGATCGTGGTGAGCCCATGAAGGAACGAATCATGAAGGTGAAGTTGCCGAAGCGCTGGTATGTCGTTGCCGATGCCGGCCGCGCCGCTGCGTACGTTCGTCGCGATGATGGCGCTGGCTACCGGCTGGTGGCGCGATGGATGTCGGAACTGGTCTTGCCTTCGGACCAGCAGCCGGACGCCACCGACAAACCCGGCCGGGCCTTCGACCGGATGGGTGCGCACAGGCATGCTATGGAGACCGTGCCGCCGAAGGAGCTGATCAAGCAGGCGTTCGGCCGGGGGCTGGCGCAGGCGCTCAACAAGGCGCGCAGCGAAGGATTCTACGAAGACGTGGTGATCTGCGCTCCGGCCCGGTTCCTTCACGAGCTTCGCGACAACCTGGACAAGAACACGACACAGGCGATCGCGCGCAGCGAAGCGAAGGATCTGACGAAGCTGCCGGAGCAGGAACTGTTCGAGGCCTTCGACGAGCTGGGAGGCATTCCCACCGACCGCTCCCGTGCGCGCTATCCGTCGTCGGCCTGACCTGGGGAGCTAGAGCCGGCGCTTCTTGCTGCTGATCACGCCGCTGGCGATGCCGTGCCATTCGAGCTTGCCGATCAGCCGGCTGTGCTCGATCTTGGGGCAGCGGTTCATCACCACCTTCAGACCGGCCACCTCGGCGCGCTCCGCCGCGGCGTCATTGCGCACGGTAAGCTGCATCCAGACGACCCTGGCGCCATGTTTGATTGCCGCATCGGTGATCGGGCCGGCTGCCTGCGAATTGCGGAAGATGTCGACCATGTCCACTGTTTCCGGCAGATCATTGAGGTCGGCATAAACCCGCTGGCCGAGGATTTCCTGGCCGGCTGCGGCGGGGTTGACGGGATAGATTTTGAATCCGTGGTCCAGCAGGTACTTCATTGCGAAGTAGCTGGGCCGGTTCCAGTTGGTCGACGCTCCAACCATGGCAATCGTCTTCACGCTGCGAAGCACCTCCCGCAGGTAGGAGTCCTCGTAGCGGTCGTGATCGACCCTGCCGGCAGGAGGAGGGGGGCCGTCCATCCCCTGACCTAGCGGCCGGTCCAGTCCGGCTGCGGCTTCTTGTTCACGAAGGCATCGATCCCGATCTTCGCGTCTTCGCGCATGATGCCGCCCGCCATGAACGTCGTGGCATAGGCATAAGCCTGCTCGAGATCCATTTCCATGTGCTTGTGGAACAGCTCCTTGCCCTGCGCCAGCACCAGCGGCGACTTCGTGGCGATATGCTGGGCCAGATCCATGGTCGCGGTATCGAGCTGATCAGGCGGCACCACGCGGCTCAGCAGGCCATCGCGCAGCGCTGTCTGGGCATCGACAGGCTCGCCGGTGAACAGCATGTCGAGTGCCCGCTTGGCGCCGATATTGCGGCCCAGCGGCACGGATGGCGTACCGCAAAACAGGCCGATATGGACGCCGGGGGTAGCGAAGGTCGCGTCGCTGGACGCGACGGCCAGATCGCAGGCGGCGACAAGCTGGCAGCCGGCTGCCGTGGCGATGGCATGCACCTTGGCGATGACCGGCTGCGGCAGTTTGCGGATCTTCATCATCATCGCGCTGCAGCGCGATATCAGATCGTGATGAAATCCGTAATCGCTGCTGGAACGGACCTCGCGCAAATCATGACCGGCGGAGAAGGCGCGCCCCTTCGCCTGGATCACCACCACCCGGATGGCCTTGTCGGCCGCCAGCCGGTCGAACTCGGCACTGAGCGCGTCAATCAGTTCTCCCGACAGCGCGTTCATTGCCCTGGGCCGGTTCAGCGTCAGCACGGCGATGCGCCCGTGATCCTCGCGCAGCAGTACCGGTTCGTTGGGCAGGGGCGCCGATCTGGTCGCGGTCGCGGTAGGTGCGGCACTCATAGGCAAACTCCGGCAACGGTCGGTTCGGCACTATAGCCGGCCCGCCTCCCGTCCTGCCAGCCAGCCGCAGCCGCTCCATCGGTGATGGCAGAATCGGACGGTGCCACCACGCGTGCTCGCTCCAGTATGGACGCATTGATTCTTTCCAGTCCGCACTTGCGCTCCTATCATAACGTGATACATTAGATTAGAAAAGATCGCTAAGATATTGATTTAGCTTATATGTAATCAGGACAGCAGCTCCCTGTCGCTTCCGGTACGTCACCTGCCGGGCACGGACGTTCAGTCTGGGGGGAGCCGGACGCCACCGCGCGAGGGGGGAATTTGCGCGGTGGCGTCCGCACGCTGGGGCTTGGCGCTGTTCATTCCGGCCACTAGTGTCGCGCCCCGCCAACGGGACGAGGTGCGCGAGAATGCCGGTGATGATGGATGGCCCGCAGCTATTGAAGTTTCTGGAGGAGGCGTTTCCCCAGGCCGGCCATCTCCGGCTCGCCATCGAGCATCTCGACGAGCACTCGATCCGCCTGCGTCTGCCGATCGACGAGCGTCATCTGCGGCCCGGCGGCACGGTTTCCGGACCAACGCTGATGTGGCTGGCGGATTGCGGGACCTACCTGCTGATCATGGCACAACTCGGCCCCGTGGCACTGGCCGTCACCACCAATCTGAACATGAACTTCCTGCGCCGTGGAGAAGCCGGCCGCGACCTGATCGCGCAGGGCCGGCTGCTGAAGCTGGGCGCGCGCCTCGCCGTGACGGAGTTCTCCATCCTCTCGGATGGATCCGCCGATCCGATCGCCCACGCCACGCTGACGTATTCCATTCCGCCCCGGGGCGGAATGGGGTAAAATAATACCCCAAGCGCAAAAGCACGATTCTGCGGCCTTCTCCTTGACAGGTGGGACGATCGCTCTTAACAACGCCGCCGGTCGGGCACCCTGCCAGGTGCCCGGAAGTTTTTTGGATTGGACGTATGAAGACCTTCAACCTCAAGCCTGCCGACGTGCAGAAGAAGTGGGTGCTGATCGACGCCGACGGGCTGGTGCTCGGCCGGCTGGCCTCGATCATCGCCACCCGGCTGCGCGGCAAGCACCTGCCGACCTATACGCCGCATGTCGATTGCGGCGAGAACATCATCGTCATCAACGCCGAGAAGGTGCGAGTCACGGGCAACAAGCTGCGCGACAAGGTCTTCTACTGGCACACCGGCTATCCGGGCGGCATCAAGGAAGCGTCGCTGGGCAAGCGCCTGGGCGGGAAGTATCCCGAGCGGGTGATCGAGAAGGCCGTGGAGCGCATGATTTCCCGCGGCCCCCTTCAGCGCCAGCAGATGAAGAACCTGCGCGTCTTCAAGGGCGACCAGCACCCGCACGAGGCCCAGCAGCCCGTCAAGCTCGACATTGCCGGCATGAACCGCAAGAACGTGAAGGCCGCCTGATCATGGCTACCGAACCGACTGTTACCTCCGGCCTGCGCAAGGCCCCGACCAATCTCGCGGCGCTCACGAGCAGCCCCGAGCCAACGCCGCGCACCAAGGAGATCGATGCCCAGGGGCGCGCCTATGCCACCGGGCGGCGCAAGAACGCCGTGGCGCGGGTGTGGGTGAAGCCCGGCAGCGGCAAGGTCACTGTCAACGGCAAGGACCAGACGATCTATTTCGCGCGCCCCACGCAGCGCATGATCATCCAGCAGCCGTTCCAGGTGGCCAACCGGGTCGACCAGTACGATGTTGTCGCCACCGTCAGCGGCGGTGGCCTGTCGGGCCAGGCGGGTGCGGTGCGTCACGGCATCTCGCAGGCGCTCACCAAGTACGAGCCGGATCTGCGTCCGCCCCTGAAGCAGGGCGGCTTCCTGACCCGCGACCCGCGCGTGGTCGAGCGCAAGAAGTACGGCAAGGCCGGCGCCCGCCGCAGCTTCCAGTTCTCCAAGCGCTAGGCGCTGTTAGACCAACCAAAAAGGGCGCCCCGCAGGGCGCCCTTTTTCATGCAGCGCTTTCGCGCATTATCAGAGAACCGCTTCATGGTGAGCTTGTCGAACCATGAAGCAATCCGCACTGCGGCTCTGCAACGCCTTCATGGTTCGACAAGCTCACCATGAAGGCTTCTCTATCTTCACCCCGAGCTTGTCGAGGGGCATGGTTCGACAGGCTCACCATGAAGGCCAACTCGACGTGGTGTCACGCCGCCGTTACGCCGCGAGGTCGAGCATCACGCCGAGGTTTTGCACGGCGGCACCCGAGGCACCCTTGCCGAGATTGTCCAGGCGGGCCGAGAGGATCACCTGGCCGTATTTCTCGTTGCTGTAGACGCGCAGCTCCATGCGGTCCGTCAGGTTCAGCGCCTCCGGTTCGAGTCGGTCGCTCGCCTTGTCGGCGATGTTCACCGGCACCACCTCGATCAGCTTGCTGCCGCGGTAGCGCTCGGCCAGCGCTGCCTCCAGATCGCGTGCCGTCGGTTTGCCCGGCAGCGTATCAAGGTGCAAGGGCACGTTGACGATCATGCCCTGCCGGTAGTTGCCAACCGACGGCACGAAGATCGGACGGCGCGTCAGCCCGCTGTAGAGCTGCAGCTCCGGCACGTGCTTGTGCTCCAGGCGCAAGCCGTAGACCTCGAAATGCGGCGCGGTGCCGCCTTCGAAGGCCTCGATCATGCCCTTGCCGCCGCCGCTGTAGCCGCTGACCGCATGCACGACCAGCGGATAGTCGCGGGGGATGAACCCGGCATCGACCAGCGGCCGCACCAGAGCGATGCCGCCGGAGGGGTAGCAGCCGGGGTTGGCGACCTTGCGCGCGGCGCGGATCGCGGCCGGCTGCTCCGGCGACAGCTCGGGAAAGCCGAAGACCCAGCCCGGCGCCACGCGGTGCGCGGTGCTGGCGTCGAGCAGGCGCGGGGCCTTGTCGCCCAGCGAGTCGGCGATGGTGACAGCCTCGCGTGCCGCGTCGTCGGGCAGGCAGAGCACCACGACATCGACCTCGGCCATCACGGCACGGCGCGCCTCAGGGTCCTTTCGTCGCTCGGCGGGCACGCTCTTCACCTCGATGCCCGGGACCGCGCGCAGCCGCTCGCGGATGCCGAGCCCGGTGGTGCCGGCCTCGCCGTCGATGAAGACACTGGGCTTGTTCGCCATGCTGGCCATTTCGGTGACTCCTGGACCTCCTTGGGTTTGCGCCGAAGCGCGCTGCATACATACGCTGGCCGGGCCGCGCGTCAAGTAAAGGACGCTTGCCGGCGGGCAGCGGGTGCTAAAATATCGCCAGGACGACGCATTTCACGAGGATGACGATGGACCTCAGGTTCACGGCGGAGGAGCTGGCCTTCCAGCGCGAGGTGCGCGACTGGATCGCCGCCAACATGCCGAAGGAAGTGGCCGAGGAGTCGCGCCGCAGCCGCAGCAGCCATGTCTCGCGCGAGCGGCTGCTGCAATGGCAGCGCATCCTGGCGTCGCGCGGGTGGCTCTGCCCTAACTGGCCAAAGGAGCATGGTGGACCGGGCTGGAACTCCACCCAGAAATTCATCTTCGAGATGGAGATGGCGCGCGCCGACTCGCCCTATCTCTCCTCGTTCAGCATCAAGATGGTAGCCCCCGTGCTCATGAAGTTCGGCAGCGACTGGCAGAAGCAGCGCTTCCTGCCGAAGATCGCCGCCGCCGAGGAACTGTGGTGCCAGGGCTATTCCGAACCCGGCTCCGGATCGGACCTCGCCAGCCTGCGCACGCGCGCGGTGCGCGACGGCGATCACTACGTGGTCAACGGCCAGAAGATCTGGACCACCAACGCCCACTGGGCGGACTGGATGTTCTGTCTGGTGCGCACCTCGACCGAGGGCAAGCCGCAGGAGGGTATCTCCTTCCTGCTGATCGACATGAAGAGCCCGGGACTGCGGGTCGAGCCGATCTACCTGGCCGACGGCACGCGCGCGCCTGGCCGCCATGAAGTCAACCAGGTGTTCTTCGCCGACGTGCGCGTGCCGGTCGAGAACCGTGTGGGCGAGGAGAACAAGGGCTGGACCTACGCCAAGTACCTGCTGGAGTTCGAGCGCGGCGGCCAGGCATATGGTCCGCGCCTGCGCAAGGCCTTCCGGCATCTGGAGGATCTGGCCGCCACGCAGGTGAAGGATGGCCGGCCGCTGCCGGAAGATCCCGTGTGGCGCGACAGGATGGCGACGCTGGAGATCGAGATCGACGCCGTGGAGATGAACGAGCTCAGCTTCTACAGCTCGCTGAAGACCGGCGAGGCGCCGGGCCTGATGGCATCGGCCGTGAAGATGCGCGGCACCGAAGTCGGCCAGAAGGTCACGGAGCTGGCGGTCGAGGCGGTCGCCAACTACGCCCAGCCCTTCACCGAGCTGCGCAACTACGAATCCAACATCGTGCCGGTCGGCGGCGAATACGTCGATGACGCCGCGCCCAGGTACTTCAACCAGCGCAAGACCACGATCTACGGCGGCTCCTCCGAGGTCCAGCGCAACATCATGGCCAAGGCCATGCTGGGGTTTTAGGACCGCACGCGCAGTGGCGGTCTTCGCGCCGTCAGCGCGGCGAGCACCGCAAGGCCGGCGAGCCCGGCGAACACTTCCAGCGACAGCGTGTAAGTGCCGCTGAGGTCGCGCAGGGCGCCGGAGAGCACCGGCCCCGCCGCCTGGGCCAGTACCTGCAACGAGAGCGCAACGCCGCGGATGGCGCCGAAGCTCTCGCGGCCGAAATAGTCGGCCCACGCCACCGGAAGCAGCGTCAGGATGGCGCCGATGCCGAGGCCGAACAGGCCGGCGGCAACCCCGGCACCGAGCGCCGAGGTCACACCGATTAGCGCGAGACTTCCCGCCGCGAGGAGAAGCGCCGCGGCCGCGAGGTTGTAGCGCACGGGCCAGCGTCGCGGCAGGAACCCCACGCTGAAGCTGGCGACCGCCGACATCGCCGAGAAGACGCCGATCACCGTGGCCGCCGTGATCGGCGACAGGCCGCGCTCGATCAGATGCGGTGCCTGATGCAGGCTGACGCCGGCCTGCACCGGAAAGACCAGCGCGGTAAAGATCGCCAGCAGCCAGAAGGCGCCGGTTCGCATCGCCGCGCGACGGCTGAATTGCGGCTCCGGCGCCGGCGTCTTGCCCGCAACCTGATCCACCGCCAGCCCGACATCCTCGGGCCGGCGCACCAGCAGCAGCCAAGCCGGCAGGAAGCCCACTACCACCACTGTTGCGCCGACCGCCAACCAGCCGTCGCGCCAATTGCCGTCCGCCATGGCGAGCTGCGCAATGATCGGCAGGGCAACCAGGCCGGCCATCTGCGCCAGCGTGGCGATCGAGGTGGCCGCGGTGCGGCGCGTGACGAACCAGGCATTCAGCGCGCCGTACAGGCCGAGATCGTACGGGCCGGCCCAAATCATGCGCGCGAAACAGAACAGCAGGTAGAACACCACCAGCGACGGCACGAGGCTGAGCGCCATGGTCGCAAGCCCGGTGCCCAGCACGGCGAGGCAGAGCACCAGCCGCGCGCCCTGGCGATCCAGCACCGGTCCCAGCACCGGCGAAATCAGCGCGGCAAGGACACCGCCCAACGACACGGCCCCGGATATCTCCGTACGGGACCAGCCGAAATCGGCCGTCATCGGCGCGACGAACACCGACAATGTCGCCACCGCAGGGCCCTGGCGCGCGAAGCCGGCGAGGCAGACGCAGCCCAACACCACCCAGCCGTAATAGAACGGCAGCCGCGGAATGAGCAGCGCAGCCAGAAACGGCGGCTTCATCGCGGACAGCACCCCGGTGGGCGGCCGGCATGCGATGGCGTATGGTGATCTGCCTTCCCCCGGAGGGGGAAGGTGCCCCGAAGGGGCGGAAGGGGGATGGTGCAACACCTGCGGCGTCTTGCTTGTTGAGGCATCCCCCTTCCGGCGCTGCGCGCCACCTTCCCCCTCCGGGGGAAGGCAGTTCTTGATGCAGGGGAGGTAGTGCTCATGGAATACCGCCGGGTGGGCCGCAGTGGGCTGAAGGTTTCGGAGATCTGCCTGGGGACGATGACGTTCGGCCGCGGTGCGGACGAAGCGGAGGCTGGCCGCATGGTATCGGCGGCGATGGATGCCGGCGTGAATTTCTTCGACACGGCGGATGGCTACAACAACGGCGCGGCCGAGGACATGCTGGGCAATATCCTCAAGGGCCGCCGCCGCGACGCCGTCATCGCCACGAAGTTCTTCAATCCCATGGGCGGCGGCCCCAACGATTCGGGCATGTCGCGTCTGCACATCAAGAACGCCGTCGAGGACAGCCTGCGGCGGCTGAAGACGGATTACATCGACCTCTACTATATCCATCACGTCGATATCCAGACGCCGCTGGAGGAGATGCTGCGCGCCTTGGACGATCTCGTGCGCCAGGGCAAGGTGCTCTACACCGCCTGCAGCAACTACGAAGCCTGGCGGCTGATGGAAGCGCTGTGGATCAGCGACAGCCGGGGCTGGACACGCTTCGACTGCTATCAGCCGCAATACAGCCTGGTCGTACGCGACATCGAGCAGGAGCTGGTGCCAGTCTGCGAGCTCAAGGGCCTGGGCGTGGTCGTGTGGTCACCGATGGCAGGCGGCTTCCTCGCCGGACGCTACAAGCCGGGTGAGCGGCAGGTGCAGGGCGCACGGTCGGCCGAAGGCTGGAGCCTGCCGGACCGCTTCTTCATCGCCAATTGCGATGAGGTGCTGCAGGCGGTGCTGGATACTGCGCGGGAGCTCAACCGGTCGCCGGCCCAGATTGCCCTGCGCTGGGTGCTCGACCAGCCCTTCATCACCGCGGGCATTGTCGGTGCCCGCAATGCCGCGCAGTTGCGCGAGACCCTGGCGACGGCGGGCTGGCGGCTGCCGGCGGAGGTCCGCAGCCAGCTCGACAAGGTTTCGGCCTTGCCGCACCGCTATCCGCGTTCCTTCGAGGACAGCATGCACGAGCGCCGCAACGCCGCGGTACGGCGGGCGCCGAAACAATCCTGACATTGTATGTCACATATATGCCGTAGAGTCTGTGCCTTGCGGATGGGAATCCCGGTCATGAGCGATACGGACAACCTGTTTAGCGCCTTGCGGCAATCCGCCGGGCCCGCTTCGGCGGCCGCGGTCGAAACGCTGGTGCGCGAGGCGCCGGATCACGCGCTGGCGCGCATCAACGTGCTGGCCTTCGCGCGCCAGCGCGGGCTCGACGAGGACGAGGCGATCGCGGCATTCCTGCATGCCGCGCGGCTGGGTTTGTTCGAGCTGTCATGGAACGTGCTCTGCCCCAGTTGCGGCGGCGTCCTCGATGCCGGCGTGACCCTGAAATCGGTGCGTTCCGAGGCTTATCACTGCGCCTTCTGCGCCGTCGATACGGAGCCGACGCTCGATGAGCTTGTGGAGGTGACGTTCACCGTCAATCCGCGCGTGCGGCGGATCGGCGTGCATGATCCCGACACGCTGCCGCCCTTCGAGTACCTGCGGCAGGTGTTCCTGGGTTCAGGCGTGGACCTGGCCGGCGATGCGGACCAGCGTATCCAGGACATCACGCTGGATTCGGTCGAGCTGCCTGCGGGCGAGAAGGCCATCCTCTCGCTTCAGGCCAGCGAGGGGACGCTGATCCTGTTCGATCCGGTGACGCACACGACCCGGATACTCAACATCGACGGCGAACCGACGCGCGAGCGCCAGGCCTTGACCGTGATTTTCAGCAATTTCGCCGGCCCCACCGAAGCGCGCACGCTGCAACCCGGACCGCTGCGGCTCACCTTCGAGAACCGCAGTACGCGCCGGGTGCTGCCCAGCCTGTGGATCGCCGACGAGCGGCTGCACGGCATACTGGACCGCCGCCGCCCGTTCCTGACGGCAAAGCGGCTGCTGACGAACCAGACCTTCCGCGACCTCTACGGCACCGACACGCTTGATATCGACCAGCGGCTGAAGATCACCAGCCTCACTTTCCTCTTCACCGACCTGAAAGGCTCAACGTCGCTCTACGAGCGGGTGGGCGATCTCGTGGCCTATGATCTGGTCCGCGCGCACTTTCAGGTGCTCAACAGCATCGTGGCCACGCAGTCCGGCGCGGTGGTGAAAACCATCGGCGATGCCGTCATGGCGACCTTTCCGACGCCCGATCGCGCGATGGCCGCCGCCATACGCATGCGAGAGGCCATGCGGCAGCTCGGCGACGAGCGCAACCGCGAGGACCTCACGTTGAAGATCGGCATTCACGAGGGGCCGTGCCTCGCTGTCGTGCTGAACGAGCGCCAGGACTATTTCGGCCAGACCGTGAACATCGCCTCGCGTGTGCAGGGCCTCGCCGACTCGCGCGCCATCTTCGCCACGGGCACGGTGGTCGATAACCCGCAGACCTCATCGCTGCTCAAGGCCAGCGGCCTCGCACCGCTTCCCCAACGCCGCGCCGTGCAGGGCCTCTCCGGCGAACTCGCCGTCTACGAGATTCCTTAAAATTTCCTCCCCCAGAGGGGGAAGGTTTGAAGATCAGAAATAGTGCGGGACGAAGCGGCTGAGATTGTGCGTGATGGGGGAGGGGTCTTCACGCACGCCGATGCCGGCGGGCTGTCCGGCCACAACCCATGAGCCGATGACGGCGTGCTGGCCGTCGTGGACGGGCAGCTTCGCGTAGCTCTGGTAGACATAGCCTTCCTCGCCGTACGTGCCCTCGGTCTTCTGCCCAAGGCCCGGTCCGATCAGGCTGACGTTGCTGCCTTCGCGGCTGTAGAGCGGCTTGCGCACGTATTGCAGCCCGAGCTGCGCACCGGTCTCCTCGAAGTAGGCTGGCAGCAGGTTCGGATGATCGGGGAAGAGCTGCCACAGGATCGGCAGGATTCCCTTGTTGGACAAGATCATCTTCCACGGCGGCTCGAGGAAGCCGGTCTTATCCGTAAGAATGTGCTGGCCGAACGCCTCGCGCACCATCCATTCCCAGGGATAGAGCTTGTGCAGGAAGCGGATAGGCTGCTCCTCGAGGTCGGTAAAGGTCTTGCCGTTCCAGCCGATATCGTCGACGCGCAGGGTCTTGGTCGTGATGCCGGCCTGCACGCAGGTGTCGCGCAGGTACTCCGACGTCGCGTAGTCCTCGGGATCTTGCTCCGAACGGGCGAAGTGCAGCATGCTTCCCGGCGGCATGCGCCGGCCAAGCGCCTGCCACGCCTCGATCAGCTTCTCGTGCGCGCTGTTGAACTGGTCGGCGCCGATGATGACGTCCTTCATCCAGAACCACTGCGCTACCGCCATTTCAAGAAGCGCCGTCGGTGTGTCGGCGTTGTACTCAAGCAGCTTGGGCGGGTTCCAGCCGTCATAGGCAAGGTCGAAACGGCCGACCATGGTGGGATCGCCACGCCTCCAGCTTGCGCTTACGTAGTCGGCGAAGGGTTGCGGTATGGCCAGTCGGTCCCAGAGCTGGTTGGCAACCACGTGCTCGACCGCCTTCAGGCAGAGCTGGTGCAGCTCCTCGGTGGCAGCCTCCAGCGCGTCGATCTCCCTGACGCGGAAGCGATAGCGGGCATCCTCTGTCCAGTAGGGCTGGCCGTCGAGGTGGTGGTAGGTGAGGCCGACCGACTCCAGCTTTTGCTGCCAGTCGCGGCGTGGCGGCGAGGATTCGCGCTGCATGGCGCTGTGGTGATTGCGCTAGCCGCCCGAGGAGCGATAGCTGCCGGTGCTGCCGAAGCCGCCGCGGCTGCTGGTCGAACCGGGCGACGTCGTGGTTGGCGAACCGGAAGAGGAGCGGCCAACCACAGTGGACGGGCGCGAGGTTGTCGTGGGTGTGCTCGTCGTGCCGCCGCGGCCGCCCCACCACCACGGGCCCCAGAAGCCGGTGCGGGGATGTGTGCCGGAGCCGCTGGTAGTGCAGCGGTCCGGATGCCAGAGGCCGGTTGTGGTGTCCTGGCGACAGGTCGAAGAGCCGGTGTGCTTCAGCCTGCAGGCTTCGACCGTGGGATAGCTGTAGGCGGCACAGCGCGGTGGACCACTGGTGCCGGTGCCTGTCAGCGCCGCCGCGCCGACACCAAGGGCGCCGACCCCCAACACCGAAAGGGCAATGCGCGAACTGGCCCGGCCGATCATCTCTTGTGGTCTCAGTAAGTAAGGCAGGCGGCGTTCAGGATGCCGGCGCCCAAGGCCAGCCCGCCGCCCAGCGCGCCGGCCGCCACATTGCCCTCCTGTGCGATCAGCCGTACCAGCCCCGGGACGATGAACCGGCAGGCGAAGTGAACCAGGATCTGCACGATCAGCGCCACGATCGCCCAGATCACCACGTCAAGCAGGCTGATGCTGTGGGCCACCGTGCTGGCGAGCGGGGCGCAGAAACCGAGAAAGGCGCCGACCATGTTCAGCGCCGCGGCCATGTTGCCCTTCTGCACGAGCTCGAGCTCGTTGTAGGGCGTCACGCGCATGTAGGCGAAGAGGAACGACCCCGCCAATGCCAGCGCCACAAGCAGATAGGCGAGAAACTTCACGATGCTGGCGCTGAAATGCGCGAACTCCTCCATGGATCTCCCCTGTCGGCCCATCGATGTTGGGGCCCTTTTTGTTGCCGGCATTGTGCCAGTGACCGCTCACAAAGTCCATTTCGCTGTATACCCGGCCAGCGTCCCCATCATGCCCCGCTGCGCCCCGGAACAGACAGTTACGCTTGAATTACCATAAGAATCACTCTATACGTACCTGGTATGAACGCAAGGCGTCGCAGACAGTCGTTGTTTTTGTCTCCCGGTGTCTCCCGCCGGCACCGCCCGGTGGGGAGAGCAGTGGGGAGACAGCCGTTCCATCTGTCTCAAAGTGTCTCCCGGCCGCATCTGCCGCCCGGCGGACGACGGAGACGACCGTTCTACCTGTCTCAAGGTGTCTCTCCATCGGTGCCTGGCGACCTCGCGGACGGCGGACGTCGGAGACAGTCGTTCTATCTGTCTCAAAGTGTCTCCGGGCGGCGACGAGACAGCCCTCTATCTGTCTCAAGGTGTCTCCCGGCCGGCACCCGCCGGCCGTCCCGACCCTTCAGTGCGGCGCGGCTTCTTACAAAGGCGAGTGCGGCGGGAACTCCGGCCGGCGCTTCTGCAGATGCGAGGCGAGGCCTTCCTTGACCTCCGGGCCGAGGAAACCCAGCATTTCCAGCGCCAAAGAGGTGTCGAAGTTTGGTCCCATCATGCGCAGCCAGTTGTTGAGCGCGTATTTGGTGAACCGGATGGCGGTCTGGGCACCTTCGGCCAGCTTGGTCGCCACTTCGACGGCCTTGGCTTCCAGCTCCTCGTCCTCGACACACAGGCTCACGAGGCCGATCCGCTCGGCTTCCTCGCCGTTCACCGCCTCGCACAGGAGCAGGTAGTATTTGGCCTTGGCCATGCCGCACAGCAGCGGCCAGACGATGATGGCGTGGTCGCCGGCCGCCACGCCCAGCCGCGTGTGGCCATCGATGATGCGCGCCTTCTTCGAGGCGATCGAGACGTCGGCGAGGATGCCGGCGACAAGGCCGGCGCCGACCGCCGGGCCGCGGATGGCGCTGACGATCGGCTTGGAGCAGTTGATGACGTTGTAAACAATATCGCGCGCCTCCTTCCAGACCTTCATGAGCTGGTTGAAGTCGCTCATGTTCTTTTCAATGAGGTCGAAATCGCCGCCGGCCGAGAACGCCTTGCCGCCCGCGCCCTGAAGGATGACGGCATTGATCGTCTGATCCGAGTCGATATCGCGCCACACCTCCACCAGCTCGGTGTGCATGATTTCGTCAGTAGCGTTCAGCCGCTCGGGCCGGTTCATGGTGACGCGCAGCACCCGCGGATGCGGCCGGTCGAATGCGAGACGCTGGTAGCGCTTCTGCCAGTCGGACATGTCAGGCTCCCTATGCTTCGGCCCCGAAGCGTAGCAGGACTGTCCGGGCTATTTCACCAAAACCTTCCCCCGGAGGGGGAAGGTGGCGCGCCAGCGCCGGAAGGGGGATGCCTCAACAAGCGCGGTGCCTGTTGCGAGATCCCCCTTCCGCCCTGCGGGCACCTTCCCCCTCCGGGGGAAGGATGTCTGTTTGAATCACTGGCCGCTGGCGAAACGGATGGCCTCCTCGGCGGCGCGGACCAGCGCGCGTGCCTTCTGCAGGCTTTCCTGGTATTCGGCCTCGAGATCCGAATCGGCAACGACGCCCACGCCGGCCTGCACGTACATGGTGCCGTCCTTGACCAGCGCCGTGCGCAGCAGGATGCAGGTATCCATCGAGCCGTTGGCCGCGAAGTAGCCGCCGGCACCGGCATAGATGCCGCGCCGCACCGGCTCCAGCTCGTCGATGATCTCCATGGCCCGCACCTTGGGGGCGCCCGACAAGGTGCCGGCGGGGAAGCCGGCGATCAGTGCATCCAGCGCGGTGAGACCGTCCTCGATCGTGCCTTCGACATGCGAGCTGATGTGCTGGACGTGGCTGTACTTCTCGATCACGAACTGCTCGCGCACCTTGACCGACCCGAGCTTCGCGACGCGGCCGACATCGTTGCGGGCGAGGTCGAGCAGCATCAGGTGCTCGGCGCGCTCCTTGGGATCGGAGATCAGCTCCCTGGCCAGCGCCTCGTCCTCGTCGGGCGTGGCGCCGCGCGGCTTGGTGCCGGCCAGCGGCCGCACCGTGACCGTATTGTCGCGCAGCCGTACCAGGATTTCCGGCGAGGAGCCCACGATCGAGAAATCGCCGAAATCGAAATAGATCAGGAACGGCGAGGGGTTGATGCGGCGCAACGCGCGGTAGAGCGCGATCGGCGGCAGGCGGAAGGGCACGGCAAAGCGCTGCGAGGGCACGATCTGGAACGCATCGCCCGCATGGATGTACTCCTTGCAGCGCGCCACCATGTCCTGGAATTGCTGCTTGGTCATGTTCGCGACCGGCTCGGGCGCGGCATGCGTCGCGGCAGTCGCTTCGCGGCGGAAGGGCAGGGAGCGATCGAGGTCGGCCACGACGTCGCCCAGACGCTCGCGGGCAAGGGCGTAGGCCGCATCGGCCGTCATGCCCGGCGTCGGCCAGACCGGCGTTACCAGCGATACCATGTCGGCCAGCCGGTCGAAGATGCAGACGATCGTGGGGCGCAGCATCACGGCATCCGGCAGGTCAAGCGGATCCGGATTCTTGTCGGGAATACGCGGCTCCATCTGCCGCACCATGTCGTAGCCCAGGAAGCCGAACAGCCCCGAGGCCATCGGCGGCAGCTCGGTCGGGATCTCCATATGGCACTCGGCGATCAGGGCGCGCAGCGTCTCCAGCGGCTTGCCCTCAAGCGGCTGGAAGGCCTTGGGATCGACCCGCGCGGCGCGGTTGATCTCGGCCTTGCCCCGCACACACCTCCAGACCAGGTCAGGCTTGAAGCCCAGGATCGAGTATCGGCCGCGTACCGCACCGCCCTCGACGGATTCGAGAAGGAAGGCGTTGGGCCGTCCATCGGCCAGCTTCAGCATCGCCGACACCGGCGTTTCCAGATCGGCGACCAGGCGCGTCCAGACAAGCTGCGGTTTGCCCGCGCGATAGGCGTCGGCAAAGGGCTCGAAGGCAGGAAAGACAGTCATGTTGAGAGCTCATCGATGGCCGGGAAGGTGTCCCGCGTTTCATCCGGCGCACATCTGGAGTGCGCGCTGCTGCTGATGCGGATCACCAGCGCCATCGATGAGGGAGCAGGGGAGAGACGTGAGGCCGCATGGTCGTCACTGTTGCTCGACGCGGAAGAGGCTGGCAAAGGCCTCGGGGTCTCGCCGAACGCCGTAGCGCCGCTCCAGCGTGGCCATCATCTGCGTCGCCAGATCGTTCGCGGCAATGGCATCGAGCTCGCGGCCGACCTTCTCCGCCTCTTCCGGCGCTGCTGCAGGATCGGCCGGAATGACCTCCCGCAGGCGCACGACAGCAGCACCATTGTCGGTTCTGACCGCGGCCGCCTTGCCGGGCTTCAGTTCAAACAGCTTGGCCACCAGCGCGCCCTGAAGCCCGGCCTGCGGATCGGACTGCACGCGGGTGATCGCACGCGACGTCTTCACTTCGGCCCTTACCGTGCGTGCCTGCGCCGCCAGTTCGGCCACAGCGTTAACTCTGTCAGCGATCTCCTTGGCCCGCGCCTCAGCTATCTTGTGGCGCTCCGCTTCCGTCCAGGCGGCCGCGACACGCTCCCTGGCCTCTTCGAAGGTCGGCGTGCGCGCCAGCGTGACCTTGTCGGCCCGCACGACATAGAGGTGGCCGGCCCGCGTCTCGCCCACGAAGCTCGTCTCGCCCTCCTTCAGCCGGAAAGCGGCTGCCAGCATGTCCGACGCCCAGGGGCCCTCCACCTTCGTCTCGCCGGCGGCATTGCGGCCTGCCGAGTCGACCTCTTCCACCTTGCGCAGGGTGAGATTGAGCTGCTCCGCCGCCGCGTCGAGATCGTCGGTGCGCGCCAGCAGCTTCTCGAGGTCGGTAATGCGCCGGGCAAGGAGATCGGGTGCCGCCTGCTCGCGATACTCCCGCTCCAGCCGGTCCCTGACCGCCTCGAATGTCGCGGTCTCGCCGGCCTCAATCTTGTTGACACGGATCACGTGCCAGCCAAGGCCGCTCTTCGCCGGCGGTACCAGCCCCGGCTCCTTCAGCTCGAAGGCGGCCGCCGCGACATCGCCCGGCAACTCGCGCCTGGTCATCAGGCCCAGCTTGATGATGTCCTTGCCGGCCACTTCCTTGCTGGCCTCCTCAAGCGACTTGCCGTCGGCGACCAGCTCGGCGATCTTCTTCGCCTGCGCCTCATCGTTGACGAGAACCTGATCGAGGTCGCGCTTTTCGGGCCGGTCGAACTCCGCCTTCCGGTCGTTGAACATGGCCCTGAGCTGCTCCTCGCTCACCTCCACATCCGTAGCCACGTCTTGGGGCGTCAGGGCGACGAACGACAGCGAGCGGCGCTCCGGCAGATCGAACTTTCGCTTGTTGGCCTCATAGTACGCCTTGAGCTGCTCGTCGGTCGGCTTCGGCACGTCCGTCATCTTCGACGCCTCGACCAGCACGATCTCGGCAATCCGCTGTTCCCGTCGGTAGCGGTAGAGCGTATCGCGCACGACCTTCGGCATGGTGACGCCGCCGGTCACCCCCAGAAGCTGCGTCAGCGCAATCTCGCGGCGCAGGTCGGCAACGTATTGGGCCTCGCTGATACGCAGGTTTTGCAGCACGCTCTGGTACTGGATCGCGCTGAATTTGCCGTCCGGACCATGGAAGGCGGGCGTTGCGGCAATGGCCTGCCGGATCTGTCCGTCGGAAACCACCAGGCCCAGATCGGCAATAGCCCGGTCCAGCAGCAGGCGCTGCTCCAGGGTGCGCAGCGCGCGGGTCGGCAGTCCCAGCATGATGGCCTGATCGCTCGTCAGCCGCGCGCCGGATCCCATGCGGCTGTTGAGCTGCTCCAGCTCGCGGTTGAACTGTTCGCGCAGTTCACGCCCCTTGATTGCCGTGCCGCCCAGCGTGAACGGCCCAATTTGCCAGCCGCCGACGCGCGACACGACGGGGTCAGCGCCAGCCAGGCGCAGCGCACCGCCCACGCCGGCGATATCGCCCAGCACGAAGGCGATCAGGATCACGCCGAGCAGCAGGGCGAGGATGATCGAGCCGGCAATCTTTCGGAACTTGTTCATGTCTCTCCGGATGCGCAGGGCCGCCGCCCCGCGCCGGCGGCCATAGCTACCACCCGTGCGCGGCTGCGAGCAACGCCGAATCACTGCGACATTTCAAGGCCTTCGGATGCAACCCCGGGTTCGTGTCAAAAGGTTGGCTGCAGTTGGAGTGCGGCTGATCCGCGTGATAGACCAGAGGCCATCCAAGACCGACCGGAAGGGGAACGCGATGGCCCGCCGCATGCTGATTGCCGGCAACTGGAAGATGAACGGCCTCGCGGCCGACGGTGTGGCACTGGCGCGGGACGTGGCCGGCGGGGCGGCCGGCCTTGACGGGGTTGATCTCCTGGTCTGTCCGCCAGCGACGCTGATTGCGCATGTTGCGGCGGCCCTGGAAGAGGTGGACGTCGCCGTAGGCGGCCAGGACTGCCACGCGGAAGCGAATGGCGCCCATACCGGTGACATCAGCGCCGAGATGCTGGCTGACGCCGGCGCGCGGTATGTCATCGTGGGCCATTCCGAACGCCGCGCCGATCATGGCGAGACCGACGCCATGGTACGGGCCAAAGCCCAGGCCACCCATCGGGCCGGCCTCACTGCGATCGTCTGCATCGGCGAGACGCTGGCCGAGCGAGAGGCGGGCCGCACACTGGCGGTTCTGGAGTCGCAGCTTCGTGGCAGCGTTCCGCAAGGTGCCTCCGCGGGCACGCTGGTGATCGCCTATGAGCCGGTGTGGGCGATCGGGACCGGGAAGACTCCCACCGTGCCGGAAGTCGAAGCCGCGCACGCGCACATCCGCACTGTGCTCGGCGGGCTGATGACCGGTGCAGACAACGTGCGCATCCTCTATGGCGGTTCGATGAAACCGGCCAACGCCGCGGAGCTGCTGGCGATCGCGGATGTCGATGGTGGTCTCATCGGCGGCGCGAGTCTCAAAGCGGCAGATTTTCTGGCCATCGCGAAAAGCGCGACGTCGTGAGTCACTCAAAAATCACGCCATCAGCTCACGCTCTGTTGCACATCTGCAACAGTTCTTGATCGCAGAGACAGAGTCGAACCAAGTCGAACCAAAATATCGGCGAAATACCACGATGATGCTGGCATCGCGCCATCAAAGAGCCTAGAACGCGCGCAAACATGAACCGTAAGCCGAGTGGTTTTCGGCGTGGTTCGAGGACCGTGTCATGTTGGCCATCCAGAATGTCGTGCTGGCGATCCACGTGCTGATTGCCGTCAGCCTGGTGATCGTCGTGCTGCTGCAGCGGAGCGAAGGCGGCGGACTGGGCATGGGCCGTACCGACTCCTTCATGAGTACGCGCGGCCAGGCCAACCTGCTGACCCGCACCACGGCGATCCTGGCCGGGACCTTTTTTGCCACAAGCATCGTGCTTGCGATCCTTGCCGGCACGCACGGCAAGCCGGCCTCGATCATGGACCAGCGCAAGCCGCCGGCCGGCCAGAGCACACCTGCCCCGGCGCCGAGCACGCCCGCACCCACCACGCCGGCGCCGCCCACGCGCTGAGCAAATCTTTCCTGCAGAAGGGCGAACGCAGCGCTGCGTTCGCCCTTGTGTTTTGGGCAGCGGATCAGATACGGGGTGCGGCCGTTTTCCACAGTGACCGGGCCGCGGCAACAAACAACGTGACCAATCCACCCCACCCGTAGTAGGTAGAAGGTCCATGGCACGCTTCATCTTTATTACGGGCGGCGTGGTTTCCTCGCTGGGGAAAGGTCTCTCATCGGCGGCGCTCGGGGCGCTGCTGCAGGCCCGGGGCTACCGGGTTCGCCTGCGCAAGCTCGATCCCTATCTCAACGTCGATCCGGGCACGATGAGCCCGTACCAGCATGGCGAGGTCTTCGTTACCGACGACGGGGCCGAGACCGACCTGGACCTCGGCCACTACGAGCGCTTCACCGGCGTCGATGCCCGGCAGAGCGACAACATCACCACCGGCCGCATCTATTCGACCGTGATCGCGCGCGAGCGGCGCGGCGATTATCTCGGCGCCACGGTGCAGGTGATCCCGCACATCACCGACGCCATCAAGGAGTTCATCCTCGCTGATACCGAGAAGGAGGATTTCGTCCTCGTCGAGATCGGCGGCACGGTGGGCGACATCGAGGGCCTGCCGTTTCTCGAAGCGATCCGTCAGTTGGGCAACGAGCTGGGCCGGGAACGCACGATGTTCGTTCATCTGACCTTGCTGCCCTGGGTGTCGGCCGCCGGCGAGCTCAAGACCAAGCCGACACAGCACTCGGTCAAGGAACTGCTGAGCGTCGGCATTCAGCCCGACCTGCTGCTGTGCCGCAGCGATCGGGCTATTCCGCCCAACGAGCGGCGCAAGATCGCGCTGTTCTGCAACGTGAAGCCGGAATGCGTCATCGAGGCGCGCGACGTCGATACGATCTATCAAGTGCCGATCGCCTATCACG
Source organism: Rhodospirillaceae bacterium SYSU D60007 (assembly GCA_003574685.1). GTDB lineage: Bacteria > Pseudomonadota > Alphaproteobacteria > Reyranellales > Reyranellaceae > Vineibacter. Next base: position 125,683 of record QOCQ01000003.1, read on the forward strand.
ACCAGGGCTACGACCGTGAAGTCTGCCGGCATTTCGGCCTGCCCTGCGAGAGCGAGCCGCGGCTGGATCAGTGGCGCGGGCTGGTGCGCCGGATCCACGAACCGGAAGGGCAGGTGAGCATCGCGGTGGTCGGCAAGTACACGGTGCTGCTCGATGCCTACAAGTCGCTGGGCGAGGCGCTGACCCACGGCGGCATCGCCAACAACGTCAAGGTGCAACTGGAGTGGATCGATTCGGAGATCTTCGAGCGCGAGGACGCCGTCGTTCATCTTGAAAACGTGCACGGCATTCTCGTGCCCGGCGGCTTCGGTGAACGTGGCGCGGAAGGCAAGATCCAGGCGGCCCGTTTCGCGCGCGAGCGCAAGGTGCCGTATTTCGGCATCTGCTTCGGCATGCAGATGGCGGTCATCGAGGCCACACGGAATCTGCTGGGCATCGAAGGTGCTTCATCGACCGAGTTCGGCCCCTGCCAGGAAGCCGTCGTTGGCCTGATGACGGAATGGATGAAGGGAAATGAACTGGAACGGCGCAACGCCAACGGGGACCTTGGCGGCACCATGCGGCTTGGTGCGTATGAGGCGGTGCTGGAGCGCGGCTCGCAGGTTCACGGCATTTACGGCCAGGACCGGATCAGCGAACGTCACCGCCACCGCTACGAGGTCAACATCAACTACAAGGATCGCCTGGAAACGGTCGGGCTGAAGTTTTCAGGCATGTCGCCGGACGGGCTATTGCCGGAGATCGTCGAGATCCCGGCCCATCCCTGGTTCATCGGCGTGCAGTACCACCCCGAGCTGAAGTCACGGCCGCTGGCGCCCCACCCCCTGTTCACGGCATTTATCGAGGCAGCAAAGACGCAAAGCCGGCTGGTCTAGCGGATTGCGCTAGGCGGGTGGCGCGCAGAGTTTCAGGTTGTGCTCGTGCCGGTCCAGCATCTCGCGCAGGAAGGCGGCCAGGTCTGCATCGGCGATGCGCGGCAGCTTCTCGCGGATCTCGCGTGCGACCCAGCTTTGCCCCTTGTCGAGAAAGCGAAGCCGGTCGGGCCAGGCGGCAATCGTCATGGCCTTGTCGAAGAACCGGCCGGTCGCGTGCGATGGCTCTGCACCCAGCCGCCTGAGATGGTCGGTCAGACCGGCGCAGTATCGCGCCTCGTCGTCGCGGACGGCGCCCAGCGTCTCGGCCGTCACGCCGGCATCCGGGGCTGCCTCGTGGCACCATCGCGCCAGCACGCGCGCGCCGGCGCGCTCGCTTTCCAGCAGGACGTTGAGGAAGGAAACGAGTTCGTCGCCCGCCAGCGGTGGCGGACGGAAATAGTCCTCGAACTCGCTGGCATAGCAGACGGGAGACGCCATCTCCGCAGGTTCATCGGGCGCCGTCATCGGGCAATCCTCCGGTTGCTCTATTAGATAGTAGCGAACCGGCACGACGGCCAACCGCGACATCTTGGCAACGCCGCACAATGCGCCTATCACCCATGCCCTACGCACGGAGCAGATCTGAATGTCCAGCCAGCCGCAACGCACCGTCCGGGTCGGTCCGGTGGAGATCGCCAACGACAAGCCGCTGGCGGTGATCGCGGGCCCCTGCGCTCTGGAGAGCCGCGCCCACGCGCTTGAGGTGAGTGCCGCGTTGAAGGAGATCGCGGCCGGGCTCGGCCTCGGGCTGATCTACAAGACGTCGTTCGACAAGGCCAACCGCACCTCGGCCAACAGCCCGCGTGGCCTCGGCATGGAGTTGGGCCTGCCCATCCTTGCCGAGGTGCGGGAGAGGACCGGCCTGCCAGTGCTGACGGACGTTCATGACGCCGCGCAGTGCAAGTCCGTGGGAGACGTGGTCGACGTGCTGCAGATCCCCGCCTTTTTGTCTCGACAGACGGACCTTCTGGTGGCGGCGGGCGAAACCGGCCGTGCCGTCAACGTCAAGAAAGGGCAGTTTCTGGCTCCCTGGGACATGAAGAACGTCGTGGCCAAGATCGCGTCCACAGGCAATCAGAACGTGCTGCAGTGCGAGCGCGGTGCCAGCTTCGGCTACAACACGCTGGTGAGCGATATGCGTGCCCTGCCGATCATGGCCGCCAACGGCTACCCCGTCGTGTTCGACGCAACGCATTCCGTCCAGCAGCCGGGCGGGCAGGGGTCTACATCGGGCGGCGAGCGGCAGTACGTTCCGGTGCTGGCGCGGGCGGCGGTGGCGGTCGGTGTGGCAGCCGTGTTCATTGAGACACATCCCGACCCGGACAAGGCGCCGTCGGATGGGCCGAACATGGTGCCGCTGCGGCAACTGCCTGCACTACTGGAAGAGCTGATGGCCTTCGACCGGCTCGCCAAGGCGCGGCCGGCCATGCGTTGACAGAAATGGGCGTTCGCTCGACAATTGCGACAAGGCCTTAATTTGCGGGGTATGGCAAATGCGTGGGGGATTGGGGCTCATCGCAATGATCTTGGCAGCCGGCGTGGCAATGGCCGGGCCGGCGACAGCCCAGATCGTCAAGGAAGACGATCCGGTATTCCTGCGTTTTCCCGACCTGCGGAAACGGTATTTCGAAAGCGGCGAGACCCAGATCGCGCAGCACAAGTTCATTGCGATGCCGATGCCCAAACAGTGCGTCTACTTCTATGTGGACGTGTACTCCCGGCCCAACATGAGCGACCGCGACACGCGCGAGGAGGCTTTGCGCACCTGCCGCAAGAACATGGAGAAATATGGTCCGCTGGGACAGAACTACAGCGTCCCCTGCGAATGCCGGATCGTGATCGGTCGCGACAAGTATCGGCTCGACCCGAACCTGCTGCCGACGATGGGCTATGCGCCGTTGTCCTTGTTCTACCGTGACGCTGCGGGCCGCCAGACGCAGCTTCACGGCTACACCGAATTCGCGCTGCGGCTGAGACCCGGCCAAAGCGGGTCGTTCCTGGTCTTCACGCCGGCGGGCAGCCAGGTGTGCACGGGCAACATCAGCATTCCGGGTGCCGTTTCTGGCAACTTCGACCTGAACTGTCCGGCAGCGCGCTTCTCGGCAGCCGGCACGCTGCAATACGTCGATGGGCAGCCGAAAAGCCACACCGTCGGACGCGGCACCACCCGCGGCGGCGGTGTGGCCAACGTGGTAATCGGGCTCCCGGCCGGCGCGGCAACGGCTCGCTACGGGAGTCCATAGTCATGTATCGCCCGGTCGCCTGTACGGCGGTGATGGCGCTGCTTCTGGCGGCCAATGCCGGCGCTGCGCAAGCCCAGACGGCGCCCGAGCTCGAATGCGTCTGGAAGGGAACTTGTCCCAAGCCGGCGCCGCGGCCGAAGCCGCCCGCCGCGCAGCCGCGCCCGACGCCACCAAAAGATACCGTGGCGCCAAGGCCGGCACCGCCTGCACAACCGGCACCGACAGAGCCACCGCGGGATACGGCGACGACCCCGCCTCCTGTACCACCCAAGGATGACACGGCAGCACCTGCGCCCGCGCCGCCCACACCACCAGGACCGCCGCCGGTTTCCCCGGCGGTGACAGCGCGCCTTCAGGAGCTGTCACAGGGCGATCCGCAGGACGTGCTGCTGTTCTTCAACGAGACGTCTGACGCACCCAACGGCCTGCGCAATCCGCAGGGCCAGGTCACGTTCCGCGACGGACGGGTTGCGCCCTGCGCGGCCCTGGGGTGGTCTGGCGGACCGGAAGTCAGCGCGGCAGTTCGGACCGTTCTCGAACGCCATGGCGCCACGCGGGTCGTGACCGATGTGTCCGCAACGTCGTGTCCGGAGGGCCGCCGCCCCTATGATGTCGTTGCGGTCGAGCGCCGGCTGTTTCAGGCACTGCCACCAGAGGCGGTGCGGAGCCTCGTGACCGACATCGCCGAGCGGCGGCTGACTCCGCTGACCACGGTTGCCGGAAGCGACATTACAGCCGCCCAGGAACGCTTGCGTCGGGAGCGCGAGATTGCCGCCGGCCTGCGCAACGGCACCTTGCAGGGCATGGGGCTTCTGCTGCTGGGTGGCAATGCGCGCCGCATCTGCGCGGTCGGCATTGGCGAGGAGGAGCATCCGGCCGTGACGGCCGCCATCGAGGGATGGCGGTCGGACCTGCCACAGTACCTGAAAGCCGGCAGCAGCGTGGCGAGTTACGACACGTCGGCAGTCCTAGCCGCCGTCCGCCGCGGCGAATGCGCGGCGATCTTTGGCCAGTCCTCGCTCCTGCGGGAGGTGGAGGCACGGCTTCGCGCTGACGGTGTTCCGGTCATGCCGGCGCCTGTCTGGCTGACGCCACCGCAATGGGAGGCGCTGCTGGACCGCGCTGGCGTGCCGCGCACGACGGCAGACCGGCGCCGCCTGTTGGCTTCGAAGGTCAATCCGCTGGGCGAGCGGCTGATTGCCGAGCTTCAGGCCTATATCGCAAGCGATGGCAAGTCCGAGCCCGTCGGCAGTCAGTTCCGTGCCTTTGCCGACTGGTACGGTCAGCTCAGGACGGCGGGCTGGACTCCCGCCGTTGAGAGCTTCGCGATCGATGACTATGGCGATGCGAGCTGGTCGGGTGGCAGCCTGCCAACGGTCAGCGTGATCGTCTATTTCGCGCTGACCACGCAGGCTTCATCGACGCCCGGGCGCAACTGCATGGTGTTCATGTGGCTCGACGATGCGTCGGCCGGCGCCCGGCGCGACTCCACGGCATTCAGTTGCGATGCGGTGACGGAGATCGAGCGCTGGAAACGGCAGCGCGCCATGAAGAGCAAGTGGAGCTGAGGCAGCCCTTCACGTCACGCTGTCGGGCGCTTTGGCCTGGGTCACGCCGATCATGGCGTCCCGCGTGACCAGCGCGGCCAATCGCTCCTCGCTCCAGCCTTCGGTCCCCGCAGGCCTCATCGGCAAGACGAGGTAGCGCATGTCTGCGGTCGAATCGTGGACCCGTACCGCCATGTCGTCTGGCAGTTCGGTGCCGAACTCGCGCAATACGGCGCGCGGCTCGCGTACCGCACGACTGCGATAGGCACGGCTCTTGTACCAATCCGGCGGTATGCCCAGGACCATCCGCGGATAGCAGGAGCAGAGCGTGCAGACGACCATGTTGTGGGTGTCAGGCGTGTTCTCGACAACGATCAGGCGTGTTGACTGGTCGAAGGTGATGCCGGCCTCCTGGCAAGCGGCCGTACCGTCGGCCAGCAGGCGCACCTTGAAGGCCGGATCAGTCCATGCCTTGGCCACGACCCTGGCGCCAAGGTGCGGACCGCGCGCATCCATGCGCTCCACCGCTCCCCGGATCTCGTCGGCCGTCAGGTGCCCCTTTTCGATCAGCAACTCCCGGACCGCAATTTCCAGGCGGCGGCAATAAGTGAGGGTGTCGTCCGCGTCCGGCCGGTGCGGATGGTGGTCCGCGCCGCCATGCACGTGCGGATGATCGTGATGATGCTCGTGTACCTCGTCGTGCGGCATGGCACTTTTCTCCGTCAGCGAGCCGCATCGAGCCAGTGCTCGTAGAGCTCGATATCGATTGTGTCCCCGGCTGGTCCTGCGTAGTCCGGCCAGACGTGCTTCTGTTCGAACCGCACGCGGTACAGCATGCGCTTCGGTTCGCCGCTGCGCCCGTAAGCCAGCTCTTCGGGATTGCGGAACTCGCCGCACAGGCGCTCGACGACGCCGTGCTTGCCGCGGATGTACCACGGGGTCCGCAGGTGTCCGGGCGGATTGCCGCGCCTGACGATCACCTGCTCGCCGGCAGCGAAGCGGGCCATCAGCCCTTCTCCCCGGCTGTTTCCGGCGGCCGCTGCTCGATATCCGCGAGCTTGCCGCGAACCTCCTCGATGGAAATGATCCCGCGATGGATGAGCGCGTTGCAGATCGAGGTGATCCAGCGCTCGTAGTAGCTCATCCGGTCGTAGGCATCCGGCGGCAGCGCCTCGATGCCCTTGCGCAACTCGTCGACAGTGAACATGCGCTTGCTGGAGCACAACACCATCAGCGCATCGACCCGCTTTTCCCAAAGCTGGTAGTCATGCTCCGCCGGGACGACGGGGCCGGCGGGGAGGCCCCCCATGTCATGATGTCCGCGCATTCACCGCACCTTTCATGAGGCGTGGAATCTAGCGCCTCTATCGGCAGCGCGCCAGCCACGGGCTGGTCGCTTGCGCCGACTCCGGACGGTCGTTACAAGGCCGGCGCCCGCAGATCGACGACCGGCGAAGGGGATTGCGCATGACTGCCATTATCGACGTTCACGGCCGCGAAATTCTCGACAGCCGTGGCAATCCCACCATCGAGGTCGACGTGAAGCTCGAGAGCGGGGTTGTCGGGCGGGCGGCGGTCCCGTCGGGCGCATCAACGGGGGCACACGAGGCGGTCGAACTGCGCGACGGCGACAAGGCGCGCTATGGCGGCAAAGGCGTGCTGAAGGCGGTGGCCAACGTCAACGGCGAGATCTTCGACCTGCTGTCGGGGCTGGATGCGCAGGACCAGATCAAGATCGACCGGGCCATGATCGATCTCGACGGCACGCCCAACAAGGGGCGGCTGGGCGCCAATGCGATCCTCGGTGTGAGTCTCGCCGTGGCGCGGGCTGCGGCCAGCGAGAGCCGCCTCCCGCTCTACAAGTACATCGGCGGCAGCCAGGCGCATGTGCTCCCGGTTCCTATGATGAACATCATCAATGGCGGGGCGCACGCGGACAACCCGATCGATATCCAGGAGTTCATGATCATGCCGGTGAAGGCGAAAAGCTTCGCCGAGGCGCTGCGCATGGGCTCCGAGACGTTTCAGGCGCTGAAAAAGCAGCTCAAGGACGCGGGCCACAACACGAATGTCGGGGACGAGGGCGGGTTCGCGCCAAACCTCGCCACGGCCGACGAAGCGCTGGGCTTCATCATGCGGGCAATCGAGCAGGCCGGCTACAAACCCGGCGAAGACATCGTGCTGGCGCTCGATCCGGCGTCGACGGAGTTCTTCAAGGCCGGCAAGTACGAAATGGAAGGCGAGGGCAAGAGCCTGGGGCCCGCCGAGATGGCGCGCTGGTATGAAGCCCTGTGCCGGCGCTTTCCCATCGTGTCGATCGAGGACGGCATGGCCGAAGACGACTGGGAGGGCTGGACGGCATTAACGCAGGCGATCGGCAGCAAGGTGCAGCTTGTCGGGGATGACCTGTTCGTCACCAACAGCAAGCGGCTGGCGGAGGGCATTGCAAAACGGGTCGCCAACTCGATCCTGGTGAAGGTCAATCAGATCGGCTCACTGACCGAGACCATCGAGACGGTGTCGATGGCGCACCGCGCCGGCTACACCGCGGTCATGTCCCACCGCTCCGGCGAGACGGAGGACACGACCATCGCCGACCTCGCGGTCGCGACCAACTGCGGGCAGATCAAGACCGGCTCCCTGTCGCGCTCTGATCGGCTGGCAAAGTACAACCAGCTCTTGCGCATCGAGGAGCAGTTGGGGACACAGGCCCGCTACGCCGGGCTTTCGGTGGTGCGAGGTCAGCGGTGAGAGGACGGCTCAGCGCTTCGGTTTGTCCTTGTGTACATGCGAGTGTCCGTGCTCATGCGGATGCGGATGGGTCGGATCGACCCAGTAGACCGTTTCGGGCTTTTCGACCGGCGTGATGTCGAGGTTGATGGCGATGGCTTCGTTGTCGCTGCGGACCAGCACGCATTCCAGCGGCTCGCTGTCGCTGGCGTTGATTTCCTGGTGCGGCACGTAGGGCGGCACATAGATGAAGTCCCCGGGTCCCGCTTCGGCGATGAACTCCAGCTTCTCGCCCCAGCGCATGCGGGCGCGACCCTTCACCACGTAGATGACGCTTTCCAGATGGCCGTGGTGATGCGCCCCGGTTTTCGCCTTGGCATGGATTGTCACGGTACCTGCCCAGATCTTCTGGGCGCCCACCCGTGCGAAGTTGATGGCGGCGGCGCGGTTCATGCCGGGCGTCTGGGCCGTGTTGGTGTCGAGCGTGTGGGCCGGGATCACCCGCACGCCGTCATTGCGCCAGTCGGTCCGCTCGCTCATGGGATGCGCTCCACGTGTATTGAGGTCTTCTGCATTGCACCATAGTCCCCTGTTGATCCGCCGGCCACCCCTCCCGATCGACTGAAAAGAGGGCCGTAAGGCCTTACGTCGCCTCAAGTTTCTTGCTGTCGGGAGCGATTCTGCCTATTGTTTCGCGATGTTCCGTTTCCGGACCTTGCTGGCGCCAGTCGCCTTTGCCGTGGTGTTCGCCTATTTCGGCTATCACCTGATGAACGGCGATCGTGGCGTGCTGGCGCTGCTGCAGCTCCGGAAAGAAGTGGCCCGTGCCGAGGCGACCCTGGCGGAGACGAAGGCAACGCGCGACATCTGGGAACGGCGGGTGGGCGTGTTGCGCAACGAAAGCCTCGACCCCGACATGATCGAGGAACGTGCACGGGCCATGCTGCACGTCGCCTGGCCTGACGACATCATCGTGTTCACGCCCACGCGTTGATATCAGGCGCAATGCGTTGCGGTGTTGCGGCAGGTCTGTATATACGCTCCCCTGCAAGTAACCACACCGGGCCGGAGGCCCATTCGGAGGAACAGGAATGCTGCGTAGATCGCTGGTGACTGCTGTCGCCGCCGCGACGTTGGTCGCATCGGGCAGTGCATGGGCACAACCCAAATCCATGACGCTGGGTACCGCCTCGATTGGCGGCACCTATTTCATCTACGGCGGCGTGCTCGCCAAGCTGCTGACGGACAAGACCGGCATCAGCGTGTCCACGCAGCAGACCCAAGGACCAAACCAGAACATCCTGCTGGTGGACGACAAGAAGGTCGAGCTCGGCATGACGACCATGGGTGTCGCCCTGCAGGCCTGGACCGGCAAGGGTGATTGGACCAAGGGCAAGAAGTTCGACAACATCCGTGCCCTGTTCCCGATGTACGATACGCCCTTCCAGTGCGTGGCACTGAAGAAGTCGGGAATTACCGCCTTCAAGCAGCTCGATGGCAAGACGGTCGGCGTGGGACCGCGTGCGGGCACGCCCGGTACCTACATGCCCCTGATCTTTGATGCCCTCGGCATGAAGGCGACGATTCGGAATGGCCAGGGTGCGGACATGGCCGGCCAGCTCGCCGACGGCATCCTCGATGCGTTCTGCTTCGGCGCCGGACTGCCAGTTGCCGCCTTCTCGCAGCTCGACGTCGAGAAGGAGGTCGTGTTCTTCACCTGGACCGACGACGAGATCGCCAAGGTCAAGTCCGCGATGCCGGAATGGTCGGACTCCGTCATTCCCAAGGGCACCTACAAACAGCAAACCGAAGACCAGAAGACGATCGGCGTCTACAACTTCGCCATCGCCCACAAGGATCTGCCCGACGACGTCGCCTACACCATCGTCAAGACCGTTATGGAGAACAATGCTGCAATGGTGCAAGGCCATGGATCCGCGAAGGAGACGGTACCTGCCAATGCCATTCGCAACAGCTTCCTGCCGTTCCATCCCGGCGCTGTGAAGTACTACAAGGAAAAGAACATCCCGATCGATCCGAAAGCGGTCATGATGAAGTGACCACGGGCGCGTGGGTGAATTGATGGCGACGCCCGCTCCCTGACCCGGAGCGGGCGTTCGGCTGTCTGGCCGAACCGCGGCCGCAGAATGCGCCCGGGGGCCAGGGAGGCACAGAGGCTATGGCGAATGTTCAGCAAGCCACCGTTGCGGACGACGTCGGGCAGGTCGACGTCGACGAACTGGAACATGCAGCCGCCAAACGCACCCACCGTCCATGGGAGCGCGTGCTATTCTACTGGCTGTGCGCCGGCTTTACCGGCTTTCACCTGCTGATCCTGACGGGTCCTGTCGTCTTGCGGTCGTTCGACGACTGGTTTGGCACAGGTTTGTATCGGCTGTTTCCGCTGAACATCGACCAGGAGCTGTTTCGCGCCATTCACCTTGCCTGGGGCGCAACGCTCGGCTTCGGATTCTTTGCCATTGCCAAGAGCAGGGGCACGCAGGGTGTGCCCTGGTACGACTGGCTGCTGATCCTCGCCGCGATCGGGGCCGCCGTATACATGTGGCACAACCTCGTCGATCTGCAGATGAACCAGGGTGCGATCTACGAGACGCCGGATCTTGTCTACAGCCTCGTCGGACTGGTCGTGGTCTTCGAGTTTTCGCGAAGAACCGCGGGCAACGCCCTCACCATCATCGCTGCCGTCTTCCTGCTCTACGCGGTTGTCGGGCACTGGCTGCCGGGTCCGCTGTACCACGACAAGTCATTGAAGGATCTGTGGTTCGCGTTTCCCTACATCTATTCGAACCTCGGCGTTTTCGGCCCGACTCTGGAGGTATCCTCAACCTTCATCATCATGTTCACGGCCTTCGCGGCGTTCCTGACCCGCTCGAAGGCCGGCGAGTATTTCAACGATCTGTCGGTGGCGCTCGTCGGCTGGGCACGTGGCGGCCCCGCAAAGGTGGCGGTGCTGTCCGGCGTGATGTTCGGCTCCATCAGCGGCTCATCAGTCGCCAATGTCGTCGCATCAGGGTCGGTCACGATTCCGATGATGCGTCGCGTCGGATACGATCGCGCCACGGCCGGCGCCATCGAGGCGACCTCTTCCACGGGCGGCCAGATCACGCCACCCGTGCTGGGCGCAGCGGCCTTCCTGATGGCCGAAGCCACGGGCATCCAGTATGCCGAGATCGCGCTGGCCGCCGTCATTCCGTGCTTTCTCTTTTACGTCGCCTGCTACATGCACGTCGACCTCAACGCCGTGAAGGCAGGGCTGCGCGGCCTGCCGCGGTCGGAGCTGCCGCGGCTGGTTCCCATGGCTGCGCGGCTCTACATGCTGGCGCCGATCGCCGTCCTGGTCTGGGCCTTCACCGCAGGCTATTCCGCGTTCCTGGCGGCAGGCCTGGGCATGCTCGCCTGCGTTGCCGTGAGCTGGTTCAACGGGCTTGATCGCGACCCGGACGGTCGGTGGCGCTGGCGCTACAGCGATGGCGTCATGGGACCCAGGGGGATCATCGATGCCCTCGAACTCGGCGCCAGGGACAGCATGCAACTGGTCGCCGTGTGCGCTGCGGCCGGCATTGTGGTTGGCGTGATCGCGCTCACCGGGATCGGTGGACGCTTTGCGTACATCATGCAGGCGATCGCCGGCGACTCCCAGCTTCTGGCCATGCTGTTCACGATGGTGGTGGTCACGATTCTTGGCATGGGCATGCCGACCACGGCAGCCTATGCTATTGCGGCAGCGGTGGTGGCGCCCGGGCTGGTGCAGATCGGCGTGCCCAAGCTGGTCGCGCACATGTTCATCTTCTACTACGCCGTGCTGTCGGCCATCACGCCGCCGGTCGCCGTGGCATCCATCGCCGCCGCCGGCATGGCCAAGGCCGATGCCTGGAAGACATCATGGATTGCCGTCAAGCTCGGGCTGGCGACCTTCATCGTACCGTTGATGTTCTTCTACAGCCCGACCCTGCTGGGGCAGGGCGAATGGCTGGAGATTCTGCCGCCGCTGATCACCGCGACGATCGGTGTGTGCCTGCTGGCTTGCGCCACTGAAGGGTGGCTCGTCGGGCCGATGCCGCTGCCGGTGCGTGTCGTGCTGTTTGTCGGTGCGGTTTGCCTGATCGCGCCCGAGCCGATCACGGATGGCATCGGCCTTGTGATCGCGCTGGGTGTCTGGGGCTACCAGGCCATGGCGCGCCGACGGGCAGTGGGACAGGGTTAAGCGGAATATCGCTCGACGCAACAATCTTTCTGGCATTGCGTCGATACCCGAAACATTGCGAGCCGGGGCTTGAATGTTCGTCGCAGAGGGCGAATTTTCCTAGTCGGAACAAGAGCTTTGCGCCAAGTTTGGCTCGTCGCATTCATCGTACGGCGCCATGGTGCATTGCGTTGACGGACGCCTGGGAGGAGATCGATGGCGAAAGCCGCTGCCAAGCAGAAGGCCGGGGAGCAGTCCCAGCGCAACCACCCTGCCGAGCCGGGCGACCACAAGGCCACGGCCGAAGACCTCAAGCGGTACTACCACGACATGCTGCTCATCCGCCGCTTCGAGGAGCGCGCGGGCCAGCTCTACGGCATGGGCCTGATTGGCGGCTTCTGTCATCTGTACATCGGTCAGGAGGCAGTCGTGGTCGGCATGCAGGCCACCATCGACAGCACGAAGGACGCGGTGATCACCTCCTATCGCGACCACGGCCACATGCTGGCCACGGGCATGGATCCGCGCGGCGTCATGGCCGAGCTGACCGGGCGCGCCACCGGCTATTCGAAGGGCAAGGGCGGCTCGATGCACATGTTCAGCCGGGAGCGCAATTTCTACGGCGGCCATGGCATCGTCGGCGCCCAGGTGCCGATCGGCACGGGCCTTGCGTTCGCGCACAGATACAACGACAGCGACAGCGTATGCCTGACATATTTCGGTGACGGCAGCGCCAATCAAGGCCAGGTCTACGAGGCCATGAACATGGCTGCCCTGTGGAAGCTGCCCGTGGTGTACGTGATCGAGAACAACAAGTACGGCATGGGCACCTCGGTCGAGCGGGCTTCCGCCATCGCCGATCTTTACAGGCACGGCGAGGCCTTCGGCATTCCCGGCGAACAGGTCGACGGCATGGATGTGCTCGCCGTGCGCGCTGCCGGGGAAAAGGCGGTCGCGTACGCCCGCTCTGGCAAGGGGCCTTACATCCTGGAGATGCTCACCTACCGCTACCGCGGGCACTCCATGAGCGATCCCGGCAAGTACCGCTCGAAGGAGGAGGTGGACAAGATGCGCACCGAGCGCGATCCGATCGAGCGTCTGAAGAAGATCATGGCCGACCGTCGCGTGCTTGACGAAGCCAGCCTGAAGGCTCTCGATACCGAGGTGCGCAAGGTGGTGGCCGACGCGGCCGAGTTCGCAACCAACAGCCCGGAGCCGGATCCCGCCGAATTGTGGACCGATGTGCTGGTCGATATGCGCCCACCGGCGGCGGCGTAAGCTTCAGCACCCCTCCGTCAGCCCCGCCACCGGATCCCGACCATGTCCATTCCAATCCTGATGCCGGCGCTGTCGCCGACCATGACCGAAGGCAAGCTGGCCAAATGGCACGTCAAGGAGGGCGACAAGGTGTCGTCGGGCCAGGTCATCTGCGAGATCGAAACAGACAAGGCGACGATGGAAGTGGAGGCGGTCGACGAAGGCATCGTCGGCCGCATTCTTATTGCCGAGGGTACCGAAGCGGTGAAAGTCAACACGCCGATCGCGATGCTCGTGGAAGAGGGCGAGCAGGTCCCAGCCGCAGCGCCGGCGGCGCCACCTTCCGCCCCGCAGCCGCAAGTGGACGGCGATGCGGCGCGACCCGAACCGCCGCCGGCCTCGCAGCCTTCCGTGCTCACACAGCCCGCCGCAGTGACCCAGCTCGCCGAGGTGCCAGCGGAACCCGAATGGACCGGCCCGACGGTGAAGCTGACGGTGCGTGAGGCATTGCGCGATGCCATGGCCGAGGAGATGCGGCGCGATCCCACGGTGTTCCTCATGGGCGAGGAAGTTGCCGAGTATCAGGGCGCCTACAAGGTGAGCCAGGGCCTGCTGGAGGAGTTTGGCGCACGGCGCGTGATCGATACGCCCATCACCGAGCATGGTTTCGCCGGGCTGGGCGTTGGCGCAGCCTTCGGCGGATTGAGGCCGATCGTCGAATTCATGACCTTCAACTTCGCCATGCAGGCGATGGACCAGATCATCAACTCCGCGGCCAAGACCCTTTATATGTCCGGCGGCCAGATGGGCTGTCCGATCGTCTTCCGGGGCCCGAACGGTGCAGCGGCGCGGGTCGCTGCCCAGCATTCGCAGTGCTACGCGAGCTGGTATGCGCACTGTCCCGGCCTCAAGGTCGTGGCGCCATGGAGTGCGGCCGATGCCAAGGGCCTTCTGAAGGCCGCCATTCGCGATCCCAATCCGGTGATCTTCCTGGAGAACGAAATTCTCTACGGGCAGTCCTTCGAAGTGCCGCAGGCCGACGATTTCGTGCTGCCGATCGGCCGGGCGAGAATCGAGCGGCCGGGCAAGGACGTCACCATTGCGGCGTTCTCCATCATGGTCGGCAAGGCGCTGCAGGCCGCCGAGGAACTGGCCAAGGAGGGCATCGACGCCGAGGTGATCAATCTGCGCAGCCTGCGGCCGCTGGATACCGAGACGCTCGTGACCTCGGTCAGGAAGACCAACCGGCTGGTTTCGGTCGAGGAGGGCTGGCCGTTTGCCGGTATCGGCTCCGAACTGGCAGCACTGATGATGGACCAGGCGTTCGACTGGCTGGATGCGCCGGTCAAGCGCGTTGCCGGGCTGGACATCCCGCTGCCCTACGCGGCCAATCTCGAGAAGATGGCCTTGCCGCAGGCGCCCGACATCGTCTCAGCCGCCAAGGCGGTCTGCTATCGCTGATCGCCGCGGAGGAGAGGGTACATGGCCATCAACATCCTCATGCCGGCGCTGTCGCCGACTATGACCGAAGGCAAGCTCGCCAAGTGGCATGTAAAGGAGGGAGACAAGGTTTCGTCGGGGCAGGTGATCTGCGAGATCGAAACCGACAAGGCGACGATGGAAGTCGAGGCGGTGGACGAAGGCATTGTCGGCCGCATCCTGGTTGCCGAGGGCACTGAAGCGGTCAAGGTCAATGCACCGATCGCGATCCTCGTCGAAGAGGGCGAGGCGGTGCCGGCCGGGCCGGCCCCGCAGGCCACACCGGCGCAGCCGCCGGCCGCCGCACCACCGCCAACACCACCTGCATCAGCGCAAGCACCTGTCGCTGCGCCGGTACCGTCGGCAGCACCGGCAGCCAAGCCGGCTCCGCCGAAAGCGGCGCCCGCGGCGCGGGATGGTCAGCGGATCTTTGCGTCACCCCTTGCGAAGCGCATTGCGGCCGAGGCGGGGCTTGATCTGGCGCGCATTGACGGCAGCGGTCCGCATGGGCGCATCGTGAAGGCTGATGTCGAGGCGGCCAGGAAGGGGGGTACGGCAAGGGCAGCACCGCCTGCTGCGCCCGGCGAGCGGCCAGCGGCAGCGGCGGCCTTCCCGGCGGGAGAGACGCGGAAGATCCCACACACCAGCGTTCGCAAGGTGATCGCGCGGCGCATGCTGGAGTCCAAGCAGCAGGTTCCGCACATCTACCTGACAGTGGACTACGAGATCGACGCGCTGCTGGCGGCGCGGCAGGCGATCAACGCCGTGGGCGAGAAGAGCAAGATCAAGGTGTCGGTCAACGACATGGTGATCAAGGCCTGCGCCCAGGCCTTGCGCGATCATCCCGACGTCAACGCCTCGTGGACCGAAACCGACATGATCCAGTACGGCACGGTGGATGTGTCGGTTGCGGTTGCTACCGACCGCGGCCTGATCACGCCGATCGTGCGCAATGCCGACCTGAAGGGGATCGGCCGCATCGCCAGCGAGATGAAGGATCTCGCCGCCCGCGCGCGCGAGGGGAAGCTGAAGCTCGAGGAGTTCCAGGGCGGGGGCTTCACGATCTCCAACATGGGCATGTACGGCATCAAGGATTTTGCCGCCGTCATCAATCCGCCGCAGGCCGCGATCCTCGCGGTAGGCGCGGGCGAGCAACGCGTCGTGGTGCGCGATGGCCAGATGGTGATTCGTACCATCATGAGCTGCACGCTCTCGGCCGACCATCGCGTCGTCGACGGTGCCGTCGGCGCGCAGTTCCTGCAAACGCTGCGCGGCTATATCGAGCAGCCGGCGGCAATGCTGCTGTAACCCAATCCATTTTTCCAGGGCACCCGCCGCGGGCGGGCAAGGCACATGGCCGAAACCAGCTTCGATCTTATCGTTATCGGCACCGGGCCGGGCGGATACGTGGCCGCCATCCGTGCCGCCCAGCTCGGCATGAAGACGGCGGTGGTCGAGCGTGATCACCTGGGCGGCATCTGTCTTAACTGGGGTTGCATTCCCACCAAGGCGCTGCTGCGCTCGGCTGAGGTGTTCCACCTGATGAAGCATGCCGACTCCTTCGGGTTGTCGGCGAAGGACGTCGGCTTCGATGCCAAGAAGGTCGTCGAACGCTCGCGCAAGGTGGCGGGGCAGCTCAACGCCGGCGTCAAGCATCTCATGCGCAAGAACAAGATCACGGTGTTCGAGGGTGCCGGCCGGCTCGACGGGGTCGCCGGCGGCCTGCGCAAGGTGGCGGTGACCGACAAGGACAAGAAGGCGACCGCCCTCACGGCGAAGAATGTGATCCTTGCTACCGGCGCGCGGGCCCGCGAGCTGCCGGGCATGGAGGCCGACGGCAAGCTGGTCTGGACCTACAAGGAAGCGATGGTGCCGCCCTCCATCCCCAAGTCGTTGCTGGTGATCGGCTCAGGCGCGATCGGCATCGAGTTCGCAAGCTTCTTCCGTACCTTCGGATCCGAGGTCACCGTCGTCGAAGTGCTGGATCGCATCCTGCCTGTGGAGGACGAGGACATCTCCGCCTTTGCCCGCAAGGCCTTCGAAAAGCAGGGCATGAAGCTGATGACCAGCGCCACGGTGAAGGCGCTGAAGAAAGGCACGAACAGCGTGACGGCCGCCATCGAGGCGGGCGGCAAGACGCAGGAGCTGACGGTCGAGCGGGTGATCTCTGCCGTCGGCATCGTCGGCAACGTGGAGAACCTCGGCCTAGAGGGCACCAAGGTAAAGGTCGAGCGCAGCCATGTGGTGATTGATCAATGGGGATTTACGGGTGAGCCCAATGTTTATGCCATCGGCGATCTTTGCGGCCCTCCATGGCTGGCGCACAAGGCAAGCCACGAGGGCGTCATCGCGGTCGAGCACATCGCCGGGCTCAAGAACCTGCACCCGCTCGATGTCAGCAACGTGCCGGGATGCACGTACTGCACGCCACAGGTGGCGAGCGTCGGGCTAACCGAGAAGGCGGCCAAGGAAAAGGGGCACCAGGTCAAGGTCGGCCGCTTCCCCTTTATCGGCAACGGCAAGGCGATCGCGCTGGGCGAACCCGATGGCCTGGTGAAGACGGTCTTCGATGCCCGCACCGGTGAGTTGCTGGGCGCGCACATGATCGGCCCGGAAGTGACGGAACTGATCCAGGGCTACGGCATTGCACGCACGCTGGAGACGACCGAGGCCGAGCTGATGCATGCGGTCTTCCCGCACCCGACGCTGTCGGAGGCGATGCATGAGGCTGTGCTTGATGCCTATGGCCGGGTGATCCACATCTGACGCCGGACCGTATGCGCACCGAGCAGGATATCCTGGAGATGATCGGCCGAGCGCTGCGCGAGAAGGAGGCGCAGCGCCAGCGTGCGGCCCAGCGACTGGCGGAGGAGATCGAGGCCAGGCGCGTTTTCCTGCAGGCCGCTCGCGCCGTCTTTACCCATATCGTGGTGCCGGAGATGGAGCGCTTCAGCGCCATCCTGCAGCAGGCCCGCATGCGACCGACAGTGTCGGACACGGGGGCGTTCTATCTTCCAGGCGCCAGCGATGCCACGCTGATCGCGCGCTTCGCCCTGCCTTTGTTGCGCGACCAGGTCGAACTGCCGCTCAGCGTCTGTTTCGAGGCCGTCTTTCCGGTCGGCATTGCCGTGTACTTCGGCGACGTGGAAGCCGACCGGACGCAGGCGAGAGGCGAAGTCGAGGAAGTGCCACTGGAGAATATGACCCGCGACCTTGTCGAAGACCGCCTCGTAAGGGTCCTCGAAAACTATCTCCACGAATTGTGACTGCCGTGGCGCTCACTTGACGCCCGTCCCGCAAAGGCTCACCTGTACGGTCATGGACACGACCCTCGAAAAGCCGTCACCAACGCGCGCAGAGCGGCATCCTGAAAAGGCGCACCGTCCGGACAATCCCATGGTGGTCCGCAAGCCGGACTGGATCCGGGTAAAGGCCCCCAATTCTCCGGAGTATGCCGAAACCAGGCGGCTGATGCGCCAGTATGGTCTTTCGACGGTATGCGAGGAGGCCGCCTGCCCGAATATCGGCGAGTGCTGGAAGCTGAAGCACGCCACGTTCATGATCATGGGCGACACGTGCACGCGGGCCTGCGCTTTCTGCAACGTCAGGACCGGCCTGCCGGGCGCGCTCAATCCGCACGAGCCGGCCAACGTGGCCGAAGCAGTACGTCAGCTCAAGCTGCATCATGTCGTGGTCACATCGGTCGATCGGGATGACCTCGACGACGGCGGTGCGGCGCATTTTGCCGCTGTCATCGCCGCCATTCGCGCGGCGGCACCCGGCACTACGGTCGAGATTCTGACGCCGGATTTCCTGCGCAAATCAGGTGCGGTCGAAACGGTGGTGGCGGCCCGTCCCGATGTGTTCAACCACAATCTGGAAACGGTGCCGCGGCTATACCCCACCATTCGTCCCGGCGCGCGATACTTCGCCTCCTTGCAGTTGCTGGCCCGGGTCAAGGAGCTCGACCCCGCGGGGTTCACCAAATCGGGCCTGATGGTAGGGCTGGGTGAAACACGCGGCGAGATCGGCCAAGTGATGGATGATCTGCGTGCGGCAGACGTCGATTTTCTGACCATAGGGCAATACCTGCAGCCGACGCCCAAGCATGCCGCGGTAGAAAAGTTCTGGACGCCCGAGGAGTTCGCACAGCTTGCCGCCATGGCGCGTGGCAAGGGTTTCCTGATGGTCTCTGCAACCCCGCTCACCCGCTCCAGCTATCATGCCGGCGATGATTTCGCCCGCCTGCGTGCCGCACGCCAGGCCAGGCTGGCTGCCGGTCCCGATGTGCAGGTTGTGAAATAGCCGATGCCTACGCATGCGGAACGGCGGGTGCTGCCGTACACGCCGCGGCAGCTCTACGATCTGGTGAGCGATGTCGAGAGGTACCCGGAGTTTCTGCCGTGGTGCGTGGCGGCCCGCATCCGCGAGCGCACCGACACGCTGATCGTCGCTGACCTCGCCATCGGCTTCCGCGTGTTCCGCGAGAGATTCACCTCGCGCGTGACCCTGTCACCCGATACTCCTGATGGGCCACGGATCGACACGACCTACGCCCATGGCCCGTTCAAGCATCTTCGGAACCACTGGGTGTTTCATCCGCACGAAAGGGGCTGCGAAATCGACTTCTTTGTCGAGTTCGAGTTCCGCTCCAGACTGCTGCAGGCGACGATCGAGATGCTCTTTCACGAGGCGGTCCACCGCATGGTGGCGGCCTTCGAAACCCGGGCCGCGAAGCTCTACGGCAAGAAGGCGGCGTAGTATTCGGGGTATTTCGGTGCCTCAGTCGGCCGCCTGAACGAGCAGCGCCAGCGCCCTCTCCAGCGCGGCATGACGTACGGCGTCCCGGTCTCCCGGAAAGACATGGCGTTCCGCTTGCGTTGGGCGGCCCCGGCGCGCCAGGCCGAAATGCACCAGCCCGACTGGCTTGCTGGCCGTACCCCCTGCGGGTCCGGCGATGCCGGTGACTGAGACGGCCACATCGGCGAGGGATTCGCGCAGCGCGCCCTCTGCCATGGCGCGCGCCACCGGCTCGCTCACCGCGCCGTAGGAGAGCAGGGTAACGCGTGGGACGCCGAGCTGATGCTCCTTGGCTTCATTGGTGTAGGTTACGAAGCCGCGCTCGACCACGTCGGAGGAGCCCGATATGGCCGTGAGTGCCGCCGCCACGAGGCCACCTGTGCAGGATTCGGCGGTGGCGATCTTCAACCCGGCGCTGCGATAGCGCTCCAGCAATTCCGTCGCGGCTTGGCGTGTGGCGTTGCTAAACATGACAATACCTGTCCGGAACCCGGTGTATGCCTTTGTGGCACGCCTGCCTGCGCGGCTACAGAGGCTTTGAATGGGAGGGCACATGATTCTGGTCGGCCAGTACGACTCGCCCTACGTGCGAAGGGTCGGCATCTCTCTGCACCTTCTGGGCATTCCCTTCGAGCGCGATACGCGAAGCGTGTTCTCCGATGCCGATGCGATGCGTCGCATCAATCCGCTGGGCCGCATTCCCGCGCTGGTGCTGGATGACGGCGAGGTGCTGATCGACTCTGCAGCCATTCTCGATCATGTCGACCAGCTCGTCGGACCCGAGCGGGCGCTGGTGCCGCCGGCTGGCGCCGAGCGTCGGCAGGCGCTGCGTCTGATTGCCCTCGGCAGCGGCGCCGTCGACAAGGCAGGCGCCATTGCCTACGAGCGTATGCTGCGGCCTGCGGACAAGATCCATCAACCGTGGATCGAGCGTTGTGCCGAACAGCTCGCGAGTGCCCTGGGCGCGCTGGAAAGAGCGGAGATGTCGCCCTGGCTCCTGGGCAAGCGTCTCTTGCAGCCCGACATCATGGTGGGCGCAATGCTGGGATACCTCAAGCTGCGGGTACCCGATGCATTGCCGCCGGGCCGTTATCCAGCGCTGGAGCGGTTCTCGGCACAGTGCGAAAGCGAAGCCGGCTTCGCGAAGACTCGCCCCGCCGCGGACGAGACGATGCCGAGCGCCTTGTAAGGTACCGGGTCAGGACGATTCCCGACTGACAGGCATCTCGACGGAAGCTACGGCCTGTACTGCGATGCCCTCGCTGCGGCCGGTGAAGCCGAGCTTCTCTGTTGTAGTCGCCTTGATGCCGACGCGGCTCGGCGTGATGCCCAGAATGCCGGCGATGCGCGCACGCATCTGCTCGCGATAGGGGCCGATGCGGGGCTGCTCGCAGATTAGCGTGAGATCGACATTCACGATGCGGCCGCCTTCGTGGGCCACCAGGCTGACGGCGTGCCGCAGGAAGCGTTCGGAGGCGACGCCGCGCCATTGTGGATCCGATGGGGGGAAGTGCAGGCCGATATCGCCCGCGGCGATGGCGCCCAGCAGCGCGTCGGTCAGGGCGTGCAGTGCCACGTCCGCATCGGAGTGTCCGACAAGGCCACGCACATGCGGGATGGTGATGCCAGCCAGCGTGACGCTGTCGCCCGGGCCGAAGGCGTGCACGTCGAAACCTGTGCCGATACGCGTCTCGGGCCGTGGTGCCGCCTCGCGGCGGGCACGTTCCAGATCGTCGGCGGTGGTGATCTTGAAGTTGCGCTCCTCGCCTTCGACCATTGCGATCTCCAGACCGGCACGCTCGGCCACGGTTACATCGTCCGTCAGTGCGGTGTCCTCGCTGTCGCCCAGGCCTGCCGCCGCGCGGTGAGCGGCCAGCAGCGGCTCGAACCGAAACGCCTGCGGCGTCTGTGCCCGCCACAGACCCTGCCGGTCCACCGTGCCGGCGATGCGTTCGCCCTCAATGCGCTTGAGCGTATCGGTCACCGGCAGGCAGGCGACGGCCCCATCGACCAGGCGGCAGGCAACGGCGTCAACGGTCCGCGAGATGATCGACGGCGATACCAGCGGCCGCACGGCGTCATGGATGACGACGATGGCAGGCGGATCGTCCGTCAGCGCCTCAAGCCCGTTCAGGACGGAGCGCTGGCGCGTGGGTCCGCCAACTGCGGCCGGCCGCAACACCAACCCGGCGGTTTGTGCATCGTAAAGAACGCGGTCGCTGGCGGCGATCACGACCTGGACTGCTTCGATCGCGGGATGGCCCGAGAATTGCTCCAGAGTGCAGCGCAGGACCGATCGGGCGCCGATCGACTGGTATTGCTTCGGCAGAGCGCCACCCACTCTGTGGCCGCGGCCGGCGGCAACGATCAGGGCGATGGTACGCGGCATTCGGGCGGAATTACTACCCTGCGGAAGCCATGTCGATGCTGTTGCGTCTGCGAACAGGCCGCGGTACAAGGAGCGCACAAAAATTGTGCAGACGCACAAATGCACAAAATTTGGTCATAATGGACGCAGCCAACACATCCGAGTCGCCAACCCCTGCACGTCGACTGACCCCGATTTCGCTAGGGCCGGTGACGATCGACGCCCCGGTGATCCTGGCACCCATGTCCGGGGTCACGGACTTGCCCTTCCGCGTGCTGGTGAAGCAGCAAGGCGCCGGCCTTGTGGTTTCCGAGATGATCGCCAGCCAGGCGATGATCCGCGAGAACCGCAAGACCTTGCTGATGGCCTCGCGCAGCGCCGAGGAGGGCATCATGTCGGTGCAGCTCGCCGGCTGCGAGCCCGAGGTCATGGCCGAGGCTGCGAAGCTGAACGAGGACCGTGGCGCCGACATCATCGACATCAATTTCGGCTGCCCGGTGAAGAAGGTGGTCAACGGGCATGCCGGCTCCGCCCTGATGCGCGACGAGGCGCATGCCGGCCGCATCCTCGAAGCCACGGTAAAGGCGGTCGGCATTCCGGTCACCCTGAAGATGCGCAAGGGCTGGGATGAGCGCAGCCAGAACGCCCCGCGCCTGGCCCGCATTGCCGAGGAGTCCGGTATCCGCATGATCACCGTGCATGGCCGTACGCGCTGCCAGTTCTATGAAGGCAGCGCCGACTGGGCCTTCGTGCGCGAGGTCAAGCAGGCCACCCGCCTGCCGGTGATCGTGAATGGCGATATCATAACACTGGACGACGCGGCGAGCGCGCTGGCCCAGTCGGGCGCCGACGGCGTCATGATCGGCCGGGGCGCTTACGGACGTCCGTGGTTGCTCAATCAGGCGATCCGGTTCCTGCGCACGGGCGAGCGCGCCTCCGAGCCGCCGCTGGCGGACCAGTATGCGCTGGTGCTGCGCCACTTCGAGGCGATGCTGGAGCACTATGGCGAGCAGACCGGTGTGCGCATGGCCCGCAAGCATATCGGCTGGTATTCCAAGGGGCTGCCCGGCTCGGCGGACTTCCGCAGCGCGCTCAACCGCATCGGCGAGGCGGCAGCGGTGCGCGCGTTGCTGGCCACGTTCTACGAACCGCTGATCGCGCGCGGCGTGGCGCGGACCGTGGTCACCGAAGCGGAGCCGCTCCGGGAGGCCGCATGATACCGGCCGCCTGGCCTCGCTCCGGCAAGCACGACACCGAGGTGGTGCCCTCGGCGTCCGCGATTCTCGATGCGCTGGTCGAGGCGGTGGTGGTGGTGGACCGGCAGGCGCGGGTGATCCATGCCAATCCGGCGGCCGAGCAGTTCTTCGATCTCAGCGCCGCCATGCTGCTGGGCCGGCCGCTGAGCGAGTTTCTGCCGGCCGATTCGCCGCTGTTTTCGCTGCTCGACCAGGTGATGCAGACTGGCGCGGCGGTGTCGGAGAACGGCGTCACGCTATCTTCATCGCGCCTGGGCAACAGGTTCGTGGCGTTGCTGATGGCACCGTTGCAGGACGGCGGGGGCGGTGGCGTGGCGATCTCGATCCTGGAGCAGTCGATTGCACGCAAGATCGACAACCAGATGCTGCATCGTGGCGCCGCACGCTCAGTCGGCGCCATGGGCTCCATGCTGGCGCACGAGGTGAAGAATCCGCTCTCCGGCATCCGCGGCGCCGCCCAGCTTCTGGAGCAGAGCGCCGGTGATGCGGAACGCGAGCTGACGCAGCTCATCTGCGACGAAACCGACAGGATCGTCGCCCTTGTCGAGCGCATGGAGGCCTTCGCCGATGGCCGTCCGGTCGAGCGCAGCGCCGTCAACATTCACCAGGTGTTGGGACACGTGCGCAAGGTGGCGGAACACGGCTTCGGCCGCGGCGTACGCTTTGTCGAAGTCTATGACCCCTCGCTGCCCGAGGTATGGGGCAATCGCAACCAGCTCATCCAGGTGTTCCTCAACCTGGCAAAGAATGCCTGCGAGGCGGTGCCGAAGGAGGGCGCCGAGGTCATATTCTCGACAGCCTACCGTCAGGGGGTGCGGCTGGCCGTGCCCGGCACGCATCAGCGGGTGCATCTGCCGCTGGTGGTGTCGGTGCAGGACAACGGGCCCGGCATTCCCGAGGAGCTGCGCGAGAACCTGTTTGACGCCTTTGTCACCAACAAGGTCAACGGCACAGGCCTGGGACTGGCGCTGGTCGCCAAGATCGTCAATGACCACGGAGGTGTCGTCGAGTTCCAGAGCGAGCCAAGGCGGACCGTCTTCAATGTCATGCTGCCCATGCGGCCCCCGATGGCGGACGTCACGAAACGGAGCCCTGCGCCATGACACGTTCGAATTCCGTGATTCTGGTTGCCGACGATGACCGCGCCATCCGGACCGTGCTGCAGCAGGCCCTGGGCCGGCTCGGCCACGACGTGCGTACGACCGGCACAGCGACGACGCTGTGGGAGTGGGTCAAGGATGGCGACGGCGACCTGATCATCACTGACGTGGTCATGCCGGATGAAAACGGCCTCGATCTCGTGCCGCGCATCAGGAAACTGCGGCCGGAAATGCGCATTATCGTCATGAGCGCCCAGACCACGCTGCTGACCGCAGTCAAGGCAACGGAGCGCGGCGCTTTCGAGTACCTGCCCAAGCCGTTCGACCTCAAGGAGCTGGTGGCGGTAGTGAACCGCGCACTGGCGGTGCAGGCCGAGCGTCCGCGTCAGGGGAACGGCACGGCGAACGATGACGAGCGGCTGCCGCTGATTGGGCGATCGCCCGCCATGCAGGACATCTACCGCACCTTGGCGCGGCTGATGGCCACCGACCTCTCGGTGATGATCAATGGCGAGTCGGGCACCGGCAAGGAACTGGTGGCGCGCGCGCTGCACGACTACGGCAAGCGCCGCAACGGGCCGTTCGTCGCCGTCAACATGGCGGCGATACCGCGCGAACTGATTGAAAGCGAGCTGTTCGGACACGAGCGGGGCGCTTTCACGGGCGCCACACAGCGTTCGCCCGGCAAGTTCGAACTGGCCGCCGGCGGCACGCTGTTCCTCGACGAGATCGGCGACATGCCGCTTGAGGCACAGACCCGGCTGCTGCGCGTGTTGCAGGAAGGCGAGTACACCACCGTGGGCGGCCGCACGCCGATCCGCGCCAATGTGCGCATCGTGGCGGCGACCCACCAGGACCTGCGCCGCGCCATCCAGCAGGGAACGTTCCGCGAGGATCTGTTCTATCGCCTCAACGTGGTGCCGCTGCGCATGCCGCCGCTGCGCGAGAAGCTCGACGACATCCCGGAGCTGGTGAACCATTTCCTCAGCAAGGCGGCTGCGGACGGTCTGCCTGAGAAGGTGCTCGATCCTGGCGCCATTGCGCGTCTCAAGGAATACCGCTGGCCCGGCAATGTGCGCGAGCTGGAAAACCTGGTGCGCCGTCTCGCGGCCCTCTATTCACAGGAAGTCATTACCGCCGACGTGATCGCTGCCGAACTGGCCGATATGCCACCCGAGGAGGAGACCCCTGCACCAGCCGAACCCATCGCGGGAGAGAACATGGCGGAAGCGATGGAACGTCACCTGCGCGATTACTTCGGCACCTTCAAGGGTGCCTTGCCGCCCCCCGGCCTCTACGATCGCGTTCTGGCCGAGGTCGAACGCCCGCTGCTCTCGATGACACTGGCCCTGACGCGCGGCAACCAGGTCAAGGCGGCGCAGCTTCTCGGTCTCAATCGCAATACGCTGCGCAAGAAAATTCGTGACCTCGACGTGCAGGTGGTCCGCGGGCTGCGGTGACGCTTGCCCCCTGCAAATTCCTTTTCTCCGAACGATACCTGACGTTCGCCCACGCCATGGGCTAGACTGAAAGGACGGCCTTTCAGCCCTGGAAGCCGTGCTCCTGCTGCTGTCAAATGACCTCTGGGATACCTGCGACACGAACGTTCTACCGCTGGGTGGGCCGGCTGATTTCCAGCCGGGCCATGGCCTATGGCCTCGCGGTGCTGGCCATGCTGGCCGCCGCCCTGACATACGCGGCACTTGCGGGTTTGTTGCCCTGGCGGTTCTGGTCACCGCGCCTGACCGTGACGCTGCTCGCCGTCGATGTCGCCATTGTGCTGGCACTGGCGATCGTCGTGTCGGCGCGGCTGACGCGCTCGCTGGTCGAACGCCGGCGGCGCGTGGCCGGCGCCCGGCTGCACCTGCGTCTTGTGTTGCTGTTCGGGCTCTTTGCCGTAGCACCGACCTTCGTGGTGGCCATGGTGTCGGGCTACTGGCTTTCCGTGAGCCTGCGCGAATACGTCGGCGACCGTCTCAGCCAGGGACTGCAGAGCGCTCAGGCGGTGGTCGACGCCACCATCGATCCGGTGCGTACCGCGGTCATGGCCGATGTCGACGAAATCTCCAAGACGTTGCAGGCCTTCGGCCCTGAAACCCTGAGCGACTCCGGACGGGCCGCCCAGATACTCGCGCGCGCCGCCGAAGGGCGTAACCTGCTGGAAATCTCGATCGTCACGGGCGAAGGCAAGCTGGTGGCATCGTCCGTCGCCTATGGTCGCGGCCACGCACCGCGCACGATTCCGCCGGAAGCGACCCTGCAGCGGGCTGCCAGCGAGGCGAAGCCGGTTGTCGCGCTGCTGCCGTCGGGCGTCTACATCGTGCTGCACCTGTTCACCGACGGCGACCTCTTCCTGGTCACCGGGCACAACGTCAATCCGGAACTCTGGTATCACAGCGATCGGATCGAGCGGGCGCGCAGCTTCTACACAGAGCTCGACACCAATTTCGAGAGCAACCAGATTCGGGTATTCGCGATCTATGGCGTGATTGCTCTGCTGATGCTGCTCTCGGCGGTATGGCTTGCCGTCACCTTTGCATCGCGGTTGACCGGCCCGATTGCATCGCTGATGTCGGCTGCCGAGCGCGTGCGTGGCGGCGACCTGTCGGCCCGCGTTGCCGAAACGCCCACGGACGACGAGCTTGGCCGGCTTGTGCGGGCCTTCAACCGGATGACGGCCCAGCTTGGCGAGCAGCGCACGGAGCTGATCGATACCAACCGTCAGCTCGATGAACGGCACCAGCTCACCGAAGCCATTCTGGCCGGTGTGTCGGCGGGCGTGCTCAGCGTCGACATGTCCGGACGCATCGAGCGGGCCAACCGCTCTGCCGTCGAGCTCCTGGCGACTCCGGCCGACACGATCGAAGGCAGCCTGGTCACCGAGGTCGTTCCCGAACTGGCGGAAGTGATGGAGCAGGTCCGCACCCGGCCGGATCGTCTGCTGCAGGAGCAGGTCGAGATCGTGCGTGAAGGCCAGCAGCGGACGCTGCATGTGCGAATCGCAGCCGAAGATTCGGGCACAGCCTCACGCGGCTTCGTCGTGACCTTCGACGACGTGACGGACCTGATGTCAGCCCAGCGCATGGCAGCGTGGGCCGATGTGGCGCGGCGTATCGCGCACGAGATCAAGAACCCGCTGACGCCGATCCAGTTGTCAGCCGAACGCCTGAAAAGGCGCTACCTGCGCCAGATCGCGGAGGATCCGGAGACCTTCACCACCTGCACGGATACCATCATCCGGCAGGTCGGCGACATCGGCCGCATGGTGGACGAGTTTTCCTCCTTTGCCCGAATGCCCCGCGCCACGGTTGCCGACGAGGATCTCAAGGAAATCTGCCAGCAGGCCCTGTTCCTTCAGCGCAATGCCCAGCCGCAGATCATGTTCGAGGCGTCGCTCCCGGAAGGACCCGTCCCGTGGTCGCTCGATCGCCGCCAGATCAGCCAGGCACTGACCAACCTGCTGAAGAATGCCGGCGAGGCCATAGAGGGGCGCGACGAGCCGACGGATGGCAGGAAGCTGCCGCCCGGGCACATTTCGCTCACCTTGCGGGAGAGCCCGCGGGAGGCCCGTATCGTAATCGAGGATAATGGGCGCGGCCTGCCGGTGGGGGAGAGGGCCCGCCTGACCGAGCCCTACGTCACCACCCGCAGCAAGGGCACGGGGCTGGGGCTCGCCATCGTCAAGAAGATCATGGAAGAGCATGGCGGCTCACTGCTTCTGGAGGATCGTGAGGGTGGCGGCGCACGTATCTCTCTGGTATTTCACCGCACCGAGAGGAAGGCCGAAGCGGCCCGGCGTGAACCGGCCGCTGTTTCGCCGGCGGCGGGCGGTTGAACCTGGTTTGCCACAGTTCATGCAGCGTAAGACCAACAAGAACAGGTCATGGCGCACGACATCCTGATCGTTGACGACGAACGCGACATCTGCACGCTGATCGCCGGCATCCTGGAAGACGAGGGCTATTCCGCACGGCGCGCCCATAGCAGCGCCGAGGCGCTTGACGCCGTCTCCCAGCGCCGTCCGTCCCTGGTCATCCTCGACGTCTGGCTCCAGGGCAGCGATCTCGACGGTGTCGAGGTCCTGAAGATCATCCGGCGTGACGATCCGCGCGTGCCGGTGGTCATGATCAGCGGACATGGCACTATCGATACGGCCGTCGCGGCCATCAAGGCCGGCGCCTACGACTTCATCGAGAAGCCATTCAAGGCCGACCGGCTGCTGCTGGTCGTGCAACGCGCCATCGAGGCGGCAACGCTGCGACGCGAGAATGCATTGCTGCTGCGCAGGGCCGGCGGCGCGGAAACCCTGGTCGGCGAATCACCGGCCATGACGCAACTCTCGGCAGCCATCGAGCGCTTTGCCCCGACCGGTGGGCGGGTGCTGATCTCCGGCCCGCCAGGTTCGGGCAAGGAGCTCGTCGCGCGGCTGATGCACCGCAACTCGAAGCGCGCGGAAGGTCCATTCGTCACCGTCAACTGTGCCGCCCATTCCGAGGAGCGGTTGGATCTCGAGCTGTTCGGGACGGAGTCCGGGGACGGCCCCGATGGCCTGCGCGTGTTCGGTGCCTTCGAGCAGGCCCATAGCGGCACGCTGCTGCTGGAGGAGGTTGGCGAGTTGCCGGGGGCCACGCAGACGAAGATTGTGCGCGTGTTGCTGGAACAGGCTTTCGTTCGCGACGGCGGCAAGGTGCGGGTCGAAATCGACGTCCGGGTGATGGCCTCGACGTCGCATGACCTGCAGGCCGACATTGCTGCCGGGCGTTTCCGGGAGGATCTGTACCACCGCCTGAATGTGGTGTCGCTCAACGTGCCGCCGCTGGCCGAGCGGCGCGAGGATATACCGGCGCTGGCCCGGCATCTGATGCACCGGGTTGCCGAGGCGGCGGGACTGGCGCCGCGCGCGATCGGCGAGGACGCGATCGCGGCACTGCAGAGCTACGATTGGCCGGGCAACGTACGCCAGTTGCGCAACGTCATCGAGCACCTGCTGATCGTGGCGCCGCAGGATGGCGGCGCGCCGCTGCGGGCCGATCAGCTTCCATCCGATTTCGGCGAAATCTCGCCGTCCGTCCTGCGCTGGGAGAAGGGGGGCGAGGTCATGCAGTTGCCGCTGCGCGAAGCGCGCGAGGTCTTCGAGCGCGAATACCTGATGGCGCAGGTGACCCGCTTCGGTGGCAACATATCGCGCACGGCCTCGTTCGTGGGCATGGAGCGCTCCGCCCTGCACCGCAAGCTCAAGTCGCTGGGCGTGGGCAGCGACGAGCGGACGTAGGTTGGCCTTCTCTTGACGAAGGCGCAGAGGGGCAGGGGAGCGGCAATGTCTCGGATTGCTTATGTCAACGGGCGCTACGTGCCGCATCGCGAGGCGCGGGTGCACGTGGAGGACCGCGGCTACCAGTTCGCGGATGCGGTGTACGAGGTGATCGGTATCGTCAATGGCCGCTTTCTCGACGAGGAACCGCACCTTGACCGGCTCGACAGCTCGCTGAAGGAGCTGCGAATCGCCTGGCCGATTGGGCGTCCGGCGCTGAAGCTGGTGCTGCGCGAGGTGGCGCGCCGCAATCATGTCAGCAACGGTCTGGTTTACTTCCAGGTGTCGCGGGGCGTGGCGCGCCGCGACTTCGGTTTTCCCAAGCGCACGCGTCCCAGCCTGGTGGTGACTGCGCGATGGACTCCGCCGGTGTCGGCTGACCCGGGAGCCGGTGTGGCCGTGATCACGGTACCCGACATTCGCTGGAAGCGGGTGGACATCAAGACAACCGGCCTGCTGGGCGGTGCGCTGGGCAAGCAGAAGGCGCGCGAGCAGGGGGCCTACGAGGCCTGGCAGGTCGATGACAAGGGTATGGTTACCGAAGGGACCTCCAGCAATGCCTGGATCGTGACGGCCGCCGGCGAGCTTGTCACCCGTCCGACCGGAAACGAAATCCTCGCGGGCATCACGCGGCAGACCGTCAAGAAGGTGGCCGCCGACTTGCAGCTCACGGTTATTGAGCGGCCCTTCACCGTCGCCGAGGCGCAGGCCGCGCGCGAGGCCTTCATGACCAGCGCCACCTCTTACGTGACGCCGATCGTGCGCATCGACGGTCGGCCAGTCAGCGATGGGAAGCCCGGCGATGTGGCACGCCGCCTGCGCGCCGAGTACCTGCGCGCGGTCACGGCCGTCGAGCCATTCATGTGATGCCATGAAGCTTCCGCCACCGCGGGCGCTAATCTTCGACTGGGACAACACCCTGGTCGATACTTTTGCGGTGATCACCGCGTGCTACAACGCGACGTTCACTCATTTCGGCCTGCCGTGCTGGAGCGAGGCCGAAACCCGGCAGCGCGCGCACAGATCGCTGCGCAATACCTTTCCTGAGCTCTTCGGCGACCGGTGGGAGGAGGCGCGCACTGTGTTCTACAGCACGTTCGACCTGGTGCACCTCGAGGGGCTGCGGCCCAAGGAGGGCGCCGGGGAAATGCTGGCGGCACTGGCTGAACGCGGTCTCTACCTTGCCGTCGTCAGCAACAAGACGGGGCCGTTCCTGCGCAAGGAGGTCGCGCATCTCGGGTGGCAAGGCTTCTTCCGGCAGATCGTGGGTGCCACGGATGCGGCCCGTGACAAACCCGCGGCCGATCCCGTGCATATGGCGCTGCGGGATGCACAGCTTGTGGCCGGCGAGGATGTCTGGTTCGTCGGCGACACGGCGACTGACCTGGAATGCGCCTACCTCTCGGGCTGTCTACCGGTGCTGGTGCGTGAGGATGCACCGGCCGCACACGAATTTGTGACATGCCCGCCGCGGATTCACGTGCGGAACTGCCATGCGCTGCTGGGATTGATATAGAGCATGCCATCCCTATATGATGCTGCACTGCGGCATGGACGCGGACCTCTCACCATGACCGCTCCGTCACGACGATCTCGTGTGGCGGCAAGCAGAAATGAAAGAAGGGCCCAAACATGAGCGAAAAAGCCCAGAATGTTCAGGACGTCTTCCTGAACCACCTTCGGAAGACCAAGACCCCGGTCACGATTTTCCTGGTAAACGGTGTCAAGCTGCAGGGGATCATCACCTGGTTCGATAATTTCTCGGTCCTGCTGCGCCGCGATGGACATTCGCAGCTCGTCTACAAACATGCGATCTCGACGATCATGCCGGTCACACCGATCTCGCTGTTCGAAGGCGACAAGCAGCAGGCTGTCCCGGCCGAGGCCTGATTGGCCGTACGCGAACGCTTTGAGTCACCGGGCGTAGCCGCCAGCGAGAACGGACGCCAGCGGCGGCGGGAGGCGCTTGTCGCCGAGCGGCCCGCTGTGCCGACCGTCGCGGCCGTTATCTGCCCCATCCTGCCCGATCAGCGGCCCGGGTTAGCCGTGCGCGATCCCGGTGCCCGGCTGGAGGAGGCGGTGGGACTCGCCGAGGCGATCGCGCTCGACGTGCGGTTGCGCGACAGCTTCGTTCTGCGGCGGCCTGTGCCTGCTACCCTGCTGGGCGCGGGTGCCGTGGCGCGCCTGAAGTCGGCGATCGAGGAACTGGGCGTTGCGGTTGTGATCATCGACGCGCGGCTGACGCCGGTGCAGCAGCGCAATCTGGAACGCGCCTGGAACTGCAAGGTCATCGACCGCACCGGCCTGATCCTGGAGATCTTCGGCGAGCGCGCCCGCACGCACGAGGGCACGCTGCAAGTGGAGCTGGCGGCGCTCGATTACCAGCGCAGCCGTCTGGTGCGGTCCTGGACCCACCTCGAGCGGCAGCGCGGTGGCTTCGGCTTCCTCGGCGGTCCCGGTGAATCGCAGCTCGAAATGGACCGCCGCCTGATCGGCGAGCGCATTCTAAAGATCAAGCAGGAGCTGGAGCAGGTGCGCCGCACGCGGACCCTGCACCGGGCGGGACGCAAGCGCGGTGCGCTGCCTACCGTAGCGTTTGTCGGCTACACCAACGCCGGCAAGTCGACGCTGTTCAACCGCATCGCCGGCACCGACGTCTTCGCCAAGGACCTGCTATTCGCGACGCTCGATCCCACGATGCGCGCGATCAGGCTGCCCAGCGGCCAGCGCGCCATCCTGTCGGACACGGTTGGTTTCATTGCCGACCTGCCCACGACGCTGGTGGCGGCCTTCCGCGCCACGCTGGAGGAGGTGCAGGAGGCGGACCTCATCGTGCATGTCCGCGACGTCTCGCATCCTGACGCCGATCAGCAGAAAGCCGACGTGGAAGCCGTGCTACTGCAGCTTGGGCTGGAGGATCGCATGGCGGGCGGCGAGGTCATCGAGGCGCTGAACAAGATCGATCTGCTGGACCCCGAAACCCGCGCGCCGGTTGAAGCGGTGGCTGCCACCGGCGCAGAGCGGCGGCGGGCCTATGTCATTTCGGCTCGCACAGGCGAGGGCGTGGACGCATTGCTGGCCGCGATCGGCGAGCGGCTTTCGGCAGCCGGCCGGCCGCTGGAGGTCGACATACCGTTGAGCGATGGCGCCACGATTGCCTGGCTATATCGCCATGCGGAGGTGCGGGACCGGCGCGACGCCGATTCGATGGCACATTTCACGGTTGCCCTGGATGCCGAAGGCCGTGCCCGGCTCGCGGCACGCCTGGGTCGCGAACTGTAGAATTGCGGGTGAGGGGAGGCGCCAGCACATGACCCACGACGAGCTTGCCGTCCTTGAAGCCATGCGGACCTTTCCGCGCGGCAGACACGTAACGCAGCAAGCGCTCGCCGACAAAACGCGCTTGCCGGCCGACCGCGTGCAGCGGGCCCTGAAAGGCCTCGATGACAGCGGCCATGTCTGGCTGGAGGGCGACAAGGCCAGGCTGAGCTCCGACGGCACCACCTTCGATACCTGAGCGCCGCGCATCACGGCTGTTGCATCCGGCAGGGCGCGGATTCTACAACCGCACATCGCGCCAGGGAGAACCGAATGAACTTCAAGCCGCTGCATGACCGTGTCCTGATCGAACCGTCAACTGCCGAGACCAAGTCCCGGGGCGGCATCATCATTCCCGATACCGCCCAGGAGAAGCCGCAGGAGGGCAAGGTGGTGGCGGCCGGCAAGGGCGCACGGCTGGAGGATGGCCGTCTGATCCCGCTGGACGTGAAGGTCGGCGACAAAGTGATCTACGGCAAATGGTCTGGCACCGAGGTGAAGATCGCCGGCAAGGACTACGTCATCCTTAAGGAAAGCGACGTCATGGGAGTCGTCGCCTGACGCTGCTCTCCGACGGCGATCTGGAGCGGGTCGCCGCGCTGATGCGCGAGACGGCGGCGCTGGAGCTGCTGCCGCGGCTGCGCAAGCTGGCACAGGACGACATCCGCGAGAAACGGCCCGGCGACATTGTCACCGTGGCCGATGAGGCCAGCGAAAGGCGGCTTGCCGCCGGGCTGGCGCAGATCCTGCCCGGCGTGCCCGTGGTCGGCGAGGAGGCGGTCGCCCTCGAGCCCGGCCTGCTGGCGCATATCCTGGAATCGGAAGCGGCCTGGGTTGTCGATCCGCTGGACGGCACGGCGAACTTCGCGCGCGGTAATGACCGCTTCGCGATGATCGTGGCGCTGGTGCAGGGCGGCGAAACCATCGCCGGCTGGATTCTCGATCCGGTGCGCGGCCAGATGGCCATGGGAGGCCGCGGTGCCGGCACATGGATTGATGGTGCGCCCATGCGCATGCCACCGGCACTGCCGCTAAAGGAAAGCACCGGCTACGTGGGCGCGAAGTTCAAGCGCGAGTTCCTGCGGCAGGTGCGGCCGGACGTTCTGTCGCGCCTGGGCCGCGTGACCACCTTCGGCTGCGCCGGCCTCGAATACATGCGGCTTCTGGCGGGCCGCAACCACTTCTCCTTCTATCGCTGGACGCGGCCCTGGGATCACGCCGCCGGCGCGCTGCTGGTGCAGGAGGCGGGCGGCGTCGCCAACCGCCACGACGGCCAGCCCTATAGCCCGGGCCAGCCCGTCAATGCCGGCATCCTCGTGGCGCCCGATGCCGCCCGCTGGCAAGAACTGCGTGCGATGTTCACCGAGCCCGCTGCGCCGCTGCTGGCGTAGCCGGCTCGCCGCGCGCGAGATGCTCGACGAGGTCGCGTGCGGGTGGCGTCAGCTCCTGTCCGGCGCGGGTGCAGACGGACAGTTGCCGGATCGCCCACGGCTCCGCCAAGGGGATGCAGGCAAGGGCCATGGAGCGGCGGCAGCGGCGTGCTGCAATCTCCGGCACGACGCCAGGGCCCGCGCCGTCGGCCGCCATGCGGCAGATGCCGTCGAAAGTGCGTACCCGCACGCGCACCTTCATCCTGAGGCCCGCCCTGGCGGCGTGGGACTCGATATGCTCCTGCAAGGCGCCACCGGACAGGCCGACGATGTCGCTGCGCAAGATTTCGGCCAGTGAGACGTGCTTGCGGTTTGCCAGCGCATGATCGCGTGGCAGTACGGCAACCAGGCGGTCGATCGCGAAGGGGTAGAGCTGCAAGCCGGCCGTATCGACCGCGGCCGAAAGAACACCGATGTCGGCCAGCCCAGTGGCCACGGCTCGCGCGATCTCGGTGCTCTGCCGCTCCTTCAGCTCGATGTCGATCCGCGGGTGCGCGGCCATCCAGTGGCCCAGCCGTTCGGGCAGGAACTCGGAGACGGCGGCGGTGTTCGCCGCCAGCCGGATGGTCGCGCGCAGGCCCTTGGCATGCTCGGCAAGCTCGCCGCGCATCTGCGCCACCTGGCGCAGGATCAGGCGGGCGTGATGCGCCAGCGCCTCGCCGGCCTCGGTCGGCGTAACGCCACGTCGTGCACGCGCCAACAGCCTGACCTTGCCTGCCACCTCCATGTCGCGCAGGCGCTCGCTGGCGGCGGGCAATGAAAGTCCAGCCTCCGCCGCCCCGTGGGTGATGCTGCCCGCCTCGACCACGGCAAGGAACAGGCGAAGATCGGTCTGATCGAAGCGCATCCGAACGAGGCTATCCGATATCGAGCCTTCGGACCAGCCGAAGGCTTACCCCGCCACCATCCGCATTGTGGACGAGGGCGCTTCCGCTAAGGGAAGAAGCGGATGGACACCTCGCTGCTTCACCTCTTCGCTGTAGGGATCACGTTCTTCATTGCCGGCACCGTCAAGGGCGTCACCGGCATGGGGCTGCCCACCGTGGCCATGGGCGTGCTGGGCGCGCTCATTTCGCCGTTGGCTGCCGCCAGCCTGCTGATCGTCCCGTCCTTCGTGACCAATGCCTGGCAGCTTCTGGCCGGCCCGCGCCTCGGCGCCGTCCTGCGGCGGTTCTGGCCGATGATGCTGCTGTCGATCGCCAGCACGCTGGCCGGTTCATCGCTGCTCGCCAGCGGCGATACCGTGCTGACGACGGGCGCGCTGGGCGGGGCCCTGGTCGTTTATGCCGCCTTCACGCTGTTCGCGCGTCAGCTCCAGGTTCCGGCAGCACTGGAGCCATGGCTGTCTCCCGTGATCGGCGCCATGACCGGGGCGGTCTCGGGAGGCACCGGCGTCTTCGTCATTCCGGCGGTGCCCTACCTGCAGGCACTTGGCCTCAACAAGGATGAGCTTGTCCAGGCCCTGGGCCTGTCCTTCACCGTCTCCACGATGGCACTGGCCGCGGGACTGGCCTGGCGCGGCGCGTACCAACTCGACAACCTCGCAGCCTCGGCGCTGGCGATCATGCCGGCGCTGGCGGGCATGTGGGCCGGGCAGGTGGTTCGAGGGAAGGTCAGCCCGGCCACTTTCCGCCGTTGCTTCCTCGTCTGCCTGCTGCTGCTTGGGATGGAAATGCTGCTGCGGCCGGTTTTGGGGATGCGCTGAAGAAGGCGTACCTACCCACGCCTTAGATCGGCTTCCTCAGGCGCACGATCAGCGAGAGCGGGACGACCCGTGTATCGGCCACGACCGGCTCGGCGGCCGCCAACTCGACACTGGCGCAGGGCTCAACGAGCCGCTCAAGGACCAGCCGCGCACCGGCAATCATCGCGATCCAGTCGCTCAGGGTCCGGTGGAATCGGGGCGTGCGAAACGGTTCGGCCCTCTGGCGCTCCTCAAGGGGCACGTTCTCGAACCACCAGGTGTCCACGCGCCCGTCGCTTCGGTCGAAGTAGCCGGCGACCTCCACCGCTCGTGGGTGGCCTTCCGCGTCGCGCAGAACCTTCCGGTGCGGCGGGACGAAGCAGGGATGCAGGATCGAAAATTGCAGGAAGCCGCCCGGCCGAAGCACGCGCCGCGCTTCGTGCAGGACGGTTTCCTGGTCGGGCATATCCATCAGTGACATGAACGCCGTCGTGAAGTCGAAGCTGTCGGCCGCGAAGGGCAGGGACATGGCATCGCCCGTGCTGTACGCAATCCCGAGCGGCTCGTCCTGCTCGGCTTCCCGGGCGTGCCGGACGAAGGTAGGCGCGATGTCCACCGCATGCATTTGCGCCCCGAGGTGTGCGAGGTGCCGCGTGTTGGCGCCCTCGCCGCAACCAATGTCGAGACCTCGCAGCCCGGCCACTGGCGGCAGCATCGCGAGGAATGCCGGCGTGTTCAGTGCATCGCGGTAGATGTCGTGTCCGGCCCGGACGTGGCGCGTCCAGACATCCGCATTGGCCTCCCAGGCCTTCGCCACGTCGGACCGTTCCATGGCAACCCCCATGTTGCGCCCGGTTTTGCCGGCGTCGCGCAGGATGCGCGCGGGCTTGCGCGACCGCCTGGGAAGGTCGCCCGGCTTGCCGGGGAAAGCGATCAGCAGGTCTGCAAAGCTCGGCACCTTGGGAATCCGCTTCGGCCGAAGGACAAGTGGCGGAAGGGGTGGGATTCGAACCCACGGTGAGGTTGCCCCCACGCCGGTTTTCAAGACCGGTGCCTTAAACCGCTCGGCCACCCTTCCATGACGTGATTTCAAGCACATAGCCATCCCCTCGCGGCGCGTCCAGCGCCATCGCGGTCATGCCCGCCATCGGCCGGTCCTTCGTCGGGAACAATCTTGCAGAGCCTCGCGTTCACCTAAACAGGCTGGACGCGGGGAGGGTGGTAATGGGAACGGCGCTGAGTCTGGTTTGGATCGCAGCGGGCAAGCATGAGGCGGGTGTTTCCAGCGAAAAGGACAGCAGTCGCGAGCAAAACGGCGAAGCGGGGGCATCAACCATCCTGGTCGTCGAGGACGATGTGCTCATCCGTATGGCGGTTTGCGACTACCTGCGGGGCTGCGGGTATCGCGTCGTCGAGGCGTCCAGCGGCGAGGAGGCCCAGGCCATCTTCCGCACGGGCGACCCGGTCGAGGTGCTGTTCTCCGACGTCAATCTTCGCGGCGAGATGAACGGCTTCGCGCTGGCGAAGTGGGTGAGGACGGCCTTCCCGGACGTGCGCATCATTCTGACATCAGGTGTCGCGCGCATCGCGGAGCGGGCTACCGAGCTCTGCGAGGAAGTGTTCCTCAGCAAGCCATATTCCTACGAAAGCCTGGCGGACCACATAAAGCGTCTGCTCGGCGCCTTTGCCCGAAGCGGCTGAAAGCTGCAGCCGGCGGCTACGGCTCGTCCCGCCATGCACCCAGCAGGAACACCTTGCGCTTCGGGCGATTCTCGCCGGCAAGCTGGTGGACATCGTTCAGGTGGCTGCCGCGCATCCGGCGGTCGATCCATCGTTTGACGATCCAGCCCAGCACCACGAAGGGCACCAGGTAGACGGCGGCCACGAAAAGCGCCCGCATTGCCGCCTCCCGCGGGATCCGGAGATTCCTCACTTACACCCGCGTCTTGGCCTCCTGCCAGAGGGCTTCCATCTCGGCCAGCGTTGCGTCTTCCGGCGCGCGGCCGGATTCGCGCAGGCGGCGCTCGATGTGGCGGAAGCGGCGCTCGAACTTGTCGTTGGTACCGCGCAACGCCGCCTCGGGATCGATCTTCAGGTGGCGCGCCAGATTGGCCACGGCGAACAGCAGATCACCGACCTCGTCGGCCAGTCGTTCGCGTGGCGCAGCCGCGGCGATCTCCGCGCGCAATTCGCCGATCTCCTCCTCGATCTTGTCGAGCACCGGACCGGCCGCACGCCAGTCGAAGCCGACGCGGGCCGCCCGCTTCTGCAGCTTCTCGGCGCGGGCCAGCGAGGGCAGGGCGAGCGCCACCCCGTCCAGCACGCTCGCCGCCTCGCCCTTTGCCGCTTGGCGGGCCGCGCGCTCGGCCGCCTTGATCTGCTCCCAGACCCCGCTCTGGTGCTCGTCGCCCTCGACCTGCTCGTCCCCGAACACGTGCGGGTGGCGCTGGATCATCTTGTCGGCGATGGTGCGGGCAACGTCCGCAAAGCTGAACGCACCTTCCTCCTCGGCCATGCGGGCGTGGTAGACGACTTGAAGCAGCAGGTCGCCCAGCTCCTCGCGCAGATCGCTCCGGTCGCGCCGGCGGATGGCGTCGGCGACCTCGTAGGCTTCTTCAATGGTGTACGGTGCGATGCTGGCGAAATCCTGCTTCAGGTCCCAAGGACAGCCATGGACGGGATGGCGCAGCCACGCCATGACCGCCAGCAGCCGCTGCACGGGATCGGCCGGGAGCGTGTCGGCAGCCGGTTTAGGCAAGTTTTCAATGCCTTGAGCCACGACCTTCACCTTTCATTCAGGGTTTGTCGTATAATATATATTATGACAACAACAATTAATACATGAATAACCAGTGTTTAATAATCGCTCTTCCATGTGATCTCCAAGCTTCTGGCCATAAGAGCCAGTAACGGCAGGAACTCTTCCGCCTTTGACATCGGCGTGCCGAAGGTCATCAGCAGCGCCCGCTTGGGGTTCATCGGATTCGGCGTCAGCAGGTCGAGGATGGTCCGCGGCTCCCGGTCACCCTTGCGCGGCGGCACGTTGTTCAGCACCCCCAGCACCTGGCCATTGGGCAGCGTGCGGCTCGAGGCCTGGATGCCCGGGTACCGCTTGCGCAGCCCCGCTGCCTTGGTGGCCACGTAGGCTTCCAGGTCCGGCACGCCCTCGAATTGCAGATCGACACGCCAGACAATCACCCGGATCGACCGGTCCGGGCTGAACACGGCCAGTCGTTCGTAGTCCTCGATGGCGTGCCAGCCCAGCGGCACCTTCAGGTTGACCGACACGGCCTTGGAGCGGATCAGGCCGTAGCCTTCGGCCGGCGAGATGGTCAGCAGTTCGGTCAGGCTCTCCGCAGTGGCGCTGGTCCATTCCCGGTTGGTGGCATCGGTCGGGTCATTGAGGCTCCTGGCCGTATCCGAGCGGGCGAAGAGCCGGAAGGTGGCGTCGCCGGGATCAAGGGCCGCTGGCTGGGCGCCTGCGGGCGCCGCCGCGACCAGCGCCGCGAGAGCTATTCCGAGGATTCCTTTCCATAAGGCCTTCACGCTTCGATGACCATTCCGTCGTAGGCCGGCTCGATATGATCCGGCAGGCGCTGCTTCAGCTCATCGTAGTCCATATCGACATGCATGTTCGTCAGCACCGCACGCCGCGGCCGGATGCGCCCGATCCACGACAGCGTCAGATCGAGATGGGCATGCGTGGGATGCGGCGTGTAGCGCATGGCGTCGATCACCAGCGTGTCCACCCCCTCCATGGCGGCAAAGGCCGCCTCGTCCAATTTCACCACGTCATTGGCGTAGGCGATCGTGCCGAACCGGAAGCCCAGCGACATGATGCTGCCGTGGTGCTGATAGAACGGTGTCACGGCGATGCCGGCCACCTCGAACGGCCCGTCGATCACGTGCGCACGGTAGAGCGCCGTGTAAAAGCTGCCGCGGGCCGTCTCGAAGCAGTAGCCGAAGCGCTGCTTCAGCACGCCCAGAGTGCGCGCATCCGCCCACGCCTCGATCGGTCCCTGTCGCAAGGTGAGCGCGCGCAGATCGTCGATGCCGTGCGCCTGGTCGGCATGGTCGTGCGTCCACAGCACGGCGTCGATGCGGGTGACGCGGGCGTCGATAAGCTGGTCGCGTAGATCGGGCGAGGTATCGACGAGGATGGTCTTGTCCCGGTCCTGCACGAGGATGGAGCAGCGCCGGCGGCGGTTCCTCGGATTGGCGGGATTGCAGGCCCCCCACTCGCCCGCCCCGCCCTTTCCGCCGATGCGCGGCACGCCCCCCGACGTCCCGCACCCCAGGATGGTCACGCGCATGTAACATCCGTCCTTCCCCCGGAGGGGGAAGGTGGCGCGCAGCGCCGGAAGGGGGATGACTCAACAAGCACGGCGCCGCAGGTGTTGCACCATCCCCCTTCCGCCCCTTCGGGGCACCTTCCCCCGCCGCGGGAAGGCAGTTCTGGGTGATATACGATAGCCCTGCCCTCCGCGAGCCCACTCACGCCGCCAACACGGCGCGGTCCGCCTTGGCAAAGAGGCGGAAGAAATTGTCCGTAGTGGCGCGCTCCAGCTCGGCGATGGCAACGCCCTTGAGCTCGGCGACCTTGGCGGCCGTATAGGCCACGAAAGCCGGCTCGTTGCGCTTGCCGCGGCGTGGCACCGGCGCGAGGTAGGGCGCGTCGGTCTCGACCAGCAGCCGGTCCAGCGGGATGTCGCGCGCAATGGCGCGCAGCTCTTCGGCCGCCTTGAACGTGACGATGCCGGAGATCGAAATTGAAAGTCCCAGCGCCAGCGCCGCCTCCGCCATGCCACGTCCGGCGCTGAAGCAATGGATGAGGCCGGTGAAGGCGCCCGCCTGCATTTCCTCCCGCAGAATGGCCGCCGTGTCGTCGTCCGCATCGCGCGTGTGCACGATCAGGGGCAGCCCGCTTTCGCGTGCAGCCGCGATATGGGCCCGGAAGCTCGCGGCCTGCTCCTCGCGCGGGCTGTGCTCATAAAAGTAATCGAGCCCCGTCTCGCCGATGCCGATCACCTTGGGGTCGCGGCTCAGGGCCAGCAGCCGGTCGGGCGTGCGCTGTCCTTCCTCTTTCGCTTCGTGCGGATGGACGCCAACGCTGCACCAGACATTGGCGTGACGCGTGGCCACCGCACGCACCTTGTCGAAGCCATCGAGGCGCGTGCCGATGGTGAGCATGGCGCCCACGCCCGCTGCACGGGCGCGGGCGACGACGGCGTCCTCTTCTGCCGCCAGCTCGGGGAAGTCGAGATGGCAATGGCTGTCGACCAGCATGGTCAGGCCTTTTTTGCGGACCGCCCGGGCCTCGCCGGTGCGTCGGGATCGACGAACCGGGGAAACACACCCTGCGGCGCCGGCAGGGACGTGCCTGGCACCAGCGCCACGTCCATCGACGCGAAATCGCGTTGGCCCGCCGGCACGGCGAGCTGGTCGAGGATCTTCGCCGTGGCAGTGGGCATGAAGGGCTGCACCAGCAACGTCACGCGCCGGATGGTTTCAGCGAGCACCCAGAGCACCGTATCGCGGCGCGCCGGATCGGTCTTGCCCAGCGCCCATGGCGCCTGCGCATCGATATAGCGATTGGCATCGCCGATCACTTCCCAGATGGTGATCAGCACCTCGTTGAAGGCCTGATCGGCAATCTGGGTGCGGACCTGGGGCAGCAGGCCCGCGGCCCGTTGCAGCAGCGCCTGATCGGCATCCTGCAGCGGCCCCGGCCCGGGTACGGCCGCATCACAGTTCTTGTTGATCATCGACAGCACGCGCTGGCAGAGGTTGCCGTAGGTGTTGGCGAGATCGGAATCCATGCGCTGCACGATCGCCCGCTTCTGGAAGTCGCCATCGTTGCCGAACGGCACCTCCCGCAGCAGGAAGTATCGCGTCTGGTCGAGGCCGTAGGTGTCGACCAGGTCGGCGGGCGCCACCACGTTGCCCAGCGACTTGGACATCTTCTGGCCTTCGATGGTCCACCAGCCATGTGCGAAGACGCGCTTCGGCGGAGCGACACCGGCTGCCATCAGGAAGGCCGGCCAGTAGACTGCATGAAAGCGCACGATGTCCTTGCCCACCATGTGCAGGTCGGCGGGCCAGTATTTCGCGTTCGGCGCATCCGGGTCGGGATAGCCGGTTTCCGTGATGTAGTTCGTCAGCGCATCGAGCCAGACGTACATGATGTGCGCCGGGTCGTTCGGCACCGGCACGCCCCACTTGAAGGTGGTGCGCGAGACCGACAGGTCCTGCAGCCCGCCCTTCACGAAGCTGATCACCTCGTTGCGCCGGCTCTCCGGCGCAATGAAGCGCGGGTTCTGCGCGTAGAAGGCGAGCAGGCGATCCTGCCACGCAGACAACCGGAAGAAGTAGCTGGCCTCCTCCACCCAGTCGACATCGGCACCCGTGGCGATAGCGCGCCGCTTGCCATCGACGATTTCGGTTTCCGACTCTGCGAAGTAGGTTTCGTCGCGCACCGAATACCAGCCGGCATACTTGCCGAGGTAGATGTCTCCGGCGGCAACCAGCTTCTCCCAAAGCGCCTGGCAGGCGCGGTAGTGCCGCGGCTCGGTGGTGCGGATGAAGTTGTCGGGACTGTAGCCCATCTTGGGAATCA
This sequence comes from Rhodospirillaceae bacterium SYSU D60007, assembly GCA_003574685.1. GTDB lineage: Bacteria > Pseudomonadota > Alphaproteobacteria > Reyranellales > Reyranellaceae > Vineibacter. Next base: position 167,940 of record QOCQ01000003.1, read on the forward strand.
GGCCCCGAAACGCCTGGCTCACCTTGTCGGTGAATTCCTTTGGCGCCATGCCGGCAGCGGCGGCCGCTTTCTCCACCTTCTGGCCGTGCTCGTCAGTCCCGGTGAGAAAGTGCACGTCGTAGCCGTCCAGACGCATGAAGCGGGCCATCACGTCGCAGGCGAGCGTCGTGTACGCGTGGCCGATATGGGGCACGTCGTTCACGTAATAGATCGGCGTCGTGATGTACCAGGTTTTCCCGCTCATGGCCCAGTGCTCTTCCGCCCGGTCCGCCGCGTCGAGGCCGCGAGCGGCCCGGGAAGGATCAGCGTGTCACCGCCTGCAAGGCGAGGAAACTGCCGAGCACCACCTGCTTGCGATCCATATTTTTGGCATCGGCGCTGGCGAACCGGTCGGCGATCTTCTCCCATACCTGTATCCAGTGATCAAGGCCGGCCGCGGCCAGCAGACGCTCGCGCACGCCCGCGTCGCGCGCGACAAGCGGTGCGCCGGCTGCGCCCGTGGCGCCGTGACGAATCAGTGACGCCAGCCACCAGTCCAGCAGGAAGGCGACAGTACGAAAGTCGCTGTCGCCCTCCTCGCCGCGGCGCCCCACCTGCTCGGCGAAGGCATGCGCGGCAGCAACGTCCAGCCTGGGCAAGCCAGCGATCAGCTCCACCATGCCACGGTAGAGCTTCAGGCCGCCTGCCCACGCCAACTCCAGCGCGCGTCCGATGCTGCCGTCGGCGAGACGCGCCAGGGCGATGCGATCCTCTGCGGCGACGTCCGGCAGGTAGTCGCCGATCAGCGCCACGACAGTTTCCTCCGGCAGCGGATGAAGGTTCAGGCGCCGGCAGCGCGAGCGGATCGTGGGCAGCAGGCGTCCGGGTGCGTGCGCGACCAGCAGCAGCAAGGCGCGCGCGGGTGGCTCTTCCAGGATTTTCAATACCGCGTTGGCGGCTTCGTCGTTCATCTCATCCGCGGCATCGATGATCGCAATTCGCCATCCCCCTTCCGCCGGGGTGTGGTGCATGAAGCGGCCCAGATCGCGCACGGCGTTGACGACAATTTCCTTTTGCAGCCGCCCTTCCCTGTTGAGGCTGCGCTCGATCGTGCGCAGATCGGCATGGCCGCCGGTTGCGACGCGATGCACCAGTGGCGCGGCAAGGTCGGTTACCAGCGACGTCGGGCCACCGAACAGGCCGCCTCCCGGGTCTCCCGCCAGCAGAAACCGCGCGAAGCGATGGGCCAGCGTCGCCTTGCCGATGCCGCGCGGGCCGCCGATCAACCATGCATGGGGCAGCTTGCCGGATGTCGACGCCGCCAGCAGCGCCGCTTCCGCGTCGGCATGACCCAGCAGCCGCGGATTGAGCCGTGGCGCCGGCCAGGGCGTTGCTGCCGTCGTCTCCGCCTTCTCAGGACGCCGCGCCATTCTCAGACCCCCAGCCTGTCCCTCACAGCCTGCAGGACGCGGGCGCGAACTGTGTCGAGAGGAGCGTCGGCGTCGATCAGCACGCAACGCGCGGGCTCCGCGGCCGCGATCTGACGGAAGCCTTCGCGCACGCGCTGGTGGAAATCGGTTCCAAAGCGCTCGAAGCGGTTTTCGCTGCCGGCACGCGTGGCGGCACGTTTCAGGCCAGTCTCCACTGGCAGGTCGAGGATCACGGTGAAGTCAGGTACGAAATCGCCCACGGCAAGGCGATAGAGAGTTTCGATTTCGGCCAGCGCCAGGCCATGGCCATAACCCTGGTAGGCGCGGGTCGAGTCGGCAAAGCGGTCGCTGATCACCCATTGGCCTTGCCGCAGAGCCGGCCAGATGGTGTGCACCAGCAGGTCCCGCCGTGCCGCGAACATCAGCAGCGCCTCTGCCGTGGCATCCCAGGCTTCGGATGGACCTTCGACCAGCAGCTTGCGGATCACCTCCGCACCGGGCGAACCGCCAGGCTCGCGGGTCGTCACGACCTCAATCCCGAGCCCGCGAAGATGTTCGGCGAGATAGCGGATGTGCGTTGACTTGCCTGCCCCCTCGCCGCCTTCCAGAGTGATGAACCGGGCCCCGGTCCCGCGCATTACGATATCCAGCCGAAGAGATAGTGGCGCAGCACGCTGATGGCGCGGCCGACCGGTCCCATCCGGGTGACATCTGCACCGGCATAGAGCGGTATTTCCACCGGCTGGGCACCCGGCGCGGCCTCCACGATTGCCTTGCCGATGGGATCGCCGCGGCGCACCGGGGCATGGACTGGGCCGGTATATTCGACCCGGACGCGCACGCCTGCTTCCTTGCCCACCGGTACCGTGGCCGCGACGGCACGCTTGGCAACCAGCGGCACCTTGTCGGCCTCGCCAAGCCAGACATCGGCCATGGTCACGGGTTCGCCGGGTCGGAAAGCCACCTTGGTGCTGAACTCGCGGAAGCCCCACTCGATCAGCCGCGCCGTTTCAGCGGTGCGCGTGCGCATGTCCGGCAGGCCGTTCACCACGAGGATCAGCCGGCGCCCATCGCGTATGGCCGATGCGGTAAGGCCGTAGCCTGCTTCCTCCGTGTGTCCTGTTTTCAGTCCGTCCGCGCCCGGCGTCATGCCCAGCAGGGTGTTCCGGTTCTGCTGACGGATGTTGTTCCAGGTGAACTCCGTCATCGCGTAGTAGCGATAGTAGTCGGGAAAATCCTCGACGGTGTGTCTGGCGAGAATCGCGAGGTCGCGCGCCGTCACGACCATGCCCTCCTCCGGCCAGCCGCTGGAATTCTTGAAGACCGAGCCGGTCATGCCCAGCTCGCGGGCGCGCTTGGTCATGCGCGCGGCGAACGCCTCTTCGGTGCCGGCAATCCCTTCCGCCAGCACGACGCAGGCGTCGTTTCCCGACTGGACCACCACGCCCTTGATCAGGTCCTCGACGGAGATCTCGGAACCCAGCTCCACGAACATGCGCGAGCCGCCCATGCTGCGCGCCCGTTCGCTGACCCGGAACCTGGTGTCCAGCTTCAGCTTGCCGGCTTTCAGCTCCTCGAACACCAGATACATGGTCATCAGCTTCGCCATGGACGACGGCAGCATCGGCTGGTCGGCGTCCTTGGAGAGCAGCACCGTGTTGGTGGTGGCATCGAGCAGGTAGGCGAACTTCGCGGGCGTGGAGATGCCGATCTGCGACGGCTGCGGAGTGTCGCTCTGTCCGCCCTTCGAGGCAGCGCTCTTGGTCGGCGACCGCGGCTTGCCCGCGGGCCGCGTCTGGGCCTGCTCTTGCTGGGCGCTGGCCGGCATCGGTGCCCCCGCAAGCATCAGCAGCCCGACCAGCAGCGCCGCCAGCGCGGCGCGCGCAGGATGCGACATGGTTCTCCTCCGCTTCCCTAGTCCAGAACGATCCTGGCCTCGCCATGGCCGGCGCGCTCAAGAGCGCTGCGCACGTTATAGGCCTGATCCTCCGTCGTGTAGGGGCCGAGGCGCACGCGATACAACTGCAATCCCGTCGCAGCCGTGGTCTGCCCGATGGAGGTATCCCCAAACCGGGCCAGCGCCTCGCGCAGCCGCTCGGCGTTGGCCAGGTTGGCGAAAGCGCCGGCCTGCACGAACCAGCCGCTGGTGGCCGGCGGCACTGTCGCCACGGCCGGGACCACAGCCGGCGCTGCCGCGGCAGGTGCGCTGGTCGGCAGCACCGATGCAGCCACAGGCGGCACCGCGGCGGCTACCGCAGGTGCCGGCGCCGGTGGCGGCGGCAGGGCCGGCTGCGGTGGTGGCGGAGGCGGTGCCGAGGCGACCATCACCGGCGCGGGCTGGGCTGGCTGGGCCGGCATGTTCTGCACGGCCGCGAGCTGCTCCGCGGCACTGCCGCCGTTGATGGCGACATCCTTCACGAGGCGGCTTTCGCGCTCGAGAAGCTCCACGCGCACGGTGGCGACGCCGGCCCGTACCATATCGAGCTGGTCGGCGGCTGCCTTGGAAAGGTCGATGATGCGATCGCGCGCAAACGGCCCGCGGTCGTTGATCCGCACCACGGTGCTGCGGCCGTTCTCCAGGTTGGTGACGCGCACCATGCTGGGCATCGGCAGCGTGCGGTGGGCGGCGGATGGCAGGTTCTGGTTGTAGGGCTCGCCGTTGGCCGTGCTGTTGCCATGGAAACCCGGCCCGTACCAGGAGGCCTGGCCGGTTTCCGTGTAGGTCCAGTCCTCCGCCGGGTAATAGGTGCGCCCGGCAATGGTATAGGGTTTGCCGACCTTGTAGCTGCCGCGACCCGTATCGGGCGTGCCGGCACTGCCGCAGCCGCCCAACGCCAGCGCAAGCAACGCCGGTCCGACCAGAAGCCACGCAGGAGGGGTCTGCGGGCATCGAGATATAGTGTTCATTGCCTGAAGTTTTACCACGGGCAGGCCGTGCCGGCCAGCCTGCGCGTTCCCGGCGAAATCAGAACGCCTCGACGGCGGGTGCTGCTGAGGGGGGTGGTATCACGCTCGCGGGCGCCTCGGGCCTTGCAATTGGCACTGCAGGCGGTCTTGGTTTTGCCAAGGCGCGCCGGCGGGCATTCGCGCGTGCAAGGTAAGCGCGCTCCTCGGCCTCCCAGTTGGCATAGATATCGGCATGGGACACGAGCTGACCACCCTGGTCAGGAAAGCGCGTGTAATAGCCGAGGAAAACCGGAACTTCCTGAGCGAGGGGAACCGAATACGTTCTTCCTGTCGCAATCATTCGGTCGATTTCGCGCTCGCTGACGCCCAACGCCCAGGCGGCCAGCGGCCGCGCCTGCTCCACGCGTACGCAGCCATGACTCAACGCACGCCGCGCCTGCCTGAACAGACCCTTCTGGTTCGTGTCATGGAGGAAAATGAACTGATCGTTGTCCATCTCGAACACCAGCCGGCCGAGCGGATTGTAGGGGCCCGGCGGCATAGGCACCGCCCCCTCGTTGCGGATCATCGCCGGCGTGGGGACCCAGGCGGGATTGAAGCGGACGGCGAAGATCGGCGACAGTAACTCGGGTGTGCGCAGCGCCGGCTTGCCAACCACCACCCGGCTGCGCAGGACCGGCTCGCCATCCTCGATGGCAATCAGCTCGTGCGAGGGGATGTTGACCAGGACAAATTTGCCGCGCGCGGGGATCGCGAGGTTGATGCCGTGGCTGCGCAGCATTTGCAGATACGCCGTGGGCGCAGGTTCCTCCTGCGGCTCCCCGGCCACGGCAGCCGGTTGCGTCGGCGAGGCCGTGACGCAGCCTGAGAGGCCCAACACCAGGACAACGGCAGGCACGAGTCCGCTGGCGATGTCCCGGACGCTGTTCCCGGCTTGCCCCTCGACAACCATGGCGTGAAGTACCTGGCTGCAACCCAGTACAGAATACACCCATATCGAGCGATCGTCAGGTCTTCTTCTCCCAGCCGCCGCGTTCGCCCTGCTGCCAGTATTCAAGCGCGCACCCCTCGGCCTTGTACGCCGCCCAGCGCGCACGCGCCTCGGCGAGGGCCACCTCATCGCGGCCGTCAAAGATTTCCGACACGCGCTCGAATTCGCCTGTGCGTTCGCTTCTGGCGCCGTCCGCCACGAACAGATACGTCGCCCCGTTGGGATTTTCATCGAGATGCGTCAGCCACACGGGCTGGCGCTCGGCATGGCCATCGCGTGCGCAGCCATGCGGCAGGAAGCTGCCCGGCTCGAAGGTCCACAGATGGGCGTTCAGCGCCTCCACCCGCTCGGCCGAGCCGAGCAGAACCACGGCGCGCTTGCCACGCTCCAGCGTGAGGTCGAGCATGCGCGGCAGCACGTCCTCCAGGCTGCCGCGCATGAGATGGTAGAAGCGGATTTCCGTCACTTCTCGCAGTGATCCGAGACGAACTGGTCGATCAACCGCACGCCGAAGGCGGTCGCGCCCTTGGGCGTGGTGGCATCGCCCTTCCCCGACCAGGCCATGCCGGCAATGTCGACATGGGCCCAGGGCCGGTCGCCCTGCACGAAGCGCTTGAGGAACTGCGCCGCCGTCACCGAACTGGCCTCGCGCCCGCCGATGTTCTTCATGTCGGCGATATCCGACTTGATCAGCTCGTCGTAACCGTCACCCAGCGGCATGCGCCACAGCTTCTCGCCCACCCTCGAGCCGGCGTCGCGAAGCTGGTTGGCGAGATTGTCGTTGTTGCAGAACAGGCCGGCGCGCTCATGACCGAGTGCGACCACAATGGCGCCGGTCAGGGTGGAGAACTCGACCATCAGCCGCGGATCGAACTTCTCCTGCGCGTACCACATGACGTCGCACAGCACGAGGCGGCCTTCGGCATCGGTGTTGATGACTTCGACCGTCTGACCCGACATGGAGCGCACCACGTCGCCGGGCCGCTGCGCCTCGCCGCTCGGCATGTTCTCGACCAGGCCGACCAGACCGACAGCGTTCACCCTGGCCTTGCGCGCCGCCAGCAGGTGCATGATCCCGATCACGGCCGCCGAGCCGGCCATGTCCCATTTCATGTCCTCCATGCCCTGCGCCGGCTTCAGCGAGATGCCGCCGGTGTCGAAGCACACACCCTTGCCGATGAAGGCCAGCGGCTTCTCGCCGCGCCGGCCGCCATCCCAGCGCATGACGACCATCTGCGAGTCCCGCTTGCTGCCCTGGCCGACGCCCAGCAGCGCGTTCATGCCCAGCCGGCGCATCTGCGCCTCGCCCAGCACCTCCACCTTGAGGCCGAGCTTCGAAAGCTCCCGCGCACGCTTCGCAAGACTCTCGGGATAGAGGACGTTGGGCGGCTCGCTGACCAGATCGCGGGTGAGGAACACGGCATCGCCGACCGCCTGCAATCCTGCATAGAGCCTGCGGGCGGCCGCCGCGCCAGGCACATAGATCGTGACCGAAGTCACGGTCGGCTTCTGCTCGGGCTTCTCCTTCGTACGGTACTTGTCGAACCGGTAGGAGCGCAGCCGCAGCCCCAGCGCCAGCCGTGCTGCAAGCTCGGGCGCCTCCAGCGCACTGCCGGATGGTGCGTCGACCAGAACAGAGAGCGATTTTTGTCCGGTGCCGTTCGCATCGGCAAGGATTGAGCCGCCGACTCCCTCGGCGCTGCGCCGCGTGATCTCCTTCGCTGGCCCCAGCCCCGCGATGATGACCCGGTCTGCCGCGAGTCCATTGGGGGCCATCACACCCAGTGTCTGCCCTTTCTTGCCGGCAAAGCGGCTCGCGGCCATGGCCCGCTTCAGTGCGCCCTGCGTCGCCTTGTCCAGCGCCACGCCGTAGCCCAACAATGTCCTTTCCGGAATCGCGAACACCGCGACGCAGCCTGCCGGCGTCTTGGCGGGTTCGGCGAATACAATCTTCATGATTTACCCCGTAGCGTGGTGAAATCCGCGATGCGGCGGCACCTTGGCATGCGCATCTTTTGAAGGAAAGCCTGCGCTATTTGCACGCGCAGGCGGCCAGCCGCTATACTGATGTGGCCGCCTTCCACCAACGAACCGGAAACAAATCGTGCGTCGATTCCTACCGCTGACCGCGTTTGCAGTTCTCCTCGCCGGCCTCACCACTTCTTTCGTCGCCATCACGCCTGTGTGCGCGCAGAGCCATTGCATCGCCGCGAAGGTCAACGAACTGCCAATCACCGGCTTCGACCTCAGCCAGCGTGTGCGTTTCGGCCTGATGCTGGCGCGGCTGCCCGACACCGCCGATAACCGCAACCGCGTCGCCCAGCAGGTGCTGCGCCAGATGATCGACGAGCGCCTGCAGCTCGATGACGCGCGGCGCAACAACATCACCGTGGCCCAGAGCGAGGTGGACGAGCGCGTGCAACAGCTCGAGCAGGCCAACGGCATGCCGCCGGGAGGCCTTCGGGCAGCTCTTGCCAATGCGAATGTCCCCTTCAGCGTGCTCACCGACCAGCTCCGCGCCGGTATCGCGTGGAACAAGCTGGTGCGCCGCAAGGTGCGTGTCGGCATTGATGTCACTGATCCCGAGATCGACGAGTCCCTGCGGCAGATCAAGGCCAACCTCGGCAAGTCCGAGAACCGCGTCGCCGAGATCTTTTTGCCCGTAGACCGGCCCGACCAGGCGAACGAGGTCTTGCGTACGGCCCGTCGTATCCAGGAGCAGCTTCGTGCCGGCGCGCCGTTCCCCGCCATGGTGCAGCAATTCTCCAGTGGTCCCTCGGCGGCTGCCGGTGGCGATCTCGGCTGGGTGCTGCCTGGCAGCCTCGATCCGGCGCTGGACGCCGCCATCGCGCGGCTGGGTGTCAACCAGGTTTCGGAACCGATTCGCACCCAGGCCGGCTGGCACATCCTGAAGCTGCTCGCCCAACGCCCCTACGGTCGCGCCGCCAATCCCGCCAATGTGCGCTACAACATGCTCCAGCTTCTGCTGCCCTTCCCGGCCAACTCGTCGCCCGATGAAATCGAGCGGCAGAAGTCGCTGGCGCAAAACGTCATGAGCCAATCGAAATCGTGCGCCGACCTGCGCCGGATCTGCAACCGCACCAAAGGCTGCACGGCGGCCGATTCCGAGGATGTCAGCATGGGCGACCTGCAACAGCGTGCGCCGGCAATCGCCGAGGCGGTGCGCTCCGCCGGCATCGGCCAGGCGCTTGGGCCTTACCACGCCGGCAGTGCCATGCAGATCGTGGCGGTGTGCTCGCGCGAGGGCGAAGGCGGCCTGCCCAGCCGCGATGCCGTGCAGCAGAACATCTTCGTCACCAAGCTGGAGTCGGCGGCGCGGCGATACATGCGCGACCTGCGCCGCAACGCCGTCATCGACATCCGCAAGGATTGCCGCATATGAGTGCACCAGCGCCGCTCGCGCCGGTCGCCGTCACGATGGGCGAACCGGCCGGCATCGGCGGCGAGCTGACCCTGAAGACCTGGCTGGCGCGCAAGGACGTGCGCGCGAGCCCGCGCTTCTTCGTGATTGACGATCCCGGTCGCCTGCGAGGCCTGGCGCAGCACCTGTCGCTTCCGGTCGTCATCGAGGAAATCGGATCGCCGGCCGAAACTGCTGCTGCCTTTGCACGCGCCCTGCCCGTGCTCCGGCAGGAGCTGCCGGCGGGAGTGCAGCCCGGCCGGCTGGATGCGCGCAACGCGCCGGCAGTGATCGCGAGCATCGAGCGGGCGGTTGCTTTCGCCGTCGATGGCCAGGCCGCTGCCATAGTGACCAATCCCATTCAGAAGAAGACGCTGCAGGAGGCGGGATTCCCGCATCCTGGCCATACCGAGTTCCTGGCGGCGCTGGGTGGTACGGCCGGCCGGCCGGCGGACGTCGCCATGATGCTGGCCTGCCCGGACCTGCGAGTCGTGCCTGTCACCATCCATGTCGCGCTGCGCCGGGCGCTGGAAAGCCTCACTACGGAGCTGATCGTCGGGGTTGGCCGCATTGCCGTCGCGGCGCTGCGCCGCGATTTCGGACTGGCGACGCCGCGCCTGGCCGTCGCCGGGGTCAATCCGCATGCGGGCGAAGGCGGCACCATGGGCGACGAGGAAATATACATCGTAGCGCCCGCAGTGGATGCCTTGCGCGCCCACGGCATCGATGCCATCGGACCGATGTCGCCGGATACGATGTTCCACGCCGAGGCGCGCCGCCGGTATGATCTGGCGCTCTGCATGTATCACGACCAGGCGCTGATCCCGCTCAAGGCGATCGATTTCGCGGGCGGCGTCAACGTAACCCTGGGCTTGCCGTTCATCCGCACCTCGCCCGATCACGGCACGGCACTGGACATTGCCGGCACCGGGGCCGCCGATGCCTCCAGCCTGCTTGCGGCGCTGGACATGGCCGCCGACATGGCCCGCCGCCGCGCCGGTCGCGCCCAGGCCGCGTGACACGCATCCACATCCGTGACGCCTGACGCAGCCCTGCCGCCGCTGCGCGAGGTGATCGCGCGGCATGGTCTGGCGGCCCGCAAGTCGCTGGGGCAGCACTTTCTGCTCGACCTCAACCTCACCGACCGCATCGCGCGCGCCGCAGGTGATCTGGCGAGGGGCACGACGATCGAGATCGGCCCTGGCCCAGGCGGTCTGACGCGGTCTCTCCTTCGCCATGGTGCGGCGCGCGTGGTGTGCGTCGAGCGTGACGGACGCGCCGTTGCAGCCATCCGCGATCTTGCCGCCGTCTACCCGGATCGTCTGGAGGTGCTTCAGGCCGATGCGCTGGCGATCGACATTGCCAGCCTGGGCTCCAGCCCTCGCCGCATCGTTGCCAACCTCCCCTACAACATTTCGACTGCGCTGCTGACGCGATGGCTGCACACGGCAGCGGCGCTGGAGTCGATGACCCTGATGTTCCAGAAGGAGGTGGTTGACCGTCTGCTGGCACGGCCGCGCAGCAAGGATTACGGGCGGCTTTCGGTGCTGACGCAGGTGGTCTGCGATGTCGTGCGGTTGTTCGACATTGCGCCCTCGGCCTTCGTCCCGGCGCCCCGCGTGGTGTCCACGGTCGTGCAACTCGTGCCGCGGGCGGTGCCTGTCAGGGTCGACCTGCCTGCGCTGGAAGTTGTGACCGCCGCCGCCTTCGGCCAGCGTCGCAAGATGCTGCGCACCAGCCTGCGGCCCGCCTTTCCGCAGCCCGAAGCCGTACTGGCGATTTGCGGCATTTCCGGTTCGCTACGGGCGGAAGACCTGGAGCCGCAACAATTCGTGGCACTCGCACGCCTTCGTCCTTGAAATATGAGCAGTCACTCACCAGATAGCCCGACGACTTGACCCTCACGACGGATCGCATGGCCCGCTCCCTTCGCTCGATTGCCTTCAACTTCTTTTACTGGACGAGCACGGCGATTGCGGTTCTCGCCGGCCTGATCGTTGCGGTCATCCCCTCGGGGCAGCCGCTGCGCTGGGTGCTGCACAACTGGGCGCGGCTCACGGTCTGGGCGATGCGGGTGCTGGGCGGCATGCACATCGAGGTGCGCGGCCGCGAGCACATGCCCGTTGTCGGACCGGCACTGATCGCCAGCAAGCACCAGAGCGAATGCGACGGCACGATCATGGCCGCGCTGATCCCTGACATCGCCTTCGTGGCGATGAAGGAGTTGTTCTCCTGGCCGCTGATCGGCGCCATCCTCTATCGCCTCGACATGATCCGCGTCGATACCTGCGGCGGCGAACGCGAGCGGCGCAACCTTGCGACCTTTGCCCGAAGGGCGATCGAGGCGCACCGGGTGCTGACCATCTATCCCGAAGGGCATCTGATGCCTATCGGCGACAAGGAGCGCTATCGGACGGGCATCTATTACATGTCGCGCGATCTCGGGCTGCCTGTCGTGCCGGTGGCGACCTGCGTCGGGCTGCTCTGGGAGCGCTGGTCGTTCTGGAAGACGCCCGGCAAGGCAGCGATCGAATTCCTGCCGCCGATAGCGGCCTCGGCCGACAAGGATGCCTTCATGCGGCAGCTTGAGGACACGATCGAGGCGGCGACAGCGGGTCTGGTGACAGAGTTCACCGGCCAGCCGTACCGACTCGCCCGCTATGCGCCGCGCTCCGAGCCCGCGACCGACCGCACCGCCGCCCTCGCCGCCAGCGCCACCGATCCGTAGGGAGTGCGCCTACTCGGCCGCCTTCGGGGCGGGAAGCTGCCATTTTTGCTCGAAGGCCCAGATGTCGGGAAAGCCCATCAGTGCGTGCAGCGATTGGCCCGATGTCTTCTCGTCGTAGAGCGGCACGTTGATGCCGTCGCTGGATCCCGCCTCCTTGAGATGGAGGAAAGTCCGGCGCGCCGCTTCGGCAACGGCAGCCAGCGCCAGGCCCGGGTAGATGGCGATGGAGAATCCCAGCGCCCTGAGGCGGTCCGCCGGAATGATCGGCGTGCGTCCGAACTGCACCATGTTCGCCAGCAGGGGCTTGTCGATGGCTTGCCCGATGCGCGCCATCTCCGCTTCGCTCTCGGGCGATTCGACAAAGATCACGTCCGCGCCGGCGCGTGCATAGGCTTCCGCGCGGCGCAGCGCCTCGTCGAGCCCCAGACTGGTGCGCGCGTCGGTACGGGCAACGATCAGCGTGTCCTCGCTCTCGCGGCTGTCCAGTGCGACCTTGATCTTGAGCACCATCTCCTCTGCAGGAATCACGCGCCGGCCCGGCGTGTGGCCGCATTTCTTGGGCATCTCCTGGTCTTCGATCTGGATGCCCTGCGCACCGGCGCGCTCGTAGCCGCGCACGGTGTGGCGTACATTGACCAGCCCGCCATAGCCGGTATCGGCATCGGCAATCAGCGGCGTGACCGTACCCTCGCAGATCGTCCGCACGCGGCCGACCATGTCCGTGTAGGTCGCCAGCCCGGCGTCGGGCAGGCCCAGATGCGAGGCCGTGACGCCATAGCCGGTCATGTAGAGCGCCGGGAAGCCGATCGCATCGGCCACGCGTGCGCTCACCATGTCGAAGATGCCCGGCGCCAGCACGAACTGGCCGGACGACAGCACGCTGCGCAGCGATGGACGTTGAGACTGCGGCGGCATGGAGGCCTCCCTGGTTGCCGGGTTCCTTGGTGGCATCATAGGGCCGTGGCCGCTTCGGCCGGAAGTCCAGCGCCGCATGGCAGCCAGCGAAGGGCTTTACAGAATCGTGTGATCGTTCCTAGATTCACAAAAAGGATTTGGTGCGGGGTCGAGATGCTGCTGGCGAGAATACTGCGGAGCCTGCTGCACACCGGCACGTTGACGGTTGTCGACGCTGACGGACGATCGCACCGGATTGCCGGTTCCACACCGGGACCCGAGGTCACGATCCGCATTCATGACCGGCTCACGCCCTGGCGGCTGGTGGTGAATCCGCGGCTGGCGATCGGCGAGGCCTACATGAACGGCACGCTGACCGTAGACGATGGCCGGCTCTACGATTTCCTCGACCTGCTGGGCTACAACATGGCGGCGCTGGAGCGGTCCCGCTGGATGGCCTGGCAGTTCCGCCTGCAATGGTTGCTGCGCTGGCTGCAGCAGCGCAATCCCGTTGGCCGGGCGCAGCGCAACGTGGCCCACCACTATGATCTCAACGGCGCGCTCTACGATCTCTTCCTCGATCGCGACCGGCAGTATTCCTGCGCCTATTTCGAAACCCCCGACGCGTCACTGGAGGTCGCGCAGGCCGCCAAGAAGCGGCACATCCTGGCCAAGCTGCGGGTAGAACCGCACCACAAGGTGCTCGATATCGGCTCGGGCTGGGGCGGGCTGGGCCTCTATATCGCGCGCGAGGCCGAGGCTGACGTCACCGGCGTCACGCTGTCCAGCGAGCAGCATGCGGTTTCGACCCAGCGCGCGGCTTCGGAGGGGCTCGCAGGGCGCGTGCGCTTCAAGCTGCAGGACTACCGGCTGGAGACGCAGCGCTACGACCGCATCGTCTCGGTCGGCATGTTCGAGCATGTGGGCGCGCGGCACTACGACGAGTTTTTTCGCAAGGTGAAGGCGCTGCTGGCCGACGATGGCGTGATGTTGCTGCACGCGATCGGCCGGATGGAGCCGCCCGGCGGCACCAATTCGTGGATCCGCAAATACATCTTTCCCGGCGGCTACACGCCGGCCCTCTCCGAAGTGCTGGCGGCAATCGAGCGCGCCGGACTATGGGTCACCGACATCGAGATCCTGCGACTGCACTATGCCCAGACGCTGCGGCACTGGCGCCAGCGGTTCATGGACAACCGCGATGAGGTCAAGCGGCTGGCGGGTCTGGATGACCGCTTCTGCCGCATGTGGGAGTTCTATCTCGCCGGCTGCGAGATGAGCTTCCGGCACATGAACCAGATGGTCTTCCAGCTCCAGCTCGCCAAGCGCTTGGACAGCGTCCCCCTGACGCGCGACTACATGTACGAGGCCGAACGCGCCCGCAGCCTGCCTCTGCCACGCCAGGTCGCGGCCGAATGACCTGCGTCAGGCAGCGCGTTGCGCGAGGATGAACAGCCGACGGAAGGGGAACAACGTGCTGCCGTCGGCTTCGGGCGGGTAGGCGGTGCGCACGCGTTCACGGTAGCTGGCCTCGAAGGCGCTGCGCTCCGGCTCCTCCAGCCGGTCGAGAAACTGCTTCAGCCACGAGCCCTTGATGAACTCGGCCACGGGATTGTCGCCCTTCAGCACCTGCTGGTACTCGATCTCCCAGATATCGAGGGCAGCCGTCCTGTCGTGCAGCAGCCGCCAGTAGTCTCGCGGCGTCCCTACCGGATTGCGCCGCAGCACCGGTTCAAGGCGGCTGCGCCAGGGCCCCTGCTCGATCGTGTCGATGACGCAGGTATGCGAAGACGCGGCAAAGTTGCGCGGCATCTGCACCGCCATCCAGCCGCCCGGCGCCACCGTCTCCAGCAGTGCCGGGAACAGCACGTCGTGTCCCGACAGCCAGTGCAACGCCGCGTTGCTGTAAAGCACGTCGACCGGCTGGTCCGGCCGCCAGGTCGCGAAATCAGCCTGCACGAAGGCGACCTGCGGGTAGTCTGCGCGCGCCCTTGCCAGCATCTGCGATGAGGAGTCGACGCCCAGCAGCCTCGCCTGTGGCCAGCGCTGCATGAACATCGGCGCGAGATTGCCGGCACCGCAACCCAGGTCGACCACGGTGCGGGGTGTGGCGACGGGAATGCGCGCCAGCAGATCGAGCGCCGGACGCAGCCGCTCGCCTGCGAATTTGAGGTATTGAGCGGGATCCCAGTCGCTCATGGCCGGCAACGTTGCCCGTCCGCAGGCAGGGATGCAAGGACGAGCCGCACCTGCTATGTCTTGCATCCGGCGCCGGCGGACCTATCCACCGCGGCGAACCGGAACAAACCGGGTCTTTGGACGCTACACACGTCTCTCACAACCAGGGTCTGACTGCGTCCCCTTCCGCAAGCAGGCTAGCGTACCGTGATGGAACCCGCTTCGAATGCCAACAATGTCATGCGCCTGCCCGGCATTGGCGACGACGTGCGCCTGCGCGAGCCACCGCACAATTTCCAGCTCGAGCAAGCGCTGCTCGGCGCCATCCTGATCAACAACCTCGCCTATAACCGCGTCTCCGATTTCCTGCGGCCGGAGCATTTCGCCGATCCTCTGCACGGACGCATCTTCGACGCTGCGGCGCGCATGATCGAGCGCAACCAGGTCGTCGACTACAAGACGCTGCGTACCTTCTTTGAGAATGACGAGACACTGGTCGCCGCCGGCCGCCAGAACTACCTCGCGGAGCTGGCCGCGGCGGCCATCAGCATCATCGACGCTGGCGACTACGGGCGGCAGATCCACGATCTCTACCTGCGCCGCCAGCTCATCGATGTCGGCGAGACCATGGTCAATGACGCGTTCGTGCCGGACGTCGATGCACCCGCGACCATGCAGATCGAGATCGCCGAAAAGAAGCTGTACGACCTTGCCTCGGCCGGTCAGATCGAAGGCGGCTTCCGTCCCTTCAAGGCGGCGCTGACGGAGGCCGTGGAGCAGGCCGAGAGCGCCTACAAGCGCGTTTCGGGCCTGACCGGCGTCGCCACGGGCCTGCATGCGCTGGACCACCTGCTGGGCGGACTGCACAACAGCGACCTGATCATCGTCGCCGGACGCCCCAGCATGGGCAAGACGGCGCTGGCTACCAACATGGCCTTTCACGCCGCGCGCAGCTACCGCGAGGAATTCGACGAAAACCAACAGCCGAAGACGGTTGACGGAGCCGTGGTCGGGTTCTTCTCGCTGGAGATGTCAGCCGAGCAGCTCGCCACACGCATTCTTGCGGAACAGGCCGAAGTGCCGTCGGAGAAGATCCGGCGCGGCGAGCTCAATGCGCGCGACTTCGACCAGGTCCTGGCGTGCAGCCGCGAGCTGGAGATGATCCCGCTGTTCATCGACGATACACCCGGCCTCACCGTCCAGGCGCTGCGCACCCGCGCGCGCCGCCTGAAGCGACAGCACGGGCTGGGATTGCTGGTGATCGATTATCTGCAGCTTCTGCAGGGCGCCGCACGCAGCCGGGATTCCAACCGCGTTCAGGAGATCTCCGAGATCACGCGCGGGCTCAAGATGCTGGCCAAGGAGCTGAATGTGCCGGTGGTCGCCCTGTCCCAGCTCAGCCGTGCGGTCGAGCAGCGTGAGGACAAGCGACCGCAGCTTGCCGACCTGCGCGAGTCGGGTTCGATCGAACAGGACGCCGACGTGGTGATGTTCGTCTATCGCGAGGAATATTACCTCACGCGCGCCGAGCCGGCGCGCCGGCCCGAGGAGAGCGACGAACGCTTCAACGAGCGCCATGACGCCTGGAGGCAGCGCTGCGAGACGGTCTATGGCAAGGCGGAAACCATCGTCGCCAAGCAGCGCCACGGCCCCACCGGCACGGTGAAGCTGCGCTTCGAGGGCGCGATCACCAAATTCGACAACCTGCCCGCCGACGACACCTACGGCCAGGAGCAGTACTGATTTTATCCAGTCAATGTGGCTACCGCGTGCGGTGTTTAGCCAGCCAGCCCATGGTCGCCTCGGGAATGCAATCGGTACTCGGCAAATAGGGCTTGATATCGAGCAGCGGCGTGCGATCGAGACAGTCGAGGTAACGCACCTTCAGCCGGTCGGGGGCGGCGAAGCCGTCGAACGCCACGACGGCCAGCCCCAGCGGATTGGGTCGCCAGGGTGCCCGGGTGGCGAAGACGCCGCGGGGCTGATCATCGAAGGGCGGCGTGAACACCAGCTCACCCGGCCGTCCCGCGTGCAACCCGTAGATCAGGATCAGGTGGGAGAAGCTTTCGAGGCTGCCCAGTCCGGGCACAAAGGCTTCGAAGACCGTGACCTCGCACACAGGGGCCGGATCAAGCTGGCGGCCGTTGCGCGGACAGTCCGCCAACGTCCGGAAGGGCGTCGCTATGCGCCCAATGGGCTGCAGCATCGGCAGCCCGGAACTGTCCCGGTTGGTCATAGCCGGACCATAGCCCAGCCGCCCGGCTTTTGCGAACGGCTCCAATGCCTTGCCGGACGATCATGGCGTACCCATCTATGGCCGGTCAGGCGTACGGACGATCGTGGCGGCGTTCGTTCAGACGGTATCTGGCGGGCACCGTGGACGGGCGTCCTGCGTCGGGACAGACGTCCACGGAGGGTGCTATGGCCACCATGCGGATGTTCAACACCCATCGAGCCTGGGAAGACTGGGCGATGATGGTGTTTGGCGCACTGATCGTCATTTCCCCCTGGCTGACGCCGGGTGAGGCCACGACGCACACCCAGAACATGATCCTGAATGCCGTCGTCGTGGGACTGATCGTATGTGCGCTCGCGGCACTGGAGATGCTGGCGCTGGAGCGGTGGGAGGAAGCTATTGGCTTCGCCTGCGGGGCTTGGCTGATCGCCTCGCCGTTCGTTTTCGGCTACGCCGATGCCGGCATGCTGCGGTTCTGGCACTTCGTGCTGGGTGCCCTGGTGGCAGCCTTCGCTGCCTGGGAGTTCTGGCAGGACACCAGCCACAAGGCCAAGGACCAAGTCACGCCGTAAAGATATCAGGCGGATGACAAAGCCTTCATGGTGAGCCTTGTCGAATCATGAAGGCTTTGCAGGGCCGGCAGTACGGACCGTTTCATGGTTCGACGGGCTCACCATGAAGCTTCGATCTAACCACTTACCCGACCGCAGCCGCGGCGCGGAAGCGGTGGACTTCGCGTACGAGCGCGGCACCCAGGTCCCTGATCAGCTTGACTGCCATTTCATCGTTAAGAGTGCCGTCCGCGGCGAATTTCTGCTGCGCCGTGGCGATCATCACCTCCGGCTTATTGATCGGACGCCCATCCAGAAAAACCATCATCTGCCGCAGGTGGTATTGCGCCCGGCCGCTGCCGAACAGCCCTATGGAAGCGCCCAGCAGGGCGATGGGCTTGGCCGCGAAGGGCTGGGGATTGGTGCGTGACAGCCAGTCGATGGCGTTCTTCAGCACGCCTGAGGTCGAATAGTTGTACTCCGGCGTCGCGATCACGAGCGCATCCGCGCCGTGGATGATATCGCGTGTCCGAGCAACCGGCGCAGGGACGCCTGCGTCGAGAATTTCCTGGTTGTAGAGCGGGAACTCGCCGATCTCGACCGTCGTGAGTGTGGCACCCTCGGGCAGGCTCTTGCCGAACTGCGCAAGGGCCATGCGGTTGAACGACGCCTTGCGCAGGCTCCCGCACAGGCCGGCAATGGTGATCGGACCTTGGCTCATCAGGGTCTCCCAACAGGGTGAAGAAAGTCGCGCACCCTGCCCTATTGTTGCTGCAAATTTCAACCGCCTCCTGCCGGCCGGAATTACCCACAGTCGTCCGCCGATGATTCCTTGACCTTCGGACCACATCCTGTTGATGCACCACATCTTTTGTCCGATACACCCTTGATGATGCGCTCCTCTCCCGAAGCCCGTCTTGCCGATGCTGTCCTGACGGTCGACCTCGACGCCGTTGCTGCCAACTGGCGGCACCTGCGCGATCTTGGGCGTGCTGCCGGCCGGCCCGTGGACTGCGCGGCGGTGCTCAAGGCCGACGGCTACGGCCTTGGGGCACAGCCTGTGGCGCAGCGCCTGTTCGCCGAAGGCTGCCGTCACTTCTTCGTTGCCCACGCCGACGAGGGCATCGCCGTGCGCCAAGCCGTTCCCGGCGCCTGGATTTGCGTGCTGAACGGTCTGCCCGCGGGTGCTGACGCCGATTTCGTGGAGATGCGGCTGGTACCGGCGCTGAACGATCTGGCCCAGGTCTCGGCATGGCGCTCCGCCGCCCAGCGCCATGCGCAACCGCTGGACGCTGTCATCCATCTCGATACCGGCATGCACCGCCTTGGGCTCACGGCCGAAGAGGCAACGCTGCTGGCCGGCGACCGCATGCGCCTGCGAGGCTTGCGCCTGGCCCTCTTGATGAGTCACCTGGTGTCGGCCGAGAAGCCTGCCGACCCGCTCAACCGCGAGCAGCTCGATCGTTTCCGGGCGTTTCTCGCACGCATGCCGGGCGCGCCGGCGTCGCTGGCGAATTCATCGGGCATCTTCCTCGGCGCCGACTTCCATTTCGACCTGATGCGGCCGGGCGCCGCACTCTACGGCATCAATCCCACGCCCGGCGCTGCCAACCCGATGCAGCAGGTGGCCACGCTCAGGGCCAGAATTCTCCAGGTCCGGCAAATTGATGCGATGACTGGCGTTGGCTATAACCACGACTGGCGGTCGGCGCGGCCGAGCCGGATCGCAGTGGTCGCGGTGGGCTATGCCGACGGCTATCTGCGCGCGCTCGGCAATCGTGGCGAACTCGTCATCGACAATCATGTGGCAAGGGTCGTCGGCCGCGTCTCCATGGATCTTCTGACTGTCGATGTCACCGACCTGCCGGAGGATGCGGTGCGCCCTGGAGCCTTCGCCGAACTGATCGGGCCCAGCCAGACCCCCGACCAGGTAGCCGAGAAGGCGCGCACCAACGGCTACGAGATACTGACGTCGCTGGGGGCACGCTTTCACCGGCAATATACCGGGGCGGTTTCGTGAGCCTGGCGCCAGTCGCGCTGCTGGGGCGCATGACGCTGGCGTTTCTCGCGCTGGTCGGCTCGGTCACCGCGTTTGCCGCGCAGGCCATCGCACAGGGCTGCCGACCACCCTACTATCGCCAGCAGATCGTCCGGCAGATGCTGGAGATCGGCTACTATTCACTGCCCGTTGTCGGCCTGACGGCGATCTTCACCGGCATGGTGCTGGCGCTTCAGAGTTACACCGGTTTTGCCCGCTTCTCGGCGGAGAGTGCTATCCCGCAAGTGGTGGTGGTGTCGCTGACACGCGAGCTGGGACCGGTGCTGGCCGGCCTGATGGTCGCCGGCCGCGTCGGCGCGGCAATGGCGGCCGAGATCGGCACCATGCGCGTCACCGAACAGATCGACGCGCTGACGACGCTCTCAACCGATCCCTTTCGATATCTGGTGATGCCGCGGCTGCTGGCCGCCATGGTCACGCTGCCGATCCTTGTGCTGGTCGCGGATCTGATCGGTGTGCTGGGCGGCTACCTCGTGGCCGTCTACAAGCTCGAGTTCAACGATCTCACGTATCTCAAGAACACCCTCGACTATCTGGAGGTCGAGGACGTGCTTTCCGGCGTCGTCAAGGCCGCGGTATTCGGTTTCCTGATCGCGCTGATGGGCTGCTACCAGGGCTACCACTCACGCGGCGGCGCGCAGGGTGTCGGAGCGGCAACGACGGCCGCCGTCGTCTCGGCTTCGGTACTGATCCTGACCTTCAACTACTTCCTCACCGAAGCCTTCTTCGCGCGCTAGCCATGGACTCCCCCAAGATCAGCCTGAAGGGCGTGCGCAAGGCCTTCGGCCCCAAGAAGGTGCTCGACGGCATCGATATCGATCTCGCGGCCGGACAGTCGCTGGTCGTGATCGGCGGCTCGGGTTCAGGCAAGTCGGTGCTGCTCAAATGCATCCTCGGCCTGTTGCGGCCGGATGGCGGCTCGATCAGGATCGACGGCGAGGAGACGGCCCGCCTGTCCGGCAATGAGCGCGCGCGGGTCATGAAGAAGTTCGGCATGCTGTTCCAGGGCGGCGCGCTCTTCGACTCGCTGCGTGTATGGCAGAACGTGGCGTTTGGCCCCATCCAGGCCGATGGCATGGCGCCTGACGCGGCCAAAGAAGTCGCACTGGCGAAACTGGCCGCCGTCGGCCTGCCGGCAGAGGTGGGAGAGCTCTATCCTTCCGAGTTGTCTGGCGGCATGCAAAAACGTGTAGCGCTGGCGCGGGCCATTGCACGCGAGCCGGAGATCATCTTCTTCGACGAGCCGACCACCGGCCTTGATCCGATCATGGCCGACGTGATCAACGACCTGATCGTCAAGTGCGTGCGCGGCCTTGGCGCCACGGCCATTTCGATCACCCACGACATGGGGAGCGCGCGCAAGATCGGCGATCGCATCACGATGATCTACGACGGAAAGCTGATCTGGCAGGGCGCCACCGCCGACGTTGACAGCTCGGGCAACGCGTATGTCGATCAGTTCATCCACGGCAAGGCCGAAGGGCCCATCAAGATGCAGGTACGCAGGCTGTGAGCCGGCCACAACGCACCTTCGTCTGCCAGTCCTGCGGCGCCGTCTATGCCAAATGGGCGGGCAAATGCGATGCCTGCGGAGGCTGGAACACCGTCGTCGAGGAAACGGCCGGTACGGCGGCGGCCGGTGCGCCGCCGGGCCGACTGGCTGGCGGCGGCAAGGGGCGGCGCATCGAGTTCGCAGGGCTCACCGGCACCAGCGAGCAGCCGCCGCGGCTGGTCACTGGTCTCGCCGAGTTCGACCGCGTGTGCGGCAGCGGACTGGTGCCGGGCTCGGCGCTGTTGATCGGTGGCGATCCCGGCATCGGCAAATCGACGCTGCTGCTGCAGGTTGCGGCCGCCTTGGCCAGGGCTGGCATCGGCTGCGCCTACATCTCGGGCGAGGAGGCGCTCGACCAGGTGCGCTTGCGGGCGCAGCGGCTGGGACTGGACAAGACGGACGTACAGTTGGCCGCAGCCACCGCGATCCGCGACATCGTGGCCACACTGGATGCGCGGGGCGCACCGTCCGTGGCGGTAATCGATTCGATCCAGACTATGTGGCTCGACTCGATCGACAGCGTGCCGGGCACTGTGACCCAGGTACGGGCCAGCGCGCAGGCGCTGATCGAGCTGGCCAAGCGGCGCGGCGTAACAGTGCTGCTGGTGGGCCATGTCACCAAGGAAGGCGCCATCGCTGGCCCGCGCGTGCTGGAGCACATGGTCGATACGGTTCTCTACTTCGAAGGCGAACGCGGACATCAGTTCCGCATCCTGCGCGCCGTGAAGAACCGGTTCGGGCCCACCGACGAGATCGGCGTCTTCGAGATGTCGGACCGGGGGCTGATCGATGTGGCGAACCCCTCGGCACTGTTTCTTGCCGAACGGCGCGGCGCGGTATCGGGAGCTTGCGTTTTTGCCGGCGTGGAGGGCACCCGGCCAGTGCTGGTCGAAATCCAGGCGCTCGTAGCCCCCTCCTCCTTCGCCACACCCAGGCACGCCGTGGTAGGCTGGGATTCAGGCCGGCTGGCCATGGTGCTTGCCGTGCTTGAGGCGCGCTGCGGCGTCTCTATCGGTCCGAATGACGTTTATCTGAATGTTGCCGGCGGCCTTCGCATCGCTGAACCGGCCGCGGATCTTGCCGTCGCGGCGGCGCTGATTTCATCGCTGGCCGACACTCCGGTGCCGGCCGACACCGTGATATTCGGCGAGATCGGCCTTGGCGGCGAGGTGCGCGCGGTCAGCCAGCGCGACGCGCGCCTGAAGGAAGCCGCCAAGCTGGGTTTTCAAAAAGCCGTGGCGCCGGTGACAGATGGCGCCAGGCCGACGGCCGGCGGCATCAGCGTTGACGAGGTCGGCCATCTGTCAGACCTTGTGGCGCGGCTGCGGCCCACGAACGAGCGGCGGCGCCCCCTAGCACCTGCCGGGCGCCGGCAGGGCCGTTACGATTGAGGGATCATGGAATCGCTCGGCCTCACTCCGCTCGACTTCGTGGCATTCGCCGTGCTGATCTTCACGGCGCTGATGGGCCTTTCCAGCGGCCTTGTTCATGCGTTGCTGTTCATCGGTGCCTGGCTCGGCGCCGGGGTCGCCGCCTGGCATTTCCGGCCCGTGTTGCAGCCGGAAGTCGAGAATTTCGTCTCCTCCGAACAGGTGGCCTATTTTGTCACCCTGCTGGGCATTTTCGTGATCGTGCTGATGATGCTCAGCATGCTCGCGGGCGCACTGGGCAAGCTGGTGCGGGGCAGCTTCTTCCGCATCCCCGACAAGATCCTGGGCCTGGGCTTCGGCGCCCTGTGCGGCGGCCTGCTGTTGTCGACCGCCTACCTGCTCTACACCTACATCGCCAAGCCGGCCGATCCGCCGCCGGCCATCATCAGCCAGGCCCGCACCTACCCGATGGTCAAGGCCGGCGCCGACCTGATCGAGCCCTACCTGCCGGAGAGCTTCAAGACCCGTGCCCGCGCCGCCGGCAAGCAGCCCGCGCCGGCGCCAGCCCCGGATACAGCGCCGAAGCCGCCTGGGGATAGCGCCATCCCGCCCCCCACTGCACCCTCCGAATTGCCGCCTGCGCCCAAGCAGTAGCGCCACAGCGCCGCAGCCGCCGCAAATCCTGCTGGCGCCCCGCCCCGATCGGAGTATAAGGGCGGCGCCCCCGGTACCCCCATCCTGGCGGCCGGTGTCAGGCGGAGACAGATGGTGACGACGGGTATATTCCCCGGCACGAACCCACTGGACGACGACCATCTGCACGAAGAGTGCGCGCTTTTCGGGATCTACGGCACCAGTGACGCTGCGGCCCACACCGCGCTTGGCCTGCATGCCCTTCAGCATCGCGGCCAGGAGGCGTCAGGCATCGTCTCTTTCGACGGTGAGACGTTCCACAGCCACCGTGATCTGGGCCTGGTCGGCGACATCTTCGGCGATGCGGCCGTCATCCAGAAGCTGAGGGGCCACGCGGCCGTCGGCCACAACCGCTACGCCACTACGGGCGATACGGTCCTGCGCAACGTGCAGCCGATCTATGCCGATTTCGAGTTCGGCGGCCTTGCCGTGGCGCATAACGGCAATCTCACCAACGCCCATATCCTGCGCCGCGAACTGGTCCGCCGCGGCTGCCTGTTCCAGTCGACCATGGACACCGAGGTCATCAATCACCTGATCTCGCGCTCCACCTATCACACCGTGGTCGACCGGGTGATCGATGCCCTGCAGCAGGTCAAGGGCGCCTACTCGCTGGTCATGCTTACCGCCGACGGCCTGATGGGCGTGCGTGATCCCTACGGCGTGCGGCCGCTGGTTCTGGGCCGCCTCGACAGCGCCTGGATTCTCGCGTCCGAGACGGTGGCGCTCGACATCCTCGGTGCCGACTTCGTGCGCGAGATCGAACCGGGCGAGCTGGTGCTGATCGGCGAGGACGGCCTGAAATCGATCAAGCCCTTCGGCAAGGCGCCGCGCCGCCTCTGCATCTTCGAGCATATCTACTTTGCCCGCCCCGACTCGATGATGGACGGGCTGGGCATCTATGAGGTGCGCAAGCGCATTGGCATGGAGCTGGCGAAGGAAAGCCACGTACCGGCCGATGTGGTAGTGCCGGTGCCCGATTCAGGTGTGCCAGCGGCCATGGGCTACGCCCAGCAATGCGGCCTGCCGTTCGAGCTCGGCATCATCCGCAACCATTATGTCGGGCGCACCTTTATCGAGCCCGCCGATCATATCCGCCATCTCGGGGTCAAGCTGAAGCACAACGCCAACCGCGCCAGCCTGCAGGGCAAGCGGGTGATCCTGGTCGACGACTCGATCGTGCGCGGCACCACCTCGGTGAAGATTGTCGCCATGGTGCGCGCCGCCGGTGCGCGCGAGGTGCATATGCGCATCGCGGCGCCTCCCACCACCCACTCCTGCTACTACGGCGTCGATACGCCGGAACGCGACAAGCTGCTGGCGGCGCGCATGCAGGTGCCCGAGATGGCGCGCTTCATCGGCGTCGATTCGCTCGCCTTCGTCAGCATGGACGGCCTCTACCGCGCGGTCGGCGAGGCGCGGCGCGACCCGACGAACCCGCGCTTTTGCGACGCCTGCTTCACCGGCGATTATCCGATCGCGCTCGACGATCTGGACGATCCCGAAGAGCGCCAGCTTTCGCTGCTGCGCGAATCGGCGTGACCCCATGACCGGCAGCGAAGCACCAGCAGGCACGGGCCGGCTGGAGGGCCGGATCGCGTTGATCACTGGCGCTTCGCGCGGCATCGGTGCGGCGGTGGCGCGGCGCTTCGCGGCCGAGGGCGCGCATGTCATTGCCGTTGCGCGCACCATCGGCGGCCTCGAAGAGCTGGATGACGCCATCAAGAGCACGGGCGGCAGCCCGGCGACGCTGGTGCCGCTGGACCTGACCGACTTCGACGCCATCGACCGGATGGGCCATGCGCTCTACGAGCGGTTCGGCCGGCTCGACGTGCTGGTGGGCAATGCCGGGCTGCTGGGTACGCTCTCGCCGGTCGGTCATATCGAACCCAAAGTATTCGAACGCGTCGTTGCGGTGAACCTCACGGCCAACTGGCGCCTGATCCGTTCGCTCGATCCGTTGCTGCGCCAGTCGCCATCGGGCCGCGCGATCTTCGTCACCTCGGGCATCACCCGGCGCACGGCTCCCTACTGGGGTGCCTATGCGGCCACCAAAGCGGCGCTGGAGACGCTGGTACGCATTTACGCTGCCGAGGCGGCGCACACCGCACTCAAGGTGAACCTGATCAATCCCGGCCCGACCCGCACCCGCATGCGGGCCGATGCGTTCCCCGGCGAAAATCCGGAAACCCTGCCGCCACCGGATGCCATTGCCGCCGCCTTCGTGCCGCTGGCCGAGCCTGGCTGCTCCCACCACGGCGCGTGGATCGCCGCCGACGAATGGCTCACCTCGGAGGAATAACGCAGGCACTTCCCCATGAACGCGCATCCGTCGCCACAAGACGTACGCTGGTCGGACGGCACGATCTTTACCGTCGGGCATTCGACGTTGCCGATCGGGCGCTTCATCGCCTTGCTGCAAACCTACGGAATCGAACGGCTCGTGGACATCCGTACGGTGCCGCGTTCGCGTCATAACCCGCAGTTCAACGACAGCGCCCTGGCCGACAGTCTCTCGGCGGAGCACGTCGAATATGTGCCGATGCAGGCGCTGGGCGGATTGCGGCATCCGCGCAAGGACTCGCCCAATGGCGGCTGGCGGAACAAGGGCTTTCGCGGCTATGCCGACTATATGCAGACGGCGGCGTTCGAAGACGCACTTGAAGAGCTGGTTCGGTTGGGCCGACAGAAGCGCGTTGCCATAATGTGCGCCGAAGCCGTGCCGTGGCGCTGCCATCGCTCGCTGGTTGCCGACGCGCTCGGCGTGCGCCGCGTGCCCGTGGTCGAAATCCTGTCGGAAAGCAGCTACCGGATGCACAAGCTTACGCACTTCGCTCGTGTCGAAGGAACGCGGATCACCTATCCGCCGGAACAGGCCTCATTACTCTAGCCGTCTCGGGGCGGACCTGCCTGCCGTCCTCCGCGGCAGGCGGCGCTGCTACCACGATGTGATCAGGTCGAGGTCCTGCGGATGACGACCGGGACAGGCCTGCAGACAGTGTTGCAGACCGGCGAGTGCTGCTGGGCCAAAGCGAGCAGGTCATCGAGCTCTGCGTCCGGGCAGTCGGCCTTGACGCGCATCTGAATGTTGATCTGCTCGTATCCGGCCGGGACGCTGTCATCGAGTCCGAGCAGCCCCTGGAGGTCAATGTTGCCGCTGAGCTCGGTCGACAGCTCGCGAATGGTGATACCCCGCGCCATTGCGTGCAGCACGAACGTCGTCGTCACACATCCGGCAAGGGCGTGGAGGAGAAACTCGACCGGATTGGCACCCTCATTATTGCCGAGCAACACGGGCGGCTCACCGTTGGTGAAGACGAAGGGATGGGTCCGCGACCTGTCCTCCCGGCCGGCACCAAAGAAGCTCTGGATTGTGGAGCGGTTCTCGCCGCCACTGATCCAGGTGTTGTGGGCACGGAACTGGAACCTGGCAAGACTCTTGTCGGCCTTGAGGGCCGCGATCGTGGCATGAGCGGCCTCGACGTTGAAGCCGTTGATGCAGGTTATCTTCTCGGCAATGGCGGATTGGCTGGTCATGGCTAGTCTCCATCGTTTTGCGTTGTTGCCGGGCTGGCCGGATAAGGCGAAGCCGTCTCGGCGAGCACAGGATGGAGCTAGCAAGATCCAAGCATCAGAGCGTGTTTTGCCAGAAACAGTCCTTTCGTGCCAAAATCGATGACACCATGGATCGCCACCCGCCAAGTCCAATCGAGGCATTCATTCTGGCATTGCCGGAAACAGCGGGATCAGCACTTTACGGCATGGTGGATGTGCTCGCCGCGACCGGCACGTTATGGCGCGAGCTCGTTGGCGAGGAACCGGGTCACCGTCTTATTCAGCCCCGGATTGTCTCCACGTCGCGCCAGGCATTCCGGTGCGGCAACGGCATTCCGGTCAGTCCCGACGCAGCTCTCGGCGAGGCGACAGGAGCCGGGATCATCATCATCCCGGAGCTTTGGCTGGCGCCGACGGATGACATGGCGGAGCGCTATGCCGAGGTCAAGGAATGGGTCCGGCGGTGCTACCGCAATGGCAGCGCGATCTATACGGCCTGCTCGGGATCAATTCTGCTGGCCGCGACAGGCCTGCTCAACGGCCGCGAGGCCACCTCACACTGGGGGTATCAGGATCTTTTCCGCCGGAGCTTTCCTGCCGTCCGTTTCAGTCCGGCGCCAAACCTGGTGATCGCCGATGCGGGCGGGCGAATCGTCACCGCCGGCGGCACCACCTCCTGGCACGATCTGGCCTTGCACATCATCGCCCGTCACTGTAGCCCCGGCGAGGCGTTGCGCATCGCCAGGGTATATCTCCTGAAGTGGCATGGCGAAGGGCAACTTCCTTTTGCCAGTCTGGTGCGGCGCCAGCCTCACGCGGACTCCGTGGTGCGGAGTGTCGAGACGTGGCTTGCCCAGCACTACCGCGAGCCACACGTCGTTGCCTCTGCCGTGGAGGCATGCGGCACTCCCGAGCGGAGCCTCAAGCGGCGTTTCAAGGCCGCGACCGGCACGACCCTCATGGCCCATGTGCAGAACCTTCGCATCGAGGAGGCGAAACGCCTGCTCGAGACCGAAGGCGTCTCGGCGGACGACATCTCTGCCATCGTCGGCTACGACAATCCGGCGTTCTTTCGCCGTCTCTTCAAGCGTTGCACTGGTCTCACGCCGGGCGCCTACCGGCGTATGTTCCGTCCGATGGCGACGGCCGCTGCTGGCGGGCATGTCGACGGTGCCAAAGAGCAACACCCCGGTTAGCTCGCCTGCTCCACGTACGGGTTCTTTGGCTTGCGCATGTAGATGCGGATGGGGACGCCGGGGAGATCGAACTGCTCGCGCAGGCCGTTGACCAGGTAGCGGACGTAGCTTTCCGGCAGTTCGGCGGGGCGGCTGACGAAGAGGGCAAACGTCGGCGGCCGGGATTTGATCTGCGCGCCGTAGCGGATGCGGATGCGGCGGCCATCGACCAGCGGCGGCGGGTTGCGCTCGACCATGCCTTCCAGCCAGCGATTGAAGGCGGCCGTCGGGATGCGCCGGTTCCACAGCGCGTGGATGTTCATGACGGCGGGCATCAGCTTGTCAACGCCCCGGCCCGAGCGTGCCGACAGCCCGACAATAGGCACGCCCTTGACCTGCGCGAGGGAAGCCTGAAGGCGGTCGCGCAACCTGCGCCAAGCGGCACCCTGGGCCTTCGCATCGCCACGCATCAGCTCGTCGATCTTGTTAACGGCGATGACCAGCGCGCGGCCCTCCTCCTCCACCATGCGGGCGATGGCGAGATCCTGCTTCTCCAGCATTTGCCCGGCATCGATCACCAGCACCACCACATCGGCGAAGCGCACAGCGTCCAGCGTGTCGCGTGCCGAGAGCACCTCCAGCTTCTCCGAAACATTGGCACGCCGACGCAGGCCGGCGGTATCGACCAGCCGAATCCGGCGTCCATTGAAGCGCCAGTCCACGGCAATCGCATCGCGCGTGATGCCGGCTTCGGGACCGGTGAGCACGCGATCCTCGCCCAGCAGACGGTTGAGCAGCGTCGACTTGCCGACGTTGGGCCGACCGACAATGGCGAGCTGGATGGGCCGGTCCGGCGGCTCGTCCGGGCCACCTTCCCAATCGGCCTCCTCAGCGCCGGCAGACGGCGCATGACCCTGGCGGGCTTCATCCGCGTCCCCGGAACCTGCGGCCGGCGGCTCGCCCACCAGCGGCGCCAGGGCATCCCGCAGATCGGCCAGACCTTCGCCATGCTCAGCCGAGAGCGCCACCGGCTCGCCAAGCCCAAGGCCAAATGCCTCAGCGATTCCTGCATCGCCCGCGCGACCCTCGGATTTGTTGGCCACCAGCACGGTCTTGCGCGCATGCGCCCTCAGCCAGCGCGCGAAACTGCGGTCCAGCGGCGTGATGCCCGCGCGGGCATCGACCAGGAAGAGGACCGCATCGGCATCGCGCACGGCCTGTTCCGTCTGGGCGCGCATGCGCGCCTCCAGAACCTCGCCCTTGGCCTCGTCCCACCCGGCAGTATCGACGACGGTGAACTCGAGGTCGGCGAGACGGCCGGCGCCCTCGCGGCGGTCGCGCGTCGTGCCCGGATCGTCAGCGACGATGGCCGACCGACGGCCGACCAGCCGGTTGAACAAGGTCGATTTGCCGACATTCGGCCGGCCAACGAGAGCGAGCTTGGGCATGGTTGTCATGCCGTCCGGCCATGGCTGTTGCCCGGGACCTACCGCAACGCGATCAGGCGTCCGCTGTCGGTGAGAACGAAGGCGGTGCGGTCGGCAATCACCGGGGCGATCATGATCGGGGAGCCGAGGCTCAGCTTGCCCAGCGGCCGGCCGTCATAGGGCGAAAGCGATAGCAGCTCGCCCGTGGAACCGCCGATCAGCAGCCGGTCACCTGCCAGCACGGGACCTGCCCATAGCACCGGGTCGCGCTTTCTCTCGTCGCTGTAGGCGGTGAGCGGCGTGACCCAGTTGATCTTGCCGTTACTGCGGTTCAGGCAAATCACCTCGGCGTTGTCCGTGATGACGAAGACATGCGCGCCCGCCACCCAGGGAGTCTGCGCGCCCGCAAGCCGCCGCTCCCACACGCGCGCGCCGGTGCGCAAATCGAAGGCGGCAAGCAACCCGCCACTGCCGATGGCAATGGCACGATCATTGTCGATCACCGGCCTGCCGCGAATATCCGTCATTGCCGCGACGGGTCCGCCGGGGCCGGAACGCTGGCCGATCAGCGACTCGTTCCAGGCCTGTTTGCCGGTGTCGGCTTGCAGTGCCACCAGCTCGCCGGAGCTGAAGGGGGCGACGATCAGCGCGCCCGAGGCCGAGGGGCTGGTGCCGGCCATGAAGGCGGCGGTTTCCGAGAGTGCGGCGTAGTCCCACTGCGAGGAGCCGTCGGCCGCCGCCAGGGCATGCAGGCGGCTGTCGATGCTGATGGCAAACACCCGGTCATGGAACACCGTGGGTGCGCCACGCACGGGGGCTGAAATCGCGGTCCGCCAGACCTCATCGCCGGTGGCGGGGTCAAGCGCAAAGACGACCGCGAAGCCCGTGGTGGCAAACAGCCGGCCGCCGTAGAACGCCAAACCGCCGCCGAATTCGTTGCTGTCGCGCGCCTTCTCGGGCTCAAGCGCCTTGCGCCAGAGCAGCTTGCCGGTGGCCGCCTCGAACGCTGAAACCGTGCCTTGCGCGTCTTTCACGTAAACGCGACCCTCGGCAACAACCGGAGGCGTCAGCAACTGGCGTTCTGATCCCGATCCGGCGCCGACATCGGCGGTCCACGCGATCTGCGGATTGTCGCCCAGCTCCAGATGGTGCATGGCGAAACTGGCGAAACCGCCGGATTGTGGCCAGGAATCGTTTACGACGGGCCGCGGCAGACGGACATCGCCGGCGTCCGGGTCGGGCTTGGCTTCCGTGTCGGCGCCCATGACGCTGATCCGCTCGCCCGGCAGCGGCGGGCCTTCGGAGCTACCGAAAATGCCGCAGCCCCCCAGCAGGAAGCCGATCGCCGCAACCGCCGGCAGCGCGGCCATTCGAAGGCCCCTTGGTTCTTTCATGACCGCCCGTCCTGTCACCCGTGAACGCGTCACTCCGACGCTTGTCATTCTTTCTTATCGCCTTTGGCGTCGGCAAGAGCGGCGACCATCTCGCGGGCGCGCTCGCGCATGGCCTGCGGCGCCGCCGGATCATCGCGCAGTTCGGTCCACAGCGCGCGCGCCGATGTCGGATCATTACGCTTCAGCGCCAGGGCTGCCTGCAGCTCGAGCGCGCTCAGCCGCCATGGCCGGCCGCTGCCGGTGAGCGGCTGCAACCTTGCCTGCAACTCATCGGGATTGCCCGTCTCGAAGGCCTGCATGACACTCAGAAGGATGGCGACCTCCTTGAGCTCCTCCGACGGCATCGCTGGCGCTGCCGAAGCAAATTGCGTTGCGGCGGCCTTGTGGTCACCGCCTTCTGCCTTGAGTTCCGCGATCTTCAGCCGCGCCAGCGAGGCGTAAGGTTCCGCTCCCGAGGTCAGCTTCTCCAGTGCGGCGATGCTGGCCGCGCGATCCTTGCTGGCGCCTTCAACGGCGGCGGTGAATGCCTGGCTGGCGTCGGCGCGCTGCGAGCGCTGATACCAGCCCCAGCCGTTCCACGCAGCAATCGCCAGCACAAGGACGACCGCGGCGATGACCACCTTGGCGCCGTGCCGCTGCCACCACTCTTTCGCCCTGTCCTGTCGCAGGGCCTCGTCGACTTCCTGGAATATGTCCGCCACGCGTGATGCCCGGCTGCTGGAGGGGAATTTTCTTGCGCGGCGTTTCTATCCCGCCGCCATCTGTTTGGCAATTTCACACCTCTCCGCTCCCTCCGCCGGGACCGCTTTACCGGTCCGGGACATTCTGCAAATATTTCAACGCGGTTGAGGTTTGCGGGAGAGTGCGGCGAGTCGATGACGATGCTTTATCAACTGGCCGAGGCGCGGGCGCGCCGCAAGGTGGTCACCTTCGACCGCCGTGAGCTGATGGATCTCCTGAACCTTTACAGCCGCCGGGTCGCCTCCGGCGAATGGCGCGACTACGCCATCGATTTCCGGCCTGGCATCGCGCTGTTTTCGATCTTCCGCCATAGCTGCGAACAGCCCCTGTTTGCCATCGCCAAGCTGGCAGCGCATCAGCGGCACGACCGGTACCAAGTGTTCACAGGCCCCCGCCGGCTGGCGCAAGCCGAAACCTTGGCGGATGCACTGCGCGTGTTCGACCGTGGTCCCCGCCTCCTGAATATCTGAATTATTGCGCTGGCAATGTATGTATCGGGAAGCTATATGCAGGTCCGTGGATACTGACCAGTCAGTCATATCAGCCCGCAACCTGCGAGCGGCAGACCGTGAGCGACAGATCGTCCACGCAGCGCTGGCGCTGTTCGTCGAGCGCGGCTTCGCGGCCACGAAACTGGATGATGTGGCGCGCCTCACCGGAGTCAGCAAAGGCACGCCCTATCTCTACTTCCCCAGCAAGGAAGCCCTGTTCAAGGCCGTCATCCGAGAGGCGATCCTGGCGCCGCTCAACGCCGGCGAAGACCTGGTCGCCAGCTACGCCGGCACCACCGAGGCGCTGCTGCGGGAGGTCGTCGTCCGCTTTCGTGAGTTCAACGAGACGCCGGCCGCCGGTGTGTTCAAGCTGGTGATCGCCGAGGCCGGCAACTTCCCCGAAGTCGCCCGCTACTTTGTCGAGGAGATCGAGCGGCGCGGGCTGAGGCTCTTCGTCGCGATTCTCAGGCGCGGCATCGCGCGCGGTGAAATTCGGCCCCTGGAAGATGTCGAGAGCGCCGCCCTGGTACTGCGGGCGCCGTTGGGCATGCTGGCGATCTGGCGATGGTCGCTGGCGCCGCATACGGGACCGCACCCGCCGCTCGACGCCTTCTTCGACGCGTACATCGATACATTCCTCAGAGGTTTGCGGCCATGAGGCGTCGTACTGTCGTTATCGCCGGCATCGCGGTGCTGGGTTTGCTGGCTGGCGTGGGCGGGCTGATCGCTGCGCAACGTCCTGCCGGCGTTGCGCCGGCACGCACCGCCGCGACCGTACAGCGGCCACTGGAGCTGCTGGATATCGAGCTGCACACAGTGCAGAAGCGCACGCTGAAGGAGAAAGTGCGTTTCACCGGTTCCACCCAGCCAGTCGATCAGACGGTGGTGAAAGCCCGCGTGGCCGGACGTCTGGCCGAAGTGCTGGTGCGCGAGGGCGACCGCGTCCGCGAGGGCCAGGTGCTGGCGCGGTTCGAGACCATCGAGCTGCAGGCGCGGCTGGACGAGAAGATCTCCCATCTTGAGGCGGCGCGGGCAGAGGCGCGCTGGGCGGAAAAGGATCGCAACGACAAGGCCCAGCTCCATGAACAGAAGGTCGTGTCTCGATCAGCCTTTGAACAGGCAAGCGCCGTGGGCGACGCCAAGAGGTCGCTGGTGGCCGTGGCCGAGGCGCAGGTCGAGATCGCGCGCAAGAACCTCAAGGATGCGGTCGTCGTGGCCCCCTTCGCCGGGGCGATCGGCGAGCGCTTTGCCAATCCCGGCGAGTCGATTCCGATCGATGGCAAGCTGATGACCCTGCTGGACACCACGCGCGTGGAGGTGGCGGCCCAGGTGCCGGCCGCCGACGTGGTGGCGCTTCGGGTCGGGCAGCCTTCGCTGGTGGTGGTCGAAGGATTCGGCGAGCGCCTCTTCCCGGCCAGGGTGACGCGCATCAGCCCCACGACCCAGCCCGGCTCGCGGTCGGTGCCGGTGTTTGTCGAGATCATCGAACGGGACGAAGCGCTGCGCGGTGGCCTGTTCGGTACCGGCGAGATCACGGTGGCGGAAGTACGTGGCGCGATTGCCATACCGACGGCTGGTCTGCGGCGGGATGAGGGCGGCGACCATGTGCTGGCCATACGCGAGGGCCGGCTTGTGCGCGTGCCGATCACCGTCGGACGGCGCTGGTCGCGCGGCGACTTCATCGAGGTGAGCGGCATTGAGCCCGGCGAGCGCATCATCGCCGCCCCCCTCCCCGGCCTGAAGCCCGGCCAGCCCGTCTCGGTGATGCCGTGACGGGATCTGCAAGGCCGGTGGGCGCTCGGCGACCATGAGGCTCACCCGTATTGCGGTCGACAATCCAGTCTTCGCGACCATGATGATGGTCGCGTTGCTGGTACTGGGTGCCTTTTCCTATCAGCGACTCGGCGTCGATCAGTTCCCGAACGTCGACTTCCCGATCGTGGTCGTCAGCACTGAGTATCCGGGAGCTTCACCAGAAACCGTGGAGACCGAGATCTCGCGCAAGATCGAGGAGGCGATCAACGCCATTGCCGGGCTGAAGACCCTGACGTCGCGCTCCTACGAGGGCCAGTCGGTGGTGATCGCCGAATTCGAGCTTTCGGTGTCCTCGGCCCAGGCGATGCAGGACGTGCGGGAAAAGGTCCAACAGGTGCGCGCCGGCTTCCGCGACGAGGTCGAGGAGCCGCTGGTGCAGCGGTTCAATCCGGACGACATCCCGATCGTCTCGGTGGCGCTGCGCTCCGATGTGCGCTCGCGGCGCGACCTCACGACCATCGTCGACCAGATTGTCGTGAAACGCCTCGAGAACGTGCGCGGCGTGGGCAAGGTCAGCATCGTTGGCGGCGTGAAACGGCAGATCAACGTTCATCTCAAGCCGGAACGTCTCCAGGCCTTGCGCGTGGGCGTCAACGAGGTGCTGAAGGCGATCCGGGACGAGAACCAGAATTTCCCGGCCGGCAGCGTGAGTCGTGGAAACGATGACCGCGTGATCGAGATCGACGGACGCATTGTCGATCCCTCGCGCTTCGCCGATCTGATCGTGGCACGGCGCGGCAATGCACCAGTTTATCTCGGAGAGGTCGCGGATATCGTCGATGGCGAGCAGGAGCTGGAGAGCGCTGCCCTGCTCGATGGTGCGCCGGCGCTGGCAATCGATGTGGTGAAGGCACAGGGCACCAACACCATCGAGATCGCCGACGGGGTGCGTCGTGTCGTGGCCGAACTGATGAAGGGCGGCGTACCGTCCGATGTGCGTCTGGACATCGTACGCGATTCCTCGCGCGGCATCCGCAATTCGGTCACCAACGTGCAGCACACCCTCATCGAGGGTGGACTGCTGACCATCGCCATCGTCTTCCTGTTCCTGCATTCCTGGCGCAGCACAGTTATCACCGGACTTGCCTTGCCGATTGCGGTCGTGGGCAGCTTCACGGTGCTGGCGGCATTCGGATTCACGCTCAACGTGCTGACGCTGATGGCGCTGTCGCTGGCGATCGGCATCCTGATCGACGATGCCATCGTGGTGCGCGAGAACATCACGCGGCACCTCGCGATGGGCAAGTCGCACCGCCAGGCCGCGCTGGACGGAACCAACGAGATCGGACTGGCGGTCCTCGCCACCACCTTCACGATCGTCGCGGTCTTTCTGCCGGTCGCCTTCATGGGCGGCATCATCGGCCGCTTCTTCTTCCAGTTCGGCATCATGGTATCGGCCGCGGTGCTGATCTCGCTGCTCGTGTCGTTCACGCTCGATCCCATGCTCTCGAGCGTCTGGTATGACCCGCAGGCGCATGGCGGCGGCCGGTTCGCGCGCGGACTGGAGGCGGCCCAGAACGCGCTGGCGTCCGGCTACCGCCGATTGCTGGGCCGGGCGCTGGCCTGGCGAAAGACGACGCTGCTGGTGGCGCTGGCCGCCTTTGTCGGCAGCTTCGGGCTGGTTCGCTTCATCGGCGTAGAGTTCGTACCGCAGGCGGATCTGGGAGAGCAGGTGATCACGATCGAAACGCCGGTCGGCTCGTCGCTGGAATACACCACCGCCAAGCTGCGACAGGTCGATGCCGCGGTCCGGGAATTTCCGGAGATCGCCTACACCTACGGCACCGTGAACACGGGCTACGTGCAGGGCAAGAACCAGGCCAGTCTGTATCTGCGCTACAAGGATCTGTCGCAGCGCAAGCGCTCGCCCGAGCAGATGGCGCAGCCGATTCGCGAACGGCTGGCGGCCATTCCCGGCATCAAAATCTCGGTCAATATCCCCGGTGGTCCCGCCGGGGGCGTGCAGAAGCTGATCCAGCTCTCGCTGCAGGGCCCGGACATGGCGACGCTGGACCGCCTGTCGCGGCAGGTGATGGACATGACGGCGGCCATACCGGGCGCTGTCGATGTCGATCGCAACCTGAAGGCGGCGCGGCCGATTTTGAGCGTCAAGGTAAAGCGCGAAGTGGCCTCGGACCTCGGCGTCGGGACCGCAATGGTGGCGCAAAGCCTGCGGCCGCTGTTTGCCGGCGACGAAACCAGCCTGTGGAAGGCGCCCGATGGCGAGAACTACACGGTGATGGTGCGTCTGCCGGAGAGCGACCGCGCCGGGCGCGACGACCTCGACCGCGTCTGGCTGGCAGCCGGTCCCGATGACTCCGGCTCGCCGCGCATGGTGCAGCTCAGCCAGATCGCGGCCATCACCACGTCGGCGGGCGCGTCGCAGATCAACCGGCGCGACCTGCAGCGCGAGGTGCAGATTACGGCCAACGTCTCCGGCCGCTCCAGCGGCGACGTCAGCCGCGACTTGCAGGCCGCGATCGCGAAGCTTGACCTCCCACCGGGCTATCGCTTTGCCTTCAGCGGCTCGACGCGGGACATGGCGGAGAGCGCGGCCTATGCCGGCCAGGCGCTGCTGCTGGCCATCATCCTGATCTACCTGATCCTTGCCTCGCAGTTCGGCAGCTTTCTGCAACCCGTGGCCATCATGCTGTCGCTGCCGCTATCGCTGATCGGTGTGTTCCTGGGCCTGCTGGTGGCCGGCACGACGCTCAACATCTTCAGCGCCATCGGCTTCATCATGCTGATGGGGCTGGTGACCAAGAACGCGATCCTGCTGGTCGACTTCGCGAACCAGGCGCGTGGCCGCGGCCTGCCAATGCGCGAGGCGCTGCTGGAGGCCGGCACGATCCGCCTGCGGCCCATCCTTATGACGACGCTGGCGATGATCTTTGGCATGATCCCGCTGGCGCTGGGCATCGGCGAGGGCGCCAGCCAGCGAGCGCCAATGGCGCATGCCGTGATCGGCGGGCTGATCAGCTCGACACTGCTGACGCTGGTGGTGGTACCCGTTGCACTGCTCTACATCGATCGCGTCGCTGCCTGGGGACGGCGCTGCTTTGGCCGGCGCTCGGCTGATGAACGCGTGGGCCTTGATGGCCTTCATCCGGAGGCCGGCGCCTGATTGAGCCGCAGGCGTTGCCGTACGCGGGCGATTCTGGGATGAATGCGCGATGGCAACGGCGGCACCCTCGCAGGCACTCGAGCCGACGATATCCAGTCGCCGGCGGACCCTGTCGGCCTGCTGCGGCGCGCATGTCCTGCATGACGGCCTGACGGATCTTCTCAACGTGCTCTATCCCATCCTGCAGGCGCAGTTTGGGCTGAGCTATGCTGCCATTGGGTCCTTGAAGCTGCTGTATTCGGGCGCCATGGCCAGCGGCCAGATGCCCTCGGCATTGCTGGCAGAGCGGATCGGCGGTGTACGGACGCTCGCGATCGGCACGGCAGCGGCCGCGTGCGGCTATCTGATCGCCGGCCTCTCGGGCGGACTGGCAGGTGTCGCGATCGGCCTGGTGCTGGCCGGGCTGGGCGGCAGCACGCAGCACCCCGTGTCGTCGAGCCTGATCTCTGCGGCCTATGCGGGTTCTGGTTCACGCATGGCGCTGGGCACGTACAATTTCTCGGGCGATATCGGCAAGGTCGTCCTGCCCGCCGCGTTCGCATTCGTGGCAGCCGCGCTGCCGTGGCGCGAGGGTCTGTTCGCCGTGGCGGCGCTCGGCTTTGCCAGTGCGCTTTTGATTCCGATCACGCTCGCGCACGTTCCCCGCCCTGCCGCTGCAGAATCGGAAGCGCCAGCAACCGCCGCGGCGGAAACGGCCGACAGACCCGGCGCCTTTCGCCTGCTGCTCGCCGTCCATGTGGCCGACTCGGTGACGCGGTCAGGGTTCCTGGTGTTCCTGCCCTTCCTGTTGCGCGAGAAGGGTGCGGATCTGCCCACCATCGGGCTTGCGCTGTCGCTGCTGTTTGCCGGCGGCGCCTTCGGCAAGCTGGTATGCGGCTGGCTGGGCACGCGGCTGGGTGTATTGCGCACGGTGCTGCTCACCGAGCTCGTTACGGCAGTGCTGATCGCCGCCCTGCTGCCGCTCTCGCTACTGCCCGCGCTGGTGGTGCTGCCGCTGGTCGGCGTGGCGCTGAACGGCACCTCGTCCGTGCTCTACGGCACGGTTC
Organism: Rhodospirillaceae bacterium SYSU D60007; assembly: GCA_003574685.1. Classification (GTDB taxonomy): domain Bacteria; phylum Pseudomonadota; class Alphaproteobacteria; order Reyranellales; family Reyranellaceae; genus Vineibacter. Next base: position 205,697 of record QOCQ01000003.1, read on the forward strand.
CCGAATTCGTCGCGCCGGCCAGGCGCACCCGGGCATTCGGCCTGTTTTATACCGGCGGGTCTGTGGCCGGCGCCGTCGGCCCCCCGCTCTTCGGCCTGTGCGGCGACCTCGCCGGGCTGCCCGCGACCATGCTGCTGATCGCCGCGGTCGCGCTGGCCACGCTGCCCCTGAGCTGGGCGCTGCGGCCGGCCTTCAATGCGAATGGCGCGGGACTCCCTTCGTCTCCGTAATGCGCTGGAAATCGACGGCAAAATCCAGGCACGCGCCGGTGTCGAACTGACCCTCGAACTTGCGCTGAAGTTCCTGCCACGGCGTCTGGCTGGCGGGGTAATTCGGCTTCCACTCCTTGCGGCGCTTCGCCAGCTCCCCTTCGGACACCAGCATGTTGGCGGTGCGCTTGTTGAGATCGACGCGGACCTTGTCGCCGGTCTTCAGCAGCGCCAGGCCGCCGCCCACAGCGGCCTCGGGCGAGGCGTTGAGGATCGAGGGGCTGGCGGAGGTGCCGCTCTGGCGGCCGTCGCCGACGCAGGGCAACAACAGGACACCGCCTTTCACCAGCCGGTCAGGTGGCAGCATGTTCACCACCTCGGCACCCCCGGGATAGCCGATGGGTCCGGTATAGCGAACGAAAAGAATGCTGTTCTCATCTACCGGCAATGAGGGATCGTTGATGCGGTGATGGTAGTCTTCTGGCCCATCGAAGACGATGGCGGTCCCTTCGAAGGCACCCTCGTCACCTGGCCGTTCGAGATACTTCTTACGGAACTCCGGCGAGATCACCGAGGTCTTCATGATCGCCGAGTCGAAGAGGTTGCCGCTCAGCACAGCGAAACCAGCCTGCTTCAGCATCGGCTCGTCCCAGGATTTGATGACCTCGTTATCCACGGGTTTCGCCGTCTTCAGGTTCTCGGCCAGCGTCCTGCCCGTCACGGTGAGCGCATCGCCATGCACCTTGCCCTTGCGCAGCAGTTCGGCCATCACCGTCGGCACGCCGCCCGCGCGATGAAACGCCTCGCCGAGATACTTGCCGGCCGGCATGCAGTTCACCAACAACGGAATGTCGTAGCCGATTCTGTCCCAGTCACGGGTCTCCAGCTTGACACCGATGTGGCGCGCGATGGCAACCACGTGTGGGGGGCAGTTGGTTGAGGCGCCAAGGGCGCTTGCAGCCACGATGGCGTTCTCGAACGCCTTGCGGGTGAGGATCTTCGAGGGCCGCAGATCTTCCCATACCATGTCGACGATGCGCCGGCCGGTTTCATATGCCATCTGGCCGCGCTCGCGGTACGGTCCGGGAATGGCGGCGCAGCCCGGCAGCGACAGGCCCAGCGCCTCGGCCATACTGTTCATCGACAACGCGGTGCCCATCGTGTTGCAGTGCCCGACGCTGGGCGCAGACGAGGCCACCATCTCGATGAACTGGTCCATGTTGATGCGCCCGGCTGCGAGCTCCTGGCGGGCGTACCAGACGATGGTGCCCGAGCCCGCCAGCCCGCCGGCGAAATGGCCATCGAGCATCGGTCCGCCCGACAACACGATCGCCGGGATGTTCACGGTAGCAGCGGCCATGATCATCGCCGGCGTGGTTTTGTCGCAGCCGGTCGTGAGCACCACGCCATCGAAGAAGTAGCCGTAGAGCGATTCCACGGCGCTGAGATAGGCGAGATTGCGATCCAGCGCCGCTGTCGGCCGCTTGCCCGATTCCTGGATCGGGTGCACGGGAAATTCGATCGGAATACCGCCCGAGTCGCGTATGCCGTCGCGGACACGCCATGCCAGGTCCAGGTGGTGGCGGTTACAGGGCGAGAGGTCGCTACCCGTCTGGGCGATGCCGATGATCGGCTTGCCGCCGCGCAGCTCGGCCAGGGTCAGGCCGAAATTCAGGTAGCGCTCGAGATAGAGCGCGGTCATGGTCGGATCGCTCGTGCTGTCGAACCATTCCCGGCTGCGCAGCTTCGAGGGATCCTTGCCGTTCTTGCTGGCCATTGCTTCCTCCTCGGTTGTCACGCCACCGGCGTCAACAGACGGCCGTGCGCAAACCACGACCTGAGATTGTCCACAACGAGCTGGCCCATCGCGCCGCGGGTTTCGACCGTGCCGCTGGCGACGTGCGGCTGAATCACGACGTTCTCCATGGCGAACAGCTCCGGCGGTGCGTTGGGCTCGTCACCGTAGACGTCGAGCGCGGCAGCGCCCAGCCGGCCGTCCTTCAGCGCCCGCACCAGCGCGGCTTCATCCACCACCGAGCCTCTGGCGACGTTCACCAGGGTACCCTTGGGTCCCAGCGCCTCCAGTACCCCCGACGTAACGAGGCCGGCGGTTTCCGGCCCGCCCTTGCACGTCAGCACAAGATAGTCGACCTCCGTTGCGAGACGTACCAGGTCATCGACATAGCGGTAGAGCGTGTCCGGCTTGGACCGCGGTCCGTACCACGACACGTCCATGCCAAAGGCAAGGCAGAGTCGCGCAAAGGCCTGACCGATCTGCCCCAGCCCCACGATGCCGACCTTCTTGCCTCGCGCCCGTCGCGTGAGGGGATATTGATCCTTGCCGTCGCGCAGATAATCGCCGCGCCGGACATAGGCATCGGCTTGCGGGATGCGGCGCGCGCTGGCCAGAAGCAGCGCCATTGCAAAGTCCGCTACCTCCTGCGTCAGGACGTCGGGCGTATTCGACACGGCGACGCCACGCTGCATGCATGTCGCAAGATCGATCGCGTCCGTACCCACGCCGTACGAGGCCACCACCTCCAGCTTCGGCAGCCGTTCAATCAGCTCGCCCTTGAGTCCCGTCGCTCCGGTGGTCGCAGCGGCTCGCACACGTTTTGCAATGTCAGCCACGAAACCGTCACGATCCGGTGCTTCCCAGAGGCGATGCACCTGGAAGTGCTCGTCCAGTTGCCCCATGGTGCTGTCGATCAGAGGTACCGTGAGCAGAATGTCGGGTTTCATGTGCCGCACGTCCCTCGCGTTCCCGCCCCTTGATACCACATGGTAGGGAACTTCGGTTCTTCGGTCACCGTTGATACTATCTCGCTTCAGGTATCCGCCACATCGGAGGTAGCGAAATGGCCGCTTTCTTGCTGACCCGGCGTCTCGCCACTGCCCTGATGTGTGGCGTCTTACTGGTCACCGCAAGCGCGCCTGTCCTCGCCGCCGATGCCGCCGACGTCGTGCGGAACGGCGCCAATCGCATGCTGCAGGTGCTCAAGGCCGGCGCTTCGGATGCCGAGCGCGAAGCAACCCTCACCGAGGTCATGCGGGCGCACTTCGATCTGCAGGCCATCGGACGTACCGTGCTGGGCCGTCACTGGAACGCTGCCACGCCCGAACAGCGCCAGCGTTTTCTGGCTGCCTTTGAAAAGGCTGAGGTGAAGGCCTACTCCGACCGCTTCCGGCAATACAGTGGCCAGACTCTAAAGGTCGGCAAGGTGACCACAAATGGTCCGGCCCAGATGGTCGAGAGCCAGATCGTCCAGCCAAACGCATCGCAGCCGATCCAGCTAACGTGGGAGATCCGTAACGGCAAGATTACCGACGTGATCATCGAGGGTGTGAGCATGGCGGCTACCCGCCGGTCCGATTTCAACAGCTACATTCAGCGTCATGGGCTGGATGGGCTGATCCAGGAACTGGAACGGCGCAGCAGCGCGTAAGGTCTGCCGCATCCGCTGACGCGCACCGACTCATGACCTCGCCTGCCCTGGTTTGCTTCGGCGAACCGATGGTCGAATTCAACCAGACGGCGCCTGGCGAGCGGCGCTGGCTGCAGGGATTCGGCGGCGATACGTCGAACGCCGCCATCGCCGCTGCCCGGCAAGGTGCTTCTGTCGGTTATGTCTGCTCCCTGGGCAAGGACACATTTGGCGACAGACTTATCGAGCTCTGGCAGGCCGAAGGAGTGGACTGCTCGCATGTAGCCCGACGCACGGACGGCCATACCGCCGTGTACTTTGTTACGCATGACCAGCACGGCCATCGCTTCGACTACCTGCGCACCAGATCGGCCGCCAGCCGCATGGGCCCTGACGACCTGCCCCGCGACTACCTTGCCGGCGCGCGTATCCTGCACCTCTCCGGCATCAGCCAGGCAATCTCGCCGCAAGCCCGCGCCGCCGGTTTCGCCGCGATCGACATCGTCAAGGCGGCGGGCGGGCGCGTCTCCTATGATACAAACCTGCGGCTGAAACTGTGGGCGATCGAGACGGCGCGGCAGACCATCCACGATGCCGTGGCGCGCTGTGACATCGCGCTGCCGAGTCTCGAGGATGCCGAGCAGCTCACCGGGTTGTCCGACCCGGATGCCGTTGCCGATTTCTACCTGAAGCTGGGACCGTCGATTGTCGCGCTGAAGCTGGGCAAGGACGGCGCCCTGGTCGCCACACCGGCAGCCCGCGAGCGAATACCTGGTCGTCAGGTCAAGGCCGTGGATGCGACCGGCGCCGGCGACACGTTCGGCGGCAATTTTCTCGCGCGGCTGCTGGCTGGCGATGATCCCTTCACGGCGGCCCACTGGGCCAACGCCGCCGCTGCCCTCAAGACCATGGGTTTCGGCGCTGTTGACCCGATGCCGACGCGAGAGGCAGTGTCCGCCTTTCTGGCGGAAGCTGACTAGCGCTTCGTACCGGCTCTCAACGACAGCGCTGCGCATGCCAGCGCCTCGATCCGGCTCCAGTCAGCCGCTTCTACCGCGCCTTGTGGTGCCAGCCACGACCCACCGACACAAGGTACGTTTGATAGTGCCAGGTACGCCGCCGCATTGCGCGCATCGACGCCGCCGGTGGGACAGAAGTGCAGCGTGGGCAAGGGCGCCTGCAGAGCACGCAGAAATGCAGCACCACCCGCGGCCTCTGCGGGGAAGAACTTCAGGTGGCGATAGCCCCGCTCCGCCAGCGCCATGGCTTCCGATACCGTCGCGATGCCGGGTAGCCAAGGCAGCTCCGAGTCAGCCGCCGCGTTCAACAAGGCTGGCGAATGTCCGGGACTGACGGCGAAGCATGCACCGGCGGCACGTGCGGCAGCGAACTGCGCCGGCTCGAGCACGGTTCCTACGCCGACAATGGCTTCCGGCACTTCGGCGGCGATGGCGCGCACCGCTTCCAGTGCACCGTCGGTGCGCAGGGTGACTTCCAGAACCCGCACGCCGCCTGCGGCCAGCGCACGGGCGACGGGCACACCATCCGCTGGACCTTGCAGCGTCAGGACCGGGACGACCGGTCCCAGCCCCAGCAATTCGCCGGTCGATCTCATGGCTTGCGCCCTCAGATGCTCCAGCCTCCGTCGATCACATGCGTCGTGCCTGTTGTAAAGGCGCTCTCGTCGCTGGCGAGGTAAACAGCCAACGCGGCGATCTCTTCGGGCGTTCCAAACCGTCCACCAGGCTGGCGTGCCTTGAACATCGAGGCGTCGCCACCCAATGCCGCAATACGCGCGTTCAGCGACGGACTCTCGACTGTGCCGGGGCAGATCGCATTGCAGCGGATGTTCTGCTTCACGAAGTCGACCGCCACCGACTTGGTCAACCCCACGACGGCAGCCTTGGTGCTGCCATAGACGAAGCGCAGCGGCGCTCCCTTGTGTGAGGATGCGGCCGAGGCAACGTTGATGATCGATCCGCCGCCCTTGTCGAGCATGCCCGGAAGGAAGGCCCGAATCGTCCAGAACATGCTGCGCACGTTCAGGTCGAAAGCGAATCGCCACTCGTCATCCGTCGCATCCAGCACTGTGCCATGATGCACGAAGCCGGCACAATTGAAGAGCACGTCGATGCTGCCCAGCCGCGCTGCAAGGTTGTTGATCGCAGCCTTGTCCAGCACGTCGAGCTTCTCGGCGTGAACGCCCGTCAGGCCCTTCATGCCCTGCAACAGCTTCGTGTCGTTGACATCGGTGGCCCAGACCTCGGCGCCCTCCTGAGCGAATGCCCGCGCCGTGGCGGCGCCGATACCCTGGGCGGCGGCCGTTACGAGGCACCGCTTGCCCTTCAGACGCATTGCCATGTCCCTTCTCCGGGTGGCTTCACGCTCCCTTGAAATCTGGCAAGCGCTTTTCGGCCCAGGCCTTTACGCCCTCCTTGAAGTCCGCCGTCTTGCGGGTCCAGTCCTGCTCGATCAGCTCACGCTCGGTGGCAGCTTCTACGGCGTCGGCCAGGCCCCGCCTCACGGTTTCGCGGGTCGACATGACGGCCAGTGGCGCGGATTGCGCGATTTCCGTGGCGAGCGCTGTCGCGGCGGCGCGCAGTTCGGCCAATGGCACCAGGACATCGGCCATGCCCATGGCCACGGCCTCCTCACCGGTTACACGGCGGCCCGTATAGAACAGCAGGTTGGCCTTCTGCTGGCCAACCAGGCGCGGCAGCGTGCAGGTCAGCCCGAAGCCCGGGTGGAAGCCCAGCCGGTTGAAGTTGGCGCTGAAGCGGCCCTCAGGGCAGGTCACGCGGAAATCGGCCATCAGCGCCAGGCCCAGGCCGCCACCGATCGCCGCACCCTGCACTGCCGCCACGATGGGCTTGCGGGTGCGGAACAGGCGGATGGCTTCCTTGTAGAGGTGCTTGCCGGTTTCACCGGCGCTGCTGCCGGTCGCTGGCCGGTTGGCGAAATCCGCACCGGCGCAGAACGATTTGCCTTCGGCACCCAGAACCACGGCCCGGCACACCGGGTCCCGGTCGAACGCTTCCAGCGCGTCGCCAATCTGGTTGATGAGGGCGTTGTCGAAATAGTTGTGCGGCGGCCGCCGGATCTCGATCGTGCCGACATGGCCCGACAGGCTCACCCCGATATCCTTGTACGTCACGTGCGCGTCCATGGCCGCCTCCATTCCCAATGGCATTCATGGCGACCATAGCACGCCTCGCACCGCGTCCAAGTTGCCGCCTTGCGCGTTGAGGAATGCCTCAGCGCTCAACGGCCTGCAGCGCGGCCGCGACACGATCCTCGGCGTCAGCGACAACCTGATAGTCGCCGAGCAATGCTTTCAGAGCATGCCGCTCACGCTCGATTTCGAAGGAGGTGCGGAAGCCCATCCGGCGCAGAACTGGAACCGGCGGGCACCAGCCCTGCACCGCATGCTGGAACAGAAAAATGCTTACCAGGCCAGGAACGACGAGCCACCGCTTGCGGCCGGCCGTTCCCAGCAGCAGACCCATGAACCCGGCAACGGCGGCATTGGCCTGGATCGCCCTCTCGATGTCCCATTCCTCGTCGAGTTCGCGCAGGCGCTGAGGAATCTGCTCGGGGCGACGGGCAAAGTAGCGGACATTCTCCTCAATGCTCCGGGCAATCGCGCGATTGATCCGCACACTGGTGTTGACCGGCACGCGCTCGCGGCTCGTGTACATGGCATGCCTCATCCTTGGGCCGAAAAATCTGGCGGCTAAACGCAACCCGTGGGGGGCAGTTCCGACAAACGAACCGGACACCGGCAAGCAAGAGCCTCCCACCGCGAAAATGGGTGCAGGACCTGCCGCACTCCGGTAAAGCACGTGGTGTTCTGGTGAAGGTTGATGCGAGATGGCAGACAGCGAATCGCGTATTCTGCAGCTTGCGCCTGGGGACAATGTTGCCGTGGCCGTCCGTGAGATCGAGGCTGGGGAGGTCGTGCGGATCCAGGGACGCGAGATCCCGATGCCACAAACGCTGCAGGCAGGTCACAAATTCGCCGCCCGCCGGATCGAGGCCGGCGAGACGATTGTGAAGTATGGCACGCCGATCGGACGTGCGTTGGCTGATATCGCTGCCGGTGAGCACCTCAATGCCGGGAACATTGGCGGCGCGGAACCCTGACGATGATGGCCTGAACGATGGCAAGTCGAACCGGCCGGAACAAGAGCAAGGGAACAGGAACAAGGCGGCTGCTGGCCAGCCATGCCCGTAGCTGGCTGTGGGGCCGCAATCTGGTGCTGGAAACCCTGACTGCCGGCCGCTGGCCCGTCTTCGAACTGCACCTGGCCAGCGACCTGCCGGCCGATGCGGTATCGGCAGCGACGACGGCGATACAGGCGGCTGGCCAGAAGCCGAAGACGTCGCGCGCTGCCAAGACGCGTCTGGCGCAGCTTTGCGGCACCGCCGACCACCAGGGATATGTCGCACGCGTCGGCGAGTACCCTTATGTATCCGCCGACGAAATGCTGGCGCGCGCCCGCCAGCCGGCGCTGTGGCTGATTCTCGATGGTGTGCAGGATCCGTACAATCTCGGCGCCATGCTACGCTCGGCCGAGGTGTTTGGCGTTGACGGAGTGTTCCTCGCCTCGCAAGGCCAGGCCGGCGTGAACAGCCTCGCAGCACGCAGCTCGGCAGGTGCCGTCAACCGGCTCGATATTGCCCGCATCGACAGCCTGCCTGCCTTCATTGCCCGGCTGCGTCGCGAGGCGGTCCGGGTCGTTGGCGCCAGCGTCGAGGCCGATTATTCGCTGGATACTGTCGACCTGGCAGGTCCCACCGCGCTGGTGATCGGCAACGAAGGAACTGGCCTGTCCCGCGAGGTCATGACGGCCTGCAACATGCTGGCAAAGATTCCGCAGGCTGGCAGTCTCAACTCGCTTAATGCTGCTGCGGCGGCGGCCGTGTGCCTCTACGAGGTGCAGCGCCAGCGCCGCCAGGACGTCTCGGTCTGGGGCAACACCTGATAACACCTCGCACGCCTATTTGATCATGGTCTGCGGAACCAGCAGGATGATCTGCGGGAATGCCAGCAGGATGGCAACGTTGACGATGTCGACGGCCACGAACCAGCCGCAACCACGGAAGATGTTGCCCATGCTGACGTCCTTGGCCACGCCCTTCAGGACATAGACGTTCAGACCGACCGGCGGCGTCATCAGCCCGATTTCGACCATCCGCACCACAAGGATGCCGAACACGATCGGATCGATTCCAAGTTCTTTGATGGTCGGCAGGATGATAGGCACCGTGAGCAGCACCATGCCGATGCCATCGAGAAACATGCCCAGAACGAGGTAGAGCAGCAGGATGCACACCAGGACTACCATGGGCGAGACATCCATGGTGGCGATGCCCTTCGCGAGTGCAGCCGGTGTGCCCGTGAAGCCGAGAAAGTGAACGAAGATCAGCACGCCCGCGACAATCGCAAAGATCAGGGCAGTGGTGCGTATCGTCTCGATCATCGAGGCGGCGAACTGGCCGAAGCCGATGCGCGGCAGCGCCATCAGCAGCGCGCCGATCGCACCCACGCCCGCAGCCTCGGTGGGGGTGGCAAGCCCGGTGTACATGCTGCCCATGACCAGCAGGATGATGGCGATCATGCCCCAGATGCCCTTGAGCGACACCAGCCTGTCCGACCAGGTGATGCCCCGGACCGGGGGCCCCAGCGAGGGATCAAGCTTGAAGCGCACCAAGAGCATGATGACGTAGGTGGCGGCCTGCAGCAGGCCCGGCAATATGCCGGCCAGCAGCAGCGCACCGATCGACTCTTCGGCAATGAAACCATAGATCACTATCAGCACCGATGGCGGAATCATGATCGCCATGGTGCCGCCGGCGGCGACACAGCCAGTCGAAACCTTGTCGTCGTAGCCGAACTTCCGCAGCTCCGGCAGCGCCACCCGGCCCATGACGGCCGCCGATGCTGTCGAGGCGCCGCATGCCGCAGCAAAACCGGCACAGCCCATGACCGTTGCTATGGCAAGCCCGCCTGGCAGATGGCCCAGCCACTGCCGTGCCGCCCAGTAGATGTCGCGCGTGATGTTGGCGTGATAGGCGAAGAAGCCCATCATGATGAACAGCGGCAGGACCAGAAGATTGTAGTTGGTGAGATGCCCAACAATCGTCTGTGCCGACAGTGATGCTGCCGGGTCGTAGCCGCGCAGGATCCAAAGTCCGAGAAAGCCACAGATCGCCGTAGCGAATGCGATCCGCACGCCGGACATCAGGAACAGCGTCAGGCCGATCAGCGAGAGAACGCCGATGCTTACCGGATCCACTGGCATTCTCCCCTGCTACTCGACCGCATGGATGCCACCGGACTCTGGCTCGTTCGCCGGAAACCGGCGAGGGTCATACACGTGAAGCACCTGGAGAAACATGCGCAGTGAGATCAGCAGATAGCCAAGCGCGACGGCGGCGCCGCTCGGCCAGGTTTTGAAGTATGGCGGCGACATTGTGACGTCGTCGTAGAGCCAGAGCTGCCAGGTATGTCTCGCGCTGAACCAGGCGAGTACGACGCAGATGAAAATGCTGGCCAGCAGCGTCGCTATCATCGCGTAGCGGCGCACACGGTCGGACAGCCAATCCAGCACCAGGTCCATGCCGACATGGCCATGCATGGATTGCGTATAGGACAAACCAAGAAAGACGATGATTGGCACCAGAAGCTCGGCGCCTTCGAGATGTCCCGGGATCGGCGCATTGAAGGCATAGCGCATCAGCACTTCGGCACCGACGAACATCATGGCGAAGAATGCGACTGCGGCGGCGGCCATCGCGAGCGCGATCTCCACTCGCCGCAAGTATCGGCCGAACGGCGTCGCCACAGCCGTCGTCGCAGCCATCACGGCCACGACGACGGCGGCAAGAACCACCAATTCATGCATGCGCAGCCGCCGCCAGCTACTTCTTCGTTGCGGTTTTACTCTTGGCGACCTCTGCCTGGACGAACTCGAGGATCTTCGTACCCGGGCGCCCCGCAGCATCCTGTTCCTTCGCCCAGGCCTGCCAGATCGGCTCTGAAGCCTTCATCAGCTTGTCACGCTCTGCCTCCGGGAATGGCGTGATCTCGAGCTTCTCCCGGAAGATCGGGATCCACTTGTCGTCTTCCTTCTGGTAGGCCTTGATGAGCGCATCAAGGGCGAGCGCCTGTGCATGTGGCAGTTTGGCCTTGAGATCGTCCGGCAGCTTGCTCCAGACATCGAGACTTACCCCGTACCAACACATGAAGCCGCTCATAGCCATGCCGTCGGTGACGTACTTTGCGACTTCGTAGAGCTTGTAGGCACCAAAGCTGTAGCTGTAGGGAAAGCCGAAGCTGTCAATCGTGCCGCGTTCGAGGGCCTGGTAGCTCTCCGGCGCCGTCACCATTGTCGGGACCGCCCCGAACGTCTGCAGCGCCTTGGCGTTCAGCCCGCTGATGCGCATCTTCACGCCCTTGAGGTCCGCGACCGATGCGATCCGCTTGTTGCCCATGAACTCATAGGCCGGCAACACGATCGGACTGAAGTACTTGATGTTCCAGCGCTTGGCCATTTCCTCGATGATTGCCGGGTGCGCCTGCACGGCCTCGTTCACCTTTGCGTTCGCCTCCAGGCCACGCGGCGCAAGGAATGGCAGCTCCATGACCGTCATCAACGGAAACTTGTTGGGGTAGTAGCCGGCACACAGCAGCCCGCCCTCGTAGCCGCCGGACTTGATCGCTTCGGGGGCCTGCCGCTCCGGGCCGAGCGCCGCGCCATAGGCGATCTTGATTTCGAACTTGCCGCCTGACTCTTTCTTGTAGAACTCCGCCATGGCTTCGATGCCGGCGGTGACCGCACGGGGCGGACCGAAGATATTGAAGTTCCAGACCGTGGTCTGGGCAATCGCAGGCGCCGTGCACAGCGCAACGGCGAAGAAGCCCGCGACGAACGTCGAGCCTCGCCTCATGACATCCTCCCAAGTTCGCGCCGTTTTTGTTGTGTGGCACGTTTAATCAGGCAGCATGCACGACTTCCCGTCGGGGCTCAAGGGAGGTTCACTGCCGTCAATCAGTTCACGCCGACTGCGCGACTCATTGTGGGGCCGATTTCATCGTGAATGACCAGGTCGGCGTCGCTGTCCTGGTCGGTCGGTTCCCGATTGATGATGACCAGCCGTGCACCATTGCGCCTGGCCATGATGGGAAAGGCCGCCGCGGGGTAGACGACCAGCGAGCTGCCCAGCACGATGAACAGGTCACAGCCGAGCGTTTCCTCCTGCGCCCGCTCCATGGCGATCTCCGGCATCGCCTGGCCAAACGAGATCGTTGCGGTCTTGATAATGCCGGCGCACTTCGTGCACTCCGGCAACGTCTCGTCCTTCTCGAATATGCCGCGTACCCACTCCAGCTCATGACGCTCGCCGCAGTCGAGGCAGGCAGCGTAAGTCGAGTTGCCGTGCAGCTCGATGATTCTGTCATCGGGAACGCCTGAAGCCTGGTGCAAGCCGTCGACGTTCTGCGTCACAATGGCGGTCATCTTGCCCTGCTCCACCAGCCGCGCCAGCGCGCGGTGGCCGGCATTCGGCGTCGCCCGCCTCATGACAGCATCGGTAGCGAACTTGCGCCGCCAGGATTCCCGACGGGCTTCGGCCGACGCGAGGAAATCGCTGAAGTCGATGGGCTGATAGCGCGTCCAGATGCCGCCGGGTGAACGAAAATCGGGAATACCCGACTCGGTCGAAATGCCCGCCCCGGTGAAGCCGACAATCCGGGTCGCCTCGGCGATGATCCGCCGCAGTTCGTCGGCTGCCGTCATGGATGCCTCCTGTACCGGTTGACCGGCGTCAGGATAGCCAACGCTTGCGGCGCTTGTAATGCTTGACGTCGCGGTAGGACTTGCGGGAGCCAACTTCGTTCAGCCCAAGGTAGAACTCCTTGATATCAGAGTTCTCGCGCAGCTTCCCTGCTGGTCCCTCCAGCACAATGCGGCCGTTCTCCATCACATAGCCGTGCTCGGCCACACCAAGGGCCATGGTGGCATTCTGCTCCACCAGCAGGACTGTCAGCTTCTCCTGATTTACCAGCCGGCTGACGATCTCGAAGATCTCTTCCACCAGCATTGGCGCCAGGCCCAGCGAAGGCTCGTCCAGCAGCATCACCCGCGGCCGGCTCATCAGGGCCCGTCCGATTGCCAGCATCTGCTGCTCCCCGCCCGAGAGGTAGCCGGCCTCCTGGTGGCACCGCTCCCGCAGGCGCGGGAAGTAGCTGTAGACCAGGTCGATGTTCTCCCTGACCTTGCGCAACTCGCGTTCGATGTGGGCGCCGGCAATGAGGTTTTCCTCTGTCGTCAGGTGCTCAAAGACGCGGCGGCCTTCGAACACCTGAACGATACCCAGTCGAGTAATATCGGACGCGCGTTTGCCGTCGATCCGCTGCCCATCGAACTCGATGTGGCCCTTCGTGACTTCGCCGCGCTCGCTGTAGAGAACACCGGAGATCGCCTTCAGGGTTGTGCTCTTGCCGGCGCCGTTGGCACCCAGCACCGTGGTGATCGAGCCTTCCTTCGCCTGCAGGGAGACGCCCTTCAGGACAAGGATCACGCCGTCGTAGACGACCTCGATGTTGTTCAATGTCAGCATCGTCGTTATCCGGCCACGTCCCTTCTCCCCGCGGGAAGCGGGGAGAAGGGATCGGCACCGGCCTCAGCTCTTTTTGGCGTCGGCTTCGATGTGTTTCTTCAGCACCTCCGGATAAGCGCGGAACCAGTCGCTCTGCTTTGTAAGCTTGCCACCCTTGACGGTGAAGACCTGGACCCAGCCGCCGCCCTCATGGTCGGCAGGCGTGATCTCCAGCGGCGGCATCAGCCCGCCAAGTGTCACACCCTTGATCTTCTCAAAGCCTTTCTTCACGTCCTCGCCGGTGATGGTGCCATTGCCACCTTTGGCTTTCAGCGCGTTGCGGATTGCCTCGACATGGACCGCGCCAATAAGGATGCCGCGGTTGTAGTAGACCGTCGACTGCATCACCTCGGGTGGCTGCTTGCCCTGCTTCTTGTACATCGCGATGATGTCCTTGTGGACTTGGTAATCCGTGCCGACACCCGCGAATTGCAGGGTGTTGTAGCCCTCGGCCACCTTGGCGCCGCCGGCTGCCTCAAGATCAGCCTCGGCCGAACCCCATACCAACGCCACCACCTTGCGCAGCGGATAGCCGACGCGCTTGAATTCCTTGATCGACACCGACGGCGAGCGGCCGAACAGGTGCGTGATCACGAAGTCGGCGCGGAAGCGCTGGGCGATGTCGAGCACCTGGGCACCCATCTCGACACCGGGGGCCGGCACCGCAAAGGTCCTGAGTTCGAAGCCCTCGATCTTGGCGAGGTCCTCGAGGATAGGCAGCGGCTCCTTGCCTGCGGGGTTGTCATAGAACAGATAGGCGACCTTCTTGCCTTTGAGGTTGCCGCCAAGCTGATCCTTGGTGAACTTCACGGCTGCCGCGCCCTGCGACCAGTAGGTTGCGGCAATCGGGAATATGTAGGGATACCGCTTGCCGTCGGCGGCTGCAGCGGTGCCGAAGCCAGGTGAGGTTCCCGGGATCTTGTCCTCGGTCAGCTTGGCGGTAAGCGCCTGCGTGTGCGGCGTGCCGTAGAGTGCGATGCTGACCGCACCCTCCTTCTTGTGGCGCTCATAGGACTCGACGCCCTGCGGCACCTTGTACTCGTGGTCGATCTCTATCGCCCTGATCTTGTGGCCCTCGACGCCGCCCTGGGAATTGATCAGCGCGATGTAGTCATGCAGGCCCGGACAGAGGACGACGCCCACCGTCTGGGTCGCGCCGGTGCGATCGCACTGTACGCCGACCACGATCTCCTTCTGCTGCGCCAGCGCCGATCCGGCGGCGCAGAATGCCGCCGTGGCTGCGGCCACCAGGACACCCCTTCTTGCTCTGAGTACCGTCATTGAACCCTCCCTGGGTTGGGTACGCCTAATACGAGAATGGCCAGACCCTGAAATAGCTGCGGACATTGCGCCACAGCCGGTTGAGCCCTTCCGGCTCAAGCACAAGAAACACTATAATCAGCAGGCCGAACGCGCTCAGCCGCACTGCCGGTATGATGTTGTTCAGCTCCGCCGTCGTGAACAGCAGGGTGCCGAACGACTCCATGAAGAGGCGGATGACGATGGGCAGTAGCGTAACGAAGATCGCCCCGAAGATCGAGCCCAGCACCGACCCCAGCCCGCCAATGATGATCATGGCGAGGTAGTCGATCGAGGTCGTGATCAGGAAGTTCTCGTAATTCGCGATGCCGAGATAGTAGGTGTACAGCACGCCCGTCACGCCGGCGTAGAACGAGGAGATGGCAAAGGCGATCAGCTTGTACCGGAAGATATCGATGCCGATGATTTCGGCGGCGATATCCTGGTCGCGGATGGCGATGAACGCCCGCCCTATCCGGCTGCGAACGATGTTGAGCGTGGCGATGATGGCTATCACCGCAAAGAACAGCAGGAAATAGTAGAGCTCTCGCTGGGTCCGGAGCTCCATGCCGAAAATCGTCGGGCGCGGCACCTCGATCGAGGCCTGCGATCCGCCCGAAATCCACGGCACATGATTGATGATCCATTCGATGATGAGCTGCGCTGCCAGGGTCGCGATGGCGAGATACAATCCCTTGATGCGCAGCGACGGGATGCCTACAACCACGCCGATGGCTGCCGCCATGATGCCGCCCGCCGGCAACGTCACCCAGAACGGCAGATCCAGTTTCACGGCCAGGTTGGCAGCGGTATAGGCGCCGACCGACATGAAGGCGGCGTGGCCGATCGAGATCTGACCGGTATAGCCGACCAGGATGTTCAGCCCGAGGGCGCCGACCACCGCGATCATGATGATGTTGACGATCGAGATGTAATACTCTGCGGCGATACCGCCGGTGAGCCCCGTGACCAGCGGTGGCATCACCAGGAATACGGCCACCAGCACGCCCACCGTCCAGCGCGCGATCGGCAGCGGATACAGGGCCATGTCGGCCATGTAGGTCGTCTTGAAGTATCCCGACTCGCGATGGAACATCTGCCTCCTGCTCCCGCTGCCGCCTAGACGCGTTCGATCTTCCGCTTGCCGAAGATGCCGTAGGGCCGGACCATCAGGGCGATGATCATGAGCACGTACGGCGCGAAGTCCTTGGTGCCACCGCCCACCAGCGGATCCAGATAGCCTGCCGCCAGATTTTCGACGATACCGACGATCAGCCCGCCAACCACGGCGCCAATCACCGAGTCGAGCCCGCCCAGGATGACGACAGGGAAGACCTTGAGGCCAACGAGCGATACGTGCACATCGACGCCCAGCATCGAACCCCAGACGATGCCGCCCAGCGCCGACACGATGCCGGCCATGGCCCATGCGAGTGCAAAGTAGCGCTCGACGTTGATGCCCATGGCCGATGCGACCTGCTGGTTGTCGGCGACTGCTCGCATGGCGATGCCCATGCGGCTCTTCAGGAAGAACCAGCTAAAGGCTGCGAGGAACAGGATCGACACCACCGCGCCGGTGACCTGCACCGGCTGCAGGATGAACGGACCGAGGAAAATCGGTTCGTCGCCCACTGGCAGCGAGAACGACTTGGTCTCCACGCCAAAAATGAACGGCCCGGCACCGCGCAGGATCGCGGCGAGCCCGATCGTCGCCATGATCACCGCGACGATCGGGCGACCCAGAAGCGGTCGCAGAACGATACGCTCCAGCCCGAAGCTAAACGCGATCATGCCGGCCAGCGCGACGATTACGGCCACCCAGAACGGAAGCTCGGCCATGACAATGACCGCGGCCGAGATCAGGGCGGCCAGCATGACGAACTCACCCTGTGCAAAATTGATGGCGTCGGTCGCCTTGTAGACCAGCACGAAGCCAAGTGCGATCAGCGAGTACATCAGGCCGATCAGCACGCCGTTGCCGATCAGCAGCAGGGCAAACTCCATCGGCCGCTCCTCAGGCAGCGGCGCGCAGCGCCGGGGGCACTGACACGTCGTGGATGTCGATCACGGAACGGAGCATGCTCTTGCGGCCGTCCTCGAACGTGATCTCCACCGTCACCTCGACATTCGCGGCGCCGCCGTAGAATGCGTCGATGACCGAAGCGTACTTTTCCGCTACAAAGCGGCGGCGCACCTTGCGCGTACGCGTCATCTCCGCGTCGTCGGCATCGAGCTCCTTGTTGAGCAGCAGGAAGCGCTGCACCTGTGCCGCCGGCGGCAGCCCGGCATTGCATTTGCCGATTTCCTCAAGGATCAGCTTCGCGACCTCGGGCTTGCGCGTGAGATCCATGTAGCTCGTGTAGGGCAGGTCATTGCGCTCCGCCCAGTTCCCGACGGTATTGATATCGACCGAGATCATGGCGGCCACGAACGGGCGCTGGTCGCCAAACGCCACGGCTTCGCGGATGTAGGGGCTGAACTTCAGCTTGTTCTCGACGAACTGCGGTGCGAACGGCGTGCCATCCACCAGCTTTCCGACATCCTTGGCACGGTCGATGATCGCGAGATGGCCCCTCGGATCGACGAAGCCGGCATCGCCCGTCTTCAGCCATCCATCGCTTGTGACGGTGTCGCGGGTAATGTCCTCCTGCTTGTAATAGCCGCGGAAGATATTGCCGCCGCTGACAAGCACTTCACCGCCCTCATCGACCCGGATCTGAACCCCCGGCAGGGTGCGGCCAACCGTGTCGGGATTGGCTTCACCATCCGGCTGCACGGCGATCAGGGCCGACGCCTCGGTGGCGCCGTAGACCTGCTTGAGGTTGATGCCGAAGGAACGGAAGAACCGGAAATTGTCGGGCCCCAGCGGCGCGCCGCCGGTGTAGCACGTCCGTGCCTTGCGCAGGCCGAGCTGGTCGCGCACCGGACCATAGACGAGGAATTCGCCGACCGCGTAGGCCAGCCGCTGCGGTAGCGGTACGGGCTTGCCCTCGGAGCGCAGCAACTCGACGCGTTCTGCCAAGGCCCGGAATGTCTCGAATAGCCGTCGCTTGAACCGCGAGGCGTCGGTCGCCCGGACCTGGATAGCGGTCAGCATGTTTTCCCAGATGCGCGGCGGCGCCACCAGCCCGCTTGGTCCCAGTTCGCGCAGATCGCGCTGCACGGTCTCGGGGCTCTCCGGACAGTTCGCTGTGATACCGGCAACCAGCCCGACGCCGATCGAAAACGTGGTGTCACCGACCCAGGCCATGGGCAGGTACGAAAGCCAGTTATCGCCCCGCCGGATACCCTCGCTTTCCACGAAGGCTTCCGAGACCGTGATCATGTTGCGGTGGCTGAGCATCACCCCCTTGGGATTGCCGGTTGTCCCCGAAGTGTAGGCGATCATTGCGATGTCGTCCGCCCGGCCCTTCGCAAGCTCGGCCTCGAAATAGCCCGCGTTCTTGCCGGCGAAAGCGCGACCGGCCTCTTCCACATCGGAAAAGGCCTTGATGACGGCCACGTCGGCATAGCCAAGCATGCCGCGCGGATCATCGTAGATCAGCCACTTCAGGTTCGAGAGCTGGTCCTTCAGCGACAGGATCTTGTCGACCTGCTCCTGGTCCTCGGCGACGATGAACGATACTTCAGCGTGATTAAGGACGTAGACCAGTTCTGCGGCGATCGAATCCTGGTAGACGGGCACGGAGTAGCCGCCCAGAGCCGCCGCCGCGAGTTGTGCAGCGTAGAGACGCGGCCGGTTGTCGCCAATGACCGTCAGCTTGTCGCCGCGCCTGAAGCCCAGCGCGGCAAGCCCGAGGGCGAAGTCGCGGACATGGCCGTGGTAGTCGGCCCAGGTATAGGTCCGCCATATGCCGCGGTCCTTTTCGCGCATCGCGGCCTCGGTGGGCCATTGCCTGGCATTGCGCGCCAGCAGCTTCGGCAGGGTGCAGGTATCGTCGGAGTCGACGAGGCTCATGCCTGGGCACCTCCCCTTGAGGTTCCGAGATATGCCTGGATCACATCAGGATTGCGCTGGACCTCTTCAGGCGTGCCGGCGCCGATGCGACGCCCCCGGTCCAGCACAACGACGTGATCCGAAATATCCATCACGACACCCATATCGTGCTCGATCAGCACCACCGTGATCTTGCGCTCCAGGTTGGCATCGAGCACGTAGCGCGCCA
Source organism: Rhodospirillaceae bacterium SYSU D60007 (assembly GCA_003574685.1). Taxonomy (GTDB): domain Bacteria; phylum Pseudomonadota; class Alphaproteobacteria; order Reyranellales; family Reyranellaceae; genus Vineibacter. Next base: position 224,459 of record QOCQ01000003.1, read on the forward strand.
TGTCCTCCTTCTCGTCCTGGTTCATGCCGCCCATCGGCTCGTCCAGCAGCAGGACTTTCGGTTCCAGGGCGAGCGCCCTGCCCAGTTCGACGCGCTTGCGCAATCCGTAGGACAACGCGCCGGTCTGCTGCTTGCGCAAGTCCTGGAGCTTGAGGAAGTCGATGATTTCCTCGCAGCGCTCGCGGTGGGCGACTTCTTCCCTGAGGGCCGGACCCCAATAAAGCGCACTGGCCAGCACGCCTGTCTGCATATGGACGTGGCGGCCCAGCATGAGGTTGTCGAGGACGGTCAGCCCGCTGAACAGCGCGATATTCTGAAACGTGCGGGCGATGCCGCGCGCCGCCACCTGGCTCGGGCGCAGCGACGTGATGTCATGACCCTCCAGCGCAATCCTGCCGGTGTCCGGGCGATAGAAGCCCGACACCATGTTCAGAAGCGACGTCTTGCCAGCGCCATTGGGTCCGATCACCGACACGATGGCGCCCGCCGGCACATCGAGCGACACGTCGTGCACGGCCGTCACGCCGCCGAACTTCTTCGACACCCCTTCAACGGTCAGGATCGGGGCGGCCCTGCCACGTTCGGCCAGGGTCTCCGCGGCCGACATGCGTTACAGCACCCTCGGCAGGGGCGGCAGGAAGCACCTTCCCGCCCCGGCGGCGGCCTCCAGAACAGCTTGTGCCAGCACAAAGCCCTCCCATTCGACGTCCCCTGCACGGGCGCCATTTGTGCGGGGCACGCCCCGGCGTCCTCGTGCAAGGATTCCACGCATGGCGTGGCCTCCACTTTCATCATGAACGTGCATTCAGGGAAAGGCAACCGGCTTGCGCTGCGGATCGCCGCCCCCGACAATCACACCGGCACGCCGTCGCGGAGACCGCCATGCGCAGACACATCGCCTGCCTGACATTCGATCACGACCACATGTCCGGCTTCATCGCCCGCGGGATGACGACGCCGACTCCGCTGTCGCGCGGCGAGTTCGACCTGGTGGCCATTCCGCGCATCGTCGATCTGCTCGACCGTTATGGCATCAAGGCGACGTTCTTCACACCGGGCCACACCATCGAAAGCGCACCGCGAAGCGTCGAACAGTACGTAGCGGCAGGTCATGAACTGGCGCACCACGGCTGGACCCATCGCCCGCCGGCCACCGTCGGTCGGGACGAGGAGGAAGAGGAGATCGTCCGGGGCAATGACGCCATCCGGAAAATGAGCGGACGCACAGCGCGGGGGTACCGATCACCTGCCTGGGATCTCAGCCCCCATACGATCGAGCTGCTGCTCAAGCACGGCATGACGTACGACAGTTCGCTGATGGGCAACGACTACGACTGCTACCCCGCCCGCCAAGGCGACGTGGCGGAGCTCAAATCGCCCTTCGTCCGGGGTCACGAGACGGCCCTCGTCGAGATGCCGATAAGCTGGTCGCTCGACGACTTCCCCTACTTCGAATACATGCGCAACCCCAATGGCTCGCTGCAGCAGGGCCTGTCCAACGCCACCCACGTCCTTGAGAACTTTGTCGACGATTTCGTCTACATGACGCGCATCCGCGAACGCGGCATTCTCACCTATACGTTTCATCCGCATGTGATCGGCCGCGGGCACCGCATGATGATGCTGGAACGCCTGATCCTGCGGTTGATGGAGCAGGGCGCCGTGTTCATGACAATGGAACAGGCACTCTCGGAATGGCGGACCTGGCAGGCCAATGTCAGCCGCAAGGCAGCGGAGTAGCGGCTGCCCTGCCCTGAAGGCAGACGAAGACCTGTTTCATAAAGAGCCGGTGCGACGAAGTGCCGGTTGGTGCGCGTATGCCCGGTTACCACGTCAAAGGTGGCCATACAGGACAAAAACCATGAGCGACTCACGAACCGGTCGGAATGCTGGCAACCGCGCGCGGATGGTGACCGTGCGGCTGGAACTTGCCCGAAACCCGGGCTTTCCCGAAGGAGCCGGCGACTGCGGCTACGAGATTCGCGTGCCGCTTGATGAGGGCGGCCATATCGACCTCGCGGCCTTCAATGCCGACCGCGAAGCCTGCACCGTTCGCCGCTTCTGGCGCGGAGAGGAGGAACAGCTTGGCAAGCTGGAACATGGCAGACGGGGCTGGGCTTTTTCCTACGGTCCCGGCGAGGAGGATGATGAACCGCTGTACAAGCTCGATTCGCACGCGCTCAAGGTTGGCGAGTACGTGACCATCCGGGAGTACGACGGCCCTACCTACACGTTCCGCGTCGCGCGGATCGTCTGACAGAGGAAGGTGTCATGCTGTTCAGGACCTTGCTGGTTCACGCCAATGCGGACCCTCACCTGCAGGCTCGCCTGGCGCTGGCCGTCAGTGTGGCACGCGAGCACGGCGCGAAGCTGATGATCGTCCATCCGTTCCAGCCGCTGCTGACCTCGATGTTCTATGGCGAGCATGTGCCGGTACAGGCGATCGAAGCCCAGATCGAGCTCGAAAGGCGCAATGCTGCCGAGATCAAGGACAGGACGGCGGAGTACCTATCGCGGGAAGGCGTTGCGTGGGAATGGCGCACCCAGGAAGGCCCGCTTGAGCCTGTATTGGCCAGCAGCGGGGTGATCGCCGACATGATCATTATGGGCCAGGACGAGCACGACCGCGACTCGTCGCTGGTGGCGACCGTCGCGCTGACTGCTGGCCGACCGGTCCTTTGCGTTCCGCATACAGGCACGTTCACCACCTGCGGCCGACGGGTGCTGGTGGCATGGAACGGGAGCCGCGAGTCGGCACGCGCCACGCACGACGCGCTGCCCTTCTTGCAGAAGGCCGACAACGTTATCCTCTTCGCCGCCGATCCTGAAGCTGAGCGCGGTGCAAGCGTGCCTGACGCCGCTGCACATCTCGCCGCACACGGCGCCAAGGTTGAGGTAAAGCGCACGGTGCTGGGTGATCTGGATGCAGGCAGTGCGATCCTCAATGCGGCAGCCGAAACGGGTGCCGACCTGGTTGTCATGGGTGCCTATGGCCACACGCGGCTGAGCGAATGGGTCTTTGGCGGTGCAACGCGCAGCATTCTGCAGGCCATGACCGTGCCCGTGCTGCTGTCGCACTGAGTCCGTTGATGTGCTTGCCGCGGGGATGGTGGCCGCTCTAGGTTCCTTCCGCACCGATGAGGGTTCGGTTCGGAGGAACGGGAATGAACGACACGGGTGGCCTGACAGCAGCGGATTTCAAGGCACTCAGAGCACTGGATACGCCGACGGTCTGCAATGCGCTTGAACTCGTGGCACCGCAACGCCGCCTGCACGGCTACAACACCCAGCCACTGCGCTGTCTTTATCCCGACCTGCCGCCGATGGTCGGTTTTGCCCGCACCGGTACGATCCGCGCCGCCGAACCATCGTTTCGCCAGCCCGACGAAGATCGCGCCATGCGGCTGCGCTGGTACGAGTACGTCGACAAGGGGCCGAAGCCGTCCGTTGTGCTGTTGCAGGACCTGGATGCGCTCCCGGGTTACGGATCGTTCTGGGGTGAGGTAAACAGCCACGTCCATCGCGGCCTTGGCGCATTGGGGGTCATCACCAACGGTTCGGTGCGTGACATCCCCATGAATGCGAAGGGCTTCCAGATGCTGGCCGGCTCGGTTATGCCAAGCCATGCCTGGGTACACGTCGTGGATGTCGGCGTCCCCGTGAGCGTTTGTGGCATGTCCGTCCGGTCAGGCGACCTGATCCATGCAGACATGCACGGCGCGGTGGTCATCCCGCTCGACGTGGCCAGAAAGGTTGCCGACGCTGCAAAACTGTTGGCCCGCCGCGAGGCTGTCATCATCAACGCCTCGAAGAAGAAAGGCTTCAGCTTCGAAAAACTGGCGCAGGCAATGAAGGACTCCGCCGACATTCACTAGTACGGGCCGGTGGGCTTGGCCGGGGTTGTGCCTGTCTTCATGTCGGCTACTGCTGCCTTTGCGGCATTCATGAGCAGCGCGTTGTCAGCGAGGATCGTCACGAACTGATAGCCCCACCCGATCGCCTGCTTCGCATAGGCCGTCGAGGCGCAATGCAGCCCGGCATGGACCTTGTGCTTCCGGGCCGCTTCGAGGATGTGCCTGATCGTGTCGACCATGAAGGGGTCGGTATGGTCGCCGCGCGGCTCCTTGCCCAGTGAGAGGCCGAGATCGGCGGGACCAACATAGATACCGTCCAGGCCGGAAACACCCAAAATCTCGTCGAGATTGTCGAGCGCCTTGCGCGTCTCGATCATCGCCATGGTGACGATCTGGCTGTTGGCCTCCTTCAGATAGTCTGCCCCGCCCCACCAGGCAGCGCGTGTCGGCCCCACGCTGCGATACCCTGCCGGGGCGTAGCGACAGGCGCCGACGAAAGCCTCACACTCGGCGCGGCTGTTGATCATCGGGCAGATCACACCCATCGCGCCGGCATCGAGCATCTTCATGATGATGCCCGGCTCATTCCAGGGCACACGGCACAACGGCATGGTCGCGGTCGTACAGACTGCCTGCATCATGCCGACGCCGGTCTGGTAGTCGACAAGGCCATGCTGCAGGTCGATGGTCAGCGAATCCCACCCCGCCTGGGCCATGTTCTCGGCCGAGATGCTGCTGGGTATGCCGAGCCAGCCATTGACCACGGCGCCGCCCGCTGCCCAGATCCGCTTGACGGTATTCTCCCGCACGCCCGCCTCCACGTTGATTGCTGCTTCGGCGCGATCCTCGTCTTCCGCAAAGCCTCCTGTCAAATGGGCCCCTGCAAGTGAGCAGCCAGCCGCCATGCGATGTCGTGAGGCAGTCATGCGCGACATTGGGTATGGACCTTCTGCCGCCAATTCGCATAGCATTGCGGCGAAGCACCAGGCAGAAGTGCGCGGGCGTGCCGGACCGGAACGCGCCGAAGAGATCGTCGCCGGCTTGCGAAAACCGGCGCACCACGGAGGAACCGCAATGACTCATAATGTAACTCGCAGAAGGGTGACCAAGACGGCGCTCGCGTCGACCGCGCTGGTCGGCATGCCGTTCGTGCACGGCGCGCGTGCCGCCGGTTCGATTTCGGTTGGCTTCTGGGACCACTGGGTACCCGGTGCCAACAAGGCGACGACCGAACTCGTCAACGAATGGGCGGCGAAGGAAAAGGTCGAAGTCAAGATCGACTACATCACGTCGCAGGGCAACAAGCTGCTGCTGACCATCGCCGCCGAGGCGCAGGCGAAGTCGGGCCACGACATCATCGCCATGGCCACCTGGGATCCGGCGGACAAGGCAGACGCGCTTGAACCCGTCAACGACATCATGGACGCCCTGATCAAGCAGAACGGGACCGTCAATGGTACCGTGGAGTACCTGGGCAAGCAGGGTGGCAAGTGGCTGGCAGTGCCCGCGACGGTCGGCAGCCAGATCAAGGGCCCCTGCTCGCGCATTGACCTGATGAAGAAGCATGCGGGAATCGACGTACAGGCGATGTACCCCGCAGGCTCGCCGCCGAAGGCCGACGACTGGACCTATGACACCTTCCTCAAGGCCGCGGAGGCGTGCCACAAGGCCGGCCATTCGATCGGCATCGGCCTCGGCACGACATCCGATTCGGTCGATTCAGTGGGTGCCATCTTCCACGGGTTTGGCGCGGACCTTGTCGACGCCAAGGGCAACATCACCGTCAAGTCGGACAACGTTCGCCAGGCGCTCGACTACTTCAAGCGTCTCGTGGCTTTCCTGCCGCCGGATGCACCGGCGTGGGACGATGCCTCGAACAACAAGTGGCTGGTGTCCGGCCGTGGTGCCATGATCATGAATCCGCCAAGCGCCTGGGCCGTGGCCAAGCGCGACGCACCGCAGGTTGCCGAGCAGTGCTGGACCCATGGCATGGCCAAGGGTCCGAAGGGACGCTTTGGTCCCTTCCTGCCGTTCTTCTGGGGCATCTGGAACTTCAGCAAGAACAAGGCAGCGGCCAAGAGCCTCGTTACCTTCCTGTCGCAGCCCAGTTCGGTCGAGAAGATGGTGGTGGCCAGCGGCGGCTACGACCTGCCGTCCTTCTCCAAGCTGACGACGCTGCCGGTATGGGCTAACGCGGAGCCCCCCAAGGGGACGCTGTACCACTACGCCAATCCGCACGACCATCAGACACTGTCGATCGCGGCCGCACCGGCGCCGCCGAAGATCGCCCAGCAGATCTACAGGCAGGGCGTGCAGACGAAGATGGTGGTCCGCCACTTCCAGGGCGAGTCGGCCGAAAAGACGATCGCGTGGGCGGCCAGCGAACTCGAAGGGTTCATGCGCACATAGGTTGATCTGGACGGATGCCGGGCGGGCCGCGTGGCTCGCCCGGCTCCGCGGCGGATTCGAGCCATCAGAGCGGGCAAATAGCCATCCAGGGAGGGGCAAATGTCGGGCTCCAGGCTTTCTCGGCGCACGTTTCAGCGACTGGCTGCCGGCACCGCACTGGCTGCCCCCTTTGTCCGCGGCGCACATGCCGCCGGCAAGATTTCGATCGGCTTCTGGGATCACTGGGTCCCGGGCGCCAACAAGGCGACGACAGACCTCTGCAATGAATGGGCCGCGAAGGAAAAGGTCGAGGTTCAGATCGACTACATTACCTCGCAGGGCAACAAGAACCGGCTGACCATAGCCGCCGAGGCGCAGGCGCGCGCCGGCCATGACATCATGGCGATGCCCTCGTGGGAGCCGCACGACAAGGCCAAGCTGATGGAGCCGCTGGACGACCTGATGGAGCCGCTGATCAAGGCCAACGGCGCCGTCAATCCGACGGTCGAATATCTGGGCAAAGCCGACGGTCACTGGCTCGTGGTGCCAGCCACAGCCGGCAGCCAGATCAAGGGCCCATGCTCGCGCATTGATCTGTTGAAGGAGCACGCGGGCGTTGACATCCAGGCGCTCTACCCCGCCGGCAGTCCGCCCAAGGCCGACGCGTGGACCATGGATGCGTACCTGAAGGCAGCGCAGGCCTGCCACAAGGCGGGCTTCCCCTTCGGCGTTGGTGTTGGCGGCACACCCGATTCGGTTGATACCGCTGGCGCCATCTTCTCCGCCTTCGGCGCCGTGCTCGTCGACGCCAAGGGCAACATCACGGTCAAGTCCGACACTGTCCGCCAGGCACTCGACTACTACAAGCAACTTATGGCGGTACTGCCGCCCGACGTGCCGGCCTGGGACGATGCGTCAAACAACAAGTGGCTGATCTCGGGCAAGGGCGCCGCCATCATGAACCCGCCCAGCGCCTGGGCGGTGGCCAAGCGCGACGCCCCGAAGATCGCCGAGCAGTTGTGGACCCATGGCGCGCCCATCGGGCCGAAGGGGCGCTTCGCACCGTTCGTGCCGTATTTCTGGGGCGTGTGGAACTTCGGCCGGAATAAGTCGGCGGCCAAGAGCCTGCTGCTGCACCTATCCCAGGCCTCGGCGGCCGAGAAGATGGTGGCGGCGAGCGGAGGCTACGATCTGCCGGCGTTCGAGAAGCTAACTCTCTTCAAGACATGGGTCGAGGAAGGCCCGCCGAAGGGGACGCTGTACCACTACCCCAATCCTTACAATCATCAGGTGTTGTCGATGGCGGGTGCGCCTGCGCCGCCGAAAATCGCGGTGCAGATCTATACCCAGGCGATCATGACCAAGATGGCGGTGCGGCACTTCCAGGGCGAGGCGATGGAGAAGACGCTGGCCTGGGCGGCCAGCGAGCTGGAAGGCTTCATGCGGACGTAACAACGTTCGGAGCGCAGGCATGCCGCGCTCCGAACAGGGTGAGAGCGAGGAACATTCATGGCTGATATCGCGGTATCGCGTGCCGGCACAGTAAACGGCGCCGGCGGCCGGACCAGCCTGCACCGGCTGATGCAGCGCAAGTCTACCGTGGCCTTCCTGATGGCCCTGCCGCTGATCACTGTGATCGTGCTGCTGGTCGTCTATCCGGCAATCTATTCGCTGCATCTGGCGACGCTGAACAAGTCGATGGAGCGCTTTGTCGGGTTCGGCAACTTCACTTTCCTGTTCGGGCGCGAGACGTTCTGGCTGGTCGTCAAGCAGTCGTGCATCTTCGCCATCACGGCTGTTGTGTTCAAAGCGCTGATAGGCTTCGTCGTGGCGCATTTCGTGCACAACATCCCCAGCAAGGGGCAGCGCAAGTGGCGGGGCATGCTGCTCGTGCCATGGGTCATCCCGCCGGCGATGAGCACGCTTGCCTGGCTGTGGCTGTTCGATCCCTCCTACAGCGCCTTCAACTGGATCCTGGCCCTGTTCGGGATCGACCCGGTTCCGTGGACGGGCGACGCCTACTGGGCGCGCTTTTCGGTCATCCTGGTCAACATCTGGATCGGTGCCCCGTTCTTCATGATCATGTATCTGGCCGCGCTGAAGTCGGTACCCGAGCAACTCTACGAAGCCGCCGCGATTGACGGCGCCACATGGTGGCAGCGCATCTGGTACGTGACCTTGCCGATGATGCGCAACATTATCGCGATCACCACGCTGTTCTCGCTGATCGTCACGTTCGCGAACTTCGATATCGTGCGCGTGCTGACGGCCGGCGGCCCCCTCGACCACACCCATGTGTTCGCCACCTGGGCCTTCCGTGTGGGCATCGAGGGCGGCGACATCCCGCTGGGCGCGAGCGTGTCGCTGTTCATGGTGCCGATCCTGGCCGTGGCGGCCTGGTTTATCCTGCGCGACATCACCAAGCGGGGGAATGAAGCATGACCGCCGTCACTGCCAGCGATGCCGTGGCCGCGCCACGGCCGAAGTACGGCAGCATCAGCAAAAGCCGCCGGTGGGCGCTGCGCTGGTCCTACTTCTTCCTCGTGCTGTTCGCGATCTTCTTCCTGACGCCGCCCATATACATGTTCATCACCTCGCTGAAGAGCAGCGCGGAAATCTCGGCGGCGACCAATCCGTGGTGGGTGTTCGAGCCGACGCTGGAAAACTACATCGAACTCCTGACCCAGAACCAGTACCTGATCTTTTTCCGCAACTCGGCGATTGTCTCGGTCTGCGTCGTATCGATTACCATGATCATCAGCGTGCTCGCGGCCTTCGCGCTGGCCCGGATGAAGTTCTGGGGATCGGCAACTCTCGCAACCGGTGTGTTCCTTACCTACCTGATCCCGGAAACCCTGCTGTTCATCCCGCTCTTCAAGACGTTTGCGTTCGTGCGCGACACGACGGGCATCGAGCTGATGAACCACTGGTGGACGCTCATCATCCTTTATCCGACCCTGACGGTGCCGTTTTGCACCTGGATCATGATCGGCTACTTCGCCAGCATCCCCAAGGAACTGGATGAGGCGGCGCTGATCGACGGTGCGACATGGCTGCAGACGCTTACCAAGATCTTCATTCCGGTGGCGCTGCCCGGCCTCATCGCGGCCACCATCTTCGCCTTCACGGTTTCGTGGGCGCAGTTCCTGTATCCGCTCGCCTTCACGACCTCGACTGACCAGCTTGTGCTGCCGGTCGGCATCGTCACCACCCTGATCAAGGGCGACGTGTTCAACTGGGGCCAGATCATGACTGGTGCCCTGCTGGGCGCCGCCCCGCCGCTGATCATCTACGCCTTCCTAATGGACTACTACATCGCCGGCCTGACTGCCGGCGCCACCAAGGGCTGAGCAGCATAACAGGGAGTTCCGGACAGACGATGGCACAGGTTTCGTTGCGCAAGGTCGTGAAGCTCTACGACCAGACGCCCGCCGTTCGCGGCATCGATCTCGAGATCGCGGACAAGGAGTTCATCGTGCTGGTCGGGCCGTCCGGCTGCGGCAAGAGCACGACCCTGCGCATGATCGCCGGGCTGGAGGAGATTACTGACGGGCAGATCGCGATTGGTGGTGACGTCGTCAACGACGTCCCGCCCAAGGATCGCGACATCGCAATGGTGTTCCAGAACTATGCGCTCTATCCCCACATGAGCGTGTTCGAGAACATGTCGTTCGGCCTGCGGCTCAAGCGTGTGGCGAAAGACGAGATCCGCCGACGGGTGGACGACGCGGCCCGCATTCTCGACATCACTGAGCTACTAGACCGCAAGCCCAAGCAGCTTTCCGGCGGCCAGCGCCAGCGCGTGGCAATGGGCCGCGCCATTGTGCGCGATCCCAAGGTGTTCCTCTTCGACGAGCCGCTGTCCAACCTCGACGCCAAGCTTCGCGTGCAGATGCGCACCGAGATCAAGAAAGTACACCAGAAGGTGCGGACGACCACGGTCTACGTCACCCATGACCAGGTCGAGGCGATGACGCTGGCCGACCGCGTCGTGGTCATGAATGGCGGCATTATCGAGCAGGTCGGAGCGCCCAACGATCTCTATCATTCGCCGCAGACCAAGTTCGTAGCCGGCTTCATCGGATCGCCGGCGATGAACTTTCTCCCCTGCCGGATCGAGGAGGCAGCGGGAGCCCTGCGGGTGCGCCTGTCCGACAATCTGTCGTTCCCGGTGCCCGAGGACCGCACGGCGCGCTACAAGCCGCATGCCGGCAAAACCAGCCTGATGTTCGGCTTGCGCCCGGAGCACATCACCGAGGTGCCGCGGCACGTCGAACCAAACCAGCATCCCTTCGAGGTCACGATCGAAGTGACGGAGCCGATGGGCATGGAGACGCTGGTCTACTTTACCATCGACGGCACTGAAATCTGCGGCCGGGTCAATCCCAATGCCGGCGCCACCGACGGCGGCAAGATGAAGCTGCTGGCCGATCTGAACAACATGCACATCATCGACGACACGACGGCCAGGGTGCTCTAGTTTGCGTCATCGCCACGCGGCGCCCCGGCGTGAGGCCGCGGGCGCCGCACTCGTTTTCGACACCAACCGCATGAGGATTCCATGGCCGCTCTGGAAGGAAAGATCGCCTGGGTGACAGGCGCCGGTACGGGCATCGGACAAGCTGCGGCCGTAGCCCTCGCCCGCGAAGGGGCGACAGTCGTGCTGACTGGCCGCCGCAAGGAGCCGCTGGACGAAACCGTGGCGGCCATTGCGAAGGCAGGTGGCAAGGCAGTCGCCAAACCAGGCGACATGATGAAGGCCGAAATGGTCAATCGGGTGGTCGCTGACATCGACAAGGAGTTCGGCCGGCTCGACATCCTGGTCAACAATGCCGGCCTCAATATTACCGAGCGGAACTGGAAACAGCTTACGCCGGAGGGGCTGGACACCGTGGTCCAGGGAAACCTGTCGAGCGCGTTCTACTGCGCGATGGCCGTCCTGCCGATCATGCGGCGCCAGAGAGATGGCGTCCTGATCCACACATCGTCATGGGCAGGACGCTGGGTCAGCCCTCTCAGTGGTTCGGCCTACAATGCTGCCAAGCACGGGGTTGTGGCGATGAGCCACGGCATCAACATGGAGGAATGCGTCAACGGAATCCGTTCCTGCGTGGTCTGCCCAGGCGAGGTCGCGACGCCCATCCTGGACAAGCGTCCTGTTCCGGTGAGCCAGGAAGACCGGGCCAAGATGGTGCAATCCGAGGATTGCGGCGACCTGATCCGCTACATTGCCTGCCTGCCGCCGCACGTCTGCATCAACGAGGTCGTGATCAGCCCGACCTGGAATCGCGGCTACGTCGCGGCCCTTCAGCAGCCGCACGTTGGCGCCAGCAAGAAGTAAGATCGTATGAGCATTACAATCGCTGCCTCGTCGCTGGCGGGTTCGTACGGGACATCTTCGTCGCGGCGGGCTGCTCTTCCGACGAGGCGGAGCGTATCGGCAAATACCTGGTCGAGGCCAATCTTACCGGGCATGACAGCCACGGGGTCATCCGCGTGCCGCGCTATGTGCAGATGCTCAGGGATGGCGCCATCGTCCCGGACGTGACCGTCGACGTGGTGATCGACACGCCGGTACTGGCTGTTGTGGACGGCAAGTATGGGTTCGGCCAGACAGTTGCCCCACAGGCGGTGCGCCTCGGTATCGACAAGTGCAAGCGCATGGGCCTGAGTGCGGTGGCCCTGCGCAATGCCGGCCATACGGGCCGGACCGGCGACTTCGCCGAGATGGCGGCGGCGGAAGGGCTCGTATCGGTCCACTTCGTGAACGCGCGCGGCAGCGTGCTGGTCGCCCCCTATGGCGGCGTCGAGCGCCGCTTCTCGACGGCGCCCTTCTGCGTCGGCATCCCCCGCGCCGAAGCGCCGCCGCTGGTGCTAGACTTCGCGACCTCGATCGTCGCCGAGGGCAAGGTGCTGGTGGCCAGCCAGGGTGGCAAGGCCATCCCGGCCGATGCATTGATCGGACCCGGCGGCGCCACCAGCGACGATCCTCATCTGCTCTATGGCGACTACACGCCTGATGGACCGCGAGTCCATCGCAACGGAAAGGGCGCGATCCGGGCATTCGGCGAACACAAGGGTTCGGGGCTTGCCTTCATGTGCGAGCTGCTCGGCGGTGCTCTCACCGGCAATGGTGCGACGCAGGACGGGCAGCGCTTCGCCAACGCATGTTCTCGTTCTATGTGAACCCCGGCCTCGTCGATCCGGCGGACTTCTTCGGACCAGAGGTGGCCCGGTACACCGCCTTCGTGAAGGCCTCGCGTCCCGCGACGTCGGAACAGGAAGTGCTCGTGGCCGGTGAACCGGAGATTCGCATGCGTGCGAAGCGCCAGGCCGAAGGTCTTCCCCTGCCCGATGACACATGGACCAGCATTGTCAATGCCGCGCGGCTCGTTGGCCTTGACGAAAGGCGAATCCAGCAGGTGGCATTCTGATAGTGGCTTCTGTCAGGGGGTGCGGTGTGCCTCTTGATCGGGCAAACGAACAGGATGATGCTGGCTTTCTGGTGCGGAGCAGCGAAATGGGCTTCAGCATTCAACGCATCGATCATGTCGTGCTCCGGGTACATGACCTCGATGGCATGATCCGCTTCTACGAACGGGCGCTCGGCTGCACGGTGGAGCGGCGGCTCGATAGATTGCAACTCGTGCAGTTGCGCGCCGGCGATTGTCTGCTCGATCTGGTCAAGAACGATGCGCACCGCGACGGCGCAAACATGGACCATCTTTGCTTCAGGATCGAACCGTTCGACTTGCAGACCATCGCGCAAGCACTGGAACCGTTCGGCGTTTCGCCCGGCGAGGTGGTTCAGCGCTACGGTGCGGAAGGCGATGGCCCTTCCGTCTATTTTAATGACCCCGAGGGCAATCAGATCGAGCTGAAGGGCCCGGCTACCAGCCCGCCGCTCCGTCGCCGCTGACGCGCTTCTGCCGGCTCCGTGCGCGACAGTGCAGGGACAAGGGAATCCCTGCCGCCAAACTGGAGCCACATTGAGCAGGCCGCATACTGGCGCCATCGTGCCTGGCGCGCTCAGGCATAGTTACGTTCAGATCGGGGGCCCAGGGGTGCTTGCGCAGTCGAGAGTTCAGGGCGGCGGGACTGTCGCCACGACGATCCTCCCGATATCAGGGAGAGCGGGATGAAACGATCGTTGCGTATCGCTTGCGGTGCCGGATTCTCCTCCGATCGCCTCGAGCCCGCTGTAGAACTGGCCCAGCGGGGTGCGCTCGACTATCTGATCTTTGAGTGTCTGGGCGAACGGACCATGGCATTCGCGCACCGGGATCGTATGCTTGACGGCGCCAAGGGTTACAATCCGCATGTAGCCCAGCGCATGCGGGCGGTTCTGCCCGCCTGCCGCCGGCATGGCACCGTCGTCGTCACCAACATGGGTGCCGCAAACCCGCTCGCGGCAGCCCATTTGACGGTCGGCATCGCCCGCGAGCTTGGTCTGGCGGGTCTCAAGGTCGCCTGCATCGAGGGCGACGATGTTACGCGACAGATCGGACCGGACACACCATTGCATGACAGGCAAGGCAATGTTCGCGATGTTGGGCTGCCGGTCGTCGGCGCCAACGCCTATCTCGGGGCCGAGGCGCTTCTGCCGGCGCTTAAGTCCGGCGCGGATGTCGTCCTTGCGGGACGCGTTGCCGATCCGTCGCTGTTTGTTGCGCCGCTGGCCCATGGTTTTCAGTGGACGATGGATGACTGGCAGCTTCTCGGCCGGGCCACTGCCGTCGGCCACCTGCTGGAGTGCGGCATGCAGGTTACCGGGGGCTACTTCGCCGATCCCGGATTCAAGGATGTGCCCCGACTTGTGGATTGCGGTTTTCCGATCGCCGAGGTCAACTTTGACGGCGGCTTCGTGGTCACCAAGCTGCCCGACAGCGGCGGGTGCGTCACCACGGCGACGGTCAAGGAGCAGCTTCTCTATGAAGTGCACGATCCCGCGAGCTACCTGACGCCGGATGTCACGGCCGATTTCTCCGCAGTGCAGATCGAACAGGCCGGCGATGATCGCGTTCGCGTGACCGGCGCGGACGGCAACCGTCGCCCGGACCGGCTCAAGGTGACCATTGGCTTCGACGGCGGTTTTCTTGCCGAGAGCGGCATCAGCTATGCAGGTCCGAATGCGCAGGCGCGGGCGCGGCTGGCGGGCGAAATCGTCTGGCAGCGCTTGTCGCGCAACAACGCGCTGCAGGGCGACCTGCGCATCGACATGATCGGCGTCAACTCGCTGCATGGCACGGCACACCAGCAGGCTACGGACACCGAGGACGTACGGTTGCGCGTGGCGCTGCGCTCGCGTCGGCGTGAAGAGATCGACACGATGCTGTGGGAAGTCGAGGCCCTGCTGTGCTGCGGGCCCGCCGGTGGCGGCGGCTATCGCGCGTCCGTGTCGCCCTGCGTCGTCACGCATTCAGCCCTGATCGCACGCGAGCAGGTGCGCCCCACACTGAGGATGTTCACCGCATGAGCGCGCGCCTGAGGGTCCACGATATCGCCCACGCCCGCGCGGGCGACAAGGGCGACATCTCCAACATTTCGGTCTGGGTGTACGATCCGAAGGATTATCCATTGCTCAAGAAGCAGCTCACCGCCGAACGCGTGAAAGCCGCCTTTCCCCGGCTCATTCGGGGCGAGGTACTGCGCTACGAGCTGGATCGCCTGCATGGCGTGAACTTCGTGCTGCACGATACGCTCGAAGGCGGTGTGAACAGGTCGATGAATCTCGACTCTCATGGAAAGTCGTTCAGCTACCTCATTCTCGGTCTGGAGCTGGACGCTGACTGAAGCTGCGGAGGAACGCCCTCCCCTGTCCGCCGTTTCCTCGCAGGAGATGGCCATGGCAGGACAGGGGCGTATCCATATCGGCATATCCGGCTGGTCGTATCGTCCATGGCGCGGCGTCTTTTACCCGCCTGGACTACCGGCGAGACGGGAGTTGTCATACGCGGCCAGCAAATTCGGAACGATAGAGATCAACAGCACATTCTATCGCCTGCAGAGCGTCGCCAGTTTCGCTCGCTGGGCTGACGAAACGCCGGAGAACTTCATCTTCTCCGTCAAGGGGTCCCGGTACATTACGCACATGCTGCGCTTGCGCGGGGTCGAAAAGGCGTTGGCTACATTTCTCGCCTCCGGCCTGCTGCGGCTCGGTCCGAAACTCGGCCCGATCCTCTGGCAACTTCCGGAGCGTTTCGCCTTTGATCCAGGACGTCTTGAAGCATTCCTGAAGTTGTTGCCCCGCGACATGGAAGCGGCTGCTGAAATGGCCACCGGGTATAACAGGCGCGTGGCGGGAAAGAATGTCTGGACGCGCGCAATGGCACGCGGTCCGCTACGCCATGCCGTCGAGGTGCGTCATCCAAGTTTTGTGTGCCCCGAGTTCATCCGTCTCCTGAGGAAGCTCGACACGGCTCTCGTGTGCGCCGACGCAGTGGACTGGCCTCGCCTCATGGATGTTACGTCGGACTTCGTTTACTGCCGCCTGCATGGCGACAAGGAACTCTACGCCAGCGGCTACGACAGGTGCGCTCTCGACCAATGGGCGAGGCGGACCGTCGATTGGTCAGCGGGGCGGGAACCTGCTGATGCCGAGCGAGCTCTGCCCCGCCCTGCTCCGGTCCGCGGCGCCCGTGACGTTTTCGTCTACTTTGACAACGATGCCAAAGTGCGCGCTCCAAGCGACGCCCAGAGTCTGGCCCAACTGCTTACTCGCAAGTTGCGGCCAGCACGGCGCGCAGCCTAGTAGTAGTAACTGTCGTGGTAGTACCGATCGCGGCGAGGCGTGGTCGCGGCGCCGACGCCGGCACCGACGGCGCCACCCACCACGGCACCTGTCAATGGCCCCATGCCTGTCGCGGCGCCGACGACCGCGCCTGAGCCCGCACCGATGGCACCGCCCGTAACAGCACGCTGGCCCCACGTATCACCACAGGCGCCGGCCAGCAGCGCGATGACCGGCAAGGCTGCAAGACTGCGCTTGGTCAACATTGCATCCCTCCTTGGGTACAGATGAAAATACGTCAGCGCGAGAATTTGGTTGCGACGAGACGGTTGGACACGCCGTTGCCACGTTCCGGCGCGTATGCAATGTGGCCAAACGGCGGCGGGCAAAACTGGCATTCTGCCAAGGGACATCGATGACAAAGGTGCCGCTTATGCTTCGCCTTGCCGCGTTTCTGGCGGCCATTTCTGCGGTGACGCCTTGTGCAGCAGCAGACCTGTCGCCGCATGAAGGCAAATACGTCGTGCGCCTGGGCACCTCGGCTAGTGCGCCGCAGGTGGGGACCGCCCGCCAACTGCTTGGCCTGGACTGCCGCGTGTGGCGACTGGAACGGGATGTCCTGACAGACATTGCGTTGACCGGCGGCCTGCGGCTGACTTCCGGATCGGAGCTGCGTGGTGTCGAACCGCGCGACGGTGCTGCTTTCGACTACGAGCTGCGACGCACGCATAACGGTCGCGAATCAACGATCACCGGCCGCATCTCCGCGGGAAAGGACTCGTCCCGCGCCAGTCTCGTTTTTCCATCGCGCCCGGTCATCCTGGAGCTGCCGTCAGACCTGGTGCTGCCGGTGTCGGCCTTTGCCAGGGTCATCGATGTGCTGAAGTCCGGGGCCACTTCCTTCAGCTTTCTTGTCTACGACCCCGAGCTGACCAGTGGAGCCCTGCGTGTTGAAGGTGGCATAGTGCCGGCCGATGCGCTGCGGCCGATGCCGGCGGATACCGTCAGCTTGCCGGAGGGGGCCGCATGGCCCATCGAGCTGGCGTTCACCCGGACAGAGGGCAGCACGCGACCGCTGTTCAGCGTGCTGGCACTGCTGCACGAGGGCGGTATCCTCGACCGCCTGACCATCAATACGGGGCTGGTCGCCGCGTCGGCCGATCTCGTCGGCCTCTCGTTGCTGCCTCGCCCGACATGCCCGACGTCGTGATGTGAGACGTGCCGATTGACTTCGAAATGAACGCAAGCCATTGTGTATTTATGCGCACAATGCAGATCCTGAAGTCCAAAAAAACCTCCCCACCAGGGGCCAGAGGTTTCGTCTGCGCTGAGTACGCGCATCGCGAGCATCACAGGACCCCGCCGGATCGACGGGGTCTTTCTTTTTCTCCGCCCCGCGCCTCCGGCATCACGACGAGGAGAGTGCGACATGACGAGATCAGCCACTGCCCGACTGCAGGGAGTCTGGCTGCCCCTGGTGACCCCTTTCCGGGACGGCGAACTCGATGAACATTCACTGAGGCGGCTGGTACGCCACTATGCGACACAGCCCGTCGAGGGACTGATCCTTGCCGCCACCACAGGCGAAGGGCTCACGCTGGACGGGAACGAAACGGAGCGGCTGGTTTCCATTACCGCTGAAACACTGGGTAGCAGGCTGCCACTGCTTCTCGGGATGTCAGGCAGCAATACGCGCAAGCTCGGCGCGGCTCTCGATGAAACATCTTCCTGGCCGATCAATGGCTATCTGATAGCCTGCCCCTACTACACGCGCCCGTCGCAGGACGGCCTTTTCCAGCACTTCAGTACGCTGGCGCGCGACAGCGACAAGCCAATTGTCATCTACAACATCCCGTATCGTACCGGCGTGAACATGAGCAACGACACGCTGCTGCGCCTCGCTTCGTTGCCGCGGATCATCGGCATCAAGGATTGCTGCGCCGAGCCGGGGCAAACTTTCGATCTGCTTCGTGTCAGGCCGCAGGGCTTTGCCGTTCTGACTGGCGATGATGCGCAATTCTATAGCGCCCTCGCCCACGGTGCCGACGGCGGCATCCTCGCCTCCGCGCATGTCGAAACCGGCCTCTTTGCGCGTGTCTACAACGCCATGCTTGACGGCAACTTTCACAGGGCATTGACCCTTTGGCGTGAGCTCGTCGATCTGACGCGCCTGCTGTTCGCCGAACCCAGCCCCGGCCCGATCAAGCACTGGCTCTGGCGGGCGGGACTGCTGGACAGCCCCGAAGTACGGCTTCCGATGACGGAGATCAGCGCGGCCTTGGCCGCGCGAATTGATGGGGCGATCGCCTGCCGCACCAGTATGGCCGCCTGAGGGTCCGCTACCCTTCAACGGCCTTCAAAGGGCGAGGAAGACCTGGGAGCGCGATGTCACGCCGGGGGTGAACTGGTGCCAGCCGCGCATCGCCTGAAACTCGGGCGTGCGCAGCGCCTCCGGGCCGGCGAGCTCATAAACCGTCACGTAGGTCCTTTGTGACAGGCGGCGTCCTTCACCGCGCACGATTTCCGTGCCTTCGCCAGCTGACCGGTAGCGGCGTCCGCGCAGGACGCCGGGGCAGGCCAGCGCATCCGGCAGGTGTACTTCGTCGTACCACCGGTTCCAGTCGGTTTCGATCGCGGCATCCACCTCGACCGTCACGATGAACAGGCATGTGGGAAAATCCGCCATAACGTCCCCTCCTTCCGCTCAATGGACCGACAGTAGCTGAGGCGCCGTCATGCCCATCGACACGTAGATGCTGGTCAATGCCTCGGCACTGATCGGTGCTGGTACGACCCATTCGGATGGCACGAACAACAACCCCCCACCAAACGGCACCGGTGCCGTTGGCACCAGCACTGCCAGATAGCTCTTGCCATCAATGCTGACCGCGTCCGACGCTGACAGCAAAGCCAGCACTGCCACGCCGCCGCTGCCGCCAAAAAAACACCATACCGGGGCCATGGCACTGGTATCGGTTTTCCCCTGTTTGCCGAAGGCGCCGACGAAACGGCTCAGCAGGCCATAGACGCTGCCAATCAGCGGCGTATGGTCCATGATACGTGCCACGAAGGCAGTGATGCCCGTCCGCAGTTGTGAGGACACCAGCAGCCCGACGCCATAGAGGCAGAGGATCACCGCCAGAAAGCCGATGAGATAGGCCGGTGCCCCTTTGGGCACGAACGCAAGCCCGATGGTTGAGAGGAGACGGCCGAAGGCGCTGTGGGGCCCGGCCCAGTCGATCAGGAGGGCGCCGACCCAGATCGTGCCGCCGATCGTCAGGACCAGCGGAAGAATGGCCAGCAGTCCGGCCAGCAGGATGCGTAGCTGATTGGACAGAAAACGCGCCATTTTGACCCCCGCAAACCACATTTCCAGCGCCAACACTAAGCCGGCGATCGGCTGGACGCACGGGGGCTTGGCAGGTGCGGCTGGTCTTCCGGAAGTCCTCGAAACGGGTTCTCAGGCTCTGGCGGGAACCAGGCGTTCCGTCAGCGCCAGGCTACGATCCTCGCCGGCCTCGTGGTATTCGGCGTCCTGGTTGACCTGCCAGACATCCCACTTGGCGCGGCCGGCGAGGATGTTCTCCGCCGTGAGCAGCGCCGTCATCATGGCGTGGTCCTGGTTGTTATACTTGTGCATGCCGTTGCGGCCGACCAGGTGCAGACCGGCGGCATCGCGCTCGATCCAGGTGCGAATCACCGCAACGTTCTCCTGATAGACATCGTCGTAAACCGGGTAGGCCTTGGGCTGGCGGATCACATGGCCGTCGATCACCTCGTCGGCCGCCGCCAGGCCCAGTTCGACCAGCTCCCGGCGGGCGAGGTCAATCAGGGTCTGGTCGTCCGAAGTCCAGAGGCTATCCCCCTCGAAGCAGAAATACTCGAGGCCGTAGCAGTTCAGCGCCGGGTCGGGAACAAGTTCGGGGGACCACGACTTGAAATTCTGGATCCGTCCGACCTGCACCCCCGGCTCATGGATATAGATCCAGTTGTCATCGAAGCGGCCGCGATCCTTCACTACCAGCGCCACGGTCAGGAAATCGCGGTACTTGAGGTCATTTGCGGCAGCGCGCACGGCGGCCGGCGGCACCGGCTCGAGGCCTGCGACCAGGTCGCGGATAGCCGCCGAGGAGATGACGTGGTCTGCCTCCAGGCGGTGCTGCCTGCCATCGGCATCGACCGAGGTCACGGTCCATTTTCCTGAGAGATCGCGCGCCACGCCGGTCACTGTATGCCCGCGCAGCACTTTGCCGCCGCGCTCCTCCACCTTCCGGGCGGCAGTTTCCCACATCTGGCCGGGCCCCAGCCGGGGATAGCGGAAGCTGTCGATCAAGGTCTTCACCGTCTCGCCCCGGCTGGCGAGCTTCTTCGGCACCAGCGCGTGCCACACGGCCTTGCCCAGCGACAGGCCCTTGATGCGCTGGGCGGCCCAGTCGGCCGATATCTCGCTGCATTTCATGCCCCACACCTTTTCGGTGTAGGTTTTGAAGAAGATGCCGAAGAGCCGGGCCCCAAACTGGTTGGTGACCCATTCCTGGAAGTTCTTCGGCGCGGCCGTCGGCATCAGCCGTGCCCTGGCATAGGATGCCATGCACAGAAAGGACTCCAGGATTCCGAGCTTCAGCAGCGCATCGACCGCACGCAGCGGATAGTCGAACAGCTTGCCACGATAGAAGATGCGGGACTTGCGCGGCCGGTCGATGAACTGGTCGCCCAGGATCTCTTGCCACAGCGCCTCGATTTCGGCCGACTTCGAGAAAAAGCGATGCCCGCCGATATCGAAACGAAATCCCTTGTAGCTCTCGGTGCGCGAGATACCACCGACATTGACCGGATCACGCTCAAGCACCGTAACAGGCACACCCGATTTGGTGAGATGCCAGGCGGCAGTGAGCCCGGCAGGGCCGGCCCCGATGCAGATGACGGACGGCTTGAAGCTGCTCATGCGACTCTCCGCAACGACGGAATGAGGCTGGGCATTCTCGTCACGAAGGCACGCAGGCCTGCGTTGAACGAGAACACGCTGTGACCCGCGAATGAGTAGAAGGTGACAAGTGCCGTGGCGCCTGCATGCGACAGGAATGGCGTGGAGAGATGCCAGCCCAAGAGTGTCAGCCCCTCGGTTAGCCCGGCCCAGTGCGCCAGTCCCAGCAGCACGGACGCCAAGAGCGCGGTCAGGCCCACGCCGCCAAGTGCGACGATCACGAAGGTGCGCAACTGCGCGAATGCAGATCGTCCGCGATAGCGGAAGTTGAAAGCGTAGTTCAGGCCGAAATTGACCAGCAGACCCGAAGCCGCCCCGATAAGGACGGCCATCCAGAACGGCAGGAGCGCGGCCGGCCCTGGCAGTGTGTAAAGCGCACGTCCGACCAGCAGGTTAACGAGGGCGGCGATTCCGCCGAAAATGAGAAAGGTCGCGAACCGCCAGGAGAAGAACATCCGGACCAACGCCTTGGCCATCGCGAGCTTCCAAGTTGATGTCAGCCCGACCTATGTATTTGATTCGCCGGCCCTCTGCCCTGCTCAACTGGTCCAGATTGGAGTTTGGCGGATTGTCAGTCCGGGCGCCTGATAACCCTGTCGCCCAGGACGAGCACGTCCATTCGCGTCCGCAGGAAGCAGTCCAGTGCCTCCTCGGGTTTGCAAACCACCGGCTCATTCTCATTGAAGCTGGTATTGAGAACGATGGGCACACCGGTAAGGGCGCCGAAGGCGGTGATAAGGCGATGGTATCTGGGATTGCCTTTCTCGGTAACTGTCTGCAACCGGCCAGTCCCGTCGACATGTGTCACCGCCGGGATCGAGACCCGCCGGGCCGGGCGGATACGGAACACCTGCATCATGAAGGGCACGTCGTCGTCGGTTTCGAACCAGTCGACCACGGCCTCCCTCAGGATCGACGGTGCGAAGGGCCGGAACGACTCGCGGCGCTTGATCTTGAGGTTCAGGATATCCTTCATATCGGCACGTCGGGGATCGGCCAGGATCGAGCGGTTGCCGAGCGCGCGGGGGCCCCACTCCAGCCGCCCCTGGAACCAGCCGATCACCTTTCCGTCGGCGATGGCCGCCGCGGTGCGATGGCAGAGTTCGTGTTCGTCGTCGATTGTTTCGACGCTGCAGCCGGCGGCGTCAATGTCTGCCCGGCGCGTCTCTATGGCCGCATCGATTTCTTCCGTCGTGGCTGATGGCCCCCAATAGGCATGGTCCATGACGAAGTGGCGGGGAACATCGCGCGATTCGGGCAGTGAATGCCATACATGGAATGCAGCCCCGATGGCCCCTCCTGCGTCGCCCCCGGCCGATTGGATGTAGCAATTCCTGAAGGGAGAGTCCTCGTAGAGCTTGCCGTTGGCGACCGAGTTGTACGCACAACCTCCCGAAAGCACGACGGCATCCAGCCCATATCGCCGGTGCAGCGCGGCCAACAGGTTAAAGAAGGCCTTCTCGTACATGGCCTGCGCCGAGCGGGCGATGTCCTTGTGGCGCTGCTCCAGCGGCTCTTCCTTGCCGCGTGCCGGTCCAAGAAGTTCGGCCATGGCAGGCGACCAGATACGTCCGCCGGACGGCATGCCGTCGCGCACCTCGTATTTCGAGCCTTCCCGTGCGTGTGTGTAGTAGTGCAGGTCGAGCGCGAAGGTACCGTCATCCTTCAGCCGGACGAGCTGCTCCATCTGCTTGAGGTAAGCCGGCTCGCCGTACGGCGCGAGACCCATCACCTTGTACTCATCGCCATAGTGCGGAAAGCCTATGAACTGGGTTATCCCTTCATAAAAGATGCCGAGCGAATGGGGAAAATGCACACGGCCATCGATCGAAAGGGCCGTACCGTTGCCCGTTCCCCATGAAGCGCTGGCAAAATCGCCAAAGCCATCCACCGAAACGGCCACTGCCTTGTCGAACGGCGACACCAGGAATGCCGACGCAAGATGGCACAGATGATGTTCCACCTGGTGCACCTCGCCGCCAAACTTCATGTCGGGCAGCGTCGAGGCGAGCTGGGCTCGTACGTCGGCCCATTGCTGCCGGTTGCGCAGCCGGCTCAGGACCAGATCCAGGCTCGGCCGCTTCGCGACGACATAGGCGATCTTGCGCCATAGATTGGCATGGCTGTCGCGGTTGATCGCTACATGGCCTACCTGGTCAAGCGCGATTCCAGCTTCCTTCAGGCAATATCGAATAGCCTCGCTGGGAAACCCGCCCCAATGCTTGATGCGCCTGAAGCGTTCCTCCTCCACGGCAGCGACAAGCTCGCCGTCCTTTACCAGGCAGGCCGCGGAATCCGCGTGAAAGGCGTTCAGACCGAGAATGTAGGTCATGGCAGACGGTCAGACTCCCGCGGGCCACCTGACATTGTACGCTGGATCAACAGCATCGAGAGGATCATGTCCGCGGTCGTACGCTGCAAGGCGTACTGCCACCCTGGCCAGCCATCGAGGATGAGGCCCCGTCCGAACAGACAGTAGAGCAGGACGAGGGGCGGCCCCAGCACGCGGGTGCGGCGGATACGGTCTGCCCACGGAAGCTGTTCCCAGGGCGTTGAAAGCAGCTTTTCGGCTTCGCGTCTCTGATAATGGAACTGCGATGACAGCCACCGATCCAACCCTTTGCGATCATCGTGCTCGAAACGGCCAAGCAGCCTGCCAATTGTCCCTGTCACCTTCGCTCGCTCGGTATGCCCATCCTGAACGAAGCTGACACGATCGCGCCGAAACAGGACCGGCAATTCCGGATAGAGCGAACCGCGCAGACGCCGGCCGTCGATACAATAGTCGAAGGCCACGCGATAGCCCCCGACGTCGTCGCCTGCTGCAAGCCCGCGGATCTCCTCAACAGTGGCCATGGGTACGATGTAGTCTGCATCCAGCCTGAGTACCCAGGGCGTAGCGATGTTGGCTTCATGAACCGCGAAGGACCACTGCCTGGCGTGACTGTCAAACGGACGAACGATGAGGCGCGTGTTGGGAAAGGTTGCCACCAGTGCCTGGGTTTGGTCCTGGCTGCCGCTGTCTACCACCACCACCTCACGCGCCCAGCGCAACCGTTCAAGGTTGCGGGCGATGTTCGGTGCTTCGTTGTAGGTCAGTATGACCGGCGTGATTTCGTTCAGATCCATTGCCTTCCGGTCTGTACGGGCTTCCGAGCCAGATGAGATGCGCATGCCAGTATTGAACAGCGCGCGTCATTCCGCTCTGGATGAAGGTGATGTGTTCCACATTACTGATCAAGCGTTCACGCCAAATTAGTCCCATTTTGGATTAGATTTTACCTTCCTCAGAACATTAACAAACGCATATAATATATTGAAAATGCCCAATTTCTTATCGCCGCACGTGCTGCAATTTCATGGCGAGCGCATTGACTTTGGAGGTCGTTCAGCTCTATAAGGCTGCAACGACCAATCCTTGCCAAATCCCCCTTGCGGTTCCGACCGGTTTTCAGCAGCCGGTCGGCAAGAAATGTTTGTGCTCTTGCGGTATGAGTAATGGACCAGTCCAAGGCCCTGTCCGAGAAGAAACTCCTGTGGGCTGTACGGTTGCTCGATATGGCGATTCCGGCCGTCGTGGCATGGGTCGCCATCGCCGCGTGGCTTCCCGAACACTTCGACAACTTCAATAGCCAGTATTTCCTGGCAATGGCAGCCAGCGCATTGCTGGTTGGTAACCTGTTCTCCGGGCTGGACCTCTACTCCATTCGCCGCCTGTCAAATGTACCTGCCCAGGCTGGCCGCGTAGTGATCGGATGGACCGGGGTTGTCGCAGTTTTGCTGTTGGCAGCCTTCGCCGCCAAGGTTTCATCGAACTTCCCGCGCGGCTGGGCCATTCTGTGGTACTTCTGGAGCCTCGGCCTGTTCATTGCGCTGCGCTTTGCAGTGTTCGGCGTTCTCAGCCGCTGGATTGCTGCGGGCAAGCTGACCCGCGACGTGGCTGTGGTTGGAGCCGGGCCGCACGGCCGGCGCTTGGTAGAGCATCTGCGCCAGCAGGGCGATGGAAGTTGTAACATCATTGGTGTCTGGGATGAGCGCGCTTCCCGGCCGCTCGAACCCATCCACGGCGTGCGTGTTCGCGGCACTGTCGATGACCTGATCGCCTATGCCCGCCAGAGGCCGGTGGATCAGATCGTCGTCGCCCTGCCCTGGGCGGCGGAAATGCGCGTCATGAGAGTGCTGAAGAAACTCTGGGAATTGCCGGTCGACATTCGTCTCGCCCCGGACATGATCGGGTTCCGCCTGGCCCATTGCTCCTACAGCCAGCTCGGCTCCGTTCCGGTTCTGAACGTCTTTGACCGGCCGCTGTCCGAGGAAAAGCTACTGCTGAAGCGGCTTGAAGACGTCGTCCTGGCGCTGCTGATGCTTGCCGTGTTCTCGCCGGTGATGGTGCTTACCGCCCTTGCCATCAAGCTCGACAGCAAGGGACCCGTTCTGTTTCGCCAGACGCGCTACGGCTTCAACAACCAAAAGATCCACGTCTGGAAGTTCCGTAGCATGTATGTCGAGGATTGCAGCGACGTTGCCCCCGTGCAGGCACGGGCTGACGACCCGCGGGTGACGCGAGTCGGGCGCATCATCCGGCGCACCTCGATCGACGAGTTGCCCCAGATTTTCAATGTCCTCTCCGGCGTCATGTCGGTCGTCGGTCCCCGCCCTCACCCCATCGGCACGCGGGCCGAGAATGTCCTCTTCGAAGAGGCGGTTGCCGAATACGCCGCCCGTCATCGCGTCAAGCCGGGCCTGACCGGCTGGGCCCAGGTGAATGGCTGGCGCGGCGAAACCGATACCATTGAGAAGATCCGCCGGCGCGTCGACCACGATTTGTACTACATCGAGAACTGGTCGCTGTTCCTCGACATCAAGATCGTGCTCATGACCGTATTTGCGGTTCTCCGTGGCAAGAACGCGTACTGACAGCGGATGCGCATCCTGCTGCACGACAACTCGGGCCACCCCTTCCAGGTTCAGCTAGCACGCGAACTGGCCCGGCGCGGACATACCGTCCGACACCTCTATTCCGCCGTGTTCCAGACGCCACGAGGCAGTCTGACTCGCCGCCCGGGCGATCCGGATGGATTCCAGGTCGGCCCCATCGATCCCGGGCGGCCTTTCGCAAAGTACAGCTACTGGCAGCGATTTCTACAGGAACGCCACTACGGGGGGTTGCTGAGGCGAGAGATCGAGGCCTTTCGCCCGCACGTTGCCCTGATGAGCAATACGCCCCCGGATGCCCTGCTGGCACCTCAGGGTTGGTGCCGCACACACAAGGTCGGCTTTGTATTCTGGGTGCAGGATATTTACGCCGAGGCGGTTGCGCGCATCCTGGGCAACAGGCTGGGTCCCCTCAGCGCGCCGGTCGCCTGGCACTATCGCCGCCTGGAAGGCGGCTTGCTGCGCCGCAGCGACCAGGTCGTGGCCATCACAGACGATTTCCTGCCCTTGCTGCGTGCATGGGGCGTGGCGGAAGGCCGCCTCACCACCATCGAAAACTGGTCGCCGCTCGATGAGTTGCCGCAGCAGCCCAAGGACAATCCTTTCTCTCGCGAACATCGCCTGCACAACAAGCTGGTGCTGCTCTACTCCGGCACTATGGGCCTGAAACACAACCCCGAGCTCCTGCTGGCCCTGGCAGAAGCCTTTCGCGGCGATCCTTCAATTGCCGTTGTCGTGGTTTCAGAAGGTCTGGGGGCCTCCTGGCTGGCTGAACGCAAGAGCGAACGCGGCCTTGCCAATCTCATCCTGTTGCCGTTCCAGCCGTTTGCGCGTGTTCCCGACATGCTGGGTGCTGCTGACGTGCTGATGGCCATTCTGGAGCAGGACGCAGGGATCTATTCGGTGCCCTCGAAGGTGCTGACCAATCTATGCGCGGGGAAAGCGCAACTGGTGTCGATGCCGCTTCAGAACCTTGCGGCTCGCACGATCAGCAGGGAAAACGCAGGGCTTGTCGTGGCGCCTGGCGATACCGGCGGATTTGTCGCCGCCGCCCGCAGCCTGGTGGCGGATCGCCAGCGCCGTATGGCCCTCGGTGCGGCCGCCCGGGCCTACGCGGAGCGAGCGTTTGACATCGCGCGCATAGGCGATCGTTTTGAGGCAGTGCTGAACGCAGCCTGTCCCGCGATGACCTGACGGATCACTCCGAACTGGATGAAATAGATTTGCGACATGCTCGCAAATGTATGAAAAGACTACAGCTTCATCACGCCCAGCAGGCGCTCGCGAGAAGGTTCGGGTATGCACAAGGATGACCTGGTTGTGGTAACCGGTGCCGGGGGCTTCATCGGCGGCCATCTTGTCGGCTACCTGCAGCGTACGCTGGGCCATGGCCGGCTACGCGCCGTGGACTGCAAGCCGCTCGACGAATGGTACCAGATCCATCCGGGCGTCGATTGCCTCTCGCTCGATCTGAGCCTGCGCGAGAACGCGTACCGGGCAAGCCGTAGCGCACGCGTAGTGTACAATCTCGCGGCGGACATGGGAGGCATGGGCTTTATCGAAACGCACAAGGCAGAGTGCATGCTGTCAGTGCTGATCAACACCCACATGCTGCTGGCTGCCAAGGATTGCGGAGTCGAGCGGTTCTTCTTCGCATCCTCTGCGTGTGTCTACGCCGCCGACAAGCAAACCGACGCCAATGTCACGGCTCTCCAGGAGGCGGATGCCTACCCCGCCATGCCTGAAGACGGGTACGGCTGGGAAAAGCTCTTCAGCGAACGCATGTGCCGGCATTTCCGGGAGGACTACGGACTGAAGACCCGGATCGGGCGGTACCACAATGTCTACGGTCCCCATGGCACCTATGACGGCGGGCGCGAAAAGGCACCGGCGGCAATGTGCCGGAAGGTCATCGAGGCGAAGCTCTCGGGGCGCAACGAGATCGAGATCTGGGGCGACGGTGAGCAGACGCGCTCTTTCATGTATATCGATGACTGCCTCGTCGGTACCACACGCCTCGCCAGCAGCGACATCAACGAGCCGCTCAACATCGGCAGCGACGAGCTCGTGAGCATCAACCAGCTCGTCGATATCGTGGAGAAGATTGCGGGCGTGAAGCTTGTAAGGCGCTATA
Organism: Rhodospirillaceae bacterium SYSU D60007; assembly: GCA_003574685.1. Classification (GTDB taxonomy): domain Bacteria; phylum Pseudomonadota; class Alphaproteobacteria; order Reyranellales; family Reyranellaceae; genus Vineibacter. The sequence goes on from QOCQ01000003.1 coordinate 252,484, forward strand.
ATCTCGGCGCGCCCAAGGGTGTGCGCGGCCGCAACAGCGACAATACGCTCATCCAGCAGGTGCTGGGATGGGCACCCTCGGTTCGTCTGCAGGACGGCATGGAGAAGACCTACCGCTGGATTTACGACGAGATCGTCTCGGGCCGCGAGTCGCGGGCCAATCGCGCGCCGCGGCTGGCGGCGGCGGGTTGAGGCAGCGATGACCGGGGCTACGGCGGGCGGGCTGATCCAGCCTGTCATCCTGTCGGGAGGCTCCGGAACCAGGCTGTGGCCTCTCTCGCGCGAGGCCTGGCCCAAGCAGTTCATCCAGCTCACGGCCGACAGGTCCCTCCTCCAGCTCACAGCAATGCGAGTGGCCGACCCTGGCCGCTTTCTGCCACCCATCGTGGTGTGCAATGCCGAGCATCGGTTCCTCGTCGCCGAGCAGTTGCGCCAGATCGGCATCGAACCGGCTGCGACCGTGCTGGAGCCTGTCGCACGGAACACCGCGCCAGCCGTGGCGGCAGGGGCGCTTCTGGCTGCATCGACCCAGCCGAAGCGGCTGATCCTGGTTCTGCCGTCGGACCATGCCATCAGGCAGCCCGATGAATTTCGTGCCGCCATCGACGCAGGTGTTGCCGCTGCGGCAGGCGGCCGCCTTGTCACCTTCGGCATCAAGCCGACCTCGCCGGAAACCGGATATGGCTACATAGAGATCGGCGAGGCGATCGATGATGTCCCCGGCGTACATGCCGTGGCGCGGTTCATTGAGAAGCCAGACGCGCACCGCGCCCGCCAGTTCGTAGACAGCGGACGACACTTCTGGAATGGCGGCATCTTCCTGATGCGCGCTGATACCTGGCTCGAAGAGCTGAAGCGGTTTGAGCCGGCCATAATGAAGCATTGCGCCGCGGCCGTGGCGACCGCGAGGCGCGATCTTGATTTTACACGATTGCACGACGATGCATTCGGCCAGTCTCCCGCGAAATCGATCGACTACGCCGTCATGGAGCATACAGCCCGCGCCGCCGTCGTACCTGTCGACATGGGTTGGAGTGACGTCGGCTCGTGGGAGGCGCTGCGCCTGCAAGGTGTCGCCGATGCCAACGGCAATGTTGCGGTCGGCGATGTTCTTTCCGAGGACACGCGCGGCTGCTATATGCGCGCCGACGCCGGTGTGATGGTGGCAACGCTTGGCATCGAGGACCTCATCATCGTCGCTACGGGCGATGCGGTGCTCGTGACACACCGCGACCGCAGCCAGGACGTCAAGCGCATCGTCGAGAAGCTGAAGGCGTCCGGGCGCAGTGAATCGACGACGCACCTCAGGGTATTCCGTCCCTGGGGGTACTACGAGACAATCGGAACCGGCGATCGCCACCAGGTGAAGCATATTTCCGTGCTGCCCGGGCGCTCGCTCAGCCTGCAGAAGCATCACAAGCGTGCGGAGCACTGGGTCGTCGTGCGCGGCGTTGCGCGCGTTACACGTGGCAACGACATGTTCGAACTGTACGAAAACCAGTCCACCTATATTCCTCTGGGCACCAAGCACCGCCTCGAGAACCCGGGGACAGAGCCGCTGCACCTGATCGAAGTGCAGTCCGGAAGCTACCTGGGCGAGGACGATATCGTCCGCTTCGAAGACAACTATGGCCGCAGCTAGCGAGGCTCAAAGTCTCTTTCGCAGAAGCCTGGATGTCGCCACATGCACGTATCCAAGTGCCTCATAGAAGGCATGCGCGTCCTCCCGAGCGACATGCGAGCTGAGCGAAACTGACCGCAGATTGCGGGCTTGCGCCCAGCGCTCTGCCGCCATCATCATTGCCCTGCCGACTCCACCCTGTCGGCACCCCGAATCCACAACAAGGGCCTGGACCACAGCCTCGAGCGGCTTCTCCAGGGCAGGCCGCACAAAAAGGTGTAGCAAGGCAACGATACGGCCGTCAGATTCGCCGACAAACACGGCGTGATCCGGCGCCATGCCGATGGCTGCCAGGCGCCGGCGAATTTCGTCGCAGGGCAGGTCGTAGCCGAGCTGGCTCAGCAAGGAACGCAGGGCCGGCAAGTCGCCGTCGCGGGCTGGCCGCAGCCCAATTGCCGGAACCTTGGCCGTCATTTCTTCACTTCCTTTCCGCAGATATGACGGGGTGACAGCGCCGGCACAGAAGCGTAGCCTCGGACCATGCTTGTGGACATTGTCTCCGACACCATCTGCCCATGGTGTTACATCGGCAAGCGGCGCTTCGAAAAGGCCGTCGCCGAAAGCGGTCGCAGCGACATCATGGTCGCGTGGCGGCCCTTCCAGCTCAACCCGGACATGCCGGCATCAGGCATGTCGCGTCAGGACTATTTGCGCGCCAAGTTTGGTGGTGGCGACCGGCCGCGCCAGATCTATCGGGCCATTGCCGAGAGCGGTCGGGAGGAAGGCATCGAGTTCCAGTTCGACCGCATTGAACGCACACCCAACACAGTCAACTCGCACCGGCTCATCCACTGGTCTGGCCCGAAAGGCTTCCAGGACCAGGTCGTCGATTCGCTGTTCAAGGCCTACTTCGAGGAGGGCTGTGATGTCGGCAATCTCGATGTGCTTGCGCACTGTGCGGTGCGGGCCGGCATGGATGGGGATGAGGTCCGGGCCTTTCTCGCCAGTGACGAGATCCGCAATGAAGTCGTGCAGGCCGACATGTATGCGCGCCGGCTCGGCATTCACGGCGTGCCGTGCTTTATGGTCAACCGCAAGTATGCCATCTCCGGTGCCCAGCCGCCGGCCGCGTTCATCGAGGTGTTCAGCCTCGTTGCCAGGGAAGAGCAGCAAGGGACCACCCTCAGCGAGGCGGAACCCGTCACCTAGCTTGAAATCGCCGCTGAGACCCTTGTATGACACAAGCGAGCTTGCATCGCCGAGGGGAAGCCATGGACTTGCGTGCTGCGTGGATGACCGGCGTTCTTGCCGCGTCGGTCGCCGTGACATCTGGTACCGCCCTCGCCCAAGACGCTGCCGAAGGGGAGAAGGTATTCCGTCGCCAGTGCTTCATCTGCCACACGGTCGATCAGGGCGGCCCCAACAAACAGGGACCGAATCTCTTCGGCATCGTCGGGCGCAAGACCGGCTCGGTGGAAGGCTTTCGTTACACCAGCGCCAACAAGAACGCGGATATCGTCTGGACGCCGGAGACGCTTGACCCTTATCTGGTCAATCCGCGCAAGGTGATCCCGGGAACCAACATGGCTTTTGCCGGCCTGCGCAATGAGGCCGACCGGAAGAACCTCATCGCCTATCTGCAGACGCTCAAGTGAGATCACGCCGCGAGCTGGGCCAGCTCGCCGACAATGGTTTTGACGCCTGCCAGCCGCTTGCGGTCGTCCTCCCAGGCCCTGAACAGCACCAGCTTCTGGTCAGGCCGTACCTTTACCAGCGGTGAACGTTGCTGGATGTAGCCGATGAGCTTGTCCGGATTGGCAAACCTGTTGTCGCGCAGCGCGAAGACAATTCCCTTGGGCCCCGCATCGATCTTCTCGACACCGGCCGCGCGGCAGAGCAGCTTGAGCTCCACGGTACGCAGCAGGTTTTCGACCTCAGCCGGCAGCGGGCCGAAGCGATCGACCATTTCCGCCGCCAAGGATTCAAGCTCCGCGGCGTTGCGAATGCCGCCAATCCGGCGGTAAAGCGCGAGGCGCACACCCAGGTCAGCGACGTATTCCTCCGGGATCAGCACCGGCAGGCCGAGATTGATCTGAGGTGACCAGTCGGCCGCCTGGCGGGCAGCTTCGCGTGCCTGGCCCCGGGCAGTCTCGACCGCCTCTTCCAGAAGCTGCTGATAGAGCTCGATTCCGACCTCCCGGATATGGCCGGACTGTTCCTCACCGAGCAGGTTGCCGGCGCCGCGAATGTCGAGATCGTGACTCGCAAGCTGGAAGCCGGCTCCCAGGGTGTCCAGCGTCTGCATCACCTCAAGCCGCTTGGCGGCTGCCTCATTCAGCGCCCGTCCTGGCGGAACGGTGAGATAACAATAGGCGCGCACCTTGGCTCGCCCCACCCGGCCGCGGAGCTGATAGAGCTGCGCCAGGCCGAACATGTCGGCCCGGTGCACAATCAGCGTGTTTGCGTTGCGAATGTCGAGCCCGCTTTCCACGATATTGGTCGACAGCAACGCGTCGTACTTGCCCTCGACGAAGGACTGCATCGTATCTTCAAGTGTGCTTGCCGGCAGGCGGCCATGCGCCATGGCAAAGCGGATTTCCGGCACCAGTTCCCGCAGGTTGGCAGCCACACCGTCGAGGTCCTCGATGCGCGGGCAGACGTAGAAGCTCTGACCGCCGCGGTATTGCTCGCGCAGCAGGGCCTCGCGGATCGCCACTGGGTCGACTTCCGTGACAAACGTCCGTACAGCAAGCCGGTCCACAGGCGGCGTCGCGATCAGGCTCATGTCCCGTACGCCCGTCAGCGCCAGTTGCAGGGTGCGTGGAATCGGCGTCGCGGTCAGCGTCAGCACATGCACGTCGGCCCGTAATTCTTTCAGGCGCTCCTTGTGGGCGACGCCAAAATGCTGCTCTTCATCGACGACCAACAGTCCGAGATCGGCAAACTCGATGCCTCTGCCGAGCAGCGCATGCGTGCCGATGACAATATCGATCTCGCCCGCCTTGAGCGCCTTCCTGGTCTCGGCAGACTCCTTTGAGGACACCAGCCGGGACAGGCGTCCGATGCGCACCGGCAAACCCTCAAACCGCTCGATGAAGGTGCGGTGGTGCTGACGAGCCAGCAGGGTCGTCGGCACGACAACGGCCACTTGTTTGCCGGTCATGGCCGCCACGAAGGCCGCGCGCAACGCGACCTCGGTCTTGCCAAAGCCCACATCTCCGCAAATCAGGCGGTCCATCGGCTTGCCGGACGAAAGGTCCTCAAGCACGTCGTTGATCGCTGCAAGCTGATCGTCGGTCTCGTCGTAGGGAAAGCGGGCGCAGAACTCGTCAAACAGCCCCTCCGGCGGCGCCATCAGCTCGCCGCGCTTGAGGGCCCGCTCGGCGGCGATCTTGATAAGCTTGTCCGCCATATCGCGGATCCGCTGCTTCAGCCGGGCTGAACGCGTCTGCCAGCCCGCCCCGCCAAGACGATCAAGCGCCACCGGGCCTTCGGCCGCGCCGTAGCGGCTCAACACATCGATGTTCTCGACGGGCACGAACAGTTTGTCACCGCCGTCATAAACCAGACGCAGGCAATCGTGCCTGGCGCCACCGACCTCGATGGCTACCAGGCCTTCATACCGGCCAATGCCATGCTCGCGGTGGACGACGAGATCACTCTCGGTAAGTGTCGAGGCCTCGGCAATGAAGCGCTCGGAAGGACGTCGTTTGGGCTTTGGACGCGCCAGCCGGTCTCCGAGGATGTCCTCTTCGCCAATGACCTCAAGGCCGCCGAGAATGAATCCGTTTTCGATAGGCAGGACCGCCATGCCGATGGCGCCCAGCGGCAATCCCTGTACCGTACGATAGTCGGGCACGAGCGTTGGTGCGGCGATCCCATGGTCACGCAGCAGCGCGCGCAGCCGGTCGGTCGAACCCTCGGTGAATCCGGCTATCACGACGCGACGCCCCGCATGATGGGACTCGCCGATATGTGTGCCGACCGCATCAAATAGATTGACGTTCTGCGCCTTGCGCGCCGCGGCGAAGCCTTCGTGGCGCCGGCCACCGAGGTCGATGTTTCTCGCTCCCGCTTTTTCAGGCTCTTCGGTGAAGGCGGCTGAGTCCGGAGCATCAAGGCTCGACAGCGCCACGACCGTTCGGTCGGCGAGCCGCCGGCGCCACTCCTTTTCGTCCAGATAGAGCCGCTCTGGCGGCAGAGGGCGGTAGTCGGCAGCGCCGGCGAAACCGCCCTTTGTGCCCTTGGCATCCATTGCCTCACGGGCGTGATAGTAGTCGCGAATGAGATCGAGCCGGGCGGTCAGCGCTTCCTCGACCTGCTGGTCAAGGCTCACCAGCGCATCCGGCATGTAGTCCAAGAAGGTGTCCAACCCGTCATGGAACAAGGGCAGCCAGTGCTCCATGCCCTGGTGTCGCTGGCCGGCCGATACTGCCTCGTACAGCGTGTCATGTCCGGCGACGTTGCCGAACAGTTCGCGATAACCGGCTCGGAAACGCTCGATCGCATCGCGCGTCAGCACCACTTCACTCACCGGCTTGAGCACCGCAGATTCGCGTGTCCCGGTCGACCGCTGCGACATGGGGTCGAAGGTGCGGATGGCCTCCAGGGTATCGCCGAACAGGTCCAGCCGGAGCGGTTCATCGGAACCCGGTGGGAAAAGGTCAACCAGCCCGCCGCGCACTGCATATTCGCCGGGCTCCATCACCGTTTCGCTGCGGCCATAACCATTGTCGGCGAGGAATGCCTGTAGCGATGACAGATCGACCGCGGTACCGGCCTTGAGCGAGAAGCCTGTACCGGCGTAGCCGGACCGCTTCGGCACGCGCTGCACCAGTGCTCCTATGGAGGCCAGGACGATGCGCGCTGGCGTGCCGGGAGGCTTGTCGACCGCGAGACGAGTAAGCGCATCCAGTCGTTCACCGACAATGTCCGGATGCGGCGACTGCCGGTCGTAGGGCAGACAGTCCCATGCGGGAAATGTCAGCACCTCGCGCTCGGGGCCGAAGAACCGGAGCGCTTCCTCAAGCCGTTCGAGACGGTGACCGTCGCGGACGACATGCAGGATGTCGCGACCGCCCGAGCCACGCGCCAGTTCCGCCAGGATGAGGGCGTCCGCACCTTCCGGCGCCCCGAACACTTTCCAGTGCGCCCGCCGGTGATGAATGCGCGACAATGCTTCGGCAAGCGGAAGAGTGGCCATCAGAAGCGCACCTTGAATGCCAGCACCATGCGCAGCACGGCCGTGTCCTTCTCCGGCGGGATCGGGGCGCGGCCGGCAGCCCAATCGAAAATGTCGTTGTCGCTCTCTTCCAGCAGGGCCTCGTACTGCTCGAGCTGGGCGGCATCGAAACTCATTACATGCGCACGTGCGAATTGCCCCAGCAGGATGTCATTCTCCTTGTTGCCGCGATGCTCGCTGCGATAAAGCAGCCGCCGGCGGCGGACATCGAGCGGATCACCTGCTGCCAGCATCATGCCATCCCCGGCCGAATCGCCCTCCTCCCGCCCCGCCACGGATATCCCCCGGGCCGGGCTGGGATCGTGCAGGGGCTGCGGTATAAAGGACCACCGGCACCCTGTCAGCAGGCAAAAACGCCGGTGGTTTCAACGACCTCTGACAGCTCTGCCACCTCAGCACTGATGCGCCCGCCCATCCTCAATCCACTGTTTGCGGCGCCAACGTCGTTACCGGGAATTGGCGACAAGCTGGGTAAGCTGGTGGTCCGGTTGACCGGTCCGCACGTGGTGGATCTGCTGTGGCACCTGCCCTATGCCCTCATCGACCGCCGTCACACGCCGACCATAGCCGAGGCCCAGCCCGGATCGATCGCCACCATCATGGTCACAGTCAGCGATCATGAACCGCCACGCAATCCGCGCCAGCCCTACCGCGTCTGGTGCGAGGACGGCACCGGTCGAATGTCGCTGGTGTTCTTCCAGGGCCGTGTTCCGTGGATTCAGGGGCTTCTGCCGATTGGCCAGCAGCGCGTGGTCAGTGGCCGGGTCGAACTTTATGGCGGCTTGCTGCAGATCACCCATCCCGACCATGTCGTGCCGCCCGCGGAACGGGACAAGCTCGCACGCGTCGAGCCGGTCTATGGCCTCACCGCAGGTCTCTCGCCGCGGCCGCTGGGAAAGGCCATCGAAGCCGCTCTGGAGCGCGCGCCGGCGCTGCCGGAGTGGCTCGATCCCGCCTGGCAACAGCAACAGGGATGGCCGGACTGGCTGACCGCCCTGAGGACAGCGCATCACCCCGAGTCCGAAAGTGATCTCGACAGGCTGGCGCCTCTGCGCCAGCGGTTGGCGTATGACGAGCTGCTGGCAAGCCAACTCGCAATCAGCCTGGTGCGCAACCACACCCGCGTCGCCGCCGGCCGCTCAGTACAAGGCGGGGGGCGATTGCGCGCCAAAGTGCTGGCCGGCCTGCCTTTCGCGGTGACGGGCAGCCAGCGAACCGCAGTGGAGGAAATCGTGGCCGATATGGCCGCGACCCGCCGCATGACCCGCCTGCTGCAGGGCGATGTCGGCAGCGGCAAGACCATCGTGGCGCTGTTGGCCATGCTCAATGCCGTCGAAGCCGGCAAGCAAGCGGCACTCATGGCGCCCACGGAAATCCTGGCGCGCCAGCATCATGCGACGATGGAGCCTCTGGCGGCCCTGGCGGGCGTGCGGCTGGCCCTGCTAACCGGGGGCGGGCCCGCCCGGCGACGGCGCGAGATCCTTGCCGGCCTGGAGGACGGGCGGATCGACCTGGTGGTCGGCACGCATGCGCTGGTCCAGGATGATGTCCTGTTCAAGGATCTCGCCCTGACGATCATTGACGAACAACACCGGTTTGGCGTCGAGCAACGCCTTGCACTCACAGCCAAGGGTATCGGCGTCGACCTGTTGGCAATGACGGCGACACCGATCCCGCGCACCCTGATGCTGGCTTTCTACGGCGATCTCGATACGTCGAAGCTCACGGAGAAGCCGGCCGGCCGCAAGCCTGTCGACACGCGGACCATCGCCCTGGAACGCCTGGACGAGGTCATCGCCGGCCTTGGCCGCAGGCTTGCCACCGGTGCGCGCGCCTACTGGGTCTGTCCATTAATCGAAGAGTCGGAGGTTAGCGATCTTGCCGCAGCCGAAGAGAGATATGCCGGCCTTTCGCAGCATTTTCCCGGCAAGGTGGCCCTGGTGCATGGCCAGATGAAGGCCAGCGAACGCGATGCCGCCATGCTGGCCTTTGCCGAGGGCCGCGTGCAGATTCTGGTCGCGACAACGGTGATCGAGGTTGGCGTCGATGTGCCCGCCGCGAGTGTGATCGTCATCGAGCATGCAGAGCGCTTCGGACTGTCGCAACTGCACCAGTTGCGTGGTCGCGTGGGACGTGGCACCGAAGCCTCCACCTGTCTCCTGCTTTACGCCACGCCGCTTGGAGAGACGGCCAGGGCGCGGCTGGCGATCATGCGCGAAACAGACGATGGATTCCGTATCGCCGAAGAGGACCTGCGGCTGCGCGGCGCGGGCGAACTGCTGGGCACGCGCCAGAGCGGCATGCCGGAAATGAAGCTGGCGGACCTTGCGGTGCATGCCGATCTGCTCCAGGCCGCGCGGGATGATGCCCGCCTGATCGTCGATCGGGACCCCGAACTGACCTCGCAACGTGGCGAGGCGCTGCGCATTCTGCTGTACCTGTTTGCGCGCGACGCGGCCGTCCGCACCTTGCGTTCGGGCTGACAAACGGGCACAGGCGCGTCATGTCCCTGCCCCACCTTTCAACCGGCGCAGCAAAGCCGATGATCGGCGTGCTGATCAACCGCAGAAGCGGCCGAAACCGGGCTGGGTTGAAGGAGCTGCGGAACCTGGTGCGGCAATCGCCGGAGGTCGTCGCGCGCGAAACCTCGAGCCGTGCCGAGGCCGCGGCGGTGATGCGTGAGTTCAGCACGCTTGGCGTCGGCATTCTTGCCGTGTCGGGCGGCGACGGAACGCTTCAGGACGTCTTCGGCCTGGTCTTCAACGACCACCTCTTCGCCAAGCCCCCTCTGCTCGGTATCTTGCCCGGGGGCACCACCAACATGATCGGCCACGATGTCGGCGTAGCACGCAAACCCGCACGAGAGCTTGCGGCCCTGCTGCAACGGGTGCGCACGGGGCGCGTTGAGCAGGGACTGGTGCGGCGCCGGCTGATCGCCGTGCATCACCACAGCCGGCCCGGAGTGCAGTACGGGCTCTTCGGCGGCGGGGCCGGCATCCATCAGGGGACGATGATCAGCCGCCGGTCGGTGGACCGGCTGGGTATGCGTGATGCCGCCGGGCCGCTGGCCGGCCTGATGGGGCTGATTGGTCCCATGTTGATCGGGCACAACCCGATCAGGGCCGTAGCCGCCGAAATTCGCCATGATGGCCTTGTCGAGGAGCGCCGCGACTACCTCGCCATCATCGTCAGCACCATGGAGCGCCTGCTTCTTGGCTTGTTCCCGTTCTGGGGCTCAGGTCCCGGTCCCATCCGCCTGACAACCGTTGCAACAAAGCCGCGCCGCTTCTCGCGGGTTATCCTGCCCGTGCTCCGCGGCCGAATCCCTGCCGATGCGACACCGATGAACGGATACCGCAGCGTCAACGCACGGCAGGTGGAGATCGACATGACGGGCGGCTTCGTGCTCGACGGGGAGATCTTCGAGGTCGAGGCCGGTAAGCCGCTGCGTCTGGACGCCGGCCCGGAAGTAACCTTTGTAAGAGGTGGCGAGTAACGCGGGGCCGCGGCTACTCCGCGCCCGAGCCGATCACGCCGCCATCGGCAATGATGACCTGCCCGCAGACGAAGGCAGCCGCCCTGGATGCAAGAAAGACGGCAACGCCGCCGATGTCATCCGGTTCGCCGATGCGCTTGAGCGCCGCCTTGTTTTCCTGCGCCGAGCGAATCTGCGGGTTCTCCCAGAGTGCCCGCGCGAAATCCGTCCTGATCAGGCCGGGCGCGATCGCATTGATGCGGATGTTGTGCTTGCCCCATTCCATGGCCAGCGACTTCACCAGCGACAGGTCCGCCGCCTTCGACATGTTGTAGGCCGCGATATGTGCCGAACCGACCAGCGCGCCGATGGACGACACGATGATCACGACGCCATCCCGGCGTTCGGCCATCTCGGGTCCGACTGCATTGACCAGCCAGAGATTGCTCAGCACGTTGTTCTGCATGATCTTGTGAAAGACCTCGTCCTTCAGGCCAGACAACGGTCCAAAGTAGGGATTCGCCGCGGCATTGCAGACCAGAATGTCGATGCGGCCGTAGGCCTTGCGGGCTTGCGTGATAAGATTTTCGAGCTGCGCCTTCTCCGAGATGTTGGCGGCGACGGCGATGGCTTCGCCCCCCTTCGCCTTGATGCCGGCCACAACCTCCTCGCAGGCGGGCAGCTTGCGGCTCGACACCACCACCCTGGCGCCATGCGCAGCAAGCTGCTCGCAGATGGAGCGTCCGATCCCGCGGCTTCCGCCCGTCACCACCGCTACCTTGCCCGTCAAATCGAACATCGACATCCCTGCCCTCCGCCGGATTGCGCTAATCGGGCGGACATTAGCGACAGACGTACGGCCTGACACGAGAAACCGTCAGCTAGCGGCGGAACAACGCGGCCAGTTCCACGTGTGCCGACCACAGGAACTGGTCCACCGGCATGAGCTGTTCCAGTCGATATCCGCCGTCGACCAGCCTTCGAGCATCGCGGGCGAAACTGCGGGGATTGCAGGAGACAGCAACGATGATCGGCAGCCGGCTTTGCGCCATCTCGGCGGCCTGGGCGGGAGCACCGGCCCGCGGCGGATCGAAGATCGCGGCGTCGAACGTATCAAGCTCGGCTGCGCGCAACGGATCGGACGCAAGATCGCGCAGGACTCCGCTGCCCGCCCCCTCGAAACCGGCTTTGCGCAGGCCAGCCTTGACGGCGTCTACCGCGGCGTGATCCCCCTCGATCAGGGTCACACGGCGCTGCGGCAGCAGTCCCAAAGACAGCGTGCCAATGCCGGCATAGAGGTCGACCACGCGGCTGGCGTCGGCCAGCCAGATGCGTGCGGCGGTACGCAGGGTTGCTTCGCTGGGAATCGTTGCCTGCAGGAAAGCGCCTGGTGGCGGTTCGACCTCGACCTCGCCCAGGCGCAGCCGCGGCACACGGCGTGCAACGACCGTTTCAGCCGACCTGCGCTGCCCCCACGACAGTCGGGCAACATCCGCCGCTTCCGCGAAGTCGGCCAACGCGGTGCGGCGATCAAGATCCAGCACCAGCCGCTCGCCCGGCACCAGCAGGACATCGACGCCAGTATCCGTCCAGTTCACGACAGCCTCGGCCGACCCGCCCTGCGGCAGCACGGTGGCGGCGAGCGCCCGCAGTCGCGGCATCAGTCGCACAAGCTCCGGCATCAGTACCGGGCATTCCTTCAGATCGACGATCTCGTGGGAGCCACGGCGCGCGAAGCCTGCCAGCACGCCGCGCGCGCTATGCCGAAGCGTGAAATCCGCCCGTCGTCGTGCCCCCGGTTCCGTGCGTAGCATCGGCAGGATGCGGCCCGGCGTGACGCCCACCGCCTGCAGGGCCGCAACCGGTGCCTCGGCTTTCCAGGCCACGTAGGATTGTTCTGCCCAGTGCTGGACAGCGCAGCCGCCGCAGACACCGAAATGGCGACAGGCAGGCTCCCGGAGGCCGGGGGACGCCTCCGGCGGCTGCATCAGGTCGGCCCGCGATTGTGGTGCCAGCCGGCGTCGGCCTAGGCGGCGGCTGTGCCCAGCCATGACGCGGCGGGCCGGATTGCGCCCACCTCCAGGCCGGCGACGTTGAACACCGGCGGTCTTGCAACGTTGTCGAACTGTGCCTCCGTCATCAGACCGAGGTGCCGCAGGATCGCCGCCACCGCCACTTCGGCCGCACGTGCCGTGCCGTCCCAGATCTTCAGCGCAACGCCCAGACGCAACGTCGGCAGGATCGCGCAGAACACGCCCTCGGCGCCGGTCTTCACCTGCGCGACGCCCTTGAGCGCACCGTTGACGCGGGTGCAGAAGCGGCCCGTACCTGCCGTGTAGAAGGGCTCGGCGTTCATGGCTTCACGAATACGATGGATCGCATGGGCACGCGGTTCGGGCAGGTGCGCAGGGTCGGCCATGTTCGCCATGGCGCGCGCCATGTGACGCAGCGGCACGCCGACGGTCGGAATGCCGCAGCCGTCGGTCGCTGCAGGACTGCGGGACAGATCGAGTTGCGCGAGTTCTCCATACAGCTCAAGCAGCCGCCGCTGCACGGGATGGTCATGCCGGATATAGCCGCGCGTCGGCTCACCCTTGTGCACGGCTGTCGAGAGAAAACCGGTATGCTTGCCGGAGCAGTTGTTGAACGCGGGCGTGAGCCGCGCGCCCTCTCGTATGAATGCCTCGAATACCGGCAACGACCTTGGTGCATGTGCGCCGCACTCGAGGTCATTCTCCGACAAACCTATGTTCGCCAGCCAGTTCCGTACTGCCTCGACATGACGCGCTTCACCGCTGTGCGAAGCACATGCGAGGGCGATCTCGATCTGTCCCAAGCCGAAGCGGTCGGCAGCACCGCTCTCCACAAGCGAAATTGCCTGCAGCGGCTTGATCGCGGAACGCGCCATAACCGGTGTATCGATGTCGCCCCATGACGCAGCGATCGTTCCGTCTGCAGCAACGACAGCGGCAGCCCCGAGGTGACGGCTTTCCACGATCGCGCCGCGGGTCACCTCGATGACCACTGGCTTTTCGCCGTTCACGCCAGGTGCTCCTTCAGTTCCATGCCGCCGGCAATGTCGTTAATCCGCGCAAGGTGAAATTGTTGCGCCATTGCGGCCGGTCGATATCGGGCAGGCGCAATCCGGGCAAGCGCGTGGCCAGCGCCCTGAACGCGAGTTCGCCTTCCAGCCGTGCAAGCTGGGCGCCCAGGCAATGGTGAATGCCGCCGCCAAAGGAGAGCGGACGAACGTTCTGGCGGGTGATGTCCAGGCGATCGGGATCCTCGTACGCCGCCGGGTCGCGATTGGCAGAACCCAGCAGGCAGACGATGTTTTCGCCCTTGGCGATCACCTTGCCGCCGATTTCGATATCCTCCTGTGCTGCGCGGCCTGTCATCTGGACGGATGAATCGTAACGCAGCAGTTCTTCGACGGCGCTCGCCGCCAGATCCGGATCCGCCGTGAGCCCTGTCCACTGATCGGGGTTGCGGTGCAATGCCAGCAGGCCGTTGCCGATCAGATTTGACGTCGTCTCATGACCGGCGGCAAACAGCAGGCTGACATTGGCGCGCAATTCCTCCTGCGAGAGCCGGTCCCCCGCCTCTTCTGCCTGCACCAGCAGCGTCGTCAGATCGTCACCCGGTTCCCGCCGCCGCCGTTCAAACAGGTTGTCGAAGTACTCGTCCGATTCCCGGTTGCGCTCGTTGGCCTCGTCGATCTCTGCGCGCGTCATCGGTACGGGGTCGATGATCCGGCCGTTGACGCTGGAGTGATCGAAGAATTGCTGCCGCTCCTCCTCGGGAATGCCCAGCATGTCGCAAATCACGATCACCGGCAGGCGGTGCGCGATATCCCAGATGACGTCCATGCGGCCCTGGTCGATGACGCGGTCGATCAGGGAATCGACCAGGGCGGCGATACGCGGGCGCATCTCCTCCACGCGGCGCGCTGTAAACGCCTTGGTGACGAGCGCCCGCAGGCGGGTGTGATCCGGCGGGTCGAGGACCAGCATGGTGCGGCCGAGGCTGGCAAAGGCGCGTTCCTGCATCGCGTCCAGTCCATAGCGGCGCACCAGGTTGCCTTCGAAGTTTTTGCCGAACCGCCTGTCGCGCAAAATCAGCGCCACGTCGGCATGCCGGCTCACCACCCACATGCCAAGGGGCAGCCGGAACACAGGCGCAGTTTCGCGCAGGTACCGGTAGGTCGGATACGGATCGGCGATGAAGGCCGGATCGAGCGGATTGAACACCGGCGCCTGGGACGCTGGGGTCACATTGTCGGGCATACCGGCCTCCGTTGAGCGATCAGGATGTTACCGCGATCGTGGAATTCAATACAGCAATGTATCCAGCCATGACTTGCAGCAGCGACCTTGCGCATACCGCGTAGCAAATCGGCGCCGCACGGCCGTCTTGACGGTACCCGTCAAACATAACTCGATAGTTGCCAGGAAACGTCAAGGGATCACCGATGTACCTGACACAAGGGCTGCGCCGCGCGCAGCAGATCCGGCCGGCGGGTGGTTCGACCGTCTTTCGCACTCGTCGCCGGACGTGGACTGAGACCACCGAACGCGTCGCCCGGATTGCAGGCGGTTTGGCAGCCGCCGGTGTGCGTCGCGGCGATCGCATCGCCATTCTCGCTCTCAACAGCGACCACTACTACGAGCTGATGTACGCCATCCCCTGGCTGGGCGCGGCCATGGTCCCTGTAAACACGCGGCTGGCAGCGCCCGAGATCCAGTACATCCTGGAGGATGCTGGCGCCTGTGCCTTGTTCATTGACGGCGCCATGAAAGGACATTTGCCGCTGCTCGCTGGTCGCATGCCGACGGTGAAAGCCGTGTTCTATCTCGACGACGATGAACCGCCCGAGGGCGTGAAACCTTTCGAGGAGCTGGTGTCCGCCCCCGCATTGGAAGACGCAGGTGCGGGAGGCGACACCCTCGCGGGGCTTTTCTACACAGGCGGCACCACGGGCAAGTCCAAGGGCGTGATGCTGAGCCACAACAATCTCGTCTGGAATGCGATGAACGCCATCGCCGGCATCTATTTCGACAGCGAAACCACCTACATCCACTCCGGCCCCATGTTCCATCTGGCCGACGGCGCCTCTACCTTCGGCGTCACGGCCTGCGGCGGTGTTCACGTCTTCGTCCCCCGCTTTGATCCCGTTGATTGCCTGGAGATGATCCAGCGCGAGAAGGTCACCCACGGCCAGTACGTACCGACGATGATCAACATGCTGGCCAACCACCCGCGGGTGCGCGAATACGATGTGTCCAGCCTCAGGTACATCCTCTATGGCGCATCACCGATGCCCGAGGGCGTCCTGCGCAAGGCGCTGGAGATCTTTCCGGGCTGCCAGTTCATCCATGCCTATGGCATGACCGAGGCGGCACCGATCCTGACCCTCCTGCCGCCACGCTATACGACGCTGGATGGCCCCTATGCCGGCCGCATCAAGTCGTGCGGGCTTGCAGCACACACGGCCGAGCTGAAAATCGTGGACGAGAATCGCAGGGAAGTGCCGCGCGGCACGACCGGCGAAGTTGCCGCCAGGGGACCGATGATGATGCTGGGGTACTGGAACAAGCCCGGCGAGACGGCAGCCGTACTTGAGAACGGCTGGTACTACAGCGGCGATGCGGCCTACATGGATGAAGAGGGTTTCGTCTTCATCGTCGACCGGTTGAAGGACATGATCATTTCCGGCGGTGAGAATGTCTACTCGGCCGAAGTCGAGAACGCGATCTCGCTGATGCCAGGCGTTGCCGAAGTCGCTGTAATCGGCATCCCCGACGCGAGATGGGGTGAAACGATCCATGCCGTCATCGTGCCGCGCCAGGGGGCCAGCCTGACGGCCGAAGGCGTCATCGCGCATTGCCGAAGCCAGATCGCCGGCTACAAATGTCCGCGTTCGGTTGAATTTCGCGATTCGCCGCTACCGCTTTCGGGCGCCGGCAAGGTGCTGAAGCGGGAACTGCGCGAACCCTTCTGGAAGGGCTACGACAAGCGCGTCAACTGATACTGATACCCGGCGTCACGTGCTGCGTCGCGCCATGAAGATGCAGGCAAGCCCGGCGACAACGGAAGCAATCCCGGCGATCGACGGAATCGGTATCACCCTTTCTTCCTTGGCCTCAATGCTCAGCGGTCCGAGATCGACGACTTCCTTTGTATCTGACACCACGATGTACGGCACCACGAGCGCCGCTATTCCCGCGATAACGAGCACGATACCGAGCACGAACAGCACACGCATGGGAACCCCTGCAGTTTGCGAGTTCCATGCGAAACGCCGCATCCGGATGAAAGTTCCCCTGGCTGCACCGACCGTCAGATGTGGTGCAGGATGCGTACCGCACCTTCGCCACCGCCCGTGCTGAAGGCCACTACCCGCTCACCGACCCTCTGAAACACCAGATCAAACCGCACGTTGCCCAGGGCAAGGCCCTGCAGTGCGATGCGATCTATGCCAAGCGGCAGCGCCGGACGCTCGATATGGATCTCGCGGTTCCAGCCGTCGATCCGCAACCCCAGGCACGCTTGCAGGATCATGAACAGCGCACCTGATGACCACGCCTGCGGCAGGCATGCGACGGGATAGGCAATCGGCGATTCCCCGGGCGCGCGCCGGAAGCCGCAGAACAGCTCCGGCAGCCGCATGTCGAATTCGACAGCCGCTTCGAATGCCTCGCTCAGCAACTGCACCACCCTTCTGCGATGGCCATAGCGCGCCATGCCGGCAGCGCAGAGTCCCGTATCGTGCGGCCATACAGAACCATTGTGGTACGACATGGGATTAAATCGTGCTTCGCCGCGCGCGAGCGTGCGGATGCCCCATCCGGAATTGAAGCTCGCCGACAGCAAATGATCCGCGATCAACGCCGCGCGCCGGCGTGCCGGCAAGCCGACATACAGCAGGTGCCCGGCATTGGAGGCGCGTACCTGGCAAAGCTGCCCGCGTCCATCCATGGCCAGACCATAGAAGCCGAGGTCGGATATCCAGAAGTGCTCTTCCACGGCCTCGCGCATCGTGTGCGCCCGCGCCAGCCAGCGGGCGGCAGCCTCCAGGTCGTGGCGCTGGTGGGCCAGGGCCGCCATGGCGCGGAGCGCGCCATAGACATAGCCTTGCACTTCCACGAGCGCGATCGGTCCTTCAGGCGTGCTGCCGTCCGCATGGAAAATCGAATCCTGGCTATCCTTCCAGCCCTGGTTGGCCAGTCCGCTCTCCGCACCCCGCGCGTAGTCGAGGAAGCCATGAGGGTTGGAGGCGCTCTGCTCCTCGATCCAGCCCATTGCCGCTTCCAGGCTCGGCCAGAGCTCCTCGATGAAATCGAGATCGGCAGTGCGCGCCCCGAAGGCTCCAGCAAGAATGACGAACAGCGGCGTGGTATCGACGCCGCCATAGTACTTCCGGAACGGCAACTCCCCCATGGCCGTCATCTCGCCCTTGCGGGTCTCGTGCATGATCTTGCCGGGCGCCGCATCCTGAAACCGGGAGGTCTCGTACGCCTGGTTTCGCGACAGGTAGGTCAGCACGCCACGTGCCAGCGTCGGATCCAGCCACAAGGTCTGAAGGGCGGTGACAATTGCATCCCGGCCGAAGGGCGTTGAGAACCAGGGGATGCCGGCGTACGGGTAAGGTCCGGTCGGCAGATCGGTGGTCAACAGCGCGAGGTCGGCGCGCGACTTGTCGATCCATTGATTGAAAAGCCGGCCTGAACTGTAGAGACGGGCCCCCCGCCGGCGTTGCCGGCGCATGCAGATCCGGGCCCGCGCCGCGGCAGCACGAAAGCGGCCGCGATCCGGCCGCGCCGCGAGATCCGGTCCCACTTCAATGTAGAGTTCGGCCGAGCCGTGGCGGGGCACGAACAGCGTAAAATCCGCGGTGTCGGCCGTCAGGCGCTGCGGGGTCAGCGAAAAGGCTACGGCAGACGAACGCACCAGCTCATCGAGGCCCTCGTAACGCAACAGGACCGCGTTCTGGCCCACCTGCGGTGGCACAAACTGGCCCCGCATCGGCCGGGATTCCCCCCTGACCTCGAACATGTCCCGGAAATCGGCGGCAAATCCAATGGCGAGCGGAATCGTGGTGTCGAAATCGCTATAGTTGCTGAGGGTCAGCCGTTCATACAACCGCTCTTCCCACAGGAAGCGGGCCCGCTCGGCATGGATAACGCCTTCCGGGATGGATTGTCCGCCAAGCGGCGGCAAGGGCCTGTTGGTGACGTGCGAGGTGAAAAAGACGTTGTCCTCGCTCATCGATGCGCCGAGCAGCGACGGCAACTGGCCGCCCAGCAGAAGATCGAAGCGCGACAACACGCGGGTGTCGTCGCGGAACATGCCGTCGCCCGTGCCCCGTATATTCCCGAACGCATCATTCACGAGGAATGTATCGGCGTGCTTCAGCGCATAGTGCTGTGCCGCGCCGCGAGCGACCGGCGCGGTTTCGATCGGCGGCAAGGCTTCGCCGGCGGCGCTGGCCGGTTGGGAAGCCTGATCCATGCTGCTCAAGCTGCCTTCATCGCGACAGGCTCCGGCAGTTCGGCACCCCGCAATTGCCTATACAACGCAACATAGTTGCTGGCCATGGCATGGGACGAAAAACGGCGCTCGAACTCATGGCGGATCCGGGCGCGATGCAGCGCATGCACCTGCGCGACAGCGTCCACGGCTTCGACCTCCGATTGCACCACAAAGCCGGTGACGCCGTGCTCGATGATCTCGTTCACCGCCCCGCCCTGCCAGGCGATGACCGGCGTTCCGCACGCCATCGCTTCGATCATCACCAGGCCGAAGGGTTCCGGCCAGTCTATGGGAAAGAGCAAGGCGCGCGCGTTGCCGAGAAAACCGGATTTCTCCTGCTGGCCAATCTCGCCGATGAATTCCACACCGGGGCCTGCCAGCATCGGCTCGATGTTTTCGCGGAAGTACGTCACATCAGCCGCATCGACCTTGGCCGCAATCCTGAGCAGCAAACCGGCGCGACGCGCGATACTGATCGCGCGGTCCGGCCGCTTCTCCGGCGAGATGCGGCCGAGAAAGGCAAGATACTCTCCTTTCGGTTCCGGCACCGGTCGGCAAAGATCAAGCGGCAACCCGTGGTGAACGGTGCCGACCCAGTTCGCCAGCGGCAATGGCCGGCGCTGCAGCTTCGAAATCGAAACAAGGGGATACTCCGACCAGCGCTGGTAAACATCCGGCAGGTCCTTCAGATCAAGCCGGCCATGCAGCGTGGTGACCGTGCGCGAGGCCAAGTGCTCGAAGAACGGAAAATGCAGCAGGTCGAGATGAAAATGCAGGATGTCGAAATTATCGGCCCGATTGCGGACGTCGTGCAGCATCGCGAGGTGAGCTGCCATGTCCGACTTCAGCGGAGCAGGGTCCAGCCGGATCGCGCGATCACGGACCGCTACCAGCTCGGCCCGCGTACGCGCATCGCCACTGGCGAACAGGGTGACATCGTGGCCCAGATCGACCAAGGCATCGGCCAGATAAGCGACGATTCTCTCCGTTCCACCGTACAGAGCCGGCGGTACAGCTTCATACAAGGGAGCAATCTGCGCGATCCTCATGGCTGATGTCCCGGGCCTGGGCCGTCAAAACGCAATCGTCGTTCGGGAATCGATCAAGAGACCGTAGCCCACCGCCCCCGGCGCCGGACCCCGGCAGTCAAAATCTGGTAGCGACAGCGGCTGTTTCAAGATGGCTAGACAGCCAGCACCATGCCTTGCTGGAAACCGGAAAAGCCGAAAGCCGTGTAGAAGCGTGCAACTTCCGAATCAGGATCGAGAGCGCCTACCTCCACACGCGTGGCGCGCCGCTGGCGGGCCCACTCTACCACAGCGGCAAGCAGGCGCCGCCCGACGCGCCGGCCGCGGCAGTCCCCCCGAACCAGGAAATCGCGAATGGCGACAACTCGCTGCGGGGCGGCGCCTTCAAGGCCGGACGGAGACCGGGTCAGCAATACCGCCATCGCCGCAAGGCCACCTTTCGTGGATGCAACGAGGATGGTCGCCTGACTGTCGCACAGGAGTGCTGCAACCTGCTCGCGCAGGCCGGATTCCGTGCCGCTATCCCCCTCGTTCACGGCGTCCATCTCCTCGAAAAGCGTGCAAAGCGCCTCATAATCGCGCACGGACGCTCCGCGAATCCGGATGTCCAGTGCGGCCGGCGGCCATGCTTCGATTGTACGTTCCGCGGAACTCAACATCGGGTCCTCCTCGTGCGGCTTCCTGTCCTGCCGCGGGCCGGAGGCCCTTCATCAAAACGAAAATGCCGCCGGTCTGCGGCGGCATCGTGTGGTCATGACCAGTCAGCGCCGCCTATGGGAGCGACGTAAAATACCAGCCGAAGTGGTGGCGGCGTCCGGTCATGGTCTTTGTATAGTGCTGCTGGTGCGGTCCGTCAATCGGAACCACAGACTCGGCATCACGTTTGGGTGGGCATGCCCAACGCATCGGCAATGCGCGCAACCATTGTCCGTATCTGGCGTGGCCGCACGCGGCCCGAACGAGCGGACGAATACGAGGCCTACAACTACGAGGTCGGCATCAAACCGCTGATCGAAAAGGCGCTGGGCGTCCAGACCTGGCGCGAGGACCGACCCGACTGCACCGAATTCGTCACTGTGTCTTATTGGGAGACCGTCGAGTCGATGGCGGTCTTTACGGGCGGCGACCCGACACAGATCCACCATCTGCCGCGCGATGCCGAGTTCCTGATCGAACTGCCGACCGCCGTGCAGATCCTCCGGATCCGCACGAGCCACGGCCGCACGCCGGTGTAAGGCTCCCCCTACTCCGCCGCCTGGGCCATCGCCTGGCGCAGGCCTGGCATGGTGAAGCCCAGGCCCTCAAGCTTTTCCACCGCCGCGCGACCCTGGACGTCGGTAACCTCGACCAGCGGCGGACGCACGCGGTTCCAGGCGGAGTCGGCGCCATAGTGGGCAATGACGTATTTCATGGCGGGGATCATCACGTATCCCTGCATCACGCCGCGGACGTCGTTGATCTTCTTCTGCAGCGCCTCCGCCTCGGTCGTCGCCACCTTGCGGAAGGTTTCGGCGATCGCGCCGGGATTGATATTGGCCGTCGCGCTGATGCAGCCTGCACCGCCTGCCTTCACGTTGTCGACCAGCGGCTTTTCGTTACCCGAGAAGACGTCAAATCCATCCTTCGCGAAGGCATCGATCATGCTTTTGGTGTGGGGCCAGTCGTCAGAACTGTCCTTCATCCCTGCGATCTGCTGCGGGTAGGCCTTCAGCAGCCGCTCGACCAGCGCATGGGTGATCGGTACCTGGGCAACGGGCGGAATGTGATACAGGTAGATGCGCAGGCGCGAATCACCGACACGCTGCACGACTTCGGAGAAATGCCGAAACAAGCCCTCATCGCTTACGCCCTTGTAGTAGAAAGGCGGCAGCATCAGCACGCCCGAGACGCCCAGCTTCGTGGCATGCGACGTGACCGTGACGGCTTCCGTCAGCGAGCAGGCACCGGTGCCGGGCATCATGCGTGCCGGTTCGACACCCGCGGCCACCAGCGCCTCGAGCAGCGCCATGCGCTCCCCGGCCGACATCGAGTTCGCCTCGCTGTTGGTGCCGAACACCGCCAGGCCGCAATCCTTGCTCACCAGCCATTTGCAGTGGGCGATGAATCGGCGGGTATCGGGGCTGAGATCGGCCCGGAACGGCGTGACGACGGGGGAAAGCACACCCTTGATGCGAGGCTGGGCCATGGGGAGAACTCCTGCGGATTCCGCCGCGTGATGCCACGTTACGGTCTGCTCCGTCCAGTGTATGTACTGTGCTGCGGCCAGGGAGGAACGCATGCCGGACGCCGATCTTTGGCGCCAATACCCAATCCTGCCGAACGACGGAGTGGCGGGCACGCTGATCGGACGCGTGTGGCGGCCGGCTGCCGCGGGCCAGCCCGGCGGTCCCAGCCTCGTGGCGATCCGCGCAGACGGCGTGTTCGACATCACGCGGGCCGCGCCGACCTCCTCGGTGCTGCTGAATGCAGCCGATCCGGTGGCGCTGGTGCGCGGCACGCCGGGCGAGCGGCTGGGCACGCTTGAGGAAATTGTCGCCCACACTGTCGCCAATCCGCCTGACGAGTCGAAGCCCCGCCTCCTGGCGCCTGTCGATCTGCAGGCAGTAAAGGCAGCGGGCGTCACGTTCGCTGTCAGCCTACTGGAGCGGCTGATCGAAGAGCAGGCCAAGGGCGACCCCGCCCGCGCCGAAAGCGTGCGTCAGGAGCTGAGCGCCGCGGTCGGTGCCGACATTGCGCGCGTGAAACCCGGCTCACCGCAAGCCGAGCAGCTCAAGCAGGCCCTGGTCAAGAAAGGCCTGTGGTCACCGTACCTGGAGGTCGGTATCGGTCCCCATGCCGAGATCTTCACCAAGGCGCCACCGATGGCTTCGGTCGGCTACGGCGTCGAGATCGGCATCCGTGTCGACTCCGACTGGAATAACCCCGAACCGGAGGTGGTACTGGCCGTGAATGCGCGGGGCGACATTGTCGGCGCGACGCTTGGCAACGATGTGAACCTTCGCGACATGGAGGGGCGCTCTGCGCTGTTGCTGGGCAAGGCAAAGGACAACAACGCCTCCTCCGCAATCGGGCCGTTCATCCGGCTGTTCGATGAAACCTTCTCGCTCGACGACGTACGCAAGGCCGAGGTGTCCCTTGAGGTGCTGGGGCTCGACCAGTTCCATCTCAGGGGCAAGAGCGATCTCAGTCAGATCAGCCGCGATCCCGCCGAGCTGGTGCGACAGGCGATGGGACAGCATCACCAGTATCCCGACGGCATGGTGCTCTATACCGGCACGCTGTTCGCGCCGACCCAGCCGCGCACTGCCGGCGGCGCCGGATTCACGCATGCGATTGGCGATCTCGTGGTTATCCGCTCGCCCAGGCTCGGCACGCTGATGAACCGTGTCAACCGCTGCGACGCCATTGCCCCCTGGACGTTCGGCGCCGGCGCCCTGATGCAGAACCTGGCAGCGCGCAGCCTGCTGGGTAGGCAATGACGGCAGCGCTTGGCAGGTTTTGTAGGTCTCCGGCGTTTATTGAGAAGCGATACCAGCCCCCCGTCGGTCAATAATATTTGACTCGAGCGCTACTGGGCTATCTGGCGCGCGCGCCAAAGGTTAGGACCGCGCGGGCGGGCGCCGGCGTGACTTCGAGCGAGCCTTCTTCGGCGAGGCGGTGACGGGCGCTTCAGGGGATACCATCGGTTCTGGCTCGACCACGGCTGGCGAGGGATCGGCGTCGGGTGCGACATGCGTCACCGCCGGTTCGATCGCGGCCGATGCTGGTGCTGTTTGATCGGTGACGTTGAGCGGTTTGGCGATGGCGGGCGTTTGCCGCGATGCATCGCTTACCGCGGCCGGGCTTGCCGCCGCAAACAGTGCCTTGAACTCGTCGAAGGCTTCGGCAATGCGGGCATTAATAATGTCGACAGCCGCCAGGTTGGTCTGCACCGCAATGTCGGAAAGTTCGCGGACGCGGGCAACGGCCGAAGTGTAGATCTGTCGTGCGGCGTCAGTCTGCCGCGTGGCCTTCTCTTCAAGCGAGGTCGCGGCCAGGAGGACGTCGCTGGTCGTCTTGCCGCACTCGTCGACCGTACTCCTGATCAGATCGCTGTGGCGTTCGGCGAGCCTCGTCAAGCCATCGCAGGCGATCTGGTTGGCGGCCGTCAGGGCCACGGCATTTTTCCGCTGCGCCTCCAGGAG
Source organism: Rhodospirillaceae bacterium SYSU D60007 (assembly GCA_003574685.1). Lineage (GTDB taxonomy): Bacteria > Pseudomonadota > Alphaproteobacteria > Reyranellales > Reyranellaceae > Vineibacter. The sequence continues at coordinate 276,565 of QOCQ01000003.1, forward strand.
CGCCGTGACGTTGAGGGGCGGAAGCTTGATACCAACCCAGACCCTGGTGATATCTGTGCCGGCAAAGGGGAACCCGGCAGCCTGGAATGAAGTCATGACTGATCTCTCCGTCTGGTTTGGGCGGCGCGCGACTATGGAGGGTCCACCACCTCGGATGGTGCAACGCAGCATCAACCCGCATTGGATGCTGCGCCGCAAAAAGTCAAGGACGTTCGGAACCAGGCGGCAATCCAGCACAACGACGCAGGTGGTCGCGATTCGCTTGCACGACGGTTCAATGACAGGAAGTCTCGTACATCGTGACGGAATCACACGCCATGACCGAACTCTGGCAGCTCTCGGCCGACACACTGCGCGGCAGGTTCGCACGCAAGGAAGTTTCGCCCGTTGACGTGACGCGCGCCGTGCTGGCGCGCGCCGAGCGGCTGCAACCGAAACTGAATGCCTTCATCACCATCTGCCATGACGAGGCGCTGGCAGCGGCGCGCCAAGCCGAGGACGCCGTGATGAAGGGCGAGGCGCAGGGCCTGCTGCATGGTGTGCCCTACGCTGTGAAAGATCTGGTGAATACGGCGGGCGTGCGCACGACCTTCGGCTCCCTGCTCTACCAGGACAATGTGCCGGCCGAAGATGCCGTTGCGGCGGCGCGCATGAAGGCGGCGGGCGGCATCCTGATCGGCAAGACCACCACCCCGGAGTTCGGCCACAAGGCGCTGACGGATGCGCCCCTGTTCGGCCGCTCCTGCAATGCCTGGCACCAGAGCCGCACATGCGGCGGTTCAAGCGGCGGAGCGGCGGCGGCGATTGCAGCAGGCATAGGGCCCGTCGGCATCGCTACAGACGGCGGTGGCTCGACCCGCATCCCGGCGGCCTGCAATGGCGTCGTGGGCATCAAGCCGACGCTGGGCACCATCCCGCACAGCCAGGTGCAGGATGCGTTCGGCAACTACACCTATGTGACACCGATCTCGCGCACGGTGATGGACACCGCCCTTCAGATGCAGGCCATGGCCGGGCCGCATCCGAGCGATCCGTGGTCGATCGGCGTGCCGGTGCAGGATTATGTCGCGGCCGCGCAGCCGCAAGGTGATCTGAAGGGCAAGCGTATCCTCTGGTCGCAGACGCTGGGCAACACCACGGTAGCCCGTGACGTGCGGACGGCGTTCGAGGCAGCCCTGAACCGGCTGCGCGCGCTGGGCGCCGAGCTGGTCGAGCTGCGTGAAGAACTGCCGGCCATGGAGCCGGTGTGGCGGGTGATCAACCACGGCACGTGGCGGGCACGCTTCAGCGACATGATTGCCCGCAGTGGCAACCGGATGACGCCATCGCTGGTGCGGCAGCTGCAGATGGCCGCCGACTGGAGCGCGGTCGACTACCAGAAGGCGATGTTCGCCCGGGCCGAGATCTTCCGGCGCATCCAGGGCTGGTTCGAAACCTACGACTGGTTCGTGACCCCGACCCTGACGCGCACGGCTTTGTCCATCGACCAGGATCTGTTCGAACCCATCGAGATCGACGGCCAGGTCGTAGGCGAACTGCGCAGCAATCTCTTCCCCTACACCATGCCCTTCAACATCACCGGCCACCCTGCCATCAGCCTGTGCTGCGGCTTCGGCAGCGATGGCCTGCCGATCGGCCTGCATATCGTCGGCCGCTTCCGCGACGACGCCTCGGTGATCCGCCTCGCAGCGTTGTATGAAGCGAGCGAACGCTGGATGGAGCGCTGGCCGCCGCTGTGAGCTCAGGCCGGACGGTCGCCGGCGAGCGTAATGCGGTGCAGCACGCGACGGTAGCCGTGATAGTCGTTGAGGGGATTGTGCAGGGTGCAGCGGTTGTCCCACAGCGCCAGCGAGCCCACCTGCCAGCGGAAGCGGCAGGTAAACTCCGGCCGCACCTGGTGCTGGAACAGGAATTCGAGCAGCGGCTGGCTTTCGCGCTCGGTCCAGCCCCTGAAGCCGGTTGTGTGTCCGACATTCACATAGAGCGACTTGCGGCCCGTTTCGGGGTGTGTGCGCACCACCGGATGCTCGGCGATCAGAGTCTTCTGTTCCTCGCCCGCTGCCTTCAGCCGGTCCTCCCGGGTGCGCGAGGCCTCGGCCTTGAGCGATGAACTGATGCCTGTCAGCCCGTCCAGCATTGCGCGCATGCCGGCCGACAGCATCTCGTAGGCCAGGTACTGATTGGCAAATTCCGTGTCGCCGCCATAGGGCGGAATCTCCTGCGCATAGAGCATGCTCGCCATCGGCGGACGCTCCAGGTAGGTCGTATCGGAGTGCCAGATGCCGCCGAAGTTCGTGCGTTCGTGTTCCAGCTTCACCACGGGCGTGATCAGCGGGAAATCGGGCAATCCCTTGAGCTGCGGGTATTCCATCGGCTGCCCCAGCCACCGCGCGAAGGCGAGCTGTTGTGCCGGGCTCAGTTGCTGGTCGCGGAAGAACACCACGAGATGATCGAGCCACGCCTGGCGGATCTCGGTCATCACGTCGTCATCGGGCTCGCGCGCCAGATTGACGCCATGCAGCTCCGCGCCCAGCGCGCCGGCAATCGGCCGCACCTCGATGTGGCGATAATTGCGCAGCACCCGCTGGGTCATGCTTCCCTCTCACCGTCGGCCTGATCGCTGCTGTGCGCCGCCGCCCAGGGCGGCGTCTTCTTGTCGAGAAACGCCTTCATGCCCGCCTGGGTGTCGGGCCGCCGCAGCAGACCGACCAGCGCTGCCGCGGCGTCGTCCAGTACCTGGCCGTCGTCCTGCCGGATGCTGGCCAGAACCAGACGCTTCACGGCCGCCAGCGCCGCCGGCGCGTTCCGCCGGATATCGGCGATCGCCACATGCAGCACCACGTTGGCCTGATCGTGGGTTTCGCAGAGGTGCCGGCCGATTCCCAGGGCCATTGCTTCCTGGGCGCCAATGACGCGGCCTGTCACCGCCAGTTCGCGCAGCGGCCCCTCGCCGATCCGTCGGGCTATAAAGGGCAGGACCTGCGATGCGATGAAGCCGCTGCGTGGCTCGGGGATGCCGAACCGCGCGCTTTGCATCAGGATCACGATATCGGCGCAGCAGGCGATGCCGAAGCCGCCGCCCACGGCTGGGCCCTCGACGATGGCGATCACCGGGATCGGCAGATTGTTCAGCGCCGTCAGCACGTCGCCGAAGACGCGGTATGGCGCCACCAGCGGGTCCGGTTGGCCGGTGGGGGCAGCGGGCGGCATATCCGCCATGGCACCAATATCGCCGCCGGCACAGAACGAACCGCCACTGCCGCGCAGTACCAGCACGCGGATGGACTCGTCGGCCTGCACCCGGGCGATGGCGTCGCCGATTTCCAGCATCATGGCGTGGGTCAGCGCATTGCGCCGGTGCGGCCGGTTGAAGGTCAGGCGCGCCACATCCGCCGTGCGGGCCAGCAGGATGGTCTCATAGGAGGGAAACTCCGACATGGCTGGAGTCTAGTCGAGGCGCTATACTGGTGAAAGGTCGCAACGGCATGGCCCGCATGCCGGCTCTCGAGGTGACCCATGATGTCGCGTACAGTTCGGGTAGTTCTCGCCGCGCTTCTTCTCCTCCTGCCCGCCGGCGCCCTGGCCCAGGGCGACCTGACGTTCGCGTCGCTCAACACGCCGAGCAACGGCCCGGGGCGCGTGATCGGCGGCTATGCCGGCGGTTGCATCAGCGGCGCCGTGCCGCTGCCCCTGGAAGGGGCCGGCTACGAGGTGATCCGGGTCAGCCGCAACCGCTACTGGGGGCACGTCAGCACGATCCGCTTCGTGCAGGAGTTCGGGCGGCAGGTACGCGCCAGCCGGCTGCCGAATGTCTACATCGGCGACCTCTCGCAGCCGCGCGGTGGGCGCATGGGCTTCGGCCATGCCAGCCACCAGACAGGCCTGGACGTCGATATTTGGTTCGAGCTGTCGCCCAAGCCGCGCCTGCCGGCCGAGGCGCGGGAGGAGCCGGTGCTGCGCTCTCTCGTCCTGCCGCACGAGGTTGGCATTGATCCCACGGTCTGGCAGGCCGGCCACGCCCTGCTGCTGCGCATGGCAGCGGAATATCCCGGCGTCGAGCGCATCTTCGTCAACAAGTGGATCAAGCGGCACCTGTGCCTGACAACCCGGGGCGATCGGAGCTGGCTGCACAAGATCGTGCCGTGGTTCGGGCACGACGCGCATTTCCACGTGCGCCTGGCTTGCCCGGCCGACAGCCCGGAATGCGTGCGCCAGACGCCCGTGCCGGGGGGCGATGGCTGCGGCAAGGCGCTCGACGACTGGTTCCGTCCCCCACCGCCGCAGCCGGACCGCGTGATCCCCACGCCCCCGGTCCGCCCCCGCCCGCCCCGCTATCCCGCGGCCTGCCAGTCCGTCCTCAACGCGCCGTAACGAGGCACGACGTCGAAAAAGCCTTCATGGTGAGCCTGTCGAACCATGAAGGCGTCACACGGCTGCCGGTGCGAGCCGCTTCATGGTTCGACAAGCTCACCATGAAGCGGTGTCATTCGCCCTGGGTGGCGAGCAGGCCCTTGCGGCGGGCGCCGTTGAAGAGCCAGAGGAAGATGCCGAAGCCGATGGCGAGGTACACCAGGCTCAGCGCCACAGCGCCAGCCAGCAGGTCCACCCTGACCGCTTCCCGCGCCAGCACGTCGCGCATCCCTTCGAACACGTAGGCGGGCGGCAGCGCCCACGCGACGACCTGCAGCCATTCGGGCAGCACGTTGACGGGGTAGTAGACGCCGCTGACGGGCAGCAAGATGAAGACCGCCGCCCAGGCGAAGGTTTCGGCGCCCAGCCCCTTGCGCAGCACCATGCCCGAAATTGCAAGCCCGACTCCCCAGCCGAACATTTGTAGCGTGAAGAAGAAGGCCAGCAGCGGCCATCCCAGCGAGTAGATAGAGAAGCCGAAGAACGCGATGGCAAGCAGCGTCACCGGCACCATGCCGACGATGGTGCGGATCAGGCTCATCGTGACGATCCCGGCCGCGAACTCGATCGGCCGCAGCGGGCTTGCGAACAGGTGGCCCAGATTGCGCGACCACATCTCCTCAAGGAAGGAGATCGACAGGCCAAGCTGCCCGCGCACCAGCACGTCCCACAGCAGCATGCCGGCGATCAGCACGCCGAATGCCTGCGCCACGTAGTTCGCCTGCTTCGACAGGAACTCGCTGAGGAAGCCCCACATCACCATCTGCACGGCCGGCCAGTAGGCAAGCTCGAGGATGCGCAGCCACGAGCCGCGCAGGATGTACCAGTGGCGCAGCACCAGCGCCGCCACGCGGCTGAACGGCGATCCGTGCGATACGGCAGCTTGCATCATCGCACCGGCTCCATCTTGCGCAGTTCCTCCACGCTGCGCTTGCGCCCGCGGGCCATGTCCAGGAAGACCTCCTCCATCGTGTCACGTCCGAAGCGCGCGATCAGGTCGGCCGGCGAGCCCCGGTCGAAAACCTTGCCGGTCTGCATCAGGATCACGTCATCACACAGCCGCTCGACCTCCAGCATGTTGTGCGACGCCAGCAGGATGGTGGCGCCGGTCTTGCGCTGGTAGTCCTTCAGGAAGGTACGCACCCAATCGGCCGTGTCGGGGTCGAGCGAAGCGGTCGGCTCGTCGAGCAGCAGCACCGCCGGGCTGTTGACCAGGGCTTTTGCCAGCGTCACCCGCGTCTTCTGTCCCGACGAGAGGTGGCCGAAAGGCCGGTCGAGGTGCTCGGCCAGATCGAGTTGGTCCGCCAGTTCGGCAATGCGCCGTGGCAGGTTTTCCACGCCGTACAGGCGGCCATACACGGCGAGATTCTGGCGCGCCGTCAGACGGTGCGGCAGATCCACGTAGGGCGACGACAGGTTCATGCGCGGCAATGCCCGGAAGCGGTGGCGCAGCATGTCCTCGCCCAGGATTCTGACCTGTCCCGAAGTCGGCACCAGCAAGCCCAACAGCATGGAGATCGTCGTTGTCTTGCCGGCGCCATTACCGCCCAGCAGGCCAAGAACCGCGCCGCCCGACACCGCAAAGGTCAGGTCATCGACGGCAACGATCTTGCCGTACTCCTTGCGCAGATGGAGTACATCGATGGCGGCGTACATGGTGCGAACTCAGGCGGCGCGGCCGGTACCATTGACGGTGGCGCGAATGCCAGCCTCGATCCTGTCCATGGCGGTGCTCAGCCGTTCGGTGCCTGCGGCAAAGCACAGGCGGAAATTGCCCTCACCGCCGGGTCCAAACGCCACGCCGGGCGCGATGCCGACGCGATAGTCGGTCACCAGCTTCTTGGCGAACGCGAGACTATCGTCGATGCCGTCGACCGAGAAGAAGGCATAGAACGCCGCCTCGGGCCGCGCGACCTTCACCTGCGGCAACGCCGACAGGCGCTGGAACACCAGCTCGCCCCCTGCCCGGCAGCGATCGACCATCGTCTTCACGAACGCATCGCCCTGCTCGATGGCCGCGACCGCGCCGCGCTGCAGGAAGGCCGGCGAGCCGCTGAGGTTGAACTGAAGCAGTTTGGCGATCTCCTCGCCGAAGCTGTTCGGTGAGGTCATCCAGCCCAGCCGCCAGCCGGTCATCGCCCAGGGCTTCGAGAAGCTCTGCAGCACGATCAGCGGATCGTCCGCCGTGGCATGCTCCAGGAAGGAAGGCGCATGCGGCGCGTTGTAGACAATGCGCGCATAGACTTCATCGGCCATCACCCAGATGCCGCGCTTGCGGGCAAAGTCGAGGATCGCTCTCTGCTGCGCCGAAGGCATCGTCCAGCCCGTGGGATTGCTGGGCGAGTTCACGAAGATGGCCCTGGTTCGCTCGTCGACCGCGCCGAACAGCTGGTCGAGATCCAGCGCCCAGTTCACGCCGTCCTTGCGCTCCAGCAACACGGGCTTGCTGACGCCGCGCACGATGCTGAGCGCCGAGACGATGTTGGGCCACACCGGCGAGATGATCACGATGTTGTCGCCCGGATCGATCAGAGCCTGGCAGGTCAGGATGATCGCCTGCATGCCCGACCCGGTTACAGTGATCCGGTCCGCCGCGCAGTCGATCCTGTAGAGCGAGGCCGTGTAACGCGCGATGGCCTCGCGCAGCTCGGGGATGCCGCGCTGCCAGGTGTAGAACGTTTCGCCCGCATGCATCGCGCGTTCGGCCGCATCGCAGATGAAGCGTGGCGTCGGCAGATCGCCTTCGCCGAACCACAGCGCAATCACATCGGGATCGCCGCGGCCCACCGCGGCAACGTCGCCGATCCGCGAGGTCGGGATATCGGCGATGTAGCCGCTGATCGGCGCCTTCGTGCCAGGCAGGACGGTACGGGCGGGCAGCATCAAAAAATCTCGCTCTATCAAATACTTGGCGTAAGTCTCGCCGGGTCGAAGGGGCGCACTATGTCAGGGCCCGCAGCCGACCTCAAGGCCGCTCCCCGGCATGTATCGAACTGGTGTGCACGTGCTTACGTGCTAGCCTTCGCGCGCCATGCATCGAGAAAGCCCGTGATCGATCCCGAACAGCGCTTCTCTTACTCACCCATCGTCGAGCGCCCAAGGTGGACGTGGCCTGATGAGGCGCGCGTTGCCGTCTGGGTGGTGCCCAACATCGAGCATTACGAATACCTGCCGGCGGAGGTGCGCGTGCGCAATCCTTGGCCGCGCCAGCCGCATCCCGACATCCTCGGCTATGGCGGCCGGGACTACGGCAACCGCGTCGGCCTGTGGCGCATGTTCGAGGTTCTGGACAAGCACGACATCCGCTGCACGGTGTCGCTGTCGCTGTCCGTGATCGAGATGTATCCGGAGATCCTCGAAGCGATGGAGGCGCGCAACTGGGAATACATGTCCCATGGCCTCTACAACACGCGCTACCACTGGAACTACAGCGAGGAAGAGGAGCGCGCGGCCATCGCGCAATGCTGCCAGATCCATGAGCGGCTGACCGGCCGCCGGCTGCGCGGCTGGTTCTCGCCGGCGGTGTCGTTCACCGCCAACACACCCGACCTCGTCGCCGAAGCCGGCATCACCTACTACTGCGACTTCTATCACGACGACCAGCCCACCCCGATCCGCGTGCGCAGCGGCAGCCTGGTTACCATCCCCTACTCCATGGATATCAACGACGCGATGATCTATCGCCAGCCCTTCGAGGCGCCCGAGTTCGCGCAGATGATCATCGACCATTTCGATGTCGTTTACCGCGAAGGCGCCCACCAGCCGCGCGTGATGTGCATTGCGCTGCACCCCTACATGATGGGCGCGCCGCACCGGCTGAAGCACCTCGACCGCGCGCTGGCGTATATCCGCAGCCACGGCGATGCGTGGATCACCACCGGCGCGGAGATCGCCGACTGGTATATCGCGCACGGGCTTGCCGGGTATAGGGAACACCTGGGGGCCGAAGCGTGATGGACAACCCCTACTACGCGTTCGCGCCGATCGACCGGCGGCCGCCGCTGGCATGGCCGCAGGGGCATCGCATCGCCTTCTGGGTCATGCTGGCGATCGAATACTGGGAATTGAAGGCGCCGCCGGGCTCACACAAGGATCCGCGGTTCGTCGGCGAATACGGCAGCTATGACCCGGATTACCGGACATGGACCCAGCGGGAGTATGGCAACCGGGTCGGCATCTTCCGCGTGTTCGAGGTGCTCGACCGCTACGGCATCAGAGCCACCGTTGCGCTCAACAGCGCCGCGGCCCGGCGTTATCCCGGACTTGTCGAGGAGTGCCGCCAGCGCGGCTACGAGTTCATCGGCCATGGCAGCCATGCCACACGCATGCTGACCAGCAAGATGAGCGAGGACGAGGAACGCGCCGCCATCCGCGACGCCCTCGATACGCTGGGGCGTACCACGGGCAAGCGGCCGCGGGGCTGGCACAGCCAGGATTTCGGCGAGTCCGATCGCACGCCGCGCCTGCTCGCCGAAGCCGGCCTCGATTTCGTCGCCGACTGGCCCAATGACGACCAGCCCTACCGCATGCTGCTGAACCGTCCCTTCGTCTCGCTGCCGACGCAGCCCGAATGGGACGACGTGCAGCTCCTGTGGCTGCGGCGCGCCGCCATGCCCCGCTACCCGGCGATTGTCGGAGAAGCCTTCGACACGCTCTACGACGAAGGCGGCCGGGTGTTCTGCCTGGCGCTGCATCCGTGGCTGATCGGCATGGCCCACCGCATCCGCTACCTCGATGAAGCGCTGCAGCGCATCACCCGCAAGCCCGGCATCTGGCAAGCCACGGCAAGCGAAATCGTCGACGCTTTCAACGAGACCCAGGCCTAGCCGATTCCCTGCCGGGGGCGCGCCACTCCAGTGGCGCATCGCCCGCAGCGAAGCGGAGGGCGACCAGCGGCGTGTATGCAAGACAACATGATGGCGGCGTTGCCACGCCGCCGGCGCCAGTGGACTGGCGCGCTCCCGGCAAGGGAGCTACTTCGCCACACCGAAGAACAGATTTGGGAAGTACAGGGCAATCTCGGGGAACACGATCAGGATCAGCACGCCGACGAAGGTCACCAGCACGTAGGGAATGACCGACAGATAGATGTCGCGCATCGTCACTTCGGGAGGCGCCACGGCCTTGAGGTAGAACAGGTTGAAGCCGAACGGCGGGGTCATGTAGCCGATTTCCATCATGATGATGAAGATCACGCCGAACCAGATCGGATCCCACCCGTAAGCCTGCACCACCGGCAGGAACACCGGCAGCGTGATCAGCATGATCCCCACCGGATCGAGCACCATGCCGAGCAGCAGCAGCACAAGGATCATGAACGCAAGGGCGCCCCACTGACCGCCGGGGATCAGCGTCATCAGATGGTTCATCAGGTCGTTTGCGCCCAACGTCGTATAGGCCGTCGAGAAGGCGTGGGCTGCGAACAGGATCCACATGATCAGCGCGGTCAGCTTCAGCGTCTGCATCGCGGCATCGCTGAGGACCGCGAACGAAAGCTTGCGATGGACGGCCGACGACACCAGCGCGCCGAACACGCCGAGTGCGGCCGCCTCGGTCGGCGTCGCGAAGCCGCCGAAGATGGCACCCAGCACAAGCACGACGATGAAGAGCGGCAGGAACACCGCCCTGAGCGACTTGAACTTCAGGTTCCAGTCGCCGCGCTCCTCGACCGGCAGGGCAGGCGCCAGCGAGGGCTGCAGCCAGGCGCGTATGCCGATATAGAGCGACACCAGCACAAACAGCAGGATGCCCGGGCCGATGCCGGATGCGAACAGCCGCCCCACTGAAACCTCGGTCAGCAGCGCATACAGGACCATCAGGATCGAGGGCGGAATCAGAATACCCCAGCCGCCGCCGCAATTGATCGCCCCCACCGCAAGCTGCTTGTCGTAGCCGCGTTCAAGCATGCGCGGCAGCGCGATGGTCCCCATTGTCACCACTGCCGCGCCGCTGATGCCGCTCATCGCGGCGAAGATCGCACAGATCGCGACGGTGCCGATCGCCAGCCCGCCGCGGATCGCGCCGAACCAGACGTGCATCATCCGGTAGAGATCCTGCGCCACGCCGGACTTCTCGAGCAGCATCGCCATGTAGACGTACATGGGAATGGCGATGAGGGTGAAGCTCATCATCGAGTCCCAGAACTTGGACGCGACGATGTAGAACCCCACGGGCCCCATCGTGAAGAACAGGAAGATGACGGAAATGCCCCCGAGCGTAAAAGTGAGCGGGGTGCCGATGAACAGGAAGAAGATGAGGGAGCCGAAGAAGAGAAGCGTGATGAGTTCGACAGACACGATCAGTCTTTCCGTTCAATGAGAGGGCTCATCGCTGGCCTGTTTGCCGAACACATCCGGATCGTTCTCGATGCCCATCACCGTGCGGATATCCGAGGCGACGCGCACGAAGGCCTGGAGCAACAACAGGGCGCCGGCAACCGGGATCGCGACCTTGACCGGCCAGATCTGCGGATCCCAGATGCTGGAGGATGTCTCGAGCTTGGCGGCAGACTCCCAGGCCATGTCAGTGCCCTGCCAGATCAGCACCCCAAGGAACAGAAAGAGCAGGAACGACGTGGCCAGGTCGACCTGCGCTTTCCGCACGGCGCTGTATCGGCCATAGATGATATCGACGTTGACGTGCCCCCGTTCGACCAGCAGATAGCCGCCGGCGATGACCGCATAGACTCCGAAAATGAGCTGGGCCAGCTCGGCAGTCCAGATCGCCGCGCTGCCGACCACATAACGCATGATGACCTCGGCCATCAGCAGGGCAAACATCGGCAGGATCAGCCATGCGGCAATTCGGGCGCACCATCTGTTGATGGCGGTGATCGTCCTGGCAAGCTTCAGCATCCGGCCCCCCGTCCCTGCTTGACCGACCCTCCACCGGGCACGGATTTCTCACATCCAGCCAGCGGAACAGCGGTTCGAGTCGATGGCCCCGGCCAGCGCATTCGGCCGGGGCCGAGGCTGTCAGACGTAGCCGAGATCCGACATCAACCCGGTCAGCGCCTTGGCGCCCTTGGCTGCGATGTCTCCCTTGGCTTCTTCCTTCTTCAGGATCGCCTGGGAGGCATCGGCAAACTTCTTGAGGACCTCATCGGGGAACCGAATCACCTCGACGTCCATCTTCGCCTTGCCGGTAGTCAGGGCTTGCGCTTCCTGATGGAGGTACTCGACCGAGCGGAGGAAGTAGCGCTCCTCGACGAGCGACGTGAATTGCAGCTTCAGATCCGCAGGAAGCTTGTCTAGCGCGGCGACGTTCACGATGTAGGCATCGTTGGCGAAGCCCAACGCCGGCTTCATGTGATACTTGGCGACTTCCCAGAGCTTCATCGACAACGCGCCGATCGCAGCACCCCAATGCGCGCCGTCGACCACGCCGGTGGAGATCGCCTGGTAGATCTCGGGTCCCGCAACCTGCTGCGGCGATGCACCGGCCGCGGCGAGATACTGCAGCATGGTGCCTGTGGAACGAACCTTCAGCGCGCTGAACTCCGCCAGCGACGTGATTTTCTTCTTCAGGACGAGTTCGGTCGGATAGGATTTGTCGCCCATGATGACGACGCCCTTGGGCTTCAACTCGTCGTTCACCATCTTCTCGATGCCGAGATTCTTGGTCAGATGCATCATCTCCCACGACTCGCGCAGCGTTCCCGGCGTGCCGTAGTACAGCCCCATCGCCTGCGCTTCGCCGAGAATATAGCCGGGAGAGATCGTTCCCATAGGGACGGCACCGCGGCGCACGATGTTGTAGATCTCGCGATCCTTGGCAATCTCGCCGGCGCCGTACATTTCGAGCTTGAAGCGGCCGCCGGTGCGTTCTTCCAGCTGCTTCGCCAGAACGCCCAGACTGTCGTTGAATGAGCCGGACGCCTTGGGCCAGTGCGATTGCACCTTCCAAGTCACCTTCGCTTCCGCCCGCGCGCTGCTGATGACGGCCGGCGCCGCCGCAACCGCAAGCGAAGCCTTGAGAACGTTACGCCGCACCACTGCCTTCGTCGTTTCAGACATCCTGTCCACCCCTGGCCTGTTTTTCAGCGTATGACCGATCATGAAACATTCGGCATAGGGAAACAACCTGACCACGTGCGACTCTTGCGACCCGCTTCGTCTGCCGGAACGGCTGACGAAGTTTGCTCTGTGAAATTCGGGCTCGTGCAGCACGACTTCCCGGGGCATGACGCAAGAGGTAATTGCCGCCATTCCCGGTGTCCGGTATCGCGTCGTTGAAGTTCCGGGAGCATGGAGGGCGCAAGTGCGTCTGCCGTTCTTCTTTGGCTGGGTGATTGTGGCCGTGGTGTTCGTCACCATGGGCATTGGCGTCAATGCGCGAACCGCGTTCTCCCTGCTTTTCCCGCCGATCCTGGGCGAGTTCGGCTGGGAACGCGGCGTCGTTGCCGGGGCGTTCTCCTTCGGCTTCCTGGTCACGGCGGGACTGAGCCCCGTGATCGGCTGGCTCATGGACAAGCGTGGGCCCAGGCTGGTCATGGAGCTGGGCGTCGTGATGATGGGCGCCGGCTTGCTGCTGGCCAGCCGCATCAGCGAGCCCTGGCATCTCTACGCGACGCTGGGAGTCCTCGTCGGCGGCGGCAGCGTCTGCCTCGGCTACACCGGACAGTCGCTGTTCCTGCCCAACTGGTTCGTGCGCAAGCGCGGACTGGCGATGAGCATCGCTTTCGCCGGCGTGGGCATCGGCTCAATCGTGCTGATGCCCTGGATGCAAACCCTGATCGACAGCGCCGACTGGCGCGCCTCCTGCTGGACGCTGGGCCTCGTGGTACTGCTGGTTCTGGCGCCGCTGAACCTGCTGCTGTGGCGGCGCCCGGAGGATATCGGTCTGCAGCCTGACGGCGACGCGCAGGCGGCAAGCCAGGCAGGCGCGGGTTCGGCAAGCAATATCGTCGATGCCAAATGGGCGGCCATCGACTGGACGCTGGGCCGTGCCGTGCGGACGGCGCGCTTCTGGTGGATCGCGATCGGCTACATCTGCGCCATGTACGCCTGGTACGCCGTGCAGGTTCACCAGACCAAATATCTTGTCGAGATCGGCTTCACGGCTGGCGATGCCGCCTGGGCCCTGGGGGCGGTCAGCCTCGTGGCGGTCCCCGGGCAGATTGCGCTGGGGCACATCTCCGACCGCATGGGCCGCGAGTGGGTCTGGTCGGCCGCCTGCCTGGGCTTCGTCATCTGCTACGTCGCCCTGATCGCGTTGCGGCAATCTCCGTCGTTCGTGCTGCTCTACGTGATGGTGGTGGCGCAGGGCGCGCTGGGCTACGGTTATACATCGGTGATGGGCGGCATCGTCGCCGAGATCTTCCAGGGCCGCCACTTCGGCTCGATCTTCGGCATCATCATGCTGCTGATGATCGGCGGCGGCGCCGTCGGTCCGTGGCTGACGGGCGTCATCTACGATACGCAGGCAAGCTACGCGCTGGGCTTCTGGATCGCGGCCGGGCTTGCGGCCCTGTCCGCGGTGGCAATCTGGCTGGCCGCACCGCGCAAGGTGCGCCTCGTCGCCGGCCAGGCCGAGCGCCTGGCCCGGGCCAAGGCCGGCGCGGACTAGTCTTCCCCTGCCGGGAGCGCGCCACTCCAGTGGCGCCGGCGGCGTGCAAACGCCGCCATCATGCAGTCTTGCGCGCTCGACGTTGTTCGCCCGCCGCTTCGCTGCGGGCGATGCGCCACCGGAGTGGCACGCTCCCGGCCACGAATGATGCCCGCTAGCAGCCCTGCCCCCACAGGCGCTTGCTGGCGATACGGGCGCCTTCTGTCGCGGCGGCGAGCTTGGCCCAGACGACGTCGGAGGCCACGTACTCGTAGCCGGCGAAGGTGCCGAAACCGCAATCCGTGCTGGCGATCACCCGTGTGCGGTCGCCGACGGCAGCGACAGCCTCGCAGATGCGGTTGGCCACGACTTCCGGATGTTCGACATAGTTGATCGTCGAATCGAGCACGCCCGGGAGCAGCACCATCTCGTCGGGCAGGCGATGCTCGCGCAGCGCGGCGTACTCGTGCTGGTGGCGGGGATTGGCGAACTCCAGGCTCAGGCCGCCCATCCGGGCGCGGTACAGCAGGGGCAGGATCTCGCGCATCGGCACGTCATGCACGTGCGGACCTTCCCAGTTGCCCCAGCAGCAATGCAGGCGCACGCGATCGCGCGGAATGTTCTCCAGCGCAACATTGATGGCCGCGACATGCAGCTCGACCACCGCGAGGAACTCTGACAGCGGCTTGTCCTGGAACAGCACCACGCGCTCCATCGCCAGATCGGGCGCATCGAGCTGCAGCACGTAGCCGCGCGCGACGATCAGCTCGTATTCCTTCTTCATCTCGCGCGCCAGGGCGAGGACGTAGTTCTCATGGCTGTCGTAGTGTGCGTTCAGCATCGTGGTGGCGATGATGCCGGGCGACGCCGCCGTCATGAACCGCTCCACGTACTTGCCGGCATGCGCCGCCGAGGCAGCCTCGAACAGGGCACACTCCTGCTCGGCAGCCGACAGGTCTTCGTACCTTACCTCTGCCACCGCCTGGGGTGCGTCACGGACCTTGGAGCGTCTCGGGAAGCGGTTCGCCATCGCCTTCGCAAAGGCCGGAAACGCGCGATAGTCGATGGGAAAAGGCCGGCTGGAGGCGCCACCAAACCCCTTCATCCGCTGCGGCACGTAGGTCTGGAAGCCGCCGCGCGGCTGTTCGCCGTCATTGATGATGTCGACACCGGCTTCGATCTGCCGGCGTACGACCTCCGCCACGGCATCCTGCGTCTCGCGCGCCAGCAACTGCATGTCGATCGCCTCGTCGCGCTCCTGGCGGATCAGCAGGTCGGTCAAGACCGGCGATCGCGGCAGGCTGCCGACATGCGTGGTCAGAATCCGATCGACGCTTCGTTGCATGGTACCCCTCTTCGTCGATGTCGCATTTCTACAATCGGCTCGTGCCGGTCTCCCCTATAAAGATTATTAGTGAGTATTTGCTGATATCTTTCTTGCGAGGCCGATCATGCCAGACAACCGGTCGATGATGCCTTCATTCGCGTGCATGGTTGGGGCTGACGCCTACGGAACGACTGTGAGGCGCCGGCCGAGCCTGTTCGTCGATCAACTCATGCCCGACGCAACCCTTCACGGCGCCTTCACCAGGCTGAAGCAAATCTCCAGTCCGCTGAAACCCTTGAATGCGCTGTTTTTGGTCGCCCACGTCCTGTTCGATGACGTGGCCGTCCGCGAGCGGAACTGCAACCTCAAGAGCCCGATCGGCATCGGGCTGGGGTTCGAAGGGATGTTCCATCATAATGTCTGGCTCTGGAAGGCCATCGAGGGTCGCACCAGGGTCATTGTCGTGTATTCGTGCATGGCCGCGAGAACGTCACCCGTTATGAGGGGGACGTTCGGCGATATGAAATACCTGATGGGCAGTCTGGCGATCCACACGCGTGCGCATGTCTATGCGGCGGATGAACCTCAAGCAGCGAACGTGCAGACGCAGGATGTCGATTTCGGGCCCTGGGAGGGCACCTTGTTTGAGTTTCCTCCCAGCGGCGCGCCGCCGCGACCCGTCCCGGAAGCGCCCTACAACCTGTCGGAGGCGTGAGCCTTTCAGCGACGTTCTGACGACAGCTCCGGCTTGGCCGGTCTCGTCTGCGCGCGGACCGCGCCGCCAGCGGTCTTGCTGGCCGGGGCGGGCGCGTGCAGTCCCTGCACCGGCGAGCCCAGCAGCGCCTTTCGCCGGTCGCCGGCCTGACGCATGAAGGGTTGAGGACGCGCGAAGTAGGCGCTGGGCGACATGCCGATAAAATAGTGGAAGTCGCGAATGAAGTGCGGCTGGTCGACATAATGCGCGTCGATCAATCCGCTCCATGCACCCGGCTCCACATCGCGCATGGCCGCCAGCGTTCGCAGGAAGCGCTGGCGGCGCAGGAGGCGTTTGGGTCGCAGCCCGAAGTATCGCAGGCATAGTCGTTCGAGCTGGCGCGTCGAGAGGCCCAGTGCTGCTGCCCATGTCTCGACCGAACGGGTTTCTATGTCGATCAGGGCGGCATGGGCGTCGCGTACGATGGGCGGTGCTGGCGGCCGGCCTGCGAGCTGGCTGGTGAAGTATTGGTCAAGTGTGTCGCAAGCCTCGCCGTCAGATGGCGCGGCTCGTACTGCGGCCAGCAGACTTTCGCCGCCCGGCCCGAATGCATCGGATAACGGCCGTACCCGGTTCGCAAATCCAACTGCGGGCTGGCGGACCAGCCGCGCCCAGCCATCCGGCAGAATGCCCGCCCCGACCATGACGCCCGGTGCACCCCAGACCATGACCCCCCGCTCCAGCGTGCCGGAGATCGCAGCGTCCGGTACTGGCTCGACGGCCTGCTGAGGAAATTTCGTTCGCCATGACCCGGACAGGATCAGCCGGACGTTTGCCCATTCGGGATGGATGATGTCCTCGACTTCATCAGCACCGCCTATCCGCAGGAAGTAATAGGTGGAGATCGCATGCCGCAGCGGTTCTGACGGCAAATAAAAGCTGACGGACGCCAGGGACATGATCGTCCTCCGACATTCGGCCGGTGCGAGCTGTGCTGGTGTCGCATTTGTACAATCCCGCCGCATCGCCGTTTATTACAATAACCGCTCACTCAATTCCTGGGGTATGCAAATGCGGGTGGAGGACTCGACGATCCGTCTGACGCTGGCGCAACGACCCGGGAACTTCCGGGCAAGTTACGTTGCCGGCGCCGTCCGACCCAAAGCCAGTCCTATCCAGGTGGACGCAGCCTGCACCATCAAGGACGACGGCAAGGGCACACCGAACAGCGCCAATCCCCGCCTTGCCTCGTGGAAGCTCGGCTTCATGCAAGCGCGCGTGCTTGAGACCAACTGGGCCTACTACCGCGGCGCGAGCCCGTCCGACGGATGCCAGCTTCACGACAAGGTTGCCCGACAGGCCGTGCCCATCTGCCGTGACTACGACCCTGCCTTGAACCACGTCTGGTATGAAGTCAGCAGGAACACGGCCGACGCCTATGGCGTGCCTGATCCGGCCGTAAAACCGCCGTGGCCTGTCACCTTCCACTTCGGAGACGAGCCTCAGCAGGACATGCCTGAACGGGTTGCCAATCCCGCCACCGGCCAGGCGAACTTTCTTGATGAGGCTCGCGTTTCCATGGCCTTCGTCACCACCCTGACGGAACTGGCTGGGCCTGGACGCTTTGTGCATCACCGGCATTTCTTCTGGTCCGTCATCTGGCATTTCAAGGCAGTCGGAGGGCCTGCCGCCAAAGGACAGGGGCCGTTCACGCTGCTGCCCGGCAGCGGGTTCTGGATCTCGGCCTTCAGGCATGGCGCGCCGGTCAATTCCCGCTACCGTGCCGTGCTTGATGACGCAAACCTCACGCCGTCCTGCAATGACGTCAGTCAGGGTGTATCACCGGTTCAGCACACAGCCACGGATTGGCGACGCTTTCCCCTTATGGACAAGAAGGACGAGATCTTCTGACCTCTTTCCCGGCCCTACAGTCTTGAGTGCCCCTGCCCGGTATGCTTCGCTGCCAGCAAGCTCTTATGGGGGTGTCATGCTCAGACTTACCAGCCGTGCCTCAAAGACTGCATTGGCCGCCGGCCTTGCTGCTTTACTTGTCGCTTCCCCGGTGGCGGCGCAGGCCGACAAGCCGATCAACGTTGGACTCGACGGCACCTTCGCGCCGCACGCCATGCCCAAGGTCGGGGGCAAGCCGGGCGAGGTCGAGGGTTTCAACGTCGATCTCGCCAACGAGATCGCGCAGCGGCTCAAAAGGCCGATCAATATCGTCGCGCAGGAGTTCTCTGGCCTCATTCCCGCGCTCAATGCCGGCCGCTTCGACTGGCTGGCGGCGCCGACCACGGTCACGCCGGAGCGCTCCAAAAACCTGCTGTTCACGGAAGGCTATCTCAACACCTACTATCAGCTCGTGCTCAAGAAGAGCGCGCCGGATATCGCGAAGCTTGAAGACCTGAAGGGCAAGAAGATCACGGTCAACAAGGGCTCCGCCTATGACAAGTGGGCGGACCAGAACAAGGAGAAGTACGGCTTCGAGGTGCTGGCCTTTCCCACGCAAACCGATGGCGTGCAGGCTGTCCTGGCGGGCCGCGCCGACGCCAATCTCGGCGGCAATACCGTCGTCGCCTGGGCGGCCAAGCAGAATCCCACGCTGAAGCTGGGGGCGAAAATCGACCAGGGTCTGGTGTGGGCGGCGCCCTTCCGCAAGGACGATGTAGCCGGCCGCAACCAGGTCGAGAACGCGATCGAGTGCATGAAGCTCGACGGCACGATCGCCAAGCTGCACGAGAAGTGGTTCGGCACCAAACCCGAGCCGGGTGCCGCCGCGGTGACCGTCTACAAGGGCTACGGCGTGCCCGACACCGAAAGCCACGATCCCACCGAGCACAAGCCGCAATGCTAGCGGCCTCCGGGATGACGACGGAGAGCCGGCCCATCCTTGACGTGCGCGGGTTGCGCAAGAGCTTCGGCTCGACCGAGGTGCTGAAGGGAATCGATTTCAGGCTCGCCCCGCGCGAGCTGGCCTTCATCATCGGTCCCAGCGGCTCGGGAAAGAGCACGTTCCTGCGCTGCTGCAACCGGCTGGAGGAGCCCAGCGGTGGCTCGATCCATGTCGATGGCACTGACATCATGGCGCCTGGCGTGGATATCAACGCCGTGCGCCGGCACATCGGCATGGTGTTCCAGTCCTTCAACCTCTACCCGCACATGACCGCGCTGGGCAACGTCACCCTGGCATTGCGGCTGGCGGCGCACATACCCAGGGCGGAGGCCGTGGACCTCGGCCGTACTGCGCTCGCGCGCGTTGGACTGGCTGACAAGGAGCGTGCCTATCCGGGCGAGCTCAGCGGTGGACAGCAGCAGCGGGTCGCCATCGCCCGCGCGCTGGCACTTGAGCCCCGCATCGTGCTGTTCGACGAGCCGACCAGCGCGCTTGATCCCGAGCTGGTCGGATCGGTCTTGCAGGTGATGCGCGACCTGCGTGAAGCCGGCATGACCATGCTGGTGGTGAGCCACGAGCTTCAGTTCGCCCGTGCCGCGGCCGACCGCGTCGTGTTCATGGAAGGTGGTGTGATCGTCGAAGAGGGGCCGCCCGCGCAAATCTTTGGCGATCCGCAGCACGCGCGGACGCGCGAGTTCGTTGCCCGCATCGACGGCCATCACTGACCGACCGCCGCTCACGACCGCGCGCCACGATGGACCGCTTCCTCTTCACGTTCTTCAACGCCGAGGTCATGGCGGAGTACCTGCCCAACATTCTCTCGG
The DNA here is from genome assembly GCA_003574685.1 of Rhodospirillaceae bacterium SYSU D60007. GTDB lineage: Bacteria > Pseudomonadota > Alphaproteobacteria > Reyranellales > Reyranellaceae > Vineibacter. The sequence continues at coordinate 296,259 of QOCQ01000003.1, forward strand.
GCATGTGGGTTACCACTTACCTCGCGGCCTTCGTCATCGTGACCGGCCTGTCGTTGGGCCTGGTGCTGGCCGTGCTGCGATCGGCGTTGTCGCAGAAGATGCCGGCGCCGCTTTCGTGGCTGACCGGCGCGCTGCGCCTGTCCCTGATCTTCTATGTCGACCTGATGCGCTCGGTGCCGCCGCTGGTCCTGATCGTGCTGTTCTACTACGGATTGCCGGCGCTGGGCCTCGACATCGCCGGGCTGGGCGCGACATGGCTCGCCTTGTCGCTGGTGCTGTCGGCCTTCGCCGAGGAGATCTACTGGGCCGGCCTGATTTCCGTCGCGCGCGGTCAGTGGGAGGCTGCCCGGTCGACCGGGCTCAGTTTCCTTCAGACGCTGATCTACGTGATCCTGCCGCAGGCGGTGCGGCTGGCCATCCCGCCGCTCACGAACCGGACCATCGCCATCACCAAGGGGACCGCGCTGGGTCAGGTCGTGGCTGTCCAGGAGATCCTGTACCAGGCCTATAGCGGCCTCTCCTTCTCCTACAACCCTTCGCCCCTGACGCTGGGGGCGCTGGCCTACCTCGCGCTGTTCCTGCCGATCGTCATTGTCGGCCGCTGGATCGAAACCCGCTTCGCGTGGCGGCGCTAAAGACATGACGCTAAGCGACATCCTTGCTCTGTTCTTCAATCCTGAGATTGCCGCCAAAACCAGCGGCTTCCTGGTCGATGGCCTGTGGATGACGCTGCTGCTGTGCCTGGTGGTCATTCCCGTGGGCGCGCTGGGCGGCCTCGCCGTCGCCGTATTGGCGGCGCTGAACCGCCGCTGGCTCAACGTCCTGCTGGTGATCTACGTCGATGTCTTCCGCGCGCTGCCGCCGCTGGTGCTGCTGGTCTTCGTCTATAATGTGCCGCCTTTTGCCGGCTATCGCATTTCGGAGTTCGAAGCCGTCGTCATTGCGTTCCTGCTCAACACATCGAGCTACTACGGCGAGATCTTCCGCGCCGGCATCGAGAGCATCGGCCGTGGCCAGTGGGAAGCCGCACGCTCGACCGGGCTGGGCTGGTGGCAGACCATGGGTTGGGTGGTCCTGCCGCAGGCCGTACGCAACGTTCTGCCCGACCTGGTCAGCAATACGCTGGAGGTCGCGAAGCTCACCTCGATCGCCAGCGTGATCGCCCTGCACGAGCTCATGTTCGCGGCCCGCTCCGCCCAGCAGCTCACGTTCAACTACACGCCGTTGATGCTGGCCACGCTGATCTATTTCGTGCTGCTCTGGCCGGTGGTACACTTGCTGAGCCGGCTGGAGCACCGGCGAATCGCGGCTGGCTAGCTGTCCTGAGGTCATTGCCATGTCCGAGCGCATTCTGGTGATCAACCCGAACTCGACCGAGGCCTGCACGCTGGGCATCGACGAGGCGATGCAGCCGCTGCGCATGGCGGGCGGTCCGCAGATCGAGTGCATGACCCTGAAGGAGGGTCCGCCCGGCGTGCAGAGCCAGGCCGACGTGGAGAGCGTGGTGCGGCCGCTGGCGCGTACCGTGGCCGCCCGCGACAACGACTGCGATGCCTTCGTGATCGCCTGCTTCAGCGATCCCGGCCTGCATGCCTGCCGCGAGGCCACCCGCAAGCCGGTGCTGGGCATTGCCGAATGCGGCATGCTCACGGCCCTGACCATGGGCCAGCGCTTCGGCGTGATTTCGATCCTGAAGACCTCCATTCCGCGCCATTTGCGCTATGTCGGCCAGATGGGCGTGCAGGCGCGCTTCGCCGGCGATCGGGCCGTGGGCCTCGGGGTTGTCGAGCTGACCGACGAGGCGCGGACCCTCTCCCGGATGATCGATGCCGGCACCGAACTGCGCGACCAGGACGGCGCCGACGTGCTGGTCATGGGCTGCGCCGGCATGGCCCGCTACCGCGACCGGCTGCAGCAGGCCGTGGGCGTGCCGGTGGTCGAGCCGACGCAGGCTGCCGTGGCCATGGCGATCGGCCAGGCACGCCTCAAATGGGCGGCCTGAGGCTGCCGCGGCGCAAGGCCCTGATCGCGGCAGGTGCCGGCGGGCTGGTGATGGCAGCCAACAGCGCGGGCCGGACCCAGCCAAGCATCGGCGCGGCGCTTTACGAGCTGGTCACGGGCTACAGCCAGTGGCCGCACCACCGCACCGGCACCACCGAGGGACGTGCTACGGTGGACTGGTTCGAGGCGCAGCTTCAGGCACGCGGCGCAACGACCAGCCGCGGGTCCTACGCCTATGATCGCTATGACTGGCGTGCTTCCGTAACGGCCAACGGCCAGCCCGTCGACACGCTGCCGCTCTACTACGAGGGCGTGGGCGAGCTGGCGACGGATGCTCCCTTTGTACGGCCGGTGACACTCGCCAACAACTTCGACAAGTCGGATCTTGAGCAGGCGCTCTCGGAAGCCGCCGGCAGTGGCCTGCGGCTTTCCGTGTTCCTGACCTTCGGCCGTTTCGGCAACCTGCCGCAGCGGCCGGCCCTCATCGGCGTCAACGTCGATCCCGACACGCCCAAATCGGGCCTGCCGACCTTGCTGGTGTCGGGGGTACATCTCGATGCCATGGCCGGTGGCTCGGTGACGGCCGCCATCAGTGCCACACGCACGGCGGACCGGGCCGAGAATGTGACCGGGCGGTTCGGGACGGGTGACGGCGCGCCGCTGCTCATCACGACGCCGCTCACGGGCTGGTTCACCTGCGCCGGCGAGCGCGGCACGGGCATCGCCGTCGCGCTGGAGCTTGCGCGCCTGTTCGGGGCCGACATGCCGGTTGTCGTGCTGGGCACGACTGGCCACGAGCTTGAGAATTTCGGCATCCGCGAGCAGCTCAAGGCCGGGCTGGGCTTTGCGCCGCGCGCTGTAATCCACATCGGCGCCTCTCTGGCCGCGGGCTGGTTTGTGCCCGGCCGGGGCACGATGCAGCTTTTCCCCGGACGGCTGGCCTCCGCCAACCGGCTGCTGGAAGACGGCACCCCGTTGACCGCGGCAATGAAGGCCGGCGCCTTTCAGCCCGTGCCGCGCTTCTTCGGCGAGGCGCAGGAATGGGCGAAACACCTGCCCGACTCCATCCCCTTGCTGTCCTTCGCCGGCACCTTTCCCCTCTTCCACACGCCGCAGGACACGCCCGAGGCCGCGACCTCGCCGGCGCTGTTGCAAACGGCCTTCGCTGCCGTGCGCGATGCCGTGAGGGCACTCCTGGCCTAGCCGGGAGCGCGCCACTCCAGTGGCGCCGGCGGCGTGCCAACGCCGCCATCATCCGGTCTTGCGTACACGCCGCTGCTCGCCCTCCGCTTCGCTGCGGGCGATGCGCCACGGGAGTGGCGCGCCCCCAGCAGCCGCCTAGTCGGCGGCCTTCAGGCCTTCGGCGGGGGGAAAGATGATGCGATCGTCGGTACGGCAGTAGCGGTCGGCAAACATGCGGCCCACTGGATGGTACTTCTCGGTGTAGACCCGCATGGCCTTGGGATCCCAGAGCTCGTCGCGGATATGGAAGCGCAGCCCCTCGCCGATCACGAGCTGGCGGTCGTCCTTGACGTTGATCACCCGCCACGTCCGGCACTCCAGCGCCCACGGTGCTTGCGCGAGACGCGGTGGGGCCACATCCACCGACGGTGCGAGGCTCAGCCCGAGATAGTTCGGCTCGCCGATCTCGGGCGGAAAGTCGCCGCTGGATTCGTGCATCTTCTGCGCCAGCGGCTCGTCGGTGAGGTTCACGACGAACTGGCCGGTGCGCTCGATGTTAACCCATGTATCCTTGATGCGCCCGTCCGGCCGCCGGTTGATGGCAAACATGATCAGCGGCGGGTCTTCAGCGAAGGCATTGAAGAAGCTGAACGGCGCCGCGTTCACGATGCCCGCCGGGCCAAGCGTCGTTACCCAGGCGATCGGCCGCGGCAGGATGAAGGAGACGAGGAGCTTGTAGCGCTCATGGGCGCTGACGTCGGATGCTGCGTACTGCATGGCCGCTACGTCCGCGACGGCGGCGGCGGGACGGCGCCAGTGCGCTCGGTGATCAGCCGGTAGTGCTCCGGCCGGCGGTGTTTGGCGAAGTTGAAGACGTTCTGGCGGATGCTCTCGCCGAGCGACAGATCGCAATCGAACATGATCACTTCATCGTCCTCGCTCATGGCCTGGGCGGCAATCTCGCCGGTCGGGGCCACGATCACCGAGGCGCCGTACATGCCGAAACCATCCTCCTTGCCCGCCTTGGCGGTGGCCACGATCCAGGTGCCGTTCTGGTAGGCATTGGCCTGCACCGACAGCAGGTGATGAAAGACGCGCCGGTAGGGTGGCTCATGAAAGTAGATGTTCTCGGTGGGCGTATTGTAGCCCAGCGCCACCATCTCGACGCCTTGCAGGCCCATCACCCTGAACGTCTCGGGCCAGCGGCGATCGTTGCAGATGCACTGGCCCGTCACGACGTCCTCATCGAACATACGCCAGACATTGAAGCCAAGATTGCCGACCTCGAAATAACGCTTCTCCAGATGCTGGAACGGCGCCTGCGGCAGGTGCTCGCTGTGGCCGGGCAGGTGAACCTTGCGGTACTTGCCGATGATGCGGCCGTCGGGCCCAACCAGGATGGAGGTGTTGAACCGCCGGACCCTGCCCTCCTCCTCCGTCAGCTCGGCATAGCCGAGGTAGAAGCCGACCTTCTTGTCGCGCGCCAGCTCGAACAGCGGCATGGTCTCCGGGCTGGGCATCTGCGCCTCGAAGAAGCGGTCGATTTCGGCCTGGTCTTCCATCCACCAGCGCGGAAAGAAGGTGGTCAGTGCCAGCTCCGGGAAGACAACGAAGCGGCAGCCCGCGTCCGCGGCTTCGCGCAGCATGGCCATCATGCGCTTCACAGCCGAGGCCTTGCTGTCGGCAAGATGGATCGCCCCCATCTGGGCGGCGGCGACCTTCAGGCGGCGTGACATGTAGAAAGCTCCTCTCAAAACAGCGGTCGGTCGCCGAAGCCGGTCATCTTCATCATCTCCGGCGCGGGCTTGCCCAGGGGCCGCGAGGCATCGGGCGACTCGCAGCGCAGGAACTGACCGCTGCCCTTGTCGGCGTTGAACTGGCCGTTCTCGACCACGACGCGCCCGCGGCTGATGACAGTGACCGGCCAGCCGGTGAGTTGCCGGCCTTCATAGGGCGAGTAGCCGACATTGTCGTGAAGATCGGCCCAGCGCACGGTGACCTGCCGGTCGGGATCCCAGATCGCAAGATCGGCGTCGCTGCCCACCGCGATCGTGCCCTTGCGCGGATAGAGGCCGTAGAGCCGCGCGTGGTTGGTCGAGGCCAGCGCCACGAAGCGGTGCATGTCGATGCGCCCCTTCTGCACGCCCTCGGAAAAGAGCAGCGGCAGGCGCAACTCCAGCCCGGGTACGCCATTGGCCATTTCCTTGAACGTCGTCTTCAGGCCGCGCGGAATCTTGCCGCCCTCGTTGAACTGGTAGGGCGCGTGGTCCGATGAGAAGACGTCGAACGTCCCGTCCTTCAGCCCGGCCCAGACCGCCTCCTGCGCCGCCGAGTCGCGCGGCGGCGGGCTGCAGCACCACATCGCCCCCTGCACGTCAGGTTTGTCCAGATCATCGGCGGTCAGCGCGATGTATTGCGGGCACGTCTCGGCGAAGATCTTGAGCCCTCGGTCACGCGCCTGCCGCACCGTCTCGATCGCCTCGACTTCAGACATGTGCACGATCAGCATCGGGGCATCGACCAGCCGCGCGAGAGAAATGGCCCGGTTGGTGGCCTCGGCCTCGGCGACGCGGGCATGCGCGATGGCGTGGTAGCGCGGCGCGACGTGCCCCTGCTCGACCAGATGATGCGCCAGCCACTGGATCATGTCGTGGTTCTCGGCGTGCACCATCACGAGCGCGCCTTCACGGCGCGCCAGCGCCAGAATGTCGAGCATCTGGTAGTCGCTGACCCGCAGTGCCTCGTAGGTCATGTAGATCTTGAACGAGGTGTAGCCATCGCGGATCAGCGCCGGCAGCTCCTGGCCCAGCACCTGTTCGGTCGGATCGGAGACGATAAGGTGAAACGCATAGTCAATCACCGCCTTCGGCGTGGCGGCCGCGTGATAGTCCTGCACCACCTTGCGCAGCGACATGCCGCGATGCTGGGCGGCGAAGGGAATGATGGTCGTCGTGCCGCCGAACGCCGCCGACACCGTGCCGCTGTAGAAATCGTCGGCGCACATGATGCCCATGCCCGACCGCTGCTCGACATGCACATGGCTGTCGACGCCGCCGGGCAGGACGAACTTGCCCGCCGCGTCGATCTCGCGCGTACCGTCGCCGGCGACCTTGCCCACAGCGGCGATCGTGCCGCCCTTGACGGCGATGTCGCCTTCAAGGGCGTTCTCGGCATTGACGATGCGCGCGTTGCGGATCACCAGATCGAAAGCAGCCACGGTGCGCTCCTACTCTGCCGCCAGCGGCGATGCGCGGCCGGCCGCGGCCAGCCGCCGTTCGAGCCTGCGGATCAGATTGTCCAGCTCGGCAAGGTCTGTCGCGCCGAGCGATGATCCGGGTGCGCGCTGCCGGGCGCTGCGGATGGCGCCGCGCCGGCGCAGCACCTCCTTGCGCAGCGCGAGCCCCATGCCCGGCTGTTGCTCGTGGCGGACCAGCGGCAGATAGATGTCGTACAGGTCCTCCGCCTCCTCCGTCCTTCCGGCCGCAAAGAGGGCATGGACCTGCACCAGCATCTCCGGCCACGCGAAGCCGGTCATGGCGCCATCGGCACCCCGCCGCAGCTCCTGCACGTAGTAGAGCCCGCCATTGCCGACCAGGATCGAGACGCGCCGGCGGCCCGGCCGCTTCTCCTCCTCGCGTATCCGCGTGATCTTGCTGAGCCCCGGACAGTCCTCATGCTTCAGCATCACGACCTGGCGGAAATCATCGACCAGCCGGCCAAACACGGGCACGGGCAAAAAGACCGAAGTGGCCTGCGGATAGTCCTGGTAGACGACCGGCACCTGCGGCCCCAGCGCCGCGAACACCTGGGCGTAGTAATTGTACAGACCGTCATCGCCCTTCAGGCCCGGTGTGGGCGCCACCATCACGCCGGCGGCGCCGGCGCTCATCGACTCGTGTGCCAGCCGCCGGACGTTGTCGATGCCCGCGTGGCTGACACCGACGATCACCCGCCGGTCGCCGGCACGGGCGATCACCCGCCGCACGACGGCCAGCGATTCCTCGGCGGAGAGCTTGTGGGCCTCGCCCATCATGCCCAGCAGCGTAAAGCCATGGACGCCGCTGCGGATGTAGAAATCGGTCAGGCTGTCGATGCTGTCGTAGTCCAGCGCGCCAGTGTCGGTAAACGGCGTGGCGGCGATAATGAACACGCCGGCGGCAGACTCATCGAGGTGCTTTGCGGCCATGGCGGCGAACTCCTCACTGCTCGCGCGATCATGCCACCACCATCCGCCCGGGTGAAGCGAGCCGGGTGCGGAATGTGTTGCTTCCTGCGCGCATGACGGGTCAGATCATCGCTCATATCTGGATCGTCCCGGAGGCCACATGAGCACGACAACGCACATCCGCGATCTGGGCGTCATTGTCGCCTGGGACGAGGCCGAGCGACGCCACGTGTACTTGCAGCACGCCGATCTTGTCTTCCGGGGCAACGAGATCGTTCATGTCGGCCCGGGCTATGCCCAGCCGGCCGATACTGTGATTGAGGGCCGCGGCCTCATGGCCATGCCGGGCCTGGTCAACGTGCATAGCCACCCCTTCTCCGAGCCCGGCAACAAGGGGCTGACCGAGGAGGTCGGCAGCGACAGGCTGGGGCAAAGCTCGCTCTACGAGTTCCTGCCGGTGTTCGGCATGGAAGCGGATGCCGCTGGCGCCTCCTCGAAATTCGCCATGGCCGAGCTGCTGAAGAGCGGCGTGACCACCATCACCGACCTGTCGATCAACCGCGAGGGCTGGCTCGACGACCTCGCCTCGACCGGCATCCGCGCCGTCGTGTGCCCGATGTATCGCTCCGGTTACTGGTATACGCGCAATGGCCACTCGGTGGAGTACGCGTGGGACGAAAAGGCAGGCGAAAAGGCCTTTGCCGAGGCGCTGCAAACCATCGACCGCGCCGCGCAGCACCCCAGCGGCCGGCTGTCCGGCATGGTCGGACCGGCGCAGATCGATACCTGCACAGAGGGCCTGTTCCGCGACAGCCTCGCCGAAGCGAAACGGCGTGGCATTCCGATGCAGACCCATGCCTGCCAGGCGATTGTCGAGTTCAACGAGATGATCCGCCGGCACGGCAAGACGCCCATCGAATGGCTGGACAAGATCGGCGTGCTCGGGCCCGATCTGGTTATTGGCCACGGCATCTTCCTGAACGACCATCCCCAGCTTCACTGGCCGCACAGCGATGACTTCGCGCGCCTGCGGGCCTCCGGTGCGGCGGTGGCGCACTGCCCGACCGTCTTCGCGCGCCGCGGCATCGCGCTCAACACCATCGGCCGCTATATGGACAGCGGCATTCCTGTTGGCATCGGCACCGACACCTTCCCCCACAACATGATCGATGAGATGCGGCTGGCCTGTTACGCCGCGCGCATTCTCACGGGCAACTACAAGCAGGGGCTTGCCCGCCATGCGCTGGAGGCCGCCACGGTGGGCGGCGCCGCCATCCTGCGCCGGCCCGACCTCGGCCGCCTGCTGCCCGGCTGCAAGGCGGATTTTTCGCTGGTCGATCTGGGCCATCCCTATATGCAGCCGCCGCTGGAGCCGGTGCGCAGCCTGATCTTCTCGGCCAGCGAGCGCGCCATTCGCGACGTCTATGTTGACGGCCAGCAGGTCGTGCGCGACGGCAAGGTGCTGACCATCGACATCGATGCCGCTGTAGAAACCATGAACGATGGCCAGCGACGGCGCCTGTCAACCGTGCCGCAACGCGACTGGGCCGGCCGCACCGCCGAAGAGCTGGCGCCGCGGGTGCTGCCTCGCCGCGAGCGGCTGCCGCAGAGCCGGCCGGTGCAGTGATCGCCGCCGGCCCGGGCGGTGCTCGCGGCGGCCGGGAGACAGTCGGAGACAGATAAAGCGTGTGACGCCGGCTCCGTCTCCGCTTCGGCGCGGGAGACACTTGGAGACAGATAGAACGGGCGAGCAACGAGACAGGGAGACACTTGGAGACAGTTTGGAGACAGTTGGAGACAGAAAGAACGGGATGTCGTCTGTCGCTTCTCCACCGACCCACCCGCATGGCAGTGCCCCTCGTGCAAGCTCCATTCAGTTAAAGCATATATCCAGCCTTATGGGAACTCAACTAATCTGCGATCGCCCGGCGGCCCGGTCGGCCCGATCAATTCGAGGGCAGCGCCGTCCAATTGTTGTGCAGTGCAGCGGACCGTGCCGCCTTAGATCGGAGCAATGTCCTTCAAAGCACTGAACTCCAAAGCTTCCCGACGTTGGCGCGCCTCTTGCTGGCCCCTCCCCGTGGCACCGGCTGGTCAGTCCGGTGGATGCGTAGAGGCGTGCTTGGGAGGCGGCCGCGGCCGCACGGCGCATGAAGCAGAAGCTGGTTGTGATCGGCAACGGGATGGCGCCGGGTCGCGCGCTCGAAAGGTTGTTCGAGACTGCGCCCGATGCCTATGAGGTCACGATTTTCAATGCCGAGCCCCGGGTCAACTACGATCGCATCATGCTCTCGCCGGTGCTCTCCGGCGAGAAGACCTTCGAACAGATCGTGATCCATGGCGACGGCTGGTACATCAAGCACGGCATCACGCTCTACAAGGGCGCCACGATCACAGCGATCGACCGCGAAGCGAAGACGGTCACGTCGGCGCGCGGCCTGACAGCAGCCTATGACAAGCTGCTGATCGCGACAGGCTCCCAGCCGATCATTCTGCCGGTGCCCGGCCATCGGCTGGCCGGGGTCCTCACCTACCGCGACCTCGACGATGTCGAGGCGATGCTTCTGGCGGCAACCCACCGCGGCGATGCTGTGGTGATCGGTGGCGGATTGCTGGGACTTGAGGCGGCGGCCGGCCTCAAGGAGCGCGGCATGAATGTCACCGTGCTCCACCTGATGCCGACGCTGATGGAACGCCAGCTCGATCCCGCCGCCGGCCACCTGCTGCAGCGTGCCGTCGAGGCGCGCGGTATCCGGGTGATCACCGGGGCCAACACAAAGGCAATCCTGGGCGAAAAGAAAGTCGAGGCGGTCCTGCTGGAGGACGGCACACGCATCCCCGCCGACCTCGTCGTGATGGCCGTCGGCATCCGCCCCAATGCGCAGATCGCGAAGGACGCCGGCTTGAAGGTCAACCGCGGCATCGTGGTGGATGCCACGATGCACACCAGCGATCCTGATATTCTGGCGGTCGGCGAGTGCGCCGAGGCCGAGGGCCAGGTGTTCGGGCTGGTCGCCCCGCTCTACGAGATGGCGAACGTGGTGGCCGCCCGGCTCTCGGGCGACAGGAATGCGAAATTCGCGTCCAGCGCCGTCGCCACCAAGCTCAAGGTGACGGGCATCAACCTGTTCTCGGCCGGCGATTTCGCCGACGGCGCCGACCGGGAAGAGATCGTGCTGCGCGACGCCGCCCGCGGCGTCTACCGAAGGCTTGTGCTGAAGGACAATCGCATCGTCGGCACCGTGATGTACGGCGAGACATCGGACAGCGCCTGGTTCTTCGATCTTTTGCGCAAGGGCGAAGACGTCACCGCGATGCGCGAGACGCTGATCTTCGGCCCGAGTTTTGCGGGAGGTGCCCCGCTGGACCCTACGGCGGCCGTTGCAGCCTTGGCGGATGAGTCGGAGATCTGCGGCTGCAACGGCGTTTGCAAGGGCAGGATTACATGGGCCATTGCCAGCCTCGGCCTGAAGACGCTCGATGAGGTGCGGGCGCAGACCAAGGCCTCGGCGTCCTGCGGGTCCTGCACCGGTCTGGTCGAACAATTGCTGCGGCTCACGCTAGGCGAGGCCTACAACCCGGCCGCTGTGCAACCGATGTGCGGTTGCTCGCATCTGGGCCACGACGACGTGCGGCGCCTGATCGTCGCGCAAGGCCTCAAGACCATCCCCGACCTGATGCAGGCGCTGGAATGGAAGACCTCCTGCGGCTGCGCCAGGTGCCGGCCGGCGCTCAACTACTACCTGCTGGCCACCTGGCCCGGCGAGTACAGGGATGACAGCCAGTCGCGCTTCATCAACGAACGCGTGCACGCCAACATCCAGAAAGACGGCACCTACTCCGTCGTGCCGCGCATGTGGGGCGGCGTGACCAGCGCGCGGGAATTGCGGGCGATCGCCGATGTGGTCGACAAATTCGCCATTCCCACTGTCAAGGTCACGGGCGGCCAGCGCATCGACATGCTGGGTGTGCGCAAGGAGGACCTGCCCGCCGTCTGGGCGGACCTCAACGCCGCAGGCCTCGTCTCCGGCCATGCCTACGGCAAGGCCTTGCGAACCGTGAAGACCTGCGTCGGCACCGAGTGGTGCCGTTTCGGCACGCAGGACTCCACCGGGCTGGGCGTCAAAATCGAGAAGTTCATGTGGGGGTCGTGGACGCCCGCCAAGATCAAGATGGCGGTGTCGGGCTGCCCGCGCAATTGCGCCGAGGCCACCTGCAAGGACGTAGGCGTGATCTGTATCGAGAGCGGCTACGACATTCACTTCGCGGGTGCCGCCGGGCTGGACGTGAAGCAGACGGACCTGCTGGGTCATGTCGACACCGAGGAAGAGGCCATCGAAGTCATCGCCGCGCTCGTCCAGCTCTACCGTGAACAGGGGCGCTATCTCGAGCGCATCTACAAGTGGGCGCGCCGCGTCGGTGGCGACACCATCCGCGCGCAGGTGCTGGAGGACAAGCAGCGGCGCAAGGCGCTCCACGACCGCTTCGTCTACGCGCAGGGTTTCGCGCAGACCGATCCCTGGGCCGAGCGCGCCGGCGGCAAGGACGCACACGAGTTCCGTCCGCTCGCGGATCTCTCCATGAGGGTGGCGGCGGAATGAGCGAAGTTGCGGCGCCGGCGGCCGCCGGTCAATGGATCGACATCGGTTCCCTCGACGTCATCCCCATCCGTGGCGCGCGTGTCGTGAAGACAGCGGCCGGATGCATCGCCATCTTCCGCACCGCCCAGGATGAGGCCTTCGCGATCGATGACCGCTGCCCGCACAAGGGTGGTCCCCTGAGCCAGGGCATCGTGCACGGCAGGTCCGTGACCTGCCCGCTCCACAACTGGGTGATCAGCCTGGATACCGGCGCGGCACAGGGCGCCGATGTCGGGCAGGTGCAGACGATCCCCTTGCGGGTCGCAAACGGACGGCTGTTGCTCGACGCGAGCGCGTTGGCTTCCAGGCAGGCCGCATGACAGCGGAAGCGGCCGCAACCGTTCGGACCACCTGTCCGTATTGCGGCGTCGGTTGCGGTGTTCTTGCCAGCCGTGCCGCCGACGGGACGGTTTCGGTCGCTGGCGATCCCGATCACCCCGCCAATGCGGGGCGTCTGTGCTCGAAGGGCGCGGCGCTGGCCGAAACGCTGTCGCTGGAGGGAAGGCTTCTCCATCCGCTGATCGAGGGTCGGCGTACCGGATGGGATGATGCACTCGATCTGGTGGCCAGGCGCTTTGGTGAACTCATTGCGGTGCATGGTCCGGATTCGGTGGCCTTCTATGTCTCGGGCCAACTCCTGACCGAGGATTACTACGTTGCCAACAAGCTGATGAAGGGATTCATCGGCAGCGCCAATATCGACACCAATTCGCGGCTGTGCATGGCCTCGTCCGTTGCCGGCCACCGGCGGGCCTTCGGCAGCGACACGGTTCCTGGCTGCTACGAAGACCTGGAGCTGGCCGATCTGGTGGTCCTTGTCGGCTCCAATCTCGCGTGGTGCCATCCCGTCCTGTTCCAGCGTCTCTCGGCGGCACGCGCGGCGCGCGGGACAAAGGTCGTCGTCGTCGATCCGCGCGCGACGGCAACCTGCGAGATCGCCGATCTTCATTTGCCGCTGGTGTCAGGATCGGACGTCGCGCTCTTCAATGGTCTGCTGGCGCACCTGCATGCGCGAGACGCAATCGATCATGCCTGGATCGAGGCGCACGCGTCAGGATACCAGGCCGCGCTCGATACAGCGCAATCCATGCCGCTGGCGGACATCGCGCGGATCACCGGCCTCGGCGAGGCAGACATCCTGCGCTTCTACGAGCTCTTCGCCGCAACAGCGAAGACCGTCACGGTGTATAGCCAGGGCGTGAACCAGTCGAGCGCCGGCACCGATAAGGTCAGCGCTATCATCAACTGCCATCTGGCCACCGGCCGCATCGGCAAGCCCGGTGCCGGGCCGTTTTCGGTCACCGGCCAGCCCAATGCCATGGGCGGGCGCGAGGTCGGCGGCCTCGCCAACATGCTGGCCGCCCACATGGATATCGAGAACGCCAGCCATCGCCATATCGTCCAGTCGTTCTGGCAATCGCCGGGCATTGCCGCGAGGCCGGGGCTCAAGGCCATCGACATGTTCCGCGCGGTGGCGGACGGCCGGATCAAGGCGATCTGGATCATGGCCACCAACCCGGTGGACAGCCTGCCGGAGGCTGACCTCGTGCGCGCGGCCTTGCGGCAATGCCCCTTCGTCGTCGTCTCGGACATCGAGCGCCACACGGATACGACGGCATTGGCGCATGTGCTGCTGCCGTCGCTCGCCTGGGGCGAAAAGGACGGCACCGTCACCAACTCCGAGCGCTGCATTTCACGGCAGCGGCCTTTCCTTCCCGCGCCCGGCGAAGCGCGTGCGGACTGGTGGCAGCTTGCCGAGGTGGCGCGCCGCATGGGCTTCGGCAGCCACTTCAGGTACTCCGGGCCGGCAGCGATCTTCGCCGAACACGCGCGGCTGTCATACATCGCCAATGCGGGCACGCGGGATTTCGATATCGGCGCGTACGCCGATGCAGACGGCGCGGCGTACGATGCGCTCGAACCTTTCCACTGGCCGCGCTCGCTGGAGGACTACACGGCATCGCGACAACGGCGCTTCTTCGCCGATGGCAGATTCTATACCCCGGACCGCCGTGGCCGCTTCGTGCCGACGCCCTGGCGGCAACCGGCCACCGCCGTCTCCGCCGCATGGCCGCTGATCCTGAACACCGGCCGCATTCGCGATCAGTGGCACACGATGACGCGCAGCGCGAAGAGTGCGCGCCTGATGCGGCATCTGGCCGAACCTTTTGTCGAAATCCATCCCGACGACGCCACGCGTCTTGGCCTTGCCTCCGCGCATCTGGCGGAGATCACCAGCGCGCATGGCTCTGTTGTCGCTCGCCTCCTCCTCACCACGCGCCAGCTTCCCGGCCGCGTATTCGTCCCCATGCACTGGACCGACCATTTCGCGAGCCGGGCGCGCGTGGACTCACTCGTCGGCGCCCATCTCGATCCGGTTTCGGGCCAGCCGGAGCTTAAGCACACGCCCGTCCAGATCCGGCCCTTCCCCGCTGCATGGTATGGCTTTGCGCTCTGCTGCAGGCGTCCGGTGTTCCGGTCGGAATACTGGGCGGTTGCGAAAGCAAAGGGCGGTTGGCGCGCCGAGCTTGCGGGCCTGCGGGCGCCGGCGGACTGGACCGAAACGGCGCATGCGCTGCTGGCAGGCAACGGGAAACAGGACGGCCTTGACGTCCTCGCCTACTTCGACCGCTCGACGGGCCAGCATCGCTTCGCGGCGTTCGAAGATGACCGGCTGACAGGTGCCCTGTTTGTTTCGCCTGAACCGGTGGCTGTCGCGCGCGACTTCATCGCCGACCAGCTTGACGCAACATTTTCGGCACACACCGAGCGGTTTCGTCTGCTGGCCGGACGTGCCCCTGCGGGACGGCCCGATGCCGGACCGATCGTCTGCGCCTGCTTCGAGGTGGGACGCACCCGCATCCTCGAAGCCATCCGCGGGGGCGGCGGCGCCAGTGTGGAGGCAGTCGGCGCCGCCACAAGCGCCGGCACCAATTGCGGCTCATGCCGCGCCGAGATCGGAGAGCTCATCCATGCGGCTTGCCTCGCGAAAGCCGGCTGAAGCGCCGCCCCCGCGCATGCGGCCGCTGGCGAAATTGCCGGTGTTCCTCGACGTCGCGGGACAACGGGCCGTGGTCGCCGGCGGCTCGGCGCGCGCAGCGTGGAAGGCGGAGCTGCTGCTGGCCGCCGGCGCACGGGTCGAGGTCTGGGCGGAGACGATCGAGCCGGAAACGGCCAGCCTGATCAGCGCCAGGACGGACGGGTCGATCGAGCATTATCCGCAGCGCTGGCAAGCAGACACATTCTCCGGCGCGGCAGTGGCCTTTGCCGATATTGACGACGCGTCAGAGGCCAGGGCTTTCGCCGCTGCCGCGCGTGCGGCCGGCGTGCCGGTGAACGTGATCGACAAGCCGGCGCTCTGCCAGTTCCAGGTCGGGGCGATCGTCAACCGTTCGCCGATTGTTATTGGCATCTCGACCAGCGGTGCTGCGCCTGTACTGGGGCAGGCCATCCGCCAGCGGATCGAGGCGCTGCTGCCACCCTGGCTGTCAGCCTGGGGCGAACTTGCCCGCCGCATTCGGGAGCTAACGACAAGCAAGCTTCCGGACGCCCTGCAGCGGCGGCAATTCTGGGAGTGCTTCGCGAAACGGGCATTCGCTGCGCCGCCGTCCGGCAACGACAAGGACCTTATGCGCTTTGCCGCTGCACCACCTGCGGGTCGGGTGACGCTGGTGGGCGCCGGTCCGGGGGACGCGGAGCTTCTGACGGTGAGGGCGATCCGTGCCCTGCAATCGGCTGACGTCATCCTGTTCGACGATCTTGTCTCCGACGACGTGCTTGAACTGGCGCGGCGCGAAGCACGCCGGCTGCTTGTCGGCAAGCGCGGCCGTCGCGAAAGCTGCCGCCAGGACGACATCAACGCGCTGATGGTCAAGCTGGCACGCCAGGGGAAGCACGTCGTGCGGCTCAAATCAGGCGATCCCATGATCTTCGGCCGCGCCGGCGAGGAGATCGCGATCCTCGAAGCCCATGGCATCGAGGTCACGGTCGTGCCGGGCATCACGGCGGCATTGGCCGCTGCCGCCACGCTGCGCGCATCGTTGACGCATCGCGACCACGCCCACTCGGTGCGGTTCATCACCGGGCACTCGCGCGACGGAACCTTGCCCGAGGATCTGGACTGGAAGGGTCTTGCCGACCCGCAGACCACGCTTGTCTTCTACATGGGCGGGCGCACAGCGCCGGATATCGCGGAACGCCTGCTGTCGTGCGGCCTTGCAGCCTCAACGCCAGTGATGATCGCCGCCGGCGTCGGGCGCGCCGATGAGCATTGCAGCGGAACGACGCTGGGCGGGCTGCGCATGATGGCCCAACTGGCCGACGGCGGGCAGCCTGTGCTGATCGGCGTAGGCCGCGCTTTTGCAGCAGCGCACCATCGCACGGACGATGCTACGGTAGGCCTGGGTTCTGCACGGTGCAGCTTCTGGAACGAGGTCCATGGACGAGATTGCCCTCACGCGCTCGGCGCATCAGGTGCTGGCTGATGCGACCATACCCGAACTGCCCGCCCACTATCGCGGCAAGGTGCGCGACAACTATGACCTGCCCGACGGACGACGTATCCTGATCGCGACCGACCGGCTGAGCGCCTTCGACAGGATCCTGGCGGCGATCCCTTTCAAGGGGCAGGTCCTGACCCAGACTGCGCGCTTCTGGTTCGAGGCCACCGCCGACATCTGCCCCAACCATGTGCTGGCGTATCCCGATCCCAATGTCGTGGTGGCGAAGCGGCTCGACATCCTGCCGGTCGAGATCGTGGTGCGCGCCTATCTCGCCGGCACGACGGCGACTTCGATCCTGACGCTCTACAAGGCGGGGCAGCGGGAGATGTACGGCGTGCGCCTTCCCGACGGCCTGCGCGACAACCAGGCGCTGCCGCGGCCCATCATCACGCCCACCACCAAGGCGGCCGATGGCGGGCATGACGAGCCGGTGACGCCCAGGGAGATCGTCGATCGCGGCCTGTTGAGCGCCGATCGCTGGCAGGCCGTATGTGATTGCGCACTGGCGCTGTTTGCACGGGGCCAGGCGCTGGCAGCCGAGCGCAACCTCATTCTGGCTGACACCAAGTACGAGTTCGGCGTCGATGCCGAGGGCCGCGTCATTCTCGCCGACGAGATTCATACGCCTGACAGCAGCCGATACTGGCTGCGGCACAGCTATGCGAAACGTTTCGCGCGCGGCGAGCGGCCCGAGAGCTTCGACAAGGATTTTGTGCGCAACTGGGTAGCGGCTCGCTGCGATCCTTACCGTGACCCGATTCCCGAGATTCCGGCGGAGCTGGTTTTTGATACTGCCCAAGTTTATGTGCAGGCGTTTGAAACAATCACCGGATTGAAGTTCGAACCACCGGCACCTGACGAGCCCGTGTTGAACCGCATCCGGCGAAATCTTGCACCATACTTTTGATTCACGACGTGCGCTCGCCCGGCGTTATCACTGCACGGTCACAACGCAGCAGGATAACCCCCGTATATTCAGCACAACCGGAGCGCTGATGTGGCTGCGCTTCAGTACGGGTGCGGAGCGTACACCATGCGTGCAGCGACATCCTTCGGCCGCCGCGGACGGTAGTGGGCCGTTCCGCCGGTCTCACTATGACCCGACATCGAGAAAGTTCCGGAGACATTCCTTGCCGCAGGATTCACACCCTGCAGTTCCTGCAGGCTACGGCGATGAAAAACTCCGCGGCGGGTTTGCCTTTTCCGCACCTGATGCGCGCGGGATCGTCAGCAAGCTCACCGTGGGAGCCCTCTCGCTTGGCGCCATCTGGTGGCTGGTAGGCGACTGGGCGGTCATTCCGTTCCTGCTGGGCATCGCCCTTGCCACCTACGCCGCGATCACGCTGGCCGACCGGCTGATCGAATCGCGCACCTGGCGGCTGGCGGCAGCAGTGCTGTTCGCCACCGGACTCTATGGCGGCCTGCTGGCGCTGAACCTCGCGGGCATCGTCGGCAATCTCACCGGCAATCCCTACAGCGAGTCGCTGCGCAACCAGTGGGTCATCACCATCGGCATCGGCTTCTATACGCTGCAGATCATCGGCGTTGCCGTCGACGTGATGCGCCGGCGAATCGTGCTGCCGCCCCTGCTCGACTACGTCTTCTATATCCTCTACCTGCCCAAATTCCTGTCGGGCCCGATCGAGCAGGCGAAGTTTCTGGAGCGGGTGCGCGACTACCGCCTGCGTTACGTCGACGAGAACCTCGCCACCGGCCTGCCATGGCTGGTGCTGGGCATCTTCATGAAGTACGGCGTGGCCGACTCGGTCAGCCGGCTGGTGGACATCGACTATCTGCGTCCGCTCGGCGTCTTCGTCATGACCGCGCTTTTCGAGCTGCGGGTCTATTTCGACTGGGCAGGCTACAGCCTCATGGCCTATGGCGCGGCGTGGTGTCTGGGGCTGCCGGTGATGCTGAATTTCGCGCAGCCGCTGTTCGCCCATAATCCGCAGGAGCTGTGGCGGCGCTGGCATGTGAGCCTCGGACGCTGGCTGCACACCTACCTGTATCTTCCCCTGCGTGAGGGACTGCCCTACCCGCTGCTGCTGTCGTTCCTGGCGCCGATCTGCGTGTTTCTGATCTCGGCCATGTGGCACGGCGCCTCATTCAACTTCCTGCTCTGGGGCATCTTTCACGCCGGCGCCTACCTGCTCTTCGTCAAGGTGTTGCGTCATCTCAGTCTGCCGCGCCTGCTCGGCATCGCCGGCTTTGTTTTCCTGCTGTTGGTGGGCCGGCTGCTGTTCATGGATGACGATACCGGGCGGCTTCTCACCAAGATGGGCAATCTGGTTTCCATCGAAGCCTGGCGGGCCGATCTGGAACCTGCCGCCGTGCGTGGCCTCCTTGATCACTTCCGCAGCATGGAGCTGACCAAGGCCGGCATCGTCGGCGTTCTGGTCGCTGCCGGCGTCATCTTTGTCGAGTGGCTGAACGAGCGCCGCCACCCTGACCGCCCGTACCATCTGCTGACGCAAACACCGGCCGTCGTGATCCTGCTGGTGGTGACGCTGCTGATCGTGAGCTCGACCGACGTGGGGTTCGTCTATGCCCGGCACTAGGCGCGGACTCTGGCTTCTGCTCACGGTGCTGCTGCTGTGGGCGATCGGCGGCCATGTGTTCTACCGCATCGACCAGGCGCATGACCGGCAGGGATACGGCCTGATGGCCGATCTGGTGGCGCACAAGCGAAAGCTGGCGGAGCGCACACCCGGCCCACGGGTTCTCGTTGCGGGCGGCTCCAACGCTTACTACGGCATCGATTCGCAACTCCTCCAGCAAGGGGTTGGACTGCCCGTCGTCAACGTCGCCCTGCCCTACGGTGCCTATGACGATCGCATCAACCTCCATCTCCTGGAGAGCGTTGTGAAACCCGGCGACGTCATTCTTTATGCCGCCGCAGGGTTCTGGGGTGCCGAGGACGCCGAGAAGCGCCGCTCGCGCGGGTTCGATTCGTATCTCGTTGCGCAGAAGCTTCCTGACTACGAACGGCGTTTCGACGGCGGCGGCATTCCGTGGCAGGCGCGGCCCGAGACGACAACGCTGTTGCTGACCCTGGCCGAAAGCATCTGGCCGCGTCCGCCAGGCCGCTCATGGATTGTGGATACCGACGCGCAGGGCGATTTCACGGGCTGCGTTCCCGCACCGGTCGTGCTGCCGCAGCACTTCAAGTCCGAGAACCCCGATGCCGATCTTGCGGCACTGATGGGTACGGCCGCAGGAAGGCTTGCCGCGAAGGGCGGCCGGCTGGTGGTGGCCATGCCGTGGCTCTTCATCAAAGAGCGTGACCGCAGACACTGGACGGCGTATCGCGAGCGCTTCATCGGGCAGTACGCTGCGCACAAGGTTCCCGTCATCGCGGCGCCGCCCGACGTGCTCTTGCGCAACGACCGGCGGGATTTCTGCGATTCCCCCCTGCACCTCTCCACCGAGGTGGTCCGCCTGCGCAGCCAGCAGCTCGCCGGCGCCCTCCAGCCCTACGTGACGACGCGCCGCGCCAGCCTGGAAGATCCTGGTCTTCGGTAGAGGCTTAAAGGGAGCCGCGATCGCGCGCCACGGCTCGCAGCCAGCCCCTGTCAGCGGGTCACGCAGGTAGCGAGTGGCGCGATGTTGCGCATCCGGCGCAACAGCACCGGCACACGTTCTGCGCCGTAGCCACGCTCCGGCGACCATTCCCGCGGATTGGGCAGGATGGCAGCGATTGCGGCTGCCTCGCGCGTCGACAGGGCGGCAGCACCCTTCCTGTAGTAGCGCCGCGCAGCGGCCTCGACACCGAACGTGCCGCGGCCGGTTTCCACGACGTTGAGGTAGAGTTCGATGATGCGCCGCTTGCCGAGCAGCAGCTCGACGGCCGGCGTCCACAGCGCCTCCAGCGCCTTGCGTGGCCAGCCGCCGCCGGGCCACAGGAACAGGTTGCGGGTGAGCTGCATGGAGATCGTGCTGGCGCCGCGCAGGCGCTCGCCGGCACGCGCCTCGTCGATGGCGTCACCGATTGCCACCCAGTCGAAGCCGAAGTGCTGGCAGAAGCGGTTATCCTCGGCCGCCAGCACAGCCAGCGGCATCGCCTCCGGCAATGTGTCGAGCGCCACCCAGTCGCGCGCCGCACCGTCGCCCTGAAGCGCGCGGATCACCATCAGCGGCGTCCCCGGCGGCGGCACGACGCGGTAGAGCGCCGTCAACAACACCGGCAGCAGGAGCACTGTGGCGAGGACAAGGGCGGCATAGCGTATCGGCCAGGGCAAGCTGGCCCACACCGCTCGCGGCGACGAGCGGGCAGCGCCGCACATTCGCACGGTTCTGGGCTGGCGGGACAGCAGGCGCCTCAGCATGTGGCGGACTCTTTTCCTCCGGACTGCTGCCGCTAGAACCTGAGATCGGTGCCGAACATGAATGCCCAGGCGTCGGCCTTCTCGCTCTTGGACTGGCCTGCGCCCATCACGTAGTTGATGCCGCCGACAAGCTTGATACCGCGTGACAACTGATAGCTTGCGCCGGCTTCGAAGATGTCCATCCTGTCCTTGCCCGGCGCGTTCTGCGTGCCCGGCACGGCGTTGCCGTCGTTGTTGCGGCCGCCCCACCAGCCCACCGACATGCGCCACGGGCCGGTCTCGTACAGCAGCGCCGCGGTGTACCAGCGCGTCGTGTTGCTGCCGAACAGGCCGTTGTTGTCGCGGCCCAGCCCGCCGCCCAGCGCGAAGCCCGCGTATCCAAGCTGTGCGCCGGCGGCCCAGCTCTTCCAGCGGCCCGAGGCGCTGTCCGCAGCAACGCTGTTTGCTGTCCCGCGGTCGAAGCTCGCCGTCATGTACCCGCCGGTCAGCTTGACGGCGACATCGCCGAGCTGGCCCGCATAGTTTGCCGAGACGTCGATGCCGTTGTTCCACGTGTTGGCATCGCGGGGGCAGTTGTTGAAATTGCCGCCGCCGCCGCGAAAGGAGCACGTGGCAGTCGTGTTGCCTCCGACTGCAAAGGAAGGCACGTAGGAAAACGCGAACTGAAATCCCCCAAACCGGGGCGTGAAGTAGCTCAGCACCGTCGCGTCGCCGGCATTGCTCGAGTTCGATGCACCCATCCCGGAGTTCGTCCCCCGGTCCCGCCCCCCGTTGTTGGCCGACGAAAAGCCGCTTCCCTTGTTGGAAAAGGTTGGGTCCTGGAAGCCCCAGCCTGGTATCGCCGAGAGGGATGAAACCACCGTCTTGTATGATGCCGCGTTGGTTCCCCCGAACTCGATGCGCCCCCAGTTGCCGAATGCGTAGACGTATTCCTCATCCATCTGGTCTGCAGCCGATCCGCCCTGGGACCATGCCTCCAGCTCGACTCGCACGCCAATGGTGGTGCCGTTGTCGAGCTTCGTTTCGCCCATGAACCAGATCTCGCCTTCATAGCGGAAGGTTTCGGGCTCATAGCTGGTACCGTTCGTTCCTCCGACAACGTCCCGATCGATCTTGCCCAGCGTGATATAGCTCATCATGTAACCGCCAAGCCGCAACGTGATCGGATCGGCGGCCGCGGCTTCCGGCGTTGCCGCCAGACATGCGGCAACCACTGCAGTTGAGCCCAGGATGAGATTTCTGTGCACGCACACCCTCAAGCACGAGTCCAATGCCATTGTAGCAGAGACTGGTCGGTGGGATCAGGGATGGCGAGCTGGCGATAAGTCAGGAACACGGAAGGCCGCCCTGCGGGATCGCAAGCTAACCATCCGCAACTGCGAGGGCGCAGGTCATTGAGGCGATCACAACGCATGCGCGCTTGCCGGTGGTCCGTGAGCCAAAGCGGGCGCTTGCCGCGTTCGACCGGACGCCGGGATCACAAAACTGGCGATAGGCAAAATCGCGCAAGGCCGCTCGTGGTGGAGCGGCCTTGAGTGCACTTGAACAGCGTTCGGTAAAAGTGGTTGCGGGGGCAGGATTTGAACCTGCGGCCTTCAGGTTATGAGCCTGACGAGCTACCGGGCTGCTCCACCCCGCGGGGATGGTGTGGGGGTGGGTGATCGTGAAGGGGGTGCGTG
>QOCQ01000030.1 GCA_003574685.1 Rhodospirillaceae bacterium SYSU D60007
GGCTCACCCTCGCCGAGCCGCTCTCCGATCATGCCATTGACCTCGCCGCATGAACCGATACCTTCAATCCGCCGGTGACCGCCACCCCAATTCCAACACTTCTCGCGACGGCACCTCTCCACCTGTCTCCACTTGTCTCAACCTGTCTCCGGCTGCCTTATCTGTTTCAACCTGTCTCCCGCTGTCTCAAGGCTCGTCGTCGCGGCGGTGGGCGTCGTGGGTGCGGCGGGCGCGGTCCTCCTCCAGGCGGGTGCGCTCCTTCTGCGCTTTCGGTTGTCCGTGCTTGAGGCGGTTGGCTTCCGCGCTACGTTCGCGCTCGGCGCGGGCCTTGCGCTTGCGTGCCTGCCGCAGGTTCACGACCTCACCCATTTCCACACTCCTGCAGGAACATAAAACCGCCGCGATCATATGTACGTTAGCCTACAATAGACGCTGCAGCGTGGCGAGGACGGGCCATGAAGAAAGTCCTGATCGGGATTGGCGTGGTCATCGGGCTGCTCGTGGCGGCGATCATTGCCCTTCCCCTGCTGATCGACCCCAACATCTTCAAGCCACAGATCATTGCCGAGGCGAAGAAGGCGACCGGCCGGGACGTGGCGATCGACGGGCCGCTGCGGCTCTCGATCCTGCCGACGCCCTCGGTTTCAGCGGAGGGTGTGCGTCTGGCCAACGCGCCGGGCGGCAAGGCCCCGCAGATGGTCGAGATCAAGGCAGTGCGCGCCGGCGTGTCGCTGCTGCCGCTGCTGGCCCGGCGCATCGAGGTGCATGAGCTGCGGCTGGTCGAACCGAAGATTGCCCTCGAAGTGGGGCCTGACGGCCGCGCCAACTACGATTTCACGTCCGCTGATCCTGCGCCGCCGACCGACAGCCCGAAGACCAATACGACCGCCACGGCCAGCGACGGCAGCAAGTTCGCGGTCGCCATCAACCAGGTGGTCATCGAAAACGGCACGCTGACCTGGAGCAATGCCCAGGCGGGACGCGAGTACCGGTTGGAGAAGATGTCGCTCAGCGTCTCGGCACCTTCCCGGGAAGGCCCCTTCGCGGCGGCGGGCTCGCTGACGGCGAACGGCGTGCCGCTGTCGCTGGACGGCAAGGTCGGGGCGCGGTCAGACGCCGGCATGCCCGTCGATGTGCAGGTGAAGACACCGGGCGGCGAGGCCAGGCTTGCCGGCAAGCTCTCCGCACTGACAGCAGACGCCCGGTTCGCCGGCACGGCCAGCATTGCGGCCACCGACTTCGCGTCCTTCGTCCAGGAGCTTGCCGCGGCAGGCGGGATGCCGGCACTCGACCTGCCGCCGGCACTGGCGCGCAAGATGAGCTTCGAAGGGAACATCGACGCGTCGGCGGACGGCTTCACGGCCCGTGCTTTCAAGCTGGGGCTGGGCGAGGACCAGGGCAGCGGCACGCTGGCCGTCACGCTGAAGCCGGCGACGCGCATCGAGGGCAAGCTCTCCTTCACGAAGCTCGATCTCGACAAGTGGCTGGCGACATCGCAGGCGCCGCAGACGCCGGAGAAGCCGGCCGGCAAGCCCGCAACGCCGCCGGCGGCGCGGCCCTCCCGCCCCGCCGCGCCGGCGCTGCCCAGCGATCTTGCCGTCAAGCTGGCCGTGGACGCCGCCGAGATCACCTACAACAAGGGAACCGTGCGCAAGGTCGTGGCGGACCTGACGCTGGAGAACGGCCAGCTCGCGGTGCGCCGCCTCGAGGCGCTGCTGCCGGGCGATGCGCAGCTTGCCGGCAGCATGGCCCTGGGCGGCGACGGCAAGACCTATAGCGGCGACATCACGCTTTCCGGCCCGAAGCTGCGCCAGACGCTCGACTGGCTGAAAGTCGATACGGCGCAAGTGCCCGCCGGCAAGCTGGGCGCCTTTTCGTTCAAGGGCAAGCTGCAATCTGCCGGCAATGGCCTGTCGGTAAGCGACGCCATGGTCCAGGTGGACGGCATGAGCGCACGCGGCAGTCTCGCTGTCGCGCTGGGCAGTCCGCTGCGGGTCACGGCCGACCTGCAGGCCGACACCATCGATGTCGATGCCTACATGCCGCGCAAGCCGGCCGCTGCCGACAAATCGCAGCCGCAGGGCAAGGCGGGCAAGCCCCCGGCCCGGCCCACGCCGGCGGCGATCGAGGCGCGGATCAAGGCCAGGGTGGGGCGCATCATCTACAACGGCGAGCGCATCGAGAATGTGGACGCCGACGTCACCTATAGCGGCGGCAAGCTGACCTTTGGCGACAGCAAGATCGGCAGCGTCGCGGGTGCTGCCGTGAGCATCAAGGGCAGCATCGCGAATCTGCAGACGACGCCGCGCGCCGACCTGGTGCTGAGCGTGCAGGCCAGCGACGCGGATCGCCTGCTGAAGCTGGCCGGTGTTGACTCCCCGGTGAAGGGGCCGATCGGCAAGGTTTCGATGCAAGGGGGTGTCGCCGGCACGCCGTCGGACCTGACGTTCCGGGATTTCCGGATTGCAGCCCTGGGCGCCGACCTGAAAATGACGGGCAAGCTGGCACCGGCGGCAGGCAACCCGCGCTATGATCTTTCGGCCTTCAGTTTCCAGACCGACGACCTCGACAAGTTCCTGAGTGCGCTGGGCCAGCCCCGGGCCGGCGATGCCGTCGGCGCAGTCACCGCCAGCGGCGCGGTGAAGGGCGACAGCAAGAACGTTGCCTTCAAGGGCAGCTTTTCCGCCAAGGGCGTGCAGGGCAACGGTACGGTCAATGCCGCGCTGGGCGGGCAGTTGCCACGCATAGTGGCGAACCTCAAGACCAGCGAGCTCAACATCGACCGGTTGACCCAGGGCGGCGATGACTCGTCTGGCCCCGAGGCCAAGGGCGGCGGCGGCGACAGCGGCGGGCGGCAGTCGAAGAAGCCGATCAATCTCGCCTTCATGAAGGGCATCGATGCCGAGCTCGATCTTGCCGCGCAGTCGATCATCAAGTCGCCATGGCGGCTCGACAATGCATCCTTGCGCGCCACGCTGAAAGGCGGCGTGCTGACGATCACGCGTCTGGCCGGCGGCCTCTATGGTGGCACCGTCGAAATCACCGGCACCATCAGTGCGCTCAACAACACCTTCGATGCGCGGCTCGCCGCCAGCAACCTCAATCTCGGTACCGCCGGCCGTGCGCTGGGCGATACCAAGCGGGTCGATGGCACGCTGACGGCCAACCTGTCGCTCAACGGCAATCTTGCCAGCACGGCCGATCTGGTGGCGAGCCTCAATGGCGATGGCAAGGTGGGCGGCAACGTGCGGTTCAACGCCAGCATCGAGGAGCAGCTCGGCGGCAAGCTGGCCGGCAGCGCACTGAAGGAGCTGGGCAAGCGCCTGGACAAGATCACCGGCAACAAGGGCGCCAGCGAAGAGCTGGGCGATCTGCGCGCCGCCCTGAAGGTCGTGAACGAGCGCTTCGCCAACCGCACCGGTCCGCTGTCCGGCACGGTCATTATCCGCAAGGGCAAGCTGCACACGGACGATTTGCGGGTCGAGGGCCGTCGCGCCTGGGCCATCACGGAGGCCGACATCAACCTGGTGGCGATGACCATGACGACCACGACCAATGTGTTCGTCGAGGAGAAGCCGGAGGCGCCCTACGTGATCGTCCGCCAGAAAGGCCCCGTCGATAACCCCACCCGCTCGGTCGACCGCGGCCCCGGTGCGGCAGGTCTCGGCCGCCAGCAGCAGCCGCAAGATCAACAGCAACCACAGGAGCAGCAACCACAGGAGCAGCAGCCAAAGCAGCAGAAGCCCAACGACCCGCTACGCAAGCTGAAGAAGCTGCTTCAGTAGCAACAATTCATGGTCCTTCCCCCTCCGGGGGAAGGCAGTCTTGTGCCGTATACGCGATGCCTTGCTGAGGCCTCAGCCGCGCTGGCGCAGTTCGGCGAGCACATGCAGGCGCAACGCGCTCGACAGATTGGCAGCGTCCCGCAGCTCGCGGCCGCGCAGGCGCTCGCGGTCGATCTCGGCGACCAGCGCATTGAGCGAGATGCCGCGGCGTGCCGCAATCGCGCCAAGCTCGTCCCAGAAAGCGGCTTCCAGCGAGATGCTGGTGCGATGCCGGCCGATGGTCACGGAGCGCTTGCGGATACGGGCGTCGGCGGCATCCGCGGGCACGCTCACGTCGCGTCCTCGTCCGGCGCCGTCATCCGTTCGGGCCGTACCCAGTCGTCGAATTGCTCTGCCGTGACGAAGCCCAGCGCCAGTGCCGCCTCGCGCAACGAAAATCCTTCCAGATGCGCCTTGCGCGCGATCTTCGCGGCCTTGTCGTAACCGATATGCGGGTTCAGCGCCGTCACCAGCATCAGCGACTGCTCAAGCTGCCCGGTGATACGCTGGCGGTTGGGCTCTATGCCGGCGATGCAGTTACGCGCAAAGCTGTCGGCGGCGTCGGCCAGCAGGCGGATGGATTGCAGCACGGCATCGGCGATCACCGGCTTGTAGACGTTGAGCTGCAGATGACCGTTGGCACCGGCGAAAGTGGTGGTCACGTGGTTGCCGATCACGCGCGCCGCCACCATGGTGAGGGCTTCCGCCTGCGTCGGGTTGACCTTGCCCGGCATGATCGAGGAGCCGGGTTCGTTCTCCGGCAGCAGCAGCTCGCCCAGGCCGGCCCGTGGACCCGAGCCCAGCAGGCGCACATCATTGGCGATCTTGTGCAGCGACACGGCGATGGTGTTCAGCGCGCCCGACAGCTCGACCAGCGCGTCGTGACTCGCCAGTGCCTCGAAGGTGTCGGGCGCCGTGCGGAAGGGCAGTCCGGTCAGCGCTGCAACCTTCTCCGCGAACAGCCCAGCGAAACGCGGGTGTGCATTCAGACCGGTGCCGACCGCCGTGCCGCCCTGCGCCAGCTCCAGCACGTGTGGGAGAGCGCTTTCCAGCCGCGCAATGCCGTTGTCGACCTGCGTTGCCCAGGCGCCAAACTCCTGGCCCAGCGTCAGCGGCGTGGCGTCCTGCAAATGCGTGCGGCCGATCTTGACGATGTCGGCGAAGGCCTTTGCCTTCGATGCGAGCTCTGCTTGCAATTCGGCGAGCGCCGGTCGCAGGCGCTGCGTCGCCTCGCGTGCCGCGGCGATGTGCATCGCAGTGGGGAAGGAGTCGTTGGACGACTGGCAGCGGTTGACGTGGTCGTTGGGATGCACCGGACTCTTGCCGCCGCGGCGGCCCGCCAGCATCTCGTTGGCGCGTCCCGCGATCACCTCGTTGGCATTCATGTTGGTCTGCGTACCCGAGCCAGTCTGCCAGACCACCAGCGGAAACTCGTCGAGCAGCTTGCCGCTGATCACCTCGTCGGCGGCGCGGATGATGGCATCGGCGATGTCGGCCGGCAGCAGCCCCAGCGCGCGATTGGCCTCCGCGGCGGCTTTCTTCTGGATGCCAAGTGCGGCGACCAGGGCCGCGGGCATGCGCTCGCCGCCAATGCGGAAGTTCTGCAGGCTGCGCTGCGTCTGCGCGCCCCAATAGCGGTCGGCCGGGACCGCGACCTCGCCCAGCGAGTCGGTTTCGATGCGGGTGCTGCCTGTCGCCATGGGCCACCTCCGCCTTTCATGTCGGCGGGAGGAGGCCGCAGGTCAAGGCGTTCAGCGCGGCAGTTCGCTCGAACCCATCAGGAATTCGTCGACGGCGCGGGCGCACTGGCGGCCCTCGCGGATCGCCCATACGACCAGCGACTGGCCGCGGCGCATGTCGCCGGCGGCGAACAGCTTCGGCACCGACGTCGCGTAGTCCAGGACCGTGGCCTTGACGTTGCCGCGCGAGTCGAGTGCGACCTGCGCCTGCTCGATCATCCCCTTGCGGACCGGACCGACGAAGCCCATTGCCAGCAGCACGAGATCGGCCTTCAGCCGGAAGGTGCTGTCCGGCACCACCTGCATGGCCATGCGGCCGTCCGCACCCTTCACCCACTCGACGCGCACGCACTCCAGCGCCTCGACCTTGCCGTTCGAACCCACGGCGCGCTTCGTCAGCACTGCGAAATCGCGCTCGCAGCCTTCCTCCTGCGAAGAGGATGTGCGCATCTTCAGCGGCCAGTCCGGCCAGGTCAGGCCCTTGTCTTCCTTGTCGGGCGGCCGGGACAAAATCTCGAGCTGCGTGATCGAAGCGGCACCCTGGCGAGTAGACGTGCCGATGCAATCCGAACCAGTGTCGCCGCCACCAATCACGATGACATGCTTGTCCGCGGCCGTGATGGTGCCGCGCGGCGCGGCCCGCGCCTCGTCATCGCCGGCATTGCGCTTGTTCTGCTGGGTGAGGAACTCCATGGCGAAATGGATGCCGGCCAGCTCGCGGCCAGGCACCTCAAGGTCGCGGGGCGCTTCCGCTCCGCCGGTCAGCGCCACGGCGTCGTAGCCTTCCAGCAGCGACTTTACCGAGATGGTCGTGCCGACCTCGACACCGGTACGGAACTCGACGCCCTCGGCTTCCATCTGCCGCACGCGCCGGTCGATGAGATGCTTCTCCATCTTGAAATCGGGGATGCCGTAGCGCAGCAGGCCGCCGATGCGGTCGGCCTTCTCGAACAGCGTCACGGCATGCCCGGCGCGCGCGAGCTGCTGGGCGCAGGCCATGCCGGCCGGTCCCGATCCGACCACGGCCACACGCTTGCCGCTGCGGCGCGCCGGCACCTGCGGCGATATCCAGCCTTCCTCCCAGCCGCGATCGACGATGGCGCACTCGATGGTCTTGATGGTCACCGGGTTGTCGTCAATGTTCAGTACGCAGGCGGCTTCGCACGGTGCCGGACAGATGCGGCCGGTGAACTCCGGGAAGTTGTTGGTGGAGTGCAGGGTTTCGAGCGCGTCCTGCCACTGGTCGCGGTAGACCAGGTTGTTCCAGTCCGGGATCATGTTGTTGACCGGACAGCCGTTGTGGCAGAACGGGACACCGCAATCCATGCAGCGCGCGCCCTGCTGGCGCAGCTCTGCGGTCGGCAGCGGCTTTACGAATTCCTTCCACGACCGGATGCGCGCTTCCACCTTCTCGTAGGGCCGGTCGCGGCGCTCGATCTCGAGGAAGCCTGTCGGCTTTCCCATGTGACTGACTCCGAATTCGTTATTGTCCGGGTGAGAAGGGACCTACTCCGCCGCCACGGCGCGGGTGGCGGCGCGCTCCGCTTTCAGCTCCAGCAGCGCGCGCTTGAAGTCGACGGGCAGGACCTTGACGAAGCGTCGCGCCGCGTTGTCCCAGTCTTCCAGGATCGCGCGGGCGCGGGCGCTGCCGGTATAGAGCAGATGCTTTTCGACCAGCACGCGGATGCGCTCGGCGTCGAATCGCAGCAGATCGCCCATGCCGTTGTTCTCCACGCTCAGCGAGCGCTGCCGCGGATGATCCGGATCGTCGGCAGCGGCCGGATCGGCCGGCCCGACGGCGCTCAGCTCGACCATCGCCTTGTTGCACAGCGGCTCGAAGTGGCCCTCCGGGTCGTAGACATAGGCGATGCCGCCCGACATGCCGGCCGCGAAGTTGCGGCCGGTTTCGCCCAGCACGCAGACCACGCCCCCCGTCATGTACTCGCAGCCATGGTCACCGGTGCCTTCGACCACCGCGATGGCGCCGGAGTTGCGCACGGCAAAGCGCTCGCCAGCGACGCCGGAGAAATACGCCTCGCCGGCAATGGCGCCATAAAGCACTGTGTTGCCGACCACGATGTTGCGGGTGGGATCACGCCGGCTTTCGGGCGGCTGCTTGACCACGACGCGCCCGCCGGACAGACCCTTGCCGACATAGTCGTTGGCATCGCCGATCAGCTCCAGCGACACGCCGCGTGCCAGGAAGGCAGCGAAGCTCTGGCCGGCGGTGCCGGTCAGCCGCACGGCGATGGTGTCCTCGGGCAGACCGGCATGGCCGTGGCGGCTCGCCACCTCGCCCGACAGCATGGCGCCGACGGTGCGGTTGACGTTGCGGATGGCGCGTTCGATGCGCACCGGCTCGCCACGCTCCAGGGCAGGCAGCGCTGCCGCGATCAGCTCGTGGTCCAGCGCCTTTTCCAGCCCGTGGTTCTGCGTCTCGCAGTTCCAGATGGCGACGCCCGGCCGCGCAGGCGGCTGGTAGAGCAGCTTCGAAAGATCGATGCCCTGTGCCTTCCAGTGGCCGACGGCGCGGCGCATGTCGAGCTTGTCGACCCGGCCGATCATCTCGTTGAGAGTACGGAAGCCGAGCTGCGCCATGATCTCGCGCAGCTCCTCGGCGACGAAGAAGAAGTAGTTGATGACGTGCTCGGGCTGGCCGGTGAAGCGCTTGCGCAGCACCGGATCCTGCGTGGCAATGCCCACGGGGCAGGTGTTCAGGTGGCACTTGCGCATCATGATGCAGCCCGCCGCGATCAGCGGCGCGGTGGCGAAGCCGAACTCGTCGGCGCCCAGCAGCGCACCGACGGCGACGTCGCGGCCGGTACGCAGGCCGCCATCGACCTGCACCGCGATGCGGCCGCGCAGGCCGTTCAGCACCAGCGTCTGCTGGGTTTCGGCCAAGCCGATCTCCCACGGCGAGCCGGCATGAGTCAGCGACGTCAGCGGGCTGGCGCCCGTGCCGCCCTCGAAACCGGCGATCGTCACGTGATCGGCGCGCGCCTTGCTGACGCCCGCGGCCACCGTACCGACACCCACCTCGGACACCAGCTTCACGGAGATGCGGGCCCGAGGATTGACGTTCTTCAGGTCGTGGATGAGCTGCGCCAGATCCTCGATCGAGTAGATGTCGTGATGCGGCGGCGGCGAGATCAGGCCGACGCCGGGTGTCGAATAGCGCACTCGCGCGATGTTCTTGTCGACCTTGCGGCCGGGAAGTTGTCCGCCTTCACCCGGCTTGGCGCCCTGGGCCATCTTGATCTGCAGGTCATCGGCATTGACCAGATACTCGGTCGTCACGCCGAAGCGGCCCGAGGCCACCTGCTTGATGGCGGAACGCATGGAGTCGCCGTTGGGCATCGGCCGGAAACGGTCCGCCTCCTCGCCGCCCTCGCCGGTGTTCGACTTGCCGCCGATCCGGTTCATGGCGATGGCCAGCGTCGTGTGCGCCTCCCGGCTGATCGAGCCGAAGCTCATGGCGCCGGTGGCGAAGCGCTTGACGATGTCCGCTGCCGGTTCGATTTCCTCCAGTGGCAGCGGCTTGTCAGCGAACCTGAATTCCATCAGTCCGCGGATCGTCAGCAGCCGCTCGCTCTGCTCGTTGATCGACTGCGCAAAGGCCTTGTACTCCTCGGGCAGGTTGCCGCGCACGGCGTGCTGCAGCTTCGCCACCGACTCGGGCGACCAGGCGTGGTCCTCGCCACGCAGGCGGAAGGCGTAGTCGCCGCCGACATCGAGCATCTTGCGGTAGATCGGGCTGTCGCCGTAGGCCGCGCGGTGACGGCGTACGCATTCCTCGGCGATTTCCTTCAGCCCGGCGCCCTCGATGGTCGTGGCCGTGCCGGTGAAGTACTTCTCGATGAAGTCGCTCGACAGGCCCACCGCGTCGAAGATCTGCGCGCCGCAATAGGACTGGTAGGTAGAGATCCCCATCTTGGAGATCACCTTCAGGATGCCCTTGCCGACAGCCTTGATGTAGTTCTTCTGGACCTCGTAAGCCTTGAGCGGCAGGCCGTTCACGACGCGGATCTGCTCAAGCGTCTCGAAGGCAAGGTACGGGTTCACCGCCTCGGCGCCGTAGCCGGCCAGCACGCAGAAATGATGCACCTCGCGCGCTTCGCCGGTTTCGATGACAAGGCCGGTCTGCATGCGCAGGCCCTGGCGGATCAGGTGGTGGTGTACCGCCGCCGTGGCCAGCAGCGCCGGCACCGGCATGCGCTCGGCCGAAACCGCCCGGTCCGACAGGATCAGGATGTTGTTGTCGGCCAGCACTGCATCGGTTGCCTCGCGGCAGATGCGCTCCAGCGCCTTCTCCAGCCCGTCGGCACCTTCCACGGCCGGCCATGTCGTGTCGATGGTGGCGGTGCGGAACGCGCCATCCAGCAGCTCGGAGATGGAGCGGATCTTCTCCAGATCGGCGTTGGTCAGCACCGGCTGCGAGACTTCCAGCCGCTTGTGCGTACCGGCCTGGTGGCCCAGCAGATTGGGCCGCGGACCGATCATCGACACCAGCGACATCACCAGCTCCTCGCGGATCGGATCGATCGGCGGGTTGGTGACCTGCGCGAAGTTCTGCTTGAAGTAGTTGTAGAGCAGCTTCGGCTTGCGCGACAGCACGGCGATCGGCGTGTCTGTGCCCATCGAGCCGACCGGATCGTCGGCTTCCTTCGCCATTGGCTCGAGGAAAAACTGGATGTCTTCCTGCGTGTAGCCGAAGGCCTGTTGGCGATCGAGCAGCGTAGCCGGATCGTTGCCCGGCGCCGGCGCCGCCTGCTCGGGCAGCTCGCCCAGCTCCTCAAGCTTGTACTGCGTGGCCCGCAGCCACTCCTCATATGGCTCGGCCTCGGCCAGCGTGCGCTTGAGCTCCTCGTCGTCGATGATGCGACCCTGCTCAAGGTCGATCAGCAGCATCTTGCCGGGCTGCAGGCGCCACTTCTTGACGATCTTCTCGTCGGGGATCGGCAGCACACCGGCTTCCGACGCCATGATCACCATGTCGTCGCTGGTGACGATGAAGCGGGCCGGCCGCAATCCGTTGCGATCGAGCGTGGCGCCGATCTGCCTGCCGTCGGTGAAGGCGATGGAGGCGGGGCCATCCCACGGCTCCATCAGGGCGGCGTGATACTCGTAGAACGCCTTTCGCCTCGGATCCATCAGCGGATTGCCGGCCCACGCCTCCGGAATGAGCATCATCATGGCATGCGACAGCGAATAGCCGCCGGCCACCAGCAGCTCCAGCGCGTTGTCCACGCAAGCCGTGTCCGACTGCCCGTGCGGGATCAGCGGCCACATCTTGTCGAGGTCCGGCCCCAGCAGGTCGGACTCCATCGTGCGCCGGCGCGCGTACATCCAGTTGACGTTGCCGCGCACCGTGTTGATCTCGCCGTTGTGGGCGATGAAGCGGTAGGGGTGCGCCAGCCGCCAGGACGGGAAGGTGTTGGTCGAGAAGCGCTGATGCACCAGCGCCAGCGCCGATTCGGTCAGCGGGTTGCGCAGATCCTCGTAGAAGCTCTCGACCTGGTGCGCCAGCAGCAGGCCCTTGTAGACAACGGTGCGCGTCGAGAAGGACGGCATGTAGAAGCTGGTGAGGCCCGGCAGGTTCTTCTTCTTCGCCAGATCCGCCAGCGGATTCTGCGTCTGCTTGCGGATCGCCAGGATCTTGCGCTCATGCGCGTCCTGGTCCTTGATCTTCGGACCGCGGCCGACGATCGCCTGCCGGATCACCGGCATGGTTTCGATCACGCGTGCGCCAAGGCCCGTCGTGTCGGTCGGCACGTCGCGCCAGCCGATCAGGGTCTGACCCTCGACCTTGATGAAGTGCTCGAACTGGCGCACGGCGAAGGCGCGGGCCTTCTCCTCCTGCGGCAGGAAGCACATGGCGACGGCATAGTGGCCGAGCGGCGGCAGGTCGACTCCTGCCTTACGCGCCCAGTCGCGCAGCAGCCGGTCCGGCATCTGGATCATGCAGCCGGCGCCATCGCCCACCAGCGGATCGGCGCCCACCGCGCCACGATGGTCGAGATTGACCAGGATCTGCAGCCCCTGGCGCACGATGTCGTGCGATTTCGCGCCCTTGATGTTGGCGACGAAACCCACACCGCACGCGTCGTGCTCGTTCCTCGGGTCATAAAGACCCTGTGCCGGTGGCAGAGCCATGGGCGACTTCCTTCAACGCTGGCCGCTGTTGTGCGCCCGCGCGGTCCCCTGTCCGCGGAGGCGAGCCAACTCTATGCCGCAAAGCAAGGCGGGACGCCAGCCGATTCGTCAGTCTTCCTGACACATTTTGTGAAAACTCGCAATACTCTGCCGATCATTCGCCGAGATGAGAAATTTTATGTCTCTGATAAGGCCGATGTGGAACTAATTGCGATGCCATTGTTCCGGATTACTCCCGGACCATTTTCCATGGTCTCGGCGCGCGCGGCTGTTGCTGCGGCGCAATATGACCCGTATAAGCCCGCACCCCCACATGGCTGCCCCAATGGAAATCCGCAACATCGCCATCATCGCGCATGTCGACCATGGCAAGACAACTCTGGTCGACAAGCTGCTGCAGCAGAGCGGCACCTTCCGACAGAACCAGCAGGTGGCCGAACGCGCCATGGACTCCAATGACTTGGAGCGCGAGCGCGGCATCACCATCCTTGCCAAATGCACTTCCGTGGTGTGGCAGGGGGTACGCATCAACATCGTCGATACGCCCGGCCACGCGGATTTCGGCGGCGAGGTCGAGCGCATCCTCTCGATGGTCGATGGTGTCGTTGTGCTGGTCGATGCCGCCGAAGGCCCGCTGCCGCAGACCAAGTTCGTTGTCGGCAAGGCGCTGCGGCTGGGGCTGCGGCCCATCGTGCTGATCAACAAGGTGGACCGGCCGGACGCGCGCCCGCACCCGGTGCACGACGAGATCTTCGACCTGTTCGCGGCGCTGGAAGCGAGCGACGAGCAACTTGATTTCCCGACGCTGTTCGCCTCCGCCAAGCAGGGCTGGGCTGCGGAGTCGCTGGAGGCCGAGCGCAAGGACCTTGCACCCCTGTTCGATCTGATCCTGCGCCATGTGCCGCCCCCGGAGGTGCAGCCGGACGAGCCCTTCCGCATGCTGGTAACGACGCTGGAGTACGATCCCTTCCTGGGACGCGTGCTGACCGGGCGCATCCAGTCCGGTTCGGTGAAGGCCAACGCCACGGTCAAGGCGATCGCGCGCGACGGGCAGACCATCGAGCAGACCCGCATCACCAAGCTGCTCGCCTTCCGCGGTCTCGAGCGGCAGGGCGTCGAGACGGCCGAGGCGGGCGACATCGTGGCCGTGGCCGGCTTCAAGACCGCCACCGTGGCCGACACCATCTGCGACGTGTCGGTCCAGTGGGCATTGCCGGCGCAGCCGATCGATCCGCCCACGCTGGCCATGACCTTCCAGGTCAACGATTCGCCGCTGGCCGGCCGCGAGGGCGACAAGGTCACCAGCCGCATGATCCGTGCGCGGCTGGTGCGCGAGGCCGAGGGCAATGTCGCGATCCGCGTGCGCGACACCGAGAACGCCGACGCCTTCGAGGTGGCCGGCCGCGGCGAATTGCAGCTCGGCGTGCTGATTGAGACCATGCGGCGCGAGGGCTTCGAGCTGGCGGTCGGCCGGCCGCGCGTGCTGTTCCGCACCGACCAGCAGACCGGCCAGCGCCAGGAGCCGATCGAGGAGGTCGTGATCGACGTTGACGATGCCTATTCCGGCGTCGTCATCGAGAAGATGAGCCTGCGCAAGGCCGAGCTGAAGGACATGCGCCCCTCGGGCGGGGGCAAGACGCGGCTGACCTTCCATGCGCCGTCGCGCGGGCTGATCGGCTATCACGGTGAGTTCCTGACCGACACGCGCGGCACCGGCGTGATGAACCGCATCTTTCATTCCTACGGCGCCTATCGCGGGCCGATCGCCGGACGGCGCAACGGCGTGCTGGTCGCCACCGATGCCGGCGTCTCGGTGGCCTATGCGCTGTGGTACCTGGAGGAGCGCGGACCGCTCTTCATCGATCCGGGCGTGCAGGTCTACCAGGGCATGGTGATCGGCGAGCACACGCGCGACAGCGACCTCGACGTCAATCCGCTGAAGGAAAAGCAGCTCACCAACATCCGCACCACGTCGAAGGACGAGGCGATCCGCCTGACGCCGCCGCGGCGCATGTCGCTGGAGCAGGCCATCGCCTACATCGAGGAGGACGAGCTGGTCGAGGTGACGCCGAAATCAATCCGCATCCGCAAGCGCCACCTCAACCCCGAAGACCGCAAGCGCGCCCGCAAACTCGCCGCCGCTTCCGGCGAATAGCCGCGAGCGACCGGGGGTGGCCTTGTCCTCACCGACGGCCTGGGGTAGATTTTCTGATCTGAAATAGAAAAAATGCGGCAGCGATTGCGGAGGAGCCCATGACTGTCCTTCCGGACGACGCGCATATCACGCACGACCCGGCCTACAAGGTCGTGGCTCCGGACGATTTCCCCTCGATGATCGATGTCGATCGCTATGCCACCCGCTCCAACGCGTTCGACGGCATCATCGGCGCGACGCACGATCATTTCTGGGATCCGTACAACGCCGCCTATCTCGACTACGACCAGCCCTTCGACGTCACGCGCGAGCACATCATGCCGCCCGAGCGTGTGCCGGAGCTGATGACCGCGGTAGCCGACCGGCTGGACGAGGGCCAGCAGATCCGGCTGGGCAACAACATCACCCGCTTCCGCCTGTCCGGCATCCTGCACGGCGAGCAGGGTGCGCTCTCGCTCTCGGCCTCGCTGTGCGACATCCTGCTCGATCCCGGCGCGCAGGAGTATGCCGCCAACCAGGCGCGCGAGGAGGCCCGCCATGTCGCGGGCTTCGGCCGTTACATCGCGGCGCGCTGGGGCAAGCCCTATCCGTGCAGCCCCGAGCTCGGCAAGTTCCTGAACGAGATCGTGCTGTCGCCCATCGTCTACAAGAAGCTGGTGGGCATGCAGATCATGCTCGAAGGTTTGGCGATGGGGGCATTCGCCGACACGCACGCCTATACGCGTGACCCGCTGCTGAAGCGTCTGGTCCAACTGGTGATGACCGACGAGGCGTTTCACCACAAGTTCGGCAAGATCTGGGCCGACCGCACGCTGCCGAAACTGTCGCCGGAAGAGCATGAGCGCGTCGAGGACTGGGCGGCGCATGTCTTCGAGTCACTGCTGTTCAACCTCACCAGCATCAGTCAGCGCACCTACATCTACGACGAATTCGGGCTCGACTGGCAGTGGGTGCGCGATGCCGTGCGCGAGGCGTTCGGCCACAACATGCGTCGCAAGGCGATGCAGGAGAGCACCAACATCTTCCGCGTGCTGGTGAAGACGCTGCTGAAGGCCGGCATCATCACCGAGCGCACCCGGCACGTCTATGCCGCCTGGCTCGACATGGACGAGCTGGCAGGCGAGGGCGAGACGATGCTGGGCGAAGCCGTCGCTGCCGAGGGCATCGCCTATCTGCGCGAGATCAACCGCAAGCGCCGCGTCATCGGCCAGAAGCTCCCAGCCTGAGGTTTCTCTCCGCGGAAAAATTCTCCGAACGGCCGTGCCGGCGGTCTTTGCTTCGGGGCGTCGTGGTCACGCACAATCCACAGACGCGGACGAAGGCGCGCGCTACTGCAGGTGCGAAGCGCACGAAAGGAGAAGAGCATGCCGATTCCTGCCCTGCCGCGTTGGCTGACGCCTGTTGCCGCCACGACTTGCCTGCTTTTGCTGACGGCATGTGGCGCCAGAGTCGAGGCCGGCCCTACCGGCGGTCTGGTGGAGGCCGACGATGCCATGACGGCCCAGCAGGAAGCACTGGCACACTGCCGCAAGTACGGAAAGACCGGCCGCGTCACGCAAACCATCGGCGAGGAAACTTACAACTTCGTCTGCGAATAACTGGCGGGCAGCGGATGCGTGCTTTCAATTGCGGGGGTGGGTTAACGTAGTCTCCGGTTGTCCACCTCCGGAGACTCCAATGACTGCCGGCCGCCGACTACGCGACATCATCGCGCGCGAGGGCCTGGCGCATGCCATGGCCGCGCACAACCCGCTGTCGGCGCGGCTGGCCGAGCGCGCCGGGTTCCACGCGATCTGGGCCAGCGGCTTCGAGCTGTCGGCGGCCTACGGCGTGCCCGATGCCAGCCTGTTGTCGATGACGCAGCATCTCGACATGACCCGCGCCATCGCCGAGCAGGTGGCCCTGCCGGTGGTCGCCGACCTCGATACCGGCTACGGCAATGCGATCAATGTGCTGCACGTGGTGGCTGCCTACGGCCGGGCGGGCGCCGGCGCCGTCGTCATCGAGGACAAGACCTTCCCCAAGGACACCAGCCTTCTGGCCGGCGGGCGGCAGGAGCTGGTGCGGGTGGAGGAGTTCCAGGGCAAGGTCGCGGCGGCCTGTGCGGCGCGGCCGGATCGCGACATGGTGGTGATCGCGCGCACCGAGGCGCTGATCGCGGGCGCCGGCATGGACGAGGCGCTGAGACGGGCCCACGCCTATGCCGAGGCAGGTGCCGACCTCATCCTCGTGCATTCGAAGCAAAAGACGCCAACGGAGGTGCTGGATTTCGTGTCGCGCTGGGACGGCAGCCGGCCGATTGCGCTGGTCCCGACGGCCTATCCCGAGTTGACAGAAGCCGACATGAAGGCGACCGGCAAGATTGGCCTCGTGATCTACGGCAACCATGCTATCCGCGCTGCTGTCACGGCCATGCAGGACGTGTTCGCGCAAATCCGGCGCGAAGGCGGCATCGCCGGCGCCGATCGCCGTATCGTGCCGGTTGACGCGGTGTTCGAGCTGCAGGGGGTGCCGGCCATGAAGGCAGCCGAGGGAAAGTTCCTGCGCTGAGGCCTGGCGAGAGAGCGGCGCCTCAATAGCCGGCGTCGCGATAGCCGGGCTGCAGGAAGGGTGGCATTGCCGCGAGGTGGCGGCGCGCCGCCACGAGGCGCGTCGCGCACAAGGTCCGTGCTTCCGCCGGGCCGGTGCCAAGCTTCTCCGCCAGAATGCCGCAGGCTGCGGCCGAGGCTTCGGCTGCCCGCATGCCGGCCCGCAGGCGGGGATCGTACAGTGCTTCCAGCATGAGGCGGTCGATGCCGGTGAGCTGTGCCTGGTGCGGATGCCGGTAGCTCAGCACGCTGAACGAGCCGTGCGGGTGCCCGCGGAAGCCGAAACCGTGCAGCACCTCGTGGTTGATGCAACGCGTGACCCGGTCCGGCGCCGTCACGTTCACAACAATCTCGACGCGCACCATGCTGCCGTCGTCCATCCAGTCGACGCTCGAACGGCACAGCGACTTGCCCGGCTCCTGGACGGTGCCGGCGCGCACGATGAAGTTGGCCCGGGTGTCGCCCCAGTTGACGCGGCTGACGGTCACCCGGGCGATACCGGCTATCATGCGCACCGCCGCCTCGACCTTGCCGGTATGCGGCTCCATGCCCTGATGTTCAGCGATGGCGAGGTAGATGGGGCCGGTCCAGCGCGCGAGTTCCGTTGCCGGCGAGGTATCGATCCGCAGCGCCGCATCGTCGAAAGCCTGCGCAGCTTCCTGCACGGCCGAACTGTTGGGCCCGTCCGTGGCGTGGCCGGCAGGTGCAGGGATCAAGGCCGCGCCGAGGGCGGAGACGATCGCCATGCCGCGCCATGATCGTATCGTCGGCATTGCTGTTCAGCGGCCTGCGGCGGCGAACATCTCGCCGGTGCAGAGCGTGCCGGCCGCCTGCGCCGTCAGGCCCAGCCTTTCCGCGATGATCCCGCAGGCCGCCGCGCTACCGGCAGCGGGCTTCATGCCGGCTTGCAGGCGCGGATCGTAGAGCGTCGCGACCAGCAACCGGTCGAGTTCCGAGAAACCGGCCTGGTGCCGCTGCCGGTAGCTCAGGATGCTGGCGGCGCCATGGGCGTGGGAGCGGAAGCCAAAGGCGTGCATCACCTCGTGGTTGGCGCAGCGCCGGATGGCGCGGCTGGCGCGCCAGAGCTCGACCTCGACGCGGGTGATGCGGCCGGCCTGCGAGTAGACGCTGGCACGGCAGGCGGCGCGTCCGGCGGGATCGGCCTCGCGCACGAGGAAGTTGCGTCGCGGGTCGTCGGTCCCGACGCGCACCACCGTGATGCCGGCAATTTCCGCCAGGCTGCGGACGGATGCCTCGACCTCCGGTGCGAGGTCCTGCAAGCCTTCGATGTCGCTGACCGCGAGGAAGATCGGTCCCGCCCAGCGCACCAGATCGGCCGGCTGTGAATCGTTGACGTGCAGGGCGGCTTCGTCGAAAGCCCGCGCCGCTTCAATGAGCGACGCCCGCAAGGGCGTGTCGCTGGCCGCAGCGACATTCACGATGGCGCACATGAAGCCGGCAGCCAGTGCAGCCCGCGTCGCGGCGCGACGCACCATCCCCATGGCTATCATTTGGTGCTGAAAAACCTTTGCGGACTAAATCGACGTGCTGAAAAGAAATGCCAAGTATTCGGGGAGGGTAGGTGAAGGCTTGACGCAGCGCAACGGCGTTGGCCAGCGCGGTGCCGGGATTCAGTCCAGAACGGTGAGACGAAAGCGGCGCGCCGCT
Organism: Rhodospirillaceae bacterium SYSU D60007; assembly: GCA_003574685.1. Lineage (GTDB taxonomy): Bacteria > Pseudomonadota > Alphaproteobacteria > Reyranellales > Reyranellaceae > Vineibacter. The sequence continues at coordinate 18,128 of QOCQ01000030.1, forward strand.
ATTCGGCGGCCTGGATGACGCGGGTCAGGGGAGCCGTTGGCCTGCTTTCCACCATCCATTTGCGACCCAGCGCCGCCAATTGATCGAGCACGCTGCCGAGTTCGCGGCCCCGCGTCGTCAGGGCGTAAGTGACCTTGGGCGGGATGGTGGGCTCGTAATGGCGGCTGATGAGCTCAGCCTGCTCCAGCGAGCGCAGCCGCTCCGTCAGCATCTTGGCCGAGACACCGGTCACGCGCCGCTTCAGCTCGCCGAACCGCTGGGGTCCATGCTCGCCAAGCGTATACAAGATATAGGTCGTCCACGGACCCATGAGGATCCGCAGGATGTAGTCCATCGGGCAGGACGCCGCATCATGACGCTGGTCGCTCATGGTCCCTCCCGGCGCACGCACGTGTGGCCTGTACCGGAAACACCCTTCGCGTTACCCGTATTCCATACACTTACAAATATTTATCTGCTCTCCTGCTGCGCCGTATGCCCAACAGGCTTCCCCCGGAGGCCCCGCCCCTCCGGTGGAAGGTTGTTTGTGCTTACTCGTTCTTCCCGGCCTCGGGCGCAGGGGCGGCTTCTTCTTCCGCCGGGGCTGCCGGTTTCTCCAGCAGGGCGGCAGCCTGCTGCTCGGCGGCGAGCGCGGCGGCTGCCAGCTCCTGGGAGCGCCGCTCGGTTTCGGCGACCAGCGTGCCGCCGCCGGCGAGGAACTCGGCCTCCTCCGCCGAGCGCGCCACCAACACGTCGATATTCACCACCACCTCCGCATGCAGGTGGATCTCGACGACATGCTTGCCCAGCGTCTTGATCGGCTTGGGAAGCTCCACCTGCCGGCGCTCGATCTTGATGCCGGCATCGATCACCGCCTGGGCGATGTCGCGCGCGCTTACCGAGCCGTAAAGATGCAGGCTCTCCGACGCCTGGCGGATCAGCGTCACGGAGAAGCCCTTCATCTTCGTGCCGATGGCGTCGGCTTCCTGCTTGCGCTGCAGGTTGGTGGCTTCCAGCTCCTTGCGCTTGCCCTCGAAGTACTTCTTGTTCGCCTCGGTGGCGCGCAAGGCCTTCTTCTGCGGCAGCAGGAAGTTGCGGGCGAAGCCGGGCTTCACCCTCACCACGTCGCCCATCTGGCCAACGTGCATGACGCGCTCCAGCAGGATCACTTCCATGTGGGCCATGGTCCGCTCCTCCGCCTAGCGCAGCACGTAGGGCAGCAGGCCCAGGAAGCGGGCGCGCTTGATGGCGTTGGCCAGCTCGCGCTGCTTCTTGGTCGAGACTGCCGAGATACGGCTGGGTACGATCTTGCCGCGCTCGGAAATGAAGCGTCCAAGCAGGCGGATGTCCTTGTAGTCGATCTTCGGCGCGTTCGGGCCCGAGAACGGGCACGACTTGCGGCGCCGCACGAACGGCCGCCGCGGGCCGCCACCACCCATGCTCATTGGGCTTCTCCTCCTTCACTCTCGCCGCTGCCTTCGGCCGGCGCCGGCGCACCCTCACGGGCAAAGCGCGGACGCTCGCCGCGCGGCTCGCGGTCGCCACGGTCGCGATCGCCGCGCCGGCGATCGCCGCGGTCGTCGCGGTCGCTCTTGCGCATCATCGCCGACGGTCCGGCCTCGAGCTCGTCCACGCGGATGGTCAGATAGCGCAGGATGTCCTCGTTGATCGACATCGTGCGCTCCATCTCCTTGACCGCGTCAGGGGGCGAGTCGATGTTCATGAGCATGTAATGGGCCTTCCGGTTCTTCTTCATCCGGTAGGCGAGCTGGCGCAGGCCCCAGTATTCCTTCTTCGGCACCTGCCCGCCCATGCCGGCGATCAGGTCCGAGAACTGGTTGCCCAGCGCCTCGACCTGCGTCTGCGCCACGTCCTGGCGCACGACGAATACGGTTTCATAAAGAGGCATAGCGCTCCTTGCGGCTGATGATGACCCGGAGTCCGCCGGCCGCCATGGCCAGCCGTCGACCGGCCGGATCGAGCCGGCCCCGGTGCCCGCAAGGCGGACGGTGGAACCGGCAAGGAGCCGCCGGGGCTTTGGTCCCCGGCGGAAGGCGGGGGTTATACAGGTTTTCCGGGGCGAGGCAAGACGCCGGCCAAGGGCGTCAATTCCGGTCCAGCATGGAGGGATCACGCTTGCCCGGCTACTACTTGCACGTCGTGTATCTTAAAAGCTCAGGAGAGCCAATCGCGCGACGGGAGCAAAACGCAGGTGCTCCAGATGCAATCTAGTTTTGCCGGCAATCGGGCGAGCTACTTAATTCTTTCCGTCGCCTTGCTGATCCCACTTGCCCGCTTCTATTGGCCGGCGGGCGATGGTCTGGATGTCACCGGTCATCCGGTCGGACGTGACTTCATCAATATGTGGGTTGCCCCACAGCTTGCGTTCGGCGGAGCGCTTTCTGATCTGTTCGACCTGCAGGCCTATCACACGGCGATCGGTAGACTGTTCGGCCATTCCCTTCCTTTCCACAACTGGAGCTACCCGCCAACCACCTTGCTCATCTCCTGGCCGTTAACGCTGCTATCCTATTTCTGGGCGCTTGCTTTCTGGACGTTGGGCGCTTTCGCGGTGTTTGCAGCAATCGTCCTGTCTCAAGTTGCGCCTGAACAGCGCCGCTTTGCGCTGCTGGCGCTTTCGCTGGCTCCGGCTTGCCTCATCAACACCATCGGCGGCCAGAACGGTTTCCTCACAGCGGCCCTCATGATTGGAGCAGTGCTGTCGATTGATCGGCGTCCGATACTCGCCGGTTTCCTCTTCGGCATACTTACATTCAAGCCTCATCTCGGTCTTGTCGTTCCGTTTGCTTTGCTTGCGCTAGGGGCTTGGCGTGTCATCATAGTCGCCTTCATCACCGCGATCCTCTTCGCGGCGGCTTCCATTGCCGTACTGGGAGTCGACGCGTGGCAACTCTTTTTCCGTGAGACTGGCAGCTACCAGCTTGTGATCATCACCAGTTTCGACGGTTTCTATACCTGCATGATGGCGTCCGTACTCGCTGCCGCGCGGACGTTTGGCCTCTCCTACCAGGCGGCGCTCGCTATCCAGATTGCGGTGGCGGTTTTCGTCCTGGTGACCGCCTGCTGGGCCATTCGCCAGACGAGTGACCCTGTCTGGCGCATAGCGATCCTCGCGACGGCGACTCCGCTCGTGACACCCTACGCCTTCAATTACGATCTCACAGCAGTGGCGGCCGTACTCGTCTGGCGCCTCGCAGGCGTCCTCCCGTCCGATCGGAGGTGGGATTTCACCTGCCTGCTCGCGTGGCTGGCTCCGACCGCCATGATGCCGCTGAACGTCGTTGGTCTTGGTTTGACTCCCTTCCTGCAGGGCGCCATTTTCTGGATGGTGGTTGCGACGATCCGGAGCGAGACAGCCACGTCAAGAGATCCGGCGCCAGCCCCCTGACAATCTGCTCGCGTCGGCATGCGAGTAGACATTCGTCTGGAGGGAAGGGCTCTTGAAACGACGGGCAGTTCTGTTGAGTAGCTTTCCGCTTCTGATCGCAGCGCCGGCAATGGCGCAGTCCTACGCAGGCGGGCCGGTGTCGTTCAGCATCCGCACCATTGGTGGCCTGATCCTGCCGACCGTGATCCGCTGGTCGGGCGATCGCCGTACGCTCACGGTGCGCCACGAGCCCGGGCCGGTACCGCCTGGCAGCGAAGCCGACGTTTCGCAAACCACGCAGATGCTGGTAAGCCGCGCCACCGCCGTGAAGCTGGCAGGCGCCGGCCTCTCCGCGCATGGCGAGGGCAAGGGGTATGTCGGCAATATGCAGTACCCGCTGCGCATCGAGCATCACGTTGAGCGTGGCGGGCTGCGGCAGGTGGTCACCATCATCGGCTACGATCGCCGCGTCTTCACCGACTACGACGCGCGCCTGCTGTTCCAATAAGCCATCCGTTCCGTGCGTCGCCGCCCGGCCCTGCTGGACGCCACGGCGGGCCGCCGCTAAGACATTGCCGGCGCAAATCAGTCAGGGGTGACTTAGCATGGTCAGCGCGTTCGTGTTTCCCGGCCAGGGATCGCAGGCGATCGGCATGGGGAAGGATCTGGCCGGCGCCTTTGCGGCGGCTCGCGAGGTGTTCGAGGAAGTCGATGCGGCGCTGGGGCAGTCTCTTTTCCGCCTGATGCAGGAAGGACCCGAGGAGGAGCTGACGCTGACCGAGAATGCGCAGCCGGCCCTGATGGCTGTCAGCATTGCCGCCGTGCGCGTGATCGAGAAGGAGGGTGGCAAGCCGCTGCCGCAAATCTGCGCCTGCGTTGCCGGTCACTCGCTGGGCGAGTATTCGGCGCTGGCGGCGGCCGGTGCGCTGTCCCTGAGCGATGCGGCGCGCCTGCTGAAATTGCGTGGCCAGGCCATGCAGAAAGCGGTGCCTGTGGGCACCGGCGCAATGGCCGCATTGCTGGGTGCGGAGGTCGAGCAGGCCTTGGCGGTGTGTTCCGAAGCGGCGCAGGGCGAGATTGTCGAAGTGGCGAACGACAATGGCGGCGGGCAGGTGGTGATCTCCGGTCATAAGGATGCCGTGGGCCGCGCGGTTGAAGTCGCCAAGGCCAAGGGTATCCGCCGTGCGATGATGCTGTCCGTCAGCGCACCGTTTCATTGCGCGCTGATGCGTCCGGCTGCCGATGCGATGGCGCGGGCGCTGGAGGGGGTCGCGCTATCGCCGCCGGGCGTACCGGTGGTCGCTAACGTCACGGCTGCGCCCGCGGTTGATCCGGCGCGGATCAGGACCCTGCTGGTGCAGCAGGTCACCGGCCGGGTGCGCTGGCGCGAATGCGTGCTGGCGATGAAGGCGATGGGCGTTGACAGGATGGCGGAGCTCGGCGCCGGCAAGGTGCTGACCGGCATGCTCAAGCGTATCGACAGGGACGTCGCCGGCGTTGCCCTCAACACGCCGGCCGACATCGCGGCGTTCCTCAAACCGGCATGACACGGACGGGAGGCGACTGATGTTCGATCTGACCGGCAAGACGGCGCTGGTGACGGGTGCCTCCGGCGGCATTGGCGGCGCCATTGCGCGGGCGCTGCACGCGCAGGGTGCGACGGTGACCCTGTCGGGCACGCGCGTCGAGGCGCTGGAAGCGATCAAGGGCGAACTGGGCGCGCGGGCCTATGTCGTCGCCGCCAAAATGGATGATGCCGCCGACATTGATCGCCTGGCGAAGGAAGCCGAAGCCGCGATGGGCAAGATCGACATCCTTGTCAACAATGCCGGCATCACGCGCGACAATATCTCCATGCGCATGAAGGACGAGGAATGGGAGAAGGTGCTGCAGGTCAATCTTGGCGGCACCTTCCGGCTCACCCGCGCCGTCATGCGCGGCATGATGCGTCGCCGGTTCGGGCGCATCATCAGCATTACCTCGGTGGTGGGCGTCACCGGCAATCCCGGTCAGGCCAACTATGCTGCGGCCAAGGCCGGGCTGATCGGCATGTCGAAGTCGCTGGCGCAGGAGCTGGCGTCACGCGCCGTGACGGTGAATTGCCTGGCCCCCGGTTTCATCGCCACGCCGATGACCGACGTGCTGAACGAGGAGCAGAAGAAAGCCATCCTCGCCCGCGTGCCGGCCGAACGCCTGGGCACCCCGGCCGAAATCGCCGCCGGCGTCGTCTACCTCGCTTCCGACGAGGCCGCCTACATTACCGGCCAGACCCTGCACATCAACGGCGGCATGGCCATGATCTGACAAAGGCTGTCAGTCGTGCTCGCCACCGCCTGTCATCCCGAGCGCAGCGAGAGATCTTTCCACTGGCAGCATGTTACGCACGACCGGACGAAAGATCCCTGCTGCGCTCGGGATGACCGGCGGTTTTCGGGATGACAGGCTCCCTGTCATGTCGAGCGCAGCGAGACATCTTTCGGGGGATGGGGAGAAATGCTTCCTCACGCCTACTACGTCTACATCCTGACGAATGCACCGCGCACCGTGATGTACGTCGGGGTAACGAACGATCTGGAACGCCGCCTCGGGGACCTCGCCGGGGGCGCCGCAGCCCAAGGTCCCTCGCTGCGCTCGGGATGACAGGGGTTTCAGGGATGACGCCCTGCCTGTCATGTCGAGCGCAGCGAGACATCCCTTTGCCCGCCAAGCCTCAGGTCTGGAAGTATACCGGAACCTACACACGCGTGCGCCGTCGTGCCAGAAAGGCCCGGCCCACCGGCTTGTTCCACTTGGGTTTTCGCCGGGCGGCCTTGAAATCGGCGGGGTAGTCGGATAAGCGGGCGGTGCCGGTTCCTCCGGCGAACTCAAGCCGGCTTGTCCGGCGGGCAAGGCGCATAAACCAGGACCTGAGGACCGACATGAGCGACGTCGCGGATCGTGTGAAGAAGATCGTTATCGAACACCTGGGCGTGGAAGACGGGCAGGTGAAGCCGGAGGCGAAGTTCATCGACGACCTCGGGGCGGACAGCCTTGACACCGTCGAGCTGGTCATGGCGTTCGAGGAGGAGTTCGGCGTCGAGATTCCCGACGACGCGGCGGAGAAGATCCAGACCGTCGGCGACGCCATCAAGTTTATCGAGACCAATTCGTAGTATCCGGCGCCGGCCGGCAGGCCGGCGGTGCGGCAGGGTGGATGGATGCGGCGCGTAGTCGTAACAGGCACGGGGATGGTAACGCCGCTGGCGGATGGCGTTGACGCCACCTGGAAGCGGCTGATTGCCGGCGAGTCGGGGATCCGCGCCATCCAGTCGTTCGACACGTCCGACCTGCCGACCAAGATCGCGGGTGAAGTGCCGGTCGGCGACAAGGCCCACGGCCATTTCAATGCCGACCTGTACATGGCGCCGAAAGACCAGCGGAAGGTCGACCGGTTCATCATCTTCGCGACAGCGGCAGCCGCCCAGGCCATCGACGATTCCGGCTGGGAGGCTGGTTCCGAGGAGGCTCGCGAGCGCGCGGGCGTGATGATCGGCTCGGGCATCGGCGGACTGCAGACGATCTACGAAGGTTCGATTACGGTGAAGGAGAAGGGCCCGCGCCGCCTGTCGCCCTTCTTCATCCCCTCGGCCCTGATCAACCTCGCCTCGGGGCAGATCTCCATCAAGTATGGGCTCAAGGGCCCCAATCATGCGGTGGTTACCGCCTGCTCGACGGGCGCGCATGCGATCGGCGATGCGGCGCGGCTGATTGCGCTTGATGATGCCGACATGATGGTGGCCGGTGGCGCCGAGGCCGCGGTCTGCCGGCTCGGTTTCGCAGGCTTCAATGCCTGTCGTGCCATGTCGACCTCCTACAATGATACGCCCCCGCGCGCGTCGCGGCCTTGGGACAAGGGCCGCGACGGCTTCGTGATGGGTGAGGGCGCCGGTGCGGTGGTGCTGGAGGAGTATGAGCACGCCCGCAAGCGCGGTGCGCGGATTTACGGCGAGGTGATCGGCTACGGCCTGTCGGGTGACGCCTATCACATCACCGCGCCGGCGGAGGATGGTGATGGCGGCTTCCGCTCGATGCGGGCGGCCCTGAAGCGGGCCGGGCTGACGACGGATCAGATCGACTACGTCAATGCGCACGGCACCTCGACGCCGCTGGGCGACGAGATCGAGCTGGGTGCCATCAAGCGCCTGTTCGGCGCCGATGCCTACAAGCTCTCGATGTCATCGACGAAATCGGCCACCGGGCATCTGCTGGGCGCGGCCGGCGCCATCGAGGCGATCTTCGCGCTGCGCACCATCACCGACCAGATCGTGCCGCCCACGATCAACCTCGACGATCCCTCCGAAGGTTGCGACCTCGACCTGGTGCCGCACAAGGCGAAAGAGCGCAAGGTGCGCTACGCGCTCTCCAATTCCTTCGGCTTCGGCGGCACCAACGCCTCGATCATCTTCGGCCCGGTCTGAGTCGCCGGGATCGCGCCACTCCGGTGGCGCCATTGGCGAGACTGGCTGCCCTTCGCGGTCGCTCCGGGCAGGGCGCCACTGGAGTGGCGCGCCCCCAGCGTTACTGGACGGCGTAGAGGCGGAAACCTGAGGCCGGGCGGATCGGGACTTCCTTGAGCCAGGACGGCGGCGCGCCGTTCGCGAGGGCTTCCGCCAGCGTGCCGGGGTCATGAGCCTGCGTCGCACACACGAGCACGGCGACGGCCTCGGTCTTTCGGAACGAGTCTGGCATCCCCGCGCGGAAGTCGCGTTCGCCGTAGGCGTCCATCACGTTGAGGATGCGCTGCTCGGCGCGATGGTACGGACCGGCCACGGTGATGATCCTGGAAAAATAGAGCAGGGCCGGTGCATCGTTGACCGGCGAGAGCACGACCTTGCCGGCGAAATTCGTGAGGTCGGCCGCGGCGGCACGGGCATCGCACTGGCCGGCGCCAGTCTTTGGCGGTGCGGGAAAAGCGAGGGCCCCGATATAGGGCGCCACGGCGAGAGCGAAGGTGGCAACAATGATAGCGAGCCGCTGGTGCAGCGCCGGCAGTCGCGAAGCCATGCGGTCCAGCAGCAGGGCGGCGGCGACGGCGGCTGCAAGCTGAAGATAGACCGAGAGCCGGACGTGACGGCAGGCCATGTAAGCGACGAAGGCCATGCCGATCACGGCGAGCACATCTGCTGGCCGCGGCCGGCGCCACAGCAGCACCGCAGCCGCCGCGACGACGATAGTCAGCGGCACGACCAGGAACACGGCCGTATCGTGCGCCGTCTCCAGCGGCGAGCGCATCTCGTTGTTCGTGCGCCAGATGCGCAGCCACGCTTCTGCGGAAAACACGCCTTCGGCGCCGCGCAGGATGGCTGGATAGATCAGTGCCCAGGCACCGACCGCGAGTGTAGCCAGGGCGCCGGCGGCGATGGCAGCAGGCCAGCTTCCCGCGGCCAGCCGCGGCAGATACCGGCCCAGCAGCGCCACGGCCATCATCAGCGCCGCCAGCTCCACGAACGGCCGCGACAGGCGGTCGATTTCCGCGGCCCAGCGTCCGGAAGGGGGCGGGTCGATCAGGAGGGCCAGCACGACGGTCACGAGAAGGGCCGCGCAGAAGTCGCGGGTGCGGTTGGCGATCCGGCCGCCGTCGTCGACGTCGCGCAGCACCGCGAAGGCCCACGCCAGCAACACGAAAGGCAGGATCTCCGGGCTCAGCCACAGGCCCAGTCCTGCCGTCACGCCGCCCCACAGCGCGGCACTGGCGAACCGGAAGCGGCGATCCATACCGGCCAGCAGGGGGCAGGTGACGGCGATCGCGCCCAGCAGCACGTGATGGTCGGCGCGCCCGAAGGCACCGTAGCCTGTGATCGCAGGGCTCATCGCGGCGAGGATGCCGGCGGCGAACGCAGCCTGCACGCGGGCACCCAAGACCCGTGCGGCCCAGAGCGTGGCCAGCACGGCCGCCACAGCGCTAATTGGTCCCAGCGCCGCACCAGCCAAGTGCAGGGCTTTGGGTTGGCCAAGAAGAGGCCAGAGCGGTAACGCCAGGAGCAGGATTACCGCATCCAGCAGATGCGACCAGTGCAGGGCGATCGCGTGGCCGGAATTGTCGCGTGGAATGTGGGCGAGAACGCCGCCCGCCTCCAGCGAAGCGACGATGCGGCTTAGCCGTGTATAGGAATCGGTGTCGACCAGCAGCCCGCTGAGAGCGCCATTGAACTTGCCAACAATTAGCGTGAAGGAGAGGGCCAGCACGGCGACAAGCACGGCCCGGATAGCATTGCTGTCTACCTCACGCGACATGGGAGATAACCTCCCCCGCGCAGTGACTTGTTCGTTGCCAAGGCGTCCTAATCATACTACAAAATGTAGCCGTTTTCTGCCGTAGGACCATATATGGGGAGGAATCTGGCTGGGTTCGCTTCACTTTGGACCAAACAGCTTAGAAATCAAGCGATTAGTCTGTTTACCTAAGTCATGGGTGCATCTATAAGGCTTCGCGTCAGGCAGAGAGTAGGCGTTTCACATTGCCGCACGGGGAAAGGGGCCCTTCGGCGGCGAGACATCGGGGGACCTTCGATGTCGACCAAGGCCTCGTGAAAGTCTGGTGCCGAATTCCGTTTTAGTCCTCCAAGTTATTGTTCCAGACGGATATTCGGAACTCATAGATTAATGGAGATTTGGAATGGTGATGCTGTCCATGTTTCGTGTGCTGCTGCGCAACTTCTGCAAGAACGAGAAGGGCGCAACTGCGATCGAATATGCCCTGATTGCCGCGCTGATTTCGGTTGCCGCGATCGTCGCGTTCGGCGCTGTCGGCAATCAGATCGGCAACACGATGAACGACGTGAAGAACAACATGTAGCCAGTCGGGGCCGCTTGTTGCACGAGCGGCTACCATATTGGCTGCAAAGGTTCCCGGTTCAGCGGATGTACGCGGGAGGCGTCGCAAGCGCCACCCGCGTTCCCTGACTAGGGCACCGGAGGTCACGGGGCCATGCTGCCAGCGCTCCATATCCTTGACCAGGGGTTCATCATAGCGTTTGCCACCCTGGCCTTGCTGGCGGCCCTCAGCGATTGGTCCCGGTTCATCATTCCCAACTGGATCTCGCTGGGCGTGGCGGGCCTTTGGGCGCTGCATGCCCTGCTTCTCGTGGTGCAGGGTCATTCGCCTGATTTCATTCTCTGGTCGGTCGGGGTTGCCTTTGTGGTTTTCCTGGCCGGCTTTGGCATGTTCGCCACCGGCCTGCTGGGCGGCGGCGACGTGAAGCTGATGGCGGCCGCGGCCCTGTGGGCCGGGCCTCAATTCGTTCTTCCATTCATTGTCATCGTGACCGTTTCCGGCGCGTTGCTCGGCCTGGCCTTTCTCATCCCCGGCCTGGGCAACCGCCCCGAGGATGACCCCGCGGATGGCGCGCCGGCTGGTCCGGCTGCCGGCGGGATCGTCACAGCCGGCCGGCTGGGCCGGAAGATGCCTTATGGCCTTGCGATTGCCGTGGGCTCTGTTGCGGTCACGGTCCACTTGTTGTCGGCCGGAGGCTGAATCTTGAGTGCGCAACGTATACTTATGCTGGTTATCGCGGTGGTGATTGCCGGCGGCACCGTGCTGTTCCTCCGGTCGTATCTGAACGCCCAGCTCATGGCTGCCCAGCAGGCGGCGAGGCCTGTCAAGCAGGAGGCGCCCAAACCTGCCCTGCAGGTGCTGGTGGCGCGCGGTGACGTGCGTACCGGCCAGATCATCAAGCCCGACGATCTGCGCTGGCAGGCCTGGCCCGAGGGCACGCTGGCGCCGAGCTATGTCGTCGAAGGCCGCCGCCCGCTCTCCGATTTCGTCGGTGCGGTGGCGCGTGCGCCGCTGGCCGCTGGCGAGCCTGTGACGGAAGGCCGGGTGGTGCTGCCGGGCGACCGCGGCTTCATGGCTGCAGTTCTGCAGCCAGGCATGCGCGCGGTGACGGTGCCAGTAACGGCGACGTCGGGCATTGCCGGCTTCATCTTCGCCGGCGACAAGGTCGATCTGATCCTCACGCATGTGGTGCAGCAGGCCGCCGACGGCGAGAAGGAGCGGCAGGCCAGCGAAACCATCCTGCGCGACATCCGCGTGATTGCGATGGATCAGCGGCTCGACTCCAAGCCCGGCGAGCCGCCGCAGCTCGCCAAGACCGCGACGCTTGAGGTGACATCCAAGCAGAGCGAAATCATTACGCTCGCCCAGGAGATGGGCAAGCTGTCCCTCAGCCTGCGCAGTCTGCAGGAAGGCCAGGAAAGCCAGGAGCCCGAAGGCCACACCTTCACGCGCGACAGCCAGGTCAGCGTTCTGCTGCCACCGCCCTCTGGTGGCCGCAGCGGCAAGGCGCCGGAACCCCCTCCGTCGCCCGCGCCGTCAACAGCCGCACCGCCCCCGGCGCCTCCCTCGATCACGATCATCCGCGGCAGTGCCGTTGCGGATGCCGTGCCGGGTGGAGACGGCAGGCGCGGAAGCGGTGGGAGTAGTAAACCATGACATGTGAAACGCCCGCGTCTGCATCCCTGTTGTCCCGCTGGTGGTGGCCGAAGTTCACGGCCGCCGCCATGGCCCTTGTGATCAGCGCCTGCCCTCCCGGTTTGTCGCTGGCTCAGTCGCCGCCGCAGAGCAAGCCGGCGATCCAGGGAGCCGCCGGGCCTGCGGCACCCAGGGTGACGCACGACAGGACCGACAGATTCTCCAGCGGGCCTGTGCCGACGCTGTCCGCCCAGGTTCCCTCCGCACCCGCGGCGGCGCCATCGGTGGATCCCGCGCCGGCCGCCCAGCCCGCACCGCGAGGCAGGCGTTACGATCCGGCCGACCATTCCGCCGACGACCTGAACCGGCAGTTCAACGAGCGACTGCAGGCGCAGATGCGCGCCGAGCAGGAAGCGGCGGAGGCGCAGAAGCGCGGGGGTTCGAGGACCGTCGAGCTGAGCGACCGCACCGTCGGAGCGACGGCGCCGGCCGCTGCGCCGGCGACGGGCGGCCAGGTCGCTCATCTGCCGCCGCCGAGCGCGGCCATCCCGCCCACCGCCACGATCCCGCCGCCGGTGCTGCCGCCGCCGGGCCAGTATGCGCAGGCCCCTGCGCCAACGCCCACGCCGATCCAGCCGCCAACGCTGATCACCCCGCCAGCGCCGCCGCCGGGTGCGGTGCCGCCGCCCTCCCAGCCGGTGGACGAGGCGCGCCCGCGGCAGTTCGGCCGCAGCGCCGTGGTGCCGACCGAATCGCCCACCCTGTCGATCGATGCCGGCAAGGGCACGATCATCAAGTTGAAGTCGCCGGCCTCGACCGTGTTCATCGCCAATCCCGACATTGCCGATGTCCAGGTCAAGACGGGCGGCTCGATCTACGTCTTCGGCAAGAAGCCGGGTGAAACCGTGCTTTACGCCGTCGATGAGCAGGATCGCGTGCTGCTCAACACCATCGTGCTGGTCACCCATCCCACCGGCCGGGTGGTGGGCAACGTCGCCTCGAACGTGAACACGGCAATGGGCAGCACGGGCATCCAGGCCACGACCGTGGGCGGCGCCGTGGTACTGCACGGCCGGGCAGACAACCCGGCGGCGATCGAAATGGCGCGCCGCATGGCGATCGGCGTCACGGGCGATCCTACCAAGGTGATCAACAACGTGGCGCTTGATGGCCCCAACCAGGTGCTGCTGAAAGTGAAGATCGTCGAGGCCCAGCGCGAAAGCCTGAAGCGGCTGGGCATCAACTGGGAGTCGGTATTCCGGCTCAGCAACAGCCTTGTTGCAGGCCTCGCGACTCCGACCGACCTGATTACCGATCCGGTCACCAGGCTGGCCAACGGCGGTGCCATCTTCGGCCGCTACACCAAGGGCGGCACCGACATCTTCGGCCTGATCGACCTGCTGGCCACCGAGAACATGCTGACGGTGCTGGCCGAGCCCAATCTCACCGCGATGTCTGGCGAGACGGCGAGCTTCCTCGCCGGCGGCGAGTTTCCGATCGTCGTGCCGCAGACTAACGGCGCCTTTGCCGTGCAGTTCAAGCAGTTCGGCGTCAGCCTCGCCTTCACGCCGACGATCCACGGCAATGGCCGCATTACGCTGCGGACCCGGCCCGAGGTCAGCCAGCTCAGCACCAACGGCCAGGTGAACTTCCAGGGCTTCACCATCCCGGCGCTCACGACGCGGCGCGTCGATACCACGGTGGAGCTGGCCAGCGGCCAGAGTTTCGCAATCGCAGGCCTGATCCAGAACAACTCGACCCAGGACATCAACAAGCTGCCTGGCCTGGGTGACATTCCGATCCTCGGTGCGCTCTTCCGCTCCGACTCGTTCCGCCGCCAGGAGAGCGAGCTGGTGGTGATCGTGACGCCCTATCTCGTCCGGGGCGTGAACCATCAGCTCTCAACCCCGACGCAGGGCTATGTGCCGCCCACGGACGCCGACCGCTATCTTTTCGGCCGCACCTATCGCGCGCAGGGCGCCGGCGTCCGTCCAACGCGGGCAGGCGCCCGCGCCGGCGGCTTCATGCTCGAGTAGGGAGGAGATCGCGATGAAACCGCTTCGCCCTCTTGCCCTGCTCGCCGCGGTGCTGGCCGCACCGCTTGCCGCCTGCGACAGCCCGGAGACGGCTGTCCATTATTCGCCCAAGGAGCCCCGCGCTGATCGCGCGACTGCACTGCACGGGGTTTCCTTCGCGCCATCGCAGGGGGATCTCTCCGGCCAGGAGCAGTACCGGCTTGCGGCCTTCGTGCAGCGTCTGCCCGCCGATCGCACCCGCGTGAGCCTGCTCACGCCGGACAGCAGCCCGATCCAGGCCCAGCGTACCGCGGCCATCCGTGGCCACCTCCATGCGCTGGGCGTTCCGGTCGAAGGCGTAAGGCCGGCGCAAGGTCTCGCGGTCGGGCCTGACACGATCGTGGTTTCGGCGGAAAGCTACTCGGCGCGGAACCTCAACTGCCCCGACTGGAGCAAGAACTCCACCTACGATCCGCTGAACCTGCCGGGCAGCAATCTCGGCTGTGCCACGGCACGCAATATCGGCGACATGGTTGCCGATCCGCGCGATCTTGAGATGGGGCGCACGCCGGGCCCGGGCAGCGGCCACCTTGGCGCCAGCGCCGTGGACCGGCTCTACAATGACAAGGTGAAGGGTGCGAACACGTCCGGCGCCTCCGGCTCCGGCGTTTCTACGCCAGGCGCAGGAGGTGGCGTCAGCACCAACTAGTCAAGGCATAGTCGCAGAATTTTATATTGGAGAAATTGATATTATGGCCGTGCCTGTTGCTGTTCATTCCGGTGCGCCGGCGGGGCTTCCACAATTGCCCGCCGGTGCCTTTGTTGCCTTTGTCGATGAGCCCGCCACGCGCAGCCGCGTCGAAACCGAGGTGGCGCTGGCCCTCGCCGGGCATGCGCCGCTGCACATGGCCGATGGCGGCTTCGCGGCGGCGCTGGAAATCGTGGAGTGGCCGGCAGGGCTCGGCGGCCTGATTCTCGATATCAGCGGCTCGCCCTCACCGGTTGCCGACATGGCGGCCCTCATGGGCGCGGTCCCGCAGGACTGCGTCGTGCTTGCGATCGGCGAGGCGAACGACGTCGGGCTGTTCCGGGACCTGATGGGAACAGGTGTCGCCGACTATCTCGTTCGTCCGCTTGGCGAAGGTCTGTTGCACGAGGCGCTCGCAAAGGCGCTGGCGGCGAGGTCGCGCGAGCTCGAACTGCGCAACGCCCAGGCAGCGCTGCTTGCTGCCCAGGCGAACACTGCCACGCCCGGGGCCGCGAACGATGTTGCGCCGCTGGTGGTTGCCTGCACCGGCACCCGGGGTGGCGTGGGCGCGACGACGGTGGCGATTGCCCTGGCGTCAATGCTGGGGGAAGCGCGCCAGCGCGAATCGCTGATTGTCGATCTCGATCTCCACTACGGCTCGGTGATGCTGGCGCTCGATCTGGATCCCACCGATGCGCTGCAGGAGGCGCTGGCGGCTCCGCATCGGGTCGACAACCTGTTCGTCGACCAGACAGCGCAGCGCAAGAGCGAGATGCTGTGTGCGCTGGGCGCCGAGGCGCCGCCGCAAGGCGCCGTGGCATTGTCCGCACGGATGGAGGACGGTGCGGTCGGCAAGGTGATTGCCAGTTACCAGCGCCGTTTCCGGCAGATCGTTCTCGATGTGCCGCGGGGCGATCCGCTGATGCAGCGCCATGCGCTGGAAGCCGCGACCGACCTGGTGCTGGTGTGCGATCTCACCCTGGCGGGCGCCCGCGATGCCATGCGGCTGCTGACCCTGGCCCATGAGGTTGCCCCGCAACTGCGGGTGCACGTGATCGGCAGCGGCACCACCGACCCGAAGAAGGCACCGATCAAGCTTGCTGATCTGGAGCGCAGCATCAAGCAGAAGAGCGTCTGTCAGGTTGCCTTCGACGACAAGACCGTGGCTGCTGCCATCAATGCCGGCAAGCCGCTGAACGAGGCCGCACCGCGCAGCCCCTTCACCAAATCGCTGCAGCCGCTGCTCAACGGCATGCTGGCGGCCACCGGTGATGCTCCGGCGCGTGCTGGTGGCATGCCGCTCTGGTCGAAATTTCTGAAGCCGAAAGCCAGCTCGAAAGCCGCACCGGCCGGGGCGGGAGCCTGACCATGTTCGGACGAGGGGGACGGCGGGGCGCCGAGCCCGCAGCCGGCGGCGCCGACGCGCCCGGCACTGTTCTTGCCGACCGTATCGCGCGGCGCGCCCGGCCCGAGGAAGCGACACAGCCCGAAGATCGCAGCGCGCGTATTGAGCGCCTCGCCGCGGGCCTGCAGGAGAACCTGAGGCAACGGCTGGCCACCGAGCGCGCCGCCGGCCGCACGCCGGGCGAGATTGCCCGCATCGCCGGCGAAGCCGTCCAGGCCCACTTTCGCGCCGCTGGCATGCCGCTGAGCGTGCTGGAGCTGCGCGATCTCGTCAGTCGGGCATTGTCGCTCACAGCGCCGGCCGCCGCCGCCGTGCCGTCCACGCCGACACCGGCAGCCCACGTCCCGGCGGCGCCTCCACGTCCTGTGGCCGTGGCGCCCGCAGCTCCTGCCGAGCGTACGGTGCGACCGGAGACGCCGCGCGCCGCACCGCCGGCGCTTTACGCCGTGCCGTCGAACCTGGAACCGGACCAGCCTGCGCGTGGCGCCGACCAGGCGGCCAAGGCGGTCAAGGCGCGGCTGGAGCAGGCCCGCAAGATCGTGCAGTCCTCCATGCTGAAGCGCATGGACATTGCGGCCGCCGCCGAGCTGCCGCGCGCCGAGCTGGAGCACCAGCTCGACGACCTGGTGCGGGAAATCCTGCAGGAGGCGAAATTCCAGCTCAATCGCGCCGAGCAGAGCGAGCTGCTGGGCATGCTGCTGGACGAAATGCTCGGGCTGGGCCCCGTGGAGCCCCTGCTGCGCGATGAGACCGTCACCGACATCCTGGTGAATGGACCCAGGCAGGTTTACGTCGAACGGCGCGGCAAGCTCGAGCTCACCGACGTAACGTTCGATGACAATTCGCATGTCCTCAACATCTGCAACCGCATCGTCAGCCGGATCGGGCGGCGCGTCGATGAATCCAGCCCCATCGCCGATGCCCGTCTGCTCGATGGCAGCCGCGTCAACATCATCATCCCGCCGCTGGCGCTGGACGGCCCCAGCATCTCGATCCGAAAGTTCGGCAAGAAGTCGATCGGCTTCGACCAGATGGCAACACAGGGCAACATGTCGCCGCAGATGGCGGCGGTGTTGCGCATCGCCTCGCGTTGCCGGCTGAACATCCTGATCTCGGGCGGCACGGGCTCCGGCAAGACGACGTTGCTGAACGCGCTCTCCAGCATGATCGGCCACGATGAACGCGTGGTGACCATCGAGGACGCGGCCGAGTTGCGGCTCCAGCAGCCGCACGTGGTTCGCCTGGAAACGCGGCCGGCAAATCTCGAAGGCGGCGGCGAGATCACCATGCGCGATCTGGTGAAGAACGCGCTGCGTATGCGGCCCGAACGCATCATCCTCGGCGAGGTGCGCGGCCCGGAAGCGGTCGACATGCTGCAGGCCATGAACACCGGCCATGACGGATCGATGGGCACGCTGCACGCCAACCGGCCACGCGAGGCGCTGACCCGTCTTGAGAACATGCTGGCGATGGCCAATCTCAACATTCCCAACAAGGCGATGCGCACGCAGATCGCCGGCTCGCTGCACATGATCGTGCAGATCCAGCGCATGCGCGACGGCATGCGGCGGATCACGCACATCACCGAGATCACCGGCATGGAAGGCGACGTCATCACCACGCAGGATCTCTTCACCTTCGAGTTCAAGGGCGAGGGGCCGGACGGCAAGCTGCTGGGCGTCTTCAAGAGCTCGGGTCTTCGGCCAAACTTCATGCCCAAGGCAGCGTACTACGGCCTCGACAAGGCCCTGATGGAAGCGATGGGGTAAGTCCCGTGCAGCAGCTTTTTGGTACTACCGACCCCGTCATCCTGCTGCTGATGCTGTGCCTCGTGCTCGGCCTTGTCAGCGTGACGTACTTCATCCTGTTCGCCGACAAGGAGCAGCGGCGTACCCGCGAGCGCCTGGACGACATGCGCCAGCGCATGCAGGGCATGGACACCCGCCAGGCCAAGCAGGCCCGCGCAAGACTGAAGAAGGTCGAGATCGACAGCCGCAATCCGCTGCTCGATCAGCTGTTGAAGCGCTTTCTTCCCAACCGGCAGGAGCTGCGGGCGCGGCTGGCGCGCACCGGCCGAAAGACGACCGTGGGCGATTATGTACTTGCCAGTATCGGACTGGCCGGTGCCTCGGGCGCGCTGTTCTACTTCATTCTCGGCCTGCAGCCGTTGATGGCCGCGGTCGGCGCAGTGGCACTGGGTATGGGAATCCCCCACTTCGTGGTCGCGAGGATGGGCCAGCGGCGGATCGACAGGTTCAATGCAATCTTTCCTGATGCCATCGACCTGATCGTACGTGCGCTCCGTTCGGGCATTCCCATCCAGGAGGCCATTGCCACGGTTGGCCGCGAGACGGGCGATCCGGTAGGGCCGCTGTTCACCCAGGTGACGAACGAGGTGAAGCTGGGCGGCAGTCTGGACGATGCGCTCTGGAACGTTGCCGAGACGATCCGGGCGCCGGAGTTCAACTTTCTGATCGTCAGCATGTCCATCCAGCGCGAAACCGGCGGCAATCTCGGCGAGACGCTTGCCAATCTCGGCAAGCTGCTGCGCGACCGGCGGCAGATGAAGCTCAAGATCAGGGCCTTCAGCTCCGAGGCCCGCGCCACCATGCTGATCATGACCGCCCTGCCATTTGTCGTCGGCGGCATGATCTTCATGCTTAATCCCGAATACATGTCCCTGCTGATCACTGACCCGCGCGGCATGATGATGCTGATGGTCGCAGCCGGCATGATGAGCTTGGGCATCTTCGTCATGCGCCGCATGTCGAACTTCGAGATCTGACCGGACGGCCGCCGCCATGATGAACTATGTGTTCTTTCTCGGCCTTACGGGCGCGGACATCGTCTCGGCACTCGCCGGCGTGGCGGCCCTGGTCGTCACGCTGACAGCCTGGCGGGCGCTGCTGCCGGCCGCCGACTATGGCCCGCGCCTGCGCGCCCTTCAGGACCGGCGCACCCGGCTCAAGCACGAGTTGATGGGCAGCCAGCGGCGATCGCGGCGGGGGGTGGCCACCACGGGCGCCTTGCGCGGACTGATGACCCGCATGAACGCCCTGAAGGGCGACAGCTCGACGAAGGCGCAGCATCAGCTCATGACGGCCGGCTTCCGCGGCAAGGACGCGGTGGTCGTCTTCCTGTTCATGAAGCTGTGCCTGCCGATGGTGTTCGGCCTGGCCGCCGTTGCCGGCATCTACCTGCTGAAGGTCATCTCGTTGCCGGACATGCTGAAGCCGGTTGCGGCGATGGGCAGCGTACTGCTGGGCTGGATGGCGCCGGATCTGTTCGTGAAGAACGCCGCCGAGCGGCGCCGTGCTGCCATCACGAAAGCTCTCCCGGAAGGGCTCGACCTGCTGACGATCTGTGTCGAAGCAGGCCTGGGGCTGGATGCGGCGCTCAACCGCGTCGCCAGGGAAGTTCAGAACCTCTCGCCCGAGCTGGCATTCGAGCTGCAGCTCACGTCGATCGAGTTGACCTTCCTGCCCGACCGGCAGGTTGCGTTCGAGAATCTCTCGATGCGCAACGACGTTCCGGGCATCCGCGGGCTGGTCAACACCTTTCGGCAAACGGAGAAATACGGCACGCCGCTGGCGCAGTCGCTCAAGGTCCTGGCCGCAGAGTATCGCAACGAACGGATGATGCGGGCCGAGGAGAAGGGCGCCCGCCTGCCGGCGATGATGACGGTGCCCCTGATGCTCTTCATCCTGCCGACGCTGTTCATCGTGATCATGGGCCCCGCCATCATCAACGTCCTGGACAATCTGAAGGACCTGTAACGGCCGGCGGGAGGATCAATGGAGAAACACCAGAACGGATCAACCCTTGCGGGAAACCTGCAAGAAACGGATTGACTGGGTATTTGCATCAGGGTAAGAGAATAGTTTAAGGACCATGTGCAGCGTTCAAAAGCCGTGGGCCAGAAGGCGTAGTAGTGTGCCGGACAATAATTTCCTCCGTCCGGATGGTTATTTGGAAGTATTCATAAACAGCGTAATCCGCCGATAGTCGCGGGAACGTAACGTCAAGCTGTCCGGAACTCGCAAAGCGAAGCGTGATCTTCAGGAGTTGCAGGCGGCGGCTACATGCGCCGCCCGGTTGCAGCTTTGTGCGGCAGGGGCTGGAAGCTACGTTGATTGCCGGGCGATCGGGGTTTTCGCAATGATCGCGAGGCGGTCGTGGTCTGCATCGATTCTGGCAGGAAATTGCTCTCCAGGTTCCGTGAACTCGGCAAGGCCCGTGACGGTGCCACGGTCACCCTGGTAGTGTTCGCCGCGCCGGTGGTGATCGGGTCGATGGCGCTGGCGATCGACACCGGCGTCTGGGTTCTCGAGAAGCGCAAGACGCAGCAGATGGCCGACAGCGCCAGCCTGGGCGCGGTGCGGGCGCTAAAGAACGGCGAGTCGGTGACGGCGGCAGCGACCGTGGCCCGCAACGACGCCATACGGAATGGCTATGTCGAGGAGACGGGCAACTCCCTGAGCGCCGTGTCTCCGCCGACCAGCGGGCCCTATGCCGGACAGGGGGGCGCCGTGGAGGTGATCGTGCAGCGCCGGTTGCCGCTGTTCTTCAGCCGTTACCTGTTCGGCGCGAGCAGCGGTATGGCCGTGCGGGCCCGTTCGGTGGCCTATGCGCCCACGATCCTGGGCAAGAACCTCGAAGTGGCGATGATGCTCGACGTCAGCTCCTCAATGAGCGGCAACAGCGACGTCCGTGGCGTCAGCAAGCTCCGCGCCATGACTACTCGGCCAATACGGTGAGCGAGCTGGTGGCCGCCTTCGAGGCTATCGCGTCCAAGACGCTGAATGCGTCACTCACGGACGATGTACGGCTTGGCGAATAGCGGAGCCTGCCCGAAACAAGCGTTGAATGGTGAAAGGCATGACTTCCATAGCGGCATTGTGGCGCCGGTTTCTCGCGGACCGGCGCGGTATCTCGGCGGTCGAGGCGGCCATCGCGCTGCCGGTGCTGGCGCTTGCGCTGGCTGGCACGCTGGAGTTCGGCATCAACATCTACAATCGCCAGCAGCTCCAGGCGGCGGTCCAGGCGGGCGTGCAATACGCCCTTTACAATCCCACAGACACGGCCGGTGTGCGGAGCGCCATTGCTGCTGCGCTGCCTGCGGACGTCGGAGTCGCGGTCGATACGCCGAGCTATGTCTGCGAGTGCAATAACGGGACAGCGGTCGCCTGCAATCCGCTCGGCACCTGTGCCGCCGGTTCTCCGCGCAAGATCATGACGATGTCCGTCACGCGCCCGCCGGTGCAGCTGGTGTCCTACCTGATAGGCCTGCGGCCCACCATCCTGAGAGCATCGGGCGCCGTCAATGTCCCGGCTTCCTGAGAGGATGCAGATCATGGCCGGCCTTGTTCGCCGCTTCCGTCTTGACCGCGCCGGCACGGCGGCCCTGGAGTTTGCCATTGCCGGGCCCGTGGTTCTGCTGGTGCTGATCGGTTGCCTGGAATTCGGACGCTACTACTGGGTGCGCAATACGCTGGAGCATGCAATCGAGGAAGCGGCGCGCTACGTGATCCTGAACAAGAACGCCTCGGATGCGGATATCCAGGCGCAGGTTCGCAGCAAGGTCATGGGAATCGACCCGGCGAAGATCAATGTCGCGGTGACCCTGGCCACAGGCAGCAACGTCACCTTCAAGACCATCACGGCCACCGTCGACAATGCCGACAGCAGCCTGAGCATGATCACAGGCTTCCTGCCGGTCAAAAGTATGAAGCTGACCGCCAAGACCCGCATTCCGGTCCCGACGAATTGACGGCCGCCATCTGATCCAAAGTGGAGTGACCACCTAGTATTCGGTTTTCCCACATTGACCACCCCCATATCTGGTATCACACTTCATGTGTGGCCGACATCCGGGGGGAGGGCGGCACCTTCCGTTGGGGGGCACGTGGGAACAGGCTTGTCCGTCGATTTCACCCGACTGGGGCGCCGATGGATGTCTGGCGCCGTTCTTTCGATCCTGGCGGCGTGCTCGGCGGGTGAGCGTCCGGGCGGTGGCGGCGGTTACGATTCGCTGCTGCGCATCGCCGACGGCATGGTGCAAACGGATCCCCTGAACGCCGTTCCGCTCTATCGCCGCGCCCATGAGCTCAATCCCGGTTCGCCCGAACCGCTGGTCCGCGTTGGTCAGGCCATGCTGCTGGTCGGCAATCCCCCGGAGGCCGCGGCTGCCTTCCAGGATGCCCTGAAGCTGCGGTCCAACGATCCGGACGCCCTTCGGGGACTGGGCGCTGCCCTCATCGCCATGGACCAGGCAGAGCTGGCGCTGGGGCAGTATGAGGCCGCCATGCGGGCTGACTCGAACGATCCCCGGGCGCTGAATGGCGCGGGTGTGGCGCTCGACGTGCTGGGGCGGCACGACGAGGCACAGGCCCGCTATGCCGAGGCGCTGAGGGTTGATCCGAACTACCTTCCCGCGCGCAACAATTACGGGCTCTCGCTGGTATCGTCGGGCCGATACCCGGAGGCGATCGACGTGCTGCTGGTTGCGGCACGGCACCCGGAAGCCAGCCCGCGGACGCGCGGCAACCTCGCGCTGGCCTATGGCATGCAGGGAGAAATGGAACAGGCCTTGCGCTGGCTGCGGGCCGACATGGACGCGGTATCGGCCAACCGCTATCTGGCTTATTTCGGCCAGCTTCGCAGCGCGGGCCCGGCCGTCGCCGCCGCGTCCATCCGGGCAAACCCCGAGTACTACCCGCGCGGCGGCAGCCGTCAGTAGCACGTCTCGGGCCGAAGTCAGCCCTGCACCGAGTAGCCGCCGTCCACGGGGATGGCGGTGCCGGTGACGAAGTCCGAAGCGCGGCTGCACAGGAAGACGGCGATCCCGGCGTGGTCATCGGGCGTGCCCCAGCGTCCGGCCGGCGTGCGCGCCAGCACCCGCTCGTGCAATCCCGGTACTTCCTGGCGGGCGCGCACGGTCAGCTCCGTCTCGATCCAGCCGGGCAGCACAGCGTTCACCTGGATGTTGTCGCCGGCCCAGGCCGTCGCGCAGACCCGGGTGAACTGCACGATGCCGCCCTTGCTGGCGGCATAGGCGGGCGTGAAGGGCGCACCGAAGATCGACATCATCGAGCCGATATTGATCACCTTGCCGCCGGCCGCGCGCTTCAGATGCGGATAGGCGGCATGGCTGCACAGATAGGCGCTGGTGAGGTTCGTCTCGATCACGCTTGTCCATTCCGACAGCGAGATCTCGTTGGGCGGCTTGCGCACGTTGATGCCGGCATTGTTGATCAGGATGTCCAGCCGTCCGTGGCGCCGGACCGTCCCCTCGACCATGTCCCGCACCGAGGCTTCGTCGCGCACATCCACTTCGGCCTGGCTGGCCTTTCCGCCGAGTTCCTCCAGAGCCTTCACCGCCCCGGCCGACTTCGCAGCATTACGCGCCGCGATCACCACCGTGGCTCCGGCGGTGGCCAGCCCTCGGGCCATGCCCAAGCCGATGCCGCCATTGCCGCCAGTGACAATCGCCACCTTGCCCGTCAGATCGAACATTCCCGTCATCGCTGTCTCGTCCTGGATGATTCCGCCGACCTGCAACGTGCATTGAAACGGCCCGGGAGTGAAGCGCGCGAAAGCCGTCCCATACAATGTCGGGGCAACGTGTCCGCAGATTGTGAGCAAAAAAATTGCCCGAGAGGGGAAGCAGGCGACGATACGTCGCGATCCGCTTTCCTTATCCGCAGACGGGTGATGGCTGTCCTACATCACCGCTCGGCGGACCCTCTCGGGCATTATAGTGATGTCCGCATTCAGCGAACCATCCTCCACCGCCTATATGCCGCGAAGTGCCGTGGCCGTGGCGTATCAATGCTGTGACAGAGCTGTGATGGCTCCAACTTGGATGGATCAGTCCTGCGGCAAACTGACCACCACCCGCAGGCCGCCCGAGGCTGCGTTCCGCGCATGCACGGTGCCGCCCATGGCTTCGGTATTGCGCCGCACGAACCACAGGCCCATGCCGAAATGATGCATGCCGCGCGGCGCCGCGAGGGTGACCTGTTCGCCGGGGCCAGCCTCGGGCCGGCGGCTGAAATTCTGCTCGAAGATGCGCTCCAGGTCTTCTTCCGGAACGCCTGGTCCCGCATCCTCGATGATGATGTCCGCGAATGCCGCGCGGGTTGCGACGATAATTCTGATCTCGCCGCCGGGCGGCGAGAAGCTGATCGCGTTCTCGATCAGATTGCCCATGATCGCTTCGAACAGGCGCTCGGCACCGCGCACATGGACACCCGGCGCGATGTCGCGCTGCAAACGGATATCGCCCAGCTCCAGCTCGTCCTCGTAGTCGACCACCACGTCGTTAACCAGATCGGACACATTGATGCGCTGGCGCCGCGGATCGAGCAGGTCGGCGATCATCCAGTCCATGCGCCGGCCTGCGGCGATGATGCGGTCGATCTTGTCCAGCGAACGGTTGATGCCGTCGAGCGCTTCGCGGCTGCGCGCGTCGCCATCCGGCACGGCCTGGCGCAGCGGCACCACTAGCTGGCCGATGGTCGCCACCGGCGTCTTCAGCGCGTGGATGTTCTCTTCGGCCACATGCCGAATGAGCTCCGCCGACGAACGCAGCCCAGCGATCAGTCGATCGAACTCCCGCGCCACGCCGGACAGCTCGGGCATGCGGTTGAGCCTTTCGAAGGACTCATCGCTGCGTCCGGCACGCAGGTCATGCGCCAGGCGCTGGAAGCGGCGCAGGTGCAGCCAAATGCTGAGGAAGAGCCCCAGCACCAGGGCGGTGAGGCCGGCATAGACGACGGCGGCCATGCGCATTTCGCTCGACTGCCAGTATGGCCGGCCGATCGACGTTTCCAGGTAGGTCGCCGCGGTCCAGCTCGTTAGCACCGACCAGCACCCGGCGGCGGTGCGCGCCGAGGCGATGGCGAACAACAGCTCGTTCGTGCCCGTGTCGTTGCCAATCCGCGCCTCGATCGGCGCGGTGCCATCGCAGGTACGGGGCGCCTGCGCCAGCAGCCCCAGTTCCGCCAGCTTCTGCCGTACGGGTTCGAACGCCACCTGCGTCTCGCCGGGCGCGGCGGCGACGAGGAACACGCCCTCGCCTTCCGGATCCTCGGTGTGGAGCAGCAAGCGGATCGTCAGGCCGTCATTGGCCATGGCATTGATGGCGTTGGTTACCAGCGTGATCGCCTGCGGGTTGAAGTGGTCGATCATGGGCCGCAGACCGTTCATGATCAGCGCGGCCTGCTGCTGGGCCGCCCGCAGGACGATGACCTTCTTGTCCTCGTCGGCCTTGCGGAACTGCACATAAAGGATGAGCGGCACGGCGCTGCAAACGACCAGCAGGATCAGGACGCTGGCGGCGATCGAGCGGCCCGGAGACAGAAAGCGTCTGAACCAGTCAGACGGAACGGCCATGGGCAGTCCACCGGTAGCCGAAACCGGGGTAGTTCTCGATGCACTCGAAAGTGTCATCAAGGTCCCGGAACTTCTGGCGGATGCGTTTGACGAAGGAGCGGACATTGGCGCGGTATCCCTCGGAGCCGAACCCGGCCGAGAAGCCGGGCCCGCGCACCGCGTTGTAGAGATCGCGATAGCGCACGTCGCGTCCGGCGTTGCGCGCCAGATGCTCGACGACGGCAAACTCCGCGACGGTCAGGTCCACCTCGCGGCCCTTCCACACGGCACGGCACGACGCGGGGTTGAGTTCGAGATCGCCGATCGTGATCGGCTCCGCCCCGGCCACGGGCTCGTCCTCGGTCCCCTCGCGGCCGCGAGCCAGAATCATCTCGATACGCTTCTGGATGATCGTGAAGGTGCGCGACTTGTCGATGAAGTCCACCGCGCCGTCGGCCAGCGCCGTTTCCTCGTAGAACGGTTCGCCGAGCACGGTGAGGAACACCACCGGCACGTCGATCTGCGCTTCGCGCATCTTGCGCAGCAGCTCGATGCCGCTCATGGCCGGCATCTTCCAGTCCAGCAGCGCCAGCGTTGCGGAACGGTCGGCCTTCAGGTGCTCAAGCGCGATCCGGCTGTCACCGAAGGCGAGGACGTCCAGCCCGGCATCGCGCAGGTTGTTGCGCAGTGCCTCGCGGAACATATCGTCGTCATCGACCAGGACGATCCGCGGTGTGCTGCCGTCCTTCGCGGCACTAGCCGGCCTTACCATGTTGACCCAGCCGCTCGAGGCAGCCGCGCTCGCCCAGCACGTCGCGCCCGCTGCCTCCCAACTGATAGGTGAGGACTTTCTGCTGGCCCGAGCGCATGTCGGGGAACATGAACAGATCGAGCGTGCAGGCCTGGTCCTCGTAGGTCCAGATGACGGCCGAGGGGGTCTTGCGGATGTTCGCCGGCTTGCCGAACCGCTTCGTGACGTCGCTTTCCGTCAGGCCGGCCAGCGAAGGCGCTGTCTGGGGCGTCGGTTCGGTTTTTTCCTGCGGCTCGGAGGGCTTCACCGAACTTACCAGTGGCCCGTCGCTCTTGCCCGGATTGTCGGCCGAAAAGGTTGACTCCGTGGCCGCGGCCGTGGGGGCCGGGGGCTTGGGTGGTGCGGGACGCGGCGCGGGTTTTGGCGGCGCCATGGCAATGGGCACGGGCGGCGGGGGTTGCGGCTGGCTGCAGGCGGCGAGGCTGAGCGGGATCATCACGCCGGCAAGGCCGCCGGCGATCTTGCGGTAGACCCGAAGCATCCCGATCATCATCTGCCTCTGCGGCCCAACCGGCCATGCAATGCATATAGCTGCCGCACACCCGCACCGGCGCCGGCACACAATCAACACAACAATTTAACGCCGAGGTGAACAGCACGTTAAGGATACCAGATCAAGCCACTGGAAATGAAGCGGTTTCAGAGACGCATGGCGGGGGCCATGCGGGTCTTCCAGCGGCACCAGCGAAACGCGTATCCGCAACGCCGATCAACAGGATTATGGTCCGTCCCGGTGCGGTTCTCTCAGGCGGCAGCGCGGATCAGGTCGGCAGCCTTCTCGCCGACCATGATGCAGGGCGCGTTGGTGTTGCCGGACGGCATGGTGGGCATGATCGAGGCGTCGGCAATCCTGAGCCCGGCGATGCCGTGAACCCGCAGCCGGTCATCGACCACGGCGTTGGGTCCCGGCGCCATGCGGCAGGTGCCGATCGGGTGATAGGCGGTTTCCGAGTTATTGCGGATCCAGGTCAGGATCTGCTCGTCGCTTTCGACCGCGCTGCCCGGCGAATACTCCTCGCCCCGGAAGGGCTCCATCGGCGGCGCGCCAACGATGCGGCGCATCATACGGAAGCCATCGACCATGGCACGCTGATCGATGGGGTCGGACAGGAAGTTGAAGCGAATGGCCGGGTCGACGGCAGGATCGGGCGACTTGATGTGGATCGAGCCGAGACTCTCGGGCCGGAGCTGATAGCAGGCGACCGTCATGGCCGGGAAATCGTGGAGCTGGCGGCGCTTGGGGTTCTTTACCGCGTAGGGAACCAGGTGCATCTGCACATCCGGCGTCTCCAGTTCCGGCCGCGTCCTGAGGAAGGCCAGCAGCGGCGCCGAGGGCAGGCTGAGAAAGCCGCCGCCGGTCGCGAGATACTTCAGCGCCTGCTTCACCGCACCCACGCCGCGTGCCATCTCGTTGTAGGAGACGCCGCGTACCTTGATGCGCCACTGGATGCGCGCGTTGATATGGTCGCGCAAATTCTCGCCCACGGCCGGCAATTCATGCCTGACCGCGATGCCGTGCGCTGCCAGCACCTCGGGCCGGCCGATCCCTGACAGTTCCAGGATCTGCGGCGTTTTCACCGCGCCCGCCGACAGGATCACTTCCTTTCCGGCGCGCACCTCAACCACGCGCCCGTTGTGGCGGTAGGCGACGCCGACACACCGCTTGTCCTCCAGCAGGATCCGCTCGACCGGGACCTCGGTGATGATGCGCAGATTGGGCCGCCGCATGGCCGGCCGCAGGTAGCAGTGGGCGGTGCTCATCCGCCGGCCCCGGCTGATCGTCGCCTGCGTCTTGACGATGCCTTCCTGGTCGGGGCTGTTGTAGTCGGCGTTGCGCTTGTAGCCGGCGGCGACAGCGGCCGCGAACAGCGCGTCATACAGCGGATTCTGGTCCGGCACCTCGGAAACCCGCAGCGGTCCGTCGCGGCCGCGCGTCTCGTCGCCGCTGCCCTCGAAGGTTTCCATGCGGCGGAAGACCGGCAGCACATCCTGCCAGCTCCAGCCGCGATTGCCGTACTGCGCCCACGTGTCGTAGTCGAGCGGCTGACCGCGTACGAACACTAGCCCATTGATTGAGCTGGAACCGCCCAGCAGCTTGCCGCGCGGCACCGGGATGGAGCGATTGGCGGTACCCGGCTCCGGCTCGGAGAAGAACCGCCAGTTCGCCGCCGGATTGTCGATCAGCATGCCGAAGCTCACCGGCACGCGCGACCAGGGATGGCTGGCGCGGCCGGCTTCGAGCAGCAACACCCGGGTACTGCCGTTCTCGCTCAGGCGGCTGGCCAGCGCCGCACCCGACGACCCGCCGCCGACGATGATGTAGTCGTGCTGGATGTCGGCGCTGGCTTCACTCATGGCTGGCGCTCCCCTTGGCTACTGCTTCTTCGCGACCAGCGGGCACCCGCCCTGGTCCATCGGGCGGAACGCCTTGTCGCCGGGGATCGTGTCTACCAGCTTGTAGTAGTCGTAGGGACCCTTCGACTCCGACGGCTTCTTGACCTCGAACAGGTACATGTCGTGGACCTTGCGGCCGTCGGCCCGGATCACGCTCTTGCCGAACAGCGGCTCGTCAGCCGGCGACGACTTCATCTTCGCCATCACCTTGTCGGCGTCGTCGGTGCCCAGCTCCTTGACCATATTGAGGTAGTGCTTGGTGGCCGTATAGAAGCCGGCCTGGATGCTGGTCGGCATCTTGCCGTTCATCTTCGCGGCGAAGCGCTTGGCAAAGGCGCGCGAGGCGTCGTTGCGGTCCCAGTAGAAAGCCTCGGTAAGCTGCAGCCCCTGGGTCAGCTCCAGGCCGAGGCTGTGCACGTCGGTGATGAACACCAGCAGACCGGCCAGCTTCTGGCCGCCCTTGACGACGCCGAACTCGGCCGCCTGCTTGATCGAGTTGATGGTGTCGCCGCCGGCATTGGCCAGCCCGATGATCTGCGCCTTCGAGGCCTGTGCCTGCAGCACGAAGGAGGAGAAGTCCGACGTGTTCAGCGGATGGCGCACGCTGCCCAGCACCTTGCCGCCATTGGCGGTCACGATC
Organism: Rhodospirillaceae bacterium SYSU D60007; assembly: GCA_003574685.1. Lineage (GTDB taxonomy): Bacteria > Pseudomonadota > Alphaproteobacteria > Reyranellales > Reyranellaceae > Vineibacter. The sequence continues at coordinate 47,332 of QOCQ01000030.1, forward strand.
GCCGACACGTCGCGCTCCAGCGCATGGCCGAAGGCATAGTCGGCGGTGATGAAGTACCAGGTCTTGCCGCCCGCCTTGACGACGGCCGATCCCGTGCCGTTGGCAAGCGCGATGGTGTCATAGACCCAGTGCACGGTGTAGGCATTGCACAGCTTGCCGGTGATGTCCGACGAGGCCGGATCCGTCGCGAAGAAGATGTGCTTGCGCGCGGCAGCCACATTCGAGGCCGAGATCGACGAAGCCGAACCGCCGGCACCCAGGATCGTGTCTACCTCCTCGGCGTCGTACCAGCGCCCGGCGATCGCCGCCGCGACGTCGGCCTTGTTCTGCACGTCGGCCACGACCATTTCGATTTTCTTGCCCAGCACCGATCCGCCGAACTCGCTGATCGCCAGCTCCGTCGCGGCGACGGCGCCCGGCCCGTTGATGTCGGCATAAAGGCTGGACATGTCCGTCAGCACGCCAATCTTCACCTTGTCGTTTGAGAGTTGTGCCGCGGCCGGCGGCGCGACAGTGCCCAGCAGCAAGATGCCCAACGCCAATACTTTGCGCATGATCGTCACTCCTCCCATGTTGCATGACCGGCCGACGGCCGATTCTTTACGGTCGCCAGCCTAGGAGAAGGTTCGGCCCGTGACCAGACGTGCTCCTGCATGCGCTCACCGCCGCATGCTCGGCAGCCTTGCATGTGACGGGTCTTGACGGGCCGGTGCAAGGGCAGAGGATCGCTCTCAGGTCCGACAAGCAAACGATCAAGCGGGCCGCAGGGGTCGAGGGATGGCAAGGCCGCGTCTGGCCACAAGTTCCGCACGGCTGGTCATCATCTGCGCTGGAGCGATCGCGGCGCTGGCTTACGGCGGCCGCGAAGTCTACCTGCGCATGACGCATGTCTATGAATCGGATGCGCGCGTCACCGCCGACATGGTGATCGTGTCCAGCCGCGCCGATGGCTGGGTCGTGGAGATGCCAGCCAGGGAAGGCGCGAAGGTGTCAGCCGGCGCGGTGGTCGTGCGCATCGACGATCGCGTGGCAAAGCTGCGCGCCGAGGCGCTGCGGGCTCAGGTTGCCGCGACCCAGGCCGAGCGCGCACGCCTCCAGGCCGAGCACAAGCTGGTCGCCAACCAGGCCGACGCCATGATGCGCACGCGCGCCTCGGCCGTGCGTGCCAGCGCGGCAGCACGTGCAGCACTGGATTCCGACATCCTGCTGGCGCGCCAGGAGCTGGACCGCAGCCGCCAGCTCTATGAGCGCGGCGTGATTACCGACAAGCAGCTCGAGACGTCCCAGGCCAATGTCGCTCGCCTGGAGCACCTGCGCCGGCGCCTGGATGCCGAACGCGAGCAGGCGGAGGGAAGCCTGGCCGAGGCCGAGGTCGAGCGCGACCGCCTCGCAGTGATCGACGGGCAACTGGCGAGTCTCGAACACGCCAGGGCCAACCTGAAAGCCCAGTTGCGCCAGCAAATGGTCGACGTGGAGGACCGAACCATCAAAAGTCCGGTGCCTGCCATCATCGACCGCACTTTCGTGCTGCCCGGCGAATACGTAAGTTCGGGGCAGCGCATCCTGATGCTGCACAATCCCGCCGAGGTGTGGGTCGAGGCCAACATCAAGGAAACCCATCTGCGGCATCTGAAGCTCGGGCAGCCCGTCGATGTCACCGTCGATGCCTTTCCCGCCGAGACGTTCAAGGGCAGGGTGGTGCGCGTCGGCAGTGCCACGACGGCCCGCTTTGCCCTGCTGCCCACGCCCAACCCTTCCGGCAACTTCACCAAGATCACCCAGCGTGTGCCGGTGAAGATCGAGCTTGTCGACCCGCCGCGCCCCGTCGTGCCGGGCATGATGGTCGAGGTGAGCATTGACGTACGATAGCGTCGAGGTGCTCACCGAACGCTACGGCCCCGCGTATCGCTGGCTGGTGACGGGCGCCGGCATGCTCGGCGTGCTCAGCATGGTGCTGAGCATGACGACGGTGAATGTCGCCGTGCCCGACGTCATGGGCGCCTTCGGCATCGGCCAGGACAAGGCGCAATGGATGTCGTCGGCCTATATGGCCTGCATGACCGCCGGCATGGTGATGAACGCCTGGATCACGGGCGTGCTGGGCGAGCGGCGAACCTTCATCAGCGCGCTGGCGCTGTTTTCCGCCGGCGCCGTGATGGGCGGCACCGCGCCCAACGAGGACGTGCTGATTTTGGCGCGCGTGCTGCAGGGCTTCTCCGCCGGCGTCGGCCAGCCGCTGGTGATGGCGACGATCTTCTCCGTGTTTCCCGCTGAACGCCGCGGCTCGGCCATGGGCGTCTTTGGTTTGGGCGTGGTGTTCGCGCCGGCCATCGGTCCGACGCTGGGCGGGCTGATGATCGAATATTTTTCCTGGCGTTACGTTTTCTTCATCGCGCTGCCGTTCAGCCTGATGTCGGCCATTCTCTCGGCCCTGTTCATGGCGACGCGGCCGTTCCCGCGGCAATTGCCGGCATTCGACTGGATCGGCTTTGCGTTGATGTGCACCAGCCTGTTCGGGTTGATGACGGGTCTGGCCGACGGTCAACGCGAAGGCTGGAGCTCCGACACCATCGTCCTGCGCCTTCTCATCGGTGCGGCAGCCACGACGGGATTTATTTTGTGGGAGCTGCGGGCCGAGCGGCCGTTGCTCGACATCCGCATGTTCGCCAACCGGCAGTTCGCGGCGGCAGCCGTGGTCGCCTTCATCTTTGGCGCCGGCATGCTGGGCTCGACCTATCTGGTGCCGGTCTTCGTGCAGACGGCGCAGGGCTTCACGCCGCTGCTGGCCGGCCTGATGATGATGCCCGCCGGTCTGATGCTGGCCGTCATCTTCCCCACGGCCGGGCGGTTGGCGGACACCCTGTCGCCGGCGCTGATGGTGATGGGCGGCCTGCTGGTCTTCGCCTTCGGCTTCCTGCTGATGAGTGGCACCGATGTGGACTCGACCTTCTGGGTGCTCGCCGGCATCACCATGATGTCGCGGCTGGGGCTGGGTTTCATTAATCCCAGCCTGAACGCCTCAGCCCTCCAGGCGCTGGCCGCCGACCAGGTGCGCCAGGGCGCAGGTGCCGCCAACTTCATCCGCCAGCTCGGCGGCGCCTTCGGCACCATCCTGTTCGTGGCCTTTCTCGAAACCCGCACACGCTTTCATGCCGAGGCGCTGACCGCTACCCAGGACTATGCGAACCACACCAGCGAACGCCTGATCGATCAGGTCATGTTCCTGCTGGGCTCGGCTGGCTTGCCCGAACAGGTCCAGCGCGCCGGCGCGCTCGAGTTCCTCGGCAGCATGGTCCATGCGCAGAGCCAGGTGCTCGCCTTCCAGGACACCTTCATGGTCGTGGCCGCGGTCGCGCTGCTGGCCATCCTGCCCGCCTGGATTCTCTCCCGTTCGCAGCGGGCGGTTATACGCCTTCCCCCGGAGGGGGAAGGCGGCGCGCAGCGCCGGAAGGGGGGTGCCTCAGCAAGCGCGGTGTCAGACGCGTGACACCGGGCGCGTTGCGCGATCCCCCTTCCGCCGTTCGGGCACCTTCCCCCTTCGGAGGTGTACGGACCGGGGAGATGGGTGACAGGTGTTCGGAGACATGGGTGACAGTTGCTCGATGGGAATGATCGAGCAACGGGGGACCGGATGCCTTGGCGGGAGCTGTCTGTGAAGGAG
>QOCQ01000031.1 GCA_003574685.1 Rhodospirillaceae bacterium SYSU D60007
TGTGCTATCTGTTGTCATGGCGTGATCTCCGCCGGCGCGCTAACGCCGGTTGTTGCTTGTTGGTCCAAGCCGGAGATTACGCCTCCTTCAAATTCCAACCACTTCCGCGACAGCACCGCTGACACTCCACAGGCGTTGTCAGGAGTTCTCGGAGTCGCCGATTTAGGGCCTCTATATCTACCCGTACCTTGTTATGGCCCGCAGTCCTGTGCTTGTCATGAACACCAAACAGGATGATGCCGCCGTATGTATTGAAGAATGCGCATATCAGCCGAACAACACCGCCGAAGTAAGCGTCCGACTTTGAGAAAGGGAACTGATCCTTATAGTCCCAATGCAAACCTTCCTGGATCTCAAATATCGTTCCGCTTTCATCCATCAGTTGGCGGAACAAGTCGTCGCCGTTCGTAGGCAGGGAGTTAGCACGGATCGCTTGTATGATTGCTTCTTGAGCTTGCTTCATTGTCACCCCCCCAACCCTGCGTATGCGGACTGCCTTCTCACGGATCTAGGGAGTCTCATCGTCCGCCCGTCTCTGGCGGCTGCAACACACACGCATCTAATAAAGCAGCTTACCTCAATTGCCGACCAAAACTCCACAGTTCCGTACACGACTCGTCGATCTCGTCTAGATCACGGACTCGACCTAAGTTAGGTGCAGTTATTGAATCAATGAGCACCAGTCCACGTGCCGCCCGCTGCACCCGACAGCGTAGCCTCCTCCCCGGGGAACGCGGCGATTTCGCGCAGGATGTCGTCCGGCGTGACGACGCCTTCGACCGCGCCTGAATCGTCGAGGATCAGCGCCATCTGCACGGGCGCGCGGCGCAGGCGCTCCATCAGGTCAAGCAGGCCCATGCTGCCCGGCGCTTGCACAGGCTGATGCAGGGCGCGCACAGCGTCGATCCGGCCCTGCTCCAGCAGATCGGCCAGCAGGTCGCGGGTCAGCGTCACGCCCAGAACGCGATCGAGGCTGCCACGCGCCACTGGCAGACGCGACCGCCCGGCGGTGAGCACCATGCGGCGCTGCTCTGTCTCAGGCGCATCAGCATCGAGCCAGACCACGCGCTCGCGCGGCGTCATCACGCTGCGCGCGGTGTGCTCCGCGAGGCTGATCACGCCGCGCACCATGGCGCGCTCCTGCGGCCTGAACGGCGCCTCGCCGCCGCCCTGCTCGATCAGCGGCGCCAGCATGTGATCGGCCTCGGGCGAGGGTGCGCGGCCGCCCAGCAGGCGCAGCACGGCGGCCGCCGCGCGCTGGCGCGGACTGATCGACATCAGCCGGCGCCGCAGCCGGCGCTGGCCGATCTGGTTGAGCGCCTCGATCATGATCGAGAAGGCAATGGCCGCGTAGAGATAGCCCTTGGGGATGTGGAAGCCCACGCCCTCGACCACCAGACTGAAGCCGATCATCAGCAGGAAGCCCAGGCACAGGATCACCACGGTGGGATGGCTGCTGACGAAGTCCATCAGCGGCCGGCTGGCCAGCATCATCACCAGCACGGCGATCACGACCGCGATCATCATCAGCGACAGCTCGCGCACCATGCCCACGGCCGTGATGATGGAGTCCAGCGAGAACACCATGTCCAGCACGATGATCTGCGCGATCACCTGCCAGAACACCGCTTGCGCAGCGCCGGACGCGCCATGTCCCGTTGTTCCCTCCAACCGCTCGTGCAGCTCCGTCGTGGCCTTGAACAGCAGGAACACGCCGCCGCCGATCAGGATCAGGTCGCGGCCGGAGATGTCCATCTCCAGAACGGTGAACAGCGTGTCCGTCAGGGACGCCAGCCAGGCGATTCCGGCCAGCAGCGCCAGCCGCATGAAGAGGGCGAGTCCGAGGCCCATCACGCGCGCCCGCTGGCGGTTCTCCGGCGGCAGGCGGTCGGTCAGGATGGCGATGAAGACCAGGTTGTCGATGCCCAGCACGATTTCGAGTACGACAAGCGTGGCGAGGCCGAACCAGGCGGTGGGATCGGCCATCCAGTCCAGCGGCATCGGCAGGATCCGGGGGGAGTGACACGGACAACAGCAGAATGATGGCCCGGCGCGAAGGTTCCGTCACGTGCACGCGCAGGATTTGTGGCCACGATGGACCCCTCCTCTCTCCGCCTTCGCAGGGAAAGGGCAAAACGGACCAGAGCACGGGCCTTGGTTTCGACATGATTGCGCGACACCACGCAAGCGGGGGAGCAGGCCGACAACGATCGGCACCATGCGCGCGAGTTGCCGCCTGATGTCTCTTTCCGATCTGTCGCTGGACTGGGCTTCTCTTCTCTGGATCGCCATTGCGATCGCCGTGCTGTACCTCGCGCGCGAGCCGGCGCGGGCGCTGATCCACAGCCTGTTCCATCTGCCGATCGCCTTGCTGCGCCTGCTGGGCCACGCGGCGGCGCGCTGGGCGCAGGCCTGTGCCGGGCGGCACCGCGCCCTGCTGGTCCACCTGCACGCCGAGGAGCTTGAGGCCTACATCGAAGGCCGTCGCCGGCGCGCGGCAAGCGCCTTGCGCGCCTGCCTGCTCGGTTACCCCATGCTGCACCACCGTCTCAGCCGTACACTCGATCAGATCGAGCACAGCCAGGGCGACGCGCTGCCGGTTACCGTCACTCCGCCGATGCCACTACCGGCCGAAGCGGGCATGGGCGGCGCCTCTGTTCCGACTGCAACCGCACCGCCGGCGGCGGCGCCACCGTTGCTGAGGGCGCCGGGGCGCCGCCTGCGGATGACGGCGCTGACGCGCATCGCGCGGCGGCTGACGGCGATCCACAACGATGTCGCCGCGCTGCGTGACATGGACCGGCGAGTCGAGACGGCGAGCCGCGACGTTACGAGTGGCGTTGCCGAGTACAGATCGCTCCTGACCGGCGAACCGCGGCGCGATGCGAGCAGTGGCCGCTCGGCGCTCACCCTGGTGCTGGTCGGCCTGCTGGTGGCGCTGGCCGCCTTCGCGGGTGTCGCGCTCAACTTCCGCCTCATTGCCCGGCCGCTGTCGGAGATCGTGGGCGAAGGCTTCCAGGTGTTCGGTTATCCGCTGTCCGATGTGCTGGCGCTGGGCATCATCCTGGTAGAGATGGTTGTCGGCGCGATGTTCATGGACTTCATCGGCGTGACGCGGCTCTTTCCGGTCGCCGACCGGCTGGACGACCGGCTTCGCCGCCTGCTCGCGATCGCGACGGGGACCATCATCCTGGCCTTTGCGCTGATAGAGGCGAGTCTTGCGCTCATTCGCGAAGACATCGTGCAGCTCGAGCGGCAGCTTTCTGTTGACGCCGGCACCGTTGCCCCGCCGACCGACACGGCCACAACGCTGGGCTGGCTGCCGCAAGTCGTGCAGGCGTCGCTCGGCTTCGTGATGCCGTGGATGCTGGCGCTGGTCGCAATCCCGCTGGAGCAGCTCCTGAAGTATGGTCGCGTGGCGCTCCAGGCGGTGGGCGCCGCCCTGTTCGGCGGGCTGGCCGCCATCATGCGGGTGCTCGCCGGATTGCTGGCCGGCCTGCGCACGGTGCTGCTGCGCTTCTACGACCTCATCATCTTCCTGCCGCTCTTCGTGGAGCAGCGCATGAACCGCATCGGCACGGCGCGACGCGACCGGAGGTTTCCCTGATGCTGACGCGCCGGCGCATGATAATCCTGTCGGCAGGCGCCGCCGGCATCGCCGCCTGCGACAGCCTGCGCGAGCCCAATGTCGCGCTTTACGTGCTGCATGACGTATCGGGCAGCTACTTCCGCGAGCTGCCGCGCAACCTGGCGCAGATTCCGGCATTGACCGCGACCCTGCGTGCCGGCGACTACGTGGCTTTCGCCCGCATCGATAGCTGCAGCTTCAGCAACGATGCGATCGTCATTCCGGGCCAGCGCATCTCGGACGTACCCTCGCGGCGGGTGACGCAGCTTCTTGCGCTGAACCGCGCGCTTCAGGCCTACGGCAAGTCGGCGCGGCGCACGGAGCACACCGACATTCGCGGCGCCCTGCTCCAGGCGGTGCAGCAGCTCCAGGCGGTCAAGGCCGCGCGGCGCCAGATCGTGATCTTCTCCGATCTCGATGACGATCTGCCGCCCGAATGCCGGCGTGATGCGCGCCTTGTTCCGGATCTGCGGCAGATCGATGTTTTCGCGGTAAACGTCATCAAGCTGCCCGAGGATAATCGCGATCCGCAGCGCTACTTCTCTCGCCTCGCAACATGGAAGAGGCTGGTCGAAACGGGCGGCGGCACCTGGACGGTAGCGCCTGATGTCGCCGCCGTAGCAGACCAATTGCGCACGCGACTGACGGCATAAGGCGGATCGCAGCCGCGCGTGCCGTTGACCGCCCACGCCGGCGGTGTCCTAATCTGCTGCCACATGAACGATGTCTCCCAGACGCTGGCTCCGGCCGATCCGCTCGCGCAGGCGCGCGCGCTGGCGCCGCGCATCGCGGCGTCGTCTGACGAGATCGAACTGACGCGGCGCATTCCCGAGCCGCTGCTGTCGGAACTGCATGCCGCGCGCCTGTTCCGCATGTTGCTGCCGCGCTCGGCCGGCGGCGATGAGGTCGAACCATGGGTCTACCTGGATGCCGTTGAGGAGATAGCGCGGCACGACGGCTCGGTGGCGTGGAACATCTTCGTCGCCAACAGCTCGGCGCTGATCGCGCCCTTCCTGCCGGCGGAAAGCGCGCGCTTCATCTATGCCGATCCGCGTGCGCTGATCGCCTGGGGTCCGCCCAACAAGTGCCGCGCCCATGCCGTGCCGGGCGGCTACCGAATCAGCGGCCAGTGGGATTTCGCTTCAGGCTGCCGGCAGGCCAACTGGATGGGCGCGCACGCCCTGGTCATCGAGCCGGACGGCAAGCTGCGGCTGAATGCTGCCGGACGGCCGACGGTACGCACGCTGCTGTTTCCCGCCGAGCAGGCCGAGCTGATCGACACCTGGAACGTAATCGGGCTGCGCGGCACGGCCAGTGACTCCTATGCCGTGAGCGAACTGTTCGTGCCGGAGGCCTTCAGCGGCACGCGCGAGGACCCGAGCCTGCGGCGCGAGCCGGGACGGCTCTACGCCTTCACCATGCAGGGGCTTTATGCCGTCGGCGTCGCGGCCGTCGCCCTGGGGCTGGCCCGCGCCATGCTGGACGGCTTCGTCGCGCTGGCCGCGCGCAAGACACCGCGCAACCTCGCGCGGCTGGCCGACGATGCGATCGTGCAAGCGGACGTGGCACGCATGGAAGCGCGGCTGGGCTCTGCACGGGCGTATCTGGTCGAGACACTGATGTCGGTCTGGCGCACGGCAGGCAGCGAAGCATCCATCGACGTGCCGGCACGCGCCCGCGTACGCCTGGCCTGCACCCATGCAATCCACAGCGCCGAGGCCGTGGCCGACGCCGCCTACAAGGCGGCCGGTACCGACGCGATCTTCCCCGGCAGCGCCTTCGAGCGGCGCTTCCGCGACATGCATACGCTCTCGCAGCAGATCCAGTCGCGCCGCGCGCACTACGAAACCATCGGCCAGGTCCTGCTCGGCATCGAGCCGAACGGCCTGTTCCTCTAGCCCGGATTTCTCAAACTCCAACGCATCAATCCTCGCTGGTAGCGCGCCACTCCAGTGGCGCCTCGCCGGCAGCGAAGCGGAGGGCGACCAGCGACGTGTGCACAGGACCTGGATGATGGCGGCGTTAGCACGCCGCCGGCGCCACTGGAGTGGCGCGCTCCCGGCAAGGCACGGCTTGAGAGATGTAGATCAGTCGCCGCCGCTGCCGCCCAGCACGATGATGGTGGGCCGGGCCGGCAGGCTGGCCTTGGCGATGTCGATGGTGCGCTTGTCCGGCCAGACGGCCTCGTGACTGTCTGCGAGCAGGCCAATCAGCCGCTCGACCTGGTTTCGGCCCCAGTAGTGCATGGGCAGCACGACCTGCGGCTCGATCTGGCGGATCACGTCGAGCATCAGCGGCACGCCCATGGTGTAGGAGCCGTCGATCGGCACCATCAGCACATCGATGCGGCCCAGTTGCTTGAGGTGCTCCGGCTCCAGCCGGTGATGCAGGTGGCCGAGATGGCCGATGCACAGCTCGCCGATGCGGAAGCCGAAGATGGAATTGCCGTTGCGCCGCACGCCACCGCCCCAGTCGCGCACATTCGTGGGCACGTTCCAAACCTGGACATCGCGCAGGGTGATGTCGTGCTCCATCAGATCGCGCCCGCCCTCGGCCCAGCCACGCAGCACGTGGGTGACGCCCGGTTCGATCTCGTCGCTGTAGTGCGTGCCATGGGCGTTGTTCATGGTCACGATGTCGGGCCTGCGGCCATAGCCGTTCACGCCGTTGTAATCCGTGATCACCCGCACGCCCTGCGGCGTCTCGATCATGTAGCTGGCGTGGCCCAGAAACGTGATCCGCGCCGCGCTGGCGGTGCGCAGGTCGACCTGATGCAAAAGCGGCGCGGTCGCAACGTCTTTGGTGCAACGCGCCAGGGCTTCGGGTGCCATTGCCAGAGCGACCAGGGCAAGGAGGGCAAGCAGTGGGCGGGCAGCAACAGCAGACATGCCAAACCTCCAGGCTGGATGCAGGCTCCTCAGTGTATCACTTCAACCTTCCCCCGGAGGGGAAGAACCATGACGGCACTCGCCCAGCTCCATATGCGAACCTGATTATCCGCCTGGCTCCGCTGCAAGAAGGCGGGGCGAGGTACAACGCCCGGAAAGAGCCTTCATGGTGAGCTTGTCGAACCATGAAGGCGTCGCGGAGTCGCCGGTGCCGCACGCTTCATGGTTCGACAAGCTCACCATGAAGCGACTTTTGCAGCCGCAGGCCTACTCCAGCCGCTTGCCCAGGCGGCCGGCGAGGTCCTGGATGAACTGCCAGGCGACGCGGCCCGATCGGGCGCCGCGGGTCACCGACCACTCCACGGCCTCCTTGCGCAGCGTCTCTGCATCGATCTGAAGGCCGTAGCGCCGGGCATAGCCTTCGACCATCGCGAAGTAGGTCGGCTGGTCGGCGTTGTGGAAGCCCAGCCAGAGCCCGAAGCGGTCCGACAGCGATACCTTCTCCTCGACCGCCTCGCTGGGGTTGATCGCGGTCGAGCGCTCGTTCTCGATCATGTCGCGCGACATCAGGTGGCGGCGGTTGGAGGTGGCGTAGAACAGCACGTTCTCCGGACGCCCCTCGATGCCGCCCTCAAGCACCGCCTTCAGCGACTTGTAGGCGGCATCCTGGCCATCGAAGCTGAGATCGTCGCAGAACAGGATGAAGCGCCGCGGGGCGGTGCGCAGGATGGACAGCAGCGCGGGCAGCGACGGGATGTCCTCGCGATGGATTTCGACCAGCGCCAGGGGCCCGGGCGTGCCGCCCAGCCGCGCATTGACCGCGGCATGCACGGCCTTCACCAGCGAACTTTTGCCGCAGCCGCGTGCGCCCCACAGCAAGGCGTTGTTGGCCGGCAGGCCGCGCGCGAAGCGCAGCGTATTGTCCAGCAGGATGTCCTTCTGGCGCTCGATGCCCTGAAGCAGCTCGATATCGACGCGGTTGACCTCTGCCACCGCCTCCAGGCTGCCGGCGGCATGCCAGACGAAGGCGTCGGCCGCGGTCGCGTCGATCGCCGGCCGCCGCGGCGGCGCCATCCTTTCCAGCGCCTGGACGATGCGATGCAGCAGCGGTTCGAGCGGTTCGGTCATATCGGCTGGCCTTGCAGGCTGGTGTGGCGGCGGCCGGCAAACTAGCGATAAAGCCTTGAAGCCGAAAGCGATTTAACCTATGCGCGAAGCCCGCGGCAGGGCTGTCTTGCGCGTTGCAATGCGGGGGCGCACGGGTATAGTCCGGCGTCCTTTTTCAGGCCCGCCGCCGGTGCGGCGAGACCACGACCCAGCAGACAGGAGCACGGCATGTTCATCTCGCAGGCGTACGCCCAGGGCGGCGGAGGCAGTGGGGCGGATATGTTCACCCAGCTCCTGCCGCTGATCCTGATTTTCGTCGTCTTCTATTTCCTGCTGATCCGCCCGCAGCAGAAGAAGGCGCGCGAGCATCGCGAGATGCTGGCAGGCGTCAAGCGCGGCGACCGCGTCATCACCGGCGGCGGCATCATCGGCCTGGTGACCAAGGTGATCGGCGACAATGAGGTGCAGGTAGAGATTGCCGACGGTGTACGCGTGCGGGTGGCCAAAAGCACCATCTCCAACATCCTGACGCGCGGCGAGCCGGTCAAGGGCGGCAAGGACGACGACGCGGCGGAGAAGCCCATTCTGGAGAGCCGGCCTGCCAATGACCCCGTCCGCGCCGGCGGCGGCGGTCTGCTGGGCAATTTGTTCGGCGGCAGGAAGAAGGAATGACGCTGGCCCGCCTCCAGGTTCATCCGATGTCGAGGCCGCGCCGAGAGTTCGCATGCTGAATCTTCCCCGCTGGCAGAACTGGACCATAACCGGCGTCACCCTGCTCTCGCTGCTGCTGGCTCTGCCCAACCTGCTGCCCGGAGCGGTGCTGCGCTACCTGCCGAGCTGGTATGCCAACAACGTCATCAATCTCGGCCTCGATCTGAGCGGCGGCGCCCATCTGCTGTTCGATGTCGATATCCGCAGCGTGGTGCGCCAGCGGCTGATCGATCTGTCGGATAGCATCCGCATCGAGTTGCGCAAGCAGCAGCTCCAGGCACGGGACATCACGAGCGACGGAACCGCCCTCACCCTCACCCTGCGCGAAGGCACTGATGCGGCCCGGGTGGCGCAGGTCATCCGAGATATCGAGCCGGGGGTGCTTGATGTCACCAACCCGTCGCCCACCACCCTGCGCGTCGCCTATACCCAGCAGGAGCTGACCCAGCGCCGGCAGCAGGTGCTCGATCAGTCGATCGAGATCGTGCGTAAACGCGTCGACGAGACCGGCACCAAGGAACCCACCATCCAGCGCCAGGGCGACGAGCGCATTCTGGTGCAGGTGCCCGGAGTCGAGAACCCCGACGAGCTGATCAAGCTGATCAGCACCACGGCCAAGATGGAGTTCCGGCTGGAAGGCGTCGGCGCCACCATCCTGCGTCCCACCAAGGAGGGCTGGGACCAGGTCTGGCCCGAGCTCGCCGCGAGCGAGCGCTGGCAGAAGGAAACCAACAAGACGCTGATTGCCGAGGAGATCTGCCGCCGCCAGCCATCCGCCTGTATGCCCGTCAGCCGTCGCGTGGTGGTGAGCGGCGAAGAGCTGACCGACGCGCAGGCGACCTTCGACCAGCAGACCAACCGGCCAATCGTCAGCTTCAGGTTCACCACCAGCGGCGGGCGCGCTTTCTGCCGCGCCACCACAGACAATGTCGGCAAGCCGCTGGCCATCGTGCTCGACGAGCGCGTGATCAGTGCGCCCGTGATCCAGTCGTCGATCTGCGGCGGCAGCGGCATCATCACCGGCAACTTCACGGTGCAGCAGACCAACGAGCTGGCGCTGCAGCTTCGCTCTGGCGCCCTGCCCGCGACATTGACCGTGATCGAGCGGCGCACCGTGGGCGCCGACCTTGGTGCGGATGCCATCCGCGCCGGTACCATCGCGGCGATCGTCGGCACGGTGCTGGTCATCGCCTTCATGTTCCTCGCCTACGGGCCGATCTTCGGCGGCTTCGCCAATCTCGCCATGGCCGTGAACCTGCTGATGGTGTTCGCGGGCATGTCGCTGCTGGGTGCCTCGCTGACCTTGCCGGGCATTGCCGGCCTCGTGCTGACCGTGGGCATGGCCGTCGATTCCAACGTGCTGATCTACGAGCGCGTGCGCGAGGAGCAGGATCTCGGCCGGCCACCGATTTCAGCGCTGACGGCAGGCTATGAACGCGCCCTGTCGGCGATCATCGACGCCAACCTCACAACGCTGATCGCAGGTATCCTGATGTTCGGCTTCGGTTCGGGACCAATCAAGGGTTTCGCGACCACGTTGTCCCTTGGCCTGCTGACCTCGATGTTCAGCTCCATCATCTTCACCCGCATGGTGCTGGGCCTCTGGCTGCGCCACCGCCGCACCAAGGCTCTGGTGATCTGAGACACCGATGTACAAGCCCATCCGCCTGCTGCCGCGCAAGACGAACATCGACTTTCTCGGCAAACGCGTGCCGGCGCTCGTGCTGTCGACAATCGTCAACATCGCAGCGATCGTGCTGGTGTTCACCGTCGGCCTCAATTTCGGCATCGACTTCCGCGGCGGTATCGCGATCGAAGCCAAGTCCCTGAAGGGCGATGCCGACCTTGCCGAAACCCGGCGCATTACCAGCGGCCTGGGACTGGGCGAGGTTTCGCTCCAGGAGTTCGGGGCCAGTGACACGATCCTGATCCGCATCCAGCGCCAGGAAGGCGGATCCGAGTGTGTCGCCAACGCCAGCCGCCTGCTGGCCAAGGCGATGGGCCAGGGCTGGGGCGTGCGACCGGTGGCCGACGCGCAGTCCGGCAATCTGGAGATGACCGCGCCTTCCAGGATCGGGGAGGAGCAGGCTCGCGCTGCGGCCAGGGCACTGGGACTGCCCGACAATCTGGTGCAGTCCGGTCCGACACCGACTGTCGTGACCCTGGAACGGGACCAGCGCGACGAATGGTGCCAGCAGGTGGCCATTCTGGTGGCACGGGATGCGCTTTCGAGCACCTACGAATTCCGGCGGACGGAAGCTGTCGGACCCAAGATCGGCAGCGAGCTGCTGACGGCCGGTCTGATCTCGGTCGGCCTGACCCTGGTGGCCATCGTGATCTACGTCTGGGTAAGGTTCGAGTGGCAGTTCGGCGTCGGCGCCCTGATCGCCATGCTGCACGACGTGCTGACCACCGTCGGACTGTTTGCCATCACCCAGATCGAGTTCAATCTTGCGGCTCTGGCGGCGCTCCTCACCATCGCCGGCTACTCGATCAATGATACCGTCGTCGTGTTCGACCGGGTTCGCGAAAACCTGCGGCGATACAAGAAGCTGTCGCTGATCGAGCTGCTGAACGTGAGCACCAACGAGACGCTGTCACGCACGATCATGACCTCCGGCACGACCGCCCTGGCGATTCTGGCGCTGGTGATATTCGGTGGCCCCGTGCTCCACAGTTTCTCGATAGCCATGCTGTGGGGCATTTTCGTCGGCACCTATTCCACGATCTGGATCGCCAACGGAGCGCTGGTCTACACGAATTTCCGGCCCGACCGTATGTCCGGCGGTAACGAGAAGGACGGCCAGGACAAGACCCGCTCCCTCGACGTCCGCGCACGGCCATAGCGGCCTCCCACCGGCTCTACCCTGCCGGGAGCGCAGCGCTGCGGACGAGCGCGCTTGCTTGATGGTTGCCCGGTCAACCATACTGGCGAAATCGGCAGACGACTCCTTGAGATTGCCGGTTCCCGCCACTTTTCGCAGGATCTGCGCCATCGATGCCGCACGAGACCCCGCTGATTGCCACCATTGTCGCGGGCCTCGGGCTTGCTTTCGTCCTCGGTGCACTGGCTAACCGCATCCGCCTGCCGCCACTGGTCGGATATCTGCTGGCCGGTGTGCTTGTGGGGCCACACACGCCGGGCTTCGTGGCCGACCAGAGCCTTGCGTCGGAACTGGCCGAGCTCGGCGTCATCCTCCTGATGTTCGGCGTCGGCTTGCACTTCTCGCTCAAGGATCTGCTTTCGGTTCGCGCTATCGCCATTCCGGGCGCTGTCGGCCAGATTCTCCTGGCAACGGGGCTTGGCGTCCTGCTCGCGCTCGGGCTGGGATGGTCGCTGGGCGGCGGCCTGGTGTTCGGCCTGGCCCTGTCGGTGGCCAGCACCGTCGTGCTGCTGCGCGCCATGCAGGAAAGGCGGCTGATCGAAACGGAGAAGGGGCGCATCGCCGTTGGCTGGCTGATCGTCGAGGATCTGGTGATGATCCTGACGCTGGTCCTGCTGCCGGCGCTGTCACCTGTCATGGGCGGCCGCGAGGTCGCCAGCAACGAGGCCATGGCGGAGCGCCTCGCGCCCGGTTTCCTCGGCGTACTCGCACTTACCTTTGTGAAGGTCGGCGCCTTCGTGGCGCTGATGCTGCTGGTGGGACGACGGCTCATCCCCTGGCTGCTGCACGTCGTCGCCCATATGGGTTCGCGCGAGCTCTTCCGGCTGGCCGTGCTGGCCATTGCGCTCGGCGTCGCCTTCGGTTCCGCCAAGCTGTTTGACGTCTCGCTGGCGCTGGGCGCGTTCTTCGCCGGCATGATCATGAGCGAGTCGGAACTGAGCCACCAGGCGGCGCAGGATACCTTGCCGCTGCGCGATGCCTTCTCGGTGCTGTTCTTCGTCGGCGTGGGCATGCTGTTCAACCCGCTGAGCCTGGTCGACAATCCGCTGCCGATCATCGCCACGCTGCTCATCATCATGATCGGCAAGTCGGCAGGTGCCTTCCTGATCGTGCTGGCGTTCCGCCACCCCGTCGCCACGGCACTGACCATCTCGGCCAGTCTGGCGCAGATCGGCGAATTCTCCTTCATTCTTGCGGGCCTGGGCGTCCAGCTCGGCCTGTTACCGGAACAGGGGCGCGATCTCATCCTCGCCGGCGCCCTGCTCTCGATCGTGCTCAACCCGCTCGCCTTTGCGGTCGCCGACCGGGCGCGGCCGCTGATCGAGAACATGCGGCTGTTCGGGCACCGTCGCGAGGCCACCGCGGTGGCGGGCGGCGATGCCGCGGCGGCGGCTGACGCCGCTGTGCCGGCCGATCCCGAATTGCCAAGGCAGACGCAGTTGACGGATCATGTCGTGCTGGTTGGCTACGGACGGGTCGGCGGCCTCGTCGGCGAATCGCTGAAGGCCAGCAGCCAACCGTTCCTCGTGATCGAGGACGCCGATCTGATCGTGGCGCGGCTGCAGGCGGAAGGGATTGAAACCATCGTCGGCAATGCCGCCGGCGCCGATATCCTGAAGGCCGCAAACCTCGGCCAGGCCAGGCAATTGCTGGTCGCCATTCCCAATGCCTTCGAAGCCGGCCAGGTGGTCCAGCAGGCCCGCGCTGCCAATCCCGAGCTCCAGATTGTCGCGCGCGCCCATTCTGACGCCGAAGTGGATCACCTCACGAGCCTGGGGGCCAATATCGTGATCATGGGCGAGCGGGAAATCGCGCTGGCCATGATCGAAGAATGGAAACGCCGCAACGCGGCGCCGCCGGACACGTCATCGGCCGCATAGCTTCATGGTTCGACGGGTTCGTCATGAAGCTTCTTCGGGACCGGCTCGACCTGGCTGAGAATGTGCTCGGAGATGCCGCGGGCAATTTCCTGTTCGCCCATGATGATGAAGCTGGCGCCATATTTCTTCAGGTACTCGACCTCGGCGTCTGAATGGGCGCGCGCAATGATCTCGAGGTTCGGATTTGCCACATGGGCATGCTCGATGAGATTGCCGCTCTCGAACGGATTGGGAATGGCGCTGATCAGCCACCGTGCACTGGCAATGTTGGCGGCATCCAGCATGCCGGGCTGGGCGGCGTTGCCGGCGATGACCTCGACATTGCGCCGGCGCAGGTCATCGATGATCGCCTTGCTGTCCTCGATCACCAGGTAAGGTTGCCCCGCCGCCTCGAGCGTCCGGGCAACAAGGCTTCCGACGCGGCCATGTCCTACCAGTACCGCGTGATTGGTCAGGCTGGTCACCGGCAGCTCGGGAATCTCGGGTGCTCCCGCCATGTCCGGCGCGCCATCGGCCTCCCGGGGCCTGGGCCGCGGTACCAGGCGCTCCAGCCCGACCACCAGCAGCGGATTGAGGAAGATCGAGAGGATCGCACCAGCCAGGATGAGATCGCGGCCGGCCTCGGGCAGGAGCTTCAGCTCCACGCCGAGGCTTGCCAGGATGAAGGAGAATTCACCGATCTGCGACAGGCTGATGCCCAGCGCGACAGCAAGCGGCAGCGGATAGCGCAGCGCCGAGACGATGAATGCTGCGGCCGCCGTATTGCCGATGACGATGATCAGGAATGTCGCCCCCACCAGCAGGGGCTGCCGCAGCAGGATTGCCGGATCGAACAGCATGCCGACCGAGACGAAGAACAGCACGGCGAAGGCGTCGCGCAGGGGCAGTGTTTCCTGCGCCGCGCCCTGGCTGAGCTGGGACTCCGCCAGCGTGATGCCGGCAAAGAAGGCGCCCAGGGCAAACGAGACGCCGAACAGTTCCGCGGCGCCCAGCGCGACGCCGAGCGCGATGGCCAGCACCGCCAGCCGGAAGAGTTCGCGCGAGCCGGTGTGCGCGACGTAGTGCAGAATCCATGGTATCAGGCGCCGCCCGACCACCAGCATCAGCGCGAAGAACGCCACGACCTTGGCGAGCGTCAGTGCCAGCGCCCCGCCCACCGTGTGCGGCGCGAGGAATCCGAAGAGGCCGTTCTCCGCGCCGCCCGGCCGTCCCTCCTGGCCGCCAAGAATGCCGGCCAGTGCCGGCAGCAGGATCAGGGCAAGGATCATCGCGAGATCCTCGACGACCAGCCAGCCGACCGCGATCAGCCCCCGTTCGGATTGCAGAAGGCGCTTCTCCTGAAGCCCGCGCAGGACTACGACCGTGCTGGCGACCGAGAGCGCGAGGCCGAACACGAGCCCTGCACCAACCGGCCAGCCCATCATCTGGGCCAGCGCGAAGCCAAGCGCCGTCACGAAGGCCATTTGACCCAGGGCACCGGGAAGGGCGATCCATTTGACCGAGAGCAGATCGTCGAGCGAGAAGTGAAGGCCCGTGCCGAACATCAGCAAAATCACGCCGAGCTCGGCAAGCTGGCGCGCAAGCTCCTGGTCGGCGACAAAACCGGGGGTGAACGGGCCGATCAGCACGCCCGCGACGAGGTAGCCGACGATGGGCGACACCCGCAGCCGATGGGCGAGCGTGCCAAGCACCAGCGCGAGTCCAAGGCCCACGACCAGGGTCGTGATGAGGGAGGTACTCGCCATCGTCGCGTTCTCTGGCCTCGCTGCTCTGATCCTTGAGGATCGTACAGGTGTGCGTTAGCCATCCGAAAGGCAGAATTCCCGACAGGACCTGCATCATGCCCGAGCCCACCGACAAGACCCTGCCGACGCCTGACCCCCGCGAACGGCAGCTTATCCAGACCTACGGGCCCGGACGCTTCCGCATCAGCGACGTCGATCACACCGGCGCCGTACTCGTCTTGCCGCAGCGGACCACCCCCTGGTCTGTCGCCACGGCCGACGAGATCGCGGCGGATAATCTCGGCCCCATTATCGAAGCCACGCCGGCTGTGGAGGTGCTGGTCGTCGGCTGCGGTGCCCGCGCCAGCTTCATCCCGCCGTCCAGGCGCAGCGAACTCAGGGCCTATGGCCTGGTCCTGGAGGTGATGGACACCGGCGCCGCATGCCGGACCTACAACGTGCTGCTGGCCGAAGGCCGCCGCGTCGCCGCCGCCCTGCTCCCGCTGTGATTGGCTGCCGCCCTATTCCGCGGCGCGGTCGAACTGGAGTTCGGCGAGGCGGGCGTAGAGACCGCCGCGCGCGGCGAGCTCGCGATGCGTGCCGCTGTCGACAATGCGGCCCTGGTCCATCACCACGATGCGGTCGGCCTTGAGCACGGTGGCCAGCCGGTGGGCCACGATCATCGTGGTGCGGTTGCGCGTAAGACGGTCCAGCGCCGTCTGCACGGCAAGTTCGCTCTCGGCATCGAGCGCGCTGGTCGCCTCGTCCAGCAGCAGCACATGGGGATCGCGCAGGATGGCGCGCGCGATCGCGATGCGCTGGCGCTGGCCGCCGGACAGCCGCACGCCGCGCTCGCCAAGGAAGGTGTCGAGCCCCTGCGGCAGGGCTTCCAGAAACTCCAGCGCATGCGCCGTCTCGGCTGCAGCGCGCACCTCGGCGTCGCTGGCATCCGGCCGGCCGTAGCGGATGTTCTCGCGGGCACTGGCCGAGAACAGCAGCGGCTCCTGCGGCACGATCGCCAGCCGGCTGCGCAGCTCGGCCAGCCGTATCTGGCTGATGTCCACGCCGTCCAGCCGCACCTTGCCCGATTGCGGATCATAGAATCGCAGCAGCAGGCTGAAGACCGTGGTCTTGCCGGCGCCCGACGGTCCGACCAGCGCCACGCTCTCGCCCGGTGCCACCTGCAGCGAGAAATGATCCAGCGCCGCGGCGTCCGGACGAGCCGGATAGCGGAACGAAACATTCTCGAATGAAACCAGCCCGGAGCCCGGACTCGGCAGCGCCAGCGGTACCGCGGGCTCTGCCACCGGCGAGCGTGTCGCCAGCAGTTCCGCGATGCGCTCCGCGGCACCTGCCGCGCGCTGCAGATCGCCCATCACCTCGCTGACCGCGCCAGCCGAGCCGGCCACCACCACGGCGTAAAAGACGAAGGCCGACAGGTCACCCGCGGTGATCCGGCCGGACAGCACGTCGTGGCCGCCGATCCAAAGCAGCAGACCCACGGCGCCGAACACCAGCAGGATGACGATGCCCGTCATCAGCGCGCGCTGGAAGATGCGCCGCCGCGCCGTATCGAAGGCGCTCTCCACCAGCCCGGCGAACTGCCGGGCTTCCCGCGCTTCGTGGCCAAACGACTGCACCGTGCGGATGGCATCGGTGCGCTCTGCGGCAAAGGACGTGACATCGGCGATGCGTTCCTGGCTCTGCCGCGACAGGCGGCGCACCCGGCGGCCCAGCACGATGATGGGCACCACGGCCAGCGGCACCACGGCCAGCGCCAGAAGCGTGAGCCTGGGGCTGGTGATCACCAGCATCACCGCGCCGCCGAGGAACATCAGGCCGTTGCGCACGGCCAGCGACACCGAGGTGCCCACCACCTGCTCGATCAGCGTGGTGTCCGTCGTGAGCCGGCTCATCACGTCGCCGGTGCGCGCCGTCTCGAACCAGGCCGGGCTCAGCTTCAGTATCTGCGCAAAGCCGTCCCGCCGCAGGTCGGCGACGACCCGCTCGCCCAGCCACGAGACGAAATAAAACCGCGAGGCCGATGCCAGCGCCAGCACCGCGACGGCAACAAGCAGCGACGCCAGCGCGTAGTCCAGCACATCGCCTCGCCCTGCCGCGAATCCCAGATCAATAAGCGCCCGCAGGCAGGCGCCGAACGCCAGAACCGTGGCCGCAGCCACCATCAGCGCCAGCAGCGCCAGCGCTACCTGCCTCCGGTAGGGCCGCAGGTAAGGAAGCAGCAGCCGCAAGGGCCGCAAGTCGCGCCGTCTTCCGGTATCCGCGGCGTCAGCCGTCATGTTCGTCCTGCCGGGTTCAGCCAAGCTCGACGGCAATGCCGGTTGCCGCCTCGAGCTCCCTGGCCAGAAGCGCGATCAGCTCCTGCCCCTGCCGTGTATCGCGCCATGTCTGCGATCCGTCGTCCAAAGCGAAGTGCCACGCGCCCGACTGCGGCGATGAGACCCAGATCTGCTGCGTCGGCGCGTGCTTGTTGATCACGTAGGTGCCGCCCTCTTCGAGCGTCACGTTCAGGATGCCACCCTCGTAGTCGACCTCGGCCGCGTCGGCCAGCGCCGACTCCATGCGCTCGGCCAGTCTGTCAAGCAGGCGCGTTGCGGTGGCATCGAAGCTCGCGGTCATGGTACTCGCCGGCAAGTCATTTAAATTCAATATGTTAGCCGCGGTATAGCAGGCGACCGGGTGGACAACAAGCGATCCGCGTGCAGGCCGTCTGAAGCCTTGCTCCTCGCCACCTCCTCCTATATAAGGCGCGGCTCGCACGCGGAGAGCCGCCATGAAGCAAGGCATTCACCCCGACTACCACGAGCTGACGGTCGTCATGACCGACGGCACGTCGTTCAAGACCCGCTCCACCTACGGCAAGCCGGGGGCGACGTTGCGCCTCGACATCGACCAGAAGACCCATCCGGCCTGGACCGGGGTCAACAAGGTCGTGGAACGCGGCGGCCGCATGTCGCGGTTCAAAGAGAAATTCGGCAACATCGGGCTGGCGGCCAAAAAGTAGCGGCCGCATCATCCAACCGCCAACGCCCGGCTGTTGCGCCGGGCGTTTCGTTTTCGGGGCCATGCCCCAAGCGATCCCGGCCAGAGAGAATGGCAAGGGGGTCCCATGTCCGCATTCGAAAATCCCTGTGCTTTCGAGGTCCGCATCCTGAAGCCGGGCGACGAGCCGCGTCTCGCGGCGTTCTTCGCGCGCCATCCCGATCACACCCTGTTCCAGCGCTCGAACCTGCGCCGCGCCGGCGCGGTGGATGACGGGCGCCGCTATGGCGGCACCTATGCTGCAGCGATGGCGGCCGACGAGGTGGTGGGCGTTGTTGCACACTACTGGAACGGCACCGTGATGCCGCTGGCGCCCGAGGGCGGCCGTGCCGTGCGCGTGCTGCTCGACGCGGCACTGGCTGCTTCGGGCCGGCCGATCACGGGCGTGATCGGCGGCTGGGACCAGGTCGCGGCGGCACTCATGTACCCGGCGCTGCGCGGCCGCGTGGCGCGGCGCTGCGACCGCGAGATCCTGTTCGCATTGCCGCTGGCGTGCCTCGCCGTGCCGCCGCTGCTGTCGGACGGCGAGGTCGCGGTCCGTCCCATGGACGACAGCGACATGCCGCTGCTGGCTGCATGGCGCGTGGAGTACCTGGTCGAGACGTTCGCGCTGCCGCGCAGCGCTGCGACCTGGGACGAGGCGCAGCGCGACATCGCCGCCTGGCATGGTGAAGGCCGGGCCTGGGTAGCCGAGGCGCGCGGACGGCCGGTGGCATTCTCCGGCTTCAACGCGGCCCTGCCTGACGTGGTGCAGATCGGTGGCGTCTACACGCCGCCGTTCGGCCGCGCGCGTGGCTTCGCGCGCGCCGCGGTCGCCGGCAGTCTGCTGCAGGCTCGCGATGCCGGCGCCGGCCGCGCCGTGCTGTTCACCGATGTCGCCAACACGCCGGCCCAGCGCGCCTACCGCGCGCTGGGCTTCGAGCCCGTCGCCGACTGGGGCATGGTGCGGTACTAACCCCGATTTCTCAAACTGCAACACGTCATTCGTCGCTGGGAGCGCGCCACTCCAGTGGCGCCTCGCCCGCCGCGAAGCGGAGGGTGACCAACGTCGTGTGCGCAGGCTTGCATGATGGCGGCGTTGGCACGCCGCCGGCGCCACTGGAGTGGCGCGCCCCCGGCCGGGGGAGAAGTTTGACAAATGCCGGCTAGACCCGTGCGTCCTGCGCATCACCCGTGTCGCGGAAGGCGGCGCCTTCGTGGGTGAGCAGCCAGCGCTTGCGGTGCAGGCCGCCGCCGTAGCCGGTGAGCGCGCCGTCGAAGCCGATCACGCGATGGCAGGGCACGACCACGCTCACCGGATTGGCGCCGTTGGCGAGGCCGACGGCTCTCACCGCGCGCGGCATGCCCAGCCGGGCCGCAAGCCCGCCATAACTCTCCGTCTTGCCGGGCGGGATGGCACACAGCGCTTTCCAGACCTTGCGCTGGAACGGCGTGCCGCCGGTACGCCACTGAATGGCGCGCAGACTCGCAAGGTTACCGTCGAAATACGCCTTGAGCGCCTGGCGCATGCTGGCCGGTGCGCGTCGCGCAACCAACTCGACGCTGCCATATTGACGGCGCAGCAGCGTTTGCAGGCGGGCCTCGAAATCGCTCCAGTCGAGCATCCGCAGACAGCCATCATCATCGCAGACCAGAAGAGCCTCGCCGATCGGCGTCTTCAGCCGGTCCAGGTACAGACGTTCAGGCGGCGCGCCGGTCATTCTCGGTCTCCTGCTCGATGCGCGTGGCCGAATTGTCCGCGGCCCAAAGATGCAGGGCCGCATAGGCACGCCACGGTCGCCAGCGCTCGGCCCGCGCCAGCAAGGCCGCCGGTGAGAGCCGCTGGCCATCGCCGGCCGCCATGGCCCGGAGCAGCCCGACGTCGCTGGCGGGAAACGCATCGGGTTCGCGCAGCTCGCGCATGGCAATATATTGCGCCGTCCATTCGCCGATCCCGCTCAGCGACTGGAGACGGGTGATGGCCTCCTCAAGACTTCGGCGCGCGCCGAAGATCAGAGGGTCGGCCAGCACCGCCACCGCCAGCGCGCGCAGCGCCGCGGCGCGCGCCGCCGGCATGCCCAGCGCGGCGATGTCGGCGGTGGCAAGACGCGCCGGCGTCGGAAAGACGTGCGTCAGGCCGGTCGCGGCGCAGGCAGCGCCGGGCAGCGGCGTGCCGAAGGCCTGCACCAGCCTGCCCGCAAGACCCGTCGCAGCCATGACGGTGATCTGCTGGCCGAGGATGGCGCGTACGGCCAGCTCGAACCCGTCCCATGCGCCCGGTACACGCAGGCCCGGACGCGCCTGCACCAGCGGCGCCATCAGCGGATCCTGCGCGAGTTGCGCACCGATCGTCACGGGATCGGCGGCCAGATCGAAGACGCGACGCACGCGCGCGATGATCGCCGGCAATGCGGGAAGATGCGGGAACCGTACGCACACCCTGACCCGCGCCGCCTCGGGAAGCGGCTCAACGGTCAACACGCCGCACGCTTCGCCAATGGCAATGCGCGTGCGTAGCGCCCGTTCGAGATCGTCTCCACGCCGGGGATGGCGCGCGCGGCGAGGAACGCCAGCATCGCCTCCCAGTCGTAGGGCGGCCGATAGGCAAGCACGACCGTCACGCCGGCGGCATCGTCGCCGGCCACTTCCGCAGGCCGGCCGCGGCGCAGCGACATTGGCGGCCGGCCGAAGAGCTGGCGGAAAGTTTCGTTGAAGCGGCGCACGCTGCCAAAGCCGGAGGCAAGAGCCACCTGCGTCATCGACAGACCGGTATCGTGCACAAGCTGCTTGGCCAGCAGCACGCGGCGCGTCTGCGCCACGGCGATCGGCGACGCTCCGAGATGCTGGCGGAAGAGCCGCCGCAATTGCCGCTCGCCCAGGCCCAGGCGTTCCGCCAGCCCCTCGACATTGGCGGCATCGAGTGCACCCGATTCGATCAGCGCCAGCGCCCGCGAGACCGTGTTGGAGGTGCCGCGCCATGCCGCGAGATCCGGCGAGATTTCCGGCCGGCAGCGCAGGCAAGGCCGGAAGCCAGCCTCCTGCGCTGCCGCGGCCGTGGGATAGAACGCAACGTTCTCGCGCCGCGGCGTGCGTGCCGGACAGATCGGGCGGCAGTAGATGCCCGTCGTCTTCACGCCGATGAACAGCCGGCCGTCGAAACGCGGATCGCGCGTCTGGATGGCGCGGTAGCAGGCGTCGTGATCGAGGTCCATGAGCGGATCATCGCCCCGATCGGTCCCGCCGTCTCGCGGTTTTCGGACCCGCAAGACGGCGGGACCCCCGCCGGCCATGCTTTGACAGGCGCATGGCAACCATGTCACGTTGTTACGTCTCTGCGGCTTAGAGCATTTGCCGGCCGCCTCGGCCAGGCGGCCAAGTAGCCGTTGTGCGTCCCAAGCCTTGTATCGCCATACCGGCGCCAGCGCGCCGCAAACAAGCGTACGCCACGCGGCCACCCGTGTCGGGTCGGTGCGCGGGCAGACATGGGAGGACGTCACATGATGCTCGTGAAGCATTCGCGGCTGTTTGCCGCCATCGCGGCAACGGCAGCCACTCTGGTCATTGGCAACAGCGTTGCGGACGCCCAGGAACGCGTCCGCTGGAGAATGCAAAGCGCGTTCGGCAGCCAGCTCCCGCACCTTGGTCCGTCAGGCGTGCGTTTCTCAAAGGACATCGAGCGCATGTCGGGCGGCAAGTTCGACATCAAGTTCTTCGAGCCCGGCGCACTGGTCCCGGCGCTTGAATGCTTCGATGCGGTGTCCCGCGGCTCGATCGAGTCCTGCTGGACAACGCCCGGCTATCATGCCGGCAAATATCCCTCGCTTTCCTTCTTCACCACCGTGCCGTTCGGACCGAATTTCGGCGAGTTCCTGGCCTGGAAGTGGTTCGGCGGCGGCAACAAGATGCGCGACGAGATCTACGCCAAGCACGATCTCATGGCTGTCGACTGCTTCTGCATCGGTCCGGAAACCTCCGGCTGGTTCCGCAAGGAGGTGAACTCGCTGGAGGAGCTGAAGGGCCTCAAGATGCGCTTCTTCGGCCTCGGCGCCAAGGTCATGCAGAAGCTCGGCGTCTCGACCCAGCTCCTGGCGGGAGCGGACATCTTCCCGGCGCTTGAGCGTGGTGTCATCGACGCAACCGAGTTCTCCATGCCCACGATGGACACCCAGCTCGGGTTCCACAGCATCGCCAAGTTCAACTACTTCCCCGGCTGGCACCAGCAGGTCTCGTGCAGCGAGTTCCTGATGAACAAGAAGGCCTACGAGGCGCTGCCGGACCAGTACAAGGCGATGATCCAGGTCGCGGCCAATGCCCAGGTTGCCTACACCTACGCCGAAACCGAGGCCATGCAGTTCAAGGCAATGCAGGAGATGAAGGACAAGCACGGCGTGCAGGTCCGGCGCTGGAAGGATCAGGAGCTGGCCGCATTCGAAAAGGCATGGCTCGAAGTCATCCAGGAGGAGTCGGCCAAGGATCCGCTGTTCAAGAAGATCGCCGACCACTACCTCGCCTTCCGCAAGAACTACGCCATCTGGGGCAATGCCCAGGTGCTCAAGCCGACCTATCAGCCGGACTAGGACAGGCAGGCGGGCAAGCTGCCAACCAGCATTGTGCCGGCCGGTTTCACGCCGGCCGGCACGCTCCGGATCTCCAGTCCGCTGAGGTGCACGATGTCGCTGCAGGAACTGAGCCGTGGCGGGATACGGCTTGTCGGCGTGATCGCAATACCGCTGCTGAGCCTCGCGGCCATTGCGGGGCTGGTCATGCTGACCGCCAGCCTGCCGCTCGAACAGCGGCGCGAGCTGCTCTACCTCGCGCAGGACTATCTGCCGATCCTGATGTTCCTGACGCTGGCGATCCTGCTGTTCAGCGGCTACCCGGTGGCCTTCATCCTGGGCGGGGTGGCGCTGCTGTTCGGACTGATCGGCTATTTCCTCGGCGTGTTCAGGCTTGTCGAGTTCTTCAACTTCGTTCCGCGCATCTGGGGACAGGCGGCCGAGAACCTCGTGCTGGTCGCCGTGCCCACCTTCATCTTCATGGGCGTGGTGATGGAGCGCAGCGGCATCGCCAACGACCTGCTCTACTGCGTGCAGGTGCTCCTGAAGCGCGTCCCCGGCGCGCTCGCGCTCGGCGTCACGATCATGGGCACGATCCTCGCGGCCATGACCGGCATCATCGGCGCCTCCGTCACCATGATGACGGCGCTGGCACTGCCCACGATGATGCGCCAGGGCTACAGTCACGCGCTGTCGTGCGGCACCATCGCGGCATCCGGCACGCTCGGCATTCTGATACCGCCCAGTATCATGCTGATCATCATGGCCGACCTGCTCGGGGTTTCCGTCGGAAACCTGTTCATGGCGGCCCTGCTGCCCGGGCTGACACTGGCGGCCCTTTACCTCCTGTTCGTGTTCCTGACCGCATCCTTCAAGCCGTCGATGGCCCCGCCGCTGCCGCCCGACCTGCTCGCGGTGCCGAAGGGGCAGATGATGCCGCTGCTGTGGAAGGCCTTCTTCCCGCCGGTCTTCCTGATCGGCCTCATCAAGTGCTCGATCCTGTTCGGCTGGGCGGCGCCCAGCGAAGCCGGCGCTGTCGGCGCTTTCGGCGCGATGCTGCTCGCCCTGTTCGCCGGCCGGCTCAAGTACCGCTTGCTGGAGGAAACCTGCCACACATCGGCGCGCACTATTGCCATGGTGTTTTTCATCATCATCAGCGCGACCTGCTTCGCCTATGTCTATCGCTCACTGGGCGGCGACGACATCGTCGAGGATCTGATCAAGGCGGCAGGCCTGACGGACTGGGGCCTGCTGATCCTGATCATGGCCATCGTCTTCTTCCTCGGCTTCTTCCTCGACTGGATCGAGATCACGCTGATCGTGCTTCCCGTGTTCGCGCCGCTGATCGCAGGCCTCGACTTCGGCGATCACGTCTCCAAGGCCGACATCGTGTACTGGTTCGCCATCCTGATGGCGGTCAACCTGCAGACCTCCTTCCTGACGCCGCCGTTCGGCTTCGCGCTGTTCTATCTCAAGGGCATCGCCCCGCGTGAGATCCGGATCGAGAGCATTTACAAGGGCATCATTCCGTTCGTGCTGCTGCAGCTCGTGGGACTCATCGTCGTCGTGCTGTGGCCCGATGTCGCCCTCTGGCTGATGCACAGCGCCTATGGCTGACCACAAGGACGCTTCCATGCAGAAGGACACCGATCAAGAAGCACCTGCCACGACTCCCGACACGCCGGAGCTGCTGCGGCTCAGCGGCGCGCTGCGCGGCGTCGTCGACTGGGTCGGACGCTGGGCCTCGTGGCTGATCATCCCGCTGGTTCTGATCACCGTGGTGGACGTGGTCTCGCGCAAGCTCGTATGGACGGATGCCAACGGCCACGTGCAGGGCTTGCAGATCTGGCTGGTCGATCAGTTCGGCCGCATTTTCGGATCGACCCTTCTGCAGGAGCTGGAATGGCACTTCCACACCGCCCTGTTTGCGCTCGTGCTGGGCTTCGGCACCATCTACAACACGCATGTGCGGGTTGACCTGGTGCGCAACAAGCTGGCCTTCCGCAAGCAGGCGTTGCTTGAGTTTGCCGGGCTCACGTTCTTCATGATCCCGTACCTGTGTCTCGTCATCTGGTTCGCCCTCGCCTATGCCCATGAATCGTATGCGGTCGGCGAGATCTCGTCCTCGACCGTCGGGCTGACGCATCGCTGGATCATCAAGAGTGTGCTGGTGTTCGGTCTCATCGTCGCGGCTTTGGCGGGCATCGCAGTGTGGCTGCAGGTGGCGGTGCTGCTGTGGGGCCGGAAGGACCGGCGCTTCCCGCTGATGACCCTCGAATGGCCCGAGGAGGCCGGTTCCAGGCTCGAGGGAAAGGAACGTATCACGCTGGAGAACGCACCGGCCGGTCCGGAGATGCCGCCTGTGCTTGCCGCGCAGCCGCAATCCAATCCGGCGGAATAGCCATGCAGCTCGACTGGGAGAATCTCTTCAAGCGCTACGTCGCCGACGACAGCAAGACGCCCTACTTCGTTGCGGTCGAGCGCCTGACCAGAACCCAGGCGCGCCACGAGCTGTTCGTCTACACGCTCTTCATCGGCGTCCTGTTCGTGGCGGTTGGCGTCGCCTCGATGTCAACCGGGTTGCCCCATGGCGATGCGCTCGCAGTGCCGGTCTATGCGTTTGGCGTTGTCTGGGCGGCGATCCTTTTCGGGCTCACCAGGCATGTCTGGGCCGCGGCCTTTTGTGCGACCGCTCCCGTTGCCAGCCTGCTCTACTTCCTGGTCTACGGCTTTCATCCGAACCTCGGTTCATGGGACAAGGTGCTGCTTGTCGTCATCGTGCTGGCCTGGTTGCGCTATAGCTGGCGCGTGCTTGCCATCGTCAGGACCTGGCCCGATCTGCCGCCCGGCTAGCAACGTGTGGCGCGCCATCCGTGACCGGCTCGTCCCCGCCTTTCCCTGGCACGTCTGTATCTTTCTCGTGGCGAACGTCGCTCTGGGCATCGCCAACGCCGTAACAGGAGGCCCGTGGTGGGCGTTCTGGCCGCTTCTGATCACGGCAATCGCTCTGGGCGTACACTATCTTGTTTGCAAGACCGCTGCCGCCGACGAACGATGGGCAGCGCAGCGTGCCGAGGAGCTGAACCTGAAATCCTACGATCGCAGCCACATCGAGAACCTCAAGTCGCGCTACCCCAACGATGCACCACCCGATCAGCGCCGTTGAGCCGGCGCTGGATGTGGCCGAATATGTCCGGGCAACAGAGAAGGCGGGCAAGGTGAAGCGAGTCCTGGTTACAGGCTTCGAACCGTTTGACGAGGAGTCCCTCAATCCGTCATGGGAAGCCGCGCGCCGCCTTGATGGCTGGCAGTGCGCGGACCACATCGTTGCGGCCCGATGCCTGCCCTGCGTCTTCGGAGCGGTCCGCGAGGAACTGACGCGCGCGCTGGCCACACTCAGCCCCGAAATCGTCATTGCCATCGGACTGGCGGGCGGACGCCCGGAGATCGCTCTGGAGAGGGTGGCCATCAACATCAGCGATGCGCGCATCCCCGACAATTCCGGCGCGCAACCGATTGACGAACCTGTGGTGGCCGGCGGCCCTCCGGCCTATTTCACGACGCTGCCGGTGAAGGCCATCCTGCAACGGCTGCGCAGTGCCGGCCTGCCGGCGCAGGTCTCCAACACGGCCGGCACCTTTGTCTGCAATTACGCCTTCTACGTTCTGCAGCATCTGGCAGCGACATCCTGCCCGGCGGTGCGTCGGGCCGGTTTCATCCATATCCCCTGGCTGCCGGAGCAGGCCGCGCGCCATCCCGGCACGCCCAGCCTCGGACTCGAGACGGTTCTCGCCGCCTTGCGCATCGCCATCCAGACATCGATCGAGGCCGACACCGATATCCGCCTCGCCGCCGGCGCCTTGCATTAGCCTGCGGGACGCGGAGGATCCGGCGGCTCGCGCCGCGTGCGGCCGCGCGCGACGGCAGCAAGAAGGGCCTCGTGCAGCTCCTGCAGCGTGCCTTCGGTGTCCCGCCACAGCGTCTCCGGCGCATGGGCTTCATCGGCGAAGCGGCCGACAAGGCACAAAAGCTCGTGGACCTGCTGCCAGGCCTGGCCCTCCGACGCGGCGATGAATGGCAGATTGAACTCCAGCGCGTCCTCGATGTCCTCCGCCATGCGCTTGACCGCACGCGACTCCTCGCTCCGGGCCATGTGGTCGCCTCCAGCTCGCCGAGCAACTCACTCTTGCAGACGGGACGAAAGGAACGCAACGCCCGCGTGAAAAAGCTGTGGCCGTCAATGGACCGGCCCCGCAACCAAATGCAGCCAAGACCATTTTCATTGTTGAAGCCAGGAATGGAGCCCGCGATGGCACGCCGCGACACGCATGACGCACAGGCCCGAACCGCCCAGGCCGATGATCGCTTCGCGCCACCGCTGCAGCTGCCTGCCAGCGCATCGCGTATCGCTGCGCGCGTTCTCGATGGGCTGATCTTCATCGGCCTGATCGGACTTGGCATCCTGCTGTCAGGCTTCGCTGCCCGATTGCTGTTCGGCCCGTCGGTAACCGCGGGCCTCTAGTGAGGACGTGAGACTGTTCGGTCAGGAGTCCTGACCGGAAAAATTCTCGCTGCCATTTTCTCGCAATCTCCGGTGCGCAGGCCGCGGCGCTCCGGTAGATTCATGCTGCCTTCAACATCCCGCATTCAACGAGGCAAGCAATCAAACACGGTGGGATGCGGCCACCGCAGGGAGGAAGCATGGTAGCGCTCACGATCAACGGGCGTCCTCATAACGTGGACGCGCCCGACGATACACCGTTGCTCTGGGTGATCCGCGAGCAACTCAAGATGACAGGCACGAAGTTCGGCTGCGGCGTCGCGCAATGCGGCGCGTGCACGGTGCATCTTGATGGCGAGGCAGTCCGCTCCTGCCAGATCACGCTCAAGAGCGCGGCGGGCCGCAAGATCACGACGATCGAAGGCCTGAACGGCCAGCATCCGCTGCAGAAGGCGTGGATCGCCGAGCAGGTGCCGCAATGCGGCTACTGCCAGTCGGGCCAGATCATGCAGGCAGCCGCGCTGCTGGCCAGCAATCCCGATCCGACACCCGAGCAGGTTGTCGACGCTATGGACGGCAATCTCTGCCGCTGCATGAGCTACGTGCGCATCCAGCGCGCTGTGCTGCGCGCCGCCGCCGACATGCGTTCCGCCAAAGCGGGGAGGCCGACATGAACGCCATCCGCCGTAACACGGCCTCAGCCGATCCCTCTCGCCGTTCCTTCCTCGTCGGCTCGGCCGCAACCGGGCTGGTCATGGGCTTCGCCGATCCGCTGAACGTGCTTGGCGCCGGCGAGGCGCTGGCTGCCGGCCGGCTGGCGCCCACGGTGTGGTTCGACATGGGCGCCGATGGCGTCTGCACCGTCCACGTCGCGAAAGCCGAGATGGGCCAGCATGTCGGCACCGCGCTGGCGCAGCTCGTTGCCGAAGAGCTGGAGATCGCCTGGCGCGACATGCGCATCGACTATCCCGATGCCCATCCCAAGTACAACGATCTGGTGCTGGCGGCGCTGATCACCGGCGGAAGCTGGAGCGTCAACTTCAACTATGACGCCATGTCGCGGGCTGGCGCGGCCGGGCGGATCACCCTCGTCGAGGCGGCGGCAAAGATCATGGCCGTGCCCGCCAACGAGTGCACGGCCAAGAACTCGCGTGTCGCGCATGCCAAATCGAAGAAGTCGATGACCTATGGCGAGATCGTCGCCAAGGGCAAGGTCGACCGCACGTGGACCGCCGACGAGCTGAAGGGCATCAAGCTGAAATCGCACGCGGCGCACACGCTGGTCGGCCAGCCGGTGCCGGCGCTCGACGTTCCGTCCAAGTCGGACGGCACGGCGAAGTTCGGCATCGATACCTTCGTGCCGGGCATGCTGTACGGCAAGCTGAAGCTGCCGCCGGTGCGCTATGGCGCCAAGGTCAAGTCGGTCGACGATTCGGCAGCGAAGAAGGTCAAGGGCTTTGTGAAGGCGGTGCCGATCGAGGACCCGACCGGCACCACATCGGGCTGGGTCGTGGCAATCGCCAACACATGGCCGGCCGCAAAGCAGGCCGCCGAGGCGCTGAAGGTCGAGTGGGAACTCGGTCCGCACACCAGGGTCTCCAGCGACAGCCTGATCGCCGAAGCCAAACGCCTGCAAGCCGACGGCTCGAAAGCCCTGCTGTGGGTCAAGGAGGGCGACTCCGGCGGCGCACTGGGTTCCGCCAAAAATACGGTGGAAGCCGAGTACATCACGCACCTGGCGATCCATGCGCCGATCGAGCCGCAGAACGCGGTCGTCGAACCCAGGGGCGATACCTGGCATGTCTATTGCGGCAACCAGTTCGCGACCCGATCCGGCGCCATCGCGGCCGCCATCCTCGGCGTAAAGCCCGACAAGGTGGTGATGCACCAGTTCGTGCTGGGCGGCGGCTTCGGCCGGCGCCTGGACTGCGACAACATCATCGCCGCAGCGGCCGCGGCCAAGGCGGTGAACAAGCCGGTGAAGCTGATCTACAGCCGTGAGGACGACATGGCGGTCGACTTCACCCGGCCGCTCACTTACCAGAAAGTCCGCGGCGCGCTCGACGATGCCGGCAAGCTGGTGGCCATGGAGCACGATGTCGTGAGTTCATGGCCCACGGCGCGCTGGCAGATCCCCGAGTTCCTCACCGACTCGGTCGACAAGAAGGGCAAGCTCGACAGCTTCACGGTGAACGGCAGCGATCACTGGTACTCGGTGCCCAACCACACCGTGCGCACCACGCTCAACGAGCTCGCCCAAGCGGCGACGCCCTCGGGCCAGTTGCGCTCGGTGGCGCCGGCCTGGACCTTCTGGGCAGTCGAGAGCTTCATCGACGAGGCGGCGGCCAAGGCGGGTGTCGATCCGGTCGAGTTCCGGCTCAGGATGCTCGATGGCGCGGCCAGGAACGCCAAGGGTGCCGCGCGGCTTGCCAACGCCATCCGGGTCGCGGCCGGCCGCGCCGGCTGGGGTGCGATGGACCTGCCGAAGGGCAGCGCCATGGGCATTGCCGCGGTGAGCTCGCAGGAGCGCGCGACGGCGACATGGACCGCCTGCGTGGCGCAGGTGAGGGTCGATCCCAACTCCGGAGACGTAAAGGTCGACAAGCTCACGCTGGCCATGGATGTCGGCACGGCGGTCAATCCCGACGGTGTGCGGGCGCAGATCGAGGGCTCGGCGCTGTGGGGTCTGAGTCTGGCGCTCAAGGAAAAGGCCACCCTGAAGGACGGCCGGATCGAGCAGACCAACTTCGACAGCTACACGCCGGTGCGCATGTCCGACGTGCCGAAGCTCGATATCAGCATCATCTCCAACGGCGAGCCGGCACGCGGCTGCGGCGAGCCCGCCGTCACCGTCGTCGGCCCCGCGATCGCCAACGCGATCTTCAGGGCCGTCGGCGCACGGGTACGCACGCTGCCCATCACGGCCGAGGCCGTAAAGGCGGCGATGAAGACCTGACCGCTTGCCGGGAAGGGGCCGATGGATGGCTTACATCCACCGGCCCTGTTCACCTCTTCGGCCAGTGCGCCAGCATGTGCGCGAGATCGGCGATCTGTTCGTCGTTGAGGCCGGCCACGGCCTCGAGCATGGCTGCCTGTGCGCCGACGCGGCGCCCCGCCCTGTACTGTGACAGTGACCTGACCAGATAGTCCTCGCGCTGGCCCGCCAGCCGCGCCATCTGCTCGCGGCCGGAATAGTCGGGATTGTGGCACACCGCGCAGCGGCGCTCCGCAGCGATGCCCATCCCGCGACGAAAGCGGACCTCGTCCACCGGTCCCTCGGCCGGCGGTGGCGGCGGCAGCTTCGCGATGAACTCGGCGAACGCGCGCAGATCGCTGTCACTGACCTGCCGCGCGGCTTCTGTCATGGCGTCGGAAAGCGGCGTGCCGGTGCGGCGTCCCTCGCGAAACAGAAACAACTGGATGGCCGTGAACAGGACCGGCTGGCCGCCGATCGACGGCACCTCGGGCTGCTCGGAGTGGCCAACGGGTCCGTGGCAGGATGAACAGACTTCCTGCCAGCGCGCAGCAATATCGTCTGCCTGGACCGGGCTGGCGACGGCCAGGGCCGCCAGTATGACGGCGGCGCATCGGCGGACAAAACGCCGATGCATCCTCCAATCTCCCCTTCTCCCCGCGAAGGCGGGGAGAAGGTGCCCGAAGGGCGGATGAGGGGCTTCGCGGCGTTGCATCAAGCGCGTGCGATGAGGATGTGAACGTGCCACTGATCGTGCCGCTGTATCTGTTGCGGCGCTGCCAAGCCCCTCATCCGGCGCTACGCGCCACCTTCTCCCCGCCTGCGCGGGGAGAAGGACAGAGATATCCGCTAGCGGCCATAGCTCACGCGGTAGATGGCTCCGGCGTGATCATCCGACACCAGCATCGAGCCGTCCGGCAGGAACAGGATGTCCGCCGGGCGGCCGACATAGGCGTTGTTCTCCACGAAACCCGTCAGGAACGGCTCGACCGAGGTCACGCGCTTGCCGGCCGGATCAAGATAGGCAACCGCGACATCGGCATCCTTCTTCGTCCGGTTCCACGGACCATGCCGGGCGATGAAGATGGCGTTCTGGTATTTCTGCGGGAACATCTTGCCCTGGTAGAAGCGCATGCCCAGGGGCGCCATGTGCGGACCGAGCAATGCGGCGGGCTTTACGAACTCGTTACAGGAGCGGCCCCAGCCGAACTGCGGGTCCGTCATCAGGCCGGAGTGGCAATAGGGATAGCCGAAATGATCCTTGCCCGGTGCGGCCACCCGGTTGAGCTCATCCACCGGCATGTCCTCCGACAGCCAGTCGCGCTGATTGTCGGTGAACCAAAGCTCCTTCGTCTTGGGATGGAAGTCGAAGCCCACAGAGTTGCGCACCCCCTTGGCGACGGTCTCGATGCCGCTGCCGTCCAGGTTCATGCGCAGCATCACGGCGTGCTTGTCGCCCACTTCGCAGATGTTGCAGGGCGCGCCCACCGGCACATAGAGCTTTCCGTCGGGTCCGATGCGGATGTACTTCCACCCGTGATGCGCATCCCCCGGCAGCTTGTCGGTGACGACCTTCGGCTCGGGCGGCTTGTCGAGGCTGGCCTCGATATTGTCGTAGCGCGTGATCTGCTTGGGCGTCGCGACGTAGAGCGCGCCCTTGTGGAACTCAATGCCGGTCGCCATCTCGAGCTTGTCGACGATCGTCTTCGTCTCGCGCTTGCCGCCCTTGTCGGTGACCGCATAGACCTTGTTGGCGACGAACAGCGTGCTCACGAACATCGTGCCCTTGTCGCCGCGGCGCAGCGCGCGGGCATCGAGAATGCCGCTGTGCCAGACCTCCACCTTGAAGCCCGGCGGCGCCTTCAGCTTCGGCAGCTTCTCCGCCGGCGTCGGCACCGGAAACGCGGCCACCGGCGCCATCTTCAGCGCGGCATCCGTCTTGGGCCGGCCGATCGCCCACACCGGCTCGTCAGCCGGTTTTTCCTGCTGCGCCAGAACGGCACCCGACATCACCGCTACGCACAATGCCGAGGCAACAGCCAACCCCGCGCGCGCACATGATGGATCCACCATGGGTCGTTCCTCCTCCTCCTCGTGCGTCACATCGACGCCTTTTCTTGTTGGCGGCAAACACTAGCCATGTCCTTGCATGAGATAAAGCAATCTCAATTTGCGCTGGCACGCGCAAACGCCGGTTCGTGTTTGTGCTAGAACGATCACGGACCAGTCAGTTCAGGATCAGCCACAAGGACCGCTCCATGCCCGGACCGCTGCACGGCTTTCGCATCCTCGACCTGAGCGCCGTGATCTCCGGCCCCTGGGGCACCATGATCCTTGCCGACCAGGGCGCCGACGTGATCAAGGTCGAGCCGCCCGGGCGCGGCGACTTCACACGCAGCGCCGGCAACCGAAGCGGCGGGCTTTCCGCCAGCTTTCTCAACAACAACCGCAACAAGCGCTCCATAGCGCTCGACCTGCGGCATCCCGATGGCATTGCCGTCATCAAGCGGTTGGCAAAGGGCTGCGACGTCTTCGTGCAGAACTTCCGCCCGGGCGTGGCCGAACGGCTGGGCATCGGCGAGGCGGCAATCCGCGAAGCCGCCCCCGATATCATCTATGTCTCGATCAGCGGCTTTGGCGAGAGTGGTCCGTTCGCGCACAAGCCGGTGTACGACCCGATCGTGCAGGCCCTCTCGGGACTGGCGTCAGTGCAGGGCGGTTCCGACACGGCCCGACCGCGTCTGGTGCGCACCATCCTGCCGGACAAGCTGACGGCGATCACGGCCGCGCAGGCCATCACCGCCGCGCTGCTGGCCCGCGCCCGCACCGGCGTGGGCCAGCACGTGCGGCTTTCCATGCTCGATGCCGTCGTGGCCTTCCTCTGGTCATCGGACATGGGCGGGCAGACCTATGTCGACCGCGAGGTCAGCGCCCAGCGCGCGGCCAGCTTCATCGACCTGATCTACCAGACGAAGGATGGCTATATCAGCGTCGCCGTCATGACCGACGAGCAATGGGCCGCGTTGACCCGCGCCTTCGGCCGGCCGAAATGGCGGGACGATCCGCGTTTCGCCACCGCCGAGCTGCGCGACATCAATATCGACGCACGCCTGGAGCTGATCCAGTCGGTGCTGGTCGAGCGCACCACCGATGACTGGATGCGAATCCTCGAAGCCGAAGGCGTGCCCTGTGCGCCGGTCCTGACGCGCAGCCAGATGATTGCCCATCCGCAGATCGCCGCCAGCGGCATCGTGGTGGAGAACGAGCATCCACAGGCCGGCCGCCTGCGCCAGGCACGCACCGCGGCACGGTTCAGCGTCACGGCGCCCGAGCATCGCCGCGGCGCGCCGCTGCTGGGCGAGCACACGGTCGAGATCCTGCGCGAGGCCGGCTACACCGACGACGAGATCGCGCGCCTGCGCGCGACCGCACTCGGTTAGGACTCCTACTGAATGCCGCCGTCGACCTGGATCACGGAGCCGGTGGTGAAGCCGGAATGCGGGCTGGCGAGATAGAGCGCGGCCGTCACGATCTCCTCCGGCTTGC
This sequence comes from Rhodospirillaceae bacterium SYSU D60007, assembly GCA_003574685.1. GTDB lineage: Bacteria > Pseudomonadota > Alphaproteobacteria > Reyranellales > Reyranellaceae > Vineibacter. The sequence goes on from QOCQ01000031.1 coordinate 33,443, forward strand.
CGCTGCGGTGCAGCGCCACGTCCTTGTTCTGCCGCGCCTCTTCCGTCCACGCCTTCGAAATGTCAGTGAGGAAGCGGCCGGGCATGATGCCGTTCACCCGCACCTTCGGCCCATACTCGAAAGCAAAGGCGGTGGTGATGGCGTTGAGCGCCGCCTTGGCGCCGGCATAGGGCGCAATGGAGGGACGTGGCCGGATGGCGCCGACGCTGCTGACATTGATGATGGAGCCACCGTCGCCCTGCGCCATGCGGCTGCCCACCAGCGACATCAGGCGGAACGGGCCCTTGAAGTTCAGATGCACGACGCGGTCGAAGAGCTGCTCGCTGGTTTCCAGCGACGACGGCGCCAGCGGTGAGCTGCCGGCATTGTTGACGAGGATGTCGACCTTGCCGAAGGCGGCATAAGCAGCATCGACCAGGCCGGGCAGCTCGTCCCAGCGCGCGACATTGCACGCATAGGGCAGCGCCCGGCGGCCCATCGCCTCGATCGCCGCCGCCGCTTCCCTGCAGGACTCGATCTTGCGGCTGGTGATGACGATGTCCGCGCCACGCTCGGCGAAAGCCTTGGCCATCTCGAAGCCCATGCCGCGGCTGCCGCCCGTGATCAGCGCAACCTTGCCGGTGAAGTCGAACAGGCGATCGGTCATAATCTCTCCTCCGCGCTACCTTCCGCTGCGTCCGGCCGGGATCATAGACCAGGCGGCTGCCGGCGGTTTCCACCATGCAGTCCGATGGCCGAGAAACAGGTCAGAAAGATCATCCACCTCGACATGGATGCCTTCTATGCCTCAGTGGAGCAACGCGACAATCCCGAGCTGCGCGGCCGGCCGGTCGCCGTGGGCGGCTCGCACCGCGGCGTGGTGGCCGCCGCCAGTTACGAGGCACGGAAGTTCGGCGTGCGCTCCGCCATGCCCTCGGTCACTGCCCGGCGTAAATGCCCGGAGCTGGTCTTCGTGAAGCCGCGCTTCGAGATCTACAGGGAGATTTCCCGGCAGATCCGCGCCATCTTCGCCGAGTACACGCCGCTGATCGAGCCGCTGTCGCTCGACGAGGCGTATCTGGATGTCACGGTCAACCTGAAGAACATCGCGTCCGCCACCCGGATTGCCCAGGAGCTCCGCGAGCGGATCTTCGCCGAGACGCAGCTCACGGCCTCGGCCGGCATCTCCTACAACAAGTTCCTCGCCAAGCTCGCATCGGACCACAACAAGCCCAACGGGCAATACGTCATCACCCCGGCCATGGGTCCGGCCTTCGTCGAGGACCTGCCGGTGGGCAAGTTCCACGGCATCGGACCGGTCACCGCGGCAAAGATGAACCGGCTGGGCATCTTCACGGGCGCCGATCTCAGGCAGCAGACGCCGGCTTTCCTGCAGCAGCATTTCGGCAAGGCCGGCCCCTGGTACCATGCCATTTCCCGCGGCATCGACGAGCGACCCGTCGTGCCGGACCGCCCGCGCAAGTCCGTGGGTTCGGAAACGACCTTCGCCGAGGATCTGGTGCAGTCCTCCGACATCGAAGCGGGCGTGAAGGCCATGCTCGATGACGTCTGGGCGTGGTGCGAGAAGACCGGAACGACCGGGCGCACCGTGACGCTGAAGGTGAAGTACGCCGACTTCCGCATCATCACCCGCAGCCACACCAGCCCCGCGCCCATTCTTCTGAAGCCCGCGGCCGAACGCATCTGCCTCGACCTCGTCCGCGCCATCCTGCCAACGGAAAAGCCGATCCGCCTGCTGGGCGTTTCTCTGTCCAACCTCAGCCAGACGGCTGCCATCCCGCCTGGACAACTGGCACTCAACCTCGCTTGACGCTTCACACCACGCCGCGCTGGCGCAGGTCGGCGATGGCCGAGTCGGCATAGCCCAGGCCGCTCAGGATAGCGTCGGTGTGCTGGCCCAGCTCGGGTGTGGCGCGCAGTGCTGCGGGCTGCGGCGCGGCGCTCATGTTGATCGGCTGGCCCACGGCCCTGATCTCGCCCAGCACCGGATGGCTGACCGGCCGGGCGATGCCGAGGTGCTGCACCTGCGGTTCGGCGAAGGTCTGGTCGATGCTGTTGATCGGGCCGCACGGCACGCCGGCCTTGTTCAGCGCCGCGATCCAGTGCGCCGCCGGCTGCGTGCGGGTGATCGCCGCGATGCGCTCGTTCAGCGCCTTGCGGTTGCGCGAGCGCTGCGCGCCGGTGGCGTAGTCGGGATCCGCCAGCAACTCCTGCGCTGCGATGGCCTCGCAGAAGCGCTTCCACAGCCCGTCGCCCGACGCCGCAATGTTGATATGCCCGTCCGCCGTGGGGAACACGCCGGTCGGAATACCGGTGGGGTGATCATTGCCGGCCTGCGGCGCGACCTCGCCTGCCATCAGCCAGCGCGCTGCCTGGAAATCGAGCATGAAGATCTGCGCCTCCAGCAGTGACGTGTGAACCCACTGACCGGTGCCGATCCGCTCGCGCTGCAACAGCGCCATCATGATGCCCTGCGCCAGCAGCAGGCCCGAGGTCAGGTCGGCGATCGGGATGCCCACGCGCATTGGCCCCTGCCCCGGCGCGCCGGTGATCGACATCAGCCCGCCCATGCCCTGCGCGATCTGGTCGACGCCGGGTCGCGTCGCGTCAGGTCCGGTCTGTCCAAAGCCGGAGATGCTGCCGTAGATGATGCGCGGATTGACCGCCCTCACCGACTCGTAGTCCACGCCCAGCCGGTACTTCACGTCGGAACGGTAGTTCTCGACCACCACGTCGGCACGCGCGGCGAGCTTCATGAAGATGGCGCGCCCCTCCTCGCTCTTGAGGTTCAGCGTCATGGCGCGCTTGTTGCGGTGCAGGTTCTGGAAGTCGAAGCCGTGGCGGCGGCTGCCGGTCGCGTCGGCCACCTCCGGGCCGGGCTGCTCGATCTTGATGACGTCGGCGCCCCAGTCGGCAAGCTGGCGCGCGGCGGTGGGTCCGGCACGATGCGCCGTCAGGTCGAGCACCGAAATGTGTTGCAGCGGCAGGCTACCCATTGTCACTTCCCTTGGAATGGTCCGCGCACGCACTATACACCAGCGGTGGACCAGGTTGACGGCATGCGGATGGCGCTCCTAGTGTCGCGTCGAAAAGGACAGCGCGATGCCGAAACTCCTGTCAGATGAAGCGGTCGCCCGCTACCGGCGGGACGGCTATCTGTTTCCGGTCGATGTGATCGCGCCTGCCGAAGCGGCTGAGCTGCGCCGCCGGCTGGAGGACCACGAGGCGCAGACCGGCGGCCCCATCAGCGGCGACCGGCGCCACAAGGCGCATCTCTATCTCACCTGGCTGAACGAGCTGATCCGCCACCCGCGCATCCTGGACGCCGTCGAGGACGTGCTGGGCCGCGACCTGCTGTGCTGGAGCACCAGCTTCTTCATCAAGGAAGCCTCCGATCCGGGCTTCGTCTCGTGGCACCAGGATGCCACCTACTGGGGCCTGAGTTCGCCTGATGTGATGACCGTCTGGGTCGCCTTCACGCCCGCCAATCTCGTGAACGGCTGCATGAAGTTCCTGCCGGGTTCCCACCGGCAACAGCTCGATCATCGCGACACCTTCGACAAGCACAACCTGTTGAGCCGCGGCCAGGAGATCGCCGTCACCGTCGATGAGGCCAAAGGCGTGCCGGCCGTCCTCGAGCCGGGCCAGGCGTCATTGCATCACGTGCTGCTGGCGCACGGCTCGGCGCCGAACCGCTCCGGCGACCGGCGCATCGGCTTTGCCATCCGCTACATCCCGACGCACGTCCGGCAGGTCGTGGGCGAACGCGACAGCGCCACGCTGGTGCGCGGCACCGATAACTTCCATCACTTCGACCACGAGCCGCGGCCTGCGGCCGACTGCGCGCCTGACGCACTCGCCGCCCACGCCGCCATCGTCGGCCGCCAGGTGCAGGTCCTCTACCGCGGCACCGGCCACGACCATTTCCGCCCGTAAGGCCGACCATCACGCAGGAGGAAGGCATGCGTCTGAAGGACAAGGTTGCGCTGGTCACCGGCGCCGCCAACGGCATGGGTGCCGCGACGGCGAAGCTGTTCGCGCGCGAGGGCGCGAAGGCGGTGGTCGTGGCCGATGTTCTCGATGCGCCGGGCAAGAACGTCGTTGCCGCCATCGAAAAAGAAGGCGGACACGCGACGTACCAGCACCTTGACGTTACCAGCGAGGACGAGTGGAAGGCCGCCATCGACAAGGTGCTGGCCACCTGGGGCCGGCTCGACGTGCTGGTCAACAATGCCGGCATCAGCGGCTCGGCGGCCGAGGATCTGTTCGCCACCGACGCCTGGGACAAGCTGATGGCGATCAACGCGCGCGGCGTCTTCCTCGGCACCAAGTACGCGGTGGCAGCGATGCGCCAGTCGGGCGGCGGCTCGATCGTCAACCTGTCCTCCGTCTCCGGCATCGTCGGCCAGCAGGGCGTCCATGTCGGCTACAACGCTTCGAAAGCCGCGGTGCGGTTGCTGAGCAAGACCATCGCCGTGCAGCACGGGCGCGATCGCATCCGGGTTAATTCCGTGCATCCCGGACTGATGCCACCCATGATCACCTCGGGCCGCACCGCCGATCCCGAGACGCGCGCGAAGATGCTGAAGAGCGTGCCGCTGGGCCGCGCCGGCGAAGTCGACGAGGTGGCGTACGCCGTCCTGTTCCTCGCGTCCGACGAATCGTCCTACGTCACCGGCACCGAGATCGTCGTCGACGGCGGCTGGACGGCCGCGTAGCAAGGTAAGTGGCCTTCATGGTGAGCCTGTCGAACCATGAAGGCGTCGCAGAGCGCGGTGCGGGTCGCTTCATGGTTCGACCCGGTGGATGCGAAAGCATCCACCTGTGCTCACCATGAAGCTGTCTATCGCCCGCTATATCGCCACTGCACCAGGGTGAAGGGTGGCTTTGCGTCGTCGTGCGGTTCGAAGACGGCCTCGACCTCGGCGCCGATGCGCACGTCCTGGCGCGGATCGCCCAGCAGGTTGCCCAGCATGCGGATGCCGCCGGCCTGCGGCAGCTCGACCAGTACGACGATGTAGGGGCCCTGCTCCTTCAGCGCGGGATGCGCTGGATGCCACGGCCGCTCCCAGCTATAGATGCGGCCACGGCCTTCGATCGTCTGCCAGCCGATGTCGAAGGACAGGCATTTGTGGCAGATCCATTCCGGACCCCACTGCCAGGTGCCGCAGGCCTTGCAGCGCTGCACGCGCAACTCGCCGCGGCGCGTGCCTTCCCAGTACGGCGCATCGAGCCCGTCATTCTCCGGCACCGGCACGGGCAGGCCGGGGCGCAGATAGGTCGCGGCCGTCATTGCAGGGTCTCCGCGCTGCCCAGGATCATGCTCGATACCGGCGTCACCATCGGGCCCGAGATCACCATGGAGACATGCGCATCGGGCACCTGTGCCGTGGACTCGCCGCGCAACTGGCGCACGGCCTCGACCTGCAGCTCCAGCCCGTGCATGTAGCACTCCGCCAGGTTGCCGCCGCTGGTGTTGAGCGGCAGCCGGCCCGACGGCGCGAGCAGGTTCTCCGGCACGAGGAACGCATTGGCCTCTTCGGCCGCGAAGAAACCGTGCTCGACCAGACTCATCAGCACGCCGCCGGTGAAGTTCTCATAGCTTTGCAGCACATCGACATCGGCCGGTTTCAGACCGGCCATGGCATAGAGATTCGGTGCCACGGTGGTGAAGCTCGACGTGGCGTAGAGCGGCGCGTTGTGCACGCGTGCGGCGTTGCGATGCTCCGATCCCTGCGCTGCCGCCAGCAGGTAGGCCGGCTTTTTCGGGAAATCGCGTGCCCGTTCGGCCGGCACCAGGATCAGCGCCGCAGCGCCATCATTCTCCTGGCAGCAGTCGAAGAGCCGCCACGGTTCGACGATCCAGCGTGAGGCGTCGTAGGCCTCCTCGTTCAGCGGCTTGCCATACATCACCGCGCGCGGGTTGCGCTGCGCATGGTGGTACGAGGCGAGTGCAATCGCCCGCTGGGCACTGGGCGCGATGCGGTTCTCATGAATGAACCGCATGGCGCGCATGGCGTAGCGCTGCGCCGGCGACATCACGCCGTAGGGCGCGTTGAATGCCGGCTCGCCCGATACCGTGCCGCCCGGCGGCGCGGCGCCGAAACGCTGGAACTGGCCCTGTGCCAGCGCACGAAACACCACGACGCAATCGGCCATGCCGCAGGCGACGGCTGCCGCGGCGTTGGCGACCGCGCCGGAGCCGCCGCCGCCCCCGCCACCCCACTGCATGTTGGAGAAGCGCAGCTCGGGCAGGCCCAGCGCGGCGGCCAGCCGCGAGGGATCGTTGCGATCGTTGCTGTAGGAGGCGAAGCCGTCGATGCGCCGCGGCTCGATGCCGGCATCGGCACAGGCGGCAAGGACCGCCTTCAGCGCCAGCTTGAACTCGGGATCAGGCGACTTGCCGTGCCTGTAGTAGGTCGTCTCGCCGATGCCGACGATCGCCACCTTGCCGCGCAGCGTGCGTCCGCTCATTGAGCGTACCGGGCCGGCACGGCGAGCTTCAGGAAGCGCGCGGCGTTGAGGCCCAGAATATTCGCGCGGCTGGCATCCGATAGGTGACCCATGGTGCGTTCGATCGCCTCCGCCGAGTGCGGCCACGTGCCCTCGTGGTGCGGGTAGTCGTTGGCCCACATGAAGTTGCCGGCGAGCCCATGCGACTCGGCAAGATCCAGACCGGCCTGGTCTTCCTGGAACGACGAGAAACCGCGTGTCCGGTAGTAGTCGCTGGGCAGGCCCTGCAGCTTCGGTCGCACCCAGAAATGGTGCTTGCGGTAGGCCTCGTCCATCGCATCCAGTAGCCACGGTACCCACCCGATGCCGGCCTCGATGGTGGCAAAGCGCAGACCCGGGAAGCGCTCCAGCACGCCCGAGGCGCAGAGATTGGCCACCGGCTCGATGGTCGGTGACAGCGAATGCGAGACGTAGTTCACCACCGCCCCGCCATTGCCGCGTGCGGCGCGCGGATCGCGCCCGGTCGAAACGTGGAAGGTGATCGGCAGGTCGGCATCCTGGATCGCCGCCCACAGCTGGTCGAAATGCGGCAGGTTGTAGTTGACGTGATCGACATCGTGCGCGCCCCACACCGGCTTGCACGGCAGGGTGAGACAGCGGAAGCCAAGCTTCGCCAGCCGCTGCACCTCGGCGATCGAGCCCTCGAGGTCGCCGGTGGCAATCGCACCGGCAATGATGATGCGGTCCTTGTGCGACCCGAACATCTCCCACGCCCAGTCGTTCCACACGCGGCACTGCGCCATCGCGAACTCGGGATCGGGCGTGGCCCACATCGCCAGCCCCTTGTTGGGAAACATCAGCTCGACGTCGATGCCATCGCGGTCGTGATCGGCAATGCGGCCGGCGGCGTCGGCACCGGACTTGTTGCGCAGCGCGTCCTCGCCTTCCAGCGTCGACAGCCGCAGCCGGTCGGGGCGATAGCCCTCGGACACCCGCCACTGCACCCCGTCCTTGTCGGTGATCACGCGCGGCAGGCGCTGGTGATACTTTTTGTCCATGCGCGTCAGCCACAGATCAACGGGCTCGTTGGCGTGGCAGTCGGCCGACACCATGAAGTACTTGCGCGCCGCATCCGGCCGCGCCGTGCGCGTCCAGCCGGTGCTGCCCGGGGTTTGCAGACGCCAGCGATTGGGCTCGTTCACCACGATCTGGTTCATCGCTTCCTCCTCGCCTCGCAGCAGGCAGCCTGCCCCATCCGCCCGCGCCGTCCATAGCGCCGCAAGCATGCGAGCCCTGCAAGGCTGCGGCACATCTGTCCGCAGTGCGGAAACATCGCCTTGAGCAGCCCCGCCGGTCCTGCGCACCATCGTACCACGCTGCTATAGCCTTCATGGTGAGCCTGTCGAACCATGAAGGCGTCGCACAGCACGGCCGGCTTCATGGTTCGACCCGGTGGATGCAAGGCATCCACCTGTGCTCACCATGAAGCAATCCCAGCGGGAGGCAATGATGAAGATCGGCGCGGCGATGTTCTTTACGGACTACTCCATGGCGCCCGCTGAGCTGGCGCAGGCGCTGGAGGCGCGCGGCTTCGAATCGGTGTGGGCGCCCGAGCACTCGCACATTCCGCTATCGCGCAAGTCGCCCTTCCCGCAGGGCGGCGAGCTGCCCAAGCCCTATTACGACGTGATGGACCCGTTCGTGTCGCTGACCGCCGCGGCGGCCGTCACCACGACACTGCGCCTCGGCACCGGCGTCTGCCTCGTGGTGCAGCGCGATCCCATTCAGACCGCCAAGCTGGTGGCCTCCATCGACCAGGTCTCGCAGGGCCGGTTCCTGTTCGGTGTCGGCAATGGCTGGAACGCAGAGGAGATGGCCGACCACGGCACCGCCTTCGAGACGCGGCACAAGCTCGCCCGCGAACGCATCGAGGCGATGAAGGCCATCTGGACGCAATCCAAACCTGAATATCATGGTGCGTTCGTGAACTTCGATCCGATGATGACCTGGCCCAAGCCGGTGCAGAAGCCGCATCCGCCGGTGATCGTCGGCGGTGCGTTTCCCTGGGCCGCGCGTCGTGCGCTGCGCTACGGCAACGGCTGGCTGCCGCATCGCGCGCGCAAGCAATATCCCGACGTCGCCGCCCTGCTGCCGCAGTTCCGGCAGATGGCGGCGGAAGCCGGCCGCGACCTTGCCTCGGTGCCGGTGAGCATCTGGGGCGCCAAAGACGCCGACCAGCTCAAACGCGATCGCGACGGGGGCGTCGAGCGGGTGATCATCCAGCTCGAAACCGCGAAGGCAGACGCCGTGCTGCCCGTGCTTGATCGCTGGGCCAAGATCATTCCGACGGTTTCGTAGAACGCTCGCCCTTCGGCAGGCTGCGGGTGATCACGCGGGCTAGCCGCTCCGCGAAGGCTCGGGGGTCGGCCGGCGTCTCGCCGTCCAGCACACGCGCCTGATCCAGCAGCAGGTGCGCGGTGTCGGCGCGCAGCGGCTCCTCGACGTCCTTCAGGCGTGCCAGCGCAGTCACCAGCGCATGCCGCGGGTTGATCTCCAGGACCGGTTTCGCGGCCGAAGCCAGCCGCCCGCTGCCGGCCAGCAGCCTTTCGAGCTGCCGGTCGGGACCGGACTGTGGTGCGACGAGGCACACCGCGCTCTCGGTCAGCCGTTCGGAGGTGCGCACGTCGGAGACGGCATCGCCCAGCGTCTTCTTCACGAAGCCAACGAAATCGGCCACCGCGGGGTCCACCTCCTGTGCCGAGTCGGTGGCGGCATCGGTGCGCGGGATCATCGCGAGATCGGCCTCGCCCTGCGTGACCGAGCGGAACGGCTTGCCCTCGAACGACGGCGACATGGTCACCCAGAAGCTGTCCACCGGGTCGGCAAGCAGCAGCACCTCGACGCCGCGGGCACGGAAGCCCTCCAGATGCGGCGAGCTTTCCAGCTTCGCGGTTTCATCGCCGGCCAGATAGTAGATCGCGGTCTGGTTCTCCTGCAGGCCTGCGATGTACTCCTTCAGCGACCGCCACCCCTGCGGCGATGCGGTGGTCCTGAACCGCGCGAGGCCGAGCAGCGCCTCGCGCCGCTCAAACGCTTCATAAAGCCCTTCCTTGATGACCGGCCCGAAGGCCTCCCAGATCCTGATGTACTTCTCGGGTTCCTTGTCGGCGAGCTTCTCCAGATCGCCCAGCACGCGATTGGTGACGCCCTTGCGGATCGCCTCCAGGATCGGACTTTCCTGGATCATCTCGCGGGAGACGTTGAGCGGCAGGTCGGCGGAATCGACCAGCCCGCGCACGAAGCGCAGATAGCGCGGCAGGATCTCGACATCGTCGGTGATGAACACGCGCCGCACGTAGAGCTTGATCCGCCCCTTGCGCTCGGGATCGAACAGGTCGAACGGCCGCGTGCCGGGCACGAAAAGCAGCGCCGCATATTCCTGCCGACCCTCGGCGCGGTAATGCAGCGTCATCGCCGGATCGTCGAACTGGCCGGCGACGCTGCGGTAGAAATCCGTGTACTCCGCTTCGGTGATCTCGGATTTCGGCCGGGTCCACAGCGCCGCACCGTCAGCCACTTCGGCGGGTTCGCCGCCCAGCTTGTCGATGATCGAGATGGGGACCGGAACATGCCCGGACTGCGCCCTGACGATTCGCTCCAGCGTCGGCCGGTCGGCATAGCCGGCAGCATCGGCGGACAGGTGCAGCACGACGCGTGTGCCGCGCGCCGGCGCCTGCGCAAGCTCCGCCGGGCTTACGCTAAACGTGCCCTTGCCGTCGGACGACCACAGCCACGCTTCGTCCGTACCGGCGCGGCGCGACAGCACATCGACCCGCTCCGCGACCATGAAGGCCGAGTAGAAGCCCACGCCGAACTGGCCGATCAGGTTCGCGCCGGCTTCCTCGCCGCCCTGCATGCGCTCGAGAAAGGCGCGGGTGCCGGAGCGCGCGATGGTCCCCAGCGCCTCCACCATCTCCTCGCGGCTCATGCCGATGCCGTTATCCTCCACGGTCAACCGCCGCTGCTCCGCGTCAATGGTGAGCGTGATGCGCGGTTTGGGATCGTCGCCCAGCAGCGCCGGCGCGGCGATGGCCTCGTAGCGCAGCCGCTCGCAGGCATCGGCTGCGTTGGAGATCAGCTCGCGCAGGAAGACATCCTTGTCGGAATAGACCGAATGCACCATCAGGTGCAGCAGCCTGGCGACGTCGGCCTCGAACGGACGGCTCTGGATCGACGCGGCGTCGGCAGTCATGTCGGCGGAATCCCCTTTATTTTTTGGCGGCTCACCAGATGGCCCGCACGGCTGGCAAATTCAAGTGGTGCGGGCTGCGTAACCTTCCCCCGGAGGGGGAAGGTGCCCGAAGGGCGGAAGGGGGATGGTGCAACAGGCACCGCGCTTGTTGAGGCATCCCCCTTCCGGCGCTGGCGCGCCACCTTCCCCCTCCGGGGGAAGGAGATGTCACTACATTTTCGCCAGTATCTCGCTGCGGAACTTCTGCATGTTCTGAAGCACGGCTTCGGCGGTGGCGCCGGCGAAGCCGAAATCGACGCTGGCCACGCCGATATCGCGCAGGGTGCGCAGGTCGCCGGCGATGTCCGCGGCGCTGCCCGAGAACAGGTGCCGCTCGCCGTCGCCGGCCTTCGCCGGCACACCCTCGCCATAGCGCGACACGCGCAGCGCGATGCCCACCTTCTGCGGATCGCGACCGGCCTCCTGCGTGAGCTTGCGCAGGCGCGCGATGCCGGCGCGGAAGCGCGAGAGACTGTCGAGCGGAAAGGCGGGGTTGGTGCCGATCGGATACCAGGCATCGCCCAGCCGCGCCGTGCGCCGCAGCGCCGGGCCGCTCTCGCCGCCCACCCAGATCGGCGGATACGGCTTCTGCACCGGCTTGGGTTCCATCTTGATGCCGCTGAAGCGCACGTGCTCGCCGGCGAAGCGCGGATCGGCGCTGGTCCACAATTCCCGGAAGGCGGCCAGGTACTCGTCTGTGACCTTGCCGCGGGCCGCGAAGTCGGGCGCGCCGATGGCCTGGAACTCCTCCTGCATCCAGCCGGCGCCGATGCCCACCGTGAGCCGGCCGCCCGAGAGCACATCGATGGTCGCAAGGATCTTGGCCGTCAGCACGGCCGGGCGGTGCGGCACCACCATCACCGACGTAACCAGCCGCAGCCGCCTTGTCTTCGCGGCGAGATACGCCACCTCGGTCAATTGCTCGTGACGATCGAAGGTGCCGCCACCGGGAAACTCGCCCGTGGCGCTGTAGGGATACTTCGCCTCGATGTCGGTGGGAATCACCACGTGGTCGCTGAACGTGGCGTAGTCGAAGCCCATGGCCTCGCCCTCAACCACAATGCGGGTGAGGATTTCCGGCGCTGCCAGCGGGCCCGCCGTCGGCGCGTTGAAGCCGATCTGCATTGCGCTCTCCTTCGATTGCGTCCGGCCGGGCGATGCTACACGATGGGGCGATGGACGAGTCACAATTTCCCCCGATCGAGCGCCTGGAACAGATGCCCTTGCCCGCGCTGCTGGCCGCAGCATCGGCCATGCGCGACCGTGGCCATGGCCGGCTGATCTCCTACTCGCGCAAGGTCTTCATTCCGCTGACCCGGCTGTGCCGCGATGTGTGCCACTACTGCACCTTCGCGACTCGCCCGCACGCCTCGCGTCCCGCCTTCCTGTCGCCCGAAGAAGTGCTGGCCATCGCCAAAGCGGGCGCGGCGGCGGGCTGTACCGAGGCGCTGTTCACGCTGGGCGACAAGCCCGAGCTGCGCTACCGGGCGGCGCGCGAGGCGCTGGCGGCGCTGGGGCACGAGACCACCATCGGCTATCTGCGCGACATGTGCGCGCTGGTCCTGCGCGAAACCGGACTGCTGCCGCACGCCAATCCCGGCGTGATGACGCGCGAGGAGATCGCGGCGCTGCGCGAGGTGACGGCGAGCCAGGGCATCATGCTGGAGTCGACCAGCACGCGGTTGTGCGAACCCGGTGGCGTGCATTACGGCTCGCCGGACAAGCAGCCGGCCGTGCGGCTGGAAACGATCCGGCTGGCCGGCGAACTGCGCGTGCCGTTCACGACAGGCATCCTGATCGGCATCGGCGAGACGCGCGCCGAGCGGCTCGAGGCGCTGGTGGCGATCCGCGATTTGCACGCGCGCTACGGCCACATTCAGGAAGTGATCGTCCAGAACTTCCGCGCCAAGCCCGACACCAGGCGGGCCGATGCGCCGGAGCCGGATCTGGATGACCTGCTGTGGACCATCGCGGTGGCGCGCCTGGTGCTGGGCCCCGACATGAACCTGCAGGCACCGCCAAATCTGTCGCCGGGCGTATACCAGCGGCTGGTCGCGGCCGGGCTGAACGACTGGGGTGGCGTCTCGCCGGTGACGCCCGACCACGTCAATCCCGAAGCGCCGTGGCCCGCGATCGCGGAGCTCGCCCAACGCACCGCCGAGACCGGCAAGGTGCTGGTGAACCGCCTGCCGGTGTACCCCGCCTGGGTGCGCAACCCCGATACGTGGCTCGCACCCGAAGTGGCGACGCGCGTACGGCGGATGAGCGACGCTGAAGGCTTCGCGCGTGACGACGACTGGGCTCCGGGCACGCTGGAGCCGCCACCGCCGGCGCCGGTCCTGCTGCCCGCCGTGGATGGCGAGCTGCGCCGCAGCGTGGCGCGCGCCGAGGCGGGCGAGCGGCTTGGTACGGAGGAAATCGTCCGGCTGTTCGCCGCGCGCGATGCCGACTACCGGCACGTCATCGCGGCCGCCGATGCGCTGCGCCGCGCCACCAGCGGCGAGGTCGTGCGCTACGTGGTGAACCGCAACATCAATTACACCAACATCTGCTATTTCCGTTGCCGCTTCTGCGCCTTCTCCAAGGGCCGCACGCATGATGATTTGCGCGGCGCGCCCTATGACCTGGCGCTGGAGGAGGTGAGCCGCCGCACGGCCGAGGCCTGGGCGCGCGGCGCCACCGAGGTCTGCCTGCAAGGCGGCATCCATCCCGATTACACGGGCGAGACCTATGTCGCGATCTGCCGCGCCATCAAGGCGGCAGTACCCGACATGCACATCCATGCCTTTTCCCCGCTGGAGGTGACGCAGGGTGCCGCCACGCTGGGGCTGTCGCTCAGCGACTTCCTGGCGCGGCTGAAGGCGGAAGGGCTGGGGACGCTGCCCGGCACGGCCGCAGAGATCCTCGATGATGAGGTGCGCGCCATCATCTGCCCCGACAAGGTGAACACGGCGCAGTGGCTCGAGGTGGTGCGCGCCGCCCATGCGCTGGGCCTGCGCACGACCTCGACCATCATGTATGGCCACGTCGAGACGCCGCTTTCCTGGGCGCGCCATTTGCTGGCACTGCGTGACCTTCAGGCCGAGACCGGCGGCTTCACCGAGTTCGTCCCCCTGCCCTTCGTGCACATGGAGGCGCCAATCTACCGGCACGGGCGCGCCCGCCGTGGCCCGACCTTCCGCGAGGCCGTGCTGATGCACGCCGTCGGCCGGCTGGTGCTGCACCCGCATATCACCAACATCCAGACCTCCTGGGTGAAGATGGGCCCGGCCGGCGCCGCGATCTGCCTGCAATCCGGCGCCAACGATCTGGGCGGCACGCTGATGAACGAGAGCATCTCGCGCGCCGCCGGCACCCAGCACGGCCAGGAGTTTCCGCCGGCCGAGATGGAAGCGCTGATCCGCTCCATCGGCCGCACGCCGCGCCAGCGCGACACCCTCTACCGCCCCGTCCCCGAAGAACGCCGCACCACCTCCTTCGCCGCCACCGAGCTCGCCCCCATCATCCTGACTCCACCCCGCAAAAGGGCAGTTGAGACAGTTTGAGACAGGTAGACAGGCCGATTTGAGACAGGTGGAGACAGTAGACAGGTGGAGACAGGTAGACAGGTGGAGACAGGTAGACAGGCGTGGACAGGTGGGGACAAGTAGACATGCCATTGGAGACAGTCGGAGACAGGTAGACACGCCGTCTGAGACAGTCGGAGACAGGTAGACACGCCGTCTGAGACAGTCGGAGACAGGTAGACATGGCAACGGAACAGTTCCCGTCATCCCGAGCGCCAGCGAGGGATTTCCCGCGCATGACGAGCCTGCTCTCGCAACCGGCAGAGGTGCCGTCGCGAGAAGTGTTGGAATTGGGGTGGCGGTCACCGGCGGATTGAAGGTATCGGTTCATGCGGCGAGGTCAATGGCATGATCGGAGAGCGGCTCGGCGAGGGTGAGCC
>QOCQ01000032.1 GCA_003574685.1 Rhodospirillaceae bacterium SYSU D60007
ATGTGCTATCTGTTGTCATGGCGTGATCTCCGCCGGCGCGCTAACGCCGGTTGTTGCTTGTTGGTCCAAGCCGGAGATTACGCCTCCTTCAAATTCCAACCACTTCCGCGACAGCACCTCCCCCAGAGGGGAAGGGAGACAGAAGGAGACAGTTTCACGCCTGTCCATACGCCGTCCCCGGAGAGGGAAAGGGAGACAGAAGGAGACAGATCCGCGCGTATCCACAAGCCTTCCCCCGGAGGGGGAAGGTGGCGCGCAGCGCCGGAAGGGGGATGCCTCAACACGCATGGCGGCGCGGGTTGAGAGATCCCCCTTCCGCCCTTCGGGCACCTTCCCCCTCCGGGGGAAGGGAGACAAGAAGGAGACAGGTTCGGCTACAGCCATTCGTTGCGGCGGAAGACGGTGTAGAGGCCGGCGCAGATGGCGGCGATCAGGCCGATGACGACGAAGTAGCCGAATTCCCATTTCAACTCGGGCATGTGCTCGAAGTTCATGCCGTAGATGCCGGCCACCGCCGTGGGCACCGCGAGAATGGCAGCCCATGCCGCCAGCCGGCGCGTCGTGGTGGTCTGCTCCGCCTGGCCCCACATGATGCTGGCCTCGAAAGCGAAGGCCAGCACCTCGCGCAGCATGTTGATCTCCTCCTCGACGCGCCGCACGTGGTCGGTGACGTCGCGGAACAGCGGCCGCATGGGCGGGTCGATCACCAGCACCTCGGCGTGCTCCAGACGGCGGCAGACTTCGACCAGCGGCGCCACGGCATTGCGCATGTGCAGCAGGTCGCGGCGCAGGGTGTAGACCTGCTCGACATCGTCCCGCCGCAGCTTGGCCGTCAGCACGCGGTCCTCGATGGCATCGACCTGCGCCTCGATGGCCTCGGTCACCTGCATGTAGTTATCGACGATGAAATCGAGGATGCCGTAGAGCGCGTATTCCTCGCCGTGTGCCAGCACGGTGGGACAGGCTTCGACCCGCTGCCGCACGGTGGTGTACGAGGTCGAGGCGCCATGGCGCACCGACACGAGAAAGCCGCGGCCCACGAACAGATGCGTCTCGCCGAAGGCGACGTGGCCCTCCACGAGCTGCGCGGTGCGCGCCACGATGAAGACGGAGTCGCCGTAGCGTTCCAGCTTGGGCCGCTGGTGCGCCTTGGCGGCGTCCTCGATAGCCAGCGGATGCAGGTCGAACTGCGCCTGCACGCGGGCCAGCAGCGCCGGCTCGGGCTCGTGCAGGCCGATCCAGACGAAATGGCCGGCGTGCGTCGACCATTCCCGCGCCTGCTCGACAGGGATGTCGCGCACGCGCTTGCCGCCGGCATAGACGGCGGACGCCACCAGCCCTTGCGCTCTGGCGTCGGCGGAGAGCGGATCGGACAGGGCGACGGACTCGGGCAGAACGACCTCGGGGTGCACCGGCCAATCGTGCGCCAGCCTGCGCCGCGGTTCAACGATGCGATGGGCGCCTAGGGACCGGCCGAGCCGGCGCCGCCATCGCCACCCGAACCTGCGCCGCCGCCGCCGCCACCAACGCCGACGCCGACACCAACGCCCCCGACACCAACACCGACCCCGGCACCGACGCCGCCCGGACCAGCGCTGGCACCAACGCCGACGCCCCCGACTCCGCCAACACTGGCGCTGACCCCAACGCCCACGCCGCCGGAACCGCCGCCAGAACTGCCGCCGCCGGAACTGCCGCCACCACCGCTGTTGCTGCCCCCGCTGCTTCCGCTACCGCTGCTCCCACCGCTGTTGCCGCCACTGCTGCTGCCACCACTGCTGCTGCCACCACTGCTGCTGCCACCACTGCTGCTGCCACCACTGCCGCCGCCGGCACCTGAGCCGCCGCCGGAGCCCGAGCCGCCACTGCCGGAGCCCGAGCCGCCGCCGCCGTCCGAAGCCGCGGCGACACCCAGCCCGACGCTGACGCCCGGAACACCGCTCGGCGTGGTGACACCGGACGCCGCGCCGGTGCGGCTGTCGGGCCGGCCAGTCAACGAAACGGGATGGCTGCGAACTTCCCGGACGGGCAAGGGCGGTACCACCCCGGGCGGCGCCAAGGGCGGCCGTTGCTGTGCGCGCCGCGCGGCAAGGTGCCGCGCGGCAAGGTCAGGTACTGCCGGCTGCGCCGCGGGACGCGGCCGGCGCACGATCCGGCGCTCGGCCGGCGAGGGCAGGATATCGATCGGGATGGTTGTCCGGTTGGCGATGCCCGGACCCAGCCGCGGACCGGGCGGGGCGACCGGCGGCCCAACTTCGGGCGCTCCCGTCCAGCGCGCGAATTGCGGCACGGCGATGCGGCGTGCGATCTGCGGTACCGCCGGCGGATCGGGCACGGGCACGCCCTGGCTGATGGTCGCGCGGGCAAGCGACTGCCGGCGCTCGAAGAGCTCGTCGGGCAGGGCGACCGACAGGACGGCGGACCGCACCATTTGCGGCGCGGGTGCCGGCGGCGCCACGATCTCCACCACGAGCTGACCCTGATGAGGCCCGGTCATGGCCTGCCTGCCATCGTGTGCCGGGCCCAACCGTCCGGCGATGACGATGCCAACCACGATCACGTGCAAGGCGAGGGAAACAACGACGGCGATCACCGCGCGCCGGCGCGTCTGGTCATCCCACATTGGTTGCCGGCTCCCTGGTCCGTGTTGCAGCGGACGGAATTGCGCCAACCCTAGCGTTGCCGGGCGCAGTATGGGCAAGGGGTCCGCTGCGCCCTTTCTGTGATCTTGGCGATACGGCATCCGCGCCGGCATCCACGCCGAGGGGACCGCGCACATAGTCGAGCTGAATGCGGAAGCTGCGCATGCGGCGGCGATAGCGCGCAAGGCAGGCGGAGAATTCGGCAGCGGCCCGCGCCGCCTGCTCCGGATTGCCCTGCCGTTGCCAGTATCGCACAACCTCCAGCGCGTCCCTGGCCCGGTTGCGCTCGTGGCGCGCCGTGTTCCAGTCGCCGCAAGCGTGCTGGGCGTGCCGTCCGATCGTGAGCCACATGAGCGCCTGCGCCTCGGTGGCGAAGGCATGGTTCAGGGTCAGCAGCGCGCAGACGGCGACGCCGAGCGGCGCATCGGCGCTCCAGCCGGCGGGTGGTGCACCGAAGCCGCGCCACGCGAGCGCGCCGCGCCAGGACGGCAGCCACGGCCGGCGCACCTCGGCGCACAGTGCGGCCCACTCCAGAACCAGCGTCGAGGTCCGCCTCATGCAGGGCCGCCGCGGCCTTCGGCGGCGGCGATGGCCGCTTCGGCTATGGCGCACAGCGTCAGCATTACGCGCCGGTCGGGCCGCCGGTGGGACGGCGCAGAGGTCTGACGCCTTGCAAGCTGCGTCACCACCTTGAGTGTTGCCAGCAGCAGAGGCGCCGCAGCCGCGAGCCGGGCCTTCGCTGTCATGTCGCCGCGTCTCATTCAGCCCCTCGCCTTTGACTGCTCCTCGGTTCCATATTTGTTCTCATATTGAGAACGGAAACGCAAAGCAAAAGTTCTCGATTTGTGGAAATTGCGGGCGAAGACGGCTCTAATGTTCGCAGCGAGAAGATGGGGAGCAGGGCGGGAATACGACCCGAGGCAATCGCGTTGGTGTCGGCAAGTCGGGGCGTTGCCGATCAGCGGGGCGCCACCCGGCGAGAGGGCTTTCACCGCCGCACGCGGACGTGAATGCCGCCGTTTTCAGAAGCGCTTGACAGTGAGCGTTCGCTCATATAAAGCGACCCAACACTCGGTTTTGGAGCTTGCCATGAGCTTCCTGTCCGAACTGCGGCAGGTGACGTCGCCGTCCCGTCCGCTTCATGTACGCCCGGCCCCGTGGATGCCGCGCACGGCCCATGCCGCGAGCTCCGCCACGCCGCATCCCTTCGCCAAGGCCTTCGCCTGCGCCGTGCTGACCTATGCCGTATCGACCGCCGCCCTGGTGGCGTTCGTGATGCCGCGCGTCCCGGCGGACGTGATGGCGGCCGGCTCGCTGGCCGGCGCGCTGTGCGTCTTTGCCGTCGCCAGCTTCGTACCCGCCTTCGTCACCGGAATGATCGTGCGCCAGTCGCGGCAGGTCTGGGGCGTGGCGCGTATCGCGGCGGCCTATGTGCCGCTGTTCCTGTTGATCGCGGCCTTGCAGTTGGCCCACACGCGCGAGGTCTGGCAGGCAGCCCTGCCGGCCGGCGTCGGCGGGTAAGACAGAGGCGCTGGCCGCGAACGGGGGAGGGTGCAGCGACAGGGAGGGGGTCATGGCGTGGCACGTCGAGAGCAGTCCGCGTACCCACGGCTGGCCCGTGCGCAAGGGCCTGCCCGATGTCAGCGGTACGCCGCTGGGCGTGCTGCGCCGGCAGCTCGAGGCCATGCTGCCGCTGACGGCGCTCGACGGCGGCGAGGGTGCCACGGCAGCCGTGGCCGAAATCGCGCTTCGCCATGTCGAGGCCTTGCAGGACCAGGGTTGCACGAGCCTGCCGTGGCGCGTTGGCCTGTTCGGCCGTGCCCATGTCACGCAGCGCCGCCTGCCCTATCTGCATCCCGACAGCCGCGGCGCCGTGAAGTTCCTCGATCTTGAGACCGGCCGGCGCGAGAAGGCAGCGCTGCCGGCCATGTGCTACGGCGCGGCGGTCAGTATCGAGGCCGATCTCACGACCGACGGCGAGCCCGCGCTGCTGCTCTACGATGACGGCGTCTGCGCGCGCGTGCCGCCCTGGCATACGGGCAGCATCCGCGAGCTGGGGCGCTGCTGGCGTGCGCCGCGCGACCTGCGCCTGGCGCAGTAGCCGCGCCATGGTCAGCACCCGCCCGCTTGACGCCGTGCCTGGCCATGCCGAGGTGCTGTTTCCGCGCGCGTTCCTCTATCGCTGGCTGGCGCGCTGCAAGAGCTCGGCGCTGCCGCCCGACGTGTGCAGTTTCGCCGAGGCACGCTTCGGCGCGGCCTTCGGCGACGTACGCATCCGCACCGGCCCGGCGGCCGACGGTCTGTGCACGGTGCTGGGGGCGCGCGCCTGTACGCTGGGCTGCGACATCGTCTTTGCCGACCGCGCCTGGGCGCCGCTGAGCGAGCAAGGCCTGCGGCTGCTGGTGCATGGCCTTGCCCAGGTCCTGCAGCAGCGCGCCGGATTTCACCTGATGCCGGTCCGCGCACCGGCGCGGCTGGTGCCCGTGGGCGATCCCGACGATGCCTGCGAGCAGGAGGCCGGGCGGCTGGCCGGCGAGGCCCTCGACGGCGGCGTGTGCTCGCCTGTCACCCCCGATACCTCCGGCGCGCTGCGCCTGTGCTGAACCGCCGGACGGCGCTCGCACAAACACAAGAAACGCTTATCGATGCGATAGGAACATTTAACCGCCGGCGTCGCGAAGGTGGCGCGCCGCCGGCGTGTTGACCTTCCCGCAAGCAAGGGGAGGTCGGGATGTCGCTGCGGGGAAGGGTCGGCCGGCATGCACGTCAGGGCGGTCGGCATTGCCAGAACCGGATCGAGGACCAGCAGGCGGTCATTGCCCTGCTGAACCGTATTCCCGCCGGCGACGGCGGCGCGGGGGGCGGCCTCAACGGCAACATTGCCGGCCGCATGGTCGCCGGCATGGCGAGCGAGACACTCTATGCCGCGATCCTGCGCTTCGAGGACAAGCACTTTCCCGGACAACGCAGCGGCTTCGTCGATCCAGGCGGCGCGATGCTCAGGCGCATGCAGGACCTGGCGGCGCGCGCCGCGGCGGCAGCCAACGACAGTGCGCCCGTGCCGCTGCCGCCGATCGCGCAACCACCGACCTCGCTCGAACGGCTGCGGGCACACGTTCTCAGCGACGCCTCCTCGAAGCCGCTGACGCCCGCCCAGAAGGCCGAGTTCGCGCCGCTGGTGGCGATGGCGGTGAAGCACATCGACGATCTGATCGGGCAGGGCCACACGCGCCTGCCGTGGATGGTGGAGCTGTTCGGCCGCGCCCACACCACGCGCGATATGCTGCCCATCCGCATTTACGGCCCGCTGGAGTTCGTCATCGCAGGCGGCAAGCGGGTGCGGCGGTCGCTGCCGGAGATGCGCTTCGGCGCGCCGGTCGACATCCTGGCCGACGTCACGACCGAGCACCTGGGCGCGCTGCTGCTCTATGACAGCGCCGTGTGCGAGCGCATCCCGCCGCACCACACCGCGATGATCCGCATGCTCGGCCAGCCCGGCCCCTGGGGCGTGCCGCGGCCGCTCGAGAGGTAACCGGCCGGTGTTTTTTTGCCTTCCCCCTCCGGGGGAAGGAGGTTTTTGGGGCTACCCGGACCGCGCGGCTCCTGCCGCGCTCATGATCCGGTGCGGTGCCGGCTCGCCGGGGCGGGCGCCTTCGATATCCTTCAGGGTCTGAAGCAGGCTGCGCAGCGGCACCGGCTTGGGGAAGACGCCGAACGCGCCCAGCGTGCGGGCCATCGCGAAGTGCGAGGCATCGGCGTGGCCGGACATCAGCAGCGTCACCGGCTGCGGCGCGGGCAGCGCCGCGCAGGCGCGCAGCATGTCAAGGCCGCTGCCGTCGGGCATGCACAGATCTGTCAGCACCACGTCGAACGGGCCCCTGACGCCGAGTGCGCGCAGCGCCGCGCCGACGCTGCCGGCGCCGGCTGCCTCATGGCCACGCCGGCGCAGGAAGCTGCCGAGCTCGACGACGATATCCTCCTCGTCGTCGATCACCAGGATTCTCATCGCCAGATCACGATACCTGCAGCGCTTCGCGAAGCTGCGCCAGCGCCTCGCGCAGATCCTCCAGGGTGGCCACGATGTCGTCGCGCCGCTCGGCGTCGGCCGGCACCTCGGCGGCGGGATCGCCAGCCGCTGCCATCCCGACCGGACGCGGCAGCGACGTGACCAGGCGGCCGCTGGCGGTTTCCTCGTCCAGCAGGCGCTGCACGCCCTTGATGGTGTAACCCTCCTCGTAGAGCAGGCTGCGGATGCGGTGCAGCAGGTCGAGGTCCTGCTGGCGATAGTAGCGGCGTCCGCCGGCGCGCTTCACCGGGGTGATCTGCGAGAACCTGCTTTCCCAGAACCGCAGCACGTGCGGCTCGACGCCCAGCGCCAGCGCTGCATCGCCGATCGTGCACATCGCGTCGGGAGACCGCAGGGGCTGGCGGTCTCTCAAGTGGGGCGCGCTGCGGGTCATGCTCGGCCTCATCTGTTTGCCTTTCATTGATCTGACGGTGAAGCGGATGGCGGATCTTTCAGCGAGGAACCGGCGGGGCGGCCGGCGCAGGGTCCTCCAGGGGATCGCAGTCGATCAGGTCCACGCGCCGCACGACCGTTGCCGGCGTTGCGGCCGCCAGCACGGCGGCCTCCGGCACCGGACGTTCGTGCCCCCTGCCAATCCCTAGCGCGGCGCCGGCGGCAATCGCGAGCACGACCAGTGCGATCAGCACCAGCGTGCCGCGACGACGGCGCAGGTGCGCCGCCAGAGTGCGTCGTGGCATCCAACATTCCCCGGACCATGCATCGCACGCCTGCCACCGGCGGAACGTCAGGGACGAACAATCCCTCCCGGACCCGCGCCATGGCGCGCCCGTGAACGCTTGTCCTTGACGAGAAACCGCAGGCGGCCCCCGGCGCCCGGTTGAGCAATCCCTTTGAAACTCTTGTCTGACTACTTACGCACGTTTTTAAAATTTGGGTGCCGACCGCCCCGGCTTCTCGCGAACCCGGCTTCGATCAGCGCCGTTACGCTGCGAACGGTAAAAATTTGTCCGCCCATCGTCAAAGGTTTTTTTAAGCGTGGTATTTCAAGAAGTTGCACTTTGACGATGATTTAACGCCCCAATGAGCCGACCCTGTTTTATGAAACAAGATCAAGTATTTGCAGGCCAATTCTCGCACTCACCCAAAATGGGCCGGCACGCTCTCGCAGGGGTCCAGGTCAGCCGATTTTAACGGTGTAATCGCTGTGACGGCGACACGTCGCGAGCCAGCCAGCGGCGAACCTGGCTTTTGATGAATGCGGCATCCTCCGGGTTCTGGACGGGATTGCCGGCGCGGTGGCCCCAGATGCTGGGAATCGGGCAAAGCTCGGCATCGCGCAGATGCGGCAGTTCCGCCGCATTGTCGGCCACCCGGAAGTAGAGGTCGGTTTCGCCCGGCATCAGCAGCACGCGGGCTTGAATGGCGCGCAGCGCCGCCGGCAGGTCGCCGCCATAGAGCGGGTTGGCGCTGATGTCGCCGGCATCCCAGCAGCGGAGCTGGGCATGCAGGTCGGCGGCGGCGCGGCGCGCGAAACGTTCCTCCCAGTCCGTACGCAGGAAAGTGTCGAGGTCAGGCGCGCCCAGGGCGGAGAGGTGCAGCCCGGCGCGGTAGAAATCCTGGCTCAGCGCCCAGCCGGCATAGATGCGGCCGAAGGCGCGCAATGCCGCTTGCGGCTGGCCGCTGAACCGGCCGTCACCCCGGTGCTCGGGCGCTGCTTCCAGCGTCGCCATCAGGCCGGCGAGGAACACCCGGTTGTGCACCGCGGTGCGCGCCGAGCCGCAATTGACCACGATGCGCTCGACGACGCCGGGAAACATCGCCGCCCAGTGATAGGCCTGCTGCGCCCCCATCGACCAGCCATAGACGCAGGCCAGCCGTTCGATGCCGAACTGCTCGCGCAACAGGCGGCGCTGCGCGCGCACGTTGTCCCAAGCCGCGACGAGGCCGGGCCAGCCGGGCGTGTTCGAGGGGCTGCTGGAGAGGCCGTTGCCGAACATGTCGGCCTGCACGATGAACCAGCGTGTGGGATCGAGCACCCCCTCGGGGCCGATCAGCCACTCAAGGTCCGGGTGCTGCGCGCCGTAGCTGGTGGGGTAGAGGACGACGTTGTCGCGCCCCGGCGCCAGCGTGCCATGCGTCTTCCAGGTCAGCCACGCGCCCGGCAGCGTCGCGCCCGACAGCAGCACCGTGTCGCCCAGCTCGAACCGCCCGGTTTGCTGTGGCCATGTCATGGGTGTTCCAGCCCGCATTTCTCAAACCTTTTCCCGCCGGGAGCGCGCCACTCCAGTGGCGCCGGCGGCGTGCCAACGCCGCCATCATGCCGCCTTGCGCACGCTGGTCGCCCTCCGCTTCGCTGCGGGCGATGCGCCACTGGAGTGGCGCGCTCCCGGCAAGGAGCTAGGGCGTAAGGGCATCTTGTCCCGAACTCCAGATCGACTATTTTCACCGGCGACAAGCCGTCTCCAGGACCTGAACTGTCACCGTATGGTGCGCGTGCCGGGCTACAATCCGGATAGGATCCGGAGGCGCCCCTCTTAGCCGAAATTCCAGACGTCTCCCAGCTACGGCTGCAGCATTCGTCGAGAAACCGCCACGCGAGCTAAAGCAGGCGCTTCAGATAGCCCCAGTGCCAGCTTGCGTAGCCGTGCTGCACCACGCTCAGCCGGCGGCGCAGGGCGGTGTGCGCGTCGGGCAGGCGGTGGAAGGGGATCGACGGGTAGAGGTGGTGCTCGGTGTGGAAGCCCATGTTCCACATCAGCAGCCGCACGATCGGGTTGGTCAAGGTTGTGCGGGTGTTGGTGAGGCCGTTTGAATCCTCGGTGCAGTCCGTGTGCTCGGTCAGCAGGTAAAGCCGCAGCAACGGCTGCGCCAGAAGCTGCGGGCCGATCCAGAAGGCAAGCGGCACCCACCAGCCGAACAGCACACCCGAGCCCAGCGCCAGTGCCGCCACGAAGACGCACATCCAGCGTACGCTCGTGATGATCCGGGCGCGCGCGTGCGGTGCGATGAAGGGATAGCGCGCGAGATCGCCGCGCCAGCAATCGGCGATCACCTCGAAGCGGGCCTGCCAGTAGTTGAGCGCACTGGCGCGCGCGAGATAGCTGGCAAGGCCGGCCGGCGGCGGCACGGCCAGCTCGGGATCGCGCGCCGGGTCCTGCGTGAAGCGGTGATGTGCCAGATGGAAGGCAGCGTAGAAATGCCAGTTCAGCAGCGAGGGGCAGGCCACCAGCCAGCCGACGACGGCATTGGCGCGCCGATTGGCGAAGGCCGTCAGGTGCATCGTCTCGTGCAGCGGCGCGAACAGCGTCACCTGCACGATGCCCAGCAGCAGCATGGCCGGTACGATCGTCCAGCCCGGAGCGAGAGCCACCAGCCAGCCGGCCGCCACGAGGAGCGCAACGTGCACGCCGATGCGCACGGTGCCGCGCGCGTCCGAACGCGCGGACAGCGCCCGCAGATCGTCGCCGGAGAGGAGGCGGGCAGTCGCAACAGCCATGGCGCCTTACTATGCGGCGCCTCCACCCCGCTGACCAGCACTCTTGATGTGCCAGCGAGCCCCTCTACAAGGAGGTCAGTTCGTTCGACCCGTCCGGACGCCACTTCCAGACCTTGCCCTCAAAGCCATCGATCTTGCCGTAGGGAATCGTAGGCCATAGCCCTGTGCTTTGGGACGCATTGGAGGCGTAGACATTGGCCTTGGCTGCCTTGGCGATGGCGCCGCAGAACAAATTGCCGTCGGTCGCGCCGCCAAAGGACACGACGTTGCAGGCCACGATGTAGATGTCGTCCACCAGGCCGCTCAGGCACGCGAACAGCGGAACCTGCGGCCAGCTAATACCGGTGCCCAGGCCCAGGCTCGCCGGGCTGCCGTGGCAATTGATCACCACCGCGTTGAGCTTGCCGGGCCCCTTGGCAACCTTTGCCGTCCACCCCAGGACGTCGCTGGGTGCGGCGCTCTGGGCCACGCGCATGGTGTTCCACATCTTGTAGTCGGGACCCGGTACGTTTTCCGCGTTCAGGGCCATCGACGGTTGCGCTAGGGTGATCATCGGATTTCTCCCCCGGTGTCGGCCGGCTTCGCTGGTGGCCGTGCCACGCGCTCTCATCAAAAACTTGTAACTTAGTAGTGAGCGCTCCCACACTATCTTGGCAAGCAGTCAGGCTGTCAAGGTTACCGTCAGTGAACGCGCTGGAGCACGGAGAAGCCGGCGGAACGGTCAGCCTCAACACCTTGCGTCGCGCGGCCGAGGCGCTCGAGTGCACGCTGGTCTATGCGCTTGTGCCTCGAAGCTCGCTCCAGGATTCGGTCGATTCGCGTGCCCGCCAGATCGCGGCCCGCGAGGTGGACCGCCTCGCCCATACGATGAAGCTCGAGGCGCAGGAAGCGGACGATACCGATCGGCAGACCCGCATCGATGACTATGTCCGCGAGGCGATTCATTACCGCGACCTCTGGAAGGCGCCGTGAGCGACCTCTTCGAGGAACCGTCCGACGCGACGCCCCTGCAACCGGACGAACGTGAAGGCCTCCTGCAGAGCTGGATCACGCATCGGCGCGACCTCAACGCAGCGGAACGGGAGAACATCACCAGGGCCCTCGCATGGGCGCGCAGGCGCCGGCAACGCCGGGCCGAACACCCGCCTTCAGCTGGGGCAGCGGCAATCTCGTCGATACCGGTGAACTGCGGGCCGCGTACATTGGAGCGCTGCGCGCGGCAGACGGGCACGACATCGCTGCCTTGCTGGCGTTCGCCCGCGCCTGACCCGCGCGGTCGGCAGCGCTACCGCCGCGCGGCGATCAGGAGGAAGGCCGGGCGCTGGCGTTCGTCGGCGAGCGCGGGCTGGGCGGCGATCTGTGCCTCGGTCGGGCCCCATTCCTCGACGTGGTCCAGCAGGAAGCCGGCGCGCCGCAGCGTGTTGATCCAGGTCGCCAGCGTGCGGTGCTGCTTGATGACGCCTTTGGCGAGCCAGTCGGTGGAGCGCGGCCCTTCCTCGAGATAGCCGTCGACTGGCCAGGTGGCACGGCCCTCCGCACCGCGCGTCCAGCCGGGATGGGCGGGCGCCGTATAGATCGGATGCTCGACCGAGAACACGAAACGGCCGCCCGGCACCAGCGCCTGGTGCACACCCAGAAGCAGCGGCGCCAGCCGCGCGACGTAGTGCAGCGCCAGCGAGCTGTAGGCGAGGTCGAAGGAGGCCGGCGCCAGCGAGAGCCTCTCCATGTCGGCACGCCGGTATGTGATCGCGGCGTCGCGCGTCATCGCGTGCGCCTTCTCAAGCATGTTCTGCGACACGTCGATGCCCGTCACGTGTGCGGCACCCTGCTCGCGCACAAAGCGGCAGAACCAGCCGAAACCGCAGCCGAGGTCCAGCACGCGCAGCCCCCGCAATCCGGGCAGCAGTGCCCGCAGCGCCGGCCACTCGGGCGCGCCGCCCAGCCCTTCGACCGAGCGCGGCAAACGGCTGTAGCCCGCGAAGAACGTTTCGTCGTCGTAGATGTTCTGTGTCATGCGCTCTTCCTAACCGGCAATCCGCAAGAGGGCGACCCTTGTTTCAGCCGGGGGCGCGCGCCACTCTCAGGACAACGCCTGCACAGGAGAGTTGCCATGTCCGCCACTGCCCAGCCTGCGCCGCAATCCCGCCCGGTCGCGCCGGTGCCGCAGCCACGGGGCATGCTGATCGACGGCCAGTGGGTGGCCGCTGCCTCGGGCGCGACGCTCAGCGTGGAGAACCCGGCAAAACGCACGCCCATCGCCGAGGTGCCGCGCGGTACCGCGGCCGATGTCGAGCGCGCGGTGGCCGCCGCCAGCAAGGCGTTTCCGGCGTGGAGCCGTGTGGTGCCGCGCGAGCGCGGCAAGCTGTTGCTGAAGATCGCCGAGGCGATGGAGGCGCGGGTCGAGGAGATGGGCCGCCTGATCGCGCTGGAAACCGGCAATGCGCTCCGCACCCAGGCGCGGCCGGAGGCGCGCGGGGCGGCCGACATCTTCCGCTATTTCGGCGGGCTGGCGGGCGAGCTGAAGGGCGAGACCATTCCGCTCGGCGAGCATGTGCTGAGCTACACCAGGCGCGAGCCGCTGGGCGTGGTGGGCGCCATCATCCCGTGGAACGCGCCGGTGCTGCTGGGCGCGCTCAAGATCGCGCCGGCGCTGTGTGCCGGCAACACGCTGGTGCTGAAGGCCGCCGAGGACGCGCCGCTGGGCGTGCTGCTGATGGCGGAGATCTGCCAGGAGTTCCTGCCGGCGGGCGTGCTCAACGTGCTCACCGGCTACGGCGAGGAATGCGGCGGGCCGCTCGCCAACCATCCCGCCATCCGCAAGCTCTCGTTCACCGGCTCGACCGAGGTGGGCAAGATCGTGATGCGCGCCGCCGCCGAGCGCATCGTGCCGGTGTCGCTGGAGCTGGGCGGCAAGAGCCCGTCGATCGTCTATCCCGATGCCTGCGAGGATTGGGTGGTGGACGGCATCGTCGCCGCCATGCGCTTCACGCGCCAGAGCCAGTCCTGCACCGCGGGCTCCAGGCTCTTCCTGCACGCCGATATCTTCGATCCCTTCCTCGAGCGGCTGAAGGCCAAAGCCACGGCGCTGAAGCTGGGCGATCCGCTGGACGAGGCAAGCGACATCGGCACGATCATCAACGCGAAGCAGTTCGGCAAGGTCTGCAAGTATGTCGAGGAGGGGCTGCAGCGCTCCGACGCGCGGCTGGTGTTCGGCGGGCTGCCGCCCAAAAACGGGCCGTTGAGCGAAGGCTATTTCGCCGTTCCCACCGTGTTCGCCGATGCCTCCAACGACTGGCGGCTGGCGCGCGAGGAGATCTTCGGCCCGGTGCTGGTGGCGATCCGCTGGACCGACGAGGACGAGGTGATCCGCATGGCCAATGACAGCCATTACGGGCTCGCGGCCTATGTCTGGACGCACGACATCGGCGCCGGGCTGCGCACCGCGCACGCCATCGAATCGGGCTGGGTGCAGGTGAACCAGGGGCTGGGCCAGTCGCCCGGCCACTCCTACGGCGGTTACAAACAGAGCGGTATCGGCCGCGAATTCTCGCTGGAGGGCATGCTCGACAGCTTCACCCAGCGCAAGAACGTCACCGTCAACCTCAACGTCCCGCGGCGGCAGTGACTGGCATGACCTGTTTCCGCGCTAGCCGGATCGCGATGTTTTATCTCCAGCGGGATCTTCCGGGCTGGCGAGCTCCCGATGGAGTTCCTCGATCTGCTGCCTGAAGGCTGGAAGATCATCAGTGACCGTGCTCCAGATCGTCGCGGCGTCTACCGACCAGTACACGTGAGCCAGGAAATTGCGCATTCCACGCGGGAGGTGCCAGGGTATCTCTGGATGACTGGCCGCAATCTCCGGTGCGAGACTCAGAAGCTTGCCGGCAGCCTCACCGATGACCTCGAAGTTTCGGATAACCGCGTCCTGCACCAGCTGGGACGAGCGGAACTCCGTTTCGGTCAATCCTGCCGTGTAGCTCTGGATGCGGCCGATCGCCTCCAGCATGTGCGCAACATAGTCCCCGGCACGCGCCCCTTTAATACTGGCCGCGCCTCACGCTCAATTCGAGTACGGATCGTGACCGGCATGCTTGCCGAAGTCTGAAGATCGATGGGAACCCCCAGGAGATCCTCGATCTCGCAGTAGATCGCCGAGAGATCGAACAGCGTCATCCGCTGTCCGGGTGCCGGGTCGATGAGCAAATCGAGGTCGCTGTCCTTGGTGTCTGTTCCTTGTAGAACGGACCCGAATACGCGCGGATTTGCGCCGCGATGTCGCGCGACGATGGCCCGGATTTCCGGGCGATGGCGTTCAAGCTGGACCGAGGGGCGGACAGAACGACGCGGCCGTCCGTTGCTTAGCAGTGATGGCGCGGCCGCATGCGGCTCTTGAGGAAAAGTAGCGTCCGACATGGTGGCGTTCCTAGCAAGGGCGTGTGCAGTCCGCCTTGCTTGTGTCCCAACGATGGGAACCCCTCCGGTTGGTGAAAGATACGGGTACAAAAGCGCGTCTGGTTGAACCCGCCAGAACGGAACTTTTACCAGCACGGTTCACTAGTCAAGAAACCGATTCCAGCGGCTTGGACGCCCGTGTTTATCGGCTGCGAAGCCGGTGCTGCTCCTGATTGCCCGGCCGGCCACTTCTAATTGCCGGCGTTTTGACTTCTAATCGCCGGCAGCCAATCTCGTGAAAGTTCGTCATCGGGATGGCCAGCGAGGGACATGCTCACTGGTA
Organism: Rhodospirillaceae bacterium SYSU D60007; assembly: GCA_003574685.1. GTDB lineage: Bacteria > Pseudomonadota > Alphaproteobacteria > Reyranellales > Reyranellaceae > Vineibacter. Next base: position 14,901 of record QOCQ01000032.1, read on the forward strand.
GCGGCGTCCCGCCCGCATCGCCCGCAGCGAAAGCGAAGGGCGAAAACACCTCGGCGCTGCGCGCCCATGCGGGCAAGATGTCGCGCTTCCGGCTACTGCTCGCGGAAGGCGCGGATGAAGCTGTCGTGCAGAGGCTGCACGAGATACGCGAGGAAGGTGCGCTCGCCGACGAGGATCATGCCTTCCACCGGCATGCCGGGGGTGAGCTGCACCTCGCGCAGCCGGGCCAGCTCGCCTTCATCGATGGCGATGTGCGCCCGGTAGAACGAGCGCTGCGCCTTGTCGTCGATCACGGCGTCGGCGGACACGAAGACGACCGTGCCATGCAGGAACGGCACCAGCCGCTGCTTGAACGCGGGCAACCGCACCTGGGCCTGCAGGCCGGTATGCACGACATCGATGTCGCCGGGCGACACGTAGACTTCGGCCACCAGACGGTAGTCGCCGGGAACGATGTCGAGAACCGCCTCGCCGGGCCGGACAACGCCACCCGGCGTCAGCAGGCGGGAGTTGAGGACGATGCCGCCGACCGGCGCGACGATGTCACGCCGCTGCGCCACGTCAGCGGCCCGCTTTTCCTTCTCCAGCACTTCAACCAGCTTCTGCAGCACGTCGGCCAGCTCGCCGGAAACCTCCTTCGCCTGCTGGTCGCGCAGCAGCGTCATCTGGGCCCGGTTCTCGGCGATGCTGGCCTCGCTGCGCACGATCTGCGACTCAAGCTCGCTGCGATTGCCGACCAGCGCCGCCTCCTGCCGCTGGAGGGCCAGCAGGCGCGCCTTCTTTTCCAGCCCCAACCGCACGACCTCGGCGACGATGGCGATCTCGCGACGCAGCAACTCAAGCTGCTCCGATTGCGATTTGATCTGGGCGCGGGCACTGTTGATCGTGGCGTCGGACTGGCTGATGCGCTCGGCGAGAACCCGCAACTGGCTGTCCATCGCGGTGCGGCGGCTGATGAAGAGCGCGCCCTGCGCCGCGATCGCGTCCGCCACACGCGGATCGGTTCCCTGCAGCAGCTCGGCAGGCCAGGTGATTTCCGTGGCGCCGGCGTGCTCTGCGATCAGGCGGGCCTGCTGCGCCAGCAGGGTCATGTGCTGCGACCTGAGCGTCGCCTGCTCGGCCGTGCTGGCGACATCGTCGAGCCGCGCCAGCACCTGGCCGGCCTGCACACGATCGCCGTCGCGCACGAGGATCTCGCGCACGATGCCGCCCTCCAGGTGCTGCACCGTGCGGCGGCTGCCTTCGGCCTTGATCACACCCGGCGCGATTGCCGCCGACGATAGCGGCGCCAGCGAACCCCACAGACCGAAGGTACCGGCGAACAGCAGGACCGCGGCGAAACCCGCCAGCATGGGGCCGCGCACGGGCGGCTGGCCTGGCATGTCCGCTGCTGCGTGCCCCGGCCGCATCACGCCTCCACCCCGGCAGGTACGGCCGCACGTGCGGGCAGGGGGCTGCTCGCTGTCGGCGGTGGGCTGCCCGTCACCGGCCGGATGAGATGTTTCATCACCTCCTCGCGCGGGCCGAACGCCTCGATGGCGCCGTCACGCATCACCAGCGCCTTGTCGACGGTCTGCACCAGCGATGGCCGATGGGTGACGAGGATGGTCGTGGCCCGCCGCGCCTTCAGCAGCGCCAGCGCCCGCACCAGCGCCAGCTCGCCTTCGGTGTCGAGGTTGGCATTGGGCTCGTCGAGCACCACGAAGCGCGGCTGGCGGAAGAGGGCGCGCGCGAGCGCGATGCGCTGCCGCTGGCCGCCCGACAGCAGCGCGCCGGCCTCGCCGATCTGCGTTTCGTAACCGTTGGGCAGCCGCAGGATCATCTCGTGACAGCCCGCAAGCCGGGCGGCCTCGATAACCTCGTCCGGCGCCGCCTCGTCCATGCGCGCGATATTGGTGAACACCGTGCCGTCGAACAGCTCCACGTCCTGCGGCAGATAGCCGACATGCCGGCCGAGATCATCGCGCAGCCACGCGAAGAGGTTCGCGCCGTCGAGCCGGGCGGCACCGGTCGTCGGTTCCAGCACGCCGATCAGCAGGCGCAGCAACGTGGTCTTGCCCGCCGCCGACGGCCCCAGCACGGCCAGCGACTCGCCGGGCTCGAGGCCAAAGGTGATGCCCTTGATCATCGGCAGGCGGCTTCCCGGAAAGGCGTAGGTGAGCCGCTCGACCGCCAGCCGGCCCTCGGGCTCCGGCAGGGGAATGCCCGGGGGGCGCAGCGGGGGTTGCGCCAGATGCGCTTTCAACCGCTGCCAGCTTTGCCGCGCGGCCAGGAGCTGCTTCCAGGTGGCGCTCGTCTGTTCGACCGGCGCCAGCGCCCGGCCCATGATGATCGACGCGGCGATCATTGCGCCGCCGGTGATCTCGTTCTGCAGCACCAGCCACGCGCCCGCACCGAGGCACGCCACCTGCACAGCCACGCGCAGGAACCGGATGACCGCCAGCAGGATGGCCGCGACATCGCCGGCATATTGCTGGTCGGCCGCCAGCAGGGCCGCCTGGTTCTGCCAGCGGCGCAGGACGGCCGGCACCATCCCCATGCTGTCGATGATCTCGGCATTGCGCGCCACCGCGTCGGTCTGCCGGTGAAGGGCGACCGCGCCGGCATTGGCCCGCCTGAGCCGGGCATCGGTCAGCCAGCCATTGGCAAGCGTCGAGACGAACAGCAGCACGGTGCCGGCAGTCGCGATCCACCCGATCAGCGGATGGAACAGGAAGGCGACGGCCATATAGATCGGCACCCACGGCAGGTCGTAGAGCGACATCATCGCGGGGCTGCCGAGGAAGGACCGGCACACGCCGAGATCGCGCAGGCCGTCCATGGCGCCGGCCGCGCCGCGCAGGCGGCCTTCAAGACCGCGCTCCAGCGTTTCCGGGCCGACGATCCGCTCGATCCAGCCGCCGGTGCGGCCCAGCACCAGGCCGCGGACCGCCTCCAGCACGCTCTGGAACATCAGGGCCAGAACGGCGATCAGGGTCAGGTAGACCAGCGTGTCGATGCTCTGCGACGCCAGGACCCGGTCGAAGAGCTGCAGCATGTAGAGCGACGTGGTCAGCGTCAGCAGGTTCACGATCAGGCTGAAGAAGCCAACACAGGCGAACTGCCGCCGCACCTTGCGCAATGCGCGCTCAAGGCTTGTCTGGGCAGAGCCAGACATCGCCTCACACGATCAGGAAGTCCGACCTGGTGAGGGCCAGACCATCGTCGAGGGTGGCGAACTGCACGGCCCCGCCGGCAGCCGAGCCGTTGGCGTCGTACAGCAGGGCGCCGGTCGCCTTGTTGTAGATGATGCGGTCCGTGGAGTCGGCCGCGGCCGTGCCGATACGGAAGGCGCTGGCCGCCAGGGTGCCCGCCGCGCCGGCGGCGGTGAAGATGCTGTTCTCCAGCCGGATGGTGTCGCTGGCCACCGAATAGTCGGTGATGTAGTCCACGTTGCTTGTGCCCAGCGTCGTACTGAAGAAGAAATGGTCGGCACCCGCCGCGCCCGTCAGGGTGTCCTTGCCGGTGCTGCCGTTCAGCACGTTGTTGCCGGCATTGCCGGTGATGCTGTTGGCGAGCGAGTTGCCGGTGCCGCTGATATGAGCCGAGCCGGTCAGCGTCAGGTTCTCGATGTACTGGCCCGACAGGCTGAACGTGGCGGCGCTGTAGACCTTGTCCGTGCCCTGGCCAGTGGCCTCGATCACCCTGTCCGATGCCGTGTTCACATAGTACGTGTCGTTGCCGGCCTTGCCCTCCATGCGGTCGGTGCCGGTGCTGCCGTTCAGTGCGTTCCTGCCAGCATTGCCGATCAGCGTGTTGTTGAGCGAGTTGCCGGTGCCGTTGATGTTGGCGGTGCCGCTGAGCGTCAGGTTCTCGATGTACTGTCCCGACAGGCTGAAGCTCACCGAGCTGTTGACCTTGTCGGTGCCCTGGCCGTTGACCTCGATCGCCTTGTCGCCGGCATTGTCGACATACAAGGTGTCGTTGCCGGTCCCGCCCGTCATCCTGTCGGCACCCGTGCCGCCGATAATGACATCGTTGCCGCCGCCCCCGGTCAATGTGTCGTTGCCTGCCTCTCCCTTGAGGATGTTGGCCACGCCGTTGCCGGTCAGGGTGTCGCTGCCGCTTCCGCCACGTGCATCCTCGATGGTCACGCCGGGGCCGATGGTGACTGTGCTTCGGGACGCATTCCCTCCCGAGAACTGGATTGTTTCGCTGAGCTCGCTGAAGTAGCCGGGATTGAGGTTGATCGAGCTGTTCTCCGTGCCGTTGTAGACGATGATATCGTGACCGCCGGCATCGTTGATCGCCTCCCAGTACCGGGTCCCGTCGTTGAAGGTGTAGGTGCTGTTCCCGGCATTGATGGTGGTGTTCCGGCCGTACATCGCCTGGATTGCAACAAGGTCGTAGTACATCGGGGTTGTCGGATAGAACGAGGCATAGTCGTCATCGGCCCACGGCGAGGCCGTGTAGCTCATGATCGTGTAGAAATAATTGTCCTGGCCGGCCGGAACGGGGTTCGGCGAGTCAAACGAATGCTTCAGGCCCAGCGCATGCCCGATCTCGTGGAGAACGGTGTGATAGTCGTATGTGCCCTTCGGAATAGTCGCGCTGCCGGTCGGATTGAAGTTGTCGAAGTTGAACCAGACATCGCCGGCGGCCGGGTTGTTGCCCGGCAAATAGGCATGGGCGTTCGCCTCAGGATTGGTGTCGGTGTAGGTGAAACGCAGCTCGCCAACGGTCGTCGAATTGTCGGCAACCTCGACGAATCTGACATTGGCGGAGGCGGCCCACGTCCTCAATCCCTGATGGACGGCCGCCTGATCGCCGGGCAGAAGCGATGCCCAGCCGCTCCATTCGAATTCGGCGGAATAGTATGAATCGAAATACGCCGTGCCGGTGGGGAAGCTGTAGGTGAGGGTCACCCCGGTGCCGAGGCCGCCGCCCCATTTCACCCCGGCGGCAAGATAGATCCCCGCGCCCGTATCTGCCGGATCAAACGTCGTAACCGGCACGGAATTGCTTGTTGGCGTTGCCAAGTCTGCTCTCCCCGCGCAATCGCTAGACGATCAGGAAATCCGACCGGGTCAGCGCGAGGCCGTCATCGAGCGTGGCGAACTGCACGGCCGCACCGGCGCCCGAGCCGTCGGCGTCGTAGAGCAGGGCGCCGGTCGACGGGTCGTAGATGATGCGGTCCGAAGCGTCGGCGGCAGCCGCGCCGATGCGCAACACGCCGGCCGCCAGCGTGCCCGGCGCGCCGATCGCGGTGAAGATGCTGTCCTCCAGCCGGATGGTGTCGCTCGCCACCGAATAGTCGGTGATGCTGTCCACGTTGGTACTGCCGAGGGCGTTGCTGAAGAAGAAATGGTCGGCGCCCAGGCTTCCGGTCAGAGTGTCCCCGCCCGCGCCGCCGTTCAGCACGTTATTGCCGGCGTTACCGAGCAGCGTGTTGTTCAGCCCGTTGCCGGTGCCGCTGATATCGGCCGAGCCGGTGAGGGTCAGGTTTTCGATGCTCTGGCCGGCGAGGCTGAACGTGGTGGCGCTGTTGACCTTGTCGGTGCCCTGGCCACTGGCCTCGATCACCTTGTCCGCGGCGTTGTCCACCGAATAGATGTCGTTACCCGCCTTGCCTTCCATGCGGTCGGCCCCGGTGCTGCCGTTCAACACGTTATTGCCGGCATTGCCGATCAGGACATTCTTGAGCGAATTGCCGGTGCCGTTGATACTGGCGGAACCGGTGAGCGTCAGATTCTCGACCTGCTGTCCCGCCAGACTGAAGGTGACCGAGCTGTTCACCTTGTCGGTGCCCTGGCCACTGGCCTCGATCACCGTGTCCGCGGCGTTGTCCACCGAGTAGGTGTCGTTGCCCGCCTTGCCCTCCATGCGGTCGGCGCCGGTGCCGCCGTTCAGCCCGTTGTTGCCGGCATTGCCGACCAGGGTGTTCTTGAGCGAGTTGCCGATGCCGCTGGTATGGGCGGAGCCGGTGAGCGTCAGGTTCTCGACGTACTGTCCAGCCAGACTGAAACTCGTCGAGCTGTTGACCTTGTCGGTGCCCTGGCCATTGGCCTCGATCACCCGGTCGGCGGAGGTGTTCACCACGTAGGTGTCGTTGCCGCGGCCTCCCGCCATGGTATCGGTACCGGTGCCGCCATCGATCAGGTCGTTGCCATCCCCGGCGAAGATCACGTCGTTGCCGCCGCCCATGCGCAGGATGTCGTTGCCGCGCAGATTGAAGGAAGCGCCATCGCCCACCTCCATGCCGGCCGGCGCAAAGTCTGCCGCGCTGGTGCCGTTGTAGGTCCAGTCGAGCCCCATGAAGTAGTCTTCAAGGGCGAAGATGTTGGTTCCCAGATCCTCCTGCCGGATGGCGCTGGCGATGTCTGCGGCCGGCAGGCTGCCGGTGATCGTGCCCTGAAAGACTCCACCGACCTCGAAAGACACGCTTTTGATGGTGCCGCCCGTGAGGCCGGAGCTGTTGTACGTGAAGCCGCTGCCCCGCACGGTTGCGACGGCTTCCTCGCCGCCAAAGAATCCGAGCAACTCGAAGCTCGTCGAGCTGTGTGTTCCCACCTCTGCTTCGGTTGTTGCCCAGTCGATGAAGTCGATGACATCGCCAAGGGTGGCGCCGGACCCGGATGCAGGCGTGACGGTTACCGACGGCATAACGATCTCCCCCAAGAACGCTTACTTAAAGTAGAAAAAGAAGTTCGCAGATCAAAGAAAATACCAGAAGGCCAGCCGTCGCGGCAATATGCATTCCTATTGTTCTATCCGCAACGGACCAAAGCCGCCGTGGCGGAGTCCGCGAAAAAACGACCTGCTCCCTTGGGAAGAGTCACTTGCTACACGATCAGGAAATCCGACCGGGTCAGCGCGAGGCCGTCGTCGAGGGTGGCGAACTGCCGCGCCGCGCCGGCGCCCGAGCCGTCGGCATCGTAGAGCAGGGCGCCGGTCGCGGAATTGTAGATGATGCGGTCTGTGGCATCGGCGGCGGCGGCGCCGATGCGGAAGGCGGCGGCGGCCAGCGTGCCGGTCGCGCCGACGGCAGTGAAGATGCTGTTCTCCAGCCGGATCGTATCGCTCGCCACCGAGTAGTCGGTGATGCGATCGACATTGGTGGTGCTGCTGAGCGCCGTGTTGAAGAAGAAATGGTCGGCGCCGCCAGCGCCCGTCAGGGTGTCCCGACCGGTGCTGCCGTTCAGGACATTGTTGCCGGCGTTACCAGTGATGGTGTTGGCGAGCGAGTTGCCCGTGCCGCTGATGTGGGCCGAACCGGTGAGGGTGAGGTTCTCGATGTATTGGCCGCTGAAGCTGAAGCTGACTGAGCTGTACACCTTGTCGGTGCCCTGACCATTGGCCTCGACGACCCGGTCGCCGGCGTTGTCGACATAGTAGGTGTCGCTGCCGGCCTTGCCCTCCATCCGGTCGGCGCCCGTGCTGGCGGCCAGCACGTTCTTGCCGGCGTTCCCGATCAGGGTGTTGTTCAGCCCGTTACCCTTGGCGTTGATGTTGGCGGAGCCGGTGAGCGTCAGGTGCTCGATATGCTGGCCGGCGAGGCTGAAGCTGACCGAGCTGTTCACCTTGTCGGTGCCCTGGCTGCCGGCCTCGATCACCTTGTCGGTGGTGTTGTTCACCACATAGGTGTCGTTGCCGGTCGAGCCGGTGAGCACATTGGCGCCGGCGTTGCCTGTCAGAACGTTGTTGAAGGAATTGCCGGTGCCGTTGATGTTGGCCGTGCCGGTGAGCGTCAGGTGCTCGATGTGCCGGCCCGCCAGGCTGAAGCTGAGCGCGCTGTTCACCGTGTCGGTGCCCTGGGCGCTGGCCTCGATCACGACATCGCCGGCGTTGTCGACGACATAAATGTCGTTGCCGGTTCTGCCCGCCATCTGGTCGGCGCCCGTCCCGCCGTTCAGCACGTCGTTGCCCGTGCCGCCGTCGAGATTGTCGTTGCCGGCGTTGCCGTTGAGCGTGTCGTTTCCGCCCTGACCAAAAATGCTGTCGACTCCCGCTGTGCCGTTGAGGGTCTCGCTGGCTGACTTGCCGTTGATGACGTTGACGGGGGCATTGATGATGGTTGCCTGGCCGCTTGCGATGAGCGCTCCCGAAACCGACAGGCTGAACGTCTTGTTGCCTTCGGCGAGAAAGTCACCGAACACCGGCACCGTCACCGCGGCCACGGTCTGGCCGGCCGCGAACGTCACCTGGCCCGATGTCGCCTGGTAGTCCGATCCGGCCGTGGCTGTGCCGTTCACCGTCGTGTAGTTCAGCGTGATGTCAGTGTCCTGCGCGCGCGACAGCCGCAGCTCGAACGTCACCGGGCGCTGGCCCGTGTAGCCTTCCCTGATTTGCGGGCTGGACACGAACAGCGCCAGGTCGGAGCCGCTGCCGTCGTCGTCCAGGATCCAGCCGGCTGCCCGGAGCGTGGTGCCGCCGCCCGCCAGCGTCGCACCGGCGGTTGGGTTGGACAGCGCTACGACAACCGACTCGTCAACCTCATCGTCGAAATCCTGGTCCAGGATCTCGATATTGATCGTCTGGCTGGTCTCGCCGGCCGCGAAATTGACGACCTGGTTGCGCGCGACATAGTCGACGCCGGATAGCGCCGAGCTGCCGGCCTGCACGGTCTGGAAGTCCACGGAGAACTGCTGCGTCGCGGGCTTCGACAGCGTCACGACAAACTGCAGCACCGGCAGTCCCGACGAGCTTTCGACGATCTGCCCGCCGCTGATCGAGACTACCGGCCCCGTGCCGGCATCATCGTCCAGCAGCGTCGCCTCGCCGGCCGAGCCGGCGAAGCCGTTGGCAATCGCCGCCGTTGGCGTCACCACCAGCGAGAAGGCCTCGCTCGTCTCCAAACTGGTATCGCCGAACACCGGCACCGCCACTGCGGCCACAGTCTGGCCGGCGAGGAACGTCACCTGGCCCGATGTCGCCTGGTAGTCCGAGCCGGCCGTGGCCGAGCCGTTCACCGTCGTATAGTTGAGGGTGATGTCGCTGTCCGGGGCGCGCGACAGGCGCAGTTCGAAGACCGCCACACGCTGGCCCGCGTTGCCCTCCGTCAGTTGCGGGCTGGACACGAAAAGGGACGGGTTGGAGTCGTCGCCCTCGTCATCCAGGATCCAGCCCGAGCCCCGCAGCGTCGTGCCGCCACCGGCCAGCGTCGCCCCGGCGGTGGGGTTGAACAGCTCGACCACCACGGCCTCGTCAGCTTCATCGGCGAAGTCCTGGTCCTGGATTTCGATATTGATGACCTGGCTGCTCTCGCCGACCGCGAAGCTGACAAACTGTTCCCGGTCGAAGTAATCGACATCCGACAGCGCCGTGCCATCGGCCTGCAACGTGCGGAACGAGACGAAAGTCTGTTGCGTCGCGGGCTTGGAGAGGGTGACCACGAATTGCAGCACCGGCAGTCCCGACGAGCTTTCGACGATCTGCCCGCCGCTGACCGAGATCACCGGCCCCGTGCCGGCATCATCGTCCAGCACGGTCGCTTCGCCGGTCGAGCCGGCAATGCCGTTGGCGATTGCTGCCGTCGGGGTCACCACCAGCGAGAAGACTTCGCTCGTCTCCATTGCGGTGTTGCCGAACACCGGCACTACCACCGCGGCCACCGTCTGGCCGGCCAGGAACGTCACCTGCCCCGAAGTGGCCTGGTAATCCGAACCGGCCGTGGCCGAGCCGTTTACCGTCGTGTAGTTGAGTGTGATGTCGCTGTCCGGTACCTGGGACAGGCGCAACTCGAACACCGCCAGGCGCTGGCCCGCGTTGCCCTCGATCACCTGCGGGCTGGAGACGAACAGCGATGGGTTGGAGTCGTCGCCCTCGTCATCGAGGATCCAGCCGGAGCCCCGCAGCGTCGTGCCGCCGCCGGCCAGCGTCGCCCCTGCGGTCGGGTTGAACAACTCGACGACGACGGCCTCGTCAGCCTCATCGGCGAAGTCCTGGTCCTGGATCTCGATATTGATGGTCTGGCTGGTCTCGCCGACCGCGAAGCTGACGAACTGCTCCCGGTCCACATAGTCGACGTCCGACAGCGCCGTGCCATCGGCCTGCAACGTGCGGAACGAGACGAAAGTCTGTTGCGTCGCCGGCTTCGACAGGGTCACCGTGAACTGCAGCACCGGCAGTCCCGACGAGCTCTCGACGATTGCCCCGCCGCTGATCGAGACCACCGGCCCCGTGCCGGCATCGTCGTCCAGTACCGTCGCTTCACCGGTCGAGCCGGCAAAGCCGTTCGCGATCGCCGCCGTCGGTGTCACCACCAGCGAGAAGAACTCGCTCGTTTCCACGCCGGCATCGCCAAACACCGGCACAGTCACAAAGGCGACCGTCTGATCAGGCGCGAACGTTATCTGACCCGAGGTTGCCTCGTAGTCCGATCCGGCCGTGGCCGAACCGTTCACTGTCGTGTAGTCCAGGGTTATCTCGCTGTCCGGTTCCCGCGACAGCCGCAGCTCGAAGACTGCCAGGCGCTGGCCATTGGCGCCCTCTATGATTTGCGGGCTGGACACGAACAGCGCCTGGTCGGGGCCGCCGCCGTCGTCGTCCAGGATCCAGCCGGATGCGCGCAGCGTCGTGCCGCCTCCCTCGAACGTCGCCCCGGCAGTGGGGTTGAACAGCTCGACGACCACGGCCTCGTCGGCCTCGTCGTCGGTGTCCTGGTCCTGGATTTCGATGGTGATGACCTTGGTGGTTTCGCCTACCGCGAAGCTGACAAACTGCTCCCGGTCCACGTAGTCGACGTCCGACAGGGCGGTGCCGTCGGCCTGCAAGGTGCGGAACGACACGAAGGTCTGTTGCGTCGCCGGCTCCGACAGGGTCACCGTGAACTCCAGCACGGGCAGTCCCGACGAGCTCTCGACAATCTGCCCGCCGCTGATTGAGATCTCAGCCATCGTTCCCCCCGCCCCGCTATCTGTTGCAGGCGCAGATCCGCTCCCGGAGCGCGCACCTGCGCACTCCGCCCCGATACGAGCGGTCTGGAAATCCGCGCCCCAGTACGCGTCAGCTACGCGCCTGATTGTCCATCAGGCAGTTACAAGGCTTGCTGAAAGCACTGGATTAACAACTTACAACTGTAGTGCAAAAATAGCAAAGGATTACAGTCGGGGCAAGACATTGTTTGCAGTCGCGCACAAATATCGCAAGTAGTCGGGGCCCAATCAGAACAACAATCAGAAGCAATACAGGTTGGAAGAACCCCGTCATCCCGCGGCCAGACGCACCGTGCCATTCGCAGGAGATTGCCCCTCGCTGCGCTCGGGATGACGGGGACTGACTGTCTTGTGACTTGCCATGATATGTACTTGTAGGCATATGCATCGCATGGCATATTATTGAGGTGTGGACTGTCCAGCTGGTACCGCAATTCGAGTCCGAGCTTCTGGCTATGTCAGCGGAAGTCAGGATTGAGCTGTTGGCGCAAGTGAATGTTATCGAACATTTCTGCCCACAGGCCGGCCGCCCGAGAGTCGACACGCTCAAGGGGTCGAAGTACGCCAACATGAAGGAGCTGCGCTTCGATGCCGACAACCGCGTATGGCGAGTCGCCTTTGCCTTCGATCCGGACCGCAAGGCGATCTTGCTGGTAGCTGGGGACAAGAGCGGCCGAAGCGAAAGCGCGTTCTATCGACGGCTCATTGCGGTGGCTGACAAGCGGTTCGAAGAGCATCTGGAGCGCATCGGGCTCCAAAGGGCCGAAAGTGAAGACGGAGGCCGAGATGGCAAGAGCACTGGGCGAGGTGATTGCCGCCCTTCCCGCGAGCGAACGCGCAAGGATCGAGGCGCGGGCGCAGCAGCTCATTGCCGAAGAGATGTCCCTGCAGGAGCTTCGCAAGGCCATGGGCAAGACCCAGACGGCGATAGCCCGGCGGCTCAAGGTCGGGCAGCACGCGGTTTCCCGGATCGAGACGCGCGGCGATATGCATGTCTCGACCCTGCGGGGATTTATCAAGGCAATGGGCGGAAAGCTGGAGCTCGTCGCTCATTTCCCCGACCGTCCGCCCGTGCGTCTGGAGACGATCGGCACAACCCCGGCGCGCCGCAAGGGCAGCAGGCGCGCCGCAGCAGCGTGATCGCGCCGCTACCGCCTACTTCCGCTTGTCGTAGGGCGGGACCGGGTAGACGGCCTTGGCGGTGGCGACCTGGGGCGGGAACACGACCTCGGGGCCGTCGGGCATGTTCTGCATGATCGAGAAGGCGTTCTTGAACTGCTTGCCGGTCTCGTCGATCTGGTACTCGCCGGTCACCGTCACGATCTTGTCGCTGAGCTTCAGCGCCGCCTCCTTGAGCTTCGCGGCCTCCAGCGACTGCGCGGTCCTGATGATCTCCTCCGTCACCACGCCCGCGCCATAGGCCAGCGCCGTCTGGAAGTCGGCGGTGTATTGCGCGTTGGGGAACAGTTTGTTGTAGCGCTCCATCATCTGCGCGCGGTTGAGCCCGTGCGTCACCTTCCAGTTGATCTTCTCGTGCAGCAGCGTCTGGCTCAGCAGGTAGAGCGCGTCCTTGCCCGCCTGCTGGAGGAATTGCGGCTGCGAGGCGTAGACCATGTAGACCGCGTTGAAGTTGACGTTGGCCTCGCGGAGCTGGCGGGCGATGGTCATCTGATCGCCCTCGTAGGCCGTGGGATAGAAGGCGTCGGCGCCGCTCGCCCTGGCCTTCTGGATCAGGATGTTGAAGTCCTTGGTGCCCTTGGCGAACTTCTCGTTCATCGTGATCTCGATGCCGAGCTTCTTCGCCAGCTCAACGGCGCCGGCCGTCAGCGAGGCGGGGAAGGGCTCGTCGACATAGGCGAAGGCGATCTTCTTCGCGCCCATGCCGTGCAGCGCCTGCACGCCGGGCTGGCCCAGCAGCGAGCCCGCGATCTGGGTGGCCGAGACGATGTACTTGTAGCCCTGGGCGTAGATCGAATCGGCCGAGGCCGACCAGATCACCATGAACTTGCCGGCGGTTTCGGTGGCGTTGGCCGCCGCGCCTGTGAGCGTCGAGCCGAACGGCCCGAACAGCAGGTCGACCTTCTCCTCCTTGATCAGCGTCTCGTAGACCTTGGGCACGGTGGTCTTGTCGCTGCGGTCGTCGAGCTTCACCAGCTCGACCTTGCGCTTCTTGCCGCCGATATCGATGCCGCCACGGGAGTTCACGTCGTCCACCCAGATCTCGGCGCCGCGCAGGCCCGACTGTGCGGCGAGCGCAAAGGTGCCGGTGGAGGACACCGTCATGCCGATACGGATCGGCCCCTCCTGCCCCCGTGCCGGCGCGATGCCCAGCCCCGCAGCCGCGGCGGGGATGGCGGTGCTCAGAATGAACGCGCGACGCTTCATCGTTTCCTCCCTCCGGACGCCCTTCAGGCGTCGATGCGGTAATCGACCCACTCGGCGATCAGATTACGAAGTTGCTCGTCATGTGCAAAGGCCGACGCCGAGCCGTCCACCTTGTTGCGCCCCAGCTCCAGCACATAGAGGTGGTCGGCGATGCGCACGCACTGGCGCACGTTCTGGTCGACCAGCAGCACGGTAATGCCCTGCGCCGGCAGGCCGCGGATGAACTCGTAGATCTCGGCGCTCAGACGCGGTGCGATCATGGCGGTGGGCTCGTCGAGCAGCACCACGCGCGGCTTCAGCGCCAGCGCCCGGCCCAGCTCGAGAAAGCGTTGCTGGCCGCCGCTCATGGTGCCCGCGAGGTGACGGCGGCGCTCCTTCAGCAGCGGGAACTGTGTGTAGGCGCGCTCCAGCGCGGCCTCGACGCGCGCGCGATCGCCGCGGAACGACCAGCACGCCAGCCGCAAATTGTCTTCGACCGAGAGCTCGTTGAACAGGCTGCGGTTCTGCGGCACCAGCGCCACGCCGCGCTCTATGAAGCGCCACGGCGGCAGGCCGGTGACGACCTCGCCGTCGATCAGCACGTCGCCCGCCACCGGCCGCAGCAGACCATAGAGCGCCTTCAGCGCCGTCGACTTGCCGGCACCGTTGGGGCCGATGATGCCGGTGATGCCGCCCGCGCGCACCGCAAGATCAAGGTCCTGCAGGATGCGGATGTCGCCATGATAGGCGACGCTCGCCCTGCGCAGCTCCATCGCCGGCGCTTCGGTCACGTGTTACTCCATCAATCTTCCCCCGGAGGGGGAAGGTGGCGCGAAGCGCCGGAAGGGGGATGCCGCCACAAGCACGGCGACAAAGGCGATACACCGAATGTGTTGCACCATCCCCCTTCCGCCCTTCGGGCACCTTCCCCCTCCGGGGGAAGGCAGAACCATGGTCATCGCGCCCTCACGCCCCAAGATAGGCCTCGATCACGGCGGGGTTGCCGCGGATGGCCTCGACGCCGCCATCGGCGATGACGCGGCCCTGGTTGAGGGCGATCACGCGGCGCGACAGGCGGTAGATCGAGGTGAGGTCGTGGCTGATCAGCAGCACGGTCTTGTGCGCCGCCGCCATGGCCTCAATCTGCTCGATCATGAAGCGGCAGAGCTCGGGATGCACGCCGGCGAACGGCTCGTCCAGCATCACGAGGTCGGGATCGGACATCAGCATGCGCGCCATTTCCAGCAGCTTCTGCTGGCCGCCCGACAGCTCCTCGGCGAAGTTGTGGCGCAGCTCGATCAGCCGCATGCGTTCCAGCATGGTCTCGGCGGCGTCGATCAGGGCGCGGTCCGGCGCGTGGCGCTTCAGCACCGGCACCAGCAGATTGTCGATCAGCGACATGCGGTGAAAGACGCGCGGCACCTGGAAGGTGCGGCCGACGCCGCGGCGCGCGATGTCGTGCGGTGCGAGGCCCGTGACGCTTTCGCCGCCGAGCGCGATGCTGCCGGCGTCGGGGCCGTAGATGCCGCAGAGGCAATTCATCAGGGTCGTCTTGCCGGCGCCATTGACACCGATGATGCCCAGCACCTCGCCGCGCGCGACGGAGAACTCGACGCCGTCAAGCGCCACCAGCCCGCCGAAGCGCTTGATGAGCCCGTGCACCTTCAGCGCCGGCGCTTCCGTCATCGCCCGCCCCACAGCCGTGTCAGCCCCGTCAGCCGCGCCAGCCCGCCATTGCGCAGCAGGACGGCGGCCACCAGCAGGCCGAAACCGACGATCTGCGCCATCGCCTGCGGCAGGAACACGGTGGCCATCTGCTCGACCAGCCCGTAAAGCACGCCCGCGATCAGCGCGCCGATCGGATTGCCCAGCCCTCCGAGCACGATGACGATGAAGCCGATGATCGAATATTCCGGCCCGGAGAAAGCGTTGAAGGCCGGGAAGACCAGCGCCACCAGCACGCCGGTGATGCCGGCCAGTGCCGCCGCCAGCGCGAAGGCGAAGGCCGACAGGCGCACAATGTCGACGCCCATGATCTGGATCGCCTCGCGGTTCATGATGGCCGCACGCAGCGCCTTGCCCGGCAGGGTAAGGAACAGGAAGGCGCTCATGGCCGCGGCCACGACGATGGTGATGCCCAGCGCCACGATGCGCGCGGTGGATACGTAGACCGGCCCGATCTTCATCGAGATCGGCGTGAAGCTGTAGTCGATCGAGCGCGAATCGGCCTCGAAGATCACCAGCATCAGGGCGGCGAGCGCAATCGACACGCCATACATCATCAGGAACGACATGCTCTCGGGATCATCGCTGCGCGCCAGACGGGGGATCAGCAGGTAATAGGCCACGTAGCCCAGCGCGAAGAAGGCGGCGGCGGCCACCGGCAGCGCCAGCAGCGGCGGAATGCCCAGCGCATTGAACAGCACGTAGGCGAGGAACGAGCCGCCGATCACCATCTCGCCATGCGCGAAGTTCACCACGCGCAGCACGCCATAGAGCAAGGTCAGGCTCATGCCGATCAGGGCATAGACGCCGCCCACCACCAGCCCGTTGACGATGCCGTTGAGGACCAGGATCTCCATCACCGCTCTCGCCAGACTGGCCTTCCCCCGGAGGGGGAAGGTGGCGCGCAGCGCCGGAAGGGGGATGCCTCAACGCGCACAGTGCCTGTTGCGCGATCCCCCTTCCGCCCTTCGGGCACCTTCCCCCTCCGGGGGAAGGCAGGACGACGGCGCTTGCTCACGGCACGTAGCGGCGCCATTGGGGGCGCCAGCGCAGCAGGGTGCCGACGATGCCGCGCGGCAGGAACAGCACCAGCAGCACGGTGGCGACGCCCAGGATCAGCAGGTTCAAGAGCGGGAAGCGCCGCCAGATCAGCTCGTCCAGCCACACCATGGCGATGGCGCCCACGACAGGACCGGCCACGGTGCCGAGCCCGCCGGCGATGGCGTAGATCACCGTCTTGGCGGTGGTGAGGGTGTTGAATGCCGTCTCGGTGTCGACCACGTTGGTGTACCACGCCTCGACGCCGCCGCAGAGCGCGGGGAAGAACGCCGCGATCAGCCAGCCATAGAGCCGTACGCGCACGATGTTGACGCCCATCATGTCGGCCGCCTCGGCATCGTCGCGCACCGCGCGCAGCGCCTTGCCCAGCCGCGAGCGCGACAGCCACAGGATGGTACCCAGCGCCAGCAGCATCACCACCATCATGACGTAGAAGGACAGCACCGGCTCGGCATGGCTGCCGAGCTGCAGGCCGAAGCTGCCGCCGGTGATCTCCTCCGGCATGTTGGTGATCACCAGCCGGCAGATCGCCGCCAGTGCCAGGCTGACGATGGCGAAATAGATGCCCGACAGCCTGAGCGTCGGCGCGAACAGCAGGGCCAGCACCAGCCCGGCCAGGCCCGAGAAGGGCAGCGCGGCCAGCACGGGAAAGCCCGCCTTCTTGACGAGGATCGCGGTGGTGAAGGCGCCGACGCCGTAGAAGGCCACATAGCCGAACGGCATGTAGCCGGAGAAGCCGGCCGAGACGTTGAAGCCCGACGCCATGGTGATCCACAGCATCAGGTAGAAATGGAAGGCGAGGTTGGCGCCGACGAAGGGCACGACGGCGAAATAGACGATGACGATGCCGCCCAGCAGCGCCGCCAGCGTGAACCAGATGCGGTCGGCGCGCGCCCGGTCGGCGGCGCGGGACGAGGCGGCGGACTCCAAGGGCACCCTCGCGTGACGCAACAGCGGCGCACCGACGGCGCCTCCCCGCCGGCAGTGTCGCCATCACGCGCGACGTGTCAACCAGCCGTCATCCCAGCCAACCGGCCGTCATCCCGAGCGCGGCGAGGGACCTCCCGCGACTGACGCATGCTGGGGGCGCGTCACTCCAGTGACGCGTCATGGCTTCTCCGGAACGAAGGCGCGTCACTGGAGTGACGCGCCCCCAGCCGTGCCTCGAACCGCAGGAGGTCCCTCGCTGCGCTCGGGATGACGGGGGCGACGGGATGGTTTAGCGGCCCCGCGGGGTCCAGCGGGCGGGCCTGGCGGGGGTGGGGCGTTGGCGGCGGGCCTGCGGCGGGGTGGCGCCGCGCATCATTTCCTCGAAGCGGCGCTTCTCGGCGTCATAGCGCCCCAGCGCTTCCTCGGCGGTGCGCTCCAGCGTGGCGAATTGCTGCCGCGTCAGAAAGCCCGTGTCCGGCGCGCCCTGCTTCTTCTGCCACGCCGCAATCATCTGCCGTGTGCGCGGCCCGAACACCTCGTCCACGCCCTTTGTATCGAAGCCCAGCGACGACAGCGCAATCTGTACCCGGGCGCGGTCGCGCGGGCTCAGGCCCAGTGCGCGCTCGGCCGCCTCGGCCTGCTTCGGGTCCGCGGGAGCAGGCGGTTTCGCAGGCTGCGGCTCGGCCGGGATCGCGGCCTCGCTCTCCAGGCGGTCGAGGATTTCGGCGAAACGCTCGGCCTGGGCCTTTTCCTGCGCTTTCTCTTTCGCCTGGGCCTCGCGGCGTGCGGCTTCCTCCTGCGCACGCTTTTCTTCCGCCGCGCGGCGCGCCGCTTCCTCCTGCGCGCGCTTCGCTTCCGCCTCGCGCTGCTGGCGTGCGGCCTCGGCGCGCGCTTGCTCTTCGGCCTTGCGGCGAGCCGCTTCTTCCTGCGCGCGCTTCGCTTCGGCCTCGCGCTGCTGGCGTGCGGCTTCGGCGCGCGCCTTCTCCTCGGCTGCGCGGCGCGCGGCCTCTTCCTGTGCGCGTTTCGCCTGGGCTTCACGCTGCTGGCGGGCGGCCTCGGTCTGCCCTTGCGCTTCTTTGGCGCTGGTGGCGGCTTCCTGGGCACGAAGGGCGGCGGCGCGCGCGCGGGCCTCCGCTTCATGGCGGCGCTGCACGGTGGCCGCGGCGCGGGCCTTCTCCTCGGCCGCGCGCCGTGCGGTTTCGTCCCTGGCGCGCTTCGCGTCGGCTTCGCGCTGCTGGCGTGCTGCCTCGGCGCGCGCCTTTTCCTCGGCTTCGCGCCGTGCCGCTTCCTGCTCGGCGGCGCGCTTCGCTTCGGCTTCGCGCCGCGCGGCCTCCTGTTCTGCAGCGCGCTTCGCCTCGGCTTCGCGTCGTGCGGCCTCCTGCTCGGCGGCGCGCTTTGCCTCGGCCTCGCGGCGTGCCGCTTGTTCGGCCGCGGCCTTTTCCTCGGCTTCGCGGCGGGCGGCTTCCTCCTGCTGCTGCGCGATGCGTTTCGCTTCGGCGTCGCGGCGCGCGGCCTCGTCACCGGGCGCCGGCGGCACTGTAGCGATCGTGCCGCCCGGTTCGATGCCGCCGGGGCGCAGCACCTGCCATGCCGCCGCGGCGCCGGCGATCAGCAGCAGGGCCAGGGCGGCGAAGGGCAGCCACTGGCGATGTCGCGCGGCGCCGTCCCGACCGGCGCGCATCATGCTGGACGGCGACGGCAATGCCGCCGCAGCGCGCCGCAACCCGGCACCGCATGCCGCGGGAAGCGCGGCCAGACGCGCGCGTCCGCGCCGGAAGCGGGATGTCGCCGACGCCGCGCGCGCCGCGGTATGGCGCCGCAAGCGCTCGCGGCTCTCGCGCGCCTTGCTGGCGGCCGAGGACGCCGTGGCGTCCAGCCGCGCTTTTGCGGAGCCGAGCTGTGCGGCGGCGCTGGCGAACGGACGGTGCGTCGTGGACGGCGCAGCGGCGTGTTCCTCCTCTGCTTCCTCCGGGAACTCCTCGTCGCCCATCAGGCGCAGCCGCCAGGCGCCCACCGTCGGCGGCCGGTCCTCGACCTTGAGCGCGAGGCCGGCATCGATGCCCGCCAGCAGCGCCGGCGTGAAGTGCCCGGCCGCGGCCTGTGCCGCCGGCGCCATGGTGCGGCGCGCCGCGGCGGGGGGCGGCGGCCGTCCGGCCACGCAATGGTAGAGCGTCGCCGACAGGCCATAGATGTCGCTTTGCGGCCCGGGCCGGGTGTCGCCCGAAAGCTCGGGCGCGGCATAGGCCGAGCCTGGCCGCAGCAGCCGCGATTTCAGGCGCGCCGCCAGCGCCAGGCGGGCGCGCGAAAAGTCGATCAGGGTCGGCCGCCCGTCCTCGTCCAGCACGATGGCCTGCGGCGTGATGTCCAGATGCAGGACGGCATTGGCATGGGCGCGCGACAGCCCGGCCAGCAGCACCTCTAGCATCTGCTCGACGGCCGCCGGCGGCAGGCGGCCGTCCCGCGCCAGTCGCGCTTCGAGCGTCTCGCCCGGCACCGGGTCCATCACCATGGCGACCGTGCCGTGCGCCTCGACGATGCCGCGCACCCGCACGATGCCGGGCGTGCGCCCCAGCGAGGCCAGCCGCCGTGCCTCGCTCACAAAGCGCTCGCGGCCCCACTGGAAATGATCCGCCGCCTCGGCCGAGCGCGGCAGCACCGTGCGTGCCCCGTCGCGCGCCGCAAGCTGCAGCGGCAGGTATTCGCGGATGACGACGTCGCTGCCGTCCTGCGCGTCGGTTGCGGCGTAAGTCAGGGCGTAGGCGTCATGGCGCAGCAGGCGCGCAATCTCATAGCGGCCCACGCCGATGCCAGGCGGCAGGGCGCCAGCGGGCGGGCCGTCCGCCCCCGATGCCGACAGCCCTGCAAAAGAAATCGTCTTCGGCACGCATGTACCTCCGGCCCTTCATGTTAGTGCCCGGACCGGCCGCTTCCTGTGGCCTCTCTGTGGTGCCGCCCCACGGATGCCACAAATTCGGACGGCGCAAAGAATCGCTTATCGCGAAATCAGAAGAGCCAATTGGCGGCGCCTGCGCGCGCCCGGCTACCATGGCAGGGTCGCATTTCCTCCGTTCGGATGGGCAGTTCCAGCCGCCGAGCGGTTAACGGCACTGGCTTCCAAAGGGCGACAATGGCACTTCGGGGACGAGTAGGGCGCCACACGCGCCAGGACGGCCGCCATTGCCAGAACTGGATAAGCGACCAGCAGACCGTCATTGACCTGTTGAATCGCATCCCTGCCGATCATGGCGGCACGGCCGGCAAGCTCGCGGGCACGATCGGCGGCCGCCTTGTGGCGGGCATGGCAAGCGATGCACTCTACCGGGCGATCTCGAAGTTCGAGGACAAGCACTTTCCCGGACAGCGCAGCGGCCACGTCGATCCCGGCGGCCGCATGCTCCGGCTGATGGAGCAGTTCGCTGCGAACGGCCCGCCGGTGCCCAACGCGCCCGCAGTGGATGCCGAAGAGGACATGCCGGCGCTGCCCGAAGAGGGCCCCCTCGACATCCTGCGCCGCAACGTGCGCGATGAGACGTCAGCCAGGGATGTTGCCGACGTGTCCGCAGGCGAGCGCGTGGCGTTCGAGCCGCTGGTGACGCTGGCCGTACGGATGATCGATTCCCTGAAGAGCCAGGGCCTGACCGGGCTCGGCTTCCGCGTGGTGATGTTCGGCCGCGCCCACGTTACCAGGAACAAGCTTGCCTACATGGATCCGAACAATCCGGGGACGGTCAAGTTCTCGGATCTGAACAACAAGAGTGAAATCCTGGGCAGGTCCGAGCCGCTGCCGCAGATGCGCTACGGAGTGCCGGTGGATCTGTTCTCCGATGTCACCACGGAAAAGCTGGGCGCGCTGCTGCTGTACGACGATGGTGCCTGCGCCCGCGTCTATCCATACCGCACGGGCAGCATCTATGCGCTCGGCCGGCCATACGGCCGCACGCGCGATTTGCGCAAGACTTCCCAGGGCTGACGGCGGCGCAAAGAAATCCTTATCGGACAATCAGAATTATATATTCGCTCCGGCTGCACAGTTCCGGCACCATGCGTGTTCGCAAAGGGGGAGCCATCCTCATGGCCAGATTTGATTCCATCGGCGGGCCCGCCGCGCCGTTCACATCCTATCTCCAGCCGGGCGAGCAGATCCGGAACGTGGCCTATGGGGTGAAACAGCCGCACATCCTGCTGATCGTCGGGCTTGTAATGCTCGCCATACTGCCCGGGCTCATCGCGGTGGCACTGCTGACCCGGGAATATCTCGTGGCTTTGACGGACCGCCGCATCATTGCGCTGCGGATCAAGGGCCGCAAAGCGCAGGTGCTCGAGGTCCTGGAATATCCGCTCGGCAGCCTGCCGCAGGCCAGGACCTCCACCGGGGCCATCTTCACGCACATCAGGATCATGGACCCGGCGAAGCCGTTCGCGGCGAAATTCCACCGTGCCGGGCCGGCGCCGTCCAACCGGGAGAACGCCATGGCGATCGCTGCGGCCCTGAGCGGCGAACCGGTCATGGTATCGCCGGCCGGCGCGCCGCGCTTGCAGCCGTCCTGAGGCGAGCTACGGCCAATGGCGCATGCGCCGGTTCACGCCTTACCCGATCCATATCAGTGGCTCGGCGCTGGATGAGGATTTCCGCGCCTTCGTAGCGGCGATCTCGCCGTTCCTGACGGCCGAAATGAAGAACCGGCTGATCGTGCGGTCGAACCGGCTGGACTACGTCAATGACGACCGGCCCGCCGCCCACAGCTACGAGCATCAGGTGCAGATGGTGCTGGCGGAAATCAACGCCACGCGGCTCGGCAGGACGCTGCTGCGAGGCCTGCCGTCCTTCGTGCCGATCTGGATCATCCGCTACGACAGCCTGGCGCAGCCCACGGGCAAGGGGGCGATCACCAGCCAGATGTCGAGCGACCACACGAAGGGTGTGCGCATCCAGTACTCGCCGGAGATGTGGCTGCCCGGCGGCGACGGGCGCCAGTATCCCGGCTATCGGCCCGACGAAACGCTGCTGCACGAGATGGTCCACGCCTCCCGCTTTGCGCGCTTCGGCTACGACGCCATGAACCACCAGCCGTTGCGCGATAATGACGACCACGAGGAGTTCCTCGCGGTGCAGCTCACCAACGTCTACAGGTCGGAGAAGGGGGCGCAGAAATTCAACTTCTCCTACCGGACCAGCAAGACCGGCAGCAAGGCCGAGGTCGAGTACATGCTCTACAGCTACGAGCCCTACCTGCGCGCCATCGAGGATTTCCTGCACGATCCGATGGTCAAGCTGGTGTCGAATATCGCGACGGCGTTCAATCCGTTCCGCGATCTCCCACGACTCAAGCAGGCCCGCGCCCAGGAGCTCCAGCGCGCCCGCACCGACGCCCGCCCCGCCACCCGCGGCGGCATGGCCCCGCCGGTGCGGTATTGAGTTCCAGCGGGACTATCCCGCAGGTTACGCCCAGTTGGCCAGGATCAGTGGGGCGTTAATCCGCTTGTAGTGGCGGTTGTTGTTGGTGATCAGCACCGCGCCGGCCGATAGCGCGTGCGCGGCGATCATCATGTCCATCTCGCCGATCGGCCGCCCTGTGCTGACAAGCTGATGCCGGATTTCCGCGTACCAGTCCGCGGCCTCGGCGTCCCACGGCAAGGTACGGACGATCTTGAGGAACTGCCGCACGGCCAGGTGCAGGCGATGGTCGGGCGGCAACCGCTTCAGCCCGTACAGCAGTTCGGCGCGAGTCATGACCGAAATGCAGACGGTGGAGGGCACCAACGTCGCCAGCCTGCCCTCAACCGCTGGCGACTTGCCTTTGATCAGGTAGCTGGCGATGTCCGTATCCAGCAGATGAAGCATGGGTCAACGGCGCCCGCGCGGGGGAGCTTCGTCATCAAAGATCCCCCGTTCGCGCGGCGCCACGTTCAGAGGGCGCTCGGTCAGGAAGTCAGCCGGTACGTCCACCGCGCGCAGCAACTCGAAGAAGTCGTGCCAGGTCTTCGCACCGGGCCGGGTCGAGAGCACGACATCGCCTGTGCTGTCGTCGCGGGTGACGTACACCTCCTCGCCTTCGAAGCGGAACTCGGCGGGCAGGCGCACAGCCTGGCTGGCGCCGTTCTTGAACAGCTTGGCGATGCGGGTCTCGATCATGGCGGCATCCGGGGTGGAAAGCGGCAAGGCGTATATGCATGAGTATATATGCCCTTGTCCAGCATCGGCCAAGGTCGATAAGCCAAAATTCGAGCAGAGCGACTGGCTGGTGTCAGCCCATGCGACCTGATCCGCCGCCGGCGCGGTATTGACGTTGCCGCTGTCCTTATCGGCGAGACGGGTGAATGACCTCAAGCGCGACGCGGCCGTGCTTTCGATAGACCAGGAAATCGGAGTCCAGCGTAAGGACTGCGTGCCGGTCGTGGAGTTCGGCCATGCGCACGATGCAGGCGTCAGCCAATGACATCGGCGTATCGCGATACTTGCGCAGCAGCTTGCGGACGGCGCCAACATGCTCGTCAAGGCGGAAAGCGAGGTGCAGGGCGCCTCTCTCAAGCAGCTCCAACAGCATGTCCGATGCGCCCGGATACCGACTCAGGAGGTACATCGCTTCGGCAACCACGGCTTCGCACGTGAGAAGAGGAGCGTCGAGTTCTTCGATGCAGTCAGCCACCCACCGGTGATGCCGCTCTGCACGGTCGAAGAACGCGACCAGCGGCCCGGTATCAACGATCGCGGCGGGCATCGCGGCCGAAACCCTCAAGGTGTACCGGGTTGGATGCCAGGTCGGGTACGTTGGAGTTGATCTTGCCGCGTGCCCGCTTCATCAGCCCGGCAAGGCTTGGCTGACGACGCGCCGGACGTCGCTCGTCGAGGACGAGGCGCAGGCCTTCCTCGACCAGATCCCTGAGCTTGCGGCCGCGCAGTGCCGCCTCCGCCTTGGCCCGCCGGTAGAGCTCATCAGGCACTTCAACGGTAGTCTTCATGGCCGCCTCTCCATAAAAGCATATTTATGGGACGCATCCGGAGATTCAAGTGTCCAACTTGAAGCAGCCGCACAGTCGGGCACGTGAGCGCGGGATTCGTGCGTTCAACCGCATCCCCTCTGTTTGGACGGGGCGCCGCCAGTCTCCGTGTTGGATAATCAAGGGCTACGAGACGGCCGGCTCGACCGATATATTGTTGACGGTTTCAGCAATGGCCAAGCGGCTTGGCGCTGCCAATGGTGCGATCCGAGAGAAAGGACGTTCCGATGAGAGTTGTCCTTGCAATCCTGGCAACCGTGCTGGGGGCGGCCGCGGCGCAGGCCGCCGATCCCGACGGCCGGTACCAGCTCCTGGGCGCCGGCACCGTGACCTGCCAGGCGTACACCAACGCCACGGAGGAGCAGCGGGTCTACGCCGCGACCTGGTGGGCCGGCTACATCACCGCGATGAACCGCGCGACGCCGGACACGTATCATCTGATGGGCGAGACGCCGCCCGAGCAGGTCAACGAGATGCTGCGCAAGTATTGCGGCGACAACCCCAACGACCGCTTTGCCATCGCCGTGCACAAGGTGGTCGAGCAGCTCTACCCCAAGCGGACCCGCAAAAAGCCGAGCTAGGCATCGCGCATTCGCAGCACAGAGTCCGGCACGGCGCGAACAGCAGGGCGCGGCCTACCCCGCAACCTTCTCCAGCTTCTGCAGCGAGCGCACCCAGGCGGGCAGGGGGATGTCGGGGAAGCTGGTGGGCCAGTTGGTGTAGCTGACCTCGCCGACATAGATGTCGCCCCTGGAGTCGACGGCAAGGCCGTGCGGCGCCAGGAACCGGCCGGTCTCGGTGCCGGGCCCGTGCTCGCCGCCCAGCCGCGCCAGCAGCGCGCCCGCCTTGTCGACGATGCTGAGACGCGGTCCGAGGTTGCGGTATTGCAGGTTGACCGGCATGCCCGGCCCCAGCTCGCCGACGATGAAGCGCGGGCCGTGCGCGCCGTTGCAGCAGTAGAGCGCACAGGGGCGGTGGAGGTTGTTCCACTGCGCCGCGTACTTGCCGTTGCCGTCGAAGACCTGCACGCGGTGGTTCTCGCGGTCGGCGACGTAGACCCAGCCATCGGCATCGCTGGCGATGTTGTGCACCAGGTTGAACTCGCCCGGCCCGGTGCCCGACGCGCCCCATGTCAGCAGGTGCCGGCCATCGGGCGTGTACTTGTGCACGCAGGCATTGCCGTAGCCGTCCGACACGTAGATCTCGCCCGAGGGCGACAGCGCCGTGTGGGTGCAGCGGTTGAACGGCTTGCCGCTCATGAAGGGTGCCGCCACCTCCGGCACGCCGATGGTCAGCAGCACCTTGCCGTCGGGCGTGCACTTGCGCACGGTGTGATCGCCATCGTCGGTGCAGTAGAGATTGTCGTCGGCATCGATGTGCAGGCCGTGCGCGCGGTGGAACAGGCCCTCGCCCCAGGAGCGCAGGAAATTGCCCTCGCGGTCGAACACCATCATCGGGTGCTGGCCGCGGTTGAAGACATAGACCCGGTCCTTGCTGTCGACCGCCACCGCGGCCACGTCGCGGAACGTCCAGCCCTCGGGCAGCTTCGCCCAGTTCTCCACCACGCGATAGCGATGCTCGCCGCTGCCCAGCACGACCGGCATGCGTCCCTCCCGACGACGTTGTTGCGAGGGAGAGCCTAGGGCATTCGCAATGATCTAAAAACTGTGTTTGCTGTCGTCCTGAGCGAAGCGAAGGACCTTGCGGTCGTTCTATCCGTGAACGCTGGTGGCGGTGAATCACGGATGCTGCCAGTCTTTGGCCGAACCATCGCAAGGTCCTTCGCTTCGCTCAGGACGACGAAAAGGTCCGCGCTACCACCGCCGGCCGGCGGAGGGGCGGGGTTCGGCCATCGCCGGCGGTGGTGTCTGGGCAACGGGCGGCTGCGAGCTGTACCAGAGATCGAACTGTACGCCAGCGATCAGGCCGTGCGTCAGCAACGCGGCGGCCTCAGGCAGCAGGCCGTAGCCTTTCATGACGCTGGCGCTGGCCTCGCCGAGGTATTTCGCGGAGGCGCCGCCTCGCAACAGATAGACGTAGCCGCCCATCACCGGGAACACGACGCCGCCGAAGGAGTCCAGGAAGCTGCCCGCCCGGAGCTGAGCCTGCGTTTCGACCAGCGCCTCCTCGAGGTATCGCCACAGGGAAGAGTGGAAGTACGACTTCAGCTGGTTCTCGATGCGGAACGTCCGCAGCAGATAGAGCTTGGCCTTGAGGAGCTGGTGGCCCTGTTCGTGCGCCAGTGCGAGGGCCTGCTCCTTGGCCGGTAACTGTCCGGAGATGATGATATCGCCCCACGGTCTGGTCCGTGCACCGACGCTGGCCGGCAGGTTCGGGTCGATGGTGGTCGTCGGTCTGTACCGCCAGCCGCCGCTATGGGGCAGCGCGCCAACCTTTGGACTGCCAGAGAACACAGCCCGCGCGGGAGACCCGCGGAAGAGCACCAGCAGCACCCCCGTGACGCCGATGATGACGAAGGCCTTGGCGAGATGTTCGGCGGCGCCATCAAGATCGGCCTGGCTGCGCGCGTTGTACGTCCGGGTGGCGAAGCCATAGAGTTCGTCGATGCCAGAGAAGACAGCCATGCCCATGCAAAGGGCACCGCTGCCCACCATGATGACATCGATAACTGCACCGACGCCGAAGGCGTGTGACACGATCCAGGCGACGATCATACTGGCCATGATCGCCAGCGCCTGCGGGGTGATGACGGCCTTCAACTGCTCGGCCACATCGGGCCCGACTTTCGGCAGGCTGCGCCAGAACACATCCTCCAGCCGCTTCTCGAGCGGCCACGATGCAACATCTTCCATGGTCCGATCCCCCGACGGCAGCAAAGCCGGGTTCGTTGTATTTATGAGTGAGCGGTCATGCAAGTGTGTTTAGTTGAGGAAGCAGGATTGCCTGTTTGAGGCGAATGCATTCATATTCTCCTCAGAATTTGAGGCGAATACATGTATGTTTGGGAACAATCGCAGTGGCCTCAGTTCCGCTGGCGAGAGGCCGAACTTATCGAACCTTTGGGCGCCGCCCGGCTCCTGCAGGGGCGGCTGCTCGGCAACATGCAGCGGCTGGGCTTCGACCTGAAGCGCGAGGCGCAGCTTGAGGCGTTGACCGAGGATGTCTTGAAGACCTCGGAGATTGAAGGCGAAGTGCTGGACCGCAACAGCGTGCGATCCTCACTGGCGCGTCGGCTGGGCGTGCCACAGGCCGGGTTGGCGCCGGTTGACCGCCGCGCAGAGGGCATGGTCGACGTCATGCTCGACGCAACCGCCAACTTCGCGGCGCCGCTGACGCGCGAGCGGCTGTTCGGCTGGCAGGCGGCGCTGTTCCCCGGTGGCTATTCCGGCCTGCATCGCGTCATGACCGGGTCGTGGCGCGATGATGCTGGCGGACCCATGGAGGTGGTCTCGGGCCCGCTGGGCCGCGAGCGGGTGCACTACCGTGCGCCGCCTGCCGCACGCCTCGACGTCGAGATGCAGCGCTTCCTCGACTGGTTCAATCACCCGGTGCAGCCGGAAGGATTGCTGCGCGCCGGTCTGGCGCATCTCTGGTTCGTGACCATCCATCCCTTCGACGACGGCAACGGCCGCATCGCGCGCGCCATCGCCGACCATGCGCTGGCGCAATCGGAAGGCGCAGGACAACGCTTCTACAGCATGTCGAGCCAGATCCGGAAAGAACGCGCGCAGTACTACGACATGCTGGAGCACACGCAGCGCGGCGACCTGGACATTACGGCGTGGCTGCGCTGGTTTCTCGGCTGTTTCAGCCGGGCCATCGACAGCGCCGAAGCGGCCTGCGCCCAGGTCCTGCGCAAGGCGGATTTCTGGCAGCGCGTGGCGCATGAACCGCTCAACGATCGGCAACGGACGGTGCTGAATCGTTATCTTGACGGCTTCGAAGGCAAGCTGACGGCGAGGAAGTGGGCGGTGATCGGCAAATGCTCGCTGCCTACCGCACAACGCGACATCAATGACCTGCTGGCGCGCGGCATCCTGCGGCGCAATCCCGGCGGCAGCAAGAACACCAGCTACGAAATCGTGATCTGAACCCCGGAGCGCGGGCGTCTCGCCCGCTCATGCTGCGCAGAGCGATGCCGCGGGCCGGCGCTGGCGCGCCGGTGCGGGCAAGATACCCGCGCTCCGTGTTTGAAGAGTTCAGGGCCGTTGGACCGTGCGGGCGAGGTGCAGCAGCATGGCGGCGAAGGTGACGGTCCACGCCAGCAGCGCCGCCCAGATGAAGACGCGCGGGATGGCCTCGAGGAACGGATCGCCCAGCGCGCGCGCCAGCTGCAGCGTGCTGGTGGTGTACATGCCCAGCGGAAACACCATGCCCCAGAATTGCGGGTCGTAGCGCAGCGGGTCGCGGCGCACGAGATAGCGCCAGATCATCAGCGTCAGCAGCAGCGGGATCCACCAGCTCGCCACCGCCCAGAAGAAGACCGTGAAGCCCTTGAGGAAGGGGCGGAACTCGCCCAGCACCGCCCACGCATCGGTGCGCAGCAGCAGGATGGCGCCGGCCAGCGTCGAGATCGCCACCGCGCCCATGTTGATCCAGTAGGGCGGGCCGAAATCCCGCGCCGTCAGGCGGATGAAGGTCAGCCGGTAGAAGATCAGCGGGATGATCGCAAGATAGAGCATGCAGCCGATCATGAACATGGCGAGGCAGAGGAACTGGATTCCCGCCGCCGGCGCGCTCTGGCTGTCGATCACGCCGCGCAGCACGACGATCGACTGGGTCGCCACGGCGGCGATCAGCCACGCGCCGTTGATGCCGGCTGCCAGCGACGGCTTGCGCTCGCGGATCATCACCGCCGTGAAGAAGCCGTACATCACCACGCACCACAGGCCGAGTCCTGTCCACCACAGCACCAGGCCGATGCCGGTGGCGCCGGCGACCACCACGCTCTGGGTGCCGAGCACGCAGGTGCCGGCGACCAGCGTGAAGAAGCCCGGCGCGCGCTGGTGGTTGCAGAGGTCATCGACGATGCGGGCGGGAAAGCGCACGGCGCGCAGCAAGGTCAGCAGCCACAATGCAACGTACGCCACCCAGTTGACGCCCAGCAGCACGGTGGGGATCACCGGCATGACCAGCAGCTTGGCGGCGACCGAGACGACGCCCGTCGCCATCACCAGCGCGAAATAGCCCGGGAACAGTTCCTCGGCGGCGCCCAGCAGCAGGGCCGATACGCCCGCCCGGAATCCGCCGTCACTCTCGCCCTGCACCTCGTCAAGCATCGATGATCTTCCAGAAGGAGTCCTTCTTCACGACCAGGCCGTCGCGGAAAGTATAGAAGTCGCAGCCGTTGGCGCGCACCTTCTCGCCGGCGGGCGTCGTGCCGCTGATGGTCCACCGCGAGATCCCGACATCGCCGGCCACGAAGTGTGTATCGATCTCGTAGTGGACATCCGGCAGTCCCCTGAAGCGCGCGGCCAGCCCCTCGCGCACGGCGGCCTTGCCCTCGAAGCGCCGGCCCCACGGATCAGGCCCGCGCGGCATCTCCAGCACGGCATCGTCGGCGAAGTGACTCATGATGCGGTCAAGGTCATGCGCGTTGAAGGCGTCGGCCAGCGACTGCAGCGCCTTGAGGATGGAATCAGACATCGTCGTCTCCCGGGGAGCGCAGGGCTCCCCGCCCGCATGTTCGCATGACCTGGATTTATGATGTCGCGAAAATTCATCGTCTGGAAGCGGCAAGCCGTATGTGCCACGTTGGGTTCGAACCAGCCGGAGATGTGCCATGAGCCCGCTCGAGATCGCCGGGAACACCATTGCGACGGACACAGCGACAGTCTCCCCGCCCTACGTGCCTGTGCTGCAGCGAACGGAAGGGCAGCCGCCACCCGTCGCGGCGAATGGCGGCCTGTCCTATATGTCGTTCGACCGTGACGGCGATGCGGGAACCGCCAAGGCGCTTGAGGACGCTCTGGCCGAGATCGCGAGCGGCGAGGGCCAGCGGGTCATCGACATGATCGACAAGGCGCCGCCCGGCCCGATCGAGACCCGGTGGGGGGTTGCCTTCCGGGACTACGACGACTGCGTGCGGTACATCCGCGAGTCGAACAGCCTCAAGGCGCCGGAAGGCGGCGTGGTGCTGCCGCTGGCCTATACGGTCCATGAGCGCCCGTCGTATTCCATCGTTCCGTCCAACGCCATCTGGCGGGACCCGGCGCAGAGCGAGGTCGCAGCGATCCTGCGCCGGAACGAGGAGGACAACCGGCGGCGCAATCTCTATTTCCCCCATGTGCTGCGCGACGCGCGGCGCATCGGCGAGTACTACCCCGGCCTTTCGCCCAATAGCCCCGAATGCATGGACCGGCTCGGCGTCTCGCTGGCGCACCTCGAGTCGAAGTGCTCCAACTTCTACGATGCCGCCGAGGTGGAGCGCGTGTTCTACCCCGAGATCGAGAAGCTGCTGCTCGAGTTCTTCCCCGGCGCCACCGACGCGCTGGTCTACAACCACGACGTCTTCGACAAGGACTATACGGGCGACCGCACCGAGGACCAGGACAACAAGAACCCGGGCGTGAACGCGCGCTACGTCAACCTCGTGCACAACGATCTGAACGACAATTCGGGCCGCGTGCGCTGCCGCGAGCTGCTGACCAGAAACCTGCGCAATTTCGGGCGCACGCAGCATTACACCGAGGCCGAGGCTGACGCGAAGATGGCGCGCCGCTTCATGTCGATCAATCTCGCCAAGCCGATGGAAACGGTCGAGCAGTTCCCCTTCGTGCTCTGCGCCTGGCCTTCCTTCGCCGACCAGCCCTACATCAACAACTACCGCATCTACGACGACCGCGTCGGCGAGACCACGCGCTTCACCTACCGTCCCGACCACGAGTGGTACTGGTTCCCCCGGCAGAAGCCCACCGAGGTCTCGATGCTCAAGTGCTACGACTCGGTGACCGACGGCTCGGTGTCGCGCTGGTCCTTCCACACCGCCTGCATCGATCCCACCGCGCCCGCCAACGCCCGCTGCCGCAAGAACGTCGTGGTCCGCTCCTACGTCTTCTTCTAGGAGCGCAGCACACCCGCGCGCCGTGCAGGGCATGTTCCTGGGAGCGCGGGCGTCCCGCCGGGCGTCCCGCCCGCATTCGCCCGCAGGGCGAAGTCAGGCCATCGCTGGCGCGCCAATGCGGGCAAGGTGCCCGCGCTCCGTGTGGAGAAGATCGCCGGTGCCTATGCCGCCTTCAATGCCCGGCGCGCCGCCTCGGCGAGGAATCCCGAGCGGGTCTGCCCCGCCTTTTCAGCGGCCTTGTCAATCGCCGAAACCAGCCCCTCGTCGAGGCTGACGTTGATGCGCATCGGCTTGCCCACCGGGGTCACGACCGGCACCAGGGTGATGATGGCCTCACGCAGATCCCCGGCGAGTTCCCGGTTGGTGCGGATGTCCTCGACCGCGCTGGGCGCCGGGATGGGCTCGCCATCCTCGACCATGCCTTCCATGTGGAAGTGCAGGGCATCGGTGCCGCGCTGGATCGCCAGATCGACGCTGGCGCCGGCGCTGACGCAACCGGGAAAATCGGGGAAAGAAATGCCGTACGCGCCGGGCTTGCCATGCACGAGCGCAACGTAATGCTGCTGCATGCCTATCTCCTGTCCTGCCAGTTCCAGCCCGCCTGACGGTAGATGCTGCGAAGCGTGCCCGGCGGGATGTCCTTGACCGGGTGTGCGACAGTGACCCGGCCAGGTTTTGTCGGATGCTTGTATTGCCGGTGGTCGCCCCTGGTGCCCACGTGCTTCCAGCCATCGGCTTCGAGCATATGAATCAGGTCCCGACTACTCAGACTCTTCATTCAGGGTGCCCGTGGAATGTGTAGATTTCTACTCATCCCTCGACAGGTCGTCAAGGGCAGTGTGTAGAAAAGTACACATAGAACCGGCTCGCGCGGTCAAGTATCGTCCGTCTGTTCCGCCGCCTGGTCCCCCGGCAGCATGGCGCGCACCGGGGCGGCCCATTCCAGCGCCACGTCTTCGACCAGGGGCGCGTTGGCGCTTTCGAGGTTGAAGCGTCCCGCGGTGGGGCCGCGGCGCACGCGCTTGAGCATCACCGGGCCGTCGGCCTGCTTGACGATGCACAGCCTGCCGACCACGGCGGCGGCGTCGGGTTCGGGGTCGCGGCTGTAGAAGATGATCCAGCCGTCGGTGATCATCGGCGCCTGGCTGTCGCCGCGCACGATCACGGCGATGGTCTTGGCCGGGTTCAGCCCGCGCGGGCAGGGGACCTCCTTCAGCCCGCCGCCCTTGGGGTAGGGATCGACCAGCTCGACCG
>QOCQ01000033.1 GCA_003574685.1 Rhodospirillaceae bacterium SYSU D60007
CACGCACCCCCTTCACGATCACCCACCCCCACACCATCCCCGCGGGGTGGAGCAGCCCGGTAGCTCGTCAGGCTCATAACCTGAAGGCCGCAGGTTCAAATCCTGCCCCCGCAACCACGTCGGCCAAACCCCAGCAACTTGAGGCAGTTGCTGGGGTTTGCTTTTTGCCCGAAGGCTAGTTGAGATCATCGCCTACCGCAGCGATCTTCTGTTGAACTGGCGCTGGATCACGCCGCAAGAGTGACCCAGCGACTAGGTTCGAGCGAGATCAGGCTCGTTGACATGCGCCAGCATTGCGCTGCGGACACGGTCGCGCAACCGGACCGCGGCCGCGAAGTCGCCCCCATCCGGCCTGCTGACGTCGCCGATATGCACGGAGACATCGCCGCGCCGAGGTAGCCATTGTCCTTCACGCAGCACCGATCGCGTGCCGCGAAGGGTGACCGGAACCACGCCGACCTGCCGGTCGACCGCAATGACGAACGCCCCGAGCCGGAACGGCCGCAAGCCGTAGGCGCGGGTGAAGGTGCCTTCCGGGAAGAAGTAGAGGGTTTGGCCGGTCCGGGCCGCCGCGAGCGCCTTGCGCATGTCTTCGAGCCCGCCTTCGAGATCCTCGCGCTCGACAAACATCGTACCAAGCGCCCGCAGGAAGGGGCCGGCCACAAGCTGGCCGTCCAGCTCTCGTTTGGCGATGAAGACCGGTTGGCCCGGGACCACGGCGCCCAGGACCAGGCTGTCGAAATAGCTGCAATGATTGATTGCGACTATGCCTGCTTCCGGTCCCGGCCACGACCCTGTCACCTCGACTCGTATCGCCATGAGTCGAAGCAGCCAGCGCGCGGTGCGACGGACCATGGACCATCGGCGTGCCCGTCCCGGTATGACCACGGTCGCCGGCCACAGGATCGCCGAGCCCACCACCACGACGAACCACCACCATGCGCCGTAGGCGAGGCCCGAGACGCGACGTGTTGCGTGCAAGGCTCTCGCCTTCAGCGCCGCGACCGCCAGCCGGACGATCTGATGCGTGGCCGACCGGCGTCGGGCCCTCAGGCGACCATCGCGGAAGAGATCGCGCGTGGCGGCGCGCCGCAGCTTTCCGCTCGACGTCTTGGGCACGCTGCCGGGCGGCACCAGCAGGACCTCTTCGGGCGGCGCCTCCAGGAGCCGTCCCGCGGTCTCCGTGACTCGGTGGCGGAGCGTGGCCAAGGCGTCGGCCTCGGTGAGCCGCGTTTCGGCGACCACTACCAGCCGCTCGGTGCCTGCCCGCACATCGGTCGATCCGAAGACCGCTACGCAGCCCTTGCGGATGCCGTCAAGGTTGCCGACCGCGGTCTCGATCTCCTCCGGATAGATGTGCTGGCCGGCGCGGATAATGATGTCCTTGGAGCGACCGGTGATGAAGATGTCGCCGCCTGCCGCGTAGGCGAGGTCGCCGCTGTTGAGCCAGGGACCGTCGAACAGCTCACGCGTCTTTTCCGGATTGTCGAGATAGCCCGACGTCGCCGACGGCCCGCGGAACTGAAGATGGCCTTCGCGCCGTTCGCCGACTTCGCCGTTGGCGTCGACGATTCGGATCTGGTGCTGCGGCAACGGACGGCCACAGGCGACCATTTCGACGGCATCCGGGACATTGGCGTTGGTTTGCCTGGCGCGACTGTGCCGTGCCAGTTCCTTGCGCTCGATGCAGTCGATCACAGGGCGCCGGCCGAGCGGCGGAAAGGCAAGGCCGACTGCGTTCTCGGCCAGACCATAAACGGGCGCCATGGCTTCTGCTCGAAAGCCATATCTGCCGAAGCGCTCCGTGAACCGGTGCAGCGTATCGGGTACCACCGCCTCCGCTCCGTTCGCTACCATGCGCACTGAGCTGAGATCGAGGCCGGTGATCATCGGGTCCTCAATCTTGCGCAGGCACAGCTCGAAGGCGAAGTTCGGTGCGGCCGACAGCGTCGCGCGATGGCGATGCAGTGCCCATAGCCAGGCCTCCGGCCGGACGAGGAAGGTGAGTGGCGACATCACGACCACAGGCGCGGCGAAATACAGGCTGCCCAACCAGGCTCCGATCAGGCCCATGTCATGGTAGAGCGGCAGCCAGCTAACGAAGACGTCGCCGGGCCCGGCTTCCATGGCTTCGCCCATGGCGCGGATGTTGGCCAGGACGTTGGCATGGGTGAGAACCACCCCCTTCGGATCGCCGGTGCTTCCCGAAGTGTACTGCACGAGCGCCATGTCGTTCGCCTGCGGCATGTGTCGCAGCGGGCCCTGCGAGGAAACCGATGCGAGGTCGTCGACCGTATCGAGGCTGCGCAGGCTTTCGACCTGAAGGCGGAGCAAACGCGCGACGGCGGTGGCCTCCGTTGGCGCGATCAGCATTGCGGCTCGGGCGTTATCCAGGATGCCGGCCTGCCGGCGGAGATGCTCTTCAATGCGTGACAGACGCGCCGGTGGATAGATCGGGCAGGGGACGCCACCAGCGTAGAGGATGCCGAAGAAGGCTGCGAAGAAGGCTTCGCCTGTCGGCAGCATGATGGCAACGCGTTCGCCGGGCTGCAGGCCTCGGCGCTGCAGGCCGAGCGCCACGGCGCGCGACTGCTCGCTCACCTGCCGGTAGCTCAGTGGGGTTTCGCGACCGTCGCCTTCCAGGACCACGACATGAACGCGCTCGCCGTGCTCTCGAACATGCCAGTCAAGTACGTCGGTCAGCGTCGCGGCCGAATCGGGTGCGGGTCGCGCCGCCTCCGGTGCGGGCGCGTGGTGGGGAGGGACCCGCGCAACGGGCGATAGCGCCTTTGCGCGCGAAAGAGCCTCCACGATATCGCGCAGCGACTCCGCCTCGCCCAGAAGCTGCTCGGGAAGATGTGTCGCATAGGCCCTCTCGATACGCAGAAGCAGCTCTGCGCGTGACAGGCTGTCGAACCCCCAATCCCGATCGAGCAGGCTGTCGAGTCCGGCGCGTTCTATCGCCTTTCGGCCGGGATGGATCTCGCGCGCCAGATCGCGCGCAATAGTCAGGATTGATTCCGCAGTGTCCGGCGCGTGGGACGGGACCCCTGGCGAGACGCGCTGGGTCGTATCCGGCATGACGCGCACCTCCAGAAACGGGCTTCGTAATGGTCCTCTATCGATTACGTCCTTTGATTTGGTGGTGTTCCTTTCAAGGAACTCCTTTATGCAGACAACCGGCGGCTTTCTCTTTTGCCCACGGCGCTGACCAGCTAATGAAAGTCGCGGGACGGGAAGATGGGCTGGCGAGAGCGCACCCGGCGTGCTGCTGCTTTCTCGCGCGAATCCACACCGGCATGCTTCACATGGTCGGCATGGGCCAGCGGCGTGTCGATCTCGCCGCCGTCAGTCAGGCTATGCAGGTGCGCCGTCAGGTCGATGAGCCGGCCGGCCACGATATGGGTCACGAGGCCCTCGCGCTGCAGCGTGCCTTCGACGCCCAGCAGCCGCGCCGTCATCAGGATCCGGCGATAGCGTTCGAAGACCCTTGGCCAGACGATAATGTTGGCGACGCCGGTTTCGTCTTCCAGTGTCGCGAAGATGACGCCGCTGGCCGTGCCCGGACGCTGGCGCACCAGCACGATGCCGGCAAACCTGGCCGGCCGGTCATGGGCAATCTCCGCCAGCCCGGCCGAGGTGGCATATCCCAGCGCGCTCATCTCCTGGCGCAGCAGCGCCATCGGATGTGCCTTCAGCGAAAGCTGCAGCGCGCGGTAGTCCTCGATCACGTGCTCGCCGAGTTTCATCCTGGACAGGGCGACGGCCGGTTCTCCGTCGTGTTCCTCTTCACCTGCGGCGGCAAACAGCGGCAGCGGCGCCGATGGCAGGCCCTTGACGGCCCACAGCACTTCCCGGCGATCCAGCCCCATGGAGCGGAAGGCGTCGGCATTGGCCAGCGTTTCGAGCGCAGCACCGCCAAGGCCGCTGCGCCGCCACAGCGCCAGCGGATCGGGATAGCCATTGCCCCGTGCCTTCATCAGCCGTTCGGCGTCGGCTTCGGCAAAGCCCTTGACCTGCCGCAGGCCCAGACGAAGCGCGTGGCCATCGACGGCCGGTTCCAGCGTGCAATCCCAGTCGCTGCAATTGACGTCGACCGGCAGCACGGTGACGCCATGATCGCGGGCATCGCGCACGATCTGCGCCGGCGCATAAAAGCCCATCGGCTGGCTGTTCAGCAGCGCGCAGGCGAAGACGGCCGGGTAGTGATGCTTGATCCAGGCTGACACATAGACCAGCAGGGCGAAGCTGGCGGCGTGGCTCTCGGGAAAGCCATATTCGCCGAAACCCTCGATCTGGCTGAAGCAACGGGCGGCAAATTCGGACGTGTAGTTCCTGCGAACCATGCCGGCGATGAACTTGTCGCGGAACAGGTGGATCGTGCCGCTATGGCGAAAGGTCGCCATGGCCTTGCGCAGGCCGTTGGCCTCGTCCGGCGAGAAACCGGCCGCGGTGATGGCGATCTGCATGGCCTGTTCCTGGAACAGCGGAACGCCGAGCGTCCTTTCGAGAACGCCCCTCAATTCCTCCGAGGGAAAATTAACCGGGTCGATCTTGTCGCGCCGGCGCAGGTAGGGATGCACCATGTCGCCCTGGATCGGGCCGGGCCGGACAATGGCCACCTCGATGACCAGGTCGTAGAACTCTTTCGGCTTCAGCCGGGGCAGCATCGACATCTGCGCCCGGCTCTCGACCTGGAACACGCCGATCGAATCGGCCCGTGACAGCATTTCGTAGACCGCCGGATCGGTCGGCGGCATGGCAAGCGACAGCGTCTTTCCGTAGTGCCGCTGGATCAGCTCGAAAGCCTTGCGGATGCAGGTCAGCATGCCCAGCGCCAGCACATCGACCTTCAGCAGGCCCAGCTCGTCGATGTCGTCCTTGTCCCACTCGATGATCGTGCGCTTCTCCATGGCGGCGTTGAGGATGGGCACGGTTTCGTCGAGCCGTTCGCGCGTCAGCACGAAGCCGCCGACATGCTGAGAGAGATGACGCGGGAATCCGAGCAGGGTACGGGCAAGATCGACGGCCATTCGAAGCTGCGGGTTGCCGGGATCGAGCCCGGCCTCGCGGATATAGCGGTCGGGAATCTCCTCGCCGCCGCTGCCCCAGATGGTATTGGCCAGCGCCGCGGTCACATCCTCCTTCAGGCCCATCGCCTTGCCGACGTCGCGCACCGCCATGCGCGGACGGTAATGAATCACCGTCGAGCAGATGGCCGCACGGTCGCGGCCGTAGCGTTCGTACAGGTACTGGATCACCTCCTCGCGCCGCTCGTGCTCGAAATCGACGTCGATATCCGGCGGCTCACGCCGCTCGGCGGAGAGGAAGCGCTCGAAGAGAACCTCGATCTCTTCGGGATTGACCGAGGTGATGCCCAGACAATAGCAGACCGCGCTGTTGGCGGCGGAACCGCGGCCCTGGCACAGGATTTCCAGGCTGCGGGCATGGCGGACGACATCGTAGACCGACAGGAAATAGCGGGCGTAGTCGAGCTGCCGGATCAGCGCCAGCTCCTTGCGCAACAGCCCCTGCACCTTCCCGGGAATACCGGCGGGGTAGCGTTCCGCCGCTTTTTCCCACGTAAGCGTCTCGAGATACTCCTGCGGCGTCTGGCCAGGCGGCACCGGCTCCTCGGGATATTCATAGCGCAGAGCATCGAGCGAAAACCCGATGCGGGCGGCGATGGCAGAGGTGCGGGCCACGGCTTCGGGATAGCGGGCAAACAGGCGCGTCATCTCCTGGCCGCTCTTGAGATGGCGCTCGGCATTCGCCTGGAGGTGGAAGCCGGCCTCGGCAATGGTGCATTTCTCGCGAATGCAGGTCAGCACGTCGGCCAATGGCTGCCGCTGCGGTTCGTGATAGAGCACGTCGTTCGTTGCCACCAGCGGCGCGGCAACGGCATGTGCGAGCGCGGCGAGCTCTCCCAGCCGGCGGCGTTCGTCGCCGCGATAGAGGAAGCTTGCGCCCAGATGGACCCGGCCCGGCGCGATGGCAGTCAGTTGCGCGAGCCGGCCGGCGAACGCAGGGTCGGGTGAGAGGGGTGGCATGACGATGAAGATCTGGCCTTCCTGCGCGCCGCAAATCTCCTCGAACGACAGATGGCACTCGCCCTTGGGCGCACGCCGGTTACCGTCGGTCAGCAGCCGGCACAGCCGGGCATAGGCGGCCCGATCGGCCGGATAGCATACCGTCTCGAAGCCGTCGGTCGTGACCAGCCGGGAACCGACGAGGAGTTTGATGTTCTCCGTCTTCGCCTGCGCGTGGGCGCGCACGACGCCAGCCAGCGTATTGCGATCCGCAACGCCGATCGCGGCCAGCCCCAGCGATCCGGCGCGCATGACGATCTCCTGCGGATGCGAGGCGCCGCGACGGAACGAGAAGTTCGTGGCGGCGACCAGCTCGGCGAAGCCGTTCATGGGAAGACCCCGTGCACATACCAGCGCGGCGCGCCCTGGACGGCGCCATAATGTCCTGCGCGGTAAAGCCAGAACCGGCGGCCGGCCGTGTCCTCGACCACGTAGTAGTCGCGTTCCGATTCGCGCGGACCCGGATGCCACCACTCCGGGGCGATGCGCTCCGGGCCTTCGGCATGGGCGACCTCGTGCAGCACGCCGCGCCAGCGAAAGCGCCGCGGCGGTCCTTCAGGCACGGTCGCCATGATGTCGGCTGTCTCTTCCGGCGAAGCGAGCATCAGCGGTGGCCGGCTGCCGGCCGGTGTTTCGATCTGCCAGTCCGGCACCACATCTTCGTCCGCACGGCGCGCCACCACGGCGCGCTCGGGGATATGGCTTTGCCTGGGATAAAGCCGTTGCCCACTGCCGGGGCCCAGGCGGTGCTGAAGCCGGTCGATCAATGCCGCAAGATATTCCTGGTCGCCGGCCGCATCGGCGGTATCCAGCGAGGATTGCCGCGGCACGATACGCTCGGCGGCCATGACGTGAAGAGCGGCAGCCTCGAAGCCGAAATCCGCCTCCAGACCGGCCGGCAGCCGCTCCAGGCGCATGGCGAGCAGGCGGGCAATGTGCGCGGCATCGCGCGTCGGCGCGGCCAGCCCGATCTCCAGCGGCAGGACCTCTCCGTCAACGCGAAACAGCAGCAGGCGCAGCACGCGTATGCCGGCCGAGTCGCGTTCGAGATCCCGCATGAGGGGACGCATGAGGCGAACGGCCGCCTCGATCACATGCGCCTGCGTCATGATGGCTTCGGCGAACGTGGCCTGTGCGCGATAGCAGGGCGGCGGCTGCAGCGGTGTCAGCGGCTCGGCGACGCGGCCCAGTGCCTGATCAAGACGCTCTATCAACGAGGTACCGAATCGCGCCACAAGGGGCGCACGCGGCTGATGCATCAGTTCGCCAATACGGCGGAATCCCAGCCGGCAGAGCGTGTCGAGCGCTTCCGTATCGAGGCGCAGCGCCGCCAACGGCAACTCGCGCAATACGCGGTCCTGTCCGTCGGGCGGGATGATGCTGGTATCAGGTTCACGATGGAGATGGCGGGCGGCGGCCCAGGCGGCGCCGGCCGTATCAGCGACGGCCAGTCGCGGTTGCAATCCGAACCGGCGCAGGCGGGCGGCAAGATCGGCAAGGAGACGCGTTTCGCCGCCAAACAGATGCGCGCAGCCGGTGATGTCGAGAAACAGGCCGTCGGCGCCGCTGGCTGCATCCCAGGGCGCAACGATCGGCGTGTAGCGCAGGCACCACAGGGCAAGCTGGCGCAGGGCCGCCTCGTCGGCGGCGGGGTCGGCGTCGCACGACTGAAGATCGAGAATTTTCGAGCGCGCATTGGAGAGCAGATCGCCGGGAGCAAGGCCGCTGCGCCAGGCCGCGGCGTTGAGGGCGACAAGCCGCGTGCCGCCGCTACCGGGCGACACCAGAACGAAGGGGCGCCGCGGATCGATCGTTCCCGATCGCGCGGTTGACGGCCGGCGGCTGGCCCGGGCGCGGAGAAACCGCGCGATGGGCCACGATTTCAGCCAGACGGAAACGATGCGCGGCATGATCCCACTCCAGCATCCATTGGCCGGCGCGCCCCTGACGGCAGCGTTCCAGCGCCACCTGCCATCGCCAGCCGGCGAAAGAGTCGAAATGATCGCGGGCAGCCGGTGCGGCGGCGACACGCCAGCGTGTGATGGCAGCACTCGTGCCTGTCGCCCCGGACGGGCGCAGCAGCACAAGCGGCGTGTTGCCGGAAGAAGCCGAGAGGCTCAGCCGGCGGCTCATGGTCAGGTCGATGTCGGTTTCGATCATGCCGGCGACAGCGGCCACACCACTGCCGGCGCGCAGGATTTCCTCCATCGCCCACAGCGCATCCTTGCCGGACCGTGTCTCCACCAGCAGCAGCCGTCCGACATCGAAGCCAAGCTGGCGCAACCCGTGGCCATAGGGCTTGCCGAAATCCGCCGCCTGACGCGAGAGAACGAGAAACGCCGGGCCGCCCCGCGCTTCAAGCGCACAGCTCATCAAGGCCAGGCTGAAACCGAACGAGGCCGGCGTATCGCCATGCGCTGCCGCCATCACTTCATGCAGGGCGCCACAGGGCAGGCCGGGGCCGGGAAGATGGCAGTGAATTTCCGGCAGACTGAGCGAGAAATATGTCTGCGGCCCGCCAGGCCCTGTCGCTTCAAGACGCCCTACAAGCTGGCGCAGGGTAGTGATCTGTCCGGTAGGTTTGAACATGAACGGTAAGTAAGAACAAAATAAGAACTAGTCAATTATGACAAAATATTGTAGCCTTTGCGAGGGATTTCATCCATATCTTGTGTGACGCGGACGAGCTGACCTGACGTTCAGGCGCTGTCGCGCGCTACGACCTCAAAGCCGAGATCGACGATCGCATGCGACACCTCCTTGCCGGCGAGACGGGCTGTCAGCATGAGGGCTGCGCGCCGACCGATTTCGTAGCCGGAGATGCGCACGGTGGTGAGTGCCGGGGCAACGGCGGCCGCCACCTCGAAATCGCCGAAGCCTGCGATCGCCACACGGCCGGGCGTCGGCCAGCCGCGCCGCGTGCACTCCATGAGCGCGCCGGCCGCCATGGTGTCGTTGACGAAGAAGGCGGCATCGACCTTCGGATCACGCGCCAGCAGTTCGACGATCGCCTTTGCCCCGCTGCGCATGTCGCTGCCGTCGGTCATATGCAGCTCGACCAGTGCCGCGTGGCGCGCACCGGCGCGGAAGCCATCGCGTCTGGGCCGGGAGCGATCGTGCGCGCGAAGCGGTCCCGAGATGAAAGCGAGCCGGCGATAGCCCCGCGCAAGAAGGTACTCCGCCATCGCCCGCGCAGCACGGAAGTTCGAAAAGCCCACGATCATGTCGAGCGGCCTGCGGCCGATATCCCAAGTTTCAACCACGGGC
Organism: Rhodospirillaceae bacterium SYSU D60007; assembly: GCA_003574685.1. Classification (GTDB taxonomy): domain Bacteria; phylum Pseudomonadota; class Alphaproteobacteria; order Reyranellales; family Reyranellaceae; genus Vineibacter. Next base: position 9,357 of record QOCQ01000033.1, read on the forward strand.
AGCCCGGAAGCGGCGAGGATGCGGCGCGTCGCCGGCGCGTGCTGCACACCGGTCACGATCAGCCCGTCCGCGCGCCGGCCGATGAAAGCCTGGACAAGCGCGAGTTCCGCCCCGAGATCGTAGCCGTGCGCCCCGAGCAGAAGCTGATAGCCCTCGGCATGCACTGCGTCCGACATGCCCTGAACGGTATCAGCGAACATCGCGCCGGCGATCGTGGGTACAATGGCGCCGACGATACGGCTTCTGCGCGACGCGAGCGCACCGGCCACAAGGTCCGGGACGTAGCCGAGCCGTGCGATCGCCCGCAACACGGCACGGCGTGTTTCCTCCGCCACACGAGCGGGCTCGCGCAAGGCTCGCGACACGGTGATCGCGCTCACTCCCGCTGCTCTCGCTACGTCCTGAATCCGCGTTCGCCCGGTTTGTCGTATTCGCCCCAAAATGGCCGTCCCGTGATCGCTTGACACTCGAATGTTAGCGCTAACATACTTTTACACAGGCGCCCGCGGAAGAGACGGGACACGGCGGAAAAGCGCATCGGCACGGGAGGAGAGAGGCCATGACCGAGTTCGATGGACCGCAGACGCGGCGGGACTTCCTGAAGAAGACCACGGCGCTCGCTGCGCTGGGGATCACGACGTCGCTCACCCCGGATCTTGTCTTCGCGCAGGCAAAGACCGACCTCAAGGGCGTGACGATCGACTACTGGAACATGATCGGCGTGCAGAACAGGCTGGTGCGCCAGCTTTCCGAGTCGGTCGTGAAGGCCTTCGAGCAGAAGACCGGCGCCAAGGTCAACGTCACCTGGAACAGCTATGGCGATATCATCGGGCCGAAATATCGCACGAACTTCCAGGGCGGCGTGAAGCCGACCGTGTTCGATGCCTTCGACCGCTGGACCGGACAGCTCCGCCCGTTCCTGCGACCGATGAACGATTTCATCGAGAACAACCTCGACGCACAGACGCGCAAGGGCCTGCAATGGACCTTGCCGCTGGTGCAGGACCAGAACCGCGGCTTCAAGGACGCGAAGAACATCTGCGACCTGCCCTTTGCGCTGATCCCCCAGGCGCCAGTGCTGGCACGCCGCGACCATTTCGAGAAGGCGGGGCTCGACTTCACCAAGGAGTTCCCGATCCGCGACACCGACCACTACATCGCCGTGTGCAAGGAGATCCAGGGCAAGGCGCGCATCCAGTATCCCACCGAGGTGTACGGCAAGATCTGGGATTTCGGCGACACCCAGCTCAACGGCTGGATCCGGTCGCTCGACATCGAAACCAGCGACTTCCTGGATGCCGACTGGACGAAGTCGAACGCCACGTCGGAAGCCTGGATCAAGGGCGTTCAGTTCTACGTGGACGTCTACCAGAAGCACAAGCTCAGCTCGCCCAACACGCCGCAGAGCACCGACGAGGAGGCGGTTGACCTGTTCATCCGCGGCCAGAAGAGCATCGTGCATTGCGACATCCTCAACCGCGGCACCCTGCTCGAGAAGATGAAGGGGCCGATGGAGGACGGTACGGTGCAGTGGGGACCGCATTTCCCGATCACCGGCGGCAAGTCCGGATCGAGTGTCTTCCTCGCCATGGCGACCTTCGAGATCGTCAGGCAGGAAGGTCCGGATGCGGCGCTGAAGGAGCGGGCAGCGTTCGAACTGATCAAGGAATGGCTGCTGCCGGAGAACCAGATCGCCTACGCGAGGACGGCCGGCCTGTGCGCGCGCGAAGATCTGTTCCCGAAGATCGTGGGCGCTCCCGACCGCTACGGCGAGGTCGGCACGGCGATGCTGAAGGGCGCCGGCGTTTGGAACAACCATCCCCGCTCGGTCGACTTTCAGTACAACCTGCTCGCGCCCCATGGACAGAAGGCACTGCAGGGCGCGTCGGTGGCCGACGAGCTCAAGGCTTACGCCGAAGAGGTCAACGCAGCGCTGAAGACCTGACCGAGAATGCTTTGTCGACGGGACACGGCAAGGCCGGTCCCGCTCGTCCTGTAACCCCTGCACGCGGCGGCCCGTATGAAACGTTCGGAGGAGAGGTGGCTGATCATCCTGTTCCTCGCGCCCACGACGCTGTTCATGCTGCTGCTGCTGTGGGCTCCGTTCCTTCAGGGCATGTGGATGAGCCTGCACCGCTGGCCGTTCATGGGCGAACCGGTCTGGCTTGGCCTGCGGAACTACACCGACTTTCTCGGTGCCGCCTATTTCTGGGACGCCATCGAGGCGACTCTCATCTATTCACTTTCCACCTTGTTCCAGCTCGCCGTCGCGCTGGTCGCCGCGCTCGCCCTGCGCCAGCCCTTCGTGCGTTTCAAGGCCCTTTGGCGCGGCATCATGATCATCTCCTACGCCATGCCGCCGGTCGTGGTGGGAGCGATCTGGCTGTTCCTGCTCGATCCCGGACTCGGCATGATCACCCACTACCTGATGGCGTTCGGGATCATCGAGCAGCCGATCTACTGGTTCGCGGAGAACACCTGGGCCAAGTGGATGATCACGCTTGTCGCGTCGTGGACATTCTGGCCGTTCATGTTCCTGATCATCCTTTCGGCGCTGCAGGCGATTCCGCAATCACGCTACGAACTTGCCGAGATCTACGGCGCCAACCTGTGGCAGCGCTTTGTCGTGGTCACCTTGCCCGCGATCAGGAACGCGATCCTGGTGGTTGTGATCCTGCGGCTTGCCTTCAACCTGGCGAAAATCGAACAGCCCTTCACGCTGACCGGGGGCGGCCCCGGCTATGAGACGAGCGTGCTCAGCATCCTGATGTACCGCTTCGCTTTCATGTCCGGCGATTTCGGCATGGCCTTCACGGTGGGCATGTTCCTGGTCGTCATGACCGCTGCACTGATCCTGCCTTTCGCCTGGCTGTTCCAGCGCCAGGTCGGGCGGGCGTGAGGAGTACCGATGACTGACGACCGGTCCAGCCCCGGCCAGAAGGCGCTCGGCCACGGTGGACTGGCACTGGTTCTTGCGCTGGTGCTGATTCCCTACGTCTACGTGATCGTCACTGCGTTCAAGCCCGCCGAGGAGATCTACGATGCGACCTGGCTGCCGCAGCGCATCAGCTTCGACGCCTGGATCGAGGTATTCGAGGTCAACCGCTTCCATCTCTATCTGTGGAACAGCCTGGTCGCGGGCGCAGGATCCGCGGCCCTGGCGATTCTGATCGCGGTACCCGGGGCATATATTTTCGCGCGAAAGGAATTCCGCTTCCGCGAGCCCTTCTTCTACATGATCGTTGGCACGCTGATCTTTCCGTTCATCCTGCTGATCGTGCCGATCACGATCACCTGGATCCGCATCGGCCTGTTCGACACGTTCATCGGCCTGTGGCTCGCCTTCCAGATCTTCGCGGTTCCCTACTCGATGTGGATCCTGCGCGGCTATTTCGCCGGCCTGCCGAAGAACCTGGAAGAAGCGGCGATGGTTTACGGCTGCACCCAGTTCCAGGCCTTCTACCGGGTCATGCTGCCGCTTGCGAAGCCGGTCATTGTCTCGGTTCTGTTTCTCGCCTTCCTCCAGGGCTGGAGCGACTTCCTGTTCTCCAACATGCTCACGACGGGGGACGGACCTCGCACGGCCTCGGTCGCGATCTACGCTTCGACCGCGGGCGGCGAGCGCGTGGACTGGCAGGTGCTGATGGTGATGACGCTGCTCACCGGCGTCCCGCCGGTCGTGCTCTACATGCTGGCGCAGAAGCACCTCGCCAAAACCTTCGCCGCGACGTGAGGGAGAGGACGAGATGCACGGCACGGCGAGCGGTATCGAGGTCAGGAATCTGCGCAAGACCTTCGGCGGCGGCACGGTGGTGGCCTGCGACGATGTCAATCTCGATATCGGCTCGGGCGAGCTGCTGGTCCTGCTGGGGCCATCAGGTTGCGGCAAGACCACCACACTGCGCTGCATTGCGGGCCTCGAGAATCCCGACAACGACGATGCGATCTGGGTGCGCGGGCGCAACATGACGCGGCTCGCCCCGCGCGACCGCAACCTCGCCTTCGTCTTCCAGGACACGGCGCTGTTCCCGAACCTGACCGTCAGGCGCAATATCTCGTTCGGTCTCGACATGCGCGGCAAGCTCTCCCGGGCCGAAATCGAGGCGCGTGTCACCGAGGCGGCCCGGCTGCTGCGGATCGAAGGGCTCCTCGACCGCTATCCCCGGCAGCTCTCCGGCGGCCAGGGCCAGCGTGTCGGCCTCGGCCGTGCCATCGTGATGGAGCCGGACGCCTTCCTGCTGGACGAGCCGCTGGCGGCGCTCGACGCGGCCCTGCGGGTCGAGATGCGCACCGAGATCAAGCTGATCCAGCGCAAGCTGGCCACGACGATGATCTTCGTGACGCACGACCAGGAGGAGGCTCTCACCATCGGCGACAAGATCGCCGTGATGAAGGACGGCCGCGTCCAGCAGGTCGACTCGCCGCAGGACATCTACCGCCGGCCGTCCAATCTGTTCGTCGCGACCTTCATCGGCTCGCCGCCGATCAACCAGTTCCGCTGTGAGCTTCGCCAGGAGGGCGGCGAGGTCAGGCTCGTCTCGCCGATCTTTACGTTGTCGCTGCCGGCGGAGCTGGCGCGTCGGTTCGCCGCCGCGGACCGCGGGCTGATCCTGGGCCTGCGTCCCGAGTTTGTCGAAATCGGGCGCGAAGCGGGCGGCATCGAAGGCGTGGTCCGCCTCACCGAACTGCTCGGCAGCCGCACGCTGGTGCTGGTGGACGCCGGTGGAACCGAAATCCGCGTGCTGGTGCAGGGCGAGCCGGGCGTGCGCGAGGGTGATCGCGTGCGGCTCGTCCTGCAACTCGCGCGCGGTTTCTACTTCGACCTCGACGGCCGCAGTCTGTTGTGAGGATCGGCAGAATGAAACGGAGCACGGATCGCATCCTGACCACGCATATGGGCAGTCTGCCGCGGCCGGACGTGCTGGCCGACCTTCTGGTGGCGCAGGCCGAGGGCAAACCTGTCGATGCCGCGCGGATCCCGGCGCTGGCCGACGAGGCGATGGACTACGTCGTGCGCCGCCAGCTCGAGAGCGGAATCGACGTCGGCAATGACGGCGAGATGCCGCGATCCAGCTTTTTCGGCTACATAACCGGGCGCATGTCCGGCTTCGGCGGTCGTTCGAACCGGCGACCGATCCTCGACATGCAGCGCTTTCCCAAATGGTGGCGGAACTACCAGGCGCGCGGTGTGCGCCGGCTCAATGTGTATACTTTTCCCGCGGCAATCGGACCCGTCCGCTACGAGAGCCTCGATGGCGCAAGGGCCGAGCTCGACGCCTTTGCCGGTGCACTGAAGCGCCAGACACAGCATTTCACCGAAACATTCGTGACCGCCGTTTCGCCCGGCTTTGCCGCCTGCGCGTTGGAAAACCAGCACTATGACAGCCACGAGGCCTATGTCTTCGCACTCGCCCGTGAACTGAAGCAGGAGTACGACCACATTGTAGCGCAGGGCCATGTGCTGCAGATCGACTCGCCGGACATCGGAATCGAAAGCGCTGGTTACTTTCAGGACGAGCCGCTGCCGAAGTTCCTCGCCGCGATGGAGATGCACGTCGCGGCGTTGAACGAGGCCATGGCCGATATCCCGGCCGATCGGGTGCGCTTCCACGCCTGCTGGGGCAACCGCGACAGCCCGCATGTGCACGATGTACCGGCATCGGAAGTACTGCCGGTCTGCTACCAGGTGAAAGCCGGCGGGCTCTGCCTGCCCTTCGCCAATCCGCGCCACAGCCACGAGATCGACACGTTCAGCACGCACAAGCTGCCCGACGGCATGATCCTGGTCTGCGGCGTGATCGAGACGACGCACAATTACGTCGAGCACCCGATGGTGGTGGCCGAGCGGCTGGAGCGCGCCGTGCGTGCTGTCGGCGATCGTGAGCGGGTGATGGCCGGCACCGATTGCGGTTTTGGCACTGCCGTCGGAGACACCCAGGTGTCGGAGGACGTGGTCTGGGCCAAGCTGGAAGCGATGCGTGACGGCGCGGCGATCGCAAGCCGGCGGCTCTGGAACTGAGGAGGGAGCGATGCTGACCAAGGCGCAGGTTGAGCAGTACCGCGAGGAAGGTTATCTGGTGGTCGAGGGCGTGCTCGACCGCGAGACGCTGGCCGAGGTGCGCGCCGAGGTCGACCGCATCGTTGCCGAGGCGGGCAAGGTCGCGGCCAACGACGACATCTACGACCTCGAGGACACGCACAGCCCGCGCAACCCGCGGGTGCGGCGCATCAAGTCGCCGCACAAGTTCTTCCCCCTCTTCGATGCGCTGGCCCGCAGCCCGGCGATCATCGGCCGGATCGCCCCCCTGATCGGGCCCGACATCCGCCTGCATGGCACCAAGCTCAACATGAAGGCGGCTGGCTATGGCTCGCCGGTGGAGTGGCACCAGGACTGGGCCTTCTATCCGCATACCAACGACGACGTCCTCGCGACCGGACTCTATCTTGACGATTGCGACGAGGCGAACGGCGCGCTGATGGTGGTTCCCGGTTCGCACAAGGGCCCGGTGTGGGACCACCATGCCGACGGCGCCTTCTGCGGCGCTATGGATCCCGAATCCTGTGCGGTGGATTTCGCCTCGGCCCGCCCGCTCACCGGTCCTGCAGGCTCGATGACCATACATCACGTGCGTGCGGTGCACGGCTCGGCGCTGAACCGCTCCAACCGGATGCGCCGGTTGCTGCTCCATGAGTACACCGCTGCCGATGCCTGGCCGCTGATCATGCGCGAGAGCTTCGAGGATTTCGTCGGTGCCCGCATGGTTGCCGGCAAACCCACCATCGAGCCGCGCGTGGTGCCTTGCCCGATCCGCATGCCGCTGCCGCCGGCGCCGAACCAGGGGTCGATCTACGAGAACCAGAAGAGCGCCAGGAGCCGCTTTTTCGAGGTCTACGCCGAAGCCCGTTGAGCGGGATGTAGTGCCCGCCGCCGGGTAATGGGCGATTGCGGTTTCCGCCTGACGGCGGCACAACCTCGAGATGGATGTTTCCGTCACACCGCGGGCCGCGCCGCTTCCGATCGACACCGCCCGGGCGCTGCTGAAGAGCGTCTTTGGCTTCGAGGCGTTCCGCGCCGGGCAGGAGGAAATTATCGCGGCCTTGCTGGCCGGCGAGAACGTCCTGGCCGTGATGCCGACGGGCAGCGGCAAGTCTCTTTGCTATCAGCTTCCCGCCCTGGTACTGGGTGGCGTCACGGTGGTGGTGTCGCCGCTGATTGCCCTGATGCATGACCAGGTGCGCCAGTTGCGCGCCTACGGCGTGGCCGCCGCCAGCCTCAACTCGGGCAACTCCATCGAGGAGAACCGCCGGACCGAGGACTTGCTGCTCGGCGGTTCGCTACGCCTGCTCTATGTCGCGCCCGAGCGCCTGACCCGCAGCGACACGGTGAACCTGCTGCGCGATGCCGGCGTTTGCCTGCTGGCGATCGACGAAGCGCATTGCGTTTCGCAATGGGGGCATGACTTCCGGCCCGAGTACCTCGAGCTGGGCCGGATCCGTGCCGAGCTGGGGGACGTGCGCGCGATTGCCCTGACCGCCACCGCCGATGCCCCGACGCGGAATGACATTGTCGAGAAGCTCTTTGCGAAGCGACCGTGCATCTTCGTGCGCAGCTTCGACCGGCCCAATTTGCGGCTGGCGATGGCGCCTAAGACCAGCGCGCCCCGCCAGGTGCTGAGTTTCGTGGCCGCGCACAAGGGCATGAGCGGCATCGTCTATTGCCTCTCGCGCAAGCGCACGGAGGAATACGCCCGGATGCTGGCCGCGGAAGGTTACCGTGCGCTGCCCTATCATGCCGGCATGGAAGCGCCGGCACGCCAGGCCAGCCAGGACGCCTTCCTGCAGGAGGACGGCGCCATCATCGTCGCCACCATCGCCTTCGGCATGGGCATCGACAAGCCCGACGTGCGCTTCGTCTGCCACGCCGATCTGCCGCAGAACATCGAGAGCTATTACCAGGAGATCGGCCGCGCCGGCCGCGACGGGTTGCCCGCCGATACCCTCACCCTGTACGGCCTCGATGAAATGCGCCTGCGCCGCGAATGGATCGAGCAGGCGCAAACCTCCGACGAGCGCAAGCGCATCGACCGGCAACGGCTCAACGCACTCATTGCGCTCTGCGAGGCACCGCGCTGCCGTCGTCAGACATTGCTGGCCTATTTCGGCGAACATTCGCAACCCTGCGGCAACTGTGATCTGTGCCTGCACCGCGTCGAGGTCTTCGACGGCACTGTCGAGGCACAAAAGGCTATGTCCGCGATCGTGCGCACCGGCCAGCGCTTCGGCACCGAGCACCTTGTAAACCTGTTGACGGGCGAAGCCACGGAAGCGATCCAGCGCTTCCGGCACGATTCGCTTCCGACCTTCGGCGTTGGCCGCGACCGCAAGGCCGGTGACTGGCGGTCGATCATCCGGCAGATCTATGCCGCCGGGCTGATTGCGCAGGATATCGTGCAGCACGGCCGGTGGACGGTCACAGAGGCCGGCTGGCGGGTGCTACGTGGCCAGGAGAAGGTCGAGCTGCGCCAGGACGTGCTGTCCGGGGACAAGAGCACCCGGCGCCGGCAGAAGACGCCCTCCATTGCAGCCAACGGCGTTGCCGTCGACCAAGTGCTGCTGAACAGCCTCAAGAAGCTGCGCACGGCGCTCGCCCGCCAGCAGCAAGTGCCCGCCTATGTGATCTTTCCCGACCGCACGCTGATCGATATGGCGGCGCGCCGTCCAGCTTCACTTGAAGCCATGCGCCAGGTCGACGGAGTCGGCCAAGTCAAGCTCGAACGCTACGGCGCGGCATTTCTTGATGTCGTGCAGCGGCATGCCGCACCATCGCCCTGACGATTCCACCAACCAGTGGCACATGTCTGGCCAGCGCGGTATGCACATCGCGAGGCCCGTGCTGCCATTATCGTGTGCCGGCGCAATGCACAGGAGCGATCGCGAATGAAATTCGGCATCTTCTACGAGCTGCAGCTTCCGCGTCCGTGGCACGAGGGCGACGAGCACCGGCTCTATCTGAATGCGCTTGAGCAGATCGAGCTCGCCGATCGGTTGGGCTACGACCACGCGTGGCAGGTCGAGCACCATTTCCTCGAAGAGTACTCCCACTCGCCTTCGCCGGAATCCTTCCTTGCTGCCGCCAGTCAGCGCACCCGGCAGATCCGGCTGGGTCACGGCATCCTCCAGCTCACCACCAATCATCCTGCCCGTATCGCCGAGCGCGTGGCCACGCTCGACCTGTTGTCGAGCGGCCGCTGCGAGTTCGGCATGGGCGAAAGCGCGTCAATCACCGAGCTGGAGCCGTTCGGCGTGTCCATGGAGAACAAGCGCGAGATCTTCGAAGAGGCGGTGCGCGCCATCATCCCGATGTTCAAGGATGGACCCAGTGAGCATCAGGGCAAGTACTTCAACATGCCGCTGCGCACCGTGGTGCCCAAGCCGCTGCAGAAACCGCATCCGCCCTTGTGGGTGGCCTGCTCGCAACTTGAGACGCTCGCCAGGTGCGGCGAATGGGGGATGGGTGCGCTGGGCTTCCAGTTCGTCTCGGCCGATGCCGCGCATGCCTGGGTGCATGCGTATTACAATGCCTTCGTGAAGCGGCAGAGGAAGCTTGCCGACTACCGGACGAATCCCAACATCGCGCTGGTTTCGTTCTTCATGTGCGCCAGGACCGACGAGGAGGCCCGCGAACGCGCCGAGGGCGACACGTTCTTTCAGTTCTCGCTGCGCTTCTACGGCCAGTCCGCGGACCGGCGACGGCCGCCCGCCGGCACGGTCAATATGTGGGACGAGTACAACAAGTGGAAGAAGGCGAACCCGGAGGCGCATGCCGCGGCACTGCGCGGCGGCCTGATCGGTTCACCCGAGACGATCCGCAGGAAGCTGCGCAAGTTCCAGTCGTCCAACATCGACCAGGTCGTGCTGCTGAACCAGGCCGGCAAAAACACCCATGAACACATCTGCGAATCGCTGGAGCTGTTCGCCAGGGAGGTGATGCCGGAATTCCAGGCGGCTCACCCCGAGCTGCTTCGCTGGAAAGAGCAGGTCCTGAACCGCGATATCGACCTCGAGGAAATCGACACCTCCGCCTTCACCGACCGCTACGGCGGCACGATGAAGGCTGTCGCACCATCGCCAGCGCAGCCGGTGCGGGCCGCGGAGTAGCCTTCATGGTGAGCCTGTCGAACCATGAAGCGGTTGCGCCGGGGCGACTCGGTCAGCGTCCGGTCCAGCGTGGAGAGCGCTTTTCGAGGAAGGCGGACATGCCTTCGCGGAAATCGGCGCTGGTGTAGCACATCGCCACCAGATCATCGGCTTCAGCGGCCGACATGCTCGCGCGGATGCGCCGCAAGGCTTCCTTGGTGGCGCGCAGGGTGAGGGGCGCGTGGCTGGCCAGCATGGCCGCCAGCGCGTCGGCGCGTTGCATCAGCGCGGCATGATCAGGCAGCACCTCGCCAACCAGGCCGATCGCCCGTGCTTCTTCTGCTTCCACCAGCCGCGCGGTGAAGATCACTTCGGTGGTGCGCGCCGGCCCGATCAGCGCCGCCAGCCGCGCATAGTTAGACATGGAGAGGCAATTGCCCAGCGTGCGCGCGATGGGAAAGCCGAAACGCGCGTTCGCCGCCGCGATACGCAGGTCGCAGGCCGCGGCGATGGCAGCACCACCGCCGGTACAGGCGCCGGCAATGGCGGCGATCGTGGGCACGCCGCAACGCTCCAGCGCATCGATGACGCGGTCCATCTTCGCCTCGTAGGCGAGACTGTCCTCAGCTGTGCGGAAGTCACGGAACTGCGAGATATCCGTCCCCGCCGCGAAGGCCTTGTCGCCGGCGCCGGTCAGCACCAGCGCCCTGACCTGACGCTGCGCGTCGATCTCGCCGCAGATTGCAGCGAGCCGTTCGTACATCGCGAAGGTGAGGGCGTTGCGCGCCTGCGGTCGGTTGAAGGTAATCCGGCCGATGCCGTCCCGTACCTCGTAGAGCAGCTCGTCGGTCATCTGCACTCTCCGGATCACATGTGCGAGGGCAGGAAGGTGGCCAGCACCGGGAAGGCGATCAGCACCGCCAGCCGCAGGATGTCGGTGGCCACGAAGGGCAGTACGCCATAGAAGATCGTCGAGATCTTCACGTCCTTCACCACGCTCTTGATGACGAACACGTTCATGCCGACGGGCGGGTGAATCAGCCCCAGCTCGACCGTCATGACGATGATCACGCCGAACCAGATCGGATCGAAGCCCAGCGCCTTGATGACCGGAAACACGATCGGAATGGTGAGGATGATCATGGCCATGGCGTCCATGATGCAGCCCAGCAGCAGATACATCACCATGATCAGGATCAACACGCCATATTTTCCCAGCCCAAGGCCGGTGAGAAAGCCGGTCACCTTCTGCGGCGTCTGGGTGATGGTGAGGAAATAGCCGAACAGCAGCGCGCCGATCAGGATGGTGAAGACGGCAGCCGTGGTCCGTACCGTCTCGACGCAGGATTGCCAGAACTTCTCACCTGTCAGGCGGCCGCGTACCAGCGCGATGATGAACGCGCCGGCGGCGCCGGCGCCGGCCGCTTCCGTGACGGTGAACAGGCCGCCATAGAGGCCGCCGATGATGAACAGGAAAAGCAGCGCGACGGCCCAGATGTCGCGCATCGCCGCACCGCGCTCGGCCCACGAGCTGCGTGCGCCCCGCGGCAGGAAGTCGGGACGCACGACGCCGATGATGTTGATCGTGACCACGTACATGCCTACGGCCACGAGGCCAGGGATGATGCCGGCGACGAACAGCTTGCCGATATCCTGCTCGGTGATCAGCCCGTAGATCGCCAGGACCGTCGACGGTGGAATCATGATGCCAAGCGTGCCGCCGGCCGCCACGACGCCGGTGGCAAAGCTCTCGGGATACCCGTAGCGGCGCATTTCCGGGTAGGCGACGGAGGAGAACGTGGCGGCGGTGGCGACGGACGAACCGCAGATGGCGGCAAAGCCACCGCAGGCGGCAATGGTGGCAATGCCCAGACCACCCCTGAGATGACCCAGAAAGCTGTTGGCGGCGCGGAACAACTCGCGGCTCATGCCTGAACTCGATGCGAGCGCCCCCATCAGCAGGAACATCGGGATGACGGCGAACTCGCCCGATGTCGCCGTACGGATCGGGGACTGCGCCAGCAGCTTCAGCGCCGGCTCGGGACCCGCCAGGTAGCCGAAGCCGACGAGCCCCACCAGTCCCATGGCGATTCCGACCGGCACGCGCAGCAGCATCAGCGCGAACAGCGCGACGAAGCCAACGACCGCAACGGTATCCGCACCCATGCCGGCGCTACTCCGAATGCGGCGCCAGTGCTTGGCCGGGTGGACCGTTCCGCCCAAGGAGCATGCGCACCGTGCGTACCGCCAGCAGGAGGATCGCCGCGGCAAGCCCGATCCAGGCGGCGAAATGGAATATCCAGACCGGCATGCGCAGATCGAACGTCTGTAAATTGTCGTTGTAGGTGCTCAGCACCTTGGTCGCCATCATCCAGGTGAAGACGCCAAGGCAGGCCAGTGTCAGCAGGTCGGCGAAGACGTCCATGGCGCGCTGCAGGCGCCGCGGTGCCACGCTCCAGACCAGGTCGATCCGGATATGCTCGCCGCGATAGCTGGCTCCCGCGATGCCCCAGAAGATCAGCACCCCCAGCAGCAGGCTGCTCGCGTCATAGCTGTCGGGAATCTGCCACGCGAAGAAGTACCGCAGGATGACCGAGACGAAGGTGATCGCCGTGACGGCAGCGAGAAGGCCCGCCGCCGCCAGCTCGATCATCGCCATCAGCCGGTCGACCGGACCTTGCGCCATGGGAGCGTCCGCGGGTCAGTACGCGGCCTTGTATTTGGCCAGGCTGTCCTTCAGCTCCTTGAAGACTGCATCGGGATCGACCCGCGCCTTGCGGGCGCCATCGGCCCAGGTCTTGCGGACGGGCTCTGCCGCCTTTCGCCATTCGGCAAGCTGGGCAGGGCTGATCGCGTAGACCTCGCGGTCCGGCTCAGCCTTGAGCTTGTCGCGGCCGGCCGCCTCGAAGTCAGCCCACGGTGCCGCGACGCGCAGGGCCCATTCATTGGTGCAGTGGTCGCCGATCACCCGCTTCTGCGCCGCCGACATGGACTCGTATCGGGACTTGTTGATGACCCACGTAAAGGTACTGACATAGAGCGGTACGTCCATATGGTACTTGACCACCTTGTCGATGCCGAACAGCGGGATCGATCCCCACGGGAAGGTGACAGCATCGGCCACACCTTTCTCCAGCACGTCGCGGACTTCCGGGGCGCCCGCCTGCACGTTGGTGCCGCCAAGCTGCGTGACGAAGGCGGCGATGGTGGCCTGGGCCGGGCGGATCTTCATGCCCCGGATGTCCTCCGGCACCATCACCTTCTTCGTACGGGAATGGATCACGCCAGGGTCGTGGACGAAGGCGAGGCAGAACTTCACGTCCCGCATCTCGCGTTCCGCATACTTCCGGTACCAGGCATCGAGCGCCTGCGAACCGCCCTTGGCATTGGTCATCAGGAACGGCTGCTCGCCCGCGGCGATGATGGGAAAACGGCCGGGCTGATAGCCGGGATTGATATAGGTTACGTCGGCGATGCCGTCGCGCGCCATGTCGTAGTGGTCGAATGCCTTGCCGAGCTGCTGGGCGGGATAGATGGTCGCCTTGATGGTTCCGCCCGAGGCTTTGGCGATCGAGCCGCTCCAGTCCTCCAGCGCCTTCTGCAGGGGATGCGTCGGCGGCACCCAGTGCGAGATGCGCAATTCGACCGGCTTGTCCTGGGCTGCCGCCATATCGCAGACGCCCAGGACGGCCAGGACGCCGAGTGCAAGGACGCGTGCTTTCATGGTTCCCTCCCGTGCCGTTTCTGTCCGTTGTATGAACTGCGGTGGATTTTCGGGGCCGGCATCACGTCACTCCCGGCGTCATTGGCCAACTCCACGGCTATGCGACGCAGCAGGGCGATCAAGTCGGACTTGCGTTGAAGTCCAACGATCCGGTCAAGGCGGCGGTCATGTGCCCGGGCATGCCGCTCAAGCTTGGCGAGAACCAGCCCGCCAGCCCGCGTGAGGCTGAGCGCGTAGGTGCGCCGGTTCTCGGGCAGACGCTGGCGCAGGATCAGGCCGCGGCGCTCAAGGGCGGCGAGCGCCGGCGTGAGACTCGACTTGTCACGGCCATCAGCACGGCTGAGCGCCGTCTGGCTGATGCCGGGATTGTGCCGGATCAGAGTCAATAACGCGAATGTGCCGGGACTGAGGTCGGTCTGGCCGACGCGGCGCGCGAAGGCCTGGAAGGAGGCGTTCTGCGCCCGGCGCAAATGGAAGCCGATAAAATCCGCCAGCGGCCCCATGCGCACCATGTCGGCCGCGGGCACGGCGGCTATGCCGCGCGCTATATGTGCGACCTTGCCCGGCTTGCTGCGGCGCACCGCGCCGTTCACGCCCGCCATCCCGCATCCCTCGTCAGGGCCTCACTGCGATTGTGGGGCTGAAAACAGTTTGCTGTCCAACAATAATGTCAAAAGGGTCTTCATGGTGAGCCCTGTCGAACAGTCTTCATGGTGGGCCTGTCGAACCATGAAGGCGTCGCAGAGCGGCAGTGCGGCTCGCTTCATGGTTCGACAGGCTCACCATGAAGCTGCTTTTCTGCCGTCGGGACGTCTCAGCGGAGTCACGGCGGCGGCTCGGCGCCTTTGCGTTCGACGATGAGACGGTAGGCCTCGGGCCGGCGGTGGCGCGCGAAGTTGAAGGTGGTGGCGGTATAGCTCTTGCCGGCGTCGAGATCGCAGCGATACACGATCAGCTCGTCGCCGTCGCCGGCAGCCCGCGCCACGACCTTGCCGGAAGGCGCCACGATCTGACTGTCGGCCAGGCTGGGAACGCGTTCTTCCGTCCCGCCCTTGGCGACACCGATCACCCACGTGCCGTTCTGGTAGGCGCCTGCCTGCATCGAGAGCTGGTTGTGAAACCCGCTATGCTCGTCGTGATCGGGTGCCGGCGGGTTGTGCAGCGGCGTGTTGTATCCCAGCATCACCATCTCGACGCCCTGCAGGCCCATCACCCGGTAGGTCTCCGGCCAGCGCCGGTCGTTGCAGATGCACATGCCCATGATGCCGCCGAAGGCACGGAACACGGGGAAGCCGAGATTGCCCGGCTCGAAGTAGCGCTTCTCCAGGTGCTGGAACGGCCGCTGCGGCTCGTGCTCGGCATGACCGGGCAGATGGACCTTGCGGTACTTGCCGACGATGCGGCCGTCGCGTTCGACCAGGATCGAGGTGTTGAACCGTCTGGTGCGTCCATCCTCCTGCGCCAGTTCGGCATAGCCGAGGCAGAAGCCCAGCTCCAGCCGCTTCGCCTCGGTGAACAGGGGTGCCGTTTCATTGCCCGGCATCTCGCGTTCGAAAAAGCTGTCGATCTCCGCCTCGTCGGTCATCCACCATCGTGGGAAGAACGTGGTCAGCGTCAGCTCGGGAAAGACCACCAGCTCGCAGCCCATGCGCCTCGCCTCACGCAAATGTGCGATGAGGCGCTCCACGACTTCCCTCCGGCTGTGGCTGCGCTGGATCGGCCCCATCTGGGCGGCGCCGACGGTGAGGTAACGCGGCATCTCATTCCTCCGCAAGTTCCAGCAGGACATCGAGCAGTACCGCCGCGCCCGCCTCGAGATCGGCGGGGGCGGTGTACTCCGCAACGTTGTGGCTGAGCCCCTTCGCGCTCGGCACGAAGATCATGCCGGCAGGGCACAGCCGCGCCATCATCTGTGCGTCGTGACCCGCGCCGGAGGGCAGGCGCATGGTGGAACGGCCCTGCGCCTGCGCAATGCGCCCCACCCTGTCGATGATCGCGGGGTCGAATTCCACCGGCTCGAAGCGCGCCAGCCGGCGGCGGCTTACGGCGACGCCTTCGGCCGCGGCGGTCTCCTCGATGAACGCGAAAACGCGCCGCTCGGCCGCCTGCAGCAACTGCTCGTCGGTATTGCGCAGATCGACGCTGAAGCGGGCATGGTTGGCAATGACGTTGATCAGGTTGGGGCGCAGCTCGCAGACGCCGACCGTGCCGACTTGAGCGCCGCCCATCTCGTCAACGAGTTGCCGCACAAAGGCGGCGGATGCGGCGGCGACATAGCCCGCGTCGTGGCGCAGGCGCATGGGCGTGGTGCCGGCATGCGCAGAAACGCCCGTGACGACAAATTCATGCCAGGAGA
Source organism: Rhodospirillaceae bacterium SYSU D60007 (assembly GCA_003574685.1). Classification (GTDB taxonomy): domain Bacteria; phylum Pseudomonadota; class Alphaproteobacteria; order Reyranellales; family Reyranellaceae; genus Vineibacter. The sequence continues at coordinate 25,574 of QOCQ01000033.1, forward strand.
TGCCCTGAACGCCAGTCACGACACCGATCGTCACGCCTGCTTCCTCGAGCACCGGTCCCTGCTCGATATGCAGCTCGACATAGGCGCGCGGCCTGATCGTGCCCGGCGCCGCGGGGCCGCGATAGCCGATGCGCACCAGCTCGTCGCCCAGACGCACACCTGCTGTGTCTGTCGCGGCCCAGCCTTCCTGCAGGGTGAGGCCGCCGGCGTGCACGAGGCTGCCCATCATGTCCGGCTGGAAGCGGGCCCCCTCCTCGTTGGTGAAAAAGGCGACGCAAAGCGGATGGCGGGTCACGATGCCACCCGCGTCCAGCGCACGGCAGACCTCCAGCCCGGCGAGCACACCATAGTTGCCGTCGTACCGGCCGCCGGTGCGGACCGTGTCGATGTGCGAGCCCGTCATGACCGGCGGTCCTGCCTCCTTGCCGCGGCGCAGGCCAAACACGTTGCCGATAGAGTCGATGGTGACCTCCAGACCCAGCTCGCGCATCCAGCCCACCACCAGATCGCGGCCCGCCTTGTCCTCGTCCGTCAGCGCCAGGCGCGCGCAGCCGCCGCCTTCAATCGCGCCGATCCTGGCCAGCGCGGCCAGCCGCGCATGCAGCATCGCGGCATCAATGCAGGATTTCACGGTCATGGACATCCGCCGACATGATACAGCGTGGCGACCGACAGCGGCAATTTGACAGGGCCGGAGCTTTTCGACACTCTGACATCAAATTGGAATTGCGGCTGGTCAACGGCCGTATGCCGGCTCAACAACCGCCGGCGTCGCTCGGGAGGCGAGGCGTCGTGTTGCACAGAGAATCCGGGAAGCACGTATCATTCTGATTCCGGCGTGATACAGGCGCGGATTCCCTTGTGATCGCCTTCCCTGCGAATGGCCTTCGGGCTCAACGTAGGGAGGAATGAGATGGGTTTCGGAAGGTACGCAGCGTGCGCTGTCCTGGCGGCGGCGGTGGCAACCGCGCCATTGGCCGCGGGGGCCCAGGACAAGAAGGTCCGGTTCAACGTCCAGTCCAGCTTTGCGTCGTCTCTCCAGATCCTGGGGCCGAACGCGAAGCATCTCGTCGATACAATGAAGACGATCAGCGGAGGCTCGATTGACGCGAGGTTTTTCGAGCCTGGCGCCATGGTTCCGCCGGGTCAGGCGTTCGATGCCGTGGCCTCCGGTTCGCTTGATGCGGCCTGGGCAACGCCGGGCTACTGGACGGGCAAGGACATCGCTTTTGCCGTCTATTCGACCGTGCCCTTCGGTCCCGACACCGGCGAGTACATGGCGTGGATGAAGTTCGGTGGCGGCGAGAAGATGCTGCAGGAGCTGTACGCCAAGTACGGCATCCACTCGCTGATCTGCCATGTCATCGCGCCCGAAGCGTCAGGCTGGTTCCGCAGCGAGATCAAGACGCTTGAGGACCTGAAGGGCCTGAAGATGCGCTTCTTCGGGCTGGGCGCCAATGTCATGCAAAAGCTTGGCGTGGCCACGCAGCTCCTGCAAGCCGGCGAGATCTTTCAGGCGCTGCAGCTCGGGACGATTGATGCCACCGAGTTCTCCATGCCGGCAATGGACCTCAGCCTCGGCTTCTATCAGGTAGCCAAGTACTACTACTTCCCCGGCTGGCACCAGCAATCGACCTTCGGCGATCTGATCATCAACAAGGCCAAGTGGGATTCGTTCTCCGCCACCCAGAAGGCGCAGATCCAGGCGGCGTGCGACTCCACCACGCTGCGCGGCATCGGTCTTTCCGAGTACGCACAGGGCCAGGCCATGCAGGAACTGAAGGCCAAGGGCGTCAACTTCATGACGTGGAACAAGGAGTTCCTCGACGCTTACAGGAAGGCCTGGCAAGAGGTTGCCAAGGAACAGGCCGACAAGAGCCCGGAATTCAAGAAGGCCTGGGACTCGCTGAATTCCTTCCGTCAGACCTATAGCCTCTGGCGCGAGCGCGGCTACCTGCGCGACTGACGCACCACAGCGAACGGAAGATGGCATGCGCGGCCACGGCAGAGGGGCCGCGCAGCCTTGTGTCGGGAACTGGCGGGGCAGGAGCTTCAAATGAGTTCGTTGCTGGCATTCAGCGATTCGGTCGATCGCTGGCTTGAACGTATCGCGCGTGCCTTCGGGTGGCTGTTCGTCGCGCTGGTGGTGGTGATCTGCTGGGACGTGTTGACCCGCAAGATCGGCTTTCAGCTTCCGGGTTTCGGATCGACGCCGATCCAGGAGATGGAATGGCACCTGCATGGCGCGCTGTTCCTGTTCTGGCTGGGCTACGCCTATGTACGCAACGTGCACGTGCGCATTGACGTGTTCACCGGCCATCTGCCGGCGCGCCGGCAGGCCTGGCTAGAGGTGTTCGGCATCGTGCTGTTCGCCATCCCCTATTGCCTGGTCGCGACGTGGTTCGCGTTCTGGTACGCCGAGATCTCCTTCGTGCAGAACGAAAGCTCCGATGCACCCAACGGTCTGCCGTACCGCTGGATCATCAAGTCATGCCTGTTCCTTGGCCTGTTGCTGCTGTGCTTCGCGGTGGCATCGGTGCTGAGCCGGCGTCTGGTCTTTCTCTTCGGATCGCCGGAGCTGGCCGCCAGGGCCGCACCGCCAGGCGCCAGCCACTGAAAGCGGGGGAACGGCCATGTACGACTGGATCGCCACCCATCTCGCCGTGCTGATGTTTCTGGTCCTCACGGTGATCATGTTCATCGGCTACCCGGTGGCCTTCGTGCTCGGCGGCGTGGCGCTGGGCTTCGGGGTGCTGGGTATTATCTTCGACGTCTTTCACCCCGCCCAGTTCCAGGCGCTGATCCCGCGCATCTGGGGCCAGGCCGTACAGAACCAGGTCCTGATCGCGGTGCCCATGTTCGTGTTCATGGGCACGATCCTGGAGCGTAGTGGCGTGGCCGACGAGCTGCTCAAGGCGCTGCAGGTGCTGCTGCGGCGCATCCCCGGCGGCCTCGCCATGGCCGTCACGCTGATGGGCACCATCATGGCCGCGACCACCGGCATCGTCGGTGCGTCCGTGATCATGCTCACCCTGATTGCCCTGCCGACCATGCTGGAGCGCGGCTACTCCAAGGAGCTGAGCGTCGGCACCATCGCGTCGGCTGGCACGCTGGGCATCCTGATTCCGCCCAGCATCATGCTGGTGATCATGGGCGACCTGATGACCATCTCGGTCGGCACCCTCTTCACGGCGGCCGTGCTGCCCGGGTTGATCATGTCGGGCGTGTACGTCGTCTACATCGGCATCCTTGCCTTCCTGCGGCCTCAGATGGCGCCGCCGCTGGCCGCGCATGCGGGACCGCAGGGCACGGGCGAGTTCCTGAGCATGGTCTTTCGCAGCTTCCTGCCGCCCTCGTTCCTCATCTTCGTCGTTCTCGGCTCGATCTTTGGCGGATTCGCCACGCCCACAGAAGCAGGCGGCGCCGGATGCGCCGGCGCGCTGCTGCTGGCGTGGTGGAACAGGAGACTGAACCTGAAAATGATCAGGGAGGTCATCGAAAGCTCGGCGCTCACCAATGCGCTGGTCTTCTTCATCGTCTTTGGCGCGACCCTGTTCTCGTTCGTCTTCCGCGCCCTGGGTGGCGATGATGTCGTGGCCGAGCTGCTGGCCGCCGCCGGCATCGATACCGGCTGGTCGATCCTGATCTTCGTGATGACGCTGGTGTTCATCATGGGCTTCTTCTTTGACTGGCTGGAGATCTGCCTGATCGTGCTGCCGATCTTTGCGCCTATCCTGGCAAAGGTCGATTTCACGCCGCACCTGGCGACGAACAAGGATTTCATGCTGTGGTTCGTGGTGCTGGTGGCGGTCAACCTGCAAACCGCGTTCCTCACGCCGCCCTTCGGCTTCGCGCTGTTCTACATGAAGGGGACGGTGCCGAAATCCGTCACCATGCGGCACATCTATCGCGGCATCATTCCATTCGTGCTGCTGCAGCTCATCGCCCTTGCGCTGGCGATCATCTTCCCCGACATCATCCTCGGCCTGCCGCGCTATTTCGGATTCCTCGACTAGGGCGTAGGCATGAAAACCCTGCTTGCGGCGGCCGATGCAGCCGAACGCCTTCTCGGCTGGATCGCCGAGGCGACGGGCTGGCTGATGCTCGTGCTGATGGGCGTGATCTGCATTGATGTCGCCACACGCAAGGCCGGAATCCAGCTTCCGGAGCTTGGCTCGACGCGGCTGCAGGAGCTGGAATGGCACCTGCACACGGTGCTGTTCAGCGGCTGGCTGGGCTACTGCTACCTGCTCAATGCGCATCCGCGTGTCGACTCCGTGACGGAACGCCTGTCGTTCCGCAAGCGGGCCTGGATCGAACTGATCGGCTGCCTCGTCTTTGCCCTGCCGTACGGCTATGTCTGCGTGCACTACGGACTCGAATTCACCTGGGACTCCTGGAAGACCAGCGAGACATCCGAGGCCGTCATCGGCATTCCCTGGCGGTGGTTCATCAAGGGCCTGTTCTCTGCCGGGCTCGTCCTGATGCTGGTCGCCACCCTTGCCATGACCGTGCGGCTGGTCGGCTATCATCTCGGCTACACAAGGCGCGAGACCAGCGGTCTGCCGCTCGACAAGGCCATAGAGCCGATGTGAGGGCCGCCAGTGGCTGAAAGCCGGGCATCGCAATCGCAACCACTTGCCCATGAACCTTCCCCCTCCGGAGGGGGAAGGTGGCGCGCAGCGCCGGAAGGGAGATGCCTCAGCAAGCACTACCTTCAAAGGCGAGAAGCCGAAGGTGTTGAGCCATCCCCCTTCCGCCCTTCGGGCACCTTCCCCCTCCGGGGAAAGGCAAGTGGGGGCGCTGCGGTGCCGGCATGATCGAGTGGTTCGCCGATCACCTCGCGCTGATCATGTTCGTCACGATGTTCATCGTGATCTTCTGCGGCTATCCGGTTGCCTACGTGCTGGGCGGTACCGGGCTGATCTTTGCAGTGATCGCCTGGATGCTCGACCCCGGCTTCGCGCTGGTGAAGCTGAAGAGCATCGTCCTGCGCATCTGGGGCGGTGTCGCCGTTGATCCGGTGCTGGTGTCGCTGCCCATGTTCATTTTCATGGGCGCCATTCTCGAACGCAGCGGCATCGCCAAGGATATGCTCAATGCGACGCAGGTCCTGATGCGGCGCGTTCCGGGCGGGCTCGCCATCGCCGTCATGGTGATGGGCACGATTCTCGCGGCACCTATCGGCGTTGTCGGCGCCTCTGTCGTGATGCTTTCCCTGATCTCGCTGCCCGCCATGCTGGCCGGCGGCTACGACAAGCGGCTGTCGATCGGCACGGTGGCGTCGGCGGGAACGCTCGGCATCCTCATTCCGCCTTCCATCATGCTGGTGGTGATGGGCGAGATGCTGAGCACATCCGTAGGCTCGCTGTTTGCGGCGGCGGCCGTTCCGGGTTTCGTCCTTTCCGGCCTCTATCTCCTCTACATCCTCGGCGTCGCCGTCCTCAAGCCGGCACGGGCGCCCCGCCTGTCGGCGGCGGCGCTGCCGCAATCGTATGGCGAGCTGCTGGGCATCGTCCTGCGAGGGATGGTGCCGATGACCCTGCTGATGGTCGTGGTGCTGGGCTCGATCTTCGCCGGCTTCGCCACCTCGACCGAGAGCTCGGGCGTGGGCTGCCTGATCGCGCTGATCATCGCATGGATGAACGGCCGGCTGGATATGCCGATGCTGCGGGGCGCCATAAGCGACTCCTGCCGCGCCAACGGCCTGGTGTTCATGGTGATCCTTGGCGCCACCGGCTTCTCGCTGATCTTTCGCGAGCTGGGCGGTGACGATCTCATGCTCAGCACGCTCAGCCTGATGGGTATCGACACCAAGTGGGAAGTCCTGATCTTCGTGATGGTGCTGATCTTCCTGCTGGGCTTTCCCTTTGAATGGATCGAGATCTGCCTGATCGTGCTGCCGGTCTTTGCGCCGATTCTGGCAAGGCTCGATTTCGGTTCTCATCTTGGCAATGCAGCCTGGTTCATGCCGTGGTTTGCTACACTGGTCGCGGTGAACCTGCAGACGGCATTCATGTCACCGCCGTTCGGCGCCACGCTGTTCTACATGAAGGGTACGGTGCCGCCCGGCTGCACCATGGCCGACGTCTACGCCGGCATGTATCCGTTCCTGGTCCTGCAGGTGATCGGGCTGGTGCTGTGCATCGCCTTTCCGGAGCTGTCGCTATGGCTGCCCCGGGTCACAGGCATGCTCGATTGATTCAGCGTGTGCCCGGCTTGCTCATGGTTGCTGCCTGGATGAAGAGGACATCCTCCAGCAGTTTCGTATCGGCAACGCCGGTTACCGGAAATCCATGCGCTGCCTGGAACTCGCGTATGGCCGCGATGGTACGCGGACCCACGACCCCATCGCTGCGGCCGGGGTTGAAGCCCAGCATTCTCAGGCGATCCTGAAGCTGCAAGACTTGCCGGTACGTTAGCGGTTCAGCCGGCGCCGTGGCGGTGGGACGCGGCGGCAATTCCGTTGTGGATGGCAGCGTCTGCGCTGGTGCCGCCGGAGACGGAGGCAGCGGCGGATCCGCGGCTGGCGGTGGCCCTCCTTGCGTTCCGGCGGGAATCGCCGCGGCCTGGGGCATTCCCGTCCTGGCCTCCGGGCCGGGAGACGCTGCCGGCCCTTGTAGTGCTGCCGGGACGGGGTCCTTCGGCCACAGCAAGGGCGACGTCGCCGCTAGCGCGCCGGCCAGCACGATGCCTGCAGCCAGTACAAGGCCGGTACGGTTGCCGCGCTGTACGGCCGAAAGAGGCGGCACGGAGCGCTGCGCCCGGATCGGCTCCGTGGTCCGCGACGCCGGTTGTGGCGGGTTGTTGATCCGGCGCGTGCGCAACTGCCCGACTTGCCGCGTGGCGAGATCGCGCAGGCTGGCCAGTCCGCGCGCCAGTTGCGGTGCCATCGCGCCGTGGGCGCTGGCCCAGGACGCAACAACCGCCCGGCGAATGCCCGCCAGCGGCGATGGTCCTGGCGTCTTTGCGGTCGCTGCCGGCGGCGTGGCTGGTGCCGGTGACGCCGGCGCCGCCGTGATGTCGGGTGGCGTGGGTGAGGCGGGAGGTGTCGAAACCGGCCGCGGCCGGATCACCGGCCAGACAGCGATCTGATCCGGCGACAGCGGTTCTGCCCAGTGTGCCGCACTGCCGTCAGCGGGACGCCCCGTGGCCGCGGGCGGGCTGTCGGCAACCCCTGCTCCTTGCCCCGAGAAGGGGAGCGGCTCTGCCCAGTGCTCGCGGCCGGCGGCCGTCGCACTGTCGGGCGGCCAGGGAATATCGGCGATGTCGATTGCGGGCGGCGGCTCCTCGGGTTCCGGAGGGGATGCCTCAAGAAGCGACAGCAGCCCCTCGCCCGGTGGCGGTTCCTCTGTTTCGCGATCGACGGGAGGCTTGCTCTCGCGCGCTTCGGCCGGTGTCGTAGGCGACGGAATATCAAGGGCGGCCGACTCCGCAGGAGCGGTTTCGACTGCGGGGGGCGGCAGAGGTGGCGGTGCGGCCGGGGCGGGCTGCGGTACCGCGCGCGCGATCGTCGTTACCGTGGTGGCCGGCGCGGGTTCGGGCGGCGGCAAGGCCGGCAATGAGGCGACATAGGCATCGAGCGCCGCGGCAAACGCCTCGCACTTTACGTGGCTGTCGAAGCGCCAGGCTTCATCGAACCCGTTCGGCAGCGTAGCCAGCAGCACGCCACCGCCATCATCAGTCTCCGGCCCGCCTGTCCGCTTCGCGCGTGTCGACACGAAGAGCTGGCGGATGTCGTGCGGCACCAGCGTGTCCCCGGCGCTCGCGACGGCCACGAACCAAGGGAAGATCAGGACATCGCGACCGCGAGGATGGTGCAGGTGCAGCGGTGTCACCGGACTCGCGATCATCGGGTCGCCCGACGATACGGCGTCTCCTGGTCGCGCCGGGCGCAGCACATCGAACCGCCGGGCGGCTTCGGCGAACAGCTTCCGCGCCGCGTCATCGAGATGGAAGTTGGCTTCGACCACGGCGTCATCGAGTTGCCGCCGAAGCGAATCAACTTCCTCGATTTGTGCCGCAAGGCGGTCCTCGATTTCGTCGGGTCCGCTGCGGCGGAGCCAGTTCATCACCGGGCGCTCGCGCCGGGCGAGCGCCGCCTCGAGATTGGCGATGAGCCGTTCGTGGACTTCGACCGCGCGGCGCAGCTCCCGGCGGCGGGCCTGCACCTGCTGCATCTGCTGCGCCAGCTTCGCGAGGTCGAAGGCACGGCGTGGACCTGCCGGCGCGCGGCGTGGCGCGGCGGTGCGCTCTGCCGTCGGCGCAGACACCACAAGACGGGGCTGGGGCGGCTTTTCCGGTGCCGGTGCGGCTGCAGGTGCGACCGCTGCGAGGCGGGCTGCTGCGGGCCGCTCGCCGGCCGACGGCCGCGGGCGTGCGGCAACGGCGGGCTCGGGCGGACCCAGATTCACGACCCGGCTGCGCTTGCCGGAGTCGGTCCTTGTCTCGCCCGCATTGCCCGCACTCGAGGTGCCGGCGGGGCCCAGACTGATCCGTGTGCGCGGAGGAGATGCTTGCCGACCGTCGGATCCCAGCGCCATCCCTTCGCCCCTGCAGCCCACTGGACAGGAGCGCGACCATGGCGCTCCCTTTCCTGCGGTGGACTGACATAACTAGCGCACCCGCGGGCGGTGTACCCGGGGTCTTTCTGTGTCAGGCGTCAGGCGGCTTGCCGCAGTCCTGCAAGCGGAATGAGGCGTTCGCCGGGCAACACCGCGCCGGTCGGGATCTCCGGCTGTTGCGCCAGCTCCGCGTAGAGCGAGGGGAAGTCCACCTGCGTGGCCTCGAAGAGCTGACGGAAGTCGTCGAGCACGAAATAGGTACGCTGCAGCTTGTCGATTTCGTAAGCGGTACGCATCACCCGGCGGGCATCGAAAGCGATGCGGGCCGGCACCGGCGAGCCGATCGCATACAGCGTCTCCTTCGCCGAGGAGATGATTCCGGCGCCGAATACCTTCAGCCCGGCATCGCTGCGGAAGAGGCCGAATTCGACGCTGTACCAGTAGAGCCGCGCCAGGCGATGGACGTTGGCGGCACCCGCCTCCACGCCGCGCTGGCCGTAGGCCTGCATGTAGTCCGCGAACACCGGGTCGGCGAGCAGCGGCACGTGACCGAAGAAATCGTGGAACAGATCGGGCTCGACGAGATAGTCGAGCTCGTCGCGCCGGCGGATCCACACCGTCACAGGGAATCGCCGGTTGGCGAGATGCGCGTAAAACATGTCATCCGGAATCAGCCCGGGCACACCGACGACGCGCCATCCGGTGCGGCGCGCAAGCACATCGCTGGCGCGCGCGAAGTCGGGAATGCGCTCATCAATGTCGAGCTGCGCGAGGCCGGTGAGGAACTGCGCGCAGGCGTGCTGTCGTGCCAATCGCGATTGGCGGCGCAGCAGCGTCCGCCAGATGTCCTGCTCTTCGCTGCTGTAGGCGCGCGGATCCTGCGGCACCGTCCAGTCGGACGCCATGCGGCTGTAGTCACCGCGCAGACCGGTGACGGGTGGAAGTGGCGAGGAATCGCGCTGGTTCATAGGCGCAAGGGTACACAACGATGCCCGAGTGAATCCCTGCGAATTGACCCTTGAATCTAGCCAGGCTTGAGCGAATTTGCTACAAACGCACCCCGATGTGAGCAAAAAGCTGCAATATCGGCCGCTGGACGATATCGACCGCCGAATCGTGGCCGAACTCCAGAACGATGGCCGCCTGCCGGTGGTGGAACTGGCCACTCGAGTCGGTCTGTCGCCGACGCCGTGCCTTCGGCGGCTGCAGCGGCTGGAGGCACGCGGCGTGATCGCGCGCTATGCCGCGCTGGTCGATCCCAAAATGCTGGGGTTAGGCATTCAGGCCCTGGTCGAGGTGACACTGGAGGACCATTCGGAAGCGGTTGTCGAAACATTCGAGGCAGCCATCCGCCAGCAGCCTGAGGTCGTGGCGTGCTTTGCGATCACGGGCGAGATGGACTTCCTTCTGCTGGTGCAGGCGACAGATCTCGATGCCTACAGCGCGTTCGCCTTGCGCACCCTGCTGCGCATGCCCGGCGTCAAGGGCAGCCGCTCCAGCTTCATCATGCAGACCGTGAAGAGCGATCTCGCCTGGGCACCACAAGGTCCGACAGACATTCGTCGCCGCTGATGCGCTGCATCGGGCGCGGTTGTGAATTGATTCGTTTGCTCGCGAGTGAATGAAGATGCGCTTGGAAGCTGCGCGGCGCAGATGATGTACTGCGCGCAAAGGAGTGGCTTTGAGGCTGATCATGACATGGCCGTTGATGAACAGTGTTGGGGAGCTGCCACGTCATGCGTTCCGCCAGCGCCTCCTCGCGGCGAGGGCGCTGTCGGCGCTGGTGAGCTGGGGGGTGCTGGCATTCACGACGCCGGCGTATGCGCAGGTGCCGGACCGGCGGCCAGGTGGTGGCGGGCCAGGCCACGATCAAGGCGGGCAGCCGGCAGGTCACGGTCAACCAGAGCAGCAGCCGCGGCGTCATCGACTGGCGCAGCTTCTCGATCGGCCATGATTCGCGGGTGGATTTCAACCAACCCGGCGCCAGTTCCGTGACCCTCAACCGGGTGACCGGCCCCGACCCCTCGGTGATCGCGGGCCAACTCACGGCTAATGGCCAGATCGTGCTGGTGAACCAGTCGGGCGTGGTCTTCGCCAACGGCGCGCAGGTCAACGTCGGATCATTGGTGGCCTCGACCGCCAGCATCACCGACCCGCAGCGTTTCATGGCCGGCGGCAAGGTGACGTTCGACGCCGCTTCGCCCAACGCCAATGCCGCAATCAGCAACGCCGGCACCATCACCGTGCGCGAGGGCGGGCTGGTGGGGCTGGTGGGTCCCTCGGCCTCCAACAGCGGCACCATCAATGCCCGGCTGGGCCGGGTGACGATCGGCGGCGCCGAAACCTTCACGGTCGATCTGGCGGGCGACGGGCTGATCAACTTCCAGCTCGGCCAGCCGGTGAGCCGCCAGCCGGTGGACGCGCAGGGCAGGAAGGTGGCGCTGGCCTCGAACACGGGAAAGATCAACGCCGATGGCGGCGTGGTGCAGATGACGGCCCGTGCGGCGGGCGACGTGGTCGACAGCGTGGTGAACGTGGGCGGCGCGATCCGGGCGCAGGCGGTGAGCCAGCAGGGCGGGGTGCTGATCCTCGATGGCGGCGAGGGCGGCACGGTGAACGTCACCGGCACGCTGGATGTGTCGGGCAAGGGCGCGGGCCAGCGCGGCGGCCAGGTGGTGGCGACCGCAAAGGGCGGTACGGTCAATGTCAAGTCGAACGCGGTAATCGCTTCCTCCGGCGTGATGGGCGGCGGCAAGGTCAATCTGGGCGGCAGCTACCAGGGCAAGGGCCCGATCGCCAACGCGCAGGACACCACCGTCGCCAAGGGGGCGACGATCAAGGCGGATGCGACGGGCAAGGGCGACGGCGGCACGGTGATCGTGTGGGCCGACAACACCACGGTGTTCGGCGGCACGATCAGCGCCCGCGGCGGCCCGCAGGGCGGCGACGGCGGCTTCGCGGAGGTGTCGGGCAAGAGCCGCCTCGACTATCGCGGCACCGCCGACCTGCGCGCGCCGCTCGGCACCGTCGGAACGCTGCTGCTCGATCCGAGCAACATTGTCATCCAAAACGCCGGACCAGATGATCCGCTGCAAGATCCCGATACCACCACCTTCGTCGGCAACGGCGGCGATTCTGTTCTGACCGTCGCCACGCTCCAAGCCGCGCTCGCCAATGCCAATGTCACTGTCGATGCAGATGGGGTGCGCCGTGACGAGCCGGTGGTGTTCGTGCAGACCTTCAACAACTGCGCCATCTCCAGCCAGGTCTGCGAGGAAGAGATCGAGATCCCGCCGGTGGTGCAACGGCCACCGGAGACATCGACCGTGCCCATGGGCACGCTGACGCCGATCCTGATCGACTTCGCGGTCGATCGCAGCAACCCCGTGCCCCTGAACCTGACGACGGTGATCCTGGTCAACCAGGGCAACGAATATCTCTTCAACGCCGACGAAGAGGAACGTAAACGCCGCGCCGCCCGCGGCGGACAATGATCAACGTTATGTCCTTCTCCCCGCGCAGGCGGGGAGAAGGGAATTATCTGTGGGGATTGTCAGAACACCGCGTCACCGATGGCGAAGGCGATGAGCACCACGACAATCGCGATAATGAGGAACACGGCGAACAGGACCTTCGCGACCCGTCCGGCCACTTCCGAAATGCCGGTGAAGCCGAGCGCGCCGGCGATCAGCGAAATAACCAGCGCAATCAGCGCCCATTTGAGCATGGCGACCTCCTAGGCTGCACGTCGCGTCCTGCGCGTCTTCGATGCCGGCTTCGAGGCGGCCCGCGGACGGCGGCCGGTCCTGGTGGCCCGGCCGTTCTGGCCCGGCGTGCTGTCCAGGCTCTTGCGCAGCATGTCCATGAGATCGACCACCTTGGGCTCGGTGAAGCGCGGCTGGGTGGCCACCGGCTTGCCCTTCATCTTCTGCCGGATCAGTTCCTTGACGGCCTTCTCGTAGCGGTCGGTGAATTCCGAGGGATCGAAGCGCGCGGATTGCTGGTCGATGATCTTCTCGGCGATCTCCAGCATCTGCCGCTCGGCCTTGGGCAGCTTTACGCCGCCGGTCGCCGCGTCGGCATCGCGGATCTCGTCATGCGTGCGCAGCGTGGTCACCAGCATGCGCTCCTCGCGCGGTTCCACAGCTACGATGCGCTCGCGCTGGCTCAGCACCAGCCGCCCCAGCGCGACCTTCTCCTTCTCCTGCATGGCTGCGAGAATCACCGCGAAGGCCTCGGTTCCCGTCTTGCCGTTGGGCGCGAGATAGTAGGGCTCGTCCCAGTAGATGCGGTCGATGGCGCTGGCGTCGACGAAGTGCTCGATCTCCAGCACCCGCGTGCTTTCGAGCTTCAGCGCGTCGAGATCCTCGGGCTCGATCAGCACGTACTGGTTCTTGTTGACCTGGTAGCCCTTCACCAGCTTCTTGCGATCGACCTCTTCGCCGGTCGTCGCGTCATGGGCGACCATCCGGATGCGGCTTTTGGTTTCCGGATTGATGAGATTGAAGCTGACGCCGGCCTTCGGTTCGGTCGCCTTGTACAGCGCGACCGGACAGGTCACCAGCGACAGACGCAGATGTCCTTGCCACGTCGGCCGCGCCATCGAACCACCTCCTGGCTGTCGGGAGACAACGGCGGGAAGGCCACGGAAGTTGCAGATGGCTGTCCATGCCGGGAAACAGGCTTGCAGATGCCGCGGTAGCAATTGTCACATGTTCCGGGTTATTGCCCGCGCATGCTGAATCCACATGCGACCAAGGCTCCATCGGCCCTGCCCAGGATCGTTTCCCTGGAGGGCTGCACGAATTTCCGCGATCTCGGCGGCTACCGGACAGTGGACGGACGGCGGGTGCGCCACGGCCTTGTCTTCCGTTCCGCGCATCTGGGCGGCCTGACGCAGGCTGACCGGCACGTGCTCGCCACCTTGGGGGTGCGTACGGTCGTTGACCTGCGGGGTGTGAGCGAGGCGGCCGAGACTCCGCACGCGCTTGACGGGCTCGGCGCCGAGATCATGGCCGCCGCCATCGAGCCCCGCGTCGGCGAACGGATCCGTGCGGCGCTGGCGAATGGCGGTGCGACCCCTGACGCGATTGCCGGCTTCATGATCGAGCACTATCGCGACTATCCGGGATATGGCGCCGCAGCCTTCCGGACCCTTTTCACGGCCCTGCTGGACGGCGCGCGCCGGCCGCTGGTGTTCCACTGCACCGCCGGCAAGGACCGCACCGGCTTTGCCGCGGCCCTGCTGTTGTCGGTGCTGGGCGTGCCCTGGGCCGCCATTCTCGACGACTATCTCCATACCAATGCAGTATGGACCGGGCATGTCGGGCGATACCTGGAGCTCGACGCGGCGACGCGCGCGGCCTTGATCGAGGCGCGCGCCGCCTACCTGGAGGCGGCCTTTGCGGCGCTGCGCGAAACCCACGGCAGCGTCGAAGGCTTCTGTGCGGACGCGCTCGGCATAAACAGCGTCTGCCGTGCCCGACTGCTCACGGAAATGCTGGAAGCGTAGGCCCTCACGCGGCGTGTGGACGGGTGTCGGGTTCGGCGCCGTCGAAGCCCAGCCCCCGAAGCTGGGCGATGGTGCGCCCGGCTGAACGGTGGTGGATGAACGTGCCGCCGGCTGCCTCCCATGCGTCGCGCAAGGCTTCGCGGTCGTCCACCAGCACATGGCCGGGCGCGGCAAAGCGGTGCTTCTCGCGGGACATGGTGGTGATGACCTCCACGTTGCGGCCCAGCATGTTGGCGACCCAGCGCCGCTTCTGCGGCGCCGCCCAGGTGCCGCGCGGCAGGCCGGTCAGGATCCGGGGACGATGCGGCCGGCAGAAATCCCACAGGATTTGTGCGTCGTGCATCATGTGCAGCGTGGCGAAGAACGCCGGCGCTTTCGCCAGCGCCGCCCACATGCGCCGGGCCGGGAGCTGATCCGGCCGCTTGCCCAGCAGCATCTCCACGCCGCGGTCGAAATCCGCCAGCACGCCATCGAGATCAAGAAAGAGCCGGCGCGCCATGACGAGTCTTGCCCCGCAACCGTCAATAGCCGCCGATGATGGGCAGGATTTCGCCGCTGATGTAGCTTGAGCAGGATGGCGCGGCGAGGAACACGAAGGCGGGGGCGATCTCCTCGGGCTGCGCGGGGCGGCCCATCGGCGTCTGCTGGCCGAACTTCGCGACCTTCTCCGCCCCCTTGTCGGCGGGATTGAGCGGCGTCCACACCGGACCGGGCGCCACCGCGTTCACCCGGATGCCGCGGTCCATCAGGTGTGCGGAGAGCGCGCGCGTGAAGGCGTGGATGCCGCCCTTGGTCAGCGAATAGTCGAGCAGCTCCTTGCTGCCGCGCAGCCCCGTCACCGAGCCGCAATTGAGGATCGAGCCGTCCTTCTGCAAATGCGGCACCGCGGCCTTCGCCATGTTGAAATAGCCGTAGAGATTGGTCTTCAGCGTGCGGTCGAACTGCTCGTCGCTCAGATCCTCGATGCGCGCCACGTGCTGCTGGAACGCTGCGTTGTTCACCAGGATGTCGAGCCGGCCGAACATCTTCACCGTGTCCTCGACTGCGCGGCGGCAGAAGGCCGGATCGGCGACGTCGCCCGCCATGGTCATGCAGGGCTGGCCCTCGGCCTCGACCGCTTGCTTGGTGATCGCGGCATCCTCGTGCTCGTCGAGATAGACGATAGCCACGCGCGCGCCCTCACGCGCGTAGAGCACGGCGATGGCGCGTCCGATACCGGAATCGCCGCCGGTGATCAGCGCCACCATGCCCTCGAGCTTGCTCGAGCCGCGATAGCCCGCGGCCTGAAAGCGCGGCGCCGGCTGGAGCTCCGTCTCGCGGCCGGGTTTGGCCTGGTGCTGCGGCGGCAAGGGCGGCGCGGGATAGGGCTGCGCGCCCGCCTGCATCGGCTTCTCCTTCGGCTTGTCGGCGCGGCGGTTGGCCGCGTCGGCCTCGCGCTGGATCTTGCGGCCCGCTTCTGCGGCCTGCCGGGACTGCTGCATGCCCGAGTTTCGCGTGCTCATCGCTCTATCCCCGCTGCCAATCACGCATCGGCCCGCCAACGTACGGCCGGACTTTCGGTTCCGGACGGCAACTTTCGCCGTGCCCCGCACGTTCACGAAAGGCTTGCCCAACGCAACGCAGGAAGGAGGCAACATGGCACGCAGATATTCGCGCTCCGCGTCACGCGACGTGCAGCGGGCCATGCACAAGCGCAAGGCCGGCACGCTGCGCAAGAGCAAGGCTGGCCGCGGCGGCAAGGTGAAGAGCCGCAAGCAGGCCATCGCCATCGGCCTGTCCGAGGCCCGCCGCAAGGGCAAGAAGGTCCCCGCCCGCCGCAAATCCGCCTCCACCCGGCGGAAATCCACCGCGAGGAGGAAGGCGGCGTAGCCTTTGCGCAGTTCTTTCTCCTTCCCCCGGAGGGGGAAGGTGGCGCGAAGCGCCGGAAGGGGGATGCCGCCACAAGCACGGCGTGCGCGTTGAGAGATCCCCCTTCCGCCCTTCGGGCACCTTCCCCCTCCGGGGGAAGGTTGTCCTCGCTCTCACTACCCTACGGCACCGCCAGCAGCTCCGCCACGACGAGGTCGGGTGCGGAGATGATGCAGTTGTGCCCCGCCGCGATCGGGCGGAAGCGCACCTCCGGCATGGCCTGCACCCGCTCGTGGCTGCCGGCGGACACGGGATAGCGCGGCTTGACGCAGGCGATATAGGTCATCGGCACGCCGTTGCCGGGCGCGTGGCGCAGCCGGATCGGCTCGGTGTAGCAGCGCAGCGGATGCGGCGTGAGCTGCCGGTGCGTCCAGCGCGCCAGGTCGGGGTCGTCGATGATCAGGCTGGTGACCGGTGCGAAGGGCAGCACCGGCACGCCGTTGATCGCCTGCGCCAGCTTCTGCCGCTTGTCGGCGATCTCGCGCGGAATGCGCCCGAAGATCGACTGGCCATCGCGCGCGATGCCGCCGTCGATGATCACCAGATGCACCACGCGTTCGGGCATGCGGTCCACCACCAGCGCCGCGATCAGGCTGCCGAAGGAATGGCCGACCAGCACCACGTGGTGCAGGTCGTTCTCCACCAGGCAGGCGATCGCGTCCTCGGCGCAACTCTCGTTGCCCGTCTCTGCCGACAGCTCATGCGCACGCTCCGCCAGCCCGCGGAAGGTGGGCGCAAACACGCGATGCCCCGCCGCGCGCAGGCGCTCGGCGACAAACGTCCACGCCCAGCCACCCATCCAGGCGCCGGCGAGACACACGAACGTGCGGGGGGCAGAAAATGGCACAGCAGAGTAAGCTAGCGTCTTGTTCCGCAACTTCGTAGCATATTTGCCGAGGTCGCTTGGTTGGGTACAACTTGGCTGCGAGTTCGAGCAGCTCCAGGGCGACCACCATGTTAACCCCGGCGAAGCCGACAATACTGACAGCCTTGCTCGCCCTTCAGATGGGCTTCCGGCCTTGGCAAGACACTGCCTGAGGCAGAGGCGGCGATGCTACTCGCATCTGCGCAAGACAGAGGGGCGTCGCCAGAGGATGAGACAGTGCCCGCGTAGCTACAGCACGACCATCAAGGACGGCGTATACCCCATCTTGAGGTGGGCTTGTCTTCACCTAGCTTGACTAGAATGGACTCGACTATGTGGATCTTTCTGAACGACGCTTTCTTCTCCATCGTCGATACAGGCGCAGCAACCGACACCGGACGCGACTGGCTGCTGGTACGGGCGCGACACCGGGGACATCGAGAGGGTGTTCCCGAGCTACGAGGTCAAGGTCACGCCCGAAAGCGACTATCGGTTTCGGGCGGTGGTGCCGCGCAAGGCTTGCGTCACCTGTCAGCCGCGACCGGAAGCCCATGACGCCTCGCCACTTACCAAGATTTTGATGGTCTCTTCCTGAACCGTATCAGTCATAAAACACCCCGCGAAATCGGGTTTACGGAAGCCTTCTCTTTGGAAGTCTCAGGTGTCTGACGGAGAGGTTGTGATGATCGAGCCAGATCTTCGATTTTGGTTATTCCTTGCTTGGCCTTGAATTCCTCGATCTTCTGTCGTTGCTCCTCGGGAGAGAGGGGCTTGCTGTTTTTCCAGCGCTTGCTCCGCTCGAACCGCGCGACTTCATTGTCTGTATACTTCGACATTGCATCCTCACTTGTTCCGAGATGCCGATGGGGGGTCAAGAGAAGCCCGCATCGTTCCCCGTTCCGTATCGCAGGCACGACGCGGAGCGCGCGCCGTGAGCTTAGTAGCGGTCCCTGGTAAGAGCTGGATCAGCCGTCGGCGTCTCCTGGCACGACCGACAGGGGCAACGGCATGCCCTAGTGCCACTCGAGCCGATACAAGCCCACAGGCGGGAATGCCGGATCAAGATCCCGATAGTCATGCGAGCTGATGTGAGTCGGCGGCTTGCCCATGGCGGCACGGCGGAAAATCTCTACCCGCTCATCTTCGACCACGAACATGGTGACCCGGTTGTCGTACCAGCAGCTACCAATGCGGGCTAGGTACCCCGGCTCCACCAAGAACCTTTTCGACATGGCGACTTGGGCTCCAACCACCGCTGCCGGTGCGCGACCGGCCCACCCGCGACTGTTACGGGACCATCAGTGCGATACCGGGCGCAGGGTGATGTTGTCTCTCTATGTTGTGTCCGCAGTGGATCGAAAGCCGCAGGGTGCTGCTGCGTGCGATTAGTTTGGCGCCGATCTCTTCAGCAAGCATCTTCCTACGGCTGTGCCCTGTCCGGCCAGCTCAGAAGCCGCCGATACTGCCGCCGGGAAGGCGATCTAGAGCGCTAGCACGGCGCTGGATAAGGCGGAGTTGAGCGCCCGGATAGGGCGGGAATACGTCCGCCGCGAAGGCCAGATGAGCACGTGCGGCGGGCGCGGCCTGTCTTACGCCGCGCGGCGGGCGGCGGTGCGGGGCAGCCGGGCGGTGTCGCGCGCGCGGCTGAGCGCGGCCACGAGCGTGTCGTAGGCGCTGCGGCGGGCGGGCTCGTCGCGCAGGCGCAGCACGTAGGAAGGATGGATGGTGATCACCACCCGCGGGCCTTCGGCCATCTCGTGCACGGTGGCGCCGTCGCGGGTGATGCTGACGGGGCGGCCCAGCAGGGCGCGGCCGGCGGTGGCGCCCAGCGCCACGATCACGCGGGGCTGGACGACATCGAGCTCCTTGTCGAGCCACCAGCGGCAGCGGTCGATCTCGTAAGCATTGGGGCGCTTGTGCAGCCGGCGCTTGCCGCGCGGCTCGTTCTTGAAATGCTTGACGGCGTTGGTGACGAAGAGCTCGTCACGCGCGATGCCGGCATCGGCCAGCGCCTTGTCGAGGATCTGGCCGGCCGGTCCCACGAAGGGGCGTCCCGCGATGTCCTCGCGGTCGCCGGGCTGCTCGCCCACCAGCATGACGGCCGCATGCGAGGCGCCCTCGCCGGCGACGCCCTGGGTCGCGTTGCGGTAGAGCGGACAGCGGGTGCAGCCCTGCACGTCGTCCCAGATCGCCGCGATCGCGGGCTCGCGGCGCGGCTCCGGCATCCCCGGCTCCGCGCCATGCGCGCGGGCGCGGGAGCGGACGCCCATCGTCGCGCCTCAGGTCCAGTAGGGCGGCGCGCGGTAGTAGCGGTCGACCGTGCGGCCGTATTCCGGCGTCCAGCGGAAATCCTCGATGCGCTCGAACCAGGGCGCGGCCTCCAGCAGCTTGCGGTCGAGGTCCACGACATAGCCGCCGGCGCGCTCGTCGTACTTCAGCGTCGACCAGGGCAGGGGATGGTACGCCTCGCCGATGCCGAGAAAGCCGCCGAACGACATCACGGCGTAGATGGTCTGGCCGCTGACCTTGTCGAGCATGAGGTGCTCGATGGTGCCGAGCTTCTCGCCGGCAGTGTTGAAGACGGGCGTGTCCACCAGCTTGTCGGCCGCGATCAGGCTGCCGGCGCCCACCGTGCGTGCCAGGTCGTCAGGCATGGGCCACCTCCGGTTTCCATCAGTGCAGCCAACGGCGCCTGTCCGGGGGAGTTCCCGACCTGCTTCCCCGGCATTCCATGGGCTCCGACGGTCGCCGAGGTGTCCAATTCTGATACCTGTGCAGGCTAGCTATAACTCCATGCTCAACAGGTACATAGAGGAGGCCCGGACTGACGCATCGTTCGAACAGCTATGGTCTTGCGAGACCGACACGATGTTCCGGCCCTACGCGTCGGCCGCGCTTGCCTTTGCGCATGTGGCCGATCATGCGCGTGATGCGCGCCGCGCCCTTTACCGCGACATAGCGACGTCCAGCCGGTCCGTTCTTCTTGACCGCTTGTCGGGCCTGCGGGGCTGGAAAAGCCGGCTCAGGTTGCTGCCCAGGACCGACTACGCGCAATTCGATGAGGCGGACTGGCGTCTTCTGTTCGCCGCGACCGATCATGCCGTGACGCGCCGCACCTTGGGTCACCTGGCAGAAATCTCGCCGATGCTGCTGCGTCAGGTATCGCTGGTGCCGGAGCCGGTTCGCATCCCGGCCGTTGTTGCCGTCCTGAACACCCTCGATGTGTCGCCGGCTCACTGGTCGAAGCTGGCCGCAGCCTTGAGCGAAACGCCACGTCAGATGCTGCCGTCCCTGCTCGGTAAAGCGAAGCGCGTGAACTCGATCGGCTCGTTCTGGGACTACTTTTTCGAATGTGTCGACAAGCCGTGGAAGCCGTTCGGTCTTCCCGCCCAGTTCCTGCGCTCGCCCATGCTCAAGCCGCTACGGACCTGGAAGGAGCTCAGCCGGGAAGGCCGCAGGATGCAGAACTGCCTGGCCAGCAAGGTCTGCCGCGTTCGCACAGGGCGGCGGGCATACCTCCGATGGCAAGGGGGCGAATTCGCAACCGTCGAGTTTGTTCGCTCTGGTGGCTGGCGGATGGGGAGCATTCTCGGGCGTCGGAACACACCGCTGCCGGTTGACGTGAAGGAAAGGATCAGCGCGTGGGCAAATCTCCTCCTGGCAGGGTTGCGCGAGGAGGGCACACCGCCCGATGACAACACTGGGTGCTGTCGCGGAAGTGGTTGGAATTTGAAGGAGGCGTAATCTCCGGCTTGGACCAACAAGCAACAACCGGCGTTAGCGCGCCGGCGGAGATCACGCCATGACAACAGATAGCAC
>QOCQ01000034.1 GCA_003574685.1 Rhodospirillaceae bacterium SYSU D60007
GTGGCGGCAGCGAGACCCCGACTTCGCGCGGCAATGGGACGACGCAACGACAGCCGCCACCGAGGCGATGGAGGACGAGGCGCTGCGCCGGGCGCTCGAGGGCGTCGAAAAGCCGGTATTCTATCGCGGCAAGCAGGTCGGCTCGTTCAGGAGCTACAACGACCGTCTGCTGATGCTGCTGTTGCAGCGTCGCCGGCCGTCTCCGGACCAGCAGGAAGCCCTGCGCGTCGCCGAGGCGCAGCTCGGCGCGCGCCTGAAGGCGGTGGAGCAGCGCGAGGCCGCGGTGCGGGAACGCGAGGAAGTCTTGCGCAAAATGTCTCCCACTGTCTCCCAAAGCTGTCTTCCCCCGGAGGGGGAAGGTGGCGCGCAGCGCCGGAAGGGGGATGCCGCCACAAGCACGGGCGCCGCACGTGTTGCACCATCCCCCTTCCGCCCCTTCGGGGCACCTTCCCCCTGCGGGGGAAGGCCGATGATTCTGTCTCCCGCTGTCTCCGTTCCCGCCAGGCCACCCGTTCTGTCTCCGACTGTCTCCGTTCCATCGCATGCGCAGCAAGGCACAGCTTTAAAAGCGGCTGCTGGGAGCGCGGGCATCTTGCCTGGCATCTTGCCCGCATCGGCGGGCGGGACGCCCGCGCTCCCGGCAAACGCCCTGTTTCTGTCTCCGACTGTCTCCGTTCCGCCCCGGACCCCGGTCCTGGCGATCGTTGACCACGTATACGGACGCCAATATGTGCGTAACCTGAAGCCGCTTTGGGTTAACGCCGCATGAGAAATCCGGGCCAGGCGGGGCAGGCATGCATCTCGGAATCGATGTAGGGACCTCAAGCGTCAAGGCGGTGCTGGTCGATGAGGCGGACCGGATCATCGCCGAGGCCGCTCATGCTGTGCCGATCTCGCGGCCGCGATCCCTGTGGTCGGAGCAGGACCCGCAGGACTGGTGGGACGCCACATGCGCAGCGCTCGACCGCCTGGCGGCAGATGCACCGCAGTCCATGGCGGCGGTGAAGGGCATCGGCCTCTCCGGGCAGATGCTGGGGGTGACGCTTCTCGACGCCGCCGACCGGCCTATCCGTCCCGCCTTGCTGTGGGACGACGGACGTGCGGGTGACGAATGTAAACTGCTGCATGAGCGGTTCGCCGACTTTCCGGACATCGTGGGCTGTCGCGCGATGCCCGGTTTCAGCGCGCCCAAGCTGCTGTGGCTGGCGCGCCACGAGCCCGAAGCGCTGCGGCGTACCCGGCGCATCCTCCTGCCCAAGGATTATGTGCGCCTGCAGCTCACGGGCGACGCCGCGAGCGACCGTGCCGATTCGTCTGCGACGCTGCTCATGGACACGCGCGAGGGTGATTGGCATGACGGCATCGTCGGCTTCTGCGGCATCGAGCGCGCCTGGTTGCCACGTCTGGCAGAGAGCACGGACATCACCGGGGTTGTGCGGCCGGATCTGGCCACACGCTGGCAGCTCGACCGTCAAACGCCCGTGGTCGGCGGCGGTGGCGACAACATGTGCGCGGGTGTCGGGGTCGGCGCGGTCCGCGCGGGCGAGGGTTACATCAGTCTCGGGACTTCGGGGGTCTATTTCATTGCCAACGACGCCTTCGTGCCGGCGCGCGGCGGCGGCATGCATACCCACCGGCACGCGGTGTCGGGGCTGTTCGCGCAGCACGCCGTGGTTCTCAGCGCGGCCGGCAGCCTCGCATGGGTCGCGAGGCTGCTGGGCGCGCAGGATGTTGGTGCGCTCATCGCGCGCGTGGAAGCCGCCGGTCTCTCGCCCGCGGAGACGCCGGTCTTTACGCCGTATCTGGCGGGCGAACGCACGCCGCACGACGATCCGCATCTGACGGCGACGTTCTCCTGCCTGACCTATGCCACCGGTCCGCTGCATCTGGTGCAGGCGGTTCTGGAAGGTGTCGCATTGGCGCTGGCCGACGGTCACGAGGCGCTGCGCGCCAGCGGCGCCAGCGCCCGCCGGCTCGTCCTTACCGGAGGCGGTAGCCGCAGCCGCCGCTGGGCAGAGCTGATCGCGAGCGCCCTTGGCGTGCCGCTCGTGATCCATGCCACGTCGCGGGAAGGTCCGGCTCTGGGCGCCGCACGGCTGGCGCGGCAGGGCACCGGCGGACCCCTCATCGCGCGCATGTCACCCGATGCAAGGTTTATTGAACCTGACCCGGGACTGCGCGCGGCGCTGCTCGCCAAACGCGACGCCTTCCGGGCGCACCTTCAGCCTGGTTAGCACATGCGCAGGCGAACCGTCCTGAGGCGCGGTGCGTCGCTGCTGGCGGCGGGCAGCCTTCCATCGGTGGCGCGCGCGCAGGCACCGAAGGTCATCCGCATCGGCTATGTGCTCTCCCTCTCCGGGCCGAACGCGCCCGGCGCGCAGTTCGCGGCGTGGTCGCAGTACAGGCTGTGGACCAGGGACGTGAATGACTCGGGCGGCATCATGCTGAAGAAGTACGGCATGAAGGTCCCGGTCGAGCTGGTCGACTACGACGACCGCAGCCAGATCGAGGAGGTGCCTCGCCTCGTTGAGCGCCTGATCCTGGACGACAAGGTCGATCTCGTCCTGCCGCCCTGGGGCACCGCGGCCAACCTCGCGGCGGCGCCCGTGCTGAACGGCTATGGCTACCCGGCGATCCACCATGCGGCGTCGGCGGCGCGCATCGCGCAACGCGCACCGCGCTGGCCGTGGTCATTCTGGGCGCTGGTGCAGCCCGGTCCGGCGACAGCGCCGTTGTCAGCGATGGTGAGCACGCTTGCCGGGGAAGGCAGGATCAGGGGGCGCGTCGCGATCATGCATGTGGCCGACCAGACCGGCGTCGATCTGGCGGCAGCGATGCAGGACGCCTGCCGGCGGGACGGCGTGGAGGTGGTCTACGTCCAGAGCTATCCCTTGGGGGTTTCGGACCTCTCCCCGCACATCCGCGAGGCGGCGGCGCTCGGCCCGGATGCATTCCTTGCGTTCAGCTATCCCGCCGACACCTTGCTGGTAACCGGACAGTCGCACGAACTCGGCTTCAGCCCGCCGATCTACTATACCGGCATCGGCACCTCGTCGCCGGTTTACGCCGCAAAATTCGGCACCAGGAAGAACGGCGTCCTGATGCTCGGCGCGGTCGATCCCGCCGCGCGCGGGCAGAAGGCGTACAGGGAACGCTATCAGGCCATGTTCAGTCGTGGCCTCGATATCTGCGCCATCGGCGCCTATGCCACGCTGCAGATCCTGCAAAAGGCCATCGAGCAGGCTGGCGAGATCGACCGCAAGAAGATCCGGGAGACCATTGCCCGCGGAACATTCGAGACGGTCGCCGATGTCTACAACTTCAAGGACCAGATGCACCAGAACGCGTGGGCGGTCGGCCAGTGGCAGGATGACGAGGTGGTTGGCGTCTATCCGGCGGACAAGCGCGGAGCCAGGCCGCTGCTGTTTCCCAAGCCCAAATGGTAGTCATGGCACCCGGACCGCACGCGGGTTGGCATGGGCCGGGTGCGGGTGATAGAAGGCCGGCGATTGCCGGGACCGGACGTCCCGCTGTTTCGAGGCCGCGAATGAACCACACGCCGATCGTTGGGCCGTGCGCCTGGCATGGTCGCGAGATGACCACCTCACGGCGCTGGCTGCGCGACTTTCCCGCCGAAGCCGTGCCCGAGATCGATGCCGCGCTGGAGGGCGTGCGCAAGCGCGGTCTTGCGTGGCAGGAGATCCGTCGCGAGGATTTCCCGTTGCCGACCTTGCAGCCTCTGCTCGACGACATCGCCGATGAGCTCGAGAATGGCTGCGGCATGGTCAAGCTGCGCGGCTTTCCCGTAGCACGCTATGACGAGGAAGCCCTGCGGCAGATCTATTTCGGACTTGGCACGCGGCTGGGCACGCCTGTGTTCCAGAACCGGCGCGGCGAGCTGATGCGCGCCATCCGCGACGAGGGTGGTGACGTCGGCCAGCGCTACGGCCAGATCGAAGGCAAGGGCGATGGACGGCCGTTCCTGTCCTCGTATGCGCGCACCCTCACCAACGGCGCGCTCCGCTTTCACACCGACCGTACCGACGTCGTGGCGCTGCTGTGCGTGCGCCAGGCCCGGTCCGGCGGCATCAGCAAGATCTGCAGCTCGGCGGCGGTGCACAACGCCTTTCTGGAACGGCGTCCCGATCTGCTGGAGGTAATGTACCGGGACGTCTGGCGCAGCCGGCTGGGAGAGGAATCGGACAAGGCGGAAACCGTCTATCCGCTGCCGATCTTCGGCGTGCGCGATGGCCGCCTCACCAGCCACTATTCGCTCACCTACATCGAGGCCGCCGAGCTGGTCCCCGGCGTACCGAAGCTGACGGCGGCACAACGCGAGGCCATCGACATGCTGATGGCGCTGGCGGAAGAGCTTTGCTTCGAGATGACGCTGGAGCCCGGCGACATCCAGTTCCTCAACAGCCACGTCACCTATCATGGCCGCACGCCGTTCGAAGACGACCGGGCCTCCGGCCACGACCGCCTGCTTCTCAGGCTGTGGCTGACCATGCCCAACAACCGGGCGCTGCCTGCGGGTCACGAGGTGCTGTGGGGCAGCATCGATGCCGGCGCGCGCCGCGGCGGTATCGGTCAGGTCACGATCTGACGCACTTTCAGCCGTTCATGCCGCCACCTCACGGCAGACGTGCCGCCGCGAGGGTTGCGGCATCCGGGTCGCTCCGCCATTTTCGGTCTGCGCAATAGCAGGACGGTGCGACGGGTGGCAGAATCCGGGTCGGCATGGCGGCGTGATGGACGTGTGATCGGCCTGATCAGCGCCGCGCATTTCGTCAGCCACTTTTACATCTTGCTGCTGCCGCCGGTGTTCGCGCTGGTGAGGACGGAATACGCCGTCAGCTACACGGCGATCGGTGTGGCGCTGACGGCCTTTAACGTCGTTTCTGCTGCCTTGCAGACTCCTGCGGGTTTTCTGGTCGATCGGCTCGGCCCGCGTGCCATCCTGACGGCAGGCTTGCTGCTGGGCGCTGCTGCCATCGCGCTGGCTGCGCTGGTGCCCGGCTACTGGATGCTGGTCCTTGCCTTCGCGCTGCTCGGGCTGGCCAACACCGTCTATCACCCGGCCGACTACGCGATCCTGTCGGCCACCATCGACGGCAAGCGCATCGGCAAGGCGTTCTCGATCCACACCTTCGCCGGCTACCTCGGCAGCGGCGTGGCGCCGCCCATCGTCCTGCTGTGTGCTGCCGCCTGGGGCTGGCGCGGCGCCTTTCTGGCGGCAGCGGGGCTGGGGCTGGCGGTTGCGGTATTGCTGATGGTGCAGGGCGGCGTGCTCAGCCATCGGAAAGCGCCTGCCGCGCCCCGGCCGCGCGACGAAGCGCCATCGGCTGGCGATGGCTGGCGGCTGCTTCTGTCCGGGCCGATCCTGCGCAATCTCATGTTCTTCTGCCTGCTGGCGCTGGCCAATGGCGGCTTGCAGAATTTCTCGGTGGTGGCGCTGGGCGCCCTGCACGGCACGCCGGCTTCGGCGGCGAACTTTGCGCTGTCCGGGTTCCTGTTGCTGAGCGCTGTCGGCGTGCTCGTCGGTGGCATCATCGCCGACAGGACTGCGCGCCACGAGCGGGTCGCGGCGTTGTGCTTTGCGGCCACCTCGACCATGGTCGCGCTGGTGGGCTGGGTCGATCTGGGCGCCGTGCTGCTGATCTGCACCATGTCGCTCGGCGGCTTGCTTAACGGCATCATCCAGCCGTCGCGGGACATGATGGTGCGCGCCGTCACGCCACCGGGCGCTTTCGGCAAGGTGTTCGGTTTTGTCTCCACCGGGTTCAACATCGGCGGCATGGTTTCGCCGCTGCTCTACGGCTGGCTGATGGATCGCGGCGAACCGCAGCTGATCTTCGCGCTGATCTGCGGCTTTATCCTGTTATCGCTGCTGACCGTCATCACCCGGCCAAGGCCGGCGCCAGCAGCCGCGCCGCGCCCCATGGCGGCGGAATAGCACCGGATTCTCGGCGCAAGATCGCGGCCGGCCGGCGTGCCTATGCCCGGCCGGGCGCGGCGCAGCGGTTGCGTTGTGCAGAGGGTCCCGGCAAGCTAGGACATTGCCATGGCTTGGGGTGGGCCGGCCGGGCGCCGTCCTCGGGCGCCAAGAGCGGAGACATGAGCCAGGACACGTGGAAGGTGGAGGTCAGGGGGATTGTCAGCCGCTGGGTGGAGGGCGGGCGCTATCCCGTGACCGAAGCGGTATGGAAGATGGAACGGCTCGAGGGCGACAAATTCCGGTTCAGCCGCTTTGGCGAGGACACGTTCGAGCTCAGCGGCAAGGAAGTCCGCACCTATGTCTACGCCAAGACGCTGGTGATCCTCGAAGGCACCTGGCCATAGCCTATCGCCGGTGCGGTGCGCGATAAGCCGACAGCCGCGCATCGTGGGACACAGCCGGGGTTGCGGTTGCCGGCCGCGTGCCCAGGCCGGCCCACAGGGCCGCCCAGACAGTGCCGCCGGTCAGCACGGCGGTGGCAAATAACCCGCCTTCCGGACCCCAGGCTCCGCCGGTGAGAACGGCCGGTCCGGTGAGCGTCCAAGTCATGACCGAGCCGCCTTCCGGTGGAATGCCGCTGAGCGGCACGCCCCAGACGTTGGACAGCGACCAGTTCCACATCGCATGCCAGGCGCAGCTCGCCCAGATGCTGCCGGTGCGTAGTGCCAGCAGCGACAGGAAAACCGCGAAGAGGACGAGGTTGATGCCCGGCAGCAAACCGAAGCCGTCGTTGCGCGAATGCGCCCAGGTGAAGGCGATGGTGACGATCGCAATCGCGATGGGCGGGCCGATGCGGACGGCAATGACGTTTTGCAGCCAGCCGCGATAGATCATCTCTTCTGTCGAGGCCTGGACGGCATACATCAGGGCCGCTATCCCAACGCCTTGCATCGCCGCGGCACCAAGGGGCACCGTGCCGTCCGGTGCTGCGGGTACCATCATGCCGGTCGCCGACAGTCCGCCCATCACCAGCGCGGTAAACATCAGCGCCAGTCCAATGCCCAGCGGAATGCCGATCAGCGCGCCGCGGGCATGAAATCCGATGGTATGGAACGGCCGGCGTTCGACCAGCCGCACCCAGAGGAACAGGAGAAGGGCCGCGAAGGCGAAGGCCAGGATGGTGATGATCGAGGAGAAGTAGGTCTTGAGCGCCGGTTCGGTGAGCAGTGCCGACAGCACCCCATAGATCGGGACTGCGGCCAGCGGCGCCAGCACGGCGGCCACGACGGGCAGCAAGGCCGCGCCGAACGGGATCGAAAGCCACCAGGGCGTGATGAATTTCGCCCGGCGGACCTCTGCCACCAGGCTGTTGTCGCGCGACATGTCAGTGCGCAGCATCTCCCCCTCGTCCGCGGCGACCGGCAGTGCCGATTCCCGCGCCTCGCCCCGACGCGATCATATACCAAATGAGGGGTTGCGCGACTCCGCGGAAGTCCTCCGATCAGGTCCGCGGTGGGTTAAATCCGGGCGCCGTTCAGGCGCCGCGGTTCATCCGGTTGCCGACGAGATCCTCGACCACGGCGGGGTCGGCCAGCGTCGAGGTGTCACCGAGATTGCCGAACTCGTTCTCGGCGATCTTGCGCAGGATGCGGCGCATGATCTTGCCCGAACGCGTCTTGGGCAAGCCCGGCGCCCACTGGATCAAATCAGGCGCCGCGATCGGACCGATCTCCTTGCGGACATGCGCCACCAGCTCCTTGCGCAGTTCCTCCGACGGTTCGACGCCCACCTTCAGGGTGACGTAGGCGTAGATGCCCTGGCCCTTGATGTCGTGCGGATAGCCGACCACGGCTGATTCCGCGACCTTGGGATGCGCGACCAGCGCCGACTCGACTTCTGCCGTCCCCAGGCGATGGCCGGAGACGTTGATCACGTCGTCGACCCGGCCCGTGATCCAGTAATAGCCGTCGGTATCGCGCCGGCAGCCGTCGCCCGTGAAATAGCGGCCCTTGTAGGTCGAGAAATAGGTGTCGACGAAACGCTGGTGGTCGCCATAGACCGTGCGCATCTGGCCCGGCCAGGAATCGGTCAGCACCAGATTGCCGGTGCAGGCGCCTTCCAGCAGGTTGCCCTCGGCATCGACCACTGCTGGCGTGATGCCGAAGAACGGACGCGTTGCGGAACCCGGCTTCAGCGGCGTCGCGCCCGGAAGCGGCGAAATCAGAATGCCGCCGGTTTCGGTCTGCCACCACGTATCGACCACAGGGCAGCGACCATCGCCCACCGTGCGGTGATACCACAGCCAGACTTCCGGGTTGATGGGTTCACCTACTGTGCCCAACAACTTGAGGCTCTTGCGGCTGGCCTTCTTCACCGGCCCTTCGCCCTCGCGCATCAGCGCGCGGATTGCCGTGGGCGCCGTGTAGAAGATGTTGACCTTGTGCTTGTCGATGACCTGCCAGAAGCGCGAGCTGTCGGGCCAGTTCGGGATGCCCTCGAACATCACCGTGGTGGCGCCGTTGGCCAGCGGTCCATAGACGATATAGGTGTGGCCGGTAACCCAGCCCACATCCGCGGTGCACCAGTAGATGTCGCCGTCGTGGTAGTCGAAGACGTACTGGTGCGTCATCGCGGCGAAGACGAGATAGCCGCCCGATGTGTGGAGCACGCCCTTGGGTTTGCCGGTCGAACCCGAGGTATAAAGGATGAACAACGGATCCTCGGCATTCATCGGCTCGGGCGGACAATCGGCCGACGCCCTGGCACATTCCTCGTGGTACCAGACGTCGCGGCCCTTGACCCAGTCGATCTTGCCGCCGGTGCGGCGCACCACGATCACCTTCTTCACGCCGGGACATTTGGCCAGCGCGGTGTCGGTGTTGGCCTTGAGCGGTACCGTGCGGCTGCCGCGCAGGCCTTCATCGGCCGTGATGACGAGGGCTGAAGCGCAATCCTCGATGCGGTTGACCAGCGAATCCGGCGAGAAGCCGCCGAACACGACCGAGTGGATGGCGCCAATGCGCGCGCAGGCCAGCATGGCGTAGGCGGCTTCGGGAATCATCGGCAGGTAGATCGTGACCCGATCGCCCTTCCTGACCCCGTGCGCCTTCAGCACGTTGGCCAGCCGGCAGACCTGCTCGTGCATCTCGCGGTACG
This sequence comes from Rhodospirillaceae bacterium SYSU D60007, assembly GCA_003574685.1. Classification (GTDB taxonomy): domain Bacteria; phylum Pseudomonadota; class Alphaproteobacteria; order Reyranellales; family Reyranellaceae; genus Vineibacter. The sequence goes on from QOCQ01000034.1 coordinate 9,095, forward strand.
TGATGCGCTTGCTCTCCTTGGGATCATCCCCTTCCCAGAGGATTGCCGTCTGATCGCCGCGTGTCGCCAGATGCCGATCAATGCAGTTGGCCGCGACGTTGAGCACGCCATCGTAGTACCACCGGATGCGGACATCACCCGTGTAGTCGACGTCCTTCACTTGCGTGTAGGGCTTGATCCAGTCGATCCGCTTGCCGTGCTCGCCCCAGAACTTCACGGGGTCGTCGATCGACGACTTGTACATCTGCCGGTACCGGGCTTCATCGACATAGGCCCTGGAAGCCACTTCCGGGGGCACAGGCAATACTTGGTCCGTCATGTTCTGCTCCCTCCGCGTGGTGCCTGTTGTAGCCAGCGTAGCGGGTCGCTGCCAAGCCGTGTTGCATCGCGGAATGAAAATGTCGCAGCCGCGCCAAAGCCGCCACGGATGCCATCTTCCCGCCCGGAAGCCGCCACCCCGCAACTCCGACTTGCCCGTGACGTTGGCCTCTCCCCGAGACGATGGAGAATGACGATGCTTGTGCGAGTCACTGCGGCAGCGGCGATAGCAGCGCTGGCCATGATCGCGGCGGCTTCACCGGCAGCCGCCCAGTATCCGAGCCGCGGCGCCTGCGACTACTACGAGTTTCCGCCGGGCACGCCGGAATACAGGGTTTGCGTCGAGCGCGAACTGGAGATGCGCCGACACGGACGGGTGCCGCGCGACTATAGTCCGCAGCGCCTTGTGGCCGACTCGGAGCGTGCGTGCACCTACTACGGGGTGCCGCCGGGTACGCCGAGATTCGAACGCTGCGTGCGCCGTGAGGTGGAGCTGCGCACGCCACAGTAGCGTTCGTCAGACATGGAGCGACAACGACGGCGGGCGCACGAAATAATGCCGGGCGCCCGCGCCGTCATCCACGGCCGCCAGAGAGATCCCATAAACACCGGCCAGCGTGTCGATCGTGAGCGTGTCGCGTGTCGGGCCGCAGGCGATCAGGTGGCCCCGGTCGAGCAGGGCCACGCGATCGCAATAAGCCGCGGCAAGGTTGATATCGTGCAGCACCACGATCGCACCGACGCCTGCCGCGACAAAGCGGCGTACAGACTCAAGCAGCGTGTGCTGGTGGCGCAGATCGAGGCTCGCCGTCGGCTCGTCCAGCATCAGGAAACGTGAAGGTGCGTCGTCCGTGGCGGTCCAGACCTGGGCGAGCGCGCGCGCGGCTTGCACGCGCTGGCGCTCGCCGCCGGAGAGGCTGGGATAGAGCCGGTCCGCCAGATGCGCGGCATCGGTCAGTTCAAGCGCGGCCGCGATGATGCGGCGATCTTCGGCCGCGTCGGTATGCCCGGCGTGGGGCAATCGTGCCAGCTCGACAATCTCGCGTGCGGTGAAATCGAAGGCAACGGCGGTGCTCTGGGTCATCACGGCACGCACGCGTGCCAGCGACTCAGGGGACCACAGGCGCGGTTCACGGCCATGCAGACGCACCGTGCCGGCATTGGGCTTGCGGTCGCCGGCCAGCAGGGAGAGCAGCGTCGATTTGCCTGCGCCATTGGGGCCAAGCAGGCCCAGCACCTCGCCCGGCCGGGCCGCCAGCGACACGTCTTCGAGCAGGACTGCGCTGCCGATGCGGACTGATACAGATTGCGCGTCCAGGCTCATGAGTCCGTCAACCGCAAGCGGCGCACGAGCAGCCACAGGAAGAACGGCCCGCCGACAAGCGCGGTGACTACGCCGATCGGCAGTTCGGCCGGCGCCACGGTCAGACGGGCCGCAAGATCGGCCGCCGTCAGCAGCGCGCCGCCCAGCAGCGCGGCACCGGGCAGGACCAGGCGATGGCCCGGGCCACAGGCCAGCCGCAGGAGGTGCGGCACAACCAGCCCTACGAAACCGATGATGCCGCAGACGGATACGGCAGCGCCGGTAGCCAGCGCCACCAGCACGAACAGGCGCCGCTTCAGCCGTTCGACATCGACGCCGAGATGCCCCGCCTCGCGTTCGCCCAGCGCGAAGGCGTCCAGTGCGCGCGTCGAGCGCAGCAGGAGGATCGTCGGCAGGATGATCAGCGGCAGCGCCAAGGGCAGCGTCGACCAGGTTGCCGAGCCCAGGCTGCCCATGGTCCAGAACACCAGAGTGCGTAGCTGCTGCTCATCCGCAAGGAAGGTCAGCAGCCCAATACCCGCGCCGCTCAGCGCATTGATGGCGACCCCGGCGAGGAGGATCGTGGCGATGGAGGCGTGGCCGTCGCGCAGGCCCAGCCGCCGCACCAGGTCGGTCGCTGCGAGACCGCCAGCGAATGCCGCCACCGGCAGCGCCCACGGCCGCATACCGGCGTCGAGCAGGTGAAACACCTTGTCGCCCAGCACGATGGCTGCCACAGCTGCCAGCGCGGCGCCGCCGGAAACGCCGATCAGGCCGGGATCGGCCAGCGGATTGCGGAACAGGCCCTGCATGGCGGCGCCTGCGGTGGCAAGTGCGGCACCCACGGCCAGCGACAGCAGGACGCGCGGCAGACGGATGGCGAACAAGACCGCCTCCTGCTGTTCCGCGATGCCGGCGGCGGCGAAGCCCAGCCGATGTGCCAGCGCCTGCAGGGCGTCCAGCGGTGCGATCCGCATCGGCCCGGCCCCGAGGCCGACGAGGCCCGCCAGCCCCGTGATGGCGGCCAGCGCCAACAGGACTGGAACCGCAGCCGGTCGCCGCGATGCACACACCTTCAGCGTTGACGCGGTCACTGCCTGTCCCATGCCAGCTCGGGATGCAGGAAGGCCGCCAGCCGCCGCGCCGCTTCCGCCGTACGCGGACCGAACCCCAGCAGCAGGAGTGCATCCAGCGCAAAGACGCGGCGCGAGCGGCCAGCCGGCGTCAGCCCCAGCGACGCGGCCTTGAGAATCCCATCGATACCGCCCATGGCATTCAGCGTAGCGGTGGTGACCATGATGGCCTCGGGCGCCAGCGTCAGAACGCCCTCGGTTGTGACAGGGCGGTAGCCCTCATAACTGATGATGGCGTTGCTGCCGCCAGCCAGGCGGATGATGCCGTCGGCCCCGGTAGCACTGCCGGCGGCCAGGGGTGAGCCCTGTGCGATGGATAGTAGCGACAGCACCCTGGGACGGCTCGTGGTGCTGCTCAGCATGCGGGCCAGCGCCGACATTTCGCCACGGCAGGCTTCGATCAGCGCCGTTGCCGCCGGCTCCCGTCCCAGGGCGTGGCCGATGTTCTCGATCTTGTGCAACACGCCCGTGAATTCGTAGTCCTCGGGCAGGACGAGCGTGGCCACGCCCGCGCTGCGCAACTGGTCGAACGCCGCCGCCGGCCCGGCTGCTGTCGTGGACAGCACGAGGCTTGGCCGCAGCGAGAGCACGCCCTCGGCGGAAATCTGCCGCATGTAGCCGATCTGGGGCAGGCGTGTTGCAGCTTCCGGGTACCGGCTGGTGGTATCGACACCGACCAGCTGGCCGCCGGCGCCCAACGCATAGACGATCTCGGTGACCGAACCGCCGATAGAGACAACGCGCGACGTGTCGGCGATGTCGATGGTGCGGCCGGCGTGATCGGTTACCGTGATCCGCCCACAGGCTGGCCGCACCATGAGTGCAGCGCCAACCAGCCCGAGCAGCGGTCGACGGCTGAGGCTCATGCCGCCACGCGCGCCTCGGCGATGTCGCGCCAGGCGCTGCGTTCCGGCTGGCCAGGCTTTCGCGCACCGAAGAAGAGCGCAATCGTGCGGCCGGCATCGTCGAAGGCCTCGACGGAGGTAACGATTCCGTCGTCGGTCGGCTTCCGCACGATGAACGTGCGGGCGATGCGATCTTCCCGCAGATGCAGGTTGAATGTCGGATCGAGCACGTTGAACCACGGGCCGGTCGGCACCAGCTTTTGCACCGGCCCGGTATGGATCTGGATGCAGCCGGGGCTGCCGACGAACACCATGATCGGCGCTTCGCTGGCGGCTGCGTCGATCAGGATGGCGCGTGCACTGCCTGCCGGCAATTCCTGCGCCAGGTCCTTGCCGGCAAGGCGCAGCGCCTGCACCCGGCCAACCTTGTGCTTGCGCAGGATGCCGGCGAAGTCGTGCGTATCGCGCATGCCCTTCCAGGCGTTGCGCAGCGACTGGTGATCGATCTCGGAGTCCGGCCGGTCAGGCGCCGGCGCAGGGCGCGGCGTCACCTTGAGCTCCGCCGTCTGGTTCCGGGCACGGAAGCGTTCGATCCAGGTGCCGAAGGCCGCCATGTCGGTTGCGGCGGTGGCGTAGATCTTGTGAACGGCAGTGCCGTGCGCATCAAAGAACTGCAGGCTTCGGCGTTCACCGCTGCGCGTCTGCTCTATCACCGCAAAGCCCGAATGCCACTGCCCGAAGAAAATGCGCAGATCGATGTCCGGCCCGAGGACAAGCCCGTGCGGCCCGCTGGCGCTGATTTGCTCGAAGCGGCCATGGCGCTCATGCACGCAGTGCTCGTTGCGTGTCAGGCACATCACCCGGCCAAGGCCCGGCATGGCCGCCAGCATGTCGCGCCACGCCGATGTCAGCCGCGTCGCCGCCTGCTCGACGCCGCTGGCCACCAGCTCCGCCTCGCTTACGCCCAGTGCCTGCGCGGCGTCGCGGGCCCGCAGGTTGGGCCGCACGGCACGCAGCTCGGCCAGCCGCTGCTGCAGCCCGGAAGCGTCAGTCATTGGTGATCTCCTGATAGCGTCACGGCTTGCATCCTGCGAAAGATTCGTGGCGGGCTGGCTGGGTTGCCGCGAGAGGAAGCACTTGAAAGCGGCACCTGGCTGGCTGACCACGCGACCGGCAAGGGAGTGTCGGCCGCTTGCGGACTTCGGAAACTACTTGGTGAGGATCAGCTTGCCCTTGCTGGTAACGCGCAGATGATAGTCGTCGCCGCCATGGCGAATGATGATCTGTCCGGTGGGGCCCATCAGCTCGCGGCTGCCGATGCGACGCACCGATGGACCGCGCGGCGGGCGGCCGCGAAAGGCACCGCGCGCGGTCGGCGGTGGTGACTGGTCAGGCTGGTGCATGGCGTCCTCCTCCCGAAATCCATTGTCCGTCGGACCTGCCGTGCGTCCTCTGAGAGAAAGCTCTGTTTGCCGGTCGCCGGCGGGCATGGTCGTTCTCCTTGCTTTCTGCACGGAACCTCAAAACTGGAAACTTGTGGCCACCTTGAGGTTCAGGCCGGGATACAGGTTGGGGGTGAGATGGTCGCGGTATCGCTGGTCCGTGAGATTGTCGATCCCGATATCAACGCGTGCGCCGTAGAGCGGACCCGCCGAGGGCAGCCAGCTCGCGAAGATGTCGAACAGGGCATACCCGCCGGTCTTGCTGACGCCCGCCGGCACCCGGTGCTGATGCGCCACCAGCCGGGTACGGCCACCGATCACCAGATCCCAGTCCGGGATCTGGTAGCCCACTGTCAGCGCGATCTTGTCGGCGGGAATTGACGCCAGCGGCTCGCCGGTCGTCCGGTTCTTGCCGCGGATCAGCGACGCCGCCAGCGTGCCGAACCAGTTGCCGCTCGTGTACCCGCCTTCAAACTCCACACCATAGATGCGGGCGCGCGTGACGTTGACCGGCGTGGTCGTGGTGGGGGTGACGACCAGGTCGATGAAGTCGCGATAGTTCGTATGGAAACCCGAAACGCGAAACCGCAACCTGTCGCCGGCCTGGAACGCGTCGTCGAATTTGAAGGCGACGCCGATCTCCTTGTTCTTGCCGATCTCGGGCTTCAGGTTCGGGTTCGGGATGAAAAAATTGCCGGGAAAGTGCGTGCCCGACACGTAAAGCTCGGACAGCGAAGGGGCACGGAAAGCCTCGGCATAGAGCGCGTAGACCGACAGCCACTTCGTGGCATCCCACTGCGCGCCAATGCGCGGCGAGACGCGGCTTTCGGACAGCGATGGTCCGACGGCAGGGGAGTCGGGCGTGCGATAGTAGTAGTCGAGCCGCAAACCGGGAGTCAGGCTGACGGCGTCCCAGAGCCTGATCTCCGGTTGCACGAAAGCGCCTGCGACCTGGCCCCAGCCATCCGGATACTCCGGCCGGGAAATGCTGTCGCGATTCCCGTCAGTTGATTCGATTCGGCCGTCAACGCCATAGGTGATGGCCAGGCCGACGGCGTCGGATACCTTGAACCGGCTGGTGTTCTGAATGTCGATGCCGGTGGTGCGCAGCGCCGTTTCGTCCAGCCGCGGACCGGGCTGCAGGCGGTCTTCCCGTACGTAGACCCGGTTGTGATAGGCGACGGCCTTAAGGTCGAGCCACGGATTCGAGGGATTCTTCAGCTCGTAGTTCAGCGCGCCGGTGAATTGCTGCGTCTTGCGGTCGGCGGGCGAGGAGGTGCTGGCGGTGTTCGGCGCGGTCGTCGAGATGTCGTGGTCGTTGAAGGCGATCAGGGACATTCCCAGCCGGTGTCCTGGATCGAAGGTGTATCTGCCCTTAACCAGCCCGCTTACGACCTCCGCGCCGGAATTGGCGAGGTGGCCCGGGCCGCCGAACTTGTAGTCGTCGCTGTTGCGGTATGTCAGCGCACCCAGCAGATCGAATCCGGCGACGTTGGCGAAGCCCACGAACTGGGCCATCACCATGTCGTTGACCGACTGATAGCCGGTCTTGAGCCGATAACCGGCCCTTTCGCCGGGCCGCAGGAAGTCCGATGCATCGCGCATGGTGATGTCGATCACGCCGCCCACCGCGCCCGAGCCGTAGAGGACCGAGTTGGGGCCGCGCACCACATCGACCTGCTTGATCAGGTCCGGGTCGAGAAAGATGCGGCCCTTGTGGCCGGACTGGAAATCCTGGCGGGCGCCGTCAAGCCGGATCAGTACGCGCTCGCCCTCCAGCCCGCGCACGTTGGGTTCTCCTGCGCCCGGCCGGGGGCCGCCGCTGATATCGACGCCCGGCAGATCGCGCAGCAGGTCGTCCAGCCGCTGCGGCTGGCGCATGTCGATGGTTTCCTTGGTCACGGTCGAGACCGAGCCCGGCACGTCGTACTGCGGCCGTTCGGTGCGCGTTCCCGTCACGGTGACGGGGTCCAGCGGGGCCACCGGCACCTGGGCCTGGTCTATGGGCGTGACTTGCGCCACCGCCTCGGTTGCCGACAATGCCACCATTACCATCACCAGAGCCGAGCCTGATCGCCTCATGTTTCCCCCGCCCCCAACAAGGTGCGCCAACGGATTCGGCGCGCACATGGCTGGCGGGGCAGGAGGCCCAGGCTGGCTATCGATTCGCCTCTACCAGACGTGATCTGAGAATGCAATTGAGAATCATTTTCACTTAGAACCCAAGGCGGCTCCGATGAAGATTGATGGCCAGTGCCATTGTGGCGGCATCCGCTATGAAGCGGAGGTGGACCCCGGACAGGTGTCGATCTGCCACTGCACCGATTGCCAGATGCTGACCGGCTCGCCGTACCGTGTCACGGTGCTGGCTGCGCGTGAGAACATTCGCCTGAGGGGCGATCCAAAGCTCTACGTCAAGACAGGCGACAACGGCCGCAAGCGCCTTCAGTACTTCTGCGCGGATTGCGGTTCGCCGCTGTTTACGGCCGGCGATGGCGAGGAAGGGACCGTTTGGGGCATTCGCTGGGGCAGCATTCGCCAGCGTCACGACCTCGCGCCGCGGCGGCAGATCTGGTGCCGCTCCGCCATCCCGTGGATCCACGACATCCGGGAACTGCCAGCACGCCAGACGGACTGAGCGGCAGGTCCGGTGCTAGTTATGAAACTCGGCGATCACCAGGCGGTTTTCCTTTACGGGCCAGGTACGGACCGGGATGGCTTCGAGATTGAAGACGGCGAGCACCGTGCGGACCGGACCGTCCGGCAGCAGCAGCCTAGCGCTCGACGTGCCGGGCACGCCCTCGTTGACGCCGGGCGGCACCTTGCCGTCGAGCGTGAACTTGTCGCGGCCATGGCCGAAATAGCCGCGGGGCCGGCTCATGATCACCACCGCGCCGGCCTTCTGGTCGTCCTTTCCGAACCGGCCGGGGCGCAGATGGATCACGTCACTGGAGCGCAGGAAGGGTGAGCGATAGATGTGGGTGACCGGACTGCCCGGTATCGCGATGACGAACTCGTAGAAGGCGTCCTGACGCCCCTTGAAGGGGCCCCAAACGCCATCAGCGGCGGTCGTGCGCCGGTGTGCCGGCGTCAGTGTCTTGCGCTCGCCGGTGCGGCCATCGACTTCCCAGATTTCGACGCTCACATCCTGCACCGGCAGGTTGGTGTAGATCCCGCCCTCGGCGATGCCCGTCACCTTGCCGTTCAGCACCGGCTCGCGTTCGGGCGCGATGAACAGGGTCGCGGCCGGCCGCCCCGCGATGAACTCGTACATTCGCTGGAACGCGAGCTTGTCGAACGCCACCTCCCGGTGATCCAGGCCGGGAAGCACCACGTTGATTGCACCCTTCAGTTCTGGCGCGTCGTAGGAGATGCCGGTCGGCTTGCCGGGCATGCCGATGAACTGTCCGTCCGGCTGGGCATACTTGTCGAGCTTGTCGCTGCGCAGCGTCAGGAACGCCACGCCGGGCACGGTTTCGAGCGGGCCATTGTTGAGCTGGCGCAGGAAGGGGGCTGCGCCGTTGAACTCGCTGCCCTTCATCTCGGTGTCGGAGACGATCACGCCGTGATTGGTGGCGCCGCACAGCACGGCATGCGAGGTGAACTCGGCGCCGCCGCCGTTGCTGAGATAGTTGCGGATGGCATTGCCGCCACGCGAGCTGCCGACCAGCGCCACCTTCTGGCGCCGGGTGACCGCCAGCACCTTTTTTACGAAGGCGGCCAGCTCTTCGCGCTGGTCGGTGGTCGACGAGCGAAATGGCTGCGGCCGCGAATCGTCGCTGCGCGCGATGGGATAGGTGAAGTCGATGGCGTGCAGCATGTTGCGCGGCCAGGCGTTCGATTCGAAGCGCCAGATCGTGGTGTGCCACACGGCCGCCGTGTCGCCGTTGCCGTGCACGAAGACGACAGGCGGCAGCGGCGAGCGTCGTTGATTGCGGCCCGGCGTCTGCTGCGCGTATACCGGCAGCGACGCGGCGGCGGCCAGACCGCCGGCCAAAACGCCGCGCCGGCCGATGCGGACGGGCAGGTTGCCGGACATGAAGCCTCGCTTCTTCTTTCATCCATGTTGGCAAATCGGCGCACGCGGAACCAGTCTGCGTCCTGTTCACATTCGCGATGGGTGCATGGCGGGGGCAAGGACGGCAGGGATGGCAGAAACGGTTCCCTTCGCGGCGGCCGTCCATTAGCGTTCCGGCATGGCCCCGTCAAACACCCCGCGCGCCGCACCCACGGTTTTGCTTCCTGCCGCACCGGCCGGCACAGGGGTTGCGACCGCGCGCGTGCGGCTGGACAGCCCTGTCGGCGGCCTGGAGATCGAAGCGACGGACGAGGCAATCGTTGCCGTGTACTGGGTCGATGACCCGAGAGGACCACCGGATGTGACAGATCCGCTTCTGACAGAAGCGCGCGATCAGCTCGCAGCCTATTTTGCGTACCGGCTGGCGGCATTCGATCTGCCGCTGGCGCCGGCGGGCTCGCCTTTCGAACGCGATGTCTGGCGGCAGATGTGCGACATTCCTTTCGGTGAGACGATGACCTATGGCGAAATGGCTACGGCCGTGGGCGGCATGGCGCGCGCGGTCGGCTCTGCCTGCGGCGCCAACCCCATTCCCGTCATCATTCCCTGCCACCGCGTGCTGGGCGCGGGCAATCGCATGGTGGGCTACAGCGGCCGCGGCCGCATTGAAACCAAGCGCTGGCTGCTCGTCCACGAGGGTGCACTGCTGGTCTAGGTCTCCCCGCTGCGTCGGGTGAGGACAGGAACGCGTCGCAGCAGGCGGCGCACCGGCTGGTCGAAGCGGGGCCATCCGGCAGCAACAAGGTCAAGGTGTAGAGACGGATCGCCCACCGGGACGAACGAAGCGACGCCCGGCACGAGCCGTCGCGACAACGACTCCCGCACGCGAACCCCGGGCAGCCGCATGGCAGAAAGAGTGCGCATCAGCGCCTGCGTCGGTCCAGCGGAGGCGTGCTCGTGTTGCCGTCCGCCCGTATAAACGGCCGCTAGGAAGGCATGCCGGTGTTGTGCCGAGAACCACGCAGCGAACGCGTCGGTTTCGCCATAGATCGTATCGAGGCCAATGAAGCCGATCAGCCGGTCGCCGACGCCACCCAGCGTCAGCGCGCTGGCCGCCGCACGATATCCGCCGCTGAACGACATCAGGAGAACGGGCGCCTGGTGCAAGACCCGTGCATCCGTTCCGAGTCGCGCGGCGATCCTCGCGCCGGCCTCGTGGAGCCATCGCGCAAAGCCGCCGGGCTGCGCCAGGTTGCCGGGATGCCCCGGCATACCGACCAGATCGGTATCCGCATCGCGCGCAAATTGCGGTGCGATCACCACCGCGTTGATGCAGGCGGCGTCGACTTGTTCGATGAGGCGGTAGGTTTCGACGACATGATAGCGGCTGCCTCCGATACGTTGGCTCAGCGTCGCACACCAGCCATGGAAGAAGGCGATCACGGCGAAAGGACGCGCTGGATCGAAGCCTGGCGTGACATGCAGCAGCGTCCGCGGGTCATCAAACACGCCATCAGTTCCCGATACGTCCGGGCAGGGAAAGGGACCGTGATCCAGGGACTCCACCCGCGGCCAGACGCAGCCATCGAACAGCGGCCCGACGAATCCGCGGTTCACTTGCGTGTACCCTTGCCCCGGGCAGGTGGACGCGCCTTCTTGCTGGCAACCACAGGCCGGCGCGGAACCTGCCGCTGGGGAGGCGGCGGGCGCGTGGCCGCCAGCACAACGCGCACAGGGTCTCGGGGCGGGCCTTCCAGGACGAATCGTCCATGGCGTTCGATGGGACCGCACGCGACAAAAGCAGCCGTGCCGGGCCTTATCGCGGCAGGCAACGCTGTCGCGCTCGTGATGCGCCGCGCCCGTAGCCTCTCGATCAGGATGGCCTGCTGGGCCGCCGTGGAATCCGTATAGAGGCTTGTCAGGAAGGCACGCCGGCGGGCGCCGGCAAACCAGCGCGCATAGCGCTCCTCCTCGCCATAGAGCGCGTCGAGCAGGAGCACGCCCGCGATTCGCGATCCTGCGCCGCCGCGTTCCAGCACGAAGGCCGCGGGCTTGTATCCGCCGCTGAAGGCCACAAGGATCACCGGGGCGCGGCGCAGGGCGGCGGTGACCGCCGGGCGTTCGGCGCGCGAAGCGGCGATGGCATCGGTAAGCCGCAGCGCCGCCTCGTCAAGAAACCGGGCAAAGACGCCGGGCTGCCAGAACTTGCCGGGGCTGGAGTCGGCTGCCTCTCGCGCGAATTGCGGCGCCACCAGCACGGCGTTGATGTCGGCCTGTGCGAGTTGCCGGGTCAGCTCCATGTCCGACACCACCCGGTCGACGGAGCTGCCGTGACCATGGAAGAAGACGACCAGATGCGGTGGCCGTCGGGGGTCGAACGTCGCGGGCACGTGCAGCAGGACGCCCGAATCGCTGTAGACGGCATCCTCCCACAACACCTGGCCGTTCGCGCCAATGCGGCCACGGCGCCGGCCGTTTCGTTCGACAACGTTGAGAAAGGGCGTTTTGCCGTCGTCAGCCGGACCACGATAGGGGAAGGGCGCCCAGCGGAACGGCAGCACGCGCGTGATGGCCTGACGCGAGGGTGCAGCGGCGCGGGCGGCGCGCTTTACCGGTTTCCTGGCCAGGGCAGCGCCCGGCAGCAGGCAGAGCGCACCGAGCATCAAGGCAAGTCCGCGCCGCCCCAGCGTCTGACGCGGACCGTCGCCCATCGTTCTAGGCGGCGATGGCCGGCTTTCCCGGGAGCGGCAGCAGTACCCGGTAAAAGGCGGGGATGGCCACGAGATAGGCGATGCCGCCGACCAGCAACGCGGCCGGCAGCCCGAACGAGGTCGAAATGATCGGCACCAGCGCTGCGCCCAGCACCGAGAACGAGCCGTTGATGCCCCAGGCCCACAGGAACATGTGGTCCTTGCCCAGCCGGCCCAGCATGGTCATGCCGGTGGGCATGGGAAACCCCATCAGGAAGGCGGGCGGGAAGATGATCGCGAGGCAGGCGATGATGCGCAGCGCGTAGGGCAGGGTGCCGACGGCGTCCAGCACCGGGTCGAGCAGGAAGCCATAGGCGATCAGCAGTGCGCCGATGGCGACGAACACCTTGGGCATGAAGGTGCGGGCGCGGCCGAGGAAGCGCTCCGAGACGAAGCTGCCCAGGCCCGAGAACACCAGCATGCCGGTGATCAGCACCGAGGCCGAGACGGTGGCGTTGCTGAGCGCCAGCATGAAATGGCTGATCAGGCCGACCTCGACCACGATGTAGCCCAGCCCCAGGCAGAGGAAATAGACCATGGTGCCGAACTTGCCGGGGTAGCGGCTGAAGATGGTGCGCCAGCCGAAGACGACCGGGAACAGCACCAGTGTCAGCGCGGCTACGCCCGCAATCGCCAGCGTCGCCCACAGCAGAAGGAAGCCCCACTCATCCTGCACCAGCTCCAGCCGGTCGGTGAACTTCAGCAGGTCCTTCACCTTGATGTAGGCGGCGAAGTAGGGCTGATGGTTGGTGAGGATGCGCGTGTCGAAGACATAGCGGTTGGCAACCTGCTCGATGCCGCCATGGATCAGATGATGCCACCACAGGCGGCCGATATCCGTGGCGGGGACCTTGGGCACCGTGACGGTTTGCGGCTGCCCTTCCTTGTCGCCGCCCTCGGGACCGGCGGGCGCAGCATCGGTGGGCGCGCGCTCGAGTGCCGGGTCGGATCCCAGGGGATCCTGCGGCGCGCCATCATAGAAGAACTGGTCGTGGTAGCCTTTCAGTGTCGGTTCGAGCAGCGACAGATCCGCCTTGAAGCCAGGCGAGTAGATCTCGTCGAACGACATCGCGGCCGTGTGCTTGCGCAGCGTCTCGACCTCGGCGGGCGTGAAGCCGCCGCGCTTGAAGAGCACCGTAGCCGTCGAGAGATAGCTGGCGCCGACGAAGAAGCGGTCGGCGACATCCTGGCCTTCGACGTCGCGGGCGGCGGCGACCATGGTCGAATACAGCTTCAAGACCGACTTGGGCGGCTCCTCCTTGTTCCACAATGTTACCGCCAGCACGCCGCCCGGCTTCAGCGCCTGCATGTAGTTGCGCATCGCCTCGCGCGTGTAGCTGAACTTCTCGACGATGGCGAAGCCGCCGGGCTGCGACAGCCCCGCCGAATCCGCAAGTGCGAGGTCAATCACGTCGAACTTGCGTTTGGTGCGGGCGGCATAGAGTCGGCCTTCGTAATCGATAACCTCGATGCGCTCGTCGCCCAGGATGTCGCCGGTAAATCTCTTCAGCTCGTCATCGTGCAGGAAGGCGTTGAGCACCATGGGGTTGCCCTCGGCCACCGTGACGCTCTTCGAGCCCGCCCGCAGTGCCATTGCCGTCGACAATCCGCCGCCGAATTGCACCACGAATGTCTCGGGGTTCTTCTTCACGACGTAGGGGTAGTACATCATGAGGAAGCGGAAATACGCCGTCTGGGAGTCGGGCAGCTGCTTGATGATGCCGCTGGGCCCTTCGCTGTCGATGTACATGCCGCGATAGGCCCGGCTCGGCATTTCCGGCAGGTTGAAGGCGGCGTTGTCGGACTGGCCCGGCGCGAAGTGCAGATAGGAGCTGTCGTAGATCTCCATGTAGCCGAACGGCGTGCTGCGTTCGTAGACACGCTCTGCGTCCGGGAACTTGCGGGCGTAGGCGACGCCCTTGTAGTCGCTGACCGCGATCTTCGGGATGTCAAGCAATGGCGGCAGGGCAAGATGGCCGCCGACAGCCAGCACTGCCGCGACCGTCGTCTGAATGAGTCCGCGGCGATCCGACACGGCCACGAACCACAGCAGGCTGCCCAGGAACCACAGCACCAGGGGGGCGATGACCAGGTTCTGCGGCCTGAACAGATACATCGCCAGCAGGAAGAGCAGGCCGCAGGCGCCCGATCCGGCGAGGTCGGCAAAGTAGACCCGGTTGAAGGTCTTCTGCGCCTTCAGGAACACAACCCCCAGGTAGAGGGCACCGCACAGGAAGGGCAGGAAATAGAGGACGAAGTTGGCGAACAGCCGCCATTTCTGGACCGGATCGGATACCAGGAAGATGGCGTTAAACGGCACCTGCTGCGCGATCAGGTTCGAGGCGACCATCATGGGCCCGAACAGCAGCAGGGCACCCTTCACGGCGCCGCGCCAATGCTTCTCGAACCACGGCTTGCCCACGCACATCACGGCGCTGGTCAGCCCGAAGCCGAACATGGCGAGGCTCACCACCAGCGAGCCGAAATGCGCCCAGCTTCCGACCGAGAAGATGCGCATGATGCCGATCTGCAGGGCGATCACGCATCCGGCGATCAGCGCGACCGACAGATAGAAAGCCAGCGACGGCCTGTTGTCGAAGTCGACATCCGGCAGGATGCCGGCGGACGCCTTGAGAGCCATGCGAGGGGGTCCGTTCGTTCAGTGGCGGCCAAGCCGCAGAAAGCACTCTATGTCAGCAATGTGAAAACACGAGGGCCCCCGCACCGGATCGACGGGTGCGGAGGCCTCGCGAAAGTGCCGGTACTCAGCGATTGTGGGTACCCTTGACCTCGCCGTCGACCAGCTTGGTGAAGGGCACGAAGGGCACGATCCTGCCGCCGTAGATGTCCTCGCGGGTGACGGTGATGTTGCCGTCGGCGGCGACCTGCTTGACGACCTTCAGCACGCGCTGGGCGCCCGGCGGGCCGACGGGGATGACCATCACCCCGCCGGGCTTGAGCTGCTGCAGCAGCGGCGGCGGGATGTGGTCGATGCCGCAGGTGACGATGATCTTGTCGAAGGGACCCGCTTCCGGCCATCCGTAGTAGCCGTCCGCCTGCTTGGTCTTGATGACCTTGAGTTCCTCGTAGCCGGCGGCGATCGCCTTGTCATAGACGCCGCGCGTGCGTTCGGCCAGCGGCGCGATGATCTCGATCGTGTAGACCTGGTCCGTGAGCTGCGCGAGATAGGCCGACTGCGTGCCCGAGCCGGTACCGATCTCCAGCACCCGGTCGCCGCGCTTGACATCAAGCACGTCGGTCATGCGGCTCTGCAGATGCGGACCGGACATGGTGACGCCGTATCCCATGTCGAGGAAGGCGTGCTCGTAGCCGCGCTCCTTGACCGGCGGATTGCCGGCGGCGAAGACCTCGCGCGGAGTCAGCAGGAAAGCGCGCTTCATCTTGTCGGTCTTGATGTCGCCCACGCGGACGGCGGCGACATAGCGGTTCCAGCGCTGGGTGAGCCACTTTTCGCTCTCGCCGCGATTGGCCTTCATCCAGTCGACATAGTTTTCCTTCGAGTCCATCGGCGGCGTCTGGTCGACCCGGATGGGCTTGAATTGCGCCGTTGCCGGCAATGCCAGGAGTGTCACGAAGAGGGCCGTAACCCCGGCTGTGATAGCACGCCGCATGGGCGAGCCTCCGTCTCAACGGGTTGCGATATCCGGCCACAATTCCGCACGAATTCTTGTGATTGGCCTGCGGCCGGTGCCCGCCTTTTACGGGACACGGCGGCGGCGCGCCAGCCCCTTCGCGCCGGGTGCGGCCTATGTGTATTTGCGGATGTCGTCCACCACCTTGCCGTCGTTTGGCAGGCTGCCGGCGGGCACGAATTCGACCTTGCCCCGCACCTTGCAGACGTTCTGCACGGTTCCCTCGACCGCTTTCGTCAGGTCCGCGGCAGCATTGCCGGCCAGCTCGGCTTTCAGGGTCATGACGTCCTGCTGGTCCACCCAGTTGACCACCATCCGCAGGCGGCCCAGTTCCGGATGACGCCGGGCGATCAGCGCGATCTGCTCGGGATCGACGAACATTCCCTTGACCTTGGTGCGCTGGTCGGCGCGGCCCATCCAACCCTTGATGCGCATGTTGGTGCGACCGCAGGGGCTCACCCCCGGCAGGACAGCGGAAAGGTCGCCGGTGCCAAAGCGCACCAAGGGATAGGCCTTGCTGAAGGTGGTGACCACGACCTCGCCAACCTCGCCCTCGGGGACCGGATCGCCGGTTCCCGGCCGCACGATCTCCACCACGACGCCCTCGTCGACGATCATGCCCTCCAGGGCCTCCGATTCGTAGGCGATGGTGCCCAGATCGGCCGTCCCGTAGCTCTGGAGGGTCGCAATCCCCCGGTCGCGGAACATCTGGCGCAACGAGGGCGGCAGTGCCTCGGCGCCAACGAACGCCTTCTTCAGCGAGGAAACGTCCTTGCCCAGCTCCGCGCCCTTCTCGAGCAGGATCTTGAGGAAGGACGGCGTGCCGACATAGCCCACCGGCCGGATCGCCTCGATGGCGTCGAGCTGCAGTTCGGTCTGGCCCACGCCGCCGGGCACCACGACGCAGCCCAACGCCCGGGCGGCTGTCTCCATCATGAGGCCGGCCGGCGTCAGGTGATACGAATAGGTATTGTGCACGACATCGCCGGCGCGGAAGCCCGCCGCGTACATCGCCCGCGCACCCCGGAAATAGTCCTTTTCGGCGGTGTCGACCTCGAAGATCGGGCCGGGGGACATGAAGATATGCAGCGCCTGCGAGAGGGGGACAGCCAGCAATCCGCCCATGGGCGGATTCTTCTTCTGCACGGCGCCGAGATTGGTTTTGCGCAGCACCGGCAGCTTCGCCAGCGCGGCCCGGCTGGTCACTGCCGCGGGATCCACATCCTTGAGCCAGTCGGCGAAGAACGGCGCGTTGGCCCTGGCGTGCGCGATCTGGGCGGGCAGGGCGGCGGCCAGCGCCTGCTCGCGTTCGTCGGCCGAACGGGTCTCCAGCGAATCGTAGTGCCTGGACATCGCTCGCGCGCCTCCCATGCGCTGGCCTGAGGATCGGTTGGCGCACAGGATTTCAGCAACACCGGCGGCGCGCAAGCCGGGCAACGGCCATGTTTGCGTGTCGCTGCCGGAACTTCCCCGGCGCCCCATCGTTGCCACATGCGGACGTTCTTCCCAGGATTGAGGAGCGCGATATGGCCTTTCGACGGACGGCCCGTGCCTCGGATGAAATCTCGGCCGAGGTGGCGCGGCTGAAGGAGCAGCTTGCCCAGCTCACGGCCTCCATCGAGGCCTCGGCAAAGTCGGGGGGCGGCGAGGCCGCGCGGACCGTCGGCGACCGGGCGCGGGAGTTCCTGCGGCACGCCACCGACTTCGTTGACAGCTTCAGCCGGGACGTTCGTGACGTGGCCGCAGACTCGGCATCGATCGCCGCGGGCCGCATCCGCGATACCGCCTACGAGAGCACAGAGCGGCTGGAGGAGGCGATTCGCCAGCGGCCGCTGACCTCGATGGCGATCGCCGTCGGCATCGGCTGTCTGTTGTCCATGCTGGTTCACCGCCGCTGACGGGCGGCGCGTCATGTTGCCGACGCTGTTGCGCACCGCGGGCCTGTTCGGCTTTGCGACGGCCGTGGTCGCGGTGCGCCGTACGGTGACGCGTCTGTGCCTTTATGGCGTGGTTGCGGTTCTGGGCGTGGCGGGACTGAGTTTCCTGACGGCCGCCGCCTATCTCGCCCTGGCGCAGTCGCTGGGAGACATCTACGCCTCGCTGCTGGTCGGCTGCGCCTACCTGTTCGCCGCGCTGGTCGCGCTGCTGGCGGCGCAGGCGCGGCGCCACTGGTAGCGCCAGGCCTGAAGGAGGCGAATGATGCTGAAATGGGCCCTTATCTTTCTGGTCGTCGCCTTGATCGCGGCGGTCTTCGGGTTCGGTGGCATTGCGGCGGCAGCCACCGACATCGCCCGAATCCTGTTCATCATCTTCCTGGTGCTGTTCCTGGTCAGCCTGGTGATGGGCCTTATGCGCCGCGGCTGACGCCGCGTGTCCTGCGCTAGAGCCAGCGTTTGCGGCGGCGGTAGTGCTTGACGTCCCTGAAGCTTCGCCGGCCTTCACCGGCCATGCCGAGGTAGAACTCCTTGACGTCCTCGTTCTCGCGCAGGGCGGCGGCATCGCCGTCGAGCACCACCCGGCCATTCTCCAGTATGTAGCCATAGTGCGCGAAGCGCAGGGCCACGTTGGTATTCTGCTCTGCCAGCAGGATCGATACGCCCTGCTCGGCGTTGAGCCGCTGCACGATCTCGAAGATCTCCTCCACGAGCTGCGGCGCCAGACCCATCGAGGGCTCGTCCAGCAGGATGGTGCGCGGCCGGCTCATCAGGGCACGGCCGATCGCGGTCATCTGCTGCTCGCCGCCTGACGTGTAGCCGGCCTGGCTGCCGCGGCGCAGCTTCAACCGCGGAAAATAGTGATAGACCTTCTCGAGGTCTTCGGCGATCTGGCGGCGGTTGTTGCCGTGAATGAAGGCGCCTGTCAGCAGGTTCTCCTCGACCGAGAGATGACCGAAGCAGTGGCGCCCTTCCATGACCTGGATCACGCCACGCCGCACCAGCTCGTTGGGCGTGAGCTGGTCTACCCGCTCGCCGCGGTAGACGACGCTGCCCTTGGTCACGTCACCACGTTCGGCGCGCAGCAGGCAGGAGATCGTCTTCAGGGTCGTTGATTTGCCTGCGCCGTTGGCGCCCAACAGCGCCACGATGCCACGCTCCGGCACCTGCAACGACACGCCCTTCAGCACCAGGATGACGTGGTTGTAGATCACCTCGACGTTGTTCACCGACAGGATCGGCGGCGCGGCTTCGAGCGCGGCTGACGTCTGAACTGCAGATGACATGTGGTGCCCGTCCGTTCACTCGTCATCCCGAGCATCAGCGAGGGATCTCCCGCGAGGGACGTCCCTCGCTGCGCTCGGGAATGACGTTCCCTTTAGTCAGCTCTCCTTGGAGCAGTCGCGCGGGGTGATCTTCTTCTCCTCGGCGTACTTCTTCGCCGCGGCCTCGACCATCGGCTTGAGCACCTTGTCGTCCGCCTCGTACCAGTCGGACACCACCTTCCACTGCTTGCCGTCCCACTGCTGGATGCGGCCGGCGCGGCTGCCCTCATGGTCGCTGCAGGTCACCTTGATGGGACGGATCATGCCATCGAAGCCCAGCCGCTTGATGTCCTCGGCCGAGAGCGCGAGATGCTCCAGCCCCCAGCGTGTCTGCTCGCCGGTCATGGGCTTGTTGCCGAACTTCTTCTGCGCGGTGCGTATCGCCTCGACGCCGAGCATGGCGTTGATCATGCCGCGGTTGTAGAGCACCTCGCCGACCTCGTCCCACTTGGTTGCGCCCTTGCCCTTGTCGTAGACAAACTTCTTGATGTCGTTATGGACGGCGAACTGGCCGGCGCCATGCTGCAGCATGACGGCGTTGTAGCCCTTGGCGCCATCCTCGGCGGGCCTGACATCGGGTTCAGCGCCCGACCACCAGACGCCATACATCTTCTCGCGCGGGAAGCCGACAGCCGCGGCTTCCTTGATCGAGGTCGAGTTCATCACGCCCCAGCCCCACAGCAGCACGTAGTTCGGCCGGCTCTGGCGGATCTGCAGCCATGTCGCCTTCTGCTCGACGCCGGGATGCGTCACGGGCAGCGGCGTGAACTCGAAGCCGTGCATCTCGGCCCGCTTGGTCAGCAGGGCGATCGGCTCCTTGCCATAGGGCGAGTCGTGATAGACCAGCACGATCTTCTTGCCCTTCAGCTTGTCCCAGCCGCCTTCCTGCTTGGCGATGTGCTGCATGATGATGTCGGCCGCCGACCAGTAGGTGCCCAGCAGCGGAAAGTTCCAGGTGAAGACGCTGCCGTCGCGCGATTCGGAGCGGCCGTAGCCCATCGAGATCACCGGGATCTTGTCGATCGGCGCCTTCTCCGTCAGCGCAAAGGTGATGCCGGTCGACAGCGGGTTCACGAACGGCGCGCCGGTCGACCCCTTGCCCTTCAGGCGTTCGTAACATTCGACGCCGCGGTCGGTGGCGTAGGCGGTATCGCACTCCTCGTAGGCGATCTTCACGCCGTTGATGCCGCCATCGCGTTCGTTGACCAGGTTGTAGTAGTCGGCCACGCCGTTGGCCCATGGAATGCCGTTCGGCGCGTAGGCGCCGGTGCGGTACACCAGGCCGGGGATGAACTGCTCGTTTTGCGCGCTGGCGGGTCCAGCGGCGGCGAGTCCGCCGGCCGCCAGCGCCGCGCCGATGATCGCTACGTTACCCCATCTCATGTGTCCCTCCTTTGTACGACGGCGGGGCCGTCCTTGCCGCACGGTAATGCGCTCCGCTGATGCCCGCCAGTCACGATCAGTGCGGGAAAGGCCATAGCCGCAGCTTCTCCTTGGCAATCGCCCACAGGCGCGCGAGGCCATGCGGTTCGACGATCAGGAAGAACACGATCATGGCGCCGAAGATCACGAACTCCAGGTGGCTGATCAGAGCAGTCGACATGGAGATGCCCAGCCAGCCGGGGAGCTGGTTGAGGATGATCGGCGTCAGCACGATGAAGGCGGCGCCCAGGAAGCTGCCCAGGATCGAGCCCAGACCGCCGATGATCACCATGAACAGGATGGCGAACGAGCGGTTGATATCGAAGGCCAGCGGCTCCCAGGCACCCAGCCGCAGGAAGCCGTACATGGCGCCGGCGATGCCGACATAGAAGGAGCTGACGGCGAAGGCCAGCAGCTTGGTGCGCAGCGGCCGGAAGCCGATGATCTCGGCGGCGATATCCATGTCGCGGATGGCCATCCACGACCGGCCGATATGGCCGCGCACCAGGTTCTTGGCCACCAGCGTCAGGACTGCGACGATGGCGAGGATCAGCACGTAGCGCGCCACCGGCGTATCGATGTCGATGCCGAAGGCGCTCAGGTTGCCAACGGCGACCGAACCCGATGGCGTGTAGTTGGTGAGCCACTTCACGCGCGCGAACACCCAGTCGAGGAAGAACTGGGCGGCCAGCGTCGCGACCGCGAGATAGAACCCCTTGATGCGCAGCGAGGGCAGGCCGAACAGGATGCCGACGCCCGCCGCCATCAGCCCGCCGAACAGGAAGACGATGACGAGATCGTTCACCGCCGGCACCCGCAGCCAGAGATTGTAGGCAGCGTAGGCGCCCACCGCCATGAAACCGCCGGTGCCCAGCGATACCTGGCCGCAATAGCCCACCAGGATGTTGAGCCCGACGGCGGCCAGCGAGAAGATGAGGAAGGGGATCAGGATCTCGGTGTAGAGATACTCGCTCATCCCGAGGGCCGGCGGCGCCAGGAAGGCGATGGCGATCAGCGCCAGCACGAAGATCCGGTCCTGGAGAATCGGGAAGATCGCCTGGTCGGCGTCGTAGCTGGTCTTGAACTGGCCGGCCTCGCGGTACAGCACGATGTATTCTCCCCGGCTCAGACGCGCTCGATGATGCGTTCGCCGAACAGGCCCTGCGGCCGGAACAGTAGGAACAGCAGCGCCAGCATGTAAGCGAACCAGTTCTCGATGCCGCCGCCGGCCAGATCGAAGGCTCGCACCAGGATCGGGGCGAGGAACACTTCGGACAGCTTCTCGCCGGCGCCGATGATCAGGCCACCGATGATCGCGCCGGGGACCGAGGTGAAGCCGCCGAGGATCAGCACCGGCAGGGCCTTGAGCGCGATCAGCGAGATGGAGAACTGCACACCAAGCTTGGCGCCCCAGATCATGCCGGCGACCAGCGCCACCAGGCCCGACACCGTCCACACCACCAGCCAGATCTGGTTAAGCGGAATGCCTACCGACTGGGCGGCGGCGTGGTCGTCGGCGACGGCGCGCAGGGCGCGGCCGGTCCGTGTCTTCTGGAAGAAGATCGCGAGCCCGATCACCAGCGCGCCGGCGATGCCGGCGGCCACCAGATCCGCCGGCTCGACCAGCAGGCCGCCCTGGAAGACGCTCTCCAGCAGGAAGATCGGATTCTTCGGCAGGCCGAGATCGACCTTGTAGATATCGCTGCCCCAGATCGTCTGGCCGGCGCCGTCGATGAAATAGGCGATGCCCAGCGTCGCCATGAACAGGATGATGCCTTCCTGGTTCACCAGGTGGCGCAGCACCAGCCGCTCGATGCCGTAGGCCAGCGCCACCATGATCAGGCCGGTCGCGGGCAGCGCCAGCCACATCGGCCAGCCCTTCGTACCCGCAACGGCCGCCAGCACGCCGCCCAGCACGGCGCAGGACAGGCCGACCGCCACCTGCAGGCGGCCAGCGGGCGGCTTGGCCTCACGCGCGGCCCGCGCGCGGTGCCAGCCGTACAGGGCCAGCAGCCCCACCGTGCCGGCGACGACCGCGCCGGCGCCGATCATCGAGACGGCAGGCACGTCCTTGGCCTGCGTAAGCTGCGCCAGCGTCAGCGCCGCGAACAGCACCATCGCACCCTGGGCGAAGTTGAACACGCCCGAGGCCTTGAAGATCAGCACGAAGCCCAGCGCCACCAGCGAATAAAGCACGCCCGTCAGCAGCCCGCCGATGGTGACTTCAAGGATGGGACCCAGCATCGTTACCGCGCCCGGAAGATTCCTTCCCCCGGAGGGGGAAGGTGCGCCGAAGGGGCGGAAGGGGGATGGCGCCACAAGGAAAGGGTCAAAGGCGAGACACCGGAGGTGTTGCACGATCCCCCTTCCGGCGCTGCGCGCCACCTTCCCCCTCCGGGGGAAGGTCGTCTGGCGGAGGTGCAACTAACGAACATCAGTGGCTGGTCCCGAGATAGGCGGCGATGACGTCGGGGTTGGCCTTCACCACGTCCGGCGTGCCGTCGCCGATCTTCTTGCCGTAGTCGAGCACCACGACGCGGTCGGAGATGTCCATCACGACGCCCATGTCATGCTCGATCAGGCAGATCGTGGTGCCGAACTGCTCATTCACGTCGAGCACGAAGCGGCACATGTCCTGCTTCTCCTCGAGGTTCATGCCGGCCATCGGCTCGTCCAGCAGCAGCAGGTCGGGTTCGGCGGCCAGCGCCCTGCCCAGTTCGACCCGCTTCTGCAGGCCATAGGGCAGCCGGCCGACCGGCACCTTGCGGATGTGCTGGATCTCGAGGAAGTCGATGATGCGCTCGACGAAGGCGCGATGCTCGACCTCCTCGCGCCGCGCAGGACCCCAGTGCAGGGCCTGCGCCAGGAGACCGGTCTTCATGCGCAGGTTGCGCCCGGTCATGATGTTGTCGAGCGTCGACATGCCCTTGAACAGGGCGATGTTCTGGAAGGTGCGGGCAATGCCCTGCTCGGCCGCTTCGTGCGGGCGCATCTGCCGGCGGGTGACGCCCTTGTAGGTGATACGTCCCTCCTGCGGGTGATAGAAGCCGTTGATGCAGTTCAGCATCGACGACTTGCCCGCGCCGTTGGGGCCGATGATGGCGCGGATCTCGCCCTTGCGGATATCGAAGCTGATGTCGGTGAGCGCCTTCACGCCGCCGAAGCTCAGCGAGATGTTCTCGACCGACAGCAGGACGTCCGTACCGGCGTGCGAGGCGCGGGCCATCGCCTCAGGCCGCCTTGCGCGCCGCCGCAACGGGCGTCGTGTCCATGTCTCGGATCGTCACCTCACCCTCGACCATGCCCTTGCGGCCGTCCTCGAACGTGACCTCCGTCCGGATATGGACGCTCGTCTGACCGCCATACAGAGCCGCAATGAGCGGTGCATATCGCTCGGCGATGAAGCTGCGCCGCACCTTGCGGGTGCGCGTCAACTCGCCGTCGTCGGCATCGAGCATTTTCGGCAGGATCAGGAAGCGGCGGATCTGCGCGCCGGCCATCTGCGGGTCGCGGGCCAGGTCGCGGTTGACCTGGGCAACCTGCTCCGTAATCAGGTCGTAGATCTCGGGCCGCGCGGCCAGCTCCTGATAGCTGCCGTAGGCGATGTTGTGGCGCTCGGCCCAGTCGCCGGCGGCGACCGGATCGACGTTGATCAACGCCGTCACGAAATCGCGCCGGTCGCCAAACGCCACCGCCTCGTTGATGTGCGGGAAGAACTTCAGCTTGTTCTCGATGTACTTGGGCGCGAACAGCGTGCCATCCGTCAGCCGGCCGACATCCTTCGCGCGATCAATAATGTGCAGATGGCCGTCAGCGTCGATGAAGCCGGCATCGCCCGAATGCACCCAGCCATCGGGAGTCTTGGTCTCCGCCGTCGCTTCCGGGTTCTTGTAGTACTCGTGGAACACGCCCGGCCCGCGGAACAGCACCTCGCCATTGTCGGCAATGCGCAGTTCGACTTCCGGCGCCACCTTGCCCACGGTTTCCAGGCGCACGTCGCGGTTGGGATGGATGGTCACGAAGACGCTCGATTCGGTCTGGCCGTAGAGCTGCTTCATGTTGATGCCGAGCGAGCGGTAGAAATTGAAGATGTCCGGCCCGACCGCCTCGCCGGCGGTGTAGGCCACGCGCACCCGCGACAGGCCCAGCGTGTTCTTCAGTGGCCCGTACACCAGTATGTCGCCCAGCCGGTAAAGCAGCCGGTCCGCCAGCGAGACGGGCCGGCCGTCGAGGAGGTCGGCGCCCACGCGCCGCGCCAGCCCCATGAAATAGGCGAACATGCGCCGCTTCAGCGCGCCGGCATCCTCCATGCGGATCATCACGCTGGTGATGAGGTTCTCCAGGATCCGCGGCGGGGCAAAGTAATAGGTGGGCCCGATCTCGCGCAGGTCGGTCTGCACCGTGGCGGCGGATTCCGGACAGTTGACCGTGAAGCCGGCGACCAGGCTTTGCGCATAGGAAAAAATGTGGTCGCCCGCCCAGGCCATCGGCAGATAGCACAGCAGCTCGTCGTGTTCGTTCAGCCCTTCGAAGCGTGCGGCATTCTCGGCGCTGCGGCGCAGATTGTCGTAGGTCAGCACCACGCCCTTGGGCCGGCCCGTGGTCCCTGACGTGTAGAGAATCACCGACGGGTCCTGGCTCTTGCCCTTGCCGATCTCCGCGTCGAGGAACGTCGGGTCGTTTGCCAGACGGCCGCGACCGTTCTTCTGCACCTGCTCCCACGACAGCAGGCCCTCATAGTCGCGCAGGCCACGAGGGTCGTCATAGATCAGGGTGTGCAGCGCGGGAACCTGACCACGGATTTCGAGCAGCTTGTCGATCTGCTCCTGGTCTTCGGCGAGGGCGAAACGCGCTTCGGCGTGTCCGACGACATAGGCCATCTCGGGCGCTGCCGCGTCCTGGTAGACCGGCACGGGAATGCCACCCAGCATTTGCGCCGCATTCATCGCCCAGTAGAGGCGGGGCCGGTTGTCGCCCACGATCACCAGCTTGTCGCCCCGCGCGAAGCCCAGGGACGAGAGCCCGGCCGCAAAAGCGCGGGTTTCATCCAGCACCTGTCGCCATGTGTAGGTGCGCCAGATGCCATATTCCTTTTCCCGGAAGGCAGGCCGGTCAGCGAACGCAGCAGCATTGCGAATCAAAAGCCTGGGGAACGTGTCGGCCGGCGTGGTGCCGCTCGTCGACGGAAGCGTCATCCCCTGCGTCCCTCTGCCTGTTGCGCCGCATCATTTGTTTTTGCAACGCGGCTTTGCGTTCCCTGCGTGGTAACCGAGCCCCCGGATTGGGTCAAGTGGCCCATGGGCAGGCGCGGCTGCGACAAAAAGGAGTGCGTCGACCGGCAGTGGACGATCGGGCGGCCAGCGGCCATCCTTGCCGACAATCGGCGAGCAAGAGGCGCGACATGACGAGCAGCAGTCTGCGCGGCAATCAGGGGCCGCGCTACCGGCATCGCCCCGGCGATATGCGACCCTATGAGAGCATTGCGGTGCGCAAGCTCACACCCATCATCGGCGCCGAAATCGACGGGGTCGATCTGGCACGGCCGCTGTCGAACCGTGTGCAAGACGAGCTGCATCGTGCGCTGGCCGAGAACCTGGTGATCTTCTTCCGCGACCAGACGCTGACGCCGGATCAGCACCTGGCCTTCGGCCGCCTGTTTGGTGACCTGCATGTGCATCCCGCCGCACCACACGAACCCGGCCGGCCGGAGCTGATGATCGTGGCCGCCGACGAGAAGTCGGAGCGCGCCAACGGCGAGGGCTGGCACACCGACGTCTCGTGCGATCCCGACCCGCCGATGGGCAGCATCCTCTATATCAAGGAGTGTCCGCCGGAGGGCGGCGATACGCTGTTCGCCAGCATGTACGCAGCCTATGAGGCGCTGTCGGACCGCATGAAGGCCTATCTCGATGGACTAAAGGCGCTGCACGACGGCGAGCACGTCTACCGCGGCACTTACGCGAATCTCGGCGTGGCCGACAAGCCGGTCTACCCGCGCGCCGAGCATCCCGTGGTACGCACCCATCCGGTGACGGGCCGCAAGTGCTTGTATGTGAACCGTGGCTTCACCGTGCGCATCCTCGGCATCCCGCGCGACGAGAGCGAGGGCATCCTGCGCTATCTCTACGAGCACATGGAGAACCCGCTCTTCCAGTGCCGCTTCCGCTGGCAGCCCAATTCGGTGGCGTTCTGGGACAACCGCTGCGCCCAGCACCGCGCGATGTGGGATTACTGGCCCCACCGCCGCTACGGCAACCGCGTCACGGTCAAGGGCGACCGGCCCCGTTAGCGTCGTGCCGGCAGACGCCCTCTGCGCCAGCGCACGATCGGGCGGACTCACGCCGGGAGCGCGCCACTCCAGTGGCGCCCTGCCCGGAGCGGTAGCGCAGGGCGGCCCATGGCTCGTGGCAGTACCACCGCAGGACTTGGCTTCGCTGCGCTTCGCCAATGCGCCACTGGAGTTTGCCACCGGCGAGGCCGACCCTCGGGTATGAAACGATCGGCCGGCAGTGACCGCCTGGTCAGCATTCGGTGCGTTGATGGGCGCGCCGATGCGCCTGTTCCGTTCAGCCGAGCGTGGCCAGCAGGCCAAGCCCGCCAAGGAAGAGCAGCATGACCGCGATGGAGTCATAGCCCATCCGCATGACGGCGGTGTCGCGCCGCTCCAGCAGGCCCACAAGCAGGATGCCGATCAGCACGGCGCCCAGCAGTGCCGACACTGTCTCGAACGTGCCCAGCTCGTTCACAACCGGGCCGCCGGCGAACACGGCATCGGCCACGATGAACAGGGAGAAATTGACGAAGTTCGTTCCCAGCCCTTGGCCAAAGGCCATCTCGTAGCGGCGCAGCCGGATGGATTGCACGATGGTGCTGAGCTCCGGCATCGAGGTGGCAATGCCGATCAGGGCGAAGCCGACCAGCCCGGATCCGAGGCCGGTCTGTTCGGCGAGCGCATCGCCGGTTTGCGAGAGGGCGTAGCCGGCGGCGAAGATCACCGTTCCGGCAATGGCTGCCTTCAGGAGCGAACGGGGCAGCGAGTCGTGTCGCGCGCGGGTTCTGCGATCCGTGCTTGCCACGTCGTTCGCACCATCATCCTTCACCAGCCAGGGGCTGCGCGCGCCGTAGCCGGAGGCCAGCCAGAAAGAACCGATGCTGATGGCGGTGATGGCCATGCCCCAGGCGCCCATGCCGAACACCGGTACATCGCCTGCGGTGATCGCCACGGCCACGATGATCAGCACCAGCATGCACAGCACGCTCATCATCAGGGTGGCCGGGCCCGCCACCACCGAGGTGAGGGCTTCGCGATGCAGGAACGCATCGCCGATGGCGAGGAGGACCGCGTTGATGGCGGCGCTGCCCAGAAGGTTGTTCGCAGCCAGCGCCGGATTGCCGATCGAGGATGCCGTGATCGTGTTCGCCAGCTCCGGCAGTGACGTGATGCAGCCCAGCAGCAGCATGCCGGCGAAGGCCTGGCCCATCCCGGTCAGCGCGCTGATGCGATCGACATAGTTGGCAAGCCGTGTGCCGCCGACCCAGACCACGACGGCGGAAACCAGGAAGATCGTGGCGTTGAGCCAGAGGGGATAGTCATGGGCGCCCGACAGCGGCATCAAGGGTTCTCCTTCGCTGTCGGCTTGCGCCCGCTATCGGGCAACGAGAATGCGGTAGCGCAGGTTGCGCGCTAGGCGCGGCCGCCTTCCGGCACGCCGGCACGCTGGGCCAGCATTTCGGTCATCAGGCGATGTGCGGCGCCGACACAGGCGTCGGCGAGAATGGCCGCATCGCCTTCCGCCGAGCCCTGCGCCCTGGCGGCTTCGATCAGCTCGCGGCGGCGCTCGGCCAGAAATGCATCGCGTGCCTGCCGGCTCGGCAGCCGCACCGCCTCGGCGGCGACGCCGGTCGCCCAGGCCACGATCTTTTGCGTCAATGCGTCGGACATGGTCAACTGCGTGCGCCGGCAGGGTCCTCGACCGCAACATGGCGACGGGCCGTGCCGCGGTTCAAGGGACAGACGGCACAGGGGACTATTTGCGATGCTGCCGCTCGATAACCAGCTCAGGATCGGAGTCCAGACGATCCACCGCCGCACCGAACCGGCCGTCGGCCCCTGGCTGCCGCGTATCGACGAGCTGGTGGCGCTGGTCGAGCGTGTGGATCAGTGCGGGTTCGATTCGCTGTGGGTGGGCGACCATATCGCCTTCGCCATTCCGATTCTCGATCCCCTGCTGCAACTTGCACAGGCCGCCGTTGTGAGCCGCCGGCTGCAACTGGGCACCAACGTCTATCTCCTGCCGCTGCGCCATGCCGGACCGGTGGCCAAACAGGTATCGACACTCGATCACCTGTGCGAGGGCCGCCTGATCTTCGGCGTCGGGGTCGGCGGCGAATTCCCGCAGGAATACGCGCTGGCCGGTGTGCCGATCAACGAACGCGGCGCGCGGCTGAGCGAGGCCATCCAGGTGCTGCGCAAGCTGTGGAGCGGCGAGAAGGTATCAAGCGAAGGGCGGTTCTATCCCTTCCCGGAGCTGCGCATGCAGCCGCCGGCGCGGCAGCCCGTCGGTCCGCCGATCTGGTGCGGCGGCCGCTCGGAGGGGGCCCTGAAGCGCACCGGGCGTCTGGCCGATGGCTGGATGTCCTATGTCGTAACGCCCGACATGTACCGTGCCAGCCTTGAAGCCATCGCCGCGGCGGCCAACGCCGCCGGCCGGCGGCCCGAAAGCTTTGGCACGGGTCACCTGCTCTTTACGCGGCTCGACGACACCTACGAGGCGGCCCTGGAAGCCGCCACGGAGAGCCTCAGCGTCCGCTATGCCATGGACTTCCGCAAGGCGGCGCAGCGCTATGGCGCGCTGGGGCCGCCGGCACAGATCGCCGAGCGCATACGCGAGTTCCATGCGGCCGGTGTGCGCCACCTCGTGCTGGATCTGGTTGGTCCCTACGAGGAACGGGATGCGCAGATCGAGCGGGTTGCCGCCGACGTATTGCCGCTGCTGAAGGATCTGCGCGCCACGGCCTGATCCGTGACGGCTTCAGCGGCTGCCACCGCCGCCACCGCCACCGCCGCCACCACCGCCGCCGCCACCGCCGCCACCACCGCCGCCACCGCCGCCACCGCCGCCGCCGCCACCGGAGCCGCCGCCACCGGAGCCACCACCGCCACCACCGGAGCCGCCACCGCCAGAGCCACCGCCACCGGAGCCGCCGCCACCACCACCGGAGCCGCCGCCACCGCCACCGGAGCCGCCGCCACCACCACCGGAGCCACCGCCACCGCCGCCGGAGCCACCACCGCCACCACCGGAGCCGCCGCCGCCGGAGCCACCGCCGCCGGAGCCGCCGCCACCGGAGCCACCACCACCGGAGCCACCACCGCCACCACCGGAGCCGCCGCCGCCAGAGCCGCCGCCGGAGCCACCACCGCCGGAGCCACCGCCGCCGGAGCCGCCGCCGCCAGAGCCGCCGCCCCCGGAGCCACCGCCACCGCCGCCGGAGCCGCCGCCGCCCCCGGAGCCACC
>QOCQ01000035.1 GCA_003574685.1 Rhodospirillaceae bacterium SYSU D60007
CGCCCGGCGCACCGGCGCCGCCGCCGACGGCCGCGCCCGACACCATCCCCGCCGCCCCGCCGGGCCGCGGCGCGCCGCCGGGCGCCGAGCGTATCTTCGTCACCCCCAGCGCCATCGAGCTGGAAGGCAACACGGTCTATCCGCCGGGCGTGCTGGAGGAGTTCACCCGGCCGGTGATCGGCCAGCGCGTGCCGGTGAGCGAGCTGTTCGCGGTGGCGCAGCGCATCGAGGCCAAGTACCGCGCCGACGGCTATTTCCTGACCACCGTGTTCCTGCCGGCGCAGCGCGCGCCGGATGGCCGCATCCGCATCCAGATCGTCGAAGGCTACATCTCCAGCGTGGTGATCGAGGGCAATGTCGGCCCGGTCGCCAGCCAGGCGAAACGCTTTCTCGACAAGGTGACGCTGCCGCGCCCCGCCAATCTGCGCGACGTTGAGCGCTATCTGCTGCTGACCCAGGACCTGCCGGGCATCTCCATGAAGGCCGTGCTCCGGCCGGGCCGCGAGCCGGGCTCGGCCGAGCTGGTGGCACAGCTCCAGCGCCGGCCGTGGGACGGGCTGTTCCACGTCCACAATCGCGGCTCGAAATTCACCGGCCCGATCCAGGGCACGCTGACGCTGGGGCTGAACTCCTTCACCGGCCTGGGCGAGCGCATCGAGGGCACGTTCTTCACCACCTTCAACAAGGAGCAGAATTTCGGCCAGGTGACGTGGTCGAACTACATCGGCGGCGAGGGCCTGCAGTTCCGCGCCTATCTCGGGCGCGGCTGGCTCCAGCCCGGCGAGGCGCTGGAGATCCTGGGCTACGACGGCGTGCTGACCGTGGCCGGCGCGCAGCTCCTCTATCCGGTCGTGCGCGCGCGCCAGTTCAACCTCAACGTCACCGGCATGTTCGACTACTACCACTCGAGCGCCGACATCTTTAACAACGTCAAGCTGGTGCGCACCGATCTCAGCGTGCTGCGCGCCGGTGCCGACGCCAACTACCGCGACAACTGGAACGGCGTCACCTTCGGCAATGTGCGCTTCTCGCAGGGCATCTCCGCCTTCGGCGCCACGAAGGAAGGCGATCCGCTGTTCAACCGTTTCGGCGCCGATCCCACCTTCTTCAAGGCCAACGCCGAGGTTTCGCGCCTGCAGGGCGTCTGGGTCGGCAGCGGCTTCACGCTCAACGCCTTCGGCACGCTGGCCGGCCAGTATTCGGAAGACATCCTGCCCTCCAACGAGAAGTTCTTCGTCGGCGGCGAGCGTCTGGGCCGCGGCTATTTCGCGGGCCAGGTCACGGGCGACAAGGCGCTGGCGGGCTCGCTGGAGCTGCAGCTCAATTTCGGCATTCCGTTCGACGAGGGCAGCGATGTGGGCGGTCCGGCCAGCGGCTCGCTGCTGCCGGTGCAGCTCTACGTCTTTTATGACCACGCGAAGGTGTGGAACAACGCGCCCTTCGAAGTGAAGCACCAGACCGCGCGTTCGTTCGGTGCGGGCGTGCGCGTCAGCCTGCTGGACACGGTCGCCGTCGAGGTCGAAGGCACGCGGCGCCTGGACCGCGACGTCGACGGCGCGGCCGCCAGCAAGCTCGATCCATGGAAGCTGTTTGCGCGCCTGACCGCGCGGTTCTGATGACCTGACGGAACGCGGTTCGAGTGTGAGGGGATTCGGTCAGATTCTGACCGAGGCGAAAGCCGGGGGTTGAGGGGATGGCACGGCAACAGATGCGCCCGTCGAGGCGCGCGACTTCTTCCGTCGTCCTGAGCGATACGGCGGACAGTTTCCCCTCTCCCCGCGAAGGCGGGGAGAGGAGGAGCCCATCGCGGCAGCGATGGGAGGTGAGGGGCTTCGCGGCCTTGCGTGCAGATTACAACGGCTTCGTCGAGCCTTGCCGCGACGCCGCGAAGCCCCTCATCCGCCCTTCGGGCACCTTCTCCCCGCCTTCGCGGGGAGAAGGGAAGGCGCGCCTGCTGGCCGCCACAGCGCTGTCGGCGCTGGTGAGCTGGGGCGTGCTGGCGTTCACGACGCCGGCGGGCGCGCAGGTGCCGACCGGCGGCCAGGTGGTGGCAGGCCAGGCGAGCATCAAGGCGGGCAGCCGGCAGGTCACGGTCAACCAGACCAGCAGCCGCGGCGTCATCGACTGGCGCAGCTTCTCCATCGGCCACGATTCGCGGGTGGACTTCCACCAGCCCGGCGCCAGCGCCGTGACGCTCAACCGGGTGACCGGCCCCGACCCGTCGGTGATCGCGGGCCAACTGACGGCCAACGGCCAGATCGTGCTGGTGAACCAGTCGGGCGTGGTCTTCGCCAACGGCGCGCAGGTCAATGTCGGATCACTGGTGGCCTCGACCGCCAGCATCACCGACCCGCAGCGTTTCATGGCCGGCGGCAAGGTTACCTTCGACGCGGCCTCGCCCAACGCCAATGCCGCCGTCAGCAACGCCGGCACCATCACCGTGCGCGAGGGCGGGCTGGTGGGGCTGGTCGGGCCCTCCGCGTCAAACAGCGGCACCATCAATGCGCGGCTGGGCCGGGTGACCATCGGTGGCGCCGAAACCTTCACGGTCGATCTGGCGGGCGACGGGCTGATCAATTTCCAGCTCGGCCAGCCGGTGAGCCGCCAGCCGGTGGACGCGCAGGGCAAAAAAGTCGCGCTGGCCTCCAACACGGGAAAGATCAACGCCGATGGCGGCGTGGTGCAGATGACGGCGCGCGCGGCGGGCGGCGTGGTTGACAGCGTGGTGAACGTCGGCGGCGCGATTAGGGCGCAGGCGGTGAGCCAGCAGGGCGGGGTGCTGATCCTCGACGGCGGCGAGGGCGGCACGGTGAACGTCACCGGCACGCTGGACGTGTCGGGCAAGGGCGCGGGCCAGCGCGGCGGCCAGGTGGTGGCGACGGCCAAGGGCGGCCAGGTGAAGGTCGCCGGTACGGCGGTGATCGACTCATCGGGCGTGATGGGCGGTGGCAAGGTCAATCTGGGCGGCAGCTACCAGGGCAAGGGCCCGATCGCCAACGCCAAAGACACCACCGTCGCCAAGGGCGCGACGATCAAGGCCGACGCGACCGGCAAGGGCGACGGCGGCACGGTGATCGTGTGGGCCGACAACACCACGGTGTTCGGCGGCACGATCAGCGCCCGCGGCGGCCCGCAGGGCGGCGACGGCGGCTTCGCGGAGGTGTCGGGCAAGAACCGCCTCGACTACCGCGGCACCGCCGACCTGCGCGCGCCGCTCGGCACCGTCGGAACGCTGCTGCTCGATCCGAGCAACATTGTCATTCAGACTGCTGGGCCGGATGACCCGGTTCAAACTCCCGGCACCACCTTTGTCGGGAACGGCGGTGCTTCCGTACTGACAGTCGCCACGCTCGAGAACGCGCTAGCAACCGCCAGTGTCATCGTCGACGCGAACCAGGGGCCGGTAAACGGCGTATCGACGGGCACCATCACGGTCGCTAATGACGTCCGTATCCCGGGTGGCCGTACGCTGACATTGACGGCCGAGGGAACGATCAGCATCAACGCCGCCATCACGACAACCGGTAACGCCAACCTGACATTGTCTAGCGGTGCGGTTGGAGGCCCGACCGGAAACATCGTCAACAACGCGAGCGGTACAATCTCTTTGGGCGGCGGGCAGCTCTCGCTTGTGGGTGACGCTGCCAACGTTGATCTGTCTGCCGCGCCCGTGACCGCAGGCGCACTCGTTATTGGCCTTCCCGGCGGCGGCATTATCGAGGTAACGAATGGTGGCAACAGCATTCCCGTCGTCAGCGGCACAACGGCAGGAGGGCTCGCTGTCGTCACGACGGGCACGCTCACGGTCCCTGTAGCCGGCCTCGAAGCCCTGTCAGGCGCGAGCTTACAGTCAGCCGGCACTTTGACCCTGAACGGTGTCGTCAACGTCGGTGGTGCCCTTCTGTCCCTTGGGTCCATATCCAGCGGAATTAACGGCACGTTCCCCGTCACCGCCAACCAGCTTTTATTCAACGCGGGCGGCAGCGTTGCTCTCGGTAACGTTAACAACCAGATAAATACCGTAGCCGGCATCTCAGCCTCCGGCACCGTCAATATTGCCAACGCCACTTCAATGACGGTTGGCGGCGTATTGGGTGGCCTCTTTGCGCAGGGGAACGTGACCATTACCACGTCGGGTGACAACCTGACGTTGAACGGGGCCGTCAACGTTGGTACCGGCACACTGACGCTGCAGGCCGGGATCAACATCACCCAAACAGCCGGCACGATCACCGCGGGCGCGCTCAGCGCCACGGCTACTGGCGGCGATGTACTGCTCACAGCCTCTGGCGGCGGAGCCCTGAACAATGTCGGCACCGTGAGCGGCTCGTCGGGAGGAAGCTTCTCCTTCTCGAACGAGGGCAACCTGCAGGTCGGGTCCGTCACCAGCGACAGCAGCATCAACATTCTGTCGAACGGCACACTGACCGTGAACGGTCCGGTGACGGGCGGCTTTGCCAGCATTGTCGATCTAAGGTCGGCCGGCGCGCTGGTGGTACGCGGCACTGTTACTGGCTCGAACACCTCGGGAACGGTCATCATCGATTCGACCGGCGCGTCGGTGACCGTGGAAAGCGGCGCCAGCATATCGGCCGAAGCCGTGACGATCGGTGCCGCTGAGCAGATCACCATCGCTGGCAGCGTATCAGCCATTCTGGATCTCGATGTGGGTGCGGGCGGCCAACTTGTTGTGTCTGGCGATATCTCGACCACTTCTGCCACGGCTACGCTGGACCTGACGGCCGATGGTGCCGGCCCCGGGGGCGTCGGCATACTGTTGCAGGCCGGCAGCTCCATTTCCTCTGTTGCGACCGATGATTTTCTGCCAAGCGTCAGCCTGACTGCTGACGCCGGCTCCATCGTTCAGACCGGCGGCAGCATCACTGCCAACGTCCTGCAAGCAGATGCGCTCAATGGCGCTGTATCACTCACGAGCCCAACGAATGACGTGAACTTCGTCTTCGGATCGGCAACGACGAACTTCCGCTATGTCGATGCCAACGATGTCAGTCTGGGTGTCGGAACAACCTTTGACGTCGGAGCAGGTTCGATCGCAATTGTGGAGGGGATTACTATCGGCGAAGGCGGCTATGTCGATATTGCCGCCAACCAGATATCGATCACCACGGCCATCCAGAACATTGCACCTAACCCGCCGGTGACGGTGACCGCGCCGATCGGCGCGATGCTTGTACCTGATGGTGACGGAGGATTTGTACCGGGCGCCAACCCCACCGGCACCGTCGTGCTGCGGCCGACGACGGCTGGCACAGCCATGACGATCGGCGGCACGGCGGGAACGGACCTGACGGAAGAGGCGCTGACCGCGGGGATTCTCGCCGGCACGTTGCGCGTCGGTTCGATCGGTCGCGGTGCGGCGGTGACGCTGGGCGGCACCGCGACGGTGGCCGAGAGCGCGGCGGGCCAGATCACCGTGCAGGAGCTCAATCTCGGCGGTCTGGGGATTGCGACCCTGATCCTCGAGTCGGGCGCCACGGGCCTTGCGATCCGTCAGACCGGCTCGATCCAGGTGGATGCGCTGGCCACGGCTGTGCGGGGCACGGGATCGGTGCAGCTCACCAACGCCTTGAACTCGGTGGGCACGATCGCGCATTTCGCGCGGGTGAGCGACACGGCGGCGGGTGCGCAGGCCGGCACATACCAGTTCACAGGCAACAGCACCGTCACCGTCGGCACGGTCGGTTCGGCCACCACGCCGCTGGTTGGCCTGCGCGACGGCATCACGACCGCAAACGGCGCCATCACCCTGATCTCAACCGCGAGTCTCAGCATCACGGTCAACAGCCCGATCGTTTCGGGTGGCGCGGACGTCACGCTTACCGCGGCGGGACCGATCACCAATGGGGCGGCCGGGTCGATCAATACGGGCGCCGGCACGCTGACCCTGGAGGCTGACAGCATCAATCTCAACGCGGCGCCGGTGACCGCCGGCGTCGTGAACTTTACGGCGTTCAACGGCAGCGCCAGCATCGCGAACGCGGACAATGCCATCAGCACACTGGCAACGGTCGCAAGCTCGGCTGGAGGTTCCGAGGGCGGCAACGTGACGATCGGCAGCAGCGTCTCGATGACGATTGCCTCTGGCGGCATTACGGCCGACGGCTTTGTGCTGATTTCCTCGAACGGTCAGCTCACGGTCAGCGGTAACGTCGACGCCCAGTCCTTCATCGGCCTGTTCGGTGCGACGGGGGTGACGCAGACCGCCGGTTCCGTGATCTCTCCCTCCTTCGTGTTCATCGGCAGCGACGGGTCCATCATCCAGACCGGCGGCAACATCGTCACGCCGTCCCTTACGGCGGAGGCCGGCGGCGCCGTCGATCTTGCGAGCCCGACCAACGATGTCGACACGCTGTTCGGCGCGGCGGGCACGAACTTCCGCTACGTCGATATCGACGACGTCCAGCTCGGGTTCACGAGCGAAGGCAGCGAAGGCATCACCATGGGCGCCGGCGGCTTCGTGGACATCGCGGCCGGTCTCATCACCATTGACGGGCCGGTGGGGGCGCTGGCGGCGGGCGAGGGCGGCTTTGCCGACAACCCCACGGGCGTGGTGGTGCTGCGGCCGGTGACGGCGGGCACGGCGATCAACATCGGTGGCAGCGCCACCGAGGAGCAGCTGGTGCTGAACGTCCGCGCGGGCACCTTGCGTATCGGCTCAATTGGCCGCGCGGCGGGCACGGTGCTGGGCGGCGTCACCACGGCGGAAGAGGCGGCGGCCGGGCCCATCACCATCTCGGGCCTGAACCTGGTGAGCTCCAGCTTCGGCGAGTCGGCGATCCAGACGCTGGTGCTGGAGACGGCGGCCGGCGGCACGGCGATCAGCCAGACCGGCGCGCTGTTCGTGCCGACCCTGGTGACGGCGGTGCTGGGCGGCGGCGCGGTCGAGCTGACCCAGCTCAACGGCGTGGACCGCATCGCCCATATCGCGCGCGTGAGCGACACGGCGCTGGGCAGCCAGACCGGCACCTATACGCTGGTCAGCGGCAATACCCTGACGGTGGGTTCGGCCGGCGGCATCGACGTGCCCCTGATCGGCCTGCGCGACAGCGCCGGCACGTCGGGGCTGCCGGCCAATGCTGCCATCGTCACAACCGGCGGCAATGTCACCCTGGTGTCTCAGGCGGCCGACAGCATCTTCATCGAGGATCCGATCGTGGCCACTGGCGCCATCGTGCGCCTGCGCTCGGCCGGCGACATCAGCCAGAGCGCCACCGGCGGCATCGTCGCGGCCGGGCTGCTGGTGGTGAGCCAGTTCGGCACCGTGGACCTGACGGCGGCCGGCGCCATCAACACCGTGCAGACTCTGGCGGGCAGCGCCGCCGGTGACTTCCGCTTCATCAACGCGGCCAGCCTGACGGTGCCAGAAGCGGGCGTGGCGGGCGACACGCGGGTGCCGACCGTGGTGGGCGTGCATGCCGGCCAGACGATCTCCTCGGAGGTCCCCACCCCGGCGACGCTGGAGCTGGCGGTGGGCAGCGGCAATCTGGTGGCCGAGGGGCCGCTGACCGCACCCGGCGGGCTGGTGCTGCTGCGCCGCGTGGCCGGGGCCAATGCCGGCGACATCGTGCTGGGCAGCGCCAGCTTCGATGCCGGGTCAGGCTCGCCCAACCTGGTGATCCTCGACCTGACGGGCAGCGCCGATCTGGCGCCGGGCAATTTCGCGGCGCTCAGGACCAGCACCACGCCGCCCACCGGCACGGCGCCGATCGCCTATGGCCCCAATGCCGGCGGCGCCATCGTGCTGAATGGCGCGAGCGCCGGCGACACCACGGTGTATCTGGTGGGCGGCGCCGGCGCGACCATGAGCGGCGACGGCACCTTCGGGCTGCTGGGCGTCTACGTGCCGCACACCGATCCGATCGCGCTTGGGGGCAGCGTGCGGGCGGTCAATCCGGCGCTGGCGCGCACCGTGGGCACGCCCTTCAGCGAGCCGTTCATCAGCGGCACGGCGGCCTCGTTCTTCGTGCGCCGTGACGGGCCGGTGGTGTTCGTGCAGACCTTCAACAACTGCGCCATCTCCAGCCAGGTCTGCGAGGAGGAGATCGAGATCCCGCCGGAGACGCAGGTGCCGCCGACCACGTCCAGCGTGCCGGTGGGCACCAGCGACCCGCCGATCGTCATCAACTTCGCCACCGACACCAGCAGCCCCGTGCCGCTGAACCTGACGACGGTGATCCTGGTCAACCAGGGCAACGAGGACCTCTTCAACGCCGACGAAGACGAGCGCAAACGCCGCGCCGCACGAGGCGGACAATGACCGATCGCACATACCGGCCTTCATGGTTCGACAAGCTCACCATGAAGGCTTCTTCACACCCCGCTGATCGCGACAGAAAGAAAGAACGCTTCATGGTGAGCTTGTCGAACCATGAAGCGACCCCCGCCATTGGTGCTGTGCCGCCTTCATGGTTGGACAGGCTCACCATGAAGGCTTTGTCTTGCGCTGCCGCCCTCCTCATCGCCCCGGGGGCGATGGCGCAGTCTCCGGCGGGAACGCCGGCGGGGCAGACGCGGGCGGGCGAGGCGTGCAGCTATGTGCCGGTGCCGTCGGAGCCCACCATCCCGGCGCGCCTTGTCGTCGATATCCGCTGCGGCGCGGCGATTGATCCCGTGGGCCGCGTCTACCAGCTCGACGGCGCCACCGGTCCCGCCGGCCTTCAGGGATGGGTGAGCGGCGGGCCATGGCGGGCGCAGCTCGACGGGCGCGCCTTCTGCGAGCAGGTGAGGATGGCGACGCTCGACGGCCAGCCGGCGGCGCTGCTGGCCTGCACGCGCCGCTCGGGCGGCGTGCCCTATGTTGCGGTGGCGACATCGCGCGGGGGCTCCACCTTCCTCGCCGAAGGCGTTTCCCCGACGACGCCGGCGCTTGAGTCCACCATCGCCGCGCTGTCGGGCGGCGCGGCCGGTGCTGCGCGCACCAGCGGCATCAACGCCGCGCTGGGCGGGCGCTTCACGGCCACCTTCAACGCCGGCGATGCCGACCGCTATCTCGGC
Source organism: Rhodospirillaceae bacterium SYSU D60007 (assembly GCA_003574685.1). Classification (GTDB taxonomy): domain Bacteria; phylum Pseudomonadota; class Alphaproteobacteria; order Reyranellales; family Reyranellaceae; genus Vineibacter. The sequence continues at coordinate 9,016 of QOCQ01000035.1, forward strand.
CTGATGCGCATCGGCGCACGGCACAACCTCGAAGAGGAATACCGGCAGGCGGAGAAGAGCTATCGCGAGGCGCTGGCGCTGCAGCAGCGCCTGTTCGGCCGCGACAATCCCGACCAGGCCGATGCGCTGGCGCATGTGGCGATGAACGTCAGCAATCAGGGCCGCTTCGACGAGGCGACAGGCCTGTTCCGGCGCGCCGAGACGTTGGCCGCCGGCACGCGCGATCCGCTGATCAAGGCGCGGCTGGCACAGTATATCGCGCAGCATCTCGCCAACCAGGGGCGCCGCAACGAGGCGCGGGCCGCGCTCGACCAGGCCGAGGCGCAGTACTACGCGGCCGTGCCCGAGCTGCGCGAGCTCACTGACCGCGTGGCCCAGCGGCCGCCGGAGCGGGCGCCGCCGCGCGCCTATGGCGTGCGCGGTCAGCTTTTCGTCGATCCGCGGCGCGACGCCGGCAGCCGCATCGGCACCACGCAGTTCCCGATCACCGCCAACATGGAATGGGCGGCGCAGGGCGTGGCCGAGATCTATCGCACGCGCGCGCTGCTGGCGCTGGGCGACAACAATCCGGAGCAGAGCCAGGAGTTCGCCCGCAAGGGCATCGCGCTGTTGCAGGCGGTGGGCGCCGATCCCGGCGGCGTGCGCTGGCGCATCGTGCGCGTCGCGGGCCTGGGCGCGGCGGCCGACCGCAACCTCAACCGCGCCACCAGCGATCTCGGCGGTTCGGCGCGCGGGCTGAGCGATGCGCTGCCGCAATCGCAGCCGGCGGGCAAGACGTATTTCGAATCGGGCGCGGTGCGCCTGCAGCGCGGCAATGCCTCGGCGGCGCTGGCGGAGTTCCGCCGCGGCGCGCAGATCCTGCGGGCGCGGCGCAACACCCTGCCGGCGGAAACCGTGCTGCCCTATCTCGATGCGCTGGCGGCCGGCGGCGGTACGCTCTCGGGTCCGCGCGCCGCAGAGATGTTCGATGCCGCGCAGCTCATCGGCTCCAGCGTGACGGCCACCTTCGTGGCGCAGGCGGCCGTGCGCATGGGCACGGCGCACCCCAGCGTCAAGGCGCTGCAGGATGCCGAGCAACGCGTCACCGAGCTGCACCAGCGGCGCGACATCGCGACCAACAGCGGCGCGGCGCCGGCGGTGATGGAGCAGATCGACGCGGAGATCGCCGAGGCGACCCGCCTGCGCAATGCCGCCGAGGAGCAGGTGCGCCGCACGGTGCCCAACTACTTCCAGCTCGTGCAGGGCCAGCCCACCGCGGCCGAGCTGCTGGCAGCGCTGCGGCCGGACGAGGCGTTTCTGCAGATCGTGCTGGGCGACAAGGGCGGCTACGGCATCCTGGCGCGCGGCGGGCAGTTCTCGGCCTACCGCATCGACCTGACGCGCGCGCAGGCCGCCGACATCGTGCGCGCGCTGCGCCGCGCCTTCATGCCCGATGCCAGCGGCCAGCTCCCGCCCTTCGACGTGGCGCAGTCGCATGACCTCTACCGCCGCCTGCTGGGGCCGGTGGCGTCGCGGCTCGCCGGCGTGCGCGAGCTGATCGTGACGCCGGACGGGGCGCTGCAGTCGCTGCCGTTCGCGCTGCTGGTCACGGCGCCGCCGCCGGCCATCAACGATATGGCGGACTACAAGCAGGTGGCGTGGCTGGTGAAGTCGAGCACGATCTCCTACGTGCCGGCGCCGCAGTCGTTCGTCCTGCTGCGCCGGGTCGCGGCCCGCTCGCGCGCGCCCAACGCCTATATCGGCTATGGCGGCTTCGCGCCGCTGGGGGTTGCCGTGGCAACGCAAGCCTTGCGCGAGGCACGCGACGCGCCCGCCACCGGGCCGGCCTGCGCCGCCGATGCGCGCGAGCTGGCCGCGCTGCCGCCGCTGGCACTGGCGGATGCGGAGGTGGCGCTGGCCGCCAACAAGCTCGGCGCCGCGCGGGCGGAGGCACGCACCGGCAATGCCTTCAGCCGCTCGGCCGTGCTGCGCGGCGGGCTCGACCGCTACCGCATCGTGCACTTCGCGGCGCACGCGCTGCTGCCGACCGAGGTGCGCTGCCTGCAGCAGCCGGTGGTGCTGACCGGGGCGGGCACGGGCGCGGAATCGCTGCTCACCGCCGCCGACGTGGCCTCGCTGCGCCTTGATGCCAACCTGGTGGTGCTGTCGGCCTGCAACACCGCCGGCCCCGACGGCACCAGCGCCGGTGAGGCGTTCTCCGGCCTGGCACGCGCCTTCTTCACCGCCGGCACGCGCGGCGTCGTCGCCTCGCACTGGAACGTGGCCGACGAGTCGACCGCGCTGATGATGGTCAACACCCTGACCGAGGCCGGCAAGGGCACGCCCGCCGCCGTGGCCCTGCGCAACACCCAGGTGGCGATGATCGACGGCGCCGGCAGCGGCGGCGATCCCGTCCGCTGGGCCCACCCCTTCTACTGGGCCCCCTTCGTCTTCGCCGGCGCCTACGGCGGCCAGTGATGCCCAGGCGCCGGTGTGGCCGGCTTCATGGTTCGACAAGCTCACCATGAAGCTTTCTTGCGGAAGCCCAGCCTTCATGGCTCATAGAGAAGCCTTCATGGTGAGCTTGTCGCCCCCTCGACAAGCTCGGGGTGAAGAGCCCCTCGACAGGCTCGGGGTGAAGGAGACCTTCATGGTGAGCTTGTCGAACCATGAAGGCGCGCAACCGGCCGTTCCAGCGGAGGCACATGCCGTTCTGGGTTTACATGGTGCGTTGCTCTGACAAGAGTTACTACGTCGGCCTTGCGCAGATCGATCTTGAGATGCGCATCGCTGAACACAACGCTGGCAAATATGAAGGGGCTTATACGCTCAAGCGACGTCCCGTCGAACTTGTCTGGGCTGAAGAGTTTCAGAGAGTCGTGGATGCGATCGCCTTCGAGCGCCAGATCAAGAAGTGGTCACGCGCCAAGAAGGAGGCGCTGATCGCACGCAACTGGGAGCGGCTCAGGCAACTCGCGCGTTCAAGGGCGCATGGTTCGACAGGCTCACCATGAAGGCCATAAGGCGGTGCGGCTCTGACAAGGCGTCGATATGACGACGTTCACGGGACTGCTGCTGGCGACGCCCTGTTATGGCGGGGTGGTCACCAGCCCCTATCTGCTGTCGATGATCCGCACCTGCGCGCTGCTGACCGCGCGCGGGCTGGCGCATGAGGTGATCACCGCCTCGGGCGACAGCCTGGTCATGCGGGCGCGGAACACGCTGGTATCGGTGTTCATGGCGTCGGGGCATTCGCACCTGATGTTCATCGATGCCGACATCGAGTGGCCGGCGCAGGCGGTCGTCGATCTTCTGGACGCGGACAAGGACGTCGTTTGCGGCGCCTATCCCAAGAAGATGACGCCGAAGCGGTACGCCGTCAGCTTCCTGGAGGAGTCGCGCGAAACCGAACGCGGCCTGATTGAGATCAAGGCCGCGGCAGCGGGGTTCCTGATGATCCGCCGCAACGTCTTCGAGCGCATGATGCAGGCCTGGCCGGAAACGCGCTACGGCGGCACCGAGGGCCTCTCGGAGCAACAGAGCAGGTTCACCTATGCCCTGTTCGATTGCCTGCTCGATGACAGTGAAGGCGAGCGGCAGTACCTCTCCGAGGATTACGGCTTCTGCCGCCGCTGGCGGGCCATCGGCGGGCAGATCTGGCTCGATCCCCGCATCGAGCTGCGCCACCACGGCGCCGCCGCCTTCGACGGCAGCGCCGCCGAGCTGAACGCCGCCGCGACGCGGCGCTGAGGTAGGAGAGCCTTCATGGTTCGACAGGCTCACCACGAAGGGTTCTCTTCACCCCGAGCCTGTCGAGGGTCATGGTTCGACAAGCTCACCATGAAGCTTTCCTTCATCCCGAGCTTGTCGAGGGGCTTCACCCCGAGCCTGTCGAGGGGCATGGTTCGACAGGCTCACCATGAAGCTTACGCCGCGATGCCGTCGAAAATGGTGGTGGCGAGCTGGGCGGCGATCTGTTCGATGGAGCGCTTGCCCGGCTTGTACCATTCGACCGTCCAGTTGACGGCGCCGAGGATCTGCAGGCGCAGCACCGAGAGATCGAGATCGCGGCGGATCTCGCCGGCACGCCGCGCGCCCTCCAGCAGCTTGCGCCAGTATTCGCCATAGGCGCGGTGCAGGTGGATCTGCCGCTGGCGGATGTCGGCCGGCACCTGCGCGAAGAGCCGCTGGTTGGCGGTGGCGAAGGGATCCTGCGTCAGGGCGAAGGCGAGGTGCGTCTCGATCGCCGCCGTCAGCCGGGTGCGATGGCTGCTGCCCGGCGGCAGGGCCTCGACACGCGTGCGCACCGCCTCGAACACGCCGGTCACGCCCAGCGTCAGCACCGCCTCGACGAGCTCCTCGCGGGATTCGAAGTGGTAGTAGATGCTGCCGGCGAAGGTGCCGGCCTCCTCGGCGATGTCGCTCAGCCGCGTATCGGCATAGCCGCGGCGTGCGAAGACCCGCGCGGCGGCATCGAGGATGCGCAGCCGCGTCGCTTCCGATTTGCGCATGCCCTGCCGTGCCGCTGCCCGTGCCATGTCCCCGCTTCCCCGCGTCCCCATCGGCGCATATTCTAAACCGGATTTGGCAGTCCGCAGCAGCGGAGGAATCGCCATGACCAGGTCCTACGCGCAGCTCATCCGTGACGATCGCGTGCACGGCAGCCTGTACACCGATGCCGCCGTGTTCGCCGACGAGATGGACCGCATCTTCCGCCGCGGCTGGGTGTTCGTCGGCCACGATTCGGAAGTGCCCAAAGCCGGCGACTGGGTGACGCGGCAGATCGGGCTGGAATCGGTGATCATGGTGCGCGACGGCACGGGCGGTATCTGCGTGCTGGCCAATCGCTGCGCGCATCGCGGCAACCGGTTGTGCTGGCGCGAGCGCGGCAGCAGCAAGCTGTTTCAGTGCATCTATCACGGCTGGACGTTCGGGCTCGACGGCAGCCTGCGAGCGGTGTCGCACAAGGCGGGCTTCGAGCGCGACCGGGCCGACATGCCGCTCAATCGTGCGGGGCAGGTGGACAGCCATCGCGGCTTCGTGTTCGCCAACATGTCGGGCGCCGCCGGCACGCTGGCCGATCATCTCGGCGCCGGCGGTCGGGAGCTGATCGACCGGCTGTGCGATCTGTCGCCCACCGGCAACATCCGCCTGACGGCGGGCTGGATCGGGCATCGCGTCGAGTCGAACTGGAAGATGTGGCCCGAAAGCGACAGCGACGGCTATCACCTCGATTTCGTGCACGCCTCGATGTTCCGCGCCCAGCCCGACAATTACTACAACGACACCGTGATCGGTGGCGAAAGCGCCAATGTCTCGCAGGCCATCGATCATGGCGGCGGCCACACCGAGCTGGACTTGCGGCCGAGCTACTCGCGCGAGCTGGCGTGGCTGGGCGTCGGCCGCGAACGCGTTGCCGGCTATTGCGAGGCGCTGGCCGCGAAGCACGGCAAGGAGCGCGCCGAGCGCCTGTTGTGGGAGGGACCGCCGCACGGCTTCATCTTCCCCAACCTGTTCCTGGGCGAGGTCAACGTGGCGCGCGTCGATCCCCTCGATGTCGGCACGGTCGTGCATGCCCATACCGTGATCCAGCTCGAGGGCGTCGATGCCGCGCTCAACCGCCGGCTGCTGCGGCAGTCGGAAGCGGCGCTGGGTCCCGCCAGCTTCATCGTGCCCGATGACGCCATCATCGCCGAGCGCATGCAGCTCGGGTTCACGGGTGTGCCGGCGCCCGTCAACGGCGCGGCGGGCGCGGGCTGGATCGATCTCAGCCGCGGCCGCTCGCGCGAACGGCAGGAGCCCGACGGCCGCCGCATCGGCCATATCAGCGACGAGGTCACCAACCGCGCCTTCTGGCAGCACTACCGCGACGTGATGGAGAGCCGGGCGTGAGCGCGCCGCCGGTGGTCGTGCCGGAGGCGCTGCGCCGCGAGATCGAGGCATTCCTCTTTCTGGAAGCGCGGCTGGCCGACGAATCGCGCTACGGCGAATGGGAGGCGCTGGTCACCGACGACATGCACTATTGGGTGCCCAAGGGCGCCGCCGATTACGACCCGGCGGAGCGGCTCCCTACATCAACGACAACCGCGCGCGGCTGGCAACGCGGATCCGGCAGCTCAACACCGGCCTGCGCCACGCCCAGACACCGCCCTCGCCGATGCGGCGGCTGCTGTCCAATATCGAGGTCTTGGCCGTGGATGAGGCCGCCGCCACTTATACGGTTGCCTCGAACTTCGTGCTCTATGAGCTGGCCGTGCAAGCCGGCGCGCAGCTTCGCGTCTGGCCCGGCCGGGTGACCCATCGCCTGCGCCGCGTCGATGGCGAGCTGCGCATGTCGCAAAAGATCGTCGAGCTGGTCGCCGCAGACGTCCCGCAATGGAACATGGCCTTCCTGATCTGACTTCACAACCTTCCCCCGGAGGGGGAAGGTGCCCGAAGGGCGGAAGGGGGATGGTGCAATACCCGCGGTGTCTCGCCTTTGACGCCGTGCTTGTTGAGGCATCCCCCTTCCGGCGCTGCGCGCCACCTTCCCCCTCCGGGGGAAGGCAATTTCAGGGACGCGGCTACGGCCGCACGCCCGGCGTCTCCAGTTTCAGGCCGCGCGCGCGGTCCATCAGGAAGAGCTCAAGCTGAACGTACTCGGGCGCGTCGGGCGCGTAGGGCTCGGCGCGCATGCCGACCAGGCAGTTGCGCAGGCGGCGCTTGAGCGATCCCAGGCTTTGCCATTCCAGCCGGTAGATCGGGTAGCCGGTGGGATGGGCCTGCGGGATCGTCACGCCGGCGAGCTTGCGGCCCGCGTTGTCGTCGTGGCACTGGGCGCAGGACAGGTTGAGCTGGCCCTGACGCAATCTGTAGAGCGCTTCGCCGGCGGCAATGAAGGGACGCAGGCGCGGATCGTCCGGCGGCGCAATCGGCTGGTTGCGCGACTGATGGGCGACAACAGCGGTGAGCGCCATCAGCTCCCGGCTGCCGTCGGCCAGGCGGTCGGCGCGCTGGTTCTGCGTGCGGCAGAGGTTGATCCGCTGTTCAAGGGTGACAGGCTGGTCGCTGCCGGCCGTGAAGGCGGGATAGCGTGCCGCAACGCCCGACATGCTTTGCACCGCGCCATGACAATCCGCGCAGGACTTGTCGGCCGCAGCGAACCGCTGATTCCACAGGTTTGCGCCCTCGCCAACCCAGAGCATGCCGGGGTTGGCCATGTCGTCGTCTTGCATGGCCTGCAGGGGCTTGCCCATGTCGTGATAGCCGGAGCGTCGCGAAGGCGCGTCTGTCTGCGCATTCGCTGTCAGCGCCGCGACGAGGCACAGGCCAAGGCAGACCGAGCCGCGCCGCAGCCCGCTCATACGACCTCGATTGCTACCGTCTCCTCGACCGAGAAGCCGTTGTCGCCGGTCCAGCGCAGGACGATCGTGCCGCTTTCCGTCGCGCGCGTATGGAATCCGATAAAGGGGTTGGCCGCGATGGCGGGCGTCAGCCTCATGCTGAACACCTCGACGCCGTTATAGGTGCAGCTAAAGCGGTCAATGATGTCACGCGGGATGAGCTGTCCGTTGGTGCCGGCGCGGAATCCGGTTTCCATGCGATGCGAGATCAGGGTGCGGATCTGGAACACCTCGCCCCGCCTGACCGTGCGCGGCACGTTGATCAGCGCGTTGCTCATTGCGGCATGTCCTCCACGCAGGCGGCGAGCGTCACGATCACGTCGGCTTCCGCCACCCAGAATGTGCCGTCGCTGGTCTCGGCGATGGCAACCACCTTCTGCGAGTCATTGAGCTTGATGCGCGTCGTCACCTGCGCCTTGCCGGCCGCCGGCCCCAGCCTCGCGCTCATCACGTGCGGCTGCGGGTTCTTTTCGTTGAGGACATGGATCGCCCTGACGTGATCGGCCTCGGTCATGGGGCTGTCCATCGACACCGTCATGGACACCGAATTGCCGTTCTCGGCCAAAGGCGGCAGCTCCAGCACCAGCCGGCCTTCGCGCAAGGGGGCATCGCCGACGACGTCCTTGATGGCCGCCTGCAGCGAGTCCGGGGTGGCCAGCGCCGGCCGGGCAAAAGCCAGCGCCGCCGCGGCGCCGGCCGCGCGGATCAGGAACACCCGTCTGCCCGTGGTTGAGCGGCTGTCCGGCATCACCCGATCCACGTTCACTGGTCCTTCAAGGTTGCCAGAAAAGCGACCACGTCTTCAATCTGCTCTGCCGAGAGGATCGGCTTGCCGGCAAAGCCCTTTGCCACCCGCTCCAGGCCGTCGGTCCGATAGTAGGGCGGCATGATCGTGTCGCGGTTGAGTTGCGCGGCATCGACGATCCGCAATCGCAGCTGCTTTTCCGTCCAGCGCGATCCCGCGCCTGTCAGCGGCGGTGCCAGCGTTCCCTGGAAGCGCTCCTGCGGGAACGGGCCGCTGTGACAGCGCAGGCACATGCCGACGCGGCGGTTGGCCACGATAGCCCGCCCGCGTTCCGGATCACCCGCTTCGCCCGTCAGCGGCGCCGGAATGGCGTCACCGACGATCCTGTACGGGCGCAGTCCGTCCTCGGCATGCACGGCGTTTCCCATCAACAGGATGGCCCACGCCAGCGCGCACGCGGGCGCCGCGCGGCTAGGCACTCTTCAGATCGTGCTTCGCCAGCGGCAGGCTGCGGATCCGTTTGCCGGTGGCGGCGAAGATGGCATTCAGCACCGCCGGCGCGGCCACCGCAATGGTCGGCTCGCCGACCCCGCCCCAGAAGCCGCCCGACGGTATGATGACCGACTCGACCTCGGGCATCTCGTCCATGCGCAGCACGTTGTAGCTGTCAAAGTTGGTCTGCTCGATCGCGCCGTTCTTCACGGTGCATTCGCCGTAAAGTGCCGCCGACAGGCCGTAGACGAACGATCCGGCCACCTGCCGGTCGATCTGTGCCGGATTGACGGCAACACCGCAATCGGTGGCGCCGACGATGCGGTGGATCGTCAGCTTGCCGGAGCTGCTGACCGAGACCTCGGCGCATCCCGCGACATAGCTGCCGAAGCCCATGATCTGCGCCAGGCCATGGAACCGTCCGGGCGGCGCCTTGCCGTAGCCGGCCTTTTCCGCCGCCGCGTTCAGCACCGCCAGGTGTTTGGGCTTCAGCAGCCTGCGGCGGAATTCCAGCGGGTCCTGGCCTGCCGCGTGCGCCAGCTCGTCGATGAAGCACTCCATGTAGATGGCGTTGTGGTTGGTGTTCACGCCGCGCCAGAAACCGGCAGTGACGTGCGGATTGCGCATCGCATGGTCGATCAGCAGGTTCGGGATGTTGTAGCCGAACGCGCTCTCTGCACCGCCGGGATTGAAGCCCTGGAACACCACCGGATCCTTGCCGTCCTGCAGGTTCTGCGGCAGCAGCGACGCGAGGATGGACTGGCCGGAGATGCGTACGTGCAAGCCGGTGAGATTGCCCTGCGCATCGAGGCCGCCGGTCAGCTTGCACTGCGTCACCGGATGGAACTGGCACTGCACCATGTCCTCTTCGCGCGACCAGACCAGCTTGACCGGCGTGCCCGGCATCTGCTTCGCGATCAGCACCGCCTGGCGCACATAGTCGGAACGGCCACGGCGGCCGAAGCCCCCGCCCAGCAGCAGCTTGTGCACCTCGCATTGTGCGACAGGCAGTTCCGCCGCCTCGGCCGTCGCGGCCAGCGCTGCCTCGCCGTTCTGCGTCGGGCACCAGACCTCGCACTTCTCGCGTGTATAGAGCGCGGTGGCGTTCATCGGCTCCATCGTGGCGTGGTTCTGATAGGGGTAGCTGTAGACGGCCTCGACCTTTTTGACCGCACCGGCAATCGCTGCCTTCGCGTCGCCCGCCTTGTTGCCGATAAAGGCCTGCTCCGCATCCAGCCCTTCGCGCAACATCGCCGCAATCGTGTCGCTCGATACTCTGGCGTTCGGACCCTCGTCCCATACGACGGGCAGGGCCTGCAGCGCGGTGTGCACCGCCCAGTAATTGTCGCCCACCACGGCGACGGCGTTACCGTCCACTGCGAGCACGCGCCTGACGCCGGGCATGGATTCGACCTTGGCGGCATCGAAGCTCTTGAGCTTGCCGCCATGCACCGGACACGCCTTGATGGTTGCTGTCAGCATGCCCGGCAGACGCAGATCGGAGCCGTAAATCTGCTTTCCCGTGAGCTTGTCCAGCGTATCGAGGCGCTTCACCGGCTTGCCGGCGATCTTCCAGTCCTTGATGTCCTTGAGCTTGATGTCTTTCGGCGGTTCGAGGCTGGCCGCTGCGACGGCAACCTTGCCGTAGGTGGTGGTGCGGCCTGACGGCGTGTGGGTGATCGTGCTGTTCGCGGCCACGCATTCCGAGGCGGGCACCTTCCATTCGGCCGCTGCGGCCTGGATCAGCATCATGCGCGCTGCTGCACCGCCCTCGCGCACATACTGGTGCGATTCGCGGATGCCACGGCTGCCGCCGGTCGAGAAGTTCCGCCAGACGCGGCTGCGCGCCACGTTCTGTCCGGGCGTCGGGTATTCCGTGGTGACCTTGCTCCAGTCGCATTCCAGCTCCTCGGCGACAAGCTGGGCGAGGCCGGTCAGGCTTCCCTGACCCATTTCCGAACGCGCGATGCGGATGACAACGCGATCGTCAGGATGGATCACGACCCAGGCATTGATCTCGCGCACCTGAGTGGCGCGGGCCGGGCCGGCGGGAATCCCGAATCCCAGGGACAAGCCGCCACCGGTCGCCGCGGCGGCAACCAGCAGAGAACGACGGCGGAGCGTGGCAGTGCCGGTCATCGTCGCCTCCCTCACGCCTTGGCGGCGGCGTGGATGGCCGCCCGCACCTGCTGGTACGTGCCGCAGCGGCAGATATTGGTCATCGCTGCGTTGATGTCTTCGTCGGTCGGTTTGGGGGTGCTCTTCAGCAGCGCCGTGGCGGCCATGATCATGCCGCTCTGGCAATAGCCGCATTGCGGTACGTCGTGATCGAGCCAGACCTGCTGCACCTTCGAGAGGACGCCGTTCTCGGCCAGACCCTCGATGGTGGTGATCTTCCTGTTCGCCGCCTCGCTCACCGGCACGATGCAGGCGCGCATTGCTTCGCCGTCCAGGTGCACCGTGCAGGCGCCGCACTGTGCGATGCCGCATCCATACTTGGTGCCGGTCAGTCCGATGGTATCGCGCAGCACCCACAGCAGGGGCGTCTCGGGATCGACATTCACGTCATATGACTTGCCGTTGACGTTGAGAGCGACCACAGGCTTCCTCCGTCCGCTGGCGACGGCTTCTCCGGGTCAGTCCGCATCCGGAAACCGTCCTCGACGGCGGTGAAGCTAGCGCACAATGCAGCGCCCTCGCGTTGACAATTCCGCCGCTCCCGCAACTGTGATCACCAGCGCCCGCCCTCCGCTCGGCGATGTTTGCCGCGAAGAACCGCTTCATGGTGAGCCTGTCGAACCATGAAGCGGTTGGCACGGACCTTCATGGTTCGACAAGCTCACCATGAAGGGCTTTTCTCAGCGCTGGGTCTCGTCTTGTGCTCAGCCGAGCCGCCGACGGTAGAGGGCGATCAGGCGTTCCCAGTGACGTTCGGCGGCCGGCTTGTCATAGATTTTGCGCTGCGGGAAGGCGAAGCCGTGATGAACGCCGGGATAGATTTCCAGCTCGCCTTTGGCGCCGGACTTCTCGAACAGTCCCTGCAGCTCCCGCACCATGTCGGGCGGTGCCAGATCGTCGTGCTCGGCGCAGGCGATGTAGAGCTCGCCCTTGCTGCGCGCCAGCGTGAGATGCGGGCTTTCGACCGCGTCGCTCACCAGCCATGTGCCATAGAAGGAGGCCGCTGCGGCGATCCGGTCGGGATAGCGTGCTGCGGCGGCCAGCGCATAGGGGCCGCTCATGCAGTAGCCATGGCAGCCGACGGGACCTTTCTTCACGCTCTCCTGCCGGTCAACGAAATCGAGCATGGCCGCGATATCGTCCATGACCGGCGGAATGGTCATCTTCGTGCGAACGGCCCGCATGCGCGTATGCTCCGCGCTGCCGTGCTCCAGAACATCAGGCCCGTACTTCGTATCGCGGCCTGCGCGGTAGTAGAGGTTGGGCAGCAGCACGTAGTAGCCGACCGTGCCCAGCCGCCGCGCCATGTCATAGAGCTCTTCGCGGATGCCCGGCGCATCCATCAGGAAGAACACGGCCGGAAACGGCCCGTTGCGCTCGGGCCGGCAGATGAATGTCTCCATCGCCCCGTCGCGCGTGGGCAGGTCCAGGATTTCCTCGATCATGGGCGCGTTTCCTCCCTTGGCTCGTGCAGGGCGCGCCAGATCTTCTCCGGCGTTGCCGGCATGTCGATATGGCGGATGCCGTGCTCCTGCAGCGCATCGATGACGGCATTCATCACGGCCGGCAGGGCGCCGGCGCAGCCGGCCTCGCCGCAGCCCTTGATCCCCAGGATGTTGCTCTTGCACGGCACGGGATGGTTCTGGACCCTGAAGTCCGGCGCGTGCACGGCGCGCGGCAGGGCATAGTCCATATATGAGCCCGTGAGCGGCTGGCCTTCGTCGTTGAAAACCGTGTGCTCCATCAGCGCCTGGCCGATGCCCTGCACCACGCCGCCATGCGCCTGTCCCTCGACCAGCAGCGGGTTGATGACGGTGCCGAAATCGTTGACCATCGCGTAGCGCACCACGTCCACCGCGCCGGTATCCGGATCGATCTCCACTTCCGCGATGTGGCACCCGTTGGGGAAGGACGAGGGCGGGTTGTCCGAGACGTGCGCCACGTCGAGCGACGAGGGCACGTCCGGGGGCAGCGACATGCCGCTGCGCAGCCTTTCGGCCAGCTCCAGGATTCCGATGCTGCGGTCGGTGCCGGCAATGGTGAAGCGGCCGCGGCTGAATTCGATGTCGGCCGCCGCTGCCTCCAGGATGTGCGCGGCGATCTGCCTACCGCGCTCGATGACCTGGGCGCTGGCTTCGACGAAGGCTTGGCCGGCCACCAGCGCCGAGCGCGAGCCGCCGGTGCCGCCACCGGCCTTCAACTGGTCGCTGTCGCCTTGCAACAGGCGCAGCCGGTCGAAGGGAATACCGAGCTTTTCTACGAGGACCTGCGCGAAGGGCGAAGCGTGACCCTGCCCGTAGTCGAGCGTGCCGCTGATCATCGTCACCGTGCCGTCCGCCTCGAAGCGGATGCCGCCCATTTCCTTCGAGGGTGGTGCGGTCACTTCAAGATAGCTGCCGATGCCACGGCCGCGCAGGCGCCCGCGGGCGCGGCTTTCCTGCCGGCGTTTGTCGAAGCCCTGCCAGTCGGCGGCCTTTAGCGCGTCATCCAGCACGCCGGTGAAATCGCCGCTGTCGTAGAGCATGCCGGAGGGCGCCTTCCAGGGCATCGCCTGCGGCGCGATGTGATTGCGCCGCCGCAGCTCGACGCGGTCGATGCCCATCTCGCGCGCGGCGGTGTCGATCAGCCGCTCCATGTAGTAGTTGCCTTCGGGCCGGCCGGCGCCGCGATAGGCGGCGATCGGCGTGGTGTTGGTGAAGACGATCTTCGAATTCACCTCGATGGCTGGCGTGCGATAGACATCGACGACGTTCTTGACCGCGTTGATGGTCGCCGGCAGCGGCGGATAGATGAAGGCGCCGGCATTGCCGTAGCCGGTTAGGCGTACGGCGAGGAAATTGCCTTCGGCGTCCAGCGCCAGCTCGGCGATACGCTGGTGGTCGCGGCCGTGATGGTCGGACACGAAACTTTCCGAACGTTCGTCCGTCCACTTCACCGGTCGCCCCAGCGCCCGCGCCGCGAACAGCAGGCAGGGATATTCGGGATAGACCGGCGCCTTCATGCCGAACGATCCCCCGACATTGCCCGTAAGCACATGCACCTTGTCGGGCGGGACGTTGAGCACGTCCTTGGCCAGCGATGCGCGCAGGCCGAACACGCCCTGACAGCCCACGTGCAGCGTCCAGCGTTGCGTGTCCGGATCGTAGCTGCCGATCGCGGCGCGCGGCTCCATGGCGTTGACCACGACGCGGTTGCTTACGATCTCGAGCCGGGTGACATGGGCGGCCCGTGCGAAAGCGGCATTCACCGCATCGGCATCGCCATAGTGATAATCCAGCACCAGATTGCCGGGCGCATCGGCATGAACCTGCGGCGCGCCGGGCGCGAGCGCGGCCACCGGATCGGTGACGGCCGGGAGTTCCTCGACATCGAAGATGACGGCTTCGGCGGCATCCCGCGCCTGTGCCGCCGTTTCGGCCACTATGAAGGCGACGGCTTCGCCAACAAACCGCACCTTGTCACGCGCCAGCGCCGGGCGCGGCGGTGTCTTCATGGGCGTGCCGTCGCGGTTGGGGAAGGCGATGGGGCATTTCAGCGGGCCAAACCCTGCGGCCTCGAGATCGGCCTGCGTGTAGACGCCGAGCACGCCGGGCATGGCGCGTGCTTCGGTGCTGTCGATGCCGCGGATCGTGGCGTGGGCATGGCGGCTGCGCACCATCACGGCGTAAGCCTGGCCGGAAAGGCTGATATCGTCGGTATAGCGGCCTTCGCCGCGCAGCAGTTTGGGGTCCTCGCTGCGCGGGACCGGCTGGCCGATGCCGAACTTCATCAGGGCGAGATCCGTTTCGGGCTCGTCTCTCATCGCGGTCTCTCCGTGCCGGGCCGTTCTGGCACCAGGCCATGAGTATGTGATCGGAATGTTTGCAGAATGCTAACGGCCGCGTGGCTGCGGGACCAGCCGCACGCGGCAAACCCTGCTACCGCAATTCTGCAAGGGCGCAGGACCTATACATCCGGCCAATGCGGCCACGCTTGCGGAATCTTGGTGGCCAGCCACTGCACCAGCGCGGCGTTCACCTGGACAGGCTTCTCCTGCGCCATCCAGTGCCCTGAGGCAATGATCTGTTCGGTGAGGTTGCGGCAGCGGGCGCGCATCGGCTCGGCGAGCCGCGACGTCACGCTCTCGCAGGTATAGTCGTAGCGCGCCGCCAGGAACAGCACGGGCATGTCGAGATGGCCGTCGTTCACGGCCCGGGCTGCGTAGGCGGCATTGGCCGCATGATTCACGTACCACGAGTCGGGGCCGAAGAAGCTGTTGCGCTTCAGCGCCTCGGCATAGACCTGCAAATCCTCCTCGCTCGCCACGTCAGGATCGCGCGGCACGTCGGGTGCGCACGGCGCGCCGCGGAACCAGCCGCCATCCTTGCGCACCATCGCGGTGCGCGCAGGCTTCATGACGCCGGAAGGATCGCCTTTGCGGAACAGCGCCTTCACCAGCTTGTAGGGATCGGCGTCGAACTGCCCCGTCACCTTCGCGAAATTCTCCTCATAGAAGCGCATGTACTCCCATTGCCCGGCCGGGTAGTCGCGCTCCGGATAGACGCGACGGTCGACCAGCGGGATGACCGAATCCAACCCGCGCTCGATGGTGTAGTAGGGCACGCACAGGCTGGCGGCCGCGAGGCAACGCTCGGGATGATGGCTGGCAATGTTCCACACCACCGGGCTGCCCCAGTCGTGGCCGACCCACACCGCCTTTTCGGCCTTGAGCGAGTCCAGCAACTCGATCATGTCGGCGACGATATGCTCCTGCGCATAGGCTTCGTGGGTGCGATAGACGCTGGAGCGGCCATAGCCGCGCATGTCGGGCGCGATAGCGCGAAAGCCCAGGCTCGCCATGCAGGGAAGCTGATGGCGCCAGCTCAGCGACAGCTCGGGCCAGCCATGCACGAAAATAATGAGAGGTCCGTCTTCCGGCCCGGCGGCAAGGTAGAACGTCCGGTGGCGCGGCGACTGCGCAACATGCTCGGTAACGACAGTGGACACGGATAGCTCCTTATGGCGGGCACGACGTTAACATAACTGATCGCTCGGTCGCTCCGCTGATGCGCAGTAGCCTTCATGGTGAGCTTGTCGAACCATGAAGGCGGTGCAGAGCGCAGTGCGGTCGCTTCATGGTTCGACAAGCTCACCATGAAGCAATCCTCTGACCAACAGATGACGGCAACACCATTGTGTCGATGAACGACTATAGCGCGCCGGGCTTGCCGCTTTCGACGGTGAAGCTCTTGAGGCGGTGTACGCCGGATTGCGGATCGCGCACGTCGTCGACCGCTTCGAAGTGTGCGGCGAGCGAACCGCCTGTCAGCTCGATCGCCACATAGCCGCGCTTCTCGCCGTTGCCGTATTTCAGATGCGGGTTGGCCTGCAGTGCCCGCCGCACGGACTCCGCGGACGGTCCTTCGGACGTGATCGAGCTGCAGACGAACTCGGTCGCGACAACGGAACCGTTCGCGGCGAAATCGCGCTTGAGGTCCGACACCCAGAAGGAATGCACATCGCCTCCGATGACGACAGGATTGGCGATGCGGTGCTTCACCAGGCCGTCCAGCAGCCGCTGCCGGGCGGCGGGATAGCCGTCCCAGCGGTCGAGGTTGAACCCCGGCTGATCCGTGGTGCCGCGATTCAGCTCGGCCATCAGGGTCTGCTGCGCGATTACCGTCCAGCGCGCGCGGCTGGCAGCGAGGCTCTCGTCCAGCCACGCTTCTTGTGCCTCACCAAGCAGGCTGCGGCTCGGGCTGGTGCGGTCGGTGCAATCCATCGCGCGTCTGGTCGTGCGGCTGTCGGTGCCGCAGGCCTGAGGGGTGCGGTACTGGCGATCGTCCAGCAGCATCAGATCAAGGAGGTCGCCGAATTGATAGCGGTCATGGATCCGCATGCCTGATGCCGTCGGCGCCATCGAGGGCGGCACCGGCATGTGCTCGAACCAGGCCTGGTAGGCGGCGCGGCGCACGGAGAGGAAGAACGTCGCGTCGCGATTGCGCGGCGAGTGGTCGTTGGCGTAATCGTCCGCCACCTCGTGATCGTCCCAGATCGCAAGCCACGGAAAGGCTGCGTGCGCCGCCTGCAGATCGGGATCGCTCCTGTAGAGCGCATAACGGTCGCGGAACTCGCCGAGCGTGGTGGGAATGGCGCCAGTATGCCGGCGTACATGGTGTCGGCCCCACGACAGCTCGTAAATGTAGTCGCCCAGATGGATCACCAGATCGAGCGCGCGCGCGGCCATGTGGCGATACGCCGTAAAGTAGCCGTGCTCGTATTGCTGGCAGGAGGCGAAGGCGAAGCGGAAGCGGTCGAGCTGCGCGCGGCTGGCAGGCGCCGTGCGCGTACGGCCGACGGGACTTTGCGCACCACCCGCACGGAAGCGGTACCAGTACCAGCGCCCCGGCTCCAGTCCCCGGACATGGACATGAACGGAATGCGCCAGTGCCGGCGTCGCCATGTGCTGGCCGCGCTTCACGATCCGGCTGAACGCCTCGTCTTCCGCCAACTCCCAATCCACCGGCACTGCTTCGTCGCCGATCCCGCCGCCCTGTAGTTCCGGCGCCAGGCGAGTCCAGAGCACGATGCTGTCCGGGCGCGGGCAGCCTGACGCGACGCCAAGCTTGAAGGGGTCGTCCCTGAAGGATGGCGCCGCGCGGGCCACCAGCGCCGGCGCCACCGTGGCGCTGGCTGCACTGCCCAGCAGCAGCCCGCGCCGTCGCAGCCGCATGCCGAATGTCATGCTTGCACCCTGGTCTGCTGCCGGCGGACCGCCAGCGCAAGATCGGGCCGGTCCGTGGTGATCTGCCGGATCGGCTGGCGCATCCACCAGGCGACGTCTTCCGCCTCGTTTGGCACCCAGACGCCCAGCCGTTCACTGCCGATCCGCTCAAGGCAAAGATCGAGAGTCACAGCCAGCAGGCCCTGTTCGACGGCGAGCAGGCAGCCCTCGATCGCGGCAAACCGGTCCAGCGCAGCTTCGATGCCGCCCAGCAGCTCGGCGGAGCGGCGGTCCAGCGATCCCAGCACCCGCTGCTGCGGCGCGAGCCGCCGCACGGTTTCAAGTATGGCGGGCACGAAGCAGGTGATGATCGACCGGTCAGCAAGCCCGCGACGCCGGATGGTCGCGAGCAGCCGCTCCTCCAGCCCGGCATAGGCGCGCCCGGCCACATCGGTCTTGATCTCGAGGTGCAGCTCGACGCTGCCGGTTTGCAGGATATCCAGCACCGTATCGAGGCGCGGCACGCCTTCACCGGCGGCATCGCGCAGCGGCGTTGCTGCAAGCTCGGCCGCGGTCCTGCCGTGCACGGCGCCCTGACCCGCCGTCGTGCGTTCGAGCGTGGGATCATGGATCACGACCAGCTCGCCATCGCGCGAGAGATGGACATCGAGCTCGACGCCATCGACCCCCAGCGCCAGCGTACGACGGAAGCCCTCGAGGCTATTTTCCGCCCAGAGGTTGCGCGCGCCGCGGTGTCCGATGATCAGGACCATGACCCGTCTCTACTTGCTGCTGTCCACCAGCCCCTTCACGAACCAGCGCTGCAATACCACAACGACGATCACCGGCGGCAGCATCACCAGCAGGGCGGCATTCATCGCGATATTCCAGGCCGGCTCCATGTCCGAGCGCGGAATCAGGTGTTTCAGCCCGATCACGGCGGTGGCCATGTCGCGCTCGGTCGTGAACAGCAGCGGCCACAGATACTGGTTCCAGCCGTAGAGGAACAGGATGATCGCCAGCGCCACCATGTTGGAAACCGACAGCGGCAACAGCACGCTCCAGAAAAAGCGCAGCGGCGAGGCGCCGTCGATGCGGGCCGCCTCGCACAGCTCCTCGGGAACGGTCAGGAAGAACTGCCGGAACAGAAAGGTCGCGGTAGCCGAGGCGATCAGGGGCAGGATCAGCCCGCCATAGCTGTTGATCATGTTCCATTCGACCGTGATCTCGACCCGCTGTCCGGTCAGGGCGCCGATCCAGCCGCCGACATCCAGCGCATTGATCAGCCATTGCAGCGGCAGGGCGGCGTTGGCGACGGATTCGTAGGTCGGCAGGATGCGCACCTCGACCGGCAGCATCAGCGACACGAAGATCAGCCAGAAAGCCAGCATGCGGTAGCGAAAGCGGAAGTAGGAGATCGCGAAGGCCGACAGTAGCGACACCGCGATCTTGCCGACGGTGATGCCCAGCGCGACGATCAGCGAATTGACGAACAGGCGGCCGAGATTGCCCTTCTCCCAGGCGACGCGGGCGTTCTCCAGGAACTGATCGCCCGGCAGCAGCGGAAAGGGAACCGCCAGCACGTCGGCCACGGTATGCGAGCCGGCCACGAAGGCGAAATAGAGCGGCAGGCACACCAGCAGCGCACCTGCGATCAGGATCAGGTGGCAAGCAATATCGGTGCCGCGCGCGCGTTCGACCATGTCAGACGTCGTAGTTCACGTTCCGCTCGACGTAGCGGAACTGCAGCATGGTGAGGATGACGGCGAAGATCATCAGCAGCACCGACTGTGCTGCCGACGAGCCGAGATCGATGTGCACGAAGCCGTCCTGGTAGACCTTGTAGACCAGGATCATGGTGGCGCCCGCGGGCCCGCCATGGGTGACAGCATCGATGATGGCGAAGGTCTCGAACAGGCCGTAGACGAAATTCATCACCAGCAGGAAGAACACCGTCGGGCCGATCATCGGCAGGCTGATGCGCACGAAGCGCAGCGCCGGCCCGGCGCCGTCGACGGCCGCGGCCTCAAGGAGAGAGGCGGGCACCGCCAGCAGCGCCGCAACGAGGAACACATAGTCGTAACAGATGTGCTTCCACGTCGCGGCCAGCGTCACCAGGACGAAGGCGTCCCAGCCGTTGCGGTTGGGATCCCAGCCAACACCCAGCGCGTGCAGGGCGTGCGCGATCGGGCCTACTGCGGGATTGAACAGGAAGGCCCAGAGGATGCCGGCGATCACCGGTGCGATGGCATAGGGCAGCAGGATGACCGTGCGATAAAGCCCGCGGGTGCGGATCACCCGGTCGGTAGCAAAGGCGAGGATGCCGGCCACCGTGATGGTGAGCACGTTCTGCGCCAGTGTGAACCAGATCGTGACCCAGACCGACGACTGGTACTCGGGGCTTTCGAGCAGGGCGATGAAATTGTCGAACCAGACGAACTGCATGCGCGTGCCGAAGGGATCGGCGAGCAGGAAGGCCTGGGCCAGCGCGCGCAGCGCCGGAATGAAGAAGAACAGCGCCAGGATCAGCAATTGCGGCAGCAGCAACAGCCATGGCAGGCGCGCCTGCCGAAAATGCGATCGCTTGAGGCCAGCCCTCCCGGCCGCCCGGCTTGCAGGCTTGCCGAGGGGCCGAACAGGCACCGGCGCGGTCCTGGCGGCGGGCGCAGCGGCCGTGCCACCAGGATCGCGCCGGACTTCCGCCAGCGTCCCCGCGGTGTGCGGCAAGGTTATCCTAGTACTTGCCCGCATTCAGTTTCTCGAATTGCCGCAGGATATCATTGCCGCGACGCACGGCGTCCTCCAGTGCCTGCTGCGGTGTCTTCTTGTTGCTGAACACGGCCTCCAGCTCCTGGCGCAGCGCGAAGGTGGTCTGCGTGAAGTTGCCGAAGCGGAATCCCTGCGAATTCGGCGTCGGCGTGCCACGGCTAAGCTGTAGGACCGCGATTTCCCGCGTCGGATGCGATGCGTAGTACCCTTCTTGCTTGGCCATCTTGTACGCTGTCGTGGTTAGCGGCACGTAGCCTGTGACCTTGTGCCACCACACCTGCTGTTCGGGGCTGGCCAGGAAGTTCAGGAAGGCGGCGACCGCGTCATATTCCTCCGGCTTGTGCCCCTTGAGCACCCAGATCGTGGCGCCGCCGATCGTGCTGTTGCGCGCCGTGATCCCCTGCTCGACGGGCAGGTAGGTGGCGCTCCATTTGATCCTGGCATTGCGCTCGACGCTGCCGTGCGCGGCAGTCGAGGCAAAGAAGGTCGAGCACTTGCCAGATGTATAGAGCTGCTCCGGGTTCAGGCCCTGGCCGGCAATCTGCATCACACCGTCATCGACCCACTTCTTGAGCCGGGTGACCTGCTGCACCACCAGCGTCTTGTTGTAGACGAACTCCGTATCAAGCCCGTCGAAGCCGTTGGATTGCGTGCCGAAGGGCTGGTCGTTCACCACGCTGTAATTCTCGATCAGGCTCCAGAAATAGTCGCCCGCCAGCGAGGAGCCGCACTCGGCGACGCCCTTGCTCTTGATCTCGTAGAGCTGCTTCTCGAATTCCTGCCATGTCGCGGCTGGGCCGTCCTTGAAACCGGCCTTCTCGAAGTGCTCCTTGTTGTACCAGAGGATCGGCGTGGAGGAGTTGAAGGGCATGCTCATCAGCTTGCCCTTGTACATGTAGTAGCCCGCGACCGGCTTGATGAAGTCGGACCAGTCGATCTGGTATTTCTTTTCCGCCATCAGGTCGTGTACCGGCACGATGGCTTCCGACAGCAGCATGGTCATGAAGCCGCGTTCGTAGATCTGCACCATATGCGGCTGCTTCTTCGCGCGATAGGCGGCGATAGTGCCGTTGATCACTTCGTCGTAATTGCCCTTGTTGACGGCCACGACCGTGTATTTCGTCTGCGAGGCGTTGAAGTTTTTGACGAGCTCGTCGACCCGCTCACCCAGCACGCCGCCCATGGCGTGCCAGAACTGCACCTCGACCTTTTGCGCAGCCGCCGGTGTCGCCAGACCGGTTGCCGTCAGGCAGGCAGCCGCCAGGCCCGTGATGAACGCCTTTCGTGTGGTGGTCATGTGCCCCTCCCTTGCTCAAGTCGATCAGCCCAGAAGCCATTGCCGGAGAACAGGCTGTGCACGGCGTCGTCGAGTGCGCCCAGCTCGTGCAGCAGGTCCAGCGCGGTGTAGCGACGCCGGACAAGGCGCGCGCGCCGGTAGTCGGCCGCATGCTGCGCCGCCGACAAGCCGATGGCGGCACCGTCGGCCGGTGCACCAGCCGCAAGAAGCCAGCGCCGGACCTCCGCGGCAGGCGGCAGCATGCACGCCAGCCGCGCCGCCAGATCCGGCCAGACCGCGCGCAGCTTCCGCAGGCGCCGTTCGACGCCCGCGGCATTCTTGGCCAGCACCTCGGCTTCGACGCTGGCTGCCATCGAGGGTACTGGAAACGACCTCGAGATTTCGGCGCGCAACGCCGCAAGCCCGGGCAGCCGTCCTGCCAGTATCGCCGGATCGATGTCCGCGAATTTGCGGGCCAGCAGCCACTCGTAGGCCGCCAGCATCGAGAGGCATCCGACGCCGACACACGCGCCGTGCGAAACCGGCACGCCGTCGACGGCGAGTCCCTCCATCTCCCAGAGATGCGCGAACTGGTGATCGCTGCCACTGGCCGGGCGCGAGTTGCCATGAGCCTGCATTGCAAGACCGGCCATGAGCAGCCCGCGTACTAAACCCTCCAGCGCGTCGCGTCGGCTATCACGAAGGGCTGCCGGATCGGCCAGCCATGTCCGGATGTTGTCCTGCACCAGCGCGAAGGGGCCGTTGTTCAGCGCCTCCTCGCCCAGCGCATCGGCAATGATCCAGTCAGCGCCGGCCACAAGCTTGCCGGCGAGATCGCCATAGCCCCAGCCAGCCATTTCCGGCGGCGCCGTGGCGATGACGTCAAGATCGGCAACGATGACATCAGGCGCGGGGCACCCGAAGGTTCTCTTGAAGCCCTCTTCGCGCAGCGCGGCACCGGATGCGGCGTAGCCGTCCATCGAGGCGGCGGTGGGCACGCACGCGTAAGGGCGACCGGCGAGGGACGCCGCATACTTGACCAGATCGTTGATCACCCCGGCTCCGACCGCGATCGGCACGGCCGAATGTGTGCCCAGCGACGCCGCCATGGCGCGGGCGCTTTCCGCGCGCGGCTGCACACGGGGATGTTCGCCGAGGATCACCGGCTCGATGGTCGGCAGGCCCGAACCCGCCAGCAGGGCGGCGACGCGCTGGCCTGCTGCCTTCCAGGTGTTTTCGTCGGCAATGATGGCGTAGCCGCTGGCTGGCAGGAGCTGGCGCAGCACCGGGGGCAGCGCCTGAAGCACGCCCGCGCCAATCCACACCGCGCGCGTTGCGATGGCGCGGCGCAGCGCGACCGGCAGGTCCTGTTCCAGCGCGTTCATCAGCCCGGCAGTGCTTCCGTCCCGTATTGTCTGCGAACAGCACCGTACCAATCCGGCAAACATTTGTATAGAGTGTCATACAAATGTTTCAGAACGATGGCACCCGCGTCCTTGCCGCCATGCCGGAGGCTGCGGCACCCTGCGGCCGGGGAGGGCAGGCGGCATGACGTCGGAGGAGGAGCAGCTACGGGTGCGCGTGGCGTGGCTCTATTTCATGGAGGGGCTCACCCAGTCCGATATTGCGGACCGGCTGGGTATCACGCGCCTGCGCGCCAACCGGCTGCTGGGGGAGGCGCGGGCCGACGGGCTGGTCAGCATCCAGGTCAATTCGCGGCTGGCGGACTGCGTGACGCTGGAACGGCAGCTCGTGGCGGAAACCGCCCTGCGCGATGCCGTCGTCGTGCCGACGCCCGCCGAGGCTGACCAGGTGCCGGTCGTGCTGGGCCGCGCCACGGCAGAGTATCTCTCGCGCCATCTTGACGAGCATCGCGTGCGCGGGCTGGGCATCGGCTGGGGCACGACCCTGCGGGAAACGATCCGCCACATGCGGGCCGGCAGCTTCCCCGACATGCATGTCAATTCGATGATGGGTGGCCTGACCCACGGGCTGGAGCTGAACACCTTCGAGATCGCAAGCGAGCTGGCGCGACGCGTGGGAGCGCAGTGCAACTATTTCGCCGCACCCATCTATGCCGGCAGTGCCAGATCGCGCGACACCATCCTGGCCCAGGATGTGTTCCGCGATTCCCTGAAGCGGCTGGCCACCAATGACGTGGCGCTGCTCAGCGTCGGCGACCTCAGCCGCCGTTCGCTGCTGATCCGCTACGGCCTGCCGCGCGACGTCACTGTGGAGTCGCTGCGCGGCGCGGGCGCGGTGGGCGACATCATGGGCACGTTCCTCGACCCGCGGGGCCAGCCGGTCAGGCACGCGCTGAACCAGCGCGTGATTGCGCCGCCGGTTGCGATGCTGCGCGACATTGGTACCGTGATCGTCGCCTCCGGCGGGCTGAACAAGGCCGCGATCATCGCCGCGATCCTGCGGGCGAAGCTGTGCCACGTGCTGGTCTGTGACGAGGCCACCGTGCGTGCCGCCATGGGCCTGTTGCGCGGCGCAGGCTAACCCCATTTTTCAAACCAGACGGTGAATGCCTTTGGGCGGCAGCTTGATTTTTCATAAGATTAATGTATACATAATCTGCATCCAGGAAACGCAGGAGTGCGGGCGATGAAGCGTGAGGCAGCGGCGCGCGAAAAGCGGGCGAGGTTCATTGCGGCCACGGAAAAGGGCCTGGCGGTCAGCGCCGCGGCCGAGGTCGCCGGCGTCAACCGCA
>QOCQ01000036.1 GCA_003574685.1 Rhodospirillaceae bacterium SYSU D60007
CGCAATGCCGCGAGCTCATCTTTCGCCTTGTCGAGACGTCGCTGGAGTTGCAGGACGCGTCCGGCAAGAGTCTCGGCCTGCCGCTTCGTCGTTCCGTCGAGTGCGCGGAGTATGCCTTTTGCCCAATCCAGCAACCGCGCCATGTACTATCGCCAGAAAAATAGCCTGCGAACAGGGCGCGCCGGGCTGGAACTGGATCGCGATTGGCTGGAACAAAATAAAGTTGACCAATCCGGGCGCACCTTGAAGGGCGCTGCACCTACCAGCGCCTCCAGATCGATCTGTCGGGCCGGAAGAGTAAAGCGGCGGCTGACATCCTCCAGGGTGATCTCGGCATCTTGTGGCAGGCGCACGGGCTCGCACTCGTCCAGCCCAACCGAAAGCAGATAATCCCGGAACTTCGTTCCATCTCCCGGCACACCCGCGGAGTCCTTGACAACCTCACACCATAGCGCCGGTATTCCATACGCATGACTGACGATCAGGCCATGCAGCGAGGTCGTCATGATCCGCTCACAACTATTGACCTGGTCGATAAAGGCCTCAATGCCCTGATAGCCCTCGCAGAGGACGGAGATCGTCTTTACGCCCTCGCCGACCCGAAGATCTCCGACATTCGAATGGTGCAGGATCAGTCCTAGTTTGTGGGGTGTCTGCGCAGGCCTCGGCTTGTAGATGCGGGGAAGGAACCATGCAGGATCGCCGAAGATCTCAGGGCAGTTGCCGCCATTGCTCACGACCAGTTGGCGGGTCAGGGGGCCGCGCACAGCCATGAACCTGGCGCGGGGATCAACCGGATCGCCGAGACGCGGGGTACCGGATCCCCATACGATGCTCTTCTCGGTCGCAAACTTGATGACCGATCCTATCGCCAGGATACCCCGTCCTTGCTGCGACAGACGCGGCGGTAGTCCGGTCAGTTTCTCGACAATGTACGGGTTCAGGATATCCCCGAAATTTCCCGGGTATGGTGTCTCCATCCACCACAAGGCGGGGCGGTCAGCGTCCTTCAGCCCGAGCTTCAGGGCGCGCTCCTCCAGAGCAAGTCGAAGCAGCCGGCCTGCTGCCCACGCCCGATCCTGGGGGGACGCGGACCGTTGGAGTTCCCGGGCAATTGCGATGGCACGCGTCACGTTGCCGGATTCGAGCTCTGAGTCAGCCAGGAAGCGGCGGGCATGGTCAATTTCGGGCGCCTTGCCTTGAAAGCGGCGCAGCACCACAAGCGCGCCCTTTAGGTCGCCCTTGTCTCTCAGCGCCCGGGCAACCCTGTATGCCATCCCCTCATCTTTCGGATCGAGGGCAAAGGCCCGTCGCAGAAATACCAGCCGCTCGTCCCGATCCTTCACGATTCGGGCTTCATTCAGCAGCACGGCCTTCCGGCGCCTGGGCGTATACAACTCGATCTTGTGCTGTGCCGCATCGCTCTTGAACTGGGAAACCCGCCCACTGCTGCCAAAGTAGAAGAAGCAGTCTTGCGGTGCCGGCCAGGTAGTCGAAACGATATCAGGTCGCAGCAGGAGGACCGAGAGCTGCTGGTCGAAGCGCTGCCATGCCTCTTGCAGGAAGTAGTCGTCGGTTGCCCTTACCGTGCTTTGCGACTCGATCGCGCACATGAACTCAAGGAATGCGGCCGTTCTTTCGGTATTGTTGAAGAAGAGAATGGAGGGCGTGAAGAACCGGCTTAGAGCATGCGGATCGAAGTCCCTGATATACCTGAAGCCGCGCACGAACGCGGCTATATCGATCCCGGCCGCATCGAGGAAATCCGGTCGCTTGACGAGGCGGCAGTCGACATCCAGCCACAGAATGGGTCGGGCATGAAGCTGGAGCATCTGGCGATAGAACTGCACCTTCTTTCTGCAAAGATCGACCCACGTCTCGCCCGGTTCCACGGCAACTTCGACGATGTCGTGATCCAGCCCGAGATCGCGACAATCAGCGCGCAGCTGGGCAGCCGCCTGAAAGTAGTAGGCGTCGCCGCCGCAGAAGCTGATGACGATTGGCTCCTTTCCCGACGCCGCTTCCTTTGCGGTTTGAATGCTCGTCTCCACCATTTTAGTGCGCTCTCCGCAGTATTCCGGGACTCAGAAAAGAGACGTATCCACCGGATCGATGTTCTCTTCCTCCCGTTCCTCGTCGTCGTCGGGTGATTCGCCCTCGCCGGGGCCCTTGCTTGCATTGTGGAAGGCGGCGATCGCTTCATCCGCCGTATCGAAGAAGCGGATCTCGCCGTTGTCCAGTAGTCCGAAAACATCGGCGTAGACCTTCAGGACGGCCGGTGAGGCGGTCGCAAAGACGAATCCCGCTGTCTTCTGCCGTTCGCGAACCAGCTCCTTGCATTTGTGATGAAATTCTCCCTGGCCGCCGACAAGCGGGCCATCGGCGATATAGCAGTCGAATGGCACGGCGTACGACGCGGTGAAGTTGAAGCGCGTGCGCTTTTCACTGGAATAGCTTTTCAGAGGATTGTCGAAGGCGCGGCCAAGTTCGCTGAAATCGCGCACGAAGCGCGACAGGGCTTGCGGGTCAATGCCGTACAGGCGGGCCAGAAAAACGGTGTTCTCATGGGCGGTGAAGTCGCTATGGAAAGCCCGCGCAAAGCCGACCGGAAACGACACGGCGCAACGCGACAGTATGCGGCCGCGCGTCGGCAACTCGACTTTTGACAGCAGCCGGACCAGGGTCGATTTGCCCGAATTCCGCTGGCCCAGGATGCCGACGGAACGTCCTTCGGGCAGCGCGAAGCTGACGTCGCGCAGAACGGTCGTCGAGATGGTCGTCGCGCCGCGCCGTCCGCGATTCACCTTCGTGACGCCTTCGAAGACGAAGCTCATCGTCGCACCACCCGACCAATCACCCGGTCGAGGACGACGCCGGCTGCGATGGCGGCCAGCGCGCATGCCAGCAGATAGCCCCGGTCGAGCATGTTCTGCGGATAGGTGGGATAGATGGCCGTGCGAAACCAGGACAGGCCGTGCAGCACCGGATTCCACACGAGGATGTCGCGGTAGGCGGGCGGCAGGTAGAGCTCTGGCGCGTAGAACACACCCGATATGAAGATGAGCGAGCGCGACGCCACACCGTAGATCAGGGTCCATATCCGAAAGAGGGCATAGAGTGCCGAGTTAATCAGCCCCACGCCGAAGGCGAACAGACCCACAGCGACGACACCGCAAACCAGCTCGATCGGGTCGGCCGGGATAGCACCATGCACGCCCAGGATGGCCAGCAGCGAGAGCACGATGACCATGAAGATGATGATCGTGACGAATTCGAGGATCGCCTGTGCCGCGGCGAGATTGAGCGAGCTTACCACGCGCAAGGGCGACATCGGCTGCGCCGCGCGCAGCGAGTTGGCTATGCGGCCTGACAGGTGGGTGAACAGGAAGAAGGGGATGATTCCGGAGGCGAGGAAGAGCACGAGGCTGTCGCCGAAGCCCGGGTGTCGTCCGATGATACTGAAGAGGACAAACAGGACCCCGAACTGCAGGCAGGGTTCCGCCACGGCCAGCACATAGCTGAGCCGCGATTCGCGGAATTTCAGCCGCAGCGCGCGCAGCAGCAGCGCGCCGATCGTCCGCCCTTCGGACCTGAGCCATCCCCGCCTGCGATCGGCGCGCTGCGGCAAGGTGACGTCAAGTGCCACGGCATCCTCTCACAGACCAACCTCCTCCAATGCAGTCGAGGGAGGTCACACCATGTGATCGCGGATCGAATAGCCGACGAGCAGGCACACCAGCCAGAAGGCGGCGCAGCTTGCGATCACGATCAGGATCGATACGGGGCGGTTGGGATAGGTGGACTTGGTCGGCGTGACAGGCTTCACGAAGGAAACGATGTAGGATTGCTGCCGCGCCGCATCGCGCACCGCGGTATCCAGGGCCAGCAGCGTGAACTCGTAGAACTTCTGCGCCACCTGGTGATCGACCCGCAGCGCCTCGTATTTCGCCATCAGCTCGGCAAGCTTGTTGGGGTCCGCCCCTTCTACACCGACGTCACCCACATCGGCGCGCGCTTCCGCCATCTGCTGCTCCAGCGACTTGATGAGGTTCCGCAGTTGCAGCACAGAGGGCGCGTCGGGGGACAGATAGGTGCGCAGCGTCGACAGCTCGGCATTCAGGCGCGCGATCTCCGCCTTCATCTTTCCGGCCAGCTCCAGGCTTTGCTGTGCCGTGCCGGTCGGGTCCACCAGCCGGTTCCGGGCCCGGAAGTCGCGCAGCGTCTCGCGCGTTACACTGACCCGGTGCGCGGCACGCTCGACCTCCGCCTTGGCGAAGGCCACTGCGTCCGTTCGGGCGCGCATCGACATGTCGTTGACCAGCTTTTCGCTCAACGCCACCAGCTCCCTGGCCAGCCTTTCGGCGTCATTCGGCGCGAAAGCATGGATCGTGACCCAGACAATGCCGGTCTGGATGTCGAAATAGGCCTCGACCATCCGGCGCCAGTAGCGCACCAGATCCTCCTCCGGACGATCCGGGTTGAAGCGCGCCCACCAGTCGACATCGGCATGGCTGAACATCGCGCGCAGATCCACGCCGCGCGCAACAAGATCTTCGACCACCTGCCGGCTGCTCAGGTACTCGGAGACGACGTAGCTGTCCCTCATGATGCTGAGCGCGCTGGCACTTGACCCGACAGCCCCGGCACCGGAGCTTCCCGAGGCCCCGGTCGCTGCGCTCTGGAGGTCGTTGGGTGCGCGTACGATGAAGCGGAATTCCGCAACGTACTGGTCGGAGGCCCAGAAGCCGTAGTACAGCGAGCCGATGCTTGCGGGGACAACGAAGGCCACCAGAAACAACAGCCAGCGCCAGCGGCTGCGCTTCGCAACGGGGCTGCTCGTGGTGACGGGCGTTACCGGCCGCAGTTCGGCCAGCGCCAGGTTCTTGATCGGGGAAGCAACAGCCGGCTTCGCGGGCGTCTTTGGTGCGCCTTCCCTGGGCGGCGTGTTCTCGCGCGCCGCCGGCCTTGCAGGCACGGCTGCCAGGTTGCGCCGGCCGGCTGCAGGCTTGGGCCGCGCCGCTCCGCTTGCGCCCTTTTCGTTCGCAGAATCCATGGCCAAATTCATTCACCCGAAGCATGCAGGCGTGCCCGCGAAAGCGGGGCACGTTGCCAACAAACGCTACTCCGAACAGGCGTGAAAGGCTACAAGTTGTGGCGAGTTTGTACAGCAGATGATGGCATGACAGTGTCGGGCGAGTGGTGAGCAATGCTGTCGCGGGCGTCGGTCCTGACATCCACAGGGCGTATCCATCTGTCGTGGGCCGCCGCCGGCGGCGAGCGGGCATCTCTCAATCCCGCCGATGCCCTGGCGCCGTCATCGTGGCACTGTTGGCGGGCAGCAGGATGCGCAAACCGTATGCCCAACCGCTGATGGCCGGCATTCCCCTTCCTCATTACCCGGCTGGCTCCGCTGATGCATGTGGAGGCGGGGTACGGCGCCGAAATAGCCTTCATGGTGAGCACAGGTGGATGCTGCGCATTCACCGGGTCGAACCATGAAGGCGTCGCACAGCGGCAGTGCGGGCAGCTTCATGGTTCGACAGGCTCACCATGAAGCAGTTTTCTACCGACGAACATCGCCCGGCGGAGCCAGGCGGGTAATCAGGTTCCCTTTTAGAGTCCCATGGAAACGTTGAAGCAGGCGATCGAGACCCGGGGAAGGATCCCCCTTGCCTGGGCCGGCTCGACCGCCGAGATGAGCTACCTCAATCTCGGCGACGCGCTCAGCCCCGTGATGGTGGCACTGGTGAGCGGTCGCGAGGTCGAGCGTGTCCCGTCGAAATCCCTGTCCGCGCGTTTGGCCGCGGTGGGCACGATCGCGCATGGCTTTGAGGGCGGCAGCGTCACCTTCTGGGGCACAGGCTGCTCTCCCTGGAAAAATCCGGGAGCGCCGCCGGGCCAGCACGTTCGATACACCGTGCCGAGCGATACCCGGCTCACGTTCGCCGCCACCCGTGGCCCGCTGTCGGCCGACCTGCTGCAGGCGCCGCCGCACGGGCGCGTCTACGGCGATCCAGTCTGGCTTCTTCCACGCTTCTACGCGCCTGACGTGCCCAAACAATGGGACCTCGGCGTTATCGTTCACCTGTCGGAGCTTCGCGACCGCGCCTACGAGGCGAACGTGCGCGAGGACTATCGGCGCTATCGCATCCCCGAGGAGATGAAGGGTCACATCAGGCTGATCAACACCGTGACCCCTGTCTCCGTCGCGGCGCTGAGAGAGCGGCTCGACGAAATCCTGGCCTGCCGGCGCATCGTCTCGACAAGCCTGCATGGCATGGTGATCGCCGAAAGCTACGGCATCCCCTGCCTCTACTTCGCACCGGGCCTGCCGGATCGCGGCCTTGTCGATGTCGCGCTTGACCCCGACGGTCCGCTCGATCCCCGGATTATCGATCTCTATCGTGGCCTTGGTCAGACCAGGCTGCGGGCCTACAGCCAGGACCGGACGACGCAGACGGACTGGGCGGACGTGATCCGCCAGATCGATGCCGCCTGGCAGCCGCAGAAGCTCGACGAGGACGCCCTGATGGCGGCGCTGCCGATCGAGAGCGCGCCTCTTGCGCCGCTGCCCGGCAAGACCGTGTGGGATCATCCCCTTGTGCGCGATCTCGCCCTGCGGCACGACGTGGACGGGCTCGCCGCGCGGGACCGCAAGCGCACGGCGCGGTTTGGGGGTCAGGGACTGGCTGCTCGTGTGAAGTCGACATTGCAGCGGGCGGGTTTTCCGTGGTTTGCCCGTCCGTCGCATCAGCCAGGGCTGCTGCAGCCGAGCAGGGGGCGTTCCCGTCTCGCGATGACCTGGGTGCGCACCACCGGCAAGCATCCATATGCCAACCTGGGAGACGCACTCAGTCCCGTTGTCGCAGCGGCCATCTCGGGCGTGCACATCCGGGCAACCGCCTTTGAGCAGAACTGCGAGCGCCTTGCCGCGGTCGGGACCATAGGACACGGGCTGAGGAACGGGTCCGTCCACCTCTGGGGTACCGGCTTCGATGCCACACGCAATCCCGTCGATCGGTCTCTCGGGCGCTACACGATTCCGCCTCGAACCGGATTCCGGGTCCACGCGCTGCGGGGTCGCAAGACGGCGAGCCTGCTCCGCGCCTGCGGCCTCGACGTTCCCGACGTCTATGGCGATCCCGTCTGGTTTCTGCCCCGCATCTTCCCCATGCAGGAGGTGCGCAAGACACACGAGCTCGGGGTGGTCTTGCACATCTCGGAGCTGACGTGCCCGGATCCGTCAAGCGCCGCGCTGGACATCTACAAGCGCTACGAAGTCCCCGAAGGTCTTGCCGACAAGATACGGATCATCAATACATACGTGCCGCCGACCATCGCGGCGCTCGAGGACAAGGTCCGCGAGATCGTGGCCTGCCGGCGGATCCTGTCCACGAGCTTCCATGGCCTGGTGATCGCCGAAACCTACGGCATCCCCTGCGCCTGGTTCGGCACCTATGCCGGCGGTGTACGGGAACTCGACGCGAACGACGAATCGGCCCACATCGACCACCGCGTGCGTGACTTCTATTCGGGTACGGATCGCCCGGCACTCCTCGCGGTCTGTCAGGACCGGGCTGTCGTGACGGACTGGCTGGAAGCGATTGATGCGCTCGACCGGAAATACGTGCCCGCGCAGTACGATCCGTCACCGCTGTTCGCCGCGTTTCCCGTGCCCCCTGCCGTCAGCCTCGCAGACCCGGTATGGCCCCTGCCAAAAGGCCTGCAAAAATCGCTGCGCTTGTAGGTCAATAACCTTCCTCCGGAGGGGCAGGACAAAGACAAGCGTATACGCAAGACCATGCGCGAATCCCCTGCATGCTGCGTTGAGTTGCGCGGGGTCGGGTTCGAGTCTAAGACAAAATCAGGTCCGGGCTTCGCCTCCTCGTCGGGAGGGGTTTCAATGCGCGTTCTGGTTTATGGGGGCTGCCACGCCGAAGTTCTTCGGTGGTGCCTGGAAGAATATGCCGGCGTACAGGCCGACAAGATCACCAACTTCAGACTCATCGAGACCGGCACGCCATTCCCCTACGATCGGCTCGGGTCATACGGCGCAGTAATCTTCAATCCGATTTTCAGCCAGACCGAGTGGAATACGCGCCATCTGGAGGAAGAATGCCAACGTCGCGGCATCCCGGTCGTGCGATATCCCTGGCTCGAATGGGGAGGGTACTGGCCCCAGACAAGGATAACGACGACAGGATGGGGAAAGCTGTGGTGGTGCCACCTGCTCGACAAGGTGGCCCGCGCTGCATCAAGCTTCGATGCGTTCGTTGATCGGGTCTTCGAGGAGGACACGTTTGCCCGGGCTGCAAGTGATACGCTTGCAGCCAGCACCAAGGCCCTCGAGTACAGGGAGACGTGGGGCAAAGTTGATGTGCCGATCTCATCCTATGTGCTGGAGCACTACAAATCGCGCCGCCTGTTCCTTACCCCGAGCCATCCAGCAAACGAGTTGTATTTCCTCGTGCTTCGGGGAATCGCAGACAAGCTCGGCCTGAGGGTTGACAGGACGTTGTTCCAGAGAGACGCGCAACTACAGACGGGATCGATGCTCCCGGTTTTGCCGGGCGTCGCTCAACGCCTTTCACTCGAATTTCCGGCCGGTGAGTTGGCACATCACGAGATTTTTGCCGGCCAGTTTGACCTTCATGGCTATCTGGCGCTGCACTACCGCAAGAGCTCTGCCGTGATGCTCACAGCGACCACGAACACATCTCTCGAAGTGGACGGCGAGGAAGTCCAGCGGGTGGGAAAAGGGGCGAGGGTTGTGGGATCGACCCATTCGACAAGTTCCAACGGGCATCTTGATCTTGACGCACTTGCCTACGCCGGATTTGGAAACCGCAGACCTCGCCGGAAGCGATTGCGCCTGAACGCATCTCACTGGACGGCTAAACCGCTGGAGCGGTCGGCAGGAAGCGATGGCGTGAAAGCCACTGATCGGGTCAGTTCGACCGCAGCGCTTGCCCGAGCAGCGGTTATCGGCGCTCAATAACCGCGCAAGGAAAGAGAGAGCGGGCATGTTCCGTTTGTTGGACAGCGACAATCTTGTTCCGCCTGTCTGGAAAAACGGGGAGACCAGCCAGTTCCACGTCTTCAATCCCACGATTGCGCGCGGTCCCGATGGCACCTGCCTGTGCTGCTACCGGGTGGTTGATGTCGAGAGGCGTATTCGGCGGATTGCCGGGTGCAAGCTCAGCCAGGATTTCAGCATCATCAATGACAGCGTTGTTGCGATTTCGGACCTGATCCGGTTCGGCCAGCCAGAAACGCTCAACGACAGGTCCCTCACCTGGCATGCCGATCCCCGGCTGTTCGTCCTGCGCGGGCGGCTCTACATGACCTGGAACGACGGCGAGAACCGGCCGCAGAATCACCAGTTCATGGTTGAGCTGGATCCGCACACACTGCAGCCGCGTGGCGGCGCGCGGGAGATCGTCGCGGACATGCCGCGTCGCAAGATCGAGAAGAACTGGATGTTCTTCGAACTGGCCGGCGAGGTCTACTGCATCTACTCAATGCAGCCGCACGTCGTGCTTCGCGTCGATCTGGACGACGAGGCCCTGGTGCGTTGCATGCCGCACTCGGAACATCACTGGGGTTCTGAGTATTCCAAACAGTTCGGCGTTTTGCGTGGCGGCGCTCAGCCGCTACCTGCCGGCGACAAGCTGTTGATGATCGCGCACTCGAGCTACGTGGCTGATGGCGGCCGGAAGTACGTCATGTGCTGCTATGCGTTCGACCCGAAGCCGCCGTTCCGGGTGACGGGGTGTTCGCGCACGCCCTACAAGCTTCACAACCCTCGCGGCGGTCACTTCAGCCTGGCCAAGCTCAACCCTCACAAGATTCTCGAAATCGTGTATCCGGTCGGAGCGGTGATGCAGGAAGCCGGGCGTGTCGCTGTCTCGTACGGCATCAATGATGAGGTCTGCGCTCTCGCTACTCTGGAGATGGCGGACCTGCTTGCCGAACTGCGCCCGGTGAAGAAATTGCCTCCGGTGAAGGCAAAGACGGATGCGCCCGGCAGTACAGCCGCGGTCAACGCCGTCCGTCCGTCGCTATTATCCCGGCTGGCCGACTTCAGCCGGCGGTTCTTCCCGCAGAGCCGTGTCATCAACGCCGACCAGCCGCGGCTGGAGTCGCAGACGTCTGGGTACCCTCCCCCTTCCATTCCGGTGTACTGGTGGGACAGTGCCGGGAAGCTGCTCGACCGCGGCGGTGAGAGGCGCTTCGAGCACGGCAATTTCGGCGACCTGGCTTCGCGCGATATCGTTGCCCGTCTGGCCGGCCAGACGGTCCGCCAGGCGCGGCCCGGCGAGCGACGCCTGCTGTCGACCGGTTCGGTGATCCACCTGGCCAGGACTGGCGACATCGTGTGGGGGAGCGGCTCGAAGGGTGACAAGCAGGCCTTCGACAATGTGAAGCATCTGGACGTTTATGCCGTTCGCGGCCCGTTGACCGCCGATCTGCTGAAATCCTCGGGCATCGATACCTCGAAGCTGAGCGTGCTGTTTGATCCGGGTTGCCTCATCGGCGAATTGTACAAGGAGGAGCTCGCCCGGCACGATGTCGCGGCCAATGCGCACTACGGCAAGATCCGGATCGTGCCGCACTTTCGCGATGATCTGATCCTGCGCCGTGAGAACCCGCACCTCATCGATCACATCGTGTCGGTCGACTGCCAGCCGCTGGACATGGCGCGAAACCTGCTGGGCGCGGAGGCGGTGTATTCCAGCTCGCTGCACGGCATCATTTTCGCGGAAGCGCTCGGGATTCCGGCCTACTGGCTGAGGTCGAAAAGCGGCGAGGACCAGTTCAAGTTCCACGACTACTACTACGGTACCGGCCGCTACGACGTGAAGGTATTCGACGATCTGGCCGACGCGCTGAAGGCGTCGCCAATGCCGCTCCCTCAGTTCCGGGTCCGGGAGTATCTCGACACCTTCCCGGCCAAGGCGCTGGCGGGCCTCGCCCGCTCGGGCATCATGGCCGGCGACAATGTCCGGCTGGCCAAAATGTCGGCCGACACGCTCGCGCACCTGGTCACTGTCGAGCCGCAGGCCAGGCCGGGCAAGGAGGGCCTGTGGATCACGGCGGCCGAAGCCAGCCTGCGCACTGTGGTTCACGCCGATCGTGCCTGCCGGGCCCGGCTGGCGCTGCGCGCGCGTCCGTTCAACCCGGTTCAGTTGAAGACTGGCCAGACGACGACGGTCGCTGTCAACAACGCGCCAAAGCGAACGATCAAATGGGCGCCCGGCGCGATCAACCCGGTCACGGTGAATGCGACGATCCCACTCAAGGAGGGAGCCAACCTCGTCGAGCTCGCGATCATCTCGAAGCATGCGGTCACGCCGCGCTCGCTCGGGCTGGATGGACCCTCCGACCGGCTCGCGGTCTGTCTTCTCGAGTTTGGAACGACCGTGAGCGAGTAGGCTTCCCAGAGTTCACCATGACGGACCAGCTATTGGACAGCGCAAATCTCGAGGCAGCGCCACGCGACGATCCGCAGCCGCGCAACCGCATGGTGCGGACCATCAACGAAGCGATGCGACGTCACGCGGCTGAACGGCCGCATGCGGTCTTCGGCGAGTTTGTGCTGAAAGGAACGGTCCGGCGCCTCACTTACGCGGAGCTTCTGTCGGATGCGACCCGCTATGCGAGGCATTGTGCGCATCGTGGCGTCGGCCCGGGCGATGTCGTGATCATCATTCTTGATCATGGCCCGGATCTGGCGACCAGCTTCTGCGGCGTCATGCTGCTGGGCGCGATTCCCTCGTTCATGCCCTACGCGACCCCGAAGCAGGACGCCGGCTACTACTGGACGTCGCACAAGCAGCTTTTCGATCGCATCGCGCCGAAGCTGATCATCACCTTTCCGGCGAACCGTCGGCATTTCGCGACGCATTGCCCGGAATATCTTGACCGGCTTGCGCTCACGGACGAGCTTCCCGAAGCCCCGACCGCATGGGCGAGCCCGTCCGACATGGATCCCGACACGGTCGCCCTTCTGCAACACAGCTCCGGCACGACGTCGCTGAAAAAAGGCGTGATGCTGACGCACCGGACCATCCTGGACCAGGTCAGCACCTACGCCGGCCATCTCGGCTTCGGTCCGGATGATGTCGTGGCCTCGTGGCTGCCGCTGTATCACGACATGGGGCTTGTCGCGACGCTCCTGATGCCGCTCATCGTTGGCGCCCGCGTCGTTCTCCTCGACCCGTTCGAGTGGGTCACCAGACCCGAAACGCTGCTCGATGTGATCCAGGAAAAGCGCGCCACTTTCTGCTGGCTGCCGAATTTTGCCTTCAGTCATCTCGCCCGCGTCGTCCCGGCCGACCGGTCGTTCTATCTTTCCTCAATGAGGGCCTTCATCAACTGCTCGGAGCCATGCAAGCCTGCCACGTTCCGCACGTTTCAGCAGCGTTTCGCGAGCGCCGGGATCACGGAGCGGATGCTCCAGGTATCGTACGCCATGGCAGAGAACGTCTTTGCGGTCACGCAGACGGACCTGACCCGTCCTTGTCGTCTCCTGCGCGCGGATCGTTCCACCTTCATGGAGCGTGGAGTCATTTGTGAAGCTGCTGAAGAGGCAGACAGCATCGAGTTCCTGTCCTGCGGCCCCGCCGTCGAGAACACCGAAATCCGGATTGCCTCCCCCGATCGCGACTCGCTGGAAGAAGGCGAGGTCGGCGAGATTGTCATCCGCGGCACCTCGCTGTTTGCCGGCTACTATCGCTTGCCCGACCAGACCCGCAGCAAGCTGCGCCAGGGCTGGTATCACACCGGCGATCTGGGCTTCCTGTGGAAGGGCGAGCTCTACGTCACCGGCCGCAAGGACGATCTCATCGTGGTCTACGGCCGCAACTACTATGCCCACGAGATCGAGGAAATCGTCAGCGCCGTGCCCGGCGTCATTCCGGGACGCTGCGTGGCCATCGACGTCCCGTCGGTCGAGCTCGGCACGAACCAGGTGATCGTCATGCTGGAAACGCGCGACGAGGAAGGCGCGCCAATGCTGCCCAGAACCGTCAAGAGCCGTGTTGCTGCCGCCATGGGACTGGTCGTCACGTCCGTGGTGGTGGAGCGGCCGGGTACGCTGGCCAAGACAACCAGCGGCAAGATCAGCCGCGAGCTGAACCGGTTGCGGTATCTCAACAGAGGAGCGGCCCGGAATTGACCGAGGATCCCGTATTCGAGCGCGTCAGACATGTCGTGGCCGACACGTTCGGCATCGATCCGGCAACGATCACGCCGGAAACCACCGCGGAAGACGTGGACGGGTGGGATTCCGTCGCGCACGCCTCCCTCATCGTCGGCCTGGAGAGCGCATTCGGAAAAACCATCCCGATGGATCGGGCGTACGAGGTGGCCAATGTCGGCGAGATGGCCAACCTGCTCCGTTCGCTGTGAATCGTCCAATCACGCCGATGCGTATCCTGATTGGGGTGCAGCTTGCGCCGTATTCCCTTCTGCCCGCGAAGGCGGGGAGAAGGTGGCGCGCAGCGCCGGATGAGGGGCTTCGCGACCGTGCAACAGGCACGCCGGAACGACAGAGGGCTGTCATCCCGAGCGTCAGCGAGGGATCTTTCTTTCGGCGGAGCAGAAAGATTCCTCGCGGCGCTCGGAATGACAGGTGCCAGGGAACGACGGACACCGCGACCCGTACGGTACGCTCGTTGCGCCGCCGAGAAGCCCCTCATCCGCCCTTCGGGCACCTTCTCCCCGCCTTCGCGGGGAGAAGGGAAGGCACCGGCATCTGTCATCCCGAGCGTCAGCGAGGGATCTTTCTTTCTGCGCCGCCGGACGCAAGATCCGTCGCTGCGCTTCGGGATGACAGTCTTGTCTTGTTTTGAGCGGAAGCGGCGCTCGCTTGCAGGGATGGGGGAGCATCCATGGATCTGATCGAGGCCATTCGTCGGGAGAATCTGTCCTTCCTCTCTCCGGCCAAGCTTGAGCGATTGCAGCGAGCCGTCGACCAGGTGATCGAACAGGATGTGCCCGGCGTCGTCCTTGAGGTTGGGGTCGCTTTGGGAGGTTCCGGCATCCTGTTGGCGAACCGTTGCCGCGATCGCCAGTACCATGGCTTCGATGTGTTCGGCATGATCCCGCCGCCAACTTCCGACAAGGACGACGAGAAATCGCGAAAGCGCTACGACGTGATTGCCAGCGGCAAGTCCAAGGGCATTGGCGGCCAGATCTACTACGGATACCGCCCGGACCTGCTTTCGGAAGTCGTGGCCGCATTCGCACGGCACGGCTGTCCCGTCGATGATCGTCGCGTATTCCTCCACAAGGGGCTGATCCAGAACACGTGGCAAGGCTTTCATCCCGAGGGTGGCATCGCCTGCGCGCACATCGATTGCGACTGGTACGATCCCGTGGCCTTCTGCCTGACAGCCATCGCGCCCCACCTGAACCCGGGATCCATCGTGATTGTCGACGACTATCACGCCTACGGCGGTTGCCGGACGGCAGTCGATGAGTTCCTCGCCGCGCACCCGGACC
The DNA here is from genome assembly GCA_003574685.1 of Rhodospirillaceae bacterium SYSU D60007. GTDB lineage: Bacteria > Pseudomonadota > Alphaproteobacteria > Reyranellales > Reyranellaceae > Vineibacter. The sequence goes on from QOCQ01000036.1 coordinate 14,509, forward strand.
GGTTCACGACCGACATGCGCGACAACGTTATCCTTCAGTATCGTTGACGCGGTGCGCGTGAATGAAACCAGCACAGAAATCGACGACCTCCTTCCCGGCGAGGCACGACTTTCTTTTTGAGGATCTCCGGGACCAACTTGGTCCCAGTCCGAGGATCTTGTCCGTTGGTTGCGCCGCGGGGTTCGAGGTTCTCGATATCAAGCGATTGGTTCCTGACGCCAAAGTCTTTGGGTGCGAAGTGAACAGGAAGGCGCTGGACGAAGCCATGCGCCTCTGTACGCCGCACGGCATCACCATATTCGAGAGCGCTGTCGAGGCGATACGGAAGCACGGTCCGTATGACGCCATCACATGTCTGCATGTCCTTGTCAGTATCCCGACGTGCAGGGCAAAGACGACATCGCCTCGATCTATCCCTTCACTGAGTTTGACGCTTCGCTCGGCATGCTGGTTTCAAACCTTGCTTCTGCCGGCATCATCGTCGTTTACAATAGCTGCTATCTTGTCGACCATTCTTCCATCAGGAATGACGTCCGACCAGTTTCCCCGGTGCGTCATCGTCACAACGGATGGATCGAGAAATATGGCCCTGATGGCCGGCGGCTCAGCCGATGCTTCGGCAGACTGAACGATGAATGGTATCCACTACGAACGTGGCGGCAGAAGCTGAAGCAGCAGTGGGATCTGTTCGAAGACCAGCGCGCCATTGAGATGCTCGAGTACAGGCATGACCCGCTTGGCGCAGAGCCGATCGACACAACGACCACGATGTGGCGAAAGACGGCCTGACCTTCCCCCGGAGGGGGAAGGTGGCGCGCAGCGCCGGAAGGGGGATGCCTCAACGAGCACGGCGTTACTGTGAGACTCCGAGCGTGTTGCGCGATCCCCCTTCCGCCCTTCGGGCACCTTCCCCCTCCGGGGGAAGGTAGAAATGCGGGCTAGTGCAGTTTGCACTTGCCGCTGGGTCGCAGCCGCGCGTACGCCCGGCCGACATCCGTCATCTGCCCCTTGGCGTCGAACAGGAGAGATGCTCTCAGCGATTCCTTCTCGCTGTAGGTGCCCAGCCACGCGTAGCGCTCGACATACGGCCGGCGATCCAGCTCGGGAAGGACGTCCGCCATGAAGCGGATGGCGTCGCCGGGATCGAAGCGGTTGCGGGTCTGGTACTTGACGGCCTTGTAGTCCGCCATGGCGAACTCGGTGATCCAGATCGGCAGGCCGTATTCGTGCCAGGCGCGGTCGACAAAGGCGAGGAAGCGCTTGCTGTCGGGCGCGCCGTACCAGTGGACGGCGAGGAAATCGACCTTGAGGTTGTGCCTGCGTGCGCCGCTCATGAACGCCTTCATCCATGGGCCGAAGGGGCGTCCCGCCGCCGGCGAGCTCACGCGGGCGGCCAGCTTCGACATCGCGGGCCACTCCGCCAGCACGTCCTCGACACTTCGGTTCGCTTGGCGGGCGAAGTCCGGCTCGTTGTAGAGAAGCAGCACGTCGCGATCGCCTGGCGGCCGTCCCTTGCCTGAGGCGATCAGGCTTTTCACCTGGTCCTGCTTCCCCCAGATCATCGGCACGAAGCACCCGGACAGCGACGCCACGTCCGACGCCGGCCGCCAGTTGTAGTGCCAGGCGACGTTGAGGCTGTTGATCCTGGTACCGTCGCTGTCGCGCAGCGCGATCCCCTTCTTGTCGCTGCCCCAGGCCGGCTGGACAAGCACAAGCAGCAACAGGAGAAAGCCGCGAAGGACGCCTGCATACCGCATCACGCAAACCACTACGTATCGGAAAGCGCCCTTACGCCTTCGTGCCCGTCAGCTCCTGGATCTTCGGCCAGATCGTGTCGCGCCAGCCGGCGTTGCCGGTGGCGGTCAGCACGATCTTGCCATCACGCGCGATGATGAAGCGCGGCGTTACGGTGGCGCGCTCGGCGCCTTCGCTGCTGGCCATGAAGGCCTTGTAGATGCCCTGCGTCTCAGCGGGCCAGCTATCGGCTTTGGGGATCAGCCCGGCATTGGCGGGATAGACGACGTGGTAGTCGAGCTTGGGAAATCCGTCGGAGGCCTTGAATGCGGGTTCGGACTGGGCACGCCAGATCTTGCAGCCGCCTCAAAGCTCGTGGCCGACGAAGACCACCGCGATGCGCGACTCCTGCGCACGCGCCATCAGCGCCGGCGTCATCGCCACCGACAGGCTGCCGGCCATCAGCACACGTCTTTTCAGCATGCGACCTCCTTGACTCAAAATGACCTTCCCCCGGAGGGGGAAGGTGCCCGAAGGGCGGAAGGGGGATGCTTCAACGCGCTCGGAGTCTCATCGTTGACACCGTGCTTGTTGCGGCATCCCCCTTCCGGCGCTGCGCGCCACCTTCCCCCTCCGGGGGAAGGCAACCTCTCGTGTCGCATGTCCCGCGGCCGCGCCAAAGCGCGGACTGGCCGGACTCACTGCTTCGTGACGGCATTGGCTGGCAGGCACAGCGCCGGGAAGGGACATCAGATCCTCAGTGCCAGGCGATGATGGACGAGGGCCCGGTCCACTGTCGCGAGCTTCAGGTGCTCGACCTGGCACTGGGCCAGCAGGAGCCGGTCGAACGGGTCGCGGGTCTGCGGCTCGGGATCGGCGGCGGCGATGACATGGCTTGTTTCGATCGGCAGGATGGCAAGCCCCAGTGCCTCGAAATATCCCGCGATGTCCTGCAGCGGCATGCCCGGGTCCAGCTTTCCCAGTCGCGTCTTGATCGCGATTTCCCACAGGCTGCCAACGCTCACGAACACGACGGTCGACGCGTCGGTGAGACAGCGTGTGAGATCGGGATACTGCGCTGGCAGACTTCGCCGCAGGAGTCCCAGGGCGACGTGCGTGTCGAGCAGGACCCTCATCGACGCCGCGATGGCGCATCCAGCAGGAAGTCCTCCGGCAGCGGCGCATCGAAGTCCTCGGCAATGAAAGGCACGGGGTTCGTGATTCCCTTCGACCGCAGCCAGGCGTCACCCGCAGCCAGGTCCAGCCCGCCCCGCTTGCGGTGGGGTACGAGATCGAAGACGGGGCGCCCGTTGCGCGTCACGACAATCGTCTCGCCGCCTTCCACGTCGCGCGCCAGCTCGGTCAGGCGATTCTTGGCATCCCGGATGGATACAGTCTTCATGGCTGAAGATGTAGCCATATGTGGCTACACAGTCAACCGCCCGCCCCACAGCGCCACCATCTCACCGTCCTTCCCCTCCACCGGATCGCTCGCCGGGAAGGGGACATGCGCGATGCGTGCCACCGCCTCCGGTGCGCAGGGGCCGCGGTTGAGGTCGGGGTCCTGGCCCGGCGGGTAGGCGCCCACCACCAGCAGGCCGGGGGTGGCGTCCAGCCGGCAATGGCCGGTGCCGGCCGGCAGCAGCGCGACATCGCCGGCGGCGACCTCGACTTCCGCGCCGCCGGGGCCGCCCAGCATCAGCCGGGCGCGGCCGGCGGCGAAGCCCAGCACCTCGTGCGCGCCGGTGTGGAAGTGGTGATAGCCGAAGACGCCGTTGCGCCACTGCGCGGGCCAGCCGTTCCTGTCGAACATCGCCTCGAAGGCCGCCGCCAGATCGCGGCCATCCGCCGGCAGCACGCCGCGCCACAGCAGCACGGGCAGGCGCGGGTTGTTGGGCACCCAGCCGTTGGCCTGCAGCAGCAGTGTCTCGGGCGGCGTGCGTTTCACATCATCACCGCGCGGCGGCAACCCGGCGCTTGCCGTCCTCCACGACCTTCTCGGCCGTGCGGCCGGTCAGCTCCTGGAGGTGATCGAACTCGGCGGTGTAGGTACCGACGCCCTGGGTGGCGGAGCGTATTTCGATGATGAGATCGCCGATCTCCGATTCGGGCATCAGCGCCGTCACCTCGTCCCAGCCCGGCCATCCCGGCCGCGCATCGAAGCCCAGGAGCTGGCCGCGGCGGCCCGACACCAGGCGCTGGATGCGCGAGGTGGCGTCGCTGGGCGTGCACAGCGTCACCTTGAGGATCGGCTCCAGCAGCACGGGATCGCATTTCGGCATGGCCTCGGTCATGGCCACGCGCGCCGCCTGCTTGAACGACATCTCGGAGCTGTCGACGGTGTGATACTGGCCGTCGAACAGGGTGACGGCGAGGTCGACCACCGGCTGGCCGAGCGGTCCCTGCTTCAGGTAGTCGATGACGCCCATTTCCACCGCGGGAATGAACTGGCGCGGCACCACGCCGCCCACGACCTTGTCGATGAACTTGAACCCTTCGCCGCGGCCCAGCGGCTGGATCTCGATCTTCACGTCGCCGAACTGGCCGTGGCCGCCGGTCTGGCGCTTGTAGCGGCCGTGCTGCTGCGTGCCCTTGCGGATCGTCTCCTTGTAGGCCACGCGCGGCGGGTGGCTGTCCACCGGCACGTTGTAGCGCGTCGCCAGCTTCTCCAGCGCCACGCGCAGATGCATCTCGCCCTGGCCGCGGATCAGGAACTCGCCGGTGTCGTCACGGTGTCCTGACGTGAGCGAGGGATCCTCCTCGATGATCTTGTGCAGGGCGGCCGAGAGCTTCACCTCGTCGCTGCGGTTCTTCGGCACGATGGCAAGGCCATAGACGGGCGCGTCAGGCGGCGTGCGGCCGGGTGCATCGGCAATGCCGTCGCCAGTCAGCAGCTGCCCGGCCGAGAGCGCATCGACCTTGGCCAGCGCCACCAGGTCGCCGGCCTTGGCCTGGGAAACCTTCTCGAGCCGCTGGCCGAACAGGCGCATCAGGGCACCGGCGCGCACCGGGCCCAGCGTCTGGCCCTCGGACAGGGTGCCCGACCAGATGCGGCACAGCGACAGCTTGCCGGCATGCGCCTGGTGGGACACGCGGAAGCATTCGGCGATGGTGGCGCCGTTGGTCTCGATGCCGCGCCGCTTTGCGGTTTCGGCCGCGAAGGGCGTATCGTGGCGCAGCGCCTTCAAGAGGCGGCGCACGCCGTTCTCGTGCTCGCCCGCGCCCAGCAGCACCGGCGCGATCAGGTCGGCGCCGAACTCGTCGTGCAGGTCGCGGTAGATCAGCGATTTCTCGGGGGCCACATCCTCGATGAGCTGCTCCAGCAGCGTGTCGTCGAACTCGGCCAGCGTCTCCAGCATCTCGCGCCGGGCATCGGCCTCGCGCGGCAGCACCTCGGCCGGCAGCTCGATCAGGTCGGAGGCGGCGCCGTGCTTGTAGCGGTAGGCGCGCTCGCTCACCAGATCGACATAGCCTTCGATGGTTTCGCTGCCATCGCCATTGGTCTTGCGGATCGGCACCTGGCGCAGCACCAGCTTGCGCTCGGAGACGGATTGCAGGGCCGCCAGCAGGTCGCGCACCCGCGCATGGGCGGTGTCCATCTTGTTGACGAAGAACAGGTGCGGGACGTGGCGCGCCTCCAGCGCGCGCAGCAGCGGCGTGAGGACGGCCACGCGGTCGGGCAGGGGCTCGCAGACGATCACCGCGGCATCGCACACGGAGAGCGCCGCCATCGTGTCCTGCTGGAACTCGATCGAGCCGGGGCAGTCGAGGAAGGTCCAGGTATCGCCCAGATAGGTGCAGGTCGCGGCGTTGATCTCGGTGCCCATGCCGAGCTTGCGCGCTTCCGGCGCGGCATCGCCGGTGGAGGTGCCGTCGCGCGGCCGGCCGCGCCGGTTGATGGCGCCGGTGGCGTAGAGCAGCGTCTCCAGCAGCGTCGTCTTGCCCGACAGATAGGGGCCGCACAGGGCGACGACGCGGTTGGCGCCGCCGCCCGCGCGTTCCGAGCCCGGGGCGATGTTCGTGGTATCGGCCATGGCCATTCCTCCCTCCGAGGCCAGACCAGCGTCAACCCGCCACCCCGCGAGTGTCAACAGACTCTTCCCTTCCCCCTCCGGGGGAAGGCTGTTCGCGGGCTATATATAGGCCGGCGCCGGAAGGGGCTGTTCGCTTCCGGCGGCCGCGGAGGAAGCATGCTGACCGTGCAGATTGTGATCGTCGTCGCCCTGATCGTGGTCAATGGCCTGCTGGCCATGTCGGAGATGGCGATCGTTTCCTCCCGCCCGGCACGGCTCCGGTCGATGGCGGACCGGGGGATCCGGGGCGCGCGCATGGCGATGGCATTGGCCAACGCACCGGGCCGGTTTCTGTCGACCGTGCAGATCGGGATCACGCTGGTAGGTGTGCTGGCCGGCGCCTTCAGCGGTGCCACCATCGCCACCCCTTTTGCTGCCTGGCTCGCGAGCTTCGGACTGTCCGGCGACGTGGCGGACAATGTGGCACTGGGGCTCGTCGTGGCCGCCATTACCTACGCCTCCCTGATCGTCGGCGAGCTGGTGCCGAAGCAGATCGCGCTACGGGCGCCCGAGCGCGTCGCCTCCACCATTGCGGCACCGATGACGTGGCTCGCGCGCTTTGCCACCCCGATCGTGGTGCTGCTGGATGTGTCGTCGGCGGCCGTGCTGCGTCTGCTGGGATCCCGCCGCGGCGAGCGGCAGCGGGTCACGGACGAGGAGATCCGCGCGCTGATCGCCGAGGCCGAGGCGAGCGGCGTGGTGCAGGCCGGCGAGCGGCGCATGATCAGCGGCGTGATGCGCATGGCGGATCGCAACGTGCGGGCCATCATGACGCCGCTGCCGGAGATCGAATGGATCGATCTCGCGGCCGACGAGGCGGTGATTCTCGACAGCATCCGCCAGTCCGACCGCTCGCGGCTGCTGGCCTGCGAGGGCAATCCCGACAACGTCGTGGGCGTCCTGCGCGTGCGCGACGTTCTGCAGGCCCGGCTGGAGGGGCGCCCGACGCCCATCCGCGAGATGGTGCGCAAGCCGCTGATCCTGCCCGACTCGCTGGCCGCCCTGCATGCCCTCGACCGCATGCACGCGGAGGGTTCGGAGTTCGGGCTCGTCGTCGACGAATATGGCCATGTGGAAGGAATCGTCACCCCAGCGGATGCGCTGGCGGCGATACGCGGGGCCAGCGCCGAGATGTCGGAGGATGACGAGCCGCTGGTCGTGAAGCGCAGCGACGGATCGTTCCTCGTGAGCGGCGCGGCGCCACTGCATGTGCTGGAGGATACGCTGGGCATGCCCTTGCCGGCCGAACATCCCTACCACACGGTGGCGGGCCTGCTGCTCTATCGCATGCGCCGCCTGCCGGTGGTGGGACAGTCGATGGTGCTGGCGGGCTGGCGGTTCGAGGTCGTGGACATGGATGGCCGGCGCATCGACAAGGTCCTCGTCTCGCGGGCGTCCTGAGGTAAGCTGCTGCCCCATGGTGACGCAACGAGGGAGGCCGGCGTGATCCTGCGGCTGGCGGTAGTGGTGTTGTGCCTGACGGGGGGCGCGGCGTGGGCACAGACGCGGTCGGTTGCGAGCGTGCGCGATTGCCCCACCTGTCCCGAGATGGTGCTGCTGCGGGGCGGCACCTTCACGATGGGGGTGCCACCGGGGGAGGAGGACCGCGAGGCGGTGCCGTCGCAGTCGCGGGGCCGTTCGCAGCCGCAGCGGCAGGTGACGGTTGCCCCCTTTCTGATGGGCCGGTTCGAGATCACGCGCGAGCAGTTCGCCGAATACCTCCAGGCAACGCGTCATCGCACCGACAATGGCTGTTGGACGGAAGGCCAGGACGGCCGGCGCCGCAACTACAGGGGCTTCACCTGGCGCCAGCCAGGGTTCAACCAGACCGGGCGCGATCCGGTCGTCTGCGTGAACTGGTTCGAGGTGCGCGCCTATACGACCTGGCTGTCGCAGAAGACGGGCAAGCGCTACCGGCTGCCGAGCGAGGCGGAATGGGAGTATGCGGCGCGTGCCGGCACGTCCGGGCCGCGGCCCTTCAAGGCCGATGCCGCCACGATCTGCAGCCACGCCAATACGGCCGACGCCCTGCTGGCCGAGGCCTACAAGCATCGCGGCGATCCCGAGCGCCATGCTTCGTGCGCGGACGGCTTTCCCTTCACGGCACCGGTCGGCGCCTTTCCACCCAACGCGTTCGGCCTCTACGACATGCTGGGCAATGCCTGGGAATGGACGGAGGATTGCTGGAACGACACTTACGAAGGCGCCGGGGTCGACCAGAAGCCGCGATACGACGGCGACTGCCAGAAGCGCGTCGTGCGCGGCGGCGGCTGGTTCGATCACCTGCCGCGGGTGCGCTCGGGTTTCCGCTTCCGCGATTCCAACGGCCACAACGGCAACATGCTGGGCTTCCGCCTCGCCCGCGATCCCTGACGCCGCTTATCCCGCCATTTGAAACTTCTATGGGCTGCCGGCGAAAGCGCCGGGCAGGGCGCCGTGTTGATGCCAGCGACCAACACGGTCTTCAGGAGGTCTTCCATGGGCGGAGCGCTGGCCGTCGCCTACGGCATTGCCGTATACGGATTCTTTGTCGCAACCCTCGCATATGCGATCGGCTTCGTCGGCAACATTCTGGTGCCGAAGTCGATCGACTCCGGGGCGCCCGCACCGCTGGCCGAGGCCCTGATTGTAAACACGCTGCTGCTGGGGCTGTTTGCCGTGCAGCACAGCGTCATGGCGCGGCCGGCTTTCAAGCGTTGGTGGACGCGGCTGGTGCCGCATGCCGTCGAGCGCAGCACCTATGTGCTGTTTGCCAGCGCCGCCGTGGCGCTGCTCTGCTGGCAGTGGCGGCCGATTCCCGAGCCGGTGTGGACGGTGCGTGATCCGCTCGCGGTCACCTTGATCATGGCCGTCTTCTGGTCGGGCTGGGCGGTGCTGCTGATAAGCACGTTCCTGATCAGCCATTTCGAGCTGTTCGGGGTGCGCCAGGTGTTTGCCCGCCTGTTGGGGCACGCGCTGCCGCCGCCGGTCTTCCGCACGCCGCTGTTCTACCGCCATGTGCGGCACCCGATCTATCTCGGCTTCCTGCTCGGCTTTTGGGCGGCACCGGTGATGAGCATCGGTCATCTGATGTTTGCCATTGCGACGACCGGCTACATCCTGATCGGCATCTGCCTGGAGGAACGCGATCTGGTCAGCCTGTTCGGGGATACCTATCGCGACTATCGGCGTCGTGTTTCGATGCTGATCCCGCTGCCGGCGCGCAAGGCGCGTGCCCCTGTCCGGCAGGCATCGCATGGCCCAACCACGTCCGCCCCGTGAGGCGGACGTGACATCGGGTTTGCGGAAACCGGGCTACGAAAGCGCGGCGCAGGCGCGCTGGATACGGCGCCCGGCTTCCTCCACCAGTTCGGTGGCCGTGGCGTAGGAGATGCGGAAATTGGGTCCCATCCCGAAGGCTGAGCCCTGCACCACCGACAGACCTTCGGTTTCCAAGAGGTAGTTCACAAAGTCAGTGTCGCTGGCAATGGTCTTGCCGTCCGGCGTTTTCTTGCCGATCAGCCCGGCGCAGGACGGATAGACGTAGAAGGCGCCCTCCGGCCGGGTGCACCGGATACCCTTCGCCTGGTTGAGCATCGACACGATCAGATCGCGCCGCTGCCTGAACACCTCATTGTTTTTCGGAATGAAGTCGGTCGGCCCATTGAGTGCCGCCACCGATGCCGCCTGGCTGATCGAGCTGGCGTTCGACGTGCTCTGCGACTGGATGGTGGTCATGGCGGTGATCAGCTTCTGCGGCCCGGCGCCGTAGCCGATCCGCCACCCGGTCATGCAGTAGGCTTTCGAAACGCCGTTCATCGTCAGCGTGCGTTCGTAAAGCTTCGGCTCGATCTCGGCCGGCGTATGAAACTCGAAGCCGTCGTAGACGAGCTTTTCGTACATGTCGTCGGTCAGGATCCAGACCTGCGGGTGCCTGAGCAGTACGTCGCAGATCGCTCGCAATTCGGCGCGGCTGTAGGCCGCACCGGTCGGGTTGCTGGGCGAGTTCATGATCAGCCACTTGGTGCGCGGCGTGATCGCACGCTCCAGATCCTCGGGCTGCAGCTTGAATCCCTTCGACTCCGGGCACTGGACAATGACGGGCGTGCCATCCGCGACCAGCACCATCTCCGGATATGAAACCCAGTAGGGCGCCGGTACGATCACCTCGTCCCCGGGATTGAGCGTGGCCAGCATGGCGTTGAAGATCACCTGCTTGCCGCCGCTGGAGACCGTCACCTGGCCAGGCGTGTAGTCCAGCCCATGGTCGCGCTTGAGCTTGCCGCAGATCGCCTGGCGCAGCGCGGGCGTGCCGGCCACGGCGGTGTAGCGGGTGTCGTTCTCGCGGATCGCCTTGTAGGCGGCTTCCTTGATGTGATCGGGAGTCGGGAAGTCAGGCTCGCCCGCCGCCAGGCCGATCACGTCTTTGCCCGCCGCTTTCATCTCCAGGAACTTCGCCTGCGCGGCGTTGGTTGGAGACGGCTTGATGCGGCTGAGGCGTTCGGCGATGAAGGCCATGTGGCGGGTCCGTGGAATGAACGTCCGGTTCGCCCCGGACGGAGTGCCCGTCAGGGCGGCGCAACCTAACGATGGCCCCGAGCCGATGCAAGGCACCACGCAGGGCCAAATTGTATGCGCACAATGGCTGCGCCGCGGCATGCTGCGACAGGTCAGTGGCCTGTACGGACGGGCGGGAGGAGAGGTGATGAAGCAGGTGCTGCTGGATGGCTATGGTGTGCCGGAGGAGGTGGCGCGTTGCGCCGAGGTGCCGGATGTCGGACCGCCGGCAGCGGACGAGGTTGTCTTCGATGTGCTGCTGTTTCCGATCAATCCGGCCGACGTGTGGTTCTGCAGGGGCAGCTACCGGCTGAAGCCGCCCTTGCCGGCGACACCGGGTGCGGAATGTGTGGGGCGGGTGATCGCGACGGGTTCGGAGGTCTCACATGTCCGCGCCGGCGATCTGGTGATCAACCTGCAACGCGAGAACTGGACGCAGCGGCGGCGCGTGAAGGGCGATGACGTGGTCCCTCTGCCCGCCGGCCTTGAGCTGAGGCAGGCGGCGATGCTGCGCATCAATCCGCCGACGGCGTTGCTGATGCTGACGGACCTGGTTGCGGTGCAGCCAGGGGACTGGGTGATCCAGAACGTCGCCAACTCGGCGGTGGGGCGGCTGGTCATCGCCCTGGCACATGCCCGCGGCCTGAAGACAGTGAATGTCGTGCGTCGCGAGTCGCTGTTCGACGAACTGAAAACCCTGGGTGCCGATGTCTGCGTCGTCGATGGTCCGCATCTCGCGGAGACAGTTCGCGGGGCCACGGGCGATGCGCCCATCCGTCTGGGCCTCGATGCGGTGTCCGGTGCCGCGACGGCCCGCCTCGCCGCCTGTGTCGCCGATGGCGGCACCGTCTGCAACTATGGTGCGATGAGCGGCGAGGATCCCATGGTCGGCCGCGGCGAGCTGATCTACCGCGGCCTGGTGCTGACAGGCTTCATGCTGGGCCGCTTCATGGCCCGGCGCAGCCTGGCCCAGATCCGCGACATCTACGCCGATCTCGCACGGCAGGTGGCCGACGGCACGCTGTTCGCGCCGGTCGAGAAGATCTATGCCATTGAGGACATCAAGCCGGCACTGGTGCGGGCCCAGCAGGGCGAACGCACCGGCAAGATCCTGGTCGCTCCCAACGGCGTGGTATGATGCCGCCGTGGCCAGCCGCCATACTTTAATCCGTCAGCAATCCGGAGGGACGTTGCCATGCAATCCGAAATCGCCGAGGTCGAGAAGACGCTGCGTGTGTATTTTGACGGGCTCTATGAGGGCGACACGAAGAAGCTCGGGGAAGCCTTCCATCCGTACTCGCATCTCTACAGCGTGGGTCCCGACGGCAAGCCGGCTGACCTGCCGCGCGAGGAATGGTTCAGGCTCGTCGCGAGCCGCCCGTCGGCCAAATCGAAGGGCGACGAGCGCCGGGACCGGATCGTCTCGATCGACTTCAGCGGCCCGACGACGGCGTTCGCCAAGGTCGAGTGCCAGCTCCCGCCGCGCTATTTCACGGACTATCTGACACTGCTGAAAATCGACGGGCGCTGGCAGGTGATCGCCAAGGCGTTCCACTTCGTCACGAAGTGAACTTGCGGCGCCGCACGGCGCGCCACCAGGGGCGGCCCGACGTCACTCCTTGACGTCGGCCGCGACCCGGACCTTCAGCATCCGGTCGGGATTCTGCACGGCGCCGCTGCGCGGATCACCCTTCTTGATCTTGTCGACGAATTCCATGCCGGACACGACCTTGCCCCAGACGGTGTACTGACCGTCGAGAAAGTCGGCCTTGTCGAAGCAGATGAAGAACTGGCTGCGGGCGCTGTTGGGATCGCTCGTACGCGCCATCGAAGCGGTGCCGCGCACATGCGGTTCCTTCGAGAACTCTGCCGGCAGGCGCTCGCCCATACCGCCGCTGCCGGTGCCATCGGGATCGCCTGTCTGGGCCATGAAGCCGGCAATGACGCGATGGAACACAATGCCATCGTACTTGCCTTCGCGCGCCAGCTTCTTGATTTGCGCCACATGCTTGGGCGCCAGATCGGGGCGCATCTGGATAACCACGCGGCCATCCTTGAGATCGATGTAGAGCGTGTTTTCCTTGTCCATCGGAGCCACCGTCTTGCTTTGGGCGAAACCGTCCGCACTCACGGCAAGGAGCACGACGAGGGCCGTCAGGATGGTGGTCCAGCGCATGCGTATCCCCTGGCAATGATCGAACGCGGCGGACCATGGCCGAAGCTGCCGCACTTCGCAAGCGCACTAGCCGGCGATCATGCCGCGGGCATCACTCCAGGCGAAAGCTGAACGGCACCTCGACGAAAATAGCGTTGCGCAAGACCACGCCCGGTGGAGGGCGCGGCGGACGGAACCGCAGCATACGCGCGCCCTGCAGGGCGGCGGCGTCCAGCCGCGCATGGCCGCTTGATCCGATGATGCGCGTGCCGCGGACGCTGCCATCGGGATCAAGCGTCACCTCGACCAGTACCTCACCCTGCTCTGCCCTTGCACGCGCATCCGCCGGGTAAGCCGGCAGGCGCGTGTCGTTGCGGGAGCCGGGTGTGATAACCAGCGGCGCAAGTCGGGCAGTTGGCGCTGGCGATCCTTGAGGCCTGGCCGGCGCCGTAGCCAACATCGGGCCGGCCGTCATCGCAAAGCCGTTGTTCTGCACCGGCAGAGGGGTTGCCGGCGGTTTCGCCGGTGCGGGCGCCGTGGCGGGCTCCACAGGAGGAGGCGCGGGAAGAGGCTCGGGCGCTTCCTCGGGCTCCTGCTCGCTTCGTGCAGTCTCGAGGTACGTCAACTCCACTTCGGTGACGCCGGTGTCGGGCGGCGGCTGATACGGCCGCGTCATCAGGATGAGACCATACAGGGCGAGAGCGTGAACCAGCAGGGCAATCGCCAGACTGCCATTCCAGCGCACCCGCTCCAGTCCCTGCACCCGCACCTCCTCGGCCCGTTCCGCTTGATACGCTTCTTCAAGTACTTGGCGAAGTCACATCGCGAGATTCGCGGTCGTTTAACGTTTCTTCATAATGATCCCCGTTAACCGAGCGATCCCGCACCCTTTTCGCAGCGGTGCACTAAGTGCTGGATTTCTTTGCGTTTTTCATGTTCTTCTCAGTCAATGCAGGTTATTATGTGGCAAATACTGATCAATCCCATAAGACAGCTGCCGCCGGAAAATTCACGATGCGTTCTCATGGAAGTCGGGTCCAGCCGGGAGTCCGGGACGGCGGTCGGGAAGATCATCTCGAAGCAGCATGGACATCACTGCTGGAGCAGCTCCGCGAGCCGGTCGGCTCGACCCTTCGAGCCGGCATGTCGGCAGGCGACATTGCCTATCGGCTCGGGGAACTGGTGCTGAACTACTTCCGCACGCGTGGCGTGACCCTCACCACTTTTGAATTGCGACGCATCGTCATCGCCCTGCTCGATAACTATCGTCAGGGCTGGCCGGCTCTGTCAGAGTCGTCTGTGGACATGGCGGCTGCCTTCGCCGGCAGTGCGTCGTCAACCGGATCTGGCGAAGCGCTCGTGACATTCATTGATCGTGATGGCTCCCGCCGGCGCCCGGCGGGTCAGATGTGGAACGGCGAGGCGCCGACCGCGCCGACGTCGGTCATGACGCCCGATTTTCCTTCGGCGCTCGTCTCTCTCAGACCGAAAGCCGCGCAGTCGTCGCCCGATGTGGGCGCGGTATCGCCGGCCAACCGGACGAGCGGTCAGGCGGCGCTCCCGGAAAGCCCCGCCGGACTGCCGCATCAGGAACCACCCGAACGACAGACGTCCGGCGGGTTGTCGGAGCTGGGCCCGCTCGAAGCGCTGATGCGCGATGATAGCGTATCCGCAATCTTCGTGGACGGTCCGCGGTCCGTGTTCGTCGAGCGCCGCGGCAGGATCGAGCCGGCCCGCGTCGAATTCCGCGACGCACAGCAGCTCGATGCCGTGTGCGAGCGACTGGTGCGTGATGAGCGCGCGGAGGCTGCACCGGACAAAGCCGGCGCCTTTGTTGATCAGAGGCTGGATGACGGCACACGCGTGGTCGTGATCAGGCCGCCGCTGGTGCCTGCCGGGCCTTACCTGGTCATTCGCCGGCCGGCGCCGCACAACGTCACCCTGGACTCCCTGGTTGCCGAAGGAGCGTTGTCGCCGCAGATGGCAGCGGTGTTGCGCATCGCGATGCGCAGCCGGCTGAATATTCTCGTTTGTGGCGGACCCGAAACCGGCAAAACGGCACTGCTGACCGCCCTTGCGCGCACGACGCTGTCCGAAGAACGCATTGTGACGATCGACGAAACGAGGGAACTGCGGCCTGACGTGCCGCATCACGTGCCGCTGATCGCGTCGGCCCACTCCGGCATCGGTGCCGGCCAGATCATGGTTGCGGCCGCAGCGCTGCGGCCGGATCGCCTGATGATCGACGGGTCGGGCGAGGCGGCTATCCCGGGCATCGTGAAGATCGCCGCGGCCGGACGCGACGGCATTGTCACGAGCGTACCCGCCGCGACGGTGCAGGAAGCCCTGAAGCGGCTGGAGCTGGCGCTGTGCGCGGCCGACAATTCCGTCACGCCGGCACAGGCGCGCCACCTTCTGGCGATGACGTTCCATCTGGCCGTGCATCTCGAGCGGCACCGGGATGGTACGCGCCGCGTAATGCGTCTGGCCGACTTGTACGGCGAGGGCGAGATCATCGGACTTCGCGACCTGATCGCGTTTGACCCGGATGGCGCCCGGTTCGTCGCCACGGGTCTGCGCCCCAACTTTTTGCCTCGTGTTGCTCGCGCCGGTCTTGAGCGTGCCTTGCTGGCGGCGCTCTGACTTTCTTGAACGGCAGCGCTAGCGGCCTGCAATCAGCTCGGCGCCGTCGCGGGCGCGGTCCATACGCACCACGATGGCGCGGAAGCGCTTGAGATCGTCGCCACCCAGAGCGGCCCGCTGTGTGGCGCGGGCGGTGAGGGGGTTTACCGGCCTGCCCTTCTGATGCAGCTCATAGTGCAGATGCGGACCGGTCGAGAGGCCTGTACTGCCAACGAAACCGACGACCTGTCCCTGGCGAACGCGCACGCCGCGGCGAATGCCGGACGCAAAATGCGCCATGTGTGCGTAGCCCGTGGCAACGCCGTCTCCGTGATCGATCTTCACCCAGTTGCCGTAACCACCGTTGGGGCCTGCGGCCACCACGGTGCCGGCGCCCGCGGCCAGGATGGGCGTGCTATAGGGCGCCGCGAAGTCAACGCCGGTGTGCATTCCGGAGAACCCAAGGATCGGATGCTGGCGCATGCCGTATCGCGAGGATACACGGCTGAGGTTCATAGGCGTGCGCAGCAGTGATTTCACCACGCTCTGACCGTTGGCGTAGTAGAAAAACTCGGCTCCACGTGCGGGCTTGAAGCGATAGACGTTGAATGCGTGGCGTCCGTTGCCGGTCGTCAATTGCGCCCAGAGGACGCGGCCGGGGCTGACCAGCCTGCCATCGGTTGTGTGGAACTGCTCGATCAGCACCGAAAAGCGATCGCCGCGTTTGATGTCGTACTGGAAATTCACGTCCCACGAAAAGGCACGCAGCATTTCCGCCAGGACCGGAGGCGGTATGCCGGCGGCATCGGCGCTGCCGCGCAGCGATCCGTTGATGATGCCGCCGGCGCGCACGAGCCTCGGCACAACATCGAAGGCGCGCTGCCGTGCGGTGTAGCTACCGTCCGGGGCACGCTCGAGGATGATCTCCCTGCGCGCTTCGGGCCGGATGACAAGGGCCTGCAGCGTCGGCTTGCCCTCAGCTTCAGATGGTGTCTGTACCGTTAGCGTAATGGTTTCGCCGACCGGCAGGCGGATTCCCTTCAGCATCGGCTTGAGGGCTGCGATGGCCCTGCCGATCTCGCCGGCGGCAAAGTCCATGTCGCGCAACAGCTTCTCCAGGGTATCGCCCTTTTCGATCCGCACGGTGGCTTCGTAACGGTCGGTCGGCTCGGGCTTGTCATCGTCGGCTTCGGGACCGGCGATGTCTGCCAGCGAGGGTTGCCAGCCGCCAAGGTCGGGCGCTTCGGTTGGAGACGGCAGCGTGGATCGGATGGGCGGCGATGGCGTGACCGCCTGGGCTGGCGGAGATGTAACGTTGCGCGACGGCGGGGCGCTGTAGTGCGCCAGCGTCACGATGAAGGCCAGCAGAGATGCCCCGCCCATGGCGGCGGCAAGTTTCTGCCGGAATGGCCGTCCGCGAAGGTCTGCATGCGCGGTAGGACGCCCGTCATGGGCATCCGGCTGGTCGAGCATTTTTTTGGCGTCCCAAGGCTAGAGGGGGCGAACAGGGACGTTTTGCACAGTCGATCCACATTCGGGCCGACAGCTATATATTGTGTCTTCGGAACGCTGGTACTGCAACTGCTACAAGATGTTTGGCAGGGCCCGAAGGGCGTGGAAAGGGCAGTAACGGGGCGATCAAAAAGCCGTTGACGCCGCCTGGAGGCGCGCGTAAAAGCGCCGCTCCCGCGAACGACGGGGCGTCTGTCCAACCGCAGCGTATTAGCGGTGTTGGAGAGTGCGCTCTGGTGAGCGCGGTCGGGCGTTTAGCCCATGCTTTATGGACAGGTATGAAGGAAGGGAAACGCTGGCGGCGGCGAGGCGCTGCCGGGGCTGGAGGCTTTTGGGTCTTTGGTTCTGGTTGGTGCTGGACTGTCGCGAGCGAGGACGCAGGTGAAACGGGACTGGACTTAGGTCTGGTTTCGGGACGCCGAGCGTTTTGGTTTGTGACGGGATCCGTGACGGTGCCCTGGAG
>QOCQ01000037.1 GCA_003574685.1 Rhodospirillaceae bacterium SYSU D60007
GGCAGTCATGCGGCGCCTCCGCAGTCAATGACGGCGAGGAGGCCAGTTGTTGAATGTGCTGGAAATCTGACGGTGTTTACGGCGCAAATATTCCAGGCGCCGCCGGAGGCGGCAAAACTACACAGATAATACATGCCCGAATCATTAAAGTTTGGTCGCGCGCAAATAATACTGGCGCGCTCAGGCGCCGACATTCAGCGCCCGGCCCTGATGTCACGTCAGCGCCGCCAAGGCCAAGCCTTTTTTGTCCACTACCGACCTGTTTCACACGCGATGTCGGATAGCCGCATACATTTTGTCAGGATCCTGTCAGCGGCGGACAGGCTCATCAGGCGATGGCACTGCGGTGTTCCGGCGTTGCAGAGAGGCAGCGAAGCTCAATACACCAAGGCCCGCCGCTGCAAGCACACCGCCGACAAGCCACCACAGCGGGAATCCCGGCACAACATCGCCCATCGGCACGAACGTCTCGCCGAACACCGCCATTGCGATACCGAGGACGACATCGAAGATGCCAGCGACGCGAAGTGCCTTTTGCGCAGGCACGCGCGGTACCGATCGCGCGGGCATTACGCCGCCTCCGCAGTGTCGGCACCGGACAATTTGTCGCCGGTCATGAAGGCAGCGGCACGCTCGGCGATCATGATGGTGGGTGCGTTGGTGTTGCCGCCGATCACGGAAGGCATGATCGACGCATCGACGACACGCAGGCGTGCCACGCCGCGTACCCGCAACTCGTTGTCGACCACCGCAAAAGCGTCGCTCGCAGGACCCATCTTGCAAGTGCCGGCAGGGTGATAAATCGTCTCGCAGCGCGCGCGTACCCATTGCGCAAGGTCGGCGTCGGACAGCTTGTTGGCACCGGGTTCCATCTCCTCGCCGCGATATGGGTCAAACGCCTTCTGCGCGAAGATGTCGCGCGCCATCTTCGTGCCCTTGACCAGCACCTCCAGGTCGCGCGGGACGGCGAGATAGTTGGCGTCGATCGCGACGCTTTGCAGCGGATCGGCGCTTTTGAGCCGGATCGAGCCGCGGCTTTCCGGGCGCAGAAGGCAGACGTGCAGGGTCATGCCGTTGCTCTTCATCTTGGTGCGACCGTGATCGATGACGAAAGCGGGGATGAAATGGAGCTGGATGTCGGGCGCCGCCAGGCCTTCGGCGGTGCGCAGGAAGCCGCCGCTCTCGGCGATGCAGGATGTGCCCGGACCGGTCTTGCCGAACACGTACTTCGCCAGCGTCACGAGCTGGTTGGCCGTGTCGTAGGTATCGCGCGTCCGGCAATGATAGAGCGTCGCCGCGTCGAGGTGGTCCTGCAGATTGCCGCCGACACCCGGCACATCCGCGACGACCGCGATGCCGTGCGCCTTCAGATGGTCGGCAGGACCGATGCCCGACAGCATCAGCAACTGCGGCGAGTTGATCGCGCCGCCTGACAGCACGACCTCGCGTGCCGCGCGGACAATTTCGTCCTTGCCGTCCTTGCGGTAAACGACACCCGTGGCACGGCCTTTTTCAATCATGACTTTCGCAGTGTGCGCGTCGGTCAGCACGGTGACGTTGCCGCGTGCCATCGCCGGCCGCAGGTAGGCCTGTGCTGCGCTCCAGCGTCGTCCGGCCTTCTGCGTCACCTGGTAGTAGCCAACGCCGTCCTGGGTGGGACCGTTGAAATCAGTTGCACGCCTGTAGCCGGCCTGGACGCAGGCCTCGATGAAGGCGGCGTTGATACCGGCCGGGGAAATCTGGTCAGCGACATTCAGCGGTCCGCCGACTCCATGGAATTCGGACGCGCCGCGCTCGTTGTGCTGCGCCTTGAGAAACCAGGGCAATACGTCGGCGTAGCTCCAGCCGGGATTGCCGAGTTGCCGCCAGTGGTCGTAGTCCCACGCGTGCCCGCGGATGTAGAGCATGGCATTGATCGACGAGGAGCCACCAAGGCCCTTGCCGCGCGGCCAGTACATTCGCCGGCCGTTGCAGTTCGCCTGCGGCTCCGTCCAGTAGCCCCAGTTGAACAGGCCCTTGCCGGCCAGTGTCACGATGCCGGCCGGCATGTGGATGAAGAAGTGGCCGTCAGTCTTGCCGGCCTCGAGCACCAGCACCCTGATCGACGGATCGCTGCCCAGCCGGTAGGCCAAGGCGCATCCGGCGGAACCCGCACCCACGATGATGTAGTCGTACTCGTCGCTCGCCATGTCTCCCCCGCGGCGTGGCTGCCCATAGTGGTCGTAAAGCCTGACGCCGCGCTTGCGAATGCGCAAGCGCGGGGCCGGATCACTTCGAGGGATCAGTAAGGTCGTCGAACTCGTGCAGATGCGATGGTGCCCAGCGGTGCTGGCGGGCACGCGTGATCCACGCCGAAACCCAGGGAAAGCGGCGCCGCATCGCCTTCACCCAGCGCCGGCCGGTGCGAAACTCGGTCGCCAGCAGATAGAGGCCGATTACGAAGAAGATCCAGCCGGGCATGATCGGCAGCAAGCCGCCCAGCACCGAAAGTCCCAGGCAACCGAGCACGGCGAAGGCCATCACGAATTTGCGCCAGGGGCGCGGGGGTTGTGCCGCAGGCGGGACCCAGACGGGAGCAGGCAGCGTCTCTCGCCGCGGGCCGGACTCATGATTCATGGGGCGACAGATGGCCTTTGCCGCCGCCAAAGCCAAGCCGGAAAAGTCGGAGCTTACGTTGACGTAAACGTAAACCTCGGCTATAGCAGCCGGCATGACGCAGACGTCGCTGGATGCAGACCGTTCGATCGCACGCGCACCGGCGCGCACCTGGACGATCGCGGAGTTGGCCCGCGAATTCAACGTCACGCCGCGCGCCATCCGCTTCTACGAGGATGGCGGACTGATCGCGCCGATGCGTCAGGGCACCAGCCGGATCTACACGGCGGGGGACCGGGCCCGGCTGGGCTGGATCCTGCGCGGCAAGCGGCTGGGTTTCAGCCTCGGCGAGATCAGGGAGCTGCTGGACCTGTACTATGCCGATCGCTCTGGCGTGCAGCAGATCCGCGGCGTGCTGCGCAAGAGTCGCCAGCATATCGCTGATCTGGAAAAGAAACTGCGCGACCTGCGCGCGCAGATCGCCGAGTTCCGCGAGGTCGAGGCGCATGCCGTGCAGTTCCTGCGCGACAAGGGCATCGACCCCGAGTCAGACGACAGATGACACAAGCCTGATTTCGAGCAAGGGGGGATCCCATGGCCACCTACAAGGCGCCGCTGAAGGACATGCGCTTCGTGCTGCGCGAGGTGATCGATTTCAGCGAGATCAGCAAGCTGCCACCGTTCGGCGAGGTGACGCCTGACCTGGTCGACGCGATTCTGGAGGAGGCCGCCAAACTCTGCGAGAACGTGCTCTTCCCGCTCAACCGTTCCGGCGACGAGGAGGGCTGCCACTACGAGAACGGCGTGGTCCGCACGCCCAGGGGCTTCCGCGAGGCCTACAAGCAGTTCATCGATGGCGGCTGGACCAACATCACGACGGATCCGAAATTCGGCGGCCAGGGCCTGCCCGCGACGGTGGGCTTCGTCGTGCAGGAGATGATCACTTCGGCCAACCTGTCGTTCGGCATGTATCCCGGGCTCTCGCACGGTGCCTACGAGGCGCTGCACGCGCACGGCAAGCCTGAGCTGCAGCAGCTCTATCTGCCGAAGCTGGGCGAGGGCACGTGGTCGGGGACGATGTGCCTGACAGAGCCGCATTGCGGCACCGACCTTGGCATGCTGCGCACACGCGCCGAGCCGCAGGCCGACGGCAGCTACGCGATCACCGGCACCAAGATCTTCATCTCGGCCGGCGAGCACGATCTGACCGAGAACATCGTGCATCTGGTGCTGGCGCGGCTGCCGGATGCGCCCGGTGGTACCAAGGGCATCTCGCTGTTCATCGTGCCCAAGTTCCTGCCGACGCCGGAGGGCACGCCGGGTGCCGCCAATGGTGTGCGCTGCGGCGCGATCGAGCACAAGATGGGGATCAAGGCGTCGGCGACCTGCGTCATGAATTTCGACGGCGCCAGGGGCTGGCTGGTGGGCGAAGCGAACAAGGGCCTCAACGCCATGTTCGTGATGATGAACGCCGCCCGGCTGGGCGTCGGCATGCAGGGCCTGGGTATCGCCGAGACGGCGTATCAGAGCGCCGCCGCCTATGCGAAGGACCGCCTGCAGGGACGTTCGCTGACGGGTCCGAAGAACGAGAAGGGGCCTGCCGATCCCATCATCGTGCATCCCGACGTGCGGCGCATGCTGCTGATCCAGAAGTCGTTCACCGAAGGCGCCCGGGCGCTGGCCTACTGGGTTGGCTCGCTGATCGACAAGGCGCGCCACAGCGAGAATGCCGAAACGCGTGAGGTCGCTGACGACCTGCTGCAGCTCCTGACGCCGATCGTGAAGGCCTATTTCACCGACATGGGCTCGGAAGCCGCCAACCTGGCAGTGCAGACCTATGGCGGGCACGGCTTCATCCGCGAACACGGCGTGGAGCAACTCGTGCGCGATGCGCGCATCACCCAGCTTTACGAAGGCGCCAATGGCATCCAGGCGCTCGACCTGGTGGGCCGCAAGCTGATGATGAAAGGCGGCCGGCCGGCCCAGCGCCTGCTGGGCGAGATCAACGGCTTCATCGCCGCCAACAAGGCGGACCCGAAGATGGCCGAGTTCGTCGAGCCGCTGGAAAAGGCACTGGGCCGGGTGCAGGAGAGCGTTCTTTACCTGATGCAGAACGCGATGAAGAATCCCGACGAGGCGGGTGCCGCGGCCACCGATCTGCTGCGCCTGATGGCGCTGACCGCCATGGCCTATATGTGGGGCCGCATTGCCAAGGCCGCGCATGCCGGTTTGCAGGCAGGCACCGACAATGACTTCTACGAGACCAAGCTCGCCACCGGTCGTTTCTTCGCTAAACGCGTCCTGCCGCAGACCACGGCGCTCGCCCATCAGATCA
Organism: Rhodospirillaceae bacterium SYSU D60007; assembly: GCA_003574685.1. GTDB lineage: Bacteria > Pseudomonadota > Alphaproteobacteria > Reyranellales > Reyranellaceae > Vineibacter. The sequence continues at coordinate 4,931 of QOCQ01000037.1, forward strand.
AGGCCGGCAGCGAAACCCTGATGGCCCTGAAGGCGGAGGCCTTTTAGCTCCAACGGCGCCTTTGGTTGACAAAGGTGAGCACTCACAGTAGAGTGAGCGCTCATCTACGTAGAGTCTGCCGCTATTGATCCATGACAGCGGGAGGCGACCATGGGTGTGGGTGCAGAGATCATCGCCATCGAAGACACCGATTCGGTGGGCTGGGTGGAGAGCTTCACCACGCTTGGCGAAGTGACGTTTCAGAATCTCCGGGGCTTCGTTAACAACGTCATCGCCGCGCTGGACGGGCGGACGATGTCGCTGCTGCACATCCAGGTGCATGGCTCGCCCGCTGGCGTCTGGTTCGGGCCGGACATGGTGACTGACTCCAATTTCTCTACCTTTAGCGCGCAGCTCGGCCGTCTCACCGCGAGCTTTCGTGCCGGGGCCTGGGTCGATCTTCGGGCTTGCGATGTGGGGCAGAACCTGCCGCTGCTGCGCCTGCTGCACGGTCTGTGGGGGGTCGGCATCGTGGCCGGACGCGGCAAGCAGAACAATCTGTTCGACGCCAATCTCGGCCGCTACCAGCTCATCACGCCGCGTGGTGATGAGGACACGTCCCTGTTCGTGCCGCCATGGGTGGAATATGACACCGGCCGGCGCGTGACCCGGGCCGCTACCAGCCGGATCGCGAATTACTTCGGGCTGTAGCCGGATCGCACGAGGCTGGCGCATCCCGCCTCGCGCAGCGTAACGTCTCTCCCTTGCACGTTGCCGAGGGAGAGGGACGCCATGATCTATGAGCTACGCACCTACACCTTGCCGCCGGGCGCGCTGCCCAAATATCTCAAGCTGGCGGAAGAGGTCGGCCGGCCGGCGCGCGGCAACAACTACGGGATCAATCACGGCTACTGGACCTCGGAGTTCGGCACGCTGAACCAGATCTGGCATCTGTGGAGCTACGAGAGCTACGACGAACGCACCCGCCTGCGGACTGAGCTGGCGAAGAACCCGAAATGGACGAACGACTACGTGGCGGCGATCAGGCCGCTGCTGCTGCGCCAGGATCTGCGGCTGATGAATGCGGTGATCGATCCACGGCCGCCGACGGGCGTCAGCAACGTTTACGAGCTGCGCATCTATCGCACGCATGTCGGCAACGCGCGGCCCTGGGCGGAGCTGTTCCAGTCGATCCTGCCGATACGCGAGAAGTACTCGAAGATCGTGGGCCTGTGGACCGGCGAGTTCCCGCAGCCCAATGAAGCGGTGCACATGTGGGCTTACCCTGACCTGAACGCGCGAACCGCCGCGCGCGCCGCGGTCGCCAAGGACCCGGCCTGGCAGGAATTCATTCCCAAATCGACGCCGCAGCTTGCCGAAATGCAGTCGATCCTGTTGCTGCCGACCAATTACTCGGCGATGAAGTGACCGTCATATTCGCCTGAATATAACGCTTGGCCTGCCGGTCCGGGGCGATATAGTCGTACGGCTATATCGGTGGAGGGGTGATGCATGGCGGGCGGCAGGCGGTACTTCGTTGGGCTGTTGACGGCGGCAGTCATTGCCGCCGTCCCGGTCGTCGGGCAGGCTGTTGCGCAGTCCCGGCCCGTTCTCGTGTTCGCCGCCGCCAGCCTGAAGAATGCACTGGATGACGCGGCCGGCCGATGGTCGAAGGAAACCGGCAAGCAGACCAGGATATCCTATGCCGCGAGCTCGGCGCTGGCCCGCCAGATCGAGAGCGGCGCGCCGGCTGACGTGTACATCTCCGCCGACCTCGACTGGATGGACTACGTGTCGCAGCGCAAGCTGATCAAGCCGGAGAGCCGGACGAATCTGCTGGGCAATCGCATTGTGCTGATCGCGCCGAAGGACTCCGGGACAGAAGCGCGGATCGAGCCGGGTTTTCCGTTGCGCAAACTGCTGGGGGAGGGCCGGCTGGCGATGGCCAATGTGCAGGCAGTGCCGGCCGGCAAGTATGGCAAGGCCTCGCTGGAGGCGCTGGGCGTCTGGACCTCGGTGCAGGACAGGATCGCGCAGGCGGAGAATGTGCGCGCCGCCCTGCTGCTGGTGTCGCGCGGCGAGACGCCGCTGGGCATCGTCTACAAGACCGATGCGGCCGCTGATCCCGGCGTCAGGATCGTCGGCACATTTCCCGAAGACACGCACCCGCCCATCGTCTATCCCATTGCCCTCGTGGCCGGTTCGGCCAATCCTGACGCCGCTGCCTTCCTCGCCTGGCTGCAATCGCCGGCGGCACGCGGGTCGTTCGAGAGGCAGGGCTTTACCGTCCTGGAATGAAGGTGCCGTGCTGGGGCTGACCGAGGAAGAACTCACCGCCGTCCGGCTCAGTCTCAAGGTCGCGCTGTGGGCGACGGCGGCCAGCCTGCCGCTCGGCGTGCTGACGGCGCTCGTGCTGGCGCGCGGGCGTTTCTGGGGTGTGTCCCTGCTGAACGGGCTGGTGCATCTGCCGCTGATCCTGCCGCCCGTCGTGACGGGTTACCTGCTGTTGCTGCTGTTCGGCCGGCAGGGTCCTCTGGGGTCGTTCCTTGCCGAGAATCTCGGCATCGTCTTTGCGTTCCGGTGGACGGGCGCGGCACTGGCCTGCGCTGTCATGGGCTTTCCCCTGATGGTGCGGGCCATGCGGCTGTCGTTCGAGGCGGTCGATCGCCGGCTGGAGCAGGCGGCGGGCACGCTGGGCGCCAATCCTCTCTGGGTGTTCGTCACCGTCACCTTGCCGCTGGCACTGCCCGGCATCATTGCGGGGATGGTGCTCTGCTTCGCCAAGGCCATGGGCGAGTTCGGCGCCACCATCACCTTCGTCTCGAACATTCCGGGCGAGACCCAGACCCTGCCGACGGCGATCTACACCTTCACGCAGGTGCCGGGCGGCGATGAAGGCGCCGTGCGGCTGACCCTGATTTCCGTCGCGGTGTCGATGGGCGCGCTGCTGGTTTCCGAGCTGATGGCCCGCCAGGCCGGCCGCCGCCTGGGCACTGCATGACGCTCGCAGTCGACGTCCGTCACCGGATGGGCGCCTTCGCCCTCGACGTGCGGTTTGAAAGCGAAGGGCGCCTGACAGCGCTGTTCGGCCGGTCGGGTGCAGGCAAGACCTCGATTATCAATCTTGTCGCGGGCCTGATCCGGCCCGACGAGGGCCTCATCGCAGTGGATGGCACCGTGCTGGTCGACACCGCGCGCCGCATCTTCGTGCCCCGGCACCGCCGGCGCGTCGGCTATGTGTTCCAGGAGGGACGCCTGTTTCCGCACCTGTCGGTGCGGCGCAATCTGCTCTATGGCCGCTGGTTCGCGGGGCGGCGCGAGAAGCACATCGCCTTTGACCAGGTCGTCGAGCTGCTGGGGCTGGCGCATTTGCTGACGCGGCCGCCGGCGTCGCTGTCGGGCGGCGAAAAGCAGCGGGTCGCGATCGGCCGCGCGCTTTTGAGCGATCCGCGGCTACTGCTGATGGACGAGCCGCTGGCGTCGCTCGACGAGCCGCGCAAGGCGGAGATCTTTCCTTATATCGAGCGGCTGCGCGACGAGATGGGCATCCCCGTCCTCTACGTCAGCCACGCCATCGCCGAAGTGGCGCGGCTGGCCAGCACCGTCGTCCTGCTGTCGCAGGGGCGGGTGCTCGCCGCCGGGGCGCCAGCCGACGTGCTTGGCAGCAGCGAGATGGTGCCGGTGGCGGGGCCGGGCGAGGTCGGCGCCGTGCTGGACGCGCGGGTCGCCAAGCTCGATGTCGCCTTCGGCCTCAGCACGCTCGAGACACGCGCCGGTCCGCTCACAGTACCGCGCGTGGCGGCTGGTATCGGCAGCAAGATGCGGGTCTTCATCCGCGCCTCGGACGTCATGCTCTCGTTGAACCGTCCGGAAGGCATCAGCGCGCTCAACGTCCTGGCCGGACGTGTCGTCGCCCTCGTGGAGGAAAGCCGCACGGTGATCGACGTGGCGCTCGACTGCGGCGGCCAGCACGTGATGGCACGCATTACGCGCCGGTCGGCGATCGCTTTGAGACTGGCACCCGGCGTATCCGTCTACGCAATCATCAAGAGCATGGCGCTGGAGGACGGCGAGCGGCCAGGCCGCCGGTGAGCCTCACTCCCTTGAGGCACGCATGCGCTGCAAGGACCGCAGATGCTCCAGCGCCGCGTGGGTCGCGGCGTCGTTCACCGCGCGATAGAGCCGGATGACCTCGCTGCCGAACGGCGTCACCTGCGCGCCACCGCCGCCGCCACCGCCCTTCTGCGTCTCGACCAGCGGCTTGCGGAAAGTGCGGTTCAGCTCGTCGATCAGTAGCCACGCCCGACGATAGGACATATCCATGGCGCGGCCGGCCGACGAAATCGAGCCGAGATCGCGCACCAGCTCCAGCAGGCGAATCTTTCCCGGTCCGAGTGCTTCCTCCGAGTCGAGATCGATCCGGATACTCAGCTCCGGGCCCGGCGCGCGCGGCGATCTTGTCCTGGCGGAACGGCGTGACATGCCCACCACTATGACCCGACCTCCATTACCCTGCCAGTCAATCGGCCTTGGGCGAGGCCTTCCGCAATACCGAATGGTGTACACATGTCTCCATGATGACACGCACGGCAGTCCTGTTGGCTCTTGCCAGCATATTCGGAGCCAGCGCAGTGGCGCTTGGGGCTTGGGCGGCGCACGGGCTGGAAGCCGCTTACGGCCCCCGCGCCGTGTCGCTGGTCGACACCGCCGTACGCTATCAGCTCTGGCATACCCTCGGGATCGTGGGCGCGATGGTGCTCTATCGCATCGCGCGTCTGGAGCATGCGCCGGCTGCTGCGGTGTGGCTCGCACGGGCGGCACAGCTTTTCGCGCTGGGCATCCTCCTGTTTTGCGGCAGCCTCTACATCCTTGCTTTTGCCGGGCCTGGCTGGCTGGGTGCCATCACGCCGGTAGGCGGCTTTGCGTTCATCGCCGGCTGGCTTGCCTTGGGCTGGGGCGCGATGCGCGCGTTCGCCAACGACAAGACCCGTGGTTGATCCGCCATGCCGGTTCGCGCGATGCTGCGTGATCTATTGTCGAGGAGACGTCCATGGCCGCGCCGCTTTGTCCAACTGTCACCGGTGCGTTGCAAATGGGTAGCACCGGTGCGGCCATGGTGTTGACGGCATGCCGCGCGCGCATCGTCGAACGCGAGCCCGAAATCGGTGCCTGGGAGGTGGTCGATGTTCGCGCGGCGATGGACTCGGCGCCAACCGCTGGACCGCTGACCGGCTTGCCGGTCGGGGTCAAGGACATCATCGACACAGTCCAGTTCCCGACCTGCTACGGCTCGCCGATCTTTGCCGGCCACCGGCCCCGGGAGGACGCAGCATGCGTCGCAACCCTCAAAAAGGCGGGGGCGCTGGTGCTGGGCAAGACGGTGACCACCGAGTTCGCGTCCGCTTATCCCGGCAAGACGCACAATCCCCGCAATCCCGCACATACGCCCGGCGGCTCGTCGAGCGGGTCGGCTGCGGCCGTCGCCGACGGCATGGTGCCGGTTGCCCTGGGATCGCAGACGGCCGGCTCCGTGATCCGTCCTGCCGCCTATTGCGGCGTCGTGGGCTACAAGGGCACGTATGGCTGGACGGATCTGGCCGGCGTCCATCCGCTGGCCCCGTCCTTCGATACGCTGGGCCTGTTCACGCGCCGTGTGGCCGACATCGCGCCGGTGCGCGCGGTCCTGGCGCCGGGGGCGCGCGGTACCACGACGGCTCGCATGCCCTCGCGGGTCCGCCTGTGCCGTACCCCGATGTGGGAGCAGGCCTCGCCCGAGGCGCGCCGCGCCGTAGAGCGGGCGGTGCGCATGATCGGTGACGCCGAGGCGGCGACGGACGAAATTGCCGCCCCCGATTCGTGGCGGGACATCGTCGCGACCCACACCACCATCATGTACGCGGAGATGGGTCGCGAGTTCGCGGCGCTCCTGAGTCAGCATGGGGACAAGCTCAGCGCCTCGATCCGGGCCCAGATCGAGCAGGGCCAAAAGATTGCACCGCAAACCGAGCAGGCAGCGCGTGACAGGGCCGAGAGCTGGCGCGAGGAGATGGCAAGTCTGATGGCGCCGGGTGACGTCTGGATCACCCTGGCGGCACCGGGCGAGGCGCCGGAAGGCCTTGGGGCGACTGGCGATCCCATGTTCAACCGGCCCTGGACGCTGCTGGGCGTGCCCTGTGTCGCGTTGCCGTATCGCCAGGGGGCCAAAGGCCTGCCCCTCTCGGTACAGCTCGTCGCGGCACGCGACTCGGACGACGATCTGCTCGACGCCGCTGCCTGGGTCGAGCAGGTACTGGGAGAAGGGTGAGGAGCAGGCTGTCCCCAGGGCTCATGACACCGGTTGCGGGACCAGCACCCGGCGCCCCTGACATCGCCGCGACGCAGATGCGCGAGTGCCTCGTTGGCCTGCGACAGGGGAAAATGCTCGGTTGTCGTGCGTACGGGCACCTTTGGCGCCAGCGCCAGAAACGCCTCGGCATCGCCGCGCGCGAGGTTCGCCACCGAGACGATCTCACGCTCCCCCCAGAGGATTTCGTAAGGGAAAGACGGGATGTCGCTCATGTGGATGCCGGCGCATACGACCCGGCCGCCCTTGCGGACAGCCCGCAAGGCCAGCGGAACGAGATAGCCGGCCGGCGCGAACAGGATCGCAGCGTCGAGTTCCACGGGCGGCGCTTCTTCGGAGGCGCCTGTCCACACGGCGCCCAGCTCGCGTGCGAAGGTTTGCGCGACGCTGTCGCCGGCGCGCGTGAAGGCGAACACCTCCCGGCCCTGCCACACCGCAACCTGCGCGACGATGTGCGCCGCGGCGCCAAAGCCATAGAGACCCAGACGCCGCGCCTCGCCGGCCCTCACCAGCGAGCGGTAGCCGATCAGGCCGGCGCAAAGCAGGGGCGCCGCCTCGATGTCGCTGTAGCCGGCAGGCAGCGCGAAGACATAGCGCTCGTCGGCAACGGTGCGGTCGGCATAGCCGCCATCGATCTGATAACCGGTGAAGCGCGCCGAATCGCAGAGGTTCTCGCGCCCCGCGCGGCAATGCACGCAGGTGCCGCACGTCCAGCCCAGCCACGGCACGCCGACACGCGTCCCCGGCGCGAACCGGCCGGCGCCGGGACCGTTGGCCAGCACCCTGCCCACGATCTCGTGGCCCGGCACCAGCGGTAGTTTGGGCGATGTCAGCTCGCCATCGACCACGTGCAGGTCGGTACGGCAGACGCCGCAGGCATCAACGGCGATCAGCACCTGTCCGGGCCCGGGCACGGGATCGGGCAGGTCGACGGCAACCAGGGGATCGTTTGCCGCTTGCAGCATCATGGCGCGCATGGCCGCTCCTGTACTCCATCGAATTGACAGGAGACAGGCGGCTCCTTACCGTCCGGAATCAGGAACAAGGTTCCGGGAACTGGAACTGAATGAGCGCGCTGTCGAACGCGGTTTCGGTCCTGCGCTGGCTGGGTCGCAATGGCCCGGAGGCGGGCGTAACGCAAGTCGCCGCGGCGCTGGGCCTGCCCAAGAGCACGGCCTCGCGGGTTCTCAAGGACATGGCGGTGCACGGACTGCTGGAGCGCGATCCCGCCACCGCGCGCTATCGCGTGGGCATGCTGCTGCTGGAAGTCGGCCGGCACTATGGCGCCGGCCAGCCGCTGGTGGAGGCCGCGGACGCTGCGCTGGCCGAGCTCACCCGCCGCACCGGCCATGCGACTGGCATTTCGGTGCTCGATGGTATCAACGTTGTCGTCCTGCGCAGCCGCGCCGGCACGCGCCCGTTGCGCGTCGTCACGCCGCCGGGCAATCGCGGGCCGGCCTGGGCGACCTCGACGGGGCGCTGCCTGCTGGCACGTCTGGACGATGGCGAGATCGCCGCGAGATTCCGCGTCTTCCCCCGGCCGCCGCTTCCGGCCGCGCCGCGCTCGCTGGCGGCATTGATGGAGCGCATCCGCCAGGTGAGGGCGGTGGGCTGGGAAGAAGCGGAAGAGGAGTCCATGCCTGGCGTCGGCGCTGTGTCGGTGGCCGTCGCGGATTCCCGTACGGACGAGGCGCTGGCGTTGTACTTCGCCTTCTCGGCCTTGCATGTCGACAAGCGTGAACGCCGTGCGCTTGCCGCGCTGCTGCGCGAGGCGGCGGCTCGGCTCGCCGTGCGTTTCGGCGACGTGCCAGCGGCGTTTGCCGGAAGGGGAGCCTATGGCTAGCGTTGCCGACACGCTGTCTCCGGCGCTGCCGCCGCAGCGGCGGCTCCGCCCGGCGATCTCGCCGGTGGCGTGGCTGGCGGGGCCGGCGCTGCTGCTGTTCGTCGTCTTCTTCGTGCTGCCGTTCGGGGTGATGGCCCTGCTGTCGCTGCTGAGCGGCAATCCGGTGCAGAATCCGAACGTCTATCCCACCACGCGGCATTACGCGCGGTTTCTGGGCGATGAGCTCTACTACGACGCGCTGTGGGCGACCCTGCGCATCGGCCTCATCACCACCTTTTTCTCGCTGCTGATCGGCTATCCGCTCGCCCACTGGATGGCGCGGATGAAGTCGCGGCTGGGCCATGCGCTGCTGCTGATGGCGGTGATTGCGCCCATGCTGACCGGCATCGTCGTACGCACCTTCGCCTGGATGACCATCCTGCAGGACAAGGGAGTCATCAACACGACGCTGGCGGCGCTCGGCCTGATCGATGGTCCGCTGCCGCTGATGTACAACGAGTTCGGCACCATCGTGGCCCTGGTCCATATCTATGTGCCGTTCATGGTGCTGACGCTCACCGGCGTGATCGGTCGCATCGACGAACGGCTGGAGCAGGCGGCACGGAACCTGGGTGCGTCGCGGCTGCGTGCCTTCGCCGAGGTCACCTTGCCGCTCAGCCTGCCCGGCATTCTCGCGGGTTCGCTGCTGGTCTTTGCGCTGGCGATCAGCGCCTATGTCACGCCCTTTCTGATGGGCGGCACGAACGTGCTGACCCTGCCCATGCTGATCTACCAGCAGGTCAGCGCGTCCTTCAATCTGGGCTTCGCCGGCGCGCTGGGCGTCATCCTGCTGGCCGTGTCGCTGGTGGTGGTGATCGCCTACAACCACGTGCTGGCGCGCTTCTCCGGCCAGGAGGGGCTGACATGAGCACGCGAGGCTTTGATGCCGGCCGCGCCGCGTACTACACGCTGAACGGCGCGATTCTCGTTTTCCTGCTGGCGCCCATCGCCATCGTGGCGGTCTTTGCTGTCAATCCCACGCCCTATATCTCCTTTCCGCCGGTCGGCGTCACCCTGCGCTGGTTCGACAAGTTCTTTGCCACAGAGGACTTCATGGTGTCGCTATGGCTCAGCCTGCGCGTGGCCGTGGTCGTGCTGCTGCTGTCGATGATGATCGGCGGCGCCTGCGCCCTTGCACTGGTGCGCGGCAGGCTGCCTGGCGCGCGGATCCTCACAGCCTTCTTCATGTCACCGCTGATGCTGCCGGCAATCCTCACTGGCCTTGCGCTCTTCCAGGTCTTCCAGCTCGCAGAGGTGGGCAGGCCCGTATGGGGTTTGATTGTGGGGCATACGCTGGTGGCCGTGCCCTACGTGCTGCGCACGACCTTGGCCGTCCTGGCGAACTTCGACATGCGTATCGAGGAGGCGGCGGCCAGTCTCGGGGCGTCGCAAACGCGGGTGTTCTTCGAGATCACCCTGCCGCTGATCCGGCCCGGCATCATCGCTGGCGGCATCTTCGCCTTTATCGTGTCGTTCGACCAGTTCCCGATCTCGCTGTTTCTTGTGCCGCCAAAGGGCGAGACCTTGCCGGTTGTGCTGTTCAACTACATGAAGTTCGACCTCGACGGCGCCATTGCCGCCGCCTCTATGGTTTCGATCCTGCTGGCGCTATCTGTGGTGTTGCTGCTCGAACGCGTGATCGGGCTGAAAGCCTACGTCAAACTCTGAGACAGGGGGTACACATGACGCATTTCCATCATCTGACCCGCCGCGGGGCGCTGAAGGCAGGCGCGGGTGCAACGGCGGCGGCCATTGTCGGCGCGCCCGCCATCCTGCATGCCCAGACCGCCACGCTGAAAATCACCACCTGGGGCGGCAAGTGGGGCGAGGTCATGAAGGGCGAGGTGCTGCCCGCCTTTGAAAAGGAATTCAAATGCACGGTCTCCGCCGACCAGGCCTTTCCGTACGTGCCCAAGCTGCAGGCCAGCCCAAAAAGCAATCCGGTCTACGACGTGCTGCACACCAACTCCAACGAACAGTGGAACTGTGTCGAGCTGGGTCTCGTCGAGGCCAAGCTCGACCACAAGAAGATCCCCAACATCGCCGACGTCTATCCCTATGCCATCAGCGACAAGATCGTGGGCGTCTCGATCTTCACCAGCGCGATCGGGCTGGGCTACCGCACGGACAAGGGCCTGAAGAAGCCGACCTCGTGGAAGGATCTCGCCGATCCGGCGCTGGCCGGCATGCGCGGCGGCTACATCATTCCGGTCAACAGCCTTGGCCAGGCGCATCTCATGATGCTGGGCAAGGTCTACGGCAAGGGTTTCACGGATCTCGATGCCGCCTACAAGGCGCTTGAGGCGCTGAAGCCGATCAAGCTGGTCGATTTCACCGGACAGATGGAGAAGATGCTGCTGTCCGGCGAGGTCAGCATGGGCGTGATCCACGACAGCGGCATCTACCGTTACGACGGCCAGAACCAGCCGATCGACTTCGCGATCCCCAGCGAAGGCGTGCTGGCGCTGGAGCAGGTCCTGAACGTGACGCCAGGCTCGAAGGTCAAGGAGCTGGCCTACGCCTATATCAACTACATGCTGCGGCCGGACGTGCAGAAAAAGCTGTCCGAAACCGTCTGGTACTCGCCATCCAACAGGAAAGTGAATCTCGACGCCAAGTACGATGCCAGGCTGTTCAACACCGAGGCCAAGGTGGCGCAGCTCATCCAGCCCGACTGGAAATGGTACAACGCGCGCAAGGAAGAGATCGACCTCAAGGTCACCCGCCTGCTGAAGGGATGATCAGCACCCGATGCGCAGTCTGATTCGAAATGCTCCATGCAGTCCTTCTCCCCGCGCAGGCGGGGAGAAGGTGCCCGAAGGGCGGATGAGGGGCTTCGCGGCCTCTCCTCATCGAGCTGTCGTGCCTGTTGCGGCGTCGGAAAGCCCCTCATCCGGCGCTTCGCGCCACCTTCTCCCCGCCTTCGCGGGGAGAAGGGGACGAACCGCATGAGCGATTTGGTCTCTGCAAGCCGTGCGTCGGCGGACATCCGGCTGGAGGGTGTCAGCAAGACCTTCGACGGTCGGGTGCGTGCCGTCGATGGCATATCGGTGTCCATTGAAGCAGGCGAGTTCTTCTCGCTGCTGGGCCCATCGGGCTGCGGCAAGACGACCACCTTGCGCATGATCGCCGGCTTCGATGCACCGGATGCTGGTCGCATCCATGTCGGCGGCAGGGACATCACCGACGTGCCGGTCCACAAGCGCGACATGGGCATGGTGTTCCAGTCCTATGCGCTCTTTCCGCATCGCACGGTTGCGGAGAATGTTGCCTTCGGCCTGCGCATGCGCGGCATGGACCGAAATGCGATCCCCGCGCGCGTGGCGGGGGCATTGCAGCAGGTGGCGCTGACCGGTTACGAGCAGCGCCGCCCGGGGCAGCTCTCGGGCGGCCAGCAGCAGCGCGTGGCATTGGCGCGTGCCATCGTCATTCGGCCGGCGGTCCTGCTGTGCGACGAACCGCTGGGTGCGCTGGACCGCAAGTTGCGCCAGTCCATGCAGTTCGAGCTCAAGCAGTTGCAGAAGGAGCTGGGCGTCACGCTGGTCTTCGTCACCCATGACCAGGAAGAGGCGTTGGCGATGTCCGACCGCATCGCGGTGATGAATGCCGGCCGCGTGGAGCAGGTGGGGACACCCTCCGAGATCTACGACCGCCCCCGCACGCGTTTCGTCGCCGACTTCATCGGCGAGATCAACCTGTTCGACGGCAAGTGGGACGGCGGCCGCTTTGTCACGGGGGAGGGACGTGTCCTGCCGGCAAACCTGAACGGCGCGCCGGCCGGCGCCATTGCCATTCGCCCCGAGAAGGCCCGCATCGTGCCGCCGGCAGACGGCGCAATCGCGGGCCGGATCGAAAGCGCGAACTTCCTCGGCGGCCAGGTGCTCTACCGCATCGCCTCGACGGGCGACCGCCACCTGCTGGCCAAGGAAACCAATATCGGCGAGCCGGCCCGCCCCATCGGCGCCGAAGTCGGCCTGTCATGGAATGCCGCCGACGCCGTCGTGCTGGAGGATTGAGGTGGAACAGACTCATCGCACGCTCGGGATTGCCGTGATTGGGCAGGCGCCGCGTCCTGATATCGCCAGTCTCTTTGCCGCGCAGGTGCCGGAAGGAACACGGATCGTTATGCGCGGGTGTCTTGACGGTCTTGCTGACCCGGAGATTGACGCGCTGAGACCGGCCGATGGAGCGGACACGCTCTACACCCGCCTGCCCAATGGCCGGGACGTCAAAATCTCCAAGCAGGCGGTGATCGCACGCGCGCCCGAGACGCTGGCGAAGCTGCGCAGCGATGGCGCGGATGCGCTGGTGTTCAACTGTACCGGTGCCTTTCCGCCGATGTCAGGCGATGCGGGCGTGCTGTTTCCGTCGCGCGTGCTGGCGGGGCTTGCCGCCGGACTGCTGCCGCAGGGCAGGCTGGCGATCCTGGTACCGCTGGCCGAGCAGGCCGCGAAGCTGAAGGACAAATGGCAGCGGCCGGGCGTCGAGGTCGTGGCTGAGGCGCTGGTGCCCAGCGGCGACGAGGGGCTGGCCGAGAGCACCGCGCGGCGTCTGGCGGAGCACCGGCCCGATCTCGTAGCCATGGACTGCATGAGCTACACGCCGCACACGAAAGACGCGGTGAAGCGTGTTCTCGGCGTGCCGACGTTGCTCGCGATCACCGCCACCGGTCGCGTTCTGAGGGAGTTGCTGGACTGATGCCCCTTCGCGAAATTTCCGCCGACGATATCGAGTCGCTGGCCGTTGGTGCGTGGGTGCTGGGCACCGGCGGCGGCGGCAGTCCGTACCTGGGGCTGCTGAACATGCGGCAGCTCTACAAGGAGGGGCACCGCGTGCAGCTCATGCCGGCCGACGAGCTGGCCGACGATGACTGGGTGGCTGCCGTCTCCAATATGGGTGCGCCGCTGGTTGGCCAGGAACGGCTGACCGACAGCCGCACCATCGCGCGTGCCGTGGCGCTGATGGAAGAGCACACGGGATATCGCTTCCGCGGCGTCATGGCGCTGGAGATCGGTGGCGGCAACGGCATCCAGCCGCTGATGGCGGCGGCGCATCTCAAGCGGCCAGTGATCGATGCCGACATGATGGGCCGCGCCTATCCCGAAGCGCAGATGACCAGCGTCGCGGTCGGCGACCTGCAGCCCTGGCCGCTGACCACGGTCGACGTGCGCGGGCTGGAGGCGGTGGTGCAGAAGGTGCCGACCTGGAAGTGGATGGAGCGGGTCAGCCGCAAGATCTGCGTCGAGTACGGCTCCATCGCCTCGACCTGCAAGGCGCCGCGAACCGGCACAGAGGTCAAACGGTGGGGCATTCACGGAACCACGACCAAGGCGATCCGGATCGGTCATGCGGTCCGGGAAGCGCAGCGGCGGCATGAGGATCCCGTCGCCGCTATCCTGTCCGTGGAACCCGGGAAGGTGCTTTATCGCGGCAAGGTTGTAGACGTGGAGCGGCGCGCGACGGAGGGCTTTCTGCGCGGGCGTACGCGCTTTGAGGGTATGGACGACTGGCGCGACAGCGTGATGGAGCTGGCGTTCCAGAACGAGTGGATCGTCGCCTGGCAGGACGGCACGCCGATCGCCACGTCGCCGGAGCTGATCTGCGTGCTGGACACTGTCTCCGGCGAGGCGGTGGGTACCGAAACCATTCGTTATGGCCAGCGCGTCACCGTCATCGCCCTGCCGCCGCCCGCGGTGTTCCTGAGCGAGAAGGGATTGCAGCACGTCGGTCCGCGCGCCTTCGGCTACGACATCGAGTTCAGGAGCGTGTTCGCGTCATGAGGCGGATCGGGATCGATGTCGGCGGCACCAACACGGATGCGGTGCTGATCGAGGAGGGCAAGGTCGCGGGGGCCGTGAAGGCACCCACCAGCGAGGACGTGACCGGCGGCATCCTCGAAGCGCTGGCGGCGCTCGGACGTACCGGCATCGTGCGCCAGCGGCGCGTTGACGGCGTGATGATCGGCACCACGCATTTCATCAATGCCGTGGTCCAGCGCCGCCATTTGACGAAAGTCGCGGCCCTGCGTCTCGCGATGCCGGCCAGCGCCTCGCTGCCGCCGTTCTGCGACTGGCCCGAGGATCTCGCGGAAATCGTGCGCGGCGGCGTGTGGATGGTCGAGGGCGGCCACGAGTATGACGGCCGCCCGTTCATGCCGCTGGACGTCGAAGCGGTACGCAGAACAGCGCGCGAGATGAAGGCGAAGGACCTGAAGGCGGTGGCGATCTCCGCCAGCTTCTCGCCGCTGGATCCGTCTCACGAGAAAGATGCGGCTGCCATCGTCGCGCAGGAACTTCCCGGCGCCGCCATCACCTGCTCGTGCGATCTCGGCCGCATCGGCCTGCTGGAGCGCGAGAACGCCAGCCTGCTGAATGCGGCGCTGGCCGATCTGGCGCGCGACACGATTGCTGCCTTCGAGAAGGCGATCGCCGACAGCGGCATCGAGGCGCCGCTGTTCATTACGCAGAACGACGGCACCGTGGTCGAGGCGGCGCAGGCCGGCCGCCTGCCGGTCTACAGCTTCGCCTCGGGCGCTACCAACTCGATGCGCGGCGGGGCGTATCTCTCTGGCCTGCAGGACGCGATGGTAATCGATGTCGGCGGCACCACCACCGATGTCGGCCAACTCAGGCATGGCTTCCCCCGCGAGGCCAACTCGGTGGTGCGGATCGGCGGTGTGCGGACGCTCTTTCGCATGCCCGACCTGATGTCGATCGGGCTGGGCGGCGGCAGCCATGTCTCGCTCGATCCCGTGAAGGTGGGGCCGCTGTCCGTTGGCTATCGCCTGCTGAAGGAGGGAATCGCGTTTGGCGGCCGGCAGCTCACCGCGACCGACATCGCGGTCGCCAGCGGCAGGCTGACACTGGGTGATCGCGCGCGAGTCGCGCACATTGACGACGTCGCCTGCACGCGGGTGTTCGCCGAGGCCCGGCGGATGATCGAGGAGACGGTCGATCGCATGAAGACCGAGGCGGGCGATGTGCCGCTGGTGGCGGTCGGCGGCGGCGCTTTCCTGGTGCCGGAGCGGCTGGAGGGCGTCTCGCGCGTCGTGCGCGTGCCACACGGCGATTGCGCCAATGCCGTGGGCGCGGCGATTGCCCAAGTCTCGGGCGAGTGCGACCAGATCTTTCGCGACCTGCCGCGGGTTGAGGCCATCGCGCGGGCTCGGGAGATCGCTGCCGACCGTGCCGCCGCGGCCGGCGCCGACCGTTCGACCCTCTCCACGATCGAAACCGAGGACATGCCGCTGGCCTACCTGCCCGGCAACTCCCTGCGCGTCCGCGTGCGGGTGGTAGGCGACGTCGCGGCGGCGTAACGACCACGCTAGACTACCGTCCCCCTGTGACTTTGTCGTCCTGAGCGAAGCGAAGGACCCTGCGGTGGTTCGGCCGAAGACTGGAAGAATCGGTGATTCACCGCCACCAGCGTTCACGGTTGGGACGACTGCAAGGTCCTTCGCTTCGCTCAGGACGACAGCAAATCGTTCTTCACCACATCGTTTGCCGGGCGCGTTCGGGCCAGGTGCGGTCGTACTCCTCGCCACCCACCCGGTTCTGGCTCAATGCGGCCAGGATCTGGCCGGCGCTGGGGAGGTCCTTGGGATCGACATGCCGCGCGGGGTTCCAGAGTTCCGAGCGTACCAGCGCCCGGGCGCACTGGAAGTAGACCGACTCGACGGTGATCACCGCGACCGAACGGGGCGCTTTTCCTTCAACCGCGAAGGATGCCAGCAGCGCCGGCTCGATGCTGAGCCGTGCGCGGCCGCTGACGCGCAGGGTATTGCCGACGCCGGGAACCATGAACAGCAATGCCACGCGCGGATCGCGCACGATGTTGCGCAGTGAGTC
This sequence comes from Rhodospirillaceae bacterium SYSU D60007, assembly GCA_003574685.1. GTDB lineage: Bacteria > Pseudomonadota > Alphaproteobacteria > Reyranellales > Reyranellaceae > Vineibacter. The sequence continues at coordinate 20,982 of QOCQ01000037.1, forward strand.
GATGCGGTTGTTGCCGCGCCGGTCCGGCAGCATCAGAGTTTTTGTGTCATGCACGCGCACGAAACCGGCGAGATCGCCGCGCGGGGAGCAGTCCAGCCCCTCCGGTCCTGCGGTGGCCAGGATGGCGAAGGGCGAGGCCGCGATCCAGGCGCCGTAGTGCGGTGTGATCCAGTCGGCCTCTTTCGCGGTGGCCGCCTCCGCAGGTGCGCCGTAGATGGCCTCCAGCTCCTCGACGGTTGTGACAATCGACATGTACGCACCTGCTGCCGCTGTGGACGCCGGGCCGATGTACTGGAGGGCCGCGGGCGGAACAAGATAGACAGGTGTGTTACCTCACGTTGCCCAAAGAGTCCTCGCTGTCCCCGTCACGGCGGAATAGACTGGGCGCAGCCAAGGGAGGGCGCGCATGCACCTCTTCAAGCAGCAGGCTGTGCGCGATGTTGCGGACGTGACGTCGCGGATTCCGATTATCGATTTCGGCGCGTACTTCGCCGGCGAGGGTGGTGCGCTGGCGCCGCTGGCCCAGCAGGTCAGGGACGCCTGCGAGAATGTCGGCTTCTTCTACCTCGCAGGCCACGGCGTGCCGCCGGATGTGGTTGAGCGCGCCTTCGCGGCGTCGCGCCGCTTTCACGCTTTGCCGCTGGAGGAGAAGCTCCGGCTGCGGCTGAACGAGAACAATATCGGCTACCTGCCGATGAACGCCTCGGTGCAGGGCGCCTCGACCGTGCACAAGGCGACGAAGCCCAACCAGAACGAAAGCTTCTTCATCAGTCATGACCGCGGCGCAGATCACCGCGACGTGCTGGCCGGCCTGCCGCTGCGCGGACGCAACCAGTGGCCTGACAGCCTGCGCGACATCCGTCCGGATATGATGGGATATTTCCACACGCTGCGGGAAGTCGGCGAGCGCATGCTGCCGGTGTTCGCCACGTCGCTGGACCTGCCGCCGGACTGGTTCGCGCCGCACTTTGCGGACGAAGCGCATATCAACCTGCGCTTCCTGCATTACCCGCCGCAGGACACCGACGAGGACAATGTCTTCGGCCAGGCACCGCATACCGACAACAGCTTCCTGACGATCCTGGCGCGCGAGGATGTGCCGGGACTGGCGGTGCGCCTGCCCTCCGGAGAATGGTTTCCGCCGCCCGTGATCGAGGGCACCTTCCTGGTGAACCTGGGAAACATGATGCGGCGCTGGTCGAATGACCGGTATCTGTCAACACCGCATGGCGTGCTGAACGATTCAGGCACGGACCGCTATTCGATCGCCTTCTTCTACAGCCCCAACGTGGCCACCACGATCGAGGTGCTGCCGACGTGCTGCGGCCCCGACGATCCGCCCAAATATCCGCCGGCGGTGTACCGGGACCTGGTGCTGGAGTTCTATCGCAAGAACTACTTCCACCAGAAAGGCCATGCCTCGGAGGCAGCGAAGCTCGCTTCCCCGCAGGCGGCGGCAGAGTAGGCGCACGGAAAAATTCCTGCTCGCCGGGGAACCCGCCGGCCTGCCCGGAGTTGAGGCGACACAGCGCGAGCGTGGGGCGCAGCGGGGATGTCCACGAGACTGCAGGCGAGCATCATCGCCTTCCTGTTCGCGGCGGGTGCGATCGGCCTGCTGGCGATAATCGCTGCCGAATGGTTCGGAGCGCCCGCCGGAAGGCCGCAAGGCGGGTTCGATCCCGCCGGCGCGATAATACTGAGAGACGGTCCGAGCAGCCCGCTCAAGCCCTGAGGCGCGGCCGGAGCTCGTCCGGCGCGGCGGAATCCCGTTGCGCGCGCAGCGCTGCGGACAGCATCATGCCCAGCGCGACGCCGACATTCAGACAGACAAGGCCAAGCACGATGGTCATGGCGCCGGTTTACCGTCCGTCGCCGCGTCCGTCGATGCAAACTCGAACCATAACGGACAGAATCCATGCCAGCCGCCCATGACCTGCTGTCGTTGCAAGCCGTCGAATTGCGCCGGCTGATCGGCAGCAAGGAAATCTCGCCCGTCGAGCTGCTGGACGCCTGCATTGCCCGCATCGAGGCGATCAACCCGGCGGTCAATGCCGTCACCGCCACCTGCTACGCGCGTGCCCGCCGGGAGGCGAAGGCGGCCGAGGAGGCCGTGCGCCGCGGCGAGCCGCTGGGCCTGCTGCACGGCCTGCCCACCGGCATCAAGGACCTGGAGGAGACGCAAGGGCTGCTGACCACCTATGGTTCGCCGCTGTACCGCGATTTCATTCCGGACGCGGACAGCGCCATGGTGGCCCGCGTACGTGCCGCCGGCGCCATCGTGGTGGGCAAAACCAACGTGCCGGAGTTCGGCGCCGGCGCCAACAGCCGCAATCCGGTCTGGGGCGCCACCGGCAATGCGTTCAATCCTCTACTCAATGCCGGCGGCTCGTCGGGCGGATCGGCCGTCGCACTGGCCTGCGACATGCTGCCGGTCTGCACCGGCTCCGACACCGGTGGATCCCTGCGCATTCCGGCGGCGATGAACGGCGTCGTGGGCTTTCGCCCGTCGCCCGGCATCGTGCCGGCCGAGCGGCGCGGGCTTGGGTGGACACCTATCTCGGTGCTGGGCCCCATGGGCCGCACCGTGGCCGACACCTGCCTGCTGATGGCAGCACAGGCCGGGCCCGACGATCGCGATCCGCTGTCCTATGAATCGGACGGCGCGGCGTTCGCCACCCCGGCCATGAGCGACCCCGGCCGGCTGCGCATCGCCTGGACCGAGGATTTCGGCCAGTGCCCGGTTGACGGGGCTATTCGCCGGACGATGCGCGAGAAGGTTCAGGCGATGCGTCACCTGTTCGCACGCTGCGACGAGGTAACCTTCGACTTCGGCGAGGCCGACCGCTGCTTCGACGTGATCCGGGCAGTGAACTTCGTGGCCCGTTACCGGGAAGCCTACGAGAAGGATCCTGCCTCGCTGGGACCCAATCCGCGCGCCAACTATGAGATGGGCGCGAAGATGTCGCTGGCCGATGTCGCCTGGGCGCATGCCGAACAGACGCGCATCTTCCGCAGGTTCCAGGAGACATTCCGCGACTACGACCTGGTGCTGACGCCGACCACGCCCGTCTCGCCCTTCCCGTGGACGAAGCTCTATCTGGAAGAGATGAACGGCCAGAAGCTGCGCAACTATTACCACTGGCTGGCGCCGACCTATTTCGTGACCCTCGTGACCAATCCCGCGATCGCCATCCCCTGCGGCACCGACCATGCCGGCATGCCCTTTGGCCTGCAGGTCGTGGGCCGCTTCCGTGGCGACCGCGCGCTGCTGGGCGCCGCCCATGCCATGGAGCAGGCCTTCGCGGCGATCCCGGCATTGCGCCGCCCGTTGCCCGACCTTGGCAAGCTCGCCCGCCCGGTGCCGGAGCTGAAATCAATCGTCACGCACCCGCCGACACAGCAGCACGCCGCCTGACCAGGCAGCGCAGCCATTCATGGTCCTTCCCCGGAGGGGGAAGGTGACACGCAGCGCCGGAAGGGGGATGCCTCAACGAGCACGGCGTCAATCGCGACACACCGTAGACGTTGCACCATCCCCCTTCCGCCCTTCGGGCACCTTCCCCCTCCGGGGGAAGGACATTCGCATACCTGATTGCCTGGCTCGCTCCGCTGTAAGATTGCTTGCTCTTCTGCCTTCTCCCCGCGAAGGCGGGGAGAAGGTGCCCGAAGGGCGGATGAGGGGCTTCGCGGCCTGGCAACAAACAGGATGTTGGCTTGTACGCACAATGCGCCTGCCGTCGTTGCGTCTTGTCTGTTGCGCCGCCGCAAAGCCCCTCATCCGGCGCTGCGCGCCACCTTCTCCCCGCCTTCGCGGGGAGAAGGGAATGTAGTGCATAGGCCAGCGGAGCCAGCCCGGTAATCAGGTTTGCATATGTCTTGTCCTGACCGGGTGGCGTTTCAGGCGGTCGGGGTCAGGGGGACGGGATCGCCGCCGGCGGGGCGGCGCAGGCAGGCGACGTGGTGGCCGGGCGCCACTTCGATCAGCGGCGGATCCTGCTGCCGGCACACCGGCAGGGCATAAGGGCAGCGCGTGTGGAAGTGGCAGCCGCTGGGCGGCTTCGCCGGGCTGGGCACGTCGCCCTTCAGCACCACGCGCCCGGCCTTCTTCCGTTTCGGATCGGGCACGGGCGCGGCTGCCAAAAGGGCTTCGGTGTAGGGATGCTGCGGCGCGGAGAAGAGGGTGCGCTTGTCGGCGAGTTCGACGATCCGGCCGAGATACATCACGGCAATGCGGTGGCTGATGTGGCGCATCACCGCAAGGTCGTGGCTGATGAACAGATACGCCAGCCGGTACTCATCCTGCAAATCGATCATCAGGTTCAGCACCTGTGCCTGCACCGATACGTCCAGCGCCGATACCGGCTCATCGGCCACGATGACATCGGGGTTCACGGACAATGCCTTGGCGATTCCCAGGCGCTGGCGCTGGCCGCCTGAAAACTCGTGCGTGTAGCGGTTCATCGCATCCGGCCGCAGCCCGACACGTTCGAACAACGCGGCGACACGCGCCTCCTTCTCGCTGCCCTTGGCCAGACCGAAATTCTCCAGCGGCTCACCGACGATCGTTCCGGCCGTCAGCCGCGGATTGAGCGAAGAGTAGGGATCCTGAAACACGGTCTGGATCCGCCGCCGGTGCGGCCACATCGCCCCGCCGGCAAGATGCGTGACATCGGTGCCCTCGATGAGAATCTGCCCGGAGCTGGGCTCCATCAGCTTGAGCACGGTCTTGCCGACGGTTGACTTGCCGCAACCGGATTCGCCGACCAGGCCCAGCGTTTCGCCGCGCTTGATGGCGAAACTGACGCCATCGACGGCGCGCACCCAGCCGGTGCGGCGCTGCAAGAGCCCGCTATGGATGGGGAAGTGCTTGACGAGGTTACGGACCTCCAGGCTCGGCGCCTCGCTCATGCCGCAGCCTCCAGCACGCGGGCGGTTTCCCAGCAGGCGACGCTGTGGCCGGCGGCGGTTTCGATCAGCGGCGGCCGCTCCGCTCGGCAGCGTCCGGTTGCAAACGGGCAGCGCGGCGCGAAGGCACACCCCGCGATGGGCTGGTTCAGGGCCGGCACGATACCCGGAATCTCCTGCAGCCGGGGCCGGCGACCGGCAACTTCCGCCTCCGCGTCCAGCCGCGGAATGGCGCGCATGAGGCCGCGCGTATAGGGGTGCGCCGGCTGCGCGAAGAGCTGGTCGACCGAAGCCTCCTCGACCTTGCGTCCGGCATACATCACCACCACGCGCTGGGCCGTCTCGGCAATCACGCCGAGATCGTGCGTGATCATGATGATGGCCGTGCCCAGCTTCTCCTTCAGCTCGAGCATCAGATCCAGGATTTGCGCCTGGATGGTGACGTCGAGCGCCGTGGTCGGTTCGTCGGCGATCAGCACCTGCGGGTTGCACGAGAGCGCGATCGCGATCATCGTGCGCTGCCGCATGCCGCCGGAGAGCTGGTGCGGGTATTCCTGAAGGCGCCGCCGCGGGTCGGCGATCTTCACCAGCTCGAGCATCTCCCGGGCGCGATCAAGCGCTGCAGACCAGGACACGCCGGTATGCCGCACGACATTCTCGGCGATCTGCGTGCCGATGGTCAGCACCGGATTCAGGCTGGTCATCGGCTCCTGGAAGATCATGGAGATGCGATGGCCGCGGATCGCGCGCATGTCAGACTCTGGGAGCTTCACGAGATCCTGCCCTTCCAGCAGGACGGAACCGCCAACGACACGTCCGGTTTCCGGCGGGATCAGACGCAGGATCGACAGGGCCGTGACCGATTTCCCGCAGCCGCTTTCGCCGACAATGCCCAGCGTCTCGCCGCGCGCCAGCCTGAAGGACACGCCATCGACAGCGCGCACCACGCCATCCAGCGTGAAGAAATGAGTCGCGAGATCGCGGACCTCCAGCACGTTCATCGTCACATCCGCCGCGCCAGCCGTGGGTCGAGGCGATCGCGCAGGCCATCGCCCAGCAGGTTGACCGCCAGCACGGTGAGCGCCAGGAAGGCACCGGGGATCAGGATCGTCCAGGGCGCGATCTGAAAGAAGCTGCGCCCCTGGGCGATGATGTTGCCCCAGCTCGGCACTTCCGGCGGAACGCCGGCGCCGAGAAAGCTGAGGCCGGCCTCGATCAGCATGGCGGAGGCGCAGACGTAGGTGCCCTGCACGATCAGCGGCGCCAGCGTGTTGGGAAGGATATGGCGGGTCAGCAGCCTTGCCCCGCGGGTGCCGCCGGCGATGGCGCTCTCGACATAGGGCTGGGCGCGGATGCTGAGCACGATGCTGCGCACCACGCGGACCACGCGCGGCACTTCGGGGATGACGATGGCGGTGATGACGATCGCCAGCCCGGGGCGCGTGAGGGTGATGAGGGCAATGGCCAGCAGGATGGAGGGGATCGCCATCAGCCCGTCCATGACGCGCATGACGATGCCATCGACGCGCTTGAAGTAGCCGCACACCAGGCCCAGCGCGAGGCCGATGAAGGCAGACGCGACAGCGACCAGCAGCCCGACCAGCAATGATACGCGCGCGCCATGGATGGTGCGGGCGAAGACATCGCGGCCGAACTGGTCGGTGCCGAACCACCAGCGTTCCGAGGGTGGACGCAGGCGGTTGACCGGCGAGAGCCGGAAGGGATCGGCCGTCAGCCAGGGCGCGGCGAGGGCGGCGGCGACCAGCAGGATGAGCAGCAGCCCGCCGAAGAAGATGGTCGGGTTGCGGCGCACGAACGTCCCGAATCGTCCGGGCCGGGGCAATGGCGCTGCCGTGTCCTGCGGAATGGCCACCATCGTCAGTACCGGATGCGCGGATCGAGGAAAGCGTAGGAGATGTCGATCACCAGATTGATCAGCACCTTGACGGCAGCAAAGACGAGAATGAGTCCCTGTACGATCGGGTAGTCGCGCTTGAGCACGGCGTCGACGGTCAGCCGCCCGAGACCGGGAATGTTGAAGACGGTCTCGGTGATGACCACACCCGAGATCAGAAGGGCAATGCCGATGCCGATCACCGTGACAATCGGCACCGCGGCATTCTTCAGGGCATGCAGCAGCAGGACGCGCTGCGTGGCCAGCCCCTTCGAGTTCGCCGTCCGGATATAGTCCTGCGACAGCACCTCCAGCATCGAGGCACGGGTGATGCGCGCGATCAGCGCCATGTAGGTGATGCCCAGCGCCACCGAGGGCAGGATCAGCCCCTCCACGAATGGCCAGAGACCCTCGGCGATCGGCCGATAGCCCTGCACCGGCAACCAGTTGAGCTGCACCGCAAAGATGTAGATCAGGACATACGCCACGAGGAACACCGGCATAGCGAAGCCCATGACGGCGAAGATCATGACCGCGCGATCGACGAAGGTCCGCACCTTCCACGCCGCCACCACGCCGATCGGAATCGCCATGCATACGGCGATCAGCAGCGTCGAGAGGGTCAGCGCCACCGTCGGCTCGACGCGCTGCGCCATCAGCCGGGTCACCGGCAGGTTGGAGAAGATGGAGACGCCGAAATCGCCCTGGACCAGGCGCGCCAGCCAGATCACGAACTGTTCGAGCACAGGGCGGTCGAGGCCGAGCTTGGCGCGCACGGCGGCAATCGACTCCGCCGTTGCATCCTCGCCGGCGATGATCGCGGCAGGATCGCCCGGCGCCAGACGCAGCAGGAAGAAGACGAAGACTGCGACGACAGCCATCACCGGCAGCGTCGCGAACAGCCGTCGCGCGATATAGGCGGTCATACGCTCATGCCTGCGCCGGGCGAATGCTCCCGGTGCGATCCATTACTTCTTTACGATGTTCCACAGCACCGCCAGGCCGGTGTTGGGCACAATGCCGGAGAGCCGGTCGGAACGATAGGCCAGCATCTGGTTCCACTGGCCGAACGGAATATAGACCACCTGCTCCATGGCGCGTTCCTGCAATTCGCGGGCAATGCGCTTCTTGTCGGCATCCGTGTGCGCGAAGGCGAAGGCGTTGCGCAAGGCTTCGATCTTCTCGTCGCAGGGCCAGCCGAACAGGCCCTTGTCGCAGGCCGCACCGATCCAGGTGTGCAATATGGGGTGGGACGCACCGACGCCGCCCGTGGTGGTAACGAAGATGTTCCAGCCTCCCTGGGCCGGCGGTTCCTTCTTCGCGCGGCGGGAGACCACCGAGCCCCAGTCCATGGCCTGCGCGTCCACGTTGATGCCGGCTTCGCGCATGGCCTGGATCAGCACCTGGGTGGCCGGCGTGATGGTGACATGGTCGGTCGCGTGCAGGATGGTGATCGGCTCGCCGTTGTAGCCCGCCTCCTTCAGGAGCTGCAGCGCCTTCTTGGGGTTGTACTCCTTGAACCACTGGCTGCCGCCATCACTGGCCAGCGGCGAGCCGCAGGTGATCAGGCCGTGGCAGATGCGGTAGTACTTCGGATCGCCGACGATGGCGCGCAGGAAATCCTCCTGGTTGATCAGGTAGTACATCGCCTGCCGCGCCTTGGGATTGTTGAAGGGCGGATGCAGGTGGTTGAGGCGGATCATGCCGTGCGTGCTGTCGAGCTTGCCCGTCGCCATCAGCTTCACGCCGCGTGCTCTTTCGAGGATCGGATAGAAGTCGATGTTGGGCGCTTCGTAAAAATCGATCTCGCCATTGACCAGGGCCGACATCGCAGTCTGCGAATCGGCGATCCACACCAGCTCGATGCGGTCCACGCCCGGAAACTTGCTGCCGGAGAAGCTTGACGGTGGTTCGTTGCCCGGCCGCGGCACGTAGTCGGCGTTCTTCAGATAGACCGTCCGGCTGCCCGGCACCCACTGATCCTTGGCAAACTTGAAGGGCCCCGAACCGATTCCTTCCTTCACCTGCTGCTGCGGGTCGGTCATCGCGTCCTTTTCCCGCATGATGACCGGCACCGAGGAGTTCGTCTTGCCCAGCGACTCCAGCACCATGCCGTAGGGCTCGCTTAGCACCATGCGGAACGTTTTGTCGTCCACCGCCTCCATGGCGGTGACATAGCGCAGCAGGCGCTGGCCGACGCCGTCGCGTGCGCCCCAGCGGCGCAGGGATGCGATCACGTCGCGCGTGGTGACCGGCGAGCCGTCGTGGAATTTCAGGCCGGGCCGCAGGGTGAAGGTGTAGGTCTTGCGATCCTCGCTCACCTGCCAGGTATCGACCATCTGCGGCTTGGGCTGCATGTTCTCGTCGTTGCCGAAAAGCGTGTCGTAGACGAGCATGCCGTGGATGTTGGCGATGGTCTGGGTTGTCCAGATCGGATCGATCACCCGCACATCCGCGTGCATGACCGCGCGCAGAACCTTCTCCTGGGCGTGGAGGGCAGGGCTGCCCAGCGCCAGCGTGCCGGCGAGCGCCGCGCACGAGACAGCGTGCCGGAAAACTCCCAAGGCGATTCTTGTCATGGTACCCCCGAGCGCATGATGCGGCGTTTGCGGCCTTCCAGTCAGGCCGGAGTATGGGTCGTTGAGGACGCCCTTTGCAACAAGGGGACCGCGAGCCTGAAGCCGGCGCGGGTTTTATAGTGTCGTCCGTAGACATGATCGGCGATCGCCAGCATCGGGACCCGGGGCGGAACGGAGACAGTCGGAGACAGAAACAGGGCGTTTCCCGGGAGCGCGGGCGTCCCGCCCGGCGATGCGGGCAAGATGCCAGGCAAGATGCCCGCGCTCCCAGCAGCCGCTTTTAACGCTGTGCCTTGCTGCGCATGCGATGGAACGGAGACAGTCGGAGACGGAACGGGTGGCCTGGCGGGAACGGAGACAGCGGGAGACAGAATCATCGGCCTTCCCCCGCAGGGGGAAGGTGCCCCGAAGGGGCGGAAGGGGGATGGTGCAACACGTGCGGCGCCCGT
>QOCQ01000038.1 GCA_003574685.1 Rhodospirillaceae bacterium SYSU D60007
CGCGCCGCGGCCCGGCGGGGCGGCGGGGATGGTGTCGGGCGCGGCCGTCGGCGGCGGCGCCGGTGCGCCGGGCGGCACCGGCGGCGCCTGCAACACCGGCGGCAGGAGCTGCGCCGCCGCGTCCATGGACAACGCCAGTGACAGAACCGCGGCAGCCGCCGCAGGCAGCCGACGCCCGGCGAGCCGGCGTCCAGGTACTCGATTGACCAGCGGCACGCGCATCTCCCCGCCTGCCAGTGCCGGCACTTTGTGCACTACACTGCACTAGCTCATGATCTGGCATTCATTATGTTGATTTTTTCTCCGCCGGTCGAGCAGTTCCAACACCCGCCGCCGATCATTCTTCGTCTGCTGGAGCGCCGGCATCTTGCCGGCATCCGCGGAAGAGACTTCGCCCTTCGCTTGCGCTACGGGCGATGCGGGCAAGATGCCCGCGCTCCCGGCGACCATGAAATTTCGGTTTTCACGACCGAATTTTCAGGGATGCATGCGTCGAAAAGTTTTGCACCTGTGACACCGGCCTCGCGGTGCGGCAGCGGCGTGCTAACGTCGCCGCAATTGCAAGACGGGGAAACGCGCGATGTACGATTACATCATCGTGGGCGGCGGGTCGGCCGGCTCGGTGCTGGCCAACCGCCTGTCGGGGCGCAGCGCCAACAAGGTGCTGGTGTGCGAAGCCGGTCCCGACACGCCGCCGGGCAAGGAGCCGCCGGAGGTGCGCGACAGCTACTCGGGCACGGCCTATTTCGATCCGCGCTTTCACTGGACCGAGCTCAAGGTCCACACCCAGATCGTCTCGCACAACAACCCCGACGCCGAGCGGCCGCCGCTGCGCAAGTACGAGCAGGCGCGCATTCTGGGCGGCGGCTCCTCGATCAACGGCCAGATGGCCAATCGCGGCGCGCCCACCGACTATGCCGAATGGGAGGCGCGCGGCGCGGCCGGCTGGGGCTGGGACGAGGTGCTGCCGTACTTCAAGAAGGTCGAGCGCGATCTCGATTTCGACGGGCCGTGGCATGGCAAGGACGGCCGCATTCCCGTGCGCCGCATCCCGCAAGAGCACTGGACAGGCCATGCGAAGGCCTTCGCCGAAGCCTGCAAGGAAGCGGGGTACACTTTCCTGCCCGATCAGAACGGCGAGTTCGTGGACGGCTATTTCCCGGTCACGCACTCCAACGCCAACGAGCAGCGCGTGTCGGCGGCGATGGGCTATCTCGATGCCGCCACGCGCCGGCGCGACAATCTCACGATCTCGACCAACACGCAGGTCACCTCGCTGCTGTTTGACGGCACGCGCTGCACCGGCGTCCAGGCGATGGTCGACGGGCGGGAGACCACTTTTGAAGCGCGCGAGGTGATCCTGTCGTCAGGCGCCATCCACTCGCCGGCGCATCTGCTGCGCGCCGGCATCGGGCCGGTGGGTCACCTGCACGAGCACGGCATTCCCGTCGTGTCGGCGCTGCCGGGCGTGGGCCAGCGTCTGATGGACCATCCCTCGATCGCGCTGTCGGCGTTCCTCAAACGCAGCGCCCGCGTGAACCCCCACACGCGCCGGCACATCCTGGTGGGGCTGCGCTATTCCTCCGGCCTTGCTGACGCGCCCAAGGGCGACATGTTCGTGGCCGTGGTGGGCAAGTCGGCATGGCACGCGGTGGGGGAGCAGATCGCCTCGCTGCTGGTGTTCGTGAACAAGACCTATTCCGAGTCGGGCCAGGTGCGGCTCGCTTCGCGCGACTGGCGGCAGGAGCCGGTGGTCGAGTTCAACCTGCTGTCGGACCGGCGCGATCTTGACCGGCTGATGGACGGATTCCGCCGCATGGCGGCGCTGCAGATGAGCACAGCGCTGAAGGCGGTGAGCAGCAATCCCTTCCCCGCCGCCTACAGCGATCGCGTGCGCAAGATCGGCGTCGTCAACGCGAAGAACAAGTTCCTCACCGCGGTGATCGCGAAATTCCTCGACGGCCCCGCGTCGCTGCGCCGCTTGCTGATCGATCGCTTCATCGTCGAGGGCTTCCGCTTCGAAGAGGTGATGACCGATGACGAGGCGCTGGAGGCCTTCATCCGCAAGGCCACCATCGGCGTGTGGCACGCCTCGTGCACCTGCCGCATGGGCCGCGCCGATGATCCCATGGCGGTGACCGATACGGAAGGCCGCGTGCGCGGCGTGCAGGGCCTGCGCGTCGTGGATGCCTCGCTGTTCCCCGTGGTGCCCTGCGCCAACACCAACTTCCCCACCCTGATGACCGCCGAAAAAATCGCCGACTCCATCCTCAATGCTGGTTGAGCGTCGCCGGGAGCGCGCTACTCCAGTGGCGCATTGCCCGCAGCGAAGCGAAGGGCGACCAGCAGCGTCTGCGCAGAACTGAATGATGGCGGCGTTGGCACGCCGCCTGCGCCACTAGAGTGGCGCGCTCCCGGCAATGGCGTATCAAGCCGCCTTGCGCCGCTGCTTGCGGCGGCGGGCGGCCTTTGCGTGGCGTTCGCCGTATTTCATGCCTTCCAGCTTCAGGCCGTCGGGATCGAGGAAGAAGACGGCGTAGTAGTCGTCGTAATACTCGCCGGCCGGATCGACGATGGTGGCGCCCAGCTCGTCGATGAGGAACGCCTGCAGCGCGTCCACGTCCTTGCGGCTGCGCAGGCCGAAGGCGTAGTGGTGAAAGCCGACATCGCCAGTGCGGTGCCGGCGCTTGTGGCCAGCTTCCGCCGGACCGATCCAGAACCGCGTCTTCCCGTTGGTCCAGCCAATGGCGTCGGGATACTCGTCCGAGATCCCGAAGCCGAGAAAGCTGAAGAGCTTGCCATAGAAGGCCTTCGACTTCTCATAGTCGCTGACGCGGATGACCAGATGGTCGATCCCGACAACCCGCACCATGGCTGCCTCCTCTGTAGAACTACGGCACCGTGGGTTTCCATGGCCCCTCGACGAAGATGGCTTCGTCGTCGCTGTCGGGCCACGGCGGCATGGTGATGGCGACGGCGGCGAGCGGGCCGGGGCCGGCAGAGCGAAACTGGAAGTGCGTGCCCAGCGGGATCGTCAGACACAGGCCGGGGTGCACATCGACGATCGCCGACTTGCCGTCCTGCTGGCGCCACATCTGGCCGCTGCCGGCGATGACGTACCAGATCTCCTCAACCGTGCGGTGGGTGACGGCTTTCGACACCTGTCCGGCGGGCAGCTCGAAATGCGCCATGCTGCCGCCCTTCAGACGCAAGAGGATGCGCACGCCCGAGCCATCGGGCGCGACCACGTCGGGCCTGTCCGGCAGCGGCTTTGTCTCAAATCCCGTCATGGCTGTAGTATGGCAGATGCAGCGAAAAGGGAGAAAACGCCATGCTTCGCTCCGGACGGGTCGTCTTCGGGCAGATGGAGGAGGTGCTGTTCGGCAGGCCGGCGGCCGACGCGGTGGCCGAGATCACGCAGCGCTTCGATGCAAAACGCGTGTTCCTGATGGTAAGCGGCACGCTCAACCGCAACACGGACGAGATCGAGAAGGTGCGCCGCGCGCTGGGCAATCGCTGCGCCGGTACGTTCGACAGCATGCCGCCGCATACGCCGCGGCACGCCGTGATCGCCGCCGCCGGGCAGGCGCGCGACGCCGGCGCCGATCTGATCGCCACCATCGGCGGCGGCTCGATCACTGACGGCGCCAAGGCCGTGCAGCTCTGCCTCGCCAACAACGTGCGCAGCGCCGACGCGATCGACGGGCTGCGGCCGGAGAAGAATGCCGAGGGCGCGCTGGTGCCGCCGCCCTGCCAGCCGCCCGTCGTGCGGCAGATCACCGTGCCCACGACGCTGTCGGGCGGCGAGTTCAGCGGCATCTCGGGCGTCACCAACGAGCGCAGCAAGGTGAAGGAGCTGATCCGCCATCCCCGCATCATTCCGCGCGCGGTGGCCCTCGATCCGGCCATCACCGTGCACACGCCGGAGTGGCTGTGGTTGTCGACCGGCATCCGCGCCGTCGATCACTGCGTCGAGGGCATCTGCTCGGGCCATGCCAACCCCTATTCCGACGCGCAGGCCCTGCATGGCCTTGGTCTGCTGGCGCGCGGGCTGCCGCGGGTGAAGGCGGATCCCGGCAATCTCGAGGCGCGCGCCGATTGCCAGATGGGCACATGGCTGTCGATGGGGCCGCTGGCCAGCGGCGTACCGATGGGCGCCAGCCACGGCATCGGCTATGTGCTGGGGGCCGTGTTCGACATTCCGCACGGCCACACCTCCTGCATCATGCTGCCGGCGGTGATGCGCTGGAACCGCGCGGCAAACCCGGAACGGCAGAAGCTGGTGGCGGCCGCCATGGGCCATCCCGGCGAGGACGCCGCCGACGTGCTCGACGCCTTCATTGCCGGTCTGGGCATGCCGCGCAGCCTGGGCGCGGTGAAGGTCGGGCCGGAGAATTTCGACCGCATCGCGCAGCAGGCCATGGGTACGCCCTGGGTGCCATTCAATCCACGGCGTATCGAAGGGCCCGCGCAAGTGCGCGAGATCCTCGAACTGGCGGCCTGAAAAGCCCTGCATTGTCACAGGCTTGCACGAGCGGAACCTCGTCGGCGGGGCTGCGTTAGCAGGTGGGGAGCCCTCTTGGCCCCCCGTGTCTCCCGAACCCCCCACTGCCCCGCCCCGATTTTCGCGGCGGGGCCTTTCTTAGGGGCATTCGCCATGACGCAGAGCGACAAGGGCGAAACCAGACCGGCAACGGTCGTCATCACGGATTTCTACGGCCCGGGCGGGCTGCAGCCCGATGCGGAGACCGCGGCGCACGCGCCGGTGCCGCGCAAGCTGACGTTCCGGATCGACTACAAGGACGAGGGCGGTTCGACATCGTGGATGGCGGTGTGCAGCGACATCGCGGGCTTCGTCGCCACGGGCACGGAGCTGGGCCGTGCCGAGATCGGGTCGGCCATTCTGGAGCAGCTCGCCGAGTTCCGCGATCCGCAACCCTGACGCTGATGACTGGCGTTGAGGCGCGCGACTGCGCTATTGCCGCCCCATGGCCGCGCCCCCTCTGCTTGCCCTGCGTGACGTGCACTACCACCTGGCTGACCAGGTCGTGCTGGCGGGCGCGTCGTTTGGCGTCGGACCCGGCGAGCGGCTTTGCCTGGTGGGCCGCAACGGGGCGGGCAAATCAACCTTGCTGCGCATCGCCGCCGGCCTGCTGGCGCCGGATGGCGGCGAGCGCTTTGTGCAACCCGGCACCCGCGTGGCGTACCTGCCGCAGGAGCCCGATTTCGGCGGGACAACCAGCGTAGCGGCGTACATTGCCGGCGGCCTGCGCGACGAGAACGGCACAGCCGGAGCGGACGACTATCGCGTGGCGCAGTGGCTGGAAACCATCCGCCTCGACGGCGCACGGGACCCCGCCAGTCTTTCAGGCGGCGAGAGCCGGCGCGCGGCGCTGGCCCGCGCGCTGGTTGGCGCGCCCGACATCCTGCTGCTGGACGAGCCGACCAACCATCTCGACCTGCCGACGATCGAATGGCTGGAGGGCGTGCTTGATGCGTGGCGTGGCGGCTTCGTGCTGATCAGCCATGACCGGCGCTTCCTCGCGAATCTGGCGCAAGCCGTGCAGTGGCTGGACCGCGGCATCGTGCGCCGGCTGGATGACGGCTATGCCCGCTTCGAAGCCTGGTCGGAAGACATCCTTGCGCGCGAGGAAACCGAGCGGCAGAAGCTCGACCGCCTGATCGAGACGGAGAGGGCGTGGTCCGTCACCAGCATCCGGGCGCGGCGCACGCGCAACGAGGGCCGCATGCGCCGGCTGCGCGAGCTGCGGGAAACCCGGCGCAACCTCATCGCGCAGACCGGCCGTGTGGCCATGGAGGCGGGGCCGGCCGCACCGTCGGGCACGCTCGCCATCGAGGCGACGGGAATCACCAAGGCGTTCGGCGCGCGCACGATCCTGAAGCCGTTCTCGACCCGCATCCTGCGGGGCGATCGCGTCGGCATCATCGGGCCCAACGGTGCGGGCAAGACCACGCTGTTGCGCCTGCTGATGGGCGAGCTGGCACCGGATGCCGGCCGCATCCGTCGAAGTCCTACGCTGCAAGCGATGGTGATCGACCAGCGCCGGGCGGCGCTGGATCCGTCAAAGTCGGTGTGGGAGACGCTGGCCGAGCGCAACGATCACCTCATGGTGCAGGGGCGGCCCATGCATGTGGTCTCGTACATGCGCCGCTTCCTGTTCCGCGACGAGCAGGCGCGCCAGCCGGTGGGCGCGTTGTCGGGCGGCGAGCGCAACCGGCTGCTGCTGGCACAGGCCCTGGCGGCGCCGTCCAACCTGCTGGTGCTCGACGAGCCGACCAACGATCTCGATTCCGATACGCTCGACCTGCTTCAGGAAACGCTGGCCGACTATGACGGCACCGTGCTGCTGGTGAGCCACGACCGCGATTTCCTCGACCGCGTCGTGACCTCGACCATCGTCATGGAAGGCGACGGCACTGCCACCGAGTACGCCGGCGGCTACAGCGACTACCTCTTGCAGCGTCCCCCGCCTGCCGTGCCCGCGCCAACGCCCGTCAGGCCGTCAACCGACAAGCCCCGGCGCGAGAGCGACAGCAAGCCGCGCAAGCTCAGCAGCAAGCAACGACGCGCGCTTGATGATCTGCCCAGGCGGATCGAGGCGCTGCACGCCGAGATCGCCGCCCTGTCCGCGGCGCTGGCCGATCCCGATCTCTACCGCCGCGATACCGCAGCCTTTGGCGCGAAGACGGCGCGTCTGGCCGCTGCGCAGGCCGAAGCGGAAGCAGCCGAGCACGAGTGGCTGGAGCTGGAGCTGCTGCGCGAGGAGCTCGCCGCCCAATAAAACCTTCCCCCCGGACGGGGAAGGCAAGAGACTTGCGGGTCAGACAGCCTCGCGCCGGCCGAGATTGCGGGTCGCGTACATCAGCGCGGAGAGGATGGCGAACAGCAGCAGGCTGCCCCCCAGCAACGACCAGGTTTCGGCCTGGAGCAACAGATAGAGCCAGGCGAACAGCAGGGCGGTGGCAATGCCGAACAGCGCCGCAAAGGCCGGCCGCGCCGTCGCGCGCCACGTGTAGAGCGACGTCTGAAGCACCACACCGCCGGCCGCGGCGGCATAGGCCGTCGCGAACCCAAGGTGCTCGCCGGCCGCCAGCAGCAGCATCGGGAACAAGGCCATGGCAGCACCCGCCAGCGCATACTGCACGAGATGCACCCTGACCTCGCCGGCCACCTCGAAGGCGAGGTAGAGCGCGAAGGTGCACCCGATCGTCAGCAGCGCGTACTTCAGCATGCGATCGACGCCGCGATAGGGCGTCACGGGCTGCACCAGTTGCACGCCGAACGCCGAGTCGGCGAGCCGCCGCAGCAAGGCCGCGCGCGAATCGTCGGCCGAGGTCGCCACCATGCCGAAGCCGCGGCTGAGGATCGACACCTGCCAGTGGGCATCGAACTGCGTTTCGCCGATGCGCTGCTCGACCGGCCGGAAGCGGCCGAAAAAGCCGGGATCCGGCCACGGCGCCGAGAGACTTGCACTCGTTTGCGTTCCCGCCGGCGCGAAGCCGATCCGCTCGCTACCGTTGAGCCGAAGCCGGATCTCGAAAGGGACTCCTTCGGCCAGCCGTACCGGATCAATGGCGCCGAGATCGGCGTCGATGGTGTTCTCGCCCTGCGCCGCCGGCTCGAATGTGACCGGCCGGCCATCGACCAGCACGCTATGGAGCACGATGCCGCGCAGATCGCCCGCGCTCAGCCGCAGCTTCAGGCCGTTCCAGCGCAAATTGGCCGGTATGCCGGCGCCGCCCGATGGCGTGCGGAAGCGGCCGCGCAAGGTCGCGTCCATGGTGTAGACCACCGCCTCGAACATGCCGCGGTAGCGGATCTGTGGCGCCAGCGCGGCCTCGATGTCCAACCGGTCGGGCAGCAGCACCGCCTCGTCCTTGCCGCGCGCCGAATCGTGCCGGATCAGCAGCAGCGGCCCTGTCAGAGTCTGCGGACCGCCCCATGAGGCGGTGATCTCCTCGCGTGTGCGCTCGAGCAGGCTCGCCCGGTCGCCGACGACGCTGTCGATCAGGGCAAGGGGCAGCGAATACGCCAGGGTCAGAACGGCCAGCCCGGCCATCTTCAGAGGCAGCCGCAGTCTTGCCATCATCCCCGCCAGCCCAGTCCGCTGGATGGCCGCATCGCTCATCAAGGATTCTCCGCACGTGAGTACGGCGTGCAGGATGATGCGGCCAGGTGCGGCGCGGGCCCGTGCCGCGTGCCAGGCCGGCGGAAAGGTAGTGCAAATCCGGTGCAGGACACGGCCGCGGCCTTCCTTTCGCCGCCATGGGCAGGAACAATACGGCCATGCCCAAGGTTCTCGTGGTCGATGACGACCGGCACATCCGCGATGTCGTGAGCTTTGCCCTGCGCAAGGAGGGTTTCGCCGTCGTCGAGGCCGGCGACGGCGCGGCGGCGCTGGCCTGCGCCGAACGCGAGAAGCCGGACCTGCTGGTGCTGGACATCCTGATGCCGGAGATGGACGGCACGGAGGTCTGCCGGCAGCTTCGCGCCGCCTCGGCGGTGCCAATTATCTTTCTGTCCTCCAGGGACGACGAGATCGACCGCATCGTCGGCCTGGAGCTGGGCGGCGACGACTACGTCACCAAGCCGTTCAGCCCGCGCGAGCTGGTGGCCCGCGTCAAGGCCGTGCTGCGCCGGCGTGCCGCGACGGTAGTTCCGGCCGGGGACGGGAGCGGGGAAGCGCCGCCGCACCAGGTGCTGCGCCGTGGCTTGCTGGCGCTGGACCTCGATGCCCATGTCGCCACCTGGGACGGGGTGGCGATCGATCTGACGGCTACCGAATTCGCGATGCTACGCACGCTGGCGGAGCGGCCCGGCAAGGTCTTCACGCGCGACAACCTGATGGAGCGTGCCTATGACGATCGCCGCTACGTCAGCGACCGCACCATCGACAGCCACGTGCGCCGCATCCGCGCCAAGCTGGCGGCCGCCGGCGGGGCGCCGATCGAGACGGTGCATGGCGTCGGCTACAAGCTGACGGCTGCGGCGGCACCATGACGGAACCCGCGCCGGCGGCGCGCCGCTGGCGGCCGCGGCTGCGCACGGTCCTGCTGGCGGCCAACCTTGCGCTGCTGGCGCTGCCGCTGGCCGGCATCTGGTTCCTGCGCGTCTACGAAAGCGCGCTGGTACGCCAGACCGAGTCGGAGCTAATCGGACAGGCGGTGCTGATCGCCGCCCAGTTCCGCGGCGAATGGCTGGCCGCCGCACCGCCCGGCGCGCTCGCCGGCTTGCCGCAGACCGAGCGTCCCGCAGGTCCGGAACGGTGGCAGCCGATCCCCGCCAGCCTTGATCTGGCCGACGACCCGATCCTGCCGCCGGCACCGCAGCCAGCAACGCCCGCAGACGTACCCGATCCCGTGGCAGCGCGCATCGGCGGGCCGCTGCGCACCGTGTTGCTGCGGGCGCAGCGCCACAGCCTTGCTGGCATGCATATCGTCGATGCGCACGGCATCGTGGTCGCCAGCACCTACGAGGATGACGGTCGATCGCTGGCAGCCCTTGAGGAGGTGTCGAAGGCTCTCAAGGGATATCCGATGTCGGTCATGCGGCAACGCGCGACAGACCCTTATCCCGGTCCGATCGACTGGTCGATCAGCCGGGTCGCGGACGTGCGTGTGCACGTGGCGATGCCCGTCCTCGAAGGCGACCGGGTGCTGGGCGCGGTCCTGCTGCGTCGTACGCCCCGCAACGTGGTGAATGCGCTCTGGGGCAAGCGCTACCATCTGCTGGGCCTGGGCGTGCTCCTGCTGCTGGCCGGCGGGGCGCTCGCGGCCTTCACGGCGTTGACGGTGAGCCGCCCGATCCGCAGTGCCGTCGAGCAGGCCCGCCGCGTGGCCGCCGGCGAGCGAGATGCCGTCAAGCCGTTGCCGCACCGCTACACGCGCGAGGTGGCGGAACTCTCCGCGTCACTCTCCACCATGGCCCGGACACTGGAGCATCGCGCCGATTACATCCGCGACTTCGCAGCCGAGATCGGCCACGAATTCAAGACGCCGCTGGCCTCCATGCACGGCACTGTCGAGCTGCTGCGCGAGGATATGGCCAGCATGCAGCCGGCCGACCGGCAGCGCTTTCTCGACAACCTGGCGGGCGACATTGCGCGACTTGAAAGGCTCACCCGGCGTCTGCTGGATCTGGCACGCGCCGACGCCTTGCGCCCCACCGGCGAGGAGCGCGCGGCGCTTCACGCCATCATCCCCACGCTGGTCGAACGCTACCGCGAAACCGGCATGACCATTGCCGTCGAGGCACCGGCGCAGGAGATAACCGCCCGGGCCGACGCCGACAGCCTCGCGGCGGTCATCGTCAACCTGCTCGACAATGTCCGCCTCCATGCCGGTCCCGCGGCAACGGCACGGCTGGCGTGGCACGCCGAAGGATCATCCGTCGTGCTCACGGTCAGCGACGACGGCCCCGGCATCTCGGCCGGTAACAGGGACCGCGTGTTCGACCGGTTCTTCACGACGGCCCGCGATGCCGGCGGCACCGGCCTGGGTCTTCCAATCGTGCGCAGTCAACTGGCAGCCTTCGGCGGCACCATCAGGCTGATACATGGCCACGCCGGAGCGACGTTCGAAATCGCCCTGCCGCGCGCAGAGGAGCCTGTGGCGGCGCATGGAGGGTGAATGCACCGGGAGGCGGCGGCATGCTGCCACCTTGACCGCTTCTGCTGTGCGGGTTACGCCCGCGCCGCCCCCGAAAATCGACGCACCCGATGTCCCTCGCCCAGTTCGACGATTCCACCGATACAGATGCACTGGCCGGTCACCCCGCCGGCAGGCGGCGCACGTTTGCGATCATCTCCCATCCCGACGCCGGCAAGACGACCCTGACCGAGAAGCTGCTGCTGTTCGGCGGGGCCATCCATGCCGCGGGAGCGGTCAAGGCGCGCGGCGAGGCGCGGCGGGCGCGCTCGGACTGGATGAAGATCGAGCAGCAGCGCGGCATCTCGGTGACGACCTCGGTGATGACCTTCGAGTACGGCGGCGCGGTCTTCAATCTGCTGGACACGCCGGGCCATGAGGATTTCAGCGAGGACACCTATCGCACGCTGACGGCCGTCGACTCGGCGATCATGGTGATCGACGCCGCCAAGGGCATCGAGGCGCGCACGCGCAAGCTGTTCGAGATCTGCCGCCTGCGCGACGTGCCGATCGTGACCTTCATCAACAAGATGGACCGCGAAAGCCGCGATCCCTTCGCCCTGCTCGACGAAATCGCCGCTACGCTTGCGCTTGACGTGACGCCGATGAGCTGGCCCGCCGGCTCGGGACAGGAGTTCCGCGGCTGCTATGACCTCGTGCGCGACCGCATGTTGCTGTTCTCGCCGCAGGATCGCGAGAAGGTCGGGGCCGTCGTGGAGTGCGAGGGCATCGATGATCCGAAGCTGGCCGCCGCCTTGCCGGCCGCGCGGTACGACAAGCTGAAAGAGGATGTGGAGCTGGTGCGCGCCGGCTATCCCGCGTTCGACCTGACCTCGTACCGGGAGGGCCACCTCACCCCTGTCTTCTTCGGCAGTGCCTACAACAATTTCGGCGTGCGCGAGGTGCTCGAAGCGCTGGCGCGCTATGCGCCACCGCCGCGCCCGCAGCCCGCCGAGCCACGGCCGATCGCGCCGACAGAAAACAAGGTGGCCGGGTTCGTGTTCAAGGTCCAGGCCAACATGGACCCCAACCACCGCGACCGGGTCGCCTTCATGCGCCTGTCATCCGGCCGCTTCCAGCGTGGCATGAAGCTGAAGCAGGTCGGCACCGGCAAGATGATCACCATCTCCAGCCCGATCCTGTTCTTCGCGCGCGAACGCGAGATCGTCGACGAAGCCTGGCCCGGCGACATCATCGGCGTGCCCAATCACGGCGTGCTGCGGGTGGGCGACACGCTGACCGAAGGCGAGGAGCTGCGCATCACCGGCATCCCGAGCTTCGCGCCGGAGATCCTGCGCCGTGTGCGGCTGGAAGATCCGATGAAGTCCAAGCAGCTCCGCCGTGCCCTGGAAGACCTCGCCGAGGAAGGCGTCACCCAGGTCTTCCGCCGCAACCTCGGCGGCGACTGGATCGTCGGCGTCGTGGGCGCGCTGCAGCTTGATGTGCTGCTGACCCGCGTCGAGACCGAATACCAGGTGAAGATCGGGCTCGAACAGGCCCCCTTCGAAACGGCGCGCTGGGTATCCGCCGACAACAAGGCCGACCTGGACGCGTTCATGGCAGCACAGCGCGCGGCCATGGCCGAGGATCGCGACGGCGCGCCGGTTTACCTCGCGCGCAACGCCTGGGAGCTGAATACCGTGCGCGAGCGCTTCCCCGCCATCCGCTTTGCCGAAACCCGCGAAAGGCACTAGACGTAACGAAACCCGGCCAGAATGTGTCCGCAGGAGGAGAGATGCCCGGGAAGCGTTACGGAATCATCAGCACCGGGGAACGTCAGGCACGGACCGGGCTGGAGTTCGTGCAAGGGCTCGTCAGCGGATCGCTGCCGCTCAACAGCATGGCGCGAACGCTCGGCTACGATATCGTGGAAGCCGACCGTGGCCGGGTCGTTGTGGTCGCCACGCCCACGGCAGATCACCTGAATCCCCAGGCCACCGTGCATGGAGGCCTGGCTGCGACCCTGCTCGACACCTGTATGGGGCTTGCAGTGCAGTCGACCCTCGACCGGGGTGTCGGCTCGACGACGTTGGAGTTCAAGATCTCCCTGCTGCGCGGGATCACACCTGACACAGGCCCGATCCGGGCCGAAGGAACGGTGCTGACAAGCGGCCGCCGGATCGGCACGGCCGAAGGCCGTCTGACCGACGCACGGGGTCGTCTGCTCGCACATGCCACGACGACCTGCCTGATCTTCGACCAGGAAAAGTCAGTGAAGGCGGACGAATGAACGTCGCCGGGCAGTCCTGGACCTTGCTGTGCCGCGTGCGCGAACGTGCGCCGCTGGTGCAGAACATTACCAACCTGGTGGCGATGGACAGCGCCGCCAATGCCCTGCTGGCCATCGGCGCCTCGCCGGCCATGGTGCATGCCGTCGAGGAAGTCGCCGAGTTCGTCACCATCGCCGATGCACTCACCATCAATATCGGCACCCTGTCGGCGGGCTGGGTGGAGAGCATGCGGGTGGCAGCACGCACGGCCAACAGACTGGGCAAGCCCTGGATTCTCGATCCGGTGGGTGTCGGCGCCACCTCGTTCCGCCGCAAGGTGGCGGCCGAGCTGATCAGTCTGCGGCCCACGATCGTGCGCGGCAATGCCTCGGAAATTATCGCGCTCGCCGGCTTCGCCGAGGCACGGCAAAAGGGTGTCGACAGCACTCAATCCACCGCCGAGGCCGAGGCGTCTGCCATGTCGCTTGCCCGGACGTTGCGCAACACCGTCGTCGTGACCGGCGCCACCGATCTGGTGACTGATGGTGAGCGCGTGGTGCGTATCACCAACGGCCATCCGCTGATGACCCGCGTTACGGCGCTGGGCTGCGCGCTGACGGCCGTGACCGGCGCCATCGCCGCCGTCGAAAGCGAGTCCCTCGCCGCCGCCACCACTGCCACCGCGCTGTTCGGACTTGCCGGCGAACTTGCGGCGCAAACAGCTCGCGGACCGGGCAGCCTCAGGATGGCGCTCATGGACGCGCTGCACGGCCTCGATGAGGCAACCGTCCGCTCGGGAATCCGCGCAGCACCTTCAGGCTAATCCTCGAGCTCGATGCCGTTATCGGCACACCATTGTCTCAGCGCTTCTTGTTCGGCCTTGTCGGAGAAGGCGTACCATTGATCGAGGGCGCGGCGACGTCCCAGAAAATGCTTGAACCTGGCGTAGGCGCCCTTGCGGCGGAAGATTTCATACACCTCGTCAAGATCGTCGGGCAGGAACTCATTGGCAAAGCGCAGGACAAGCGGCTTGCCGAGGTCGAGTTCCTTTCTGTCAGGAATCGCGACATACTTCTCGTCGTCGTCGATGTCCTCTGGCAGCTCTTCAAAATTGTCGTACATGTCGGAATGCCAGTGGACTTCACCTGTCTGCCGGTTCAGATAAGCTTGGTTGGTCCCGGATTCGCCACTGGCGACGTACTGAAAGCTTTCGTACACGGTGTCGAACTTGACCTTCATGCCCACACCTTTACAGAGCCTTGCGCAGCGTCAGGTTGAAACGCCGTGAGCCTGTGAGCGGGTGTTTCCCCTCGGCCAAGGCCACGACGCCATGGAAGGCAAGACGCGCCGGTCCGCCCCAGACCACCACATCGCCATGTTCCAGCCGCCAGCGGCCCGGCCGTTCGCTGCGCTCCGCGCCGCCGAACAGAAAAATGGCCGGCACGCCCAGCGAAACCGAAACGATCGGCGCGGTGAAATCACGCTCGTTGCGGTCCTGATGCAGCGACAGCCGCGCCCCCGGCTCGTAGCAGTTGATCAGGCAGGCATCGGGCACAAAGCCCCGGAACCCGGCAGCCGCCGAAGCGCGCCGTGCCACATCGACGAACAGTGCCGGCAGTTCCGGCCATGGCCGGCCGGACTCGGGATCCACATCCGTGTAGCGGTAGCCGCGGCGATCCGTGATCCAGCCGGCACGGCCGCAATTCGTCATGGCTGCCGACATGGTGAAGCCGCCGGGGGTCACCATCCGCCGGAAGGGCGCACGAGCAGCGACCGAGTCAATCGCGCGCAGGATGGCCTCGCCCTCGTCGCGCAGGAAGCCGCGCAAGATCATCGCACCATCGGCGATCACCTCGCGGCCCGGCGTCGCCGCGAGATCTGCGAAGAGATCATACGCAGCCAGCGGACGTGAAGCGCGCCGTCGGACTCCAGGTTTCATCGGCACCATGCAACTGCGGCTTGCCCTGCCATGTTGGCATGCGGACGCCTGCCGTCAACGCGACGACGCCACCTTCTCCTCGTCCGACATCACCACTGTCGCACAAAAAGCGAGAGCGCCTGACCCTGCCTTCCCCTCTGGGCCCCTCCGGGGCAGGGCATTCGCATACCTGATTACTTGCCTGGCTCCGCTGATGCATGTGGAGGCGGGGTACGGCGTCGAAATAGCCTTCATGGTGAGCTTGTCGAACCATGAAGGCGTCGCGCAGCGGCAGTGCAGGCTGCTTCATGGTTCGACCCGGTGGATGCGAAGCATCCACCTGTGCTCACCATGAAGCAGTTTTCTACCGACGAACATCGTCCGGCAGAGCCAAACGGGTAGTCAGGTATGCGAATACCCTGCCCTCCGGGGGAAGGTTGTTTGGCTCATTGCCTGTCATCCCTACTCCGCTGCCTGGGCGAAGCGCAGGTCGGGGAGCGGCGCGGCGCAGTCGATGTCCTCATCGACCTTGAACTTCTGCAGTTCGGGCAGCACCTCGCGCGCGAACATGGTCATGTTGCGCACCGCCTCCTCGTGCGGCATGCCGGCATAGCTGAAGACCGGCACGAAAGCCTTGTTGGCGGTCTGCTCGTGGATCTTCATGATCTTGCCGTACACCTGCTCGGGCGTGCCGTAGACCTGCAGCTCGGCAAAGAACTCGATCGCCTTCGCGTCACCATAGACGGCGAGCTTGTCGTTCATCTTGGCGTAGTACTCGTAACCCCGTGTGTTGCGGATGTGCTCGCCGGCGAACTGATAGTGGTCGAGGACCGTGCGGTAGTAGCCGCCGATATACCGCATGGCCATTTCTCGCGCGCGCTCCGCGCTGGCATCGACGAACATCCAGCCGGCCGAGATCGGCTTCGGGGCCGGCACGCCGTTGATCTCCAGATAAAGCCTGTTGTACTCCCCGAGCTCCTTCTCGACCTCGCGCCACGGCTTCTGCGGGATGATCAGCAGCCCCACGCCCAGGCGCGCCATGATGCGCGCGCTCTCGGGCGACACCGCGGCGGCATAGGTCCGGCCGCGGAAGCTCTTGAAGGGCGCCGGCCTGATGGCGGCGCGCGGCTGTTTGTAGAACCTGCCGTCATATTCCATGCGGCCGGTTTCGAGCCCCTGCAGCAGCGCCTCGCCGTACTCGATGAAACGCTCCCGGCTTTCGCCCATGTCGATCCGGAAACCGTCGAACTCCACCTTGCCGGCGCCGCGGCCCAGGCCAAGGATCATCCGGCCACCCGACAGGTTATCCAGCATGGAGACCTGTTCCGCCACGCGCATGGGATCGTGCCAGGGCAGCACCACCACCATCGAGCCCAGCCGCAGGGTGCGCGAGCGGCCGGCCATCCAGGACAGGAACTGCACCACGTCGGGGCACATCGTGTAGTCGGTGAAGTGGTGCTCGACCGACCACACCGATTCGAAGCCCAGCGGCTCGGCCATCTCGGCCAGCCCAAGCTCGTTCAGATAGACCTGCCGGTCGGTCAGGTGCTTGCCGGTGTTCTGGAAGATGACTGCCATTCCGACATGCATGGCGCTTTCTCCCATGACGATCGTCTCGTTTGCCTGATGGTAAACACGCGTTCAGGGCTTGGCCAGATGGTGCCCCTCCGCCTGTGGCATGGCTGCCGCATTTCCGACGCATCGGCCAGCCATACGGCAGCGCCATGATCTGCCGACGCATGCTGTTGCTGGCCACACTGGGCGCCCTGGCGAGCCCGGGCAGTGCATGGCCCCGCAGCCTTGCCGCGCCGGAATGGCTGGCAGGACCGGTCCTGGAGACGCTGGCACAGCGTTTCCAGCCGCCGTCGGGGTTCCGGCGCCTGAACGTTCCGCCTGACAGCTTCGGCGCCTGGCTGCGGCAACTGCCGCTGCGGCCGGCTGGCGAGGCCGTCCGCTATTTCGATGGCCGCGTCAAACCGGATCAGAGCGGCGTTGCCGCTGTGGTCGATATCGACATCGGCCGGGCCGACCTGCAGCAATGCGCCGACGCCATCATCCGGCTGCGCGCCGAATACCTGCGCGCCGCCGACCGCGACAGCGGCATGGGATTCCGGTTCACCAGCGGCGACCGCTACACCTATGCCGCATGGCTTGCCGGCCGGCGGCCGGTGGTCAGCGGCAACAAGGTCGACTGGACGTCGGTCGGCGCCAGCGCCGACACGCGCGCCGGGTTCCGCAGTTGGCTCAACGTGATCTTCACCTATGCCAGCACGGTTTCGCTGAAGCGCGAGCTGGAGCCGGTGCGCGACGCGACTCAGGTCGAACCCGGTGACGTGTTCATCCAGGCCGGAACGCCGGGCCATGCCGTGCTCGTCGTTGACGTGGTCGTCAGCGGCGCGGGCGAGCGGCAGGCCCTGCTGGCGCAAAGCTTCATGCCGGCCCAGAACATCCATGTCCTGAACAACCCGGCTGGCGGAGTCTGGTACGAGATCACCCGCCAGCGCGAGATTGTCACACCGCAATGGACATTCCGCCCCGGCGACCTGCGGCGCTTCTCCGGCTAGCCGTCGTCCTGCCGCAGACCCGGCGGGGGTGAGGCCTCGCGTTCCAGCTCCTCGGCGAGCCAGGCGCGGAATGCCTTGATCTTCAGGCGCTCGGCGGAACCTGCCGGGCACACGAACCACCAGGCCTTGCCGCTTTCAACGACTTGCGGAAAAGGCTGGAAAAGCCGGCCTTCCTCGATTTCCTCGCGGAACAGGTTGGGCGGTCCGATCGCCACCCCGGCGCCCTCGATCGCAGCCTCAACGGCAATCTTGGTGGAGTCGAAAGCAAGCGACCGGCGCGGCGTCAGCGACTGCAATCCCATGGCCTCCAGCCAGATCGGCCATTCGGGGTGAAAGGCGGTGTCGATCAAGGGTACCTTGCGCAGATCCTCGAACGATTTCAGGCGGTCGCGGTATCGGCGGCCGGCCAGCGGCGTCAGCACATCGTTGAACAACTTCATGGCGAACAGCCCGTCCTCGGGGCGGTCGGCAAAGCGGACTGCGGCGTCGATATCCTCGCGGGCGAAATCGACGTTGTACTTCGCGGTCGTCATCCGCACCTCGATGTCCGGATGGCTGGCCTGGAAGCGGTGCAACCGCGGGACCAGCCAGGCGAGAAGAAACGTCGTCACCAGGCTGATGGTCAGCACCTTGCCCCCGGATTGGCGGCCGACGCGGTCCAGGGCCAGCGCCATGCGATCGAAGGCGTCGCGCAGATCCGGCAGCAGGGCCTCGCCGTCGCCGGTCAGCGCCAGGCCCCGGGCCAGACGGCGGAACAGGGCCACGCCCAGCCGCTCCTCGAGGGCCTTCACCTGATGGCTGATCGCGGCTGGGGTAACGCTGAGTTCGTCGGCCGCCGCGACGAAGCTGCCATGCCGGGCTGCGGCTTCGAAGGCGCGCAGCGCGTTCAGCGGCGGCAGGGCGCGTGCCATGGCCCCTTCAGGAGGATGAGGAAATCTGTGTCATAGGACAAGAAAGCATCGTTTGTGAGGGAAGCGCAAGAGCCCCATGTTGCCGCTAACGAGGCTAACAATTCTCGGGAATTGTCCCGATACATTGCCTCAGTGGAGTTGAGCCATGGCTTTCATGGCGGAAACCTATTTCGACACCTCTGCCGCGGCCGGCCGGCTGTTTGGCCGTGTTGTCACCCTGCCGGCCGATGGCCTGACCTGGCTGCAGCGCCGGCTGGAACTGGCGCGTTCGCGTCGCGCCCTGCTCGCCCTCGATGACCGCATGCTGGCGGACGTCGGCATTGACCGCGCAACGGCCCTGACCGAGGGCGAAAAAGGCTTCTGGGGCTAAGAGGTCTTGTACAGGGTGTGATCGGCGCGAAGTTCGGTACCCTTCGACGCGATCGACCTGTCACCAGCGCCGCTTCCACCGCGTCCAGGTGCGCTCCACCCAGCTTAGCAGGCGCAGCACGGGCCGGCGCAGCAGCGGTATATCCTGCGCCAGCAGGAGGATGCCCAGCGGCACCATCCAGAAGCCCAGCACCGGCAGGAAGCCGACGATGCCGCCGAGGATGAGCAGCGCCGCAAGCGGCAGGCGTACCCAGCGCGATGACGGGCTCCTGACCCATTCCAAGGAGCGGCCCGCCCAGCGCGGAAGCCGCTGGGCAAGACGATCAAGCTTGCGGTCGAGCCGCTGTGCGTCACGATCGAACAAGCTTGTCTCCTCCCCCGAGCGTGGTTGCGGCGGTCAACGATGCCTCGTGGCCGATGTTCCGCGGCGGTGGACCAGCCGTTCTGGCCGCGGAAAAGCAACAGGCCCGCCCCGGATTTGCCTTCATGGAGTCCGACAAGGCTTGGGCATGCCTGACCGGACCCGATATCCAATGCCCATGACCCCTGCACGACTTGCGCCGTTGCTCTTGACCGCCCTGCTGTCCCTGGCCGCGTGCGGGTCGATGGGCGATATCTTTACGGGCTCGCGCAGCCGCAGCTCTGAGCCAGCCGTCCCGCCGCCCGCCAATCCGCCGGCAACGGAAGCCAGCATCTGCGAGCTGGCGCGGCAGGCCGTGCGGGAGGCCTCAGGGGTCGCCAGCCTGCGCGGCGACTCCTGTACGGCAAGCAATACCCGCCCGGGTGAATGGCAAGCGCGGGTCGACTTCGCGTCAGGCGGCGAGAAGCAGGCCTACCGCTTGCAGCTTCAGCCCACCCGTCAGCGGCAGGGCTGGGCGGTGATGGACATCACGCCCGAATCGCCACAGGGCTGAACGTATCAGTTCATTCCCAGGAGCTTCGCCGGGTTCTTGCGCAGCATCGTGTCGATGTCGGCGTCGGAGATTCCCTCCTTCTTCATCGCCGCGATCGCCACCTCCATGCCGTCGGGATGGGTGATGTTGGCGCTCTGGCCGAGATCCGACGAGACGACGATGCCCTTGGCGCCGAACGTCTTCACCGCCTCGGCGATGTGACGCGCGTTGACCTGCTTCCAGTGCTTCAGAAATGCCAGCGGCGCTTCGGGACCGGCCTGGAACTGCAGGAAGCAGACCTCGATCATCGCGCCGAGATCGACCACCTGCTTTGCCTGCTCCATCGTCAGGCCGGGCACGTTGGTGAAGCCGTGCGTAATGACGATGTTCTTCACGCCCAACTCGTGGGCGCGCTTCACCACTGCCAGGATTTCTTCGGGATGAACATGGCCGGTCGCCAGCACGAGATTCTCGCGGGCGATGATTTTCAGTACCTCCTCGGTTTCGGGCGTGACCTTGCCGCCGGGCGCCACGACCAGCCCCTGCGCATCGGGCTTGCCGAACGTCTTGACGTGCTTGTCGGATTCGAACGTGGGCAGCCACACCACCTTGCCGCGGCTGCCGTAGAAGCGGTGCAGCCACTCGACCGCCACGGGATTGATGCCGCCGACGGCGCGGTTCAGCACGATGCCGCCGAAGACCTCGATGCCGGGCACCACCTTCATCACCAGCGCGGCGCGGCTTGCCGTTTCGCTGATGTGGTTCTTCAGCACGATGCCCTTCATGCCGCGCGACTGCGCCATGCGGGCAATGTCGATGTCGTCCATGTTGCGGCCAAACACGTCCGGGTGCGAATGGACGTGCAGGTCAATCACGCCGGCCGCCGGGCTCACCTTGGGCGGCGGTGGCGGGAACGCCGCCTGTGCGAAAGCCTGGCCGCAGCCAAGCGTCAGCGCGGCGAAAAGCAGCCCTGTCCTCATGCGTTCCTCCCTCTCGGCCGGGCCCGCCGGCTCTTGCAGGACGGCTGCAAGCATAGGCGGCTTTCCGCCGCCGCGCCAATCGCGCGCGGCCCGTCCTTTCAGGAGGAGGTCGCTGCCGGCGCCTAACTGGCGCCGAAGGCGCGCTTCAGTTCGGGGACGAGGTCGGTCTTTTCCCAGGAGAAGCCGCCATCCTTCTCGGGCTTGCGGCCGAAATGGCCGTAGGCGGCGGTGCGCCGGTAGATCGGCTTGTTGAGCTGCAGGCCGCGGCGGATCGCGGTCGGACGCAGGGGGAAGATGTCGGCCAGCACCTTCTCCAGCTTGCGCTCGTCGACCCGGCCGGTGCCGCGGGTATCGACATAGAGCGACATCGGATCGGCCACGCCGATGGCATAGGCCACCTGGATGCAGCACTGGTCGGCCAGTCCGGCCGCAACGACGTTCTTGGCCAGATAGCGGGCGGCATAGGCGGCCGAGCGGTCGACCTTGGTCGGATCCTTGCCCGAGAAGGCGCCGCCGCCGTGCGGTGCGTAGCCGCCGTAGGTATCGACGATGATCTTGCGGCCGGTCAGCCCGCAATCGCCATCCGGGCCGCCGACCACGAAATTGCCGGTGGGATTGACGAGGAAATCGGCATCCTTCTGCGGCATCCAGCCGTCGGGCAACGCCGAGGCCACGGCCTTGCGGATCATCTCCTTGACCATGCCCGAGGTGTACTGGGTCTTCTTGCCATCGTGCTCGCGATGTTGGGTGGAGACCACCACCTTGGTGGCACCCACGGCCTTGCCATCGACGAAGCGCACCGTGACCTGGCTCTTGGCGTCCGGCAGCAGGTCGGGCAGCTCGCCCGAGCGGCGCTTCTCGCTCAGCACCTTCAGGATCTTGTGCGAGAAATAGATCGGCGCCGGCATGTAGGAGCCCTGCTCGTAGACCTCGCTGTCTGTGCAGGCGAAGCCGAACATCAGGCCCTGGTCGCCCGCGCCCTCCTGCTCGCCGAGATTGTCACCGCCCTCCTTCGCGTCCACGCCCCGGGCGATGTCGGGCGACTGGCCATGCAGCAGCACCTCGATGTCGGCGCCGTCGTAGCTGAAGCCGTCCTGCTGGTAGCCGATGTCGCGCACGACATCGCGCGCCACCTGGGCGATCAGCTCGCGGTTCATCACGGCGTGGCCGCGGTATTTGCGCATGTAGGGGTCCTGCGCCCGGCATTCGCCCGCGATGATGATCTTGTTGGTGGTGGCCAGCGTCTCGCAGCCCAGCCGGGTATTGACGGCACTGTTGTCCTCAATCCCCAATTTGATGTCATTGGCGATGAAGGCATCCAGCACCGCGTCGGAGATCTGGTCGCAGACCTTGTCGGGGTGACCCTCGGAAACCGACTCGGATGTGAAGAGATAATCCTTGAGCGCCACGGCGCGTCACTCCTTGCTTGTCGTTCTGGACCAAGGTGATCGGCCGGCTGTGCGCCGTCGACCGCTTAGCCTGTGGTGACGCGGCGGCAAGGGGTCCCGAACTCCCCGCGGCCCGCCGGGGGAAACCGGCTGCGGCGGCCCTAGAAAGAGCGAAAACGGCGGAAAATCAAGAGTCATCCGTCGGACCGGACGAGTCCGACGGTGACCTTCAAGTGGTCGATTGTCCGAAGAAAACGCCTCACTTGGGGGCCATGCGGATGGCGCCGTCGAGGCGGATCACCTCGCCGTTGAGCATCTGGTTCTGGACGATGGCCATAGCCAGCGCGGCATATTCGTTCGGATCACCCAGACGCGGGGGGAACGGGACCTGCGCGCCGAGGCTCTTCTGTGCCTCTTCCGACAGGCCCATCATCATTGGCGTCAGGAACAGGCCGGGCGCAATGGTGCAGACGCGCACGCCGATCGACGCGAGATCGCGCGCGACCGGCAGGGTCATGCCCACCACGCCCCCCTTGGACGCCGAGTACGCGGCCTGCCCGATCTGGCCGTCAAAGGCCGCGACCGAGGCGGTGTTGATGATCACGCCGCGCTCGCCGCCGTCCAGCGGTTCGGCTCTGGACATTTCCCATGCCGCCAGCCGGATCACGTTGAACGTGCCGATCAGGTTCACATTGATGACTTGCGCGAACATCTCCAGCGCGTGCGGACCGTTCTTGGAAATGGTGCGTGCCGCGCGGCCGATGCCGGCGCAGTTGACCACGACCCGCGGCGCGCCCAGCTTCTCGGCCGCCTGCTTGATGGCCGCCTCAGCCGACGCGCCGTCGGCCACGTTGCACTTCACATAAAGCCCGCCAATCTCGGCCGCCTTCTTCTGGCCGAGCTCGTCCTGCAGATCGAGGATGGCAACCCTGGCGCCGGCCGCCGCCAGCGCAGAAGCGGTCGCCCCGCCCAGTCCCGAAGCGCCGCCCGTGACAATGGCGGCCTGGCCTTTTACGTCCATGATCGTTCCCCTTCCGTCGGCTTGTGGCCCCGCGAATGACGGCGGCTTGTACCAGATCGGGCAACGCGGGCAACGCTCCACTGGAGCGTCGCGCCGCCAGCCCCTATACTGGTTCCGGAACGCGGGTGTAGCTCAGCGGTAGAGCATCGGCCTCCCATGCCGAGGGTCGCGGGTTCAAATCCCGTCGCCCGCTCCATTCTTCCGGGCGCGATCTTTGCCGCGTTCCTGCCATTTTTGCGACTACCAATCGCCACCCGCAGGGCTGTCGCTGCGACTCCGTTGGCACACGGCGATGTTCCGAGGCATTGGCCGTTGCAGTCGCGGCATTTCCGTTCAAGGATCGCGGCCCGCGCACTGAAAAAACCTGAACGCAGTTGGGAGACGCCATGCGTACCGCCATCTTGTCGCTATTGTTTGCCGTCGTCCTCGGAATTTCCGGTCCAGCCGCGATGGCCGCGGAGCCACCACCGAAGGGGCTGTGGCTGACCACCGATTTCCCCTCGGCAACCGTGCGGCCTGGCGAGATCACGACCATCCGGCTCAAGCTGCAGAACGCGGGACTGCCGCCGGAAGTCGCGGCCCTGTCGGTCAGCGGCGTGCCGGAAGGCTGGAAGGTCGATCTGCTGGGCGGCGGGCAGCCCGTCACCTCCGCGATGCCCGGCAGCAATGAAAGCGTGACGCTTAGTCTGCGGGTGGAGGCGCCGGCCAAATCGCAATCCGGCCGCTACCCCATCGTCGTGCAGGCCAAGACTGCATCGGCCAGCACCGAGCTGCCGATGACGCTGTCGGTCGGCACCGACCTGCCGGCAAAGCTGTCGTTGAAGGTGAAGCTGCCCGAGCTGCGGGGCAATCCCAAGTCCAGCTTCGACTACCAGTTCACCGTCAGCAACGAGTCGGGCAAGGACCTGATCGTGCGCTTCGGCGTCGACACCCAGAAGGGCTTCACCTCCACCTTCACCGAGGCCTATGGCAGCAACGAGCTCAGCTCGATTCCCATCGAGGCCGGCCAGAGCAAGGACCTGAAGGTCAGCATCAAGCCGCCGCGCGACATCGCGGCCGGTTCCTATCCGGCGCGCCTGCGCGTCGAGGCCGAAGGCGCCAGCGACCAGACCCAGGTGGTGATGCTGATCCAGGGGCAGCCGACGCTGCGGCTCACAGGCAAGGACGGCCGGCTTTCCGGCGAGGCGGAAGCCGGCAAGCCTTCGCCGCTCACCCTGATCGTCAGCAACGAGGGCACGGCGGCGGCCGAGGAAGTCGAAGTCAGCGGCACGGTGCCGCAGAACTGGAAGGTCGATTTCACGCCCAAGACCATCGACCGCCTGGGGCCGGGCGAGCGCAAGGAAGTGGTGGCGACGATCACGCCGTTCAACAAGGCGCTGGCCGGCGACTATCAGAGCACGATGCGCGTCAGCGCCAAGGGCGACAGCGTGTCGTCCGACTTCCGCATCACCCTCACCACCTCGACCCTGTGGGGCATCGTCGGCGTCGGCATCATCGCCGTGGCCCTGCTGGTGCTGGTCGGCGCCGTCGCCCGCTTCGGCCGGCGGTAACGCGCGCCATGGCTGAAATCGTCATCGAGGCGCGCGGTCTGCGCAAGGACTACGGCGCCAACGCCGCCGTCGCGGGGATCGATCTCGACATCCACCGCGGCGAAATCTTTGGCCTGCTGGGCCCCAACGGCGCCGGCAAGACCACCACCATCCTGATGGTGCTGGGCCTGACCGAATCGACGGGCGGAACAGTGAGCGTGCTGGGCCACGATCCGGTGCGCGATCCGCTGGCCGTCAAGCGGCGTGTCGGCTACCTGCCGGACGCGGTCGGCTTTTACGACAACCTGACCGCCCGCGAGAACCTTCGCTACACGCTGCGGCTGGCGGGCATCGCACGCGCGGAAGCCGAGCGGCGTATCGAGGAGGCCATGGCGCGCGTGCGCCTCACCGAAGTGATCGACAAGCGCGTCGGCACCTATTCGCGCGGCATGCGCCAGCGGCTGGGCATCGCCGAGATCATCGCCAAGCGCGCGGAGATCGCCATCCTCGATGAGCCGACGTCGGGGCTGGATCCGCAGGCGACATTCGAGCTGCTCGACATGATCCGCGACCT
The DNA here is from genome assembly GCA_003574685.1 of Rhodospirillaceae bacterium SYSU D60007. Classification (GTDB taxonomy): domain Bacteria; phylum Pseudomonadota; class Alphaproteobacteria; order Reyranellales; family Reyranellaceae; genus Vineibacter. Next base: position 25,026 of record QOCQ01000038.1, read on the forward strand.
GAAGGCCGATGGCGTGGCGGTGCTGCTGTCGTCGCACCTTCTCGACCGGGTGCAGAGCATCTGCGATCGCGTGGCCCTGTTCAGCCGCGGCCACATCGCCTTGCAGGGCACGGTCAAGGAGCTTGGCCAGCAGGTGCTGGGGGCAGGGCATGCGGCGCATGTCGAGGCTGACGGCGCGGACATTGAGGCGAAGCTGCGCACCCTGCCCGGCGTGCAGCGGCTGGAGCGCGAGGGCCGCGGCTGGCGGATCACGGCCGACCGCGATGTGATGGCGGACGTGGCGCAGGCCGTCGTGGGCGGCGGCGGCCGGCTGCAGCGGCTCGCAGCGGCCGAACCCAGTCTCGAGAAGATCTACGCCCGCTATTTCGAGGAGCATCAGGATGCGGCGTGAGGGATCTCCGTTCACCGGCCTGGGCGCGGTGTTCCTGAAGGAGTACGCCGATCACCTGGGCAGCGCGCGTATGCGCGTGCTGGAATGGCTGGTGGTGCTGAGCGGCATCGGCGTCGTGGCCGTGGCCATCATCACCCTGCGCGAGACGGTCACGCGCGACCAGTTCCTGTTCCTCAACCTGTTCCTCTATCAGCGCGAGGACAGTGCCGTCCCCTCGCTGCTGAGCCTGCTCAGCATCCTCATTCCGCTGGTGGCCATCGGGCTGGGCTTCGATGCGGTGAACAGCGAGTTCAACCGGCGCACCATGAGCCGCATCCTCGCGCAGCCGATCTATCGCGACGCGCTGTTGCTGGGCAAATTCCTCGCCGGGCTGTGCACGCTCGGCACCGGTCTGACGGCGCTATGGCTGCTGGTGGTCGGCACGGGCCTGTTGACCATGGGGGTACCGCCCAGCGGCGAGGAGGTGGCGCGCAGCCTCGCCTTCCTTCTTGTGGCTATCGCGTTTGCGGGAGTCTGGCTGGCGATCGCCATGCTGTTCTCCGTGATCTTCCGTTCGGCGGCCACCTCGGCGCTCTGCGCGCTGGGCCTGTGGCTGTTCCTGACGCTGGTGTGGCCCATCCTGGTGCCGGTGCTCGTGCCGATGGTCGCCACGCCCGATCCGCTGGCGGCGCGCTTCGGCCTGCTGAGCGATTCGCAGGTCGAGTGGTACCTCGGCCTGTCGCGCGTCTCGCCCGCCTCGCTGTTTGCCGATGCCAGCCTCGCGGTGCTGCAGCCTGATCCCAACATGACGCGCATTCCGACGCTGGGGATGCTCGGCCAGCTCCAGGGCATGGTGCGCGGCGCGGCGCTGCCGCTGAACCAAAGCCTGCTGCTGGCCTGGCCGCAGATCACGGCCCTGATCGCCGCCGTGATCGTGGTGTTCGCCATCACCTACGTCATCTTCCAGCGCCAGGAAGTACGGGCGTAGACCCGCGCGGTTGCCGGCCGAGGCACCACATAGAAATAGCCTTCATGGTGAGCTTGTCGAACCATGAAGGCGTCGCACAGCGGCAGTGCGGGCTGCTTCATGGTTCGACAGGCTCACCATGAAGCAGTTTTCTACCGGCGAGCACCGTTCGGCGGAGCGAGCGGGGTAATCATGTGTGCGAATGCCCCGCCGCAACGGGCTGTTGTCGGAGGGCGCGGGGCCTGATACCCAGCGGGCATGCAGCAGCCCGTCCGCATTGCGCCTTCGATCCTGTCGGCCGATTTTGCCGCGCTGGGAACAGAGGTGGCGGCCGTGACCGCCGCCGGCGCCGACCTGATCCATGTCGATGTGATGGACGGGCATTTCGTGCCCAACATCACCATCGGTCCGGTCGTGGTGAAGGCGCTGCGTTCGCACTCCGCGCTGCCATTCGACGTCCATCTCATGATCGCGCCGGTCGATCCCTACGTGCCGGAGTTCGCGGCGGCCGGCGCCGACATCATTTCCTTTCATCCCGAAGCCGATCCGCACCCGCACCGCACGATCCAGCTCATCAAGTCGCTGGGCAAAAAGGCCGGTCTCGTGCTGAATCCGGCAACGCCGCTGGGCGCGGTCGAGCCGGTGATCGGCGACATCGATCTCGTGCTGGTGATGAGCGTCAACCCGGGTTTCGGCGGCCAGACCTTTATCGAGAGCCAGATCGCACGGATCGCCGCACTGCGCCGCATGATCGACGCCTCGGGCCGCACCATCGATCTGGAGGTCGATGGCGGCATCAACGCGGATACGGCGAGGAAGGCTGTCGCGGCCGGCGCCGACATGCTGGTGGCGGGCACGGCCGTCTTCGGCCGCGGCCCGCAACACTACGCCGCCAGCATCGCCGCGCTGCGTGGCGTGTAGAGATCGCTGCGCTCATGCATACGGGGCAAGGCACAGCGTCGAAACAGCCTTCATGGTGAGCCTGTTGTTTTGTCCGGGGACATGGTGGACGGGTGTACGGAGACATGGTGGACACCTGTCAGCCCGGTTGGGTGAGGTCGAGCCGGGCGACGACGAAACTGGCGA
>QOCQ01000039.1 GCA_003574685.1 Rhodospirillaceae bacterium SYSU D60007
ACACCATGCCCACAAACCCACAGGCGCAACCGCATCGACAACCGGCTCGCCTGACGCCATGAATGTGTCACCCATGTCTCCGAACACCTGTCACCCATCTCCCCGGTCCGTACACCCCCGGAGGGGGAAGGTGCCCGAAGGGCGGAAGGGGGATGGTGCAACGCCTGCGGCGCCGTGCGTGTTGAGGCATCCCCCTTCCGGCGCTGACGCGCCACCTTCCCCCTCCGGGGGAAGGATCATGAATCAGCGGCCTTTGCCCCAGGGCGGGGGAAATCTGAAGCGCTCGGGGCCGTAGTTCAGCCCTTCCATCGCCTCGAACGAGGTCAGGTCCCGCATGCGCGAGAGCGGCGAGATGGGAATCTCGTAGATGTCCGCCGGCAGGTCGGGCCGGCGCGGTGGTTTGGGCGTGGGGGCGCGCGGCGGGTCGTCGTCCGCGGCCGGGGATGGCTCATACGGAGGCGGCTCGGTGCCGCCGGAATTGTCGTCTTCTGCCGCCACCAGCGGCGGCGCGGCGTGCACGCCGGGCGAGGCCTGCGTTGCGGATTGAGCGGCAGCCTTCTTCGCCGCCTGTTCCGCCTGCCAGGCCGCCAGTTCTGCCTCGCCCCTCCTCCTGCGCTCGGCCAACTCCTCTTCTTGCCGCCGCCGTTCCTCGGCGGCCAGCTCGGCTTTTGACGGCGGCCGCGGCGCCGGCGGGGCCGGCCGGCGCCGCTGCAGCAGCAGCGCCAGCAGCCGGTCGTTATAGGTCCTCACCGCGCCGACCTGCTGGCCGCGCCAGAACACCGGCTTCTCGACCCCTTCCATCGCGCGCCGCAGCGCCTCGTCCTCCAGCAGGTCGGCCGCGCTCTGCATCGCCTCATCCCACGCCGCGGCAAAGTCGGGCAGCGCCTCGCGCCACTTGTAGGCCAGCGTGCGGTTGATGCCGGCGGCCGCCGCCGCGCCGGTCACCGACAGCCCCTTCTCCAGCGCCGCGATGAACGCCTGCCGCCGGCCGCGCGCCGTCGCCTTGTCCGAGCCCATGGCCGCATCCTTTCGTTGTGCCTGATGCGGTCAACGCATACATCAAATCTTATGGGAAGTCAAACCTGTGGGGGAGTGCGCCACTGGAGTTTGCCACCGGCGAGGCTGACCCTCGGGTATGAAACGATCGGCCGGCAGTGACTGATGTGTTCTTCCTTCCCCCGGAGGGGGAAGGTGGCGCGCAGCGCCGGAAGGGGGATGCCTCAACCAGCACGATGCCGCAGGTGTTGCACGATCCCCCTTCCGCCCTTCGGGCACCTTCCCCCTCCGGGGGAAGGCGACGTCAGGCGCTCCGGCCGCAAGTTTCGTACCTTTGTTTCTTGTTAGTGGCGCGCTCCCGGCGATGCCGGAGAAGCGTCAGGCGATGTGGCGGGACATGCGGTGGGTTTTGGCCAGCGCGGCACCCTCTTTCGCTAGGATCTTGCTGACGCGTTCGGGCGCGAAGCCCAGGGCCACGAAAGCGGGGCCGACATTCGCGACCTCGCGGTATTCCTCGATCAGCCCGTCGCGCAGCTTCATCATTGCCACGCCCTCGAAGCCGACGCGCTTGCCGGCCGCTTCGGGGAGGGTCGAGACGTAGCTGAACGTGTAATAGGCGTAGAGCTTGCGGCCGTCGCAGACCGGCTCGTGCATGTCCCAGCGGAAGTCGCGCGCGGTGCGGTGGAACCAGTCGTCGATCATCTCCGCGATCTTCGCGCGGCCGGTGAAGGCCCCGTAGAAGATGTCGTGATAGACGCCGTCCTCGGCAAACAGCGCCGCGAATGCCTTGCCGTCGCGCCGTTCAACCGCCTCGCAGAACTCCTTCAGCATCGCCGTCGCGTCCATCGTTGCCTTCCCCCGCTGAGAAACACCATTCAGCCCCAAAGATCTCCCGCATCTCACAGCGAGCTGAAAATGGTCCGGCGACACGAATCCTTTGGGCCGTACTTTACCCACTAAAGGTTGGCTTGGCCGCAGCACGCATATCCTGCATCCTGCCGCCTATACCGGTGCGCTTTATCCTGTGTGTATCAAAGGGAGATGCGAGGCGGTATCCTTGGCCGCCAATGCCCTGCCGCTTCAGATCCCGTACCGCTTTGAGTGCCGCCTCAATAACGGCCCGATCCTTCGCCGCCTTTGGGTTTTGCGCGAGAAGCGCGTTCAGCCGCTTGGTCATGGTGCCAGTCTCAGATTGCGAAGTAGGCGTCAGGTGTATGGATGATGATATTGTGGTCTCTCCTGCTTATATAGTCCTGTAAGAGGCGATAATATGACCGGATGCATGAATTTAATTTAGGCCTGGATCCGAAATCTATGATGGTCAGATTGAGGTCATTTTCCAATACCCTCATTGAAATACCACGACCATGAGACTTCCATTTCTTGGTATCATTTAGCATTCTGGCAATCTCGGCAGCTCTCCTTACTTTCATTGTCTTCGTTACACGTCGCCTTCTAGTTGTCGTTACAGACCAATTCTTGAACTTGTATTTCACAAGCCAATCCTTCAAAAGGTCCACCGACAATCCGCGCGCTTGTTCGAATTGGTGCAGCTCGGCTGGGTCAAATTTCTCAATGAGAAACGCCAACTCGGCCGCAGTTAGGCGCCCCTTCTTCGACTTGGCTATCATCTCTTCATATTTTTCCAGGTACCCTAGCGCAGGTATGAGGCCGCTGTTCCCCTTACTGCGGATTTGAGGATCGATTGGCCCCAAGACCGAATAGTAGTCCATGTAGATGTGATCGCCGGACATGACTAAGACAGTACCAGCAGACATGGCATAACTGGGGATAATAAAGTGTATCTCTCCCGGAAAATTTTTCCGAAGGGTATCTGCTATTCTTTCCGCAGTTTCAATAAAACCGCCAGATGTCTCTAGAATAACCGCAAGTGACTTGCGTTTCTCCTTTATGTCTTCAATTGCGTTTCTGATGAAATCATCAATGGGCTGAATGATGGGGCAGATACAAGCGATGGCGCTGCAGTTCATTTCGTCGCCAAGGGACCGGAGTCGCTTGTGGAGTTCATTTTCAACGTAAGAGTTCGAAGCCGTGATCTCAAGTTCAGGAGCCATCCTCCTTCCTCCCCACGTTTTCCGCGCCATTGCAAGGCGATCTCTCGTCGCTCTTCGGCATGCCTTATATCATCTTTTTACACTATTGCGTGCAAATTCGTTGACTGCGTGAAGCGGGCCTACTAGCTCAGGGAGGACTTGATGCAGCAAGCGGGTTGGGGACTGGCGGGGTGGGCCCTGGCGATGCTGGTATTTGCGGGGCCGGCGCTGGGGTTTGACCTGCAGGGGCATCGCGGGGCGCGCGGGCTGGCGCCGGAGAATACGCTGGCGGGCTTCCGTAAGGCGCTGGAGATCGGCGTCACCACCATCGAGACCGATCTGGCGATGACAAGCGAGGGCACGCTGGTGCTCTCGCACGATCCGCTGCTCAATCCCGACCTGACGCGCGGCAGCGACGGCAAGTGGCTCGCGGCGCCGGGGCCGGCGATCCGCACGCTGGGGCTGGCGCAACTGAAAACCTATGACGTCGGCCGCATCCGGCCGGACAGCCGCTACGCGCGGCAATGGCCGGAGCAGGCCGCCGCCGACGGCGAGCGCATCCCGGCCCTGGCTGAACTGATCGAGCTTGCCGAGGGCATGGGCAAGACGCAGGTACGCTTCAATCTCGAAACCAAGCTGGCGCCGCATCGCCCGGACGAAACGCCCGACCCGCAGACATTCGCCGCCGCCACCGCGGATGCCCTGCGGCGCGCGGGCATTGCGGACCGTACCACGGTGCAGTCGTTCGACTGGCGCACGCTGCTGGCAGTGAAGCGGCTGGCGCCCGAGCTGCATACCGCGTGCCTCACGATCGAATCCTCCAACATGAATACCGTTCGGGCGGAGCCGGACGGCACCTCCCCGTGGCATGCCGGCCTCAGGCTTGCCGATCACGGCGGCTCGATACCCCGGCTGGTGCAGGCCGCCGGCTGCGGCACCTGGTCGGCGTTCTGGCGCAATGTTTCGCCGGAGCTGGTGAAGGAAGCGCAGGCCCTGGGTCTGAAGGTAGTCCCCTGGACCGTGAACGAGCCGGCAGGAATGGAGCGCCTGATCGACATGGGAGTCGACGGCCTCATCACCGACTATCCTGACCACCTGCGGACAGTCATGGCGGCGCGCGGGATGAAGCTGCCGTAAGCTGCGTATGCATCCCTGAATCGCCATGATGAGGGCCCGGATTCGGCCAAAATTGTCCGCCAGCCTGCGAGTTGTCGAGATGGGGCGACATCGTTCACCAAATGCTGCCGCAGCCGTGCATGCCGCGGCGCTGGGCGCAGCGCTGCTGGCGTTGGCCGGGCCTGCGCCGGCTCAGCAGCGTCCGCAGCCATGGGCGGAGCGCTTCTACAACCCGCAGCCGGCCGCGGGCGAGCTGGTGCTGCCGATGCCGTGCGGCGGCGCCATGGTGTTCCGGCGCATCGACGTGCCGCACGAAGCCCCGCTGGCCGACCGCAAGATCGTGGTCGGCGGCACCGACGAGCGTTTCGCCTTCGCCGAGGGCAGCCGCTACGACTATATCGACGGCGCCTTCACCGATGCCCGCGACCGCACCCGCCGCTATTACTATCTCGCCAAATACGAGACGACCGAGTTGCAGATGAAGGCGCTGGCGGGCGAGTGCGTCAAACCCGAGCGTGCCGGTCTGCGGCCGGCCACGGGCGTCACGTGGTTCGCTGCGGTCGAGGCAGGACACACCTACAGCGCATGGCTGCTGAAGAACGCCGGGGACAAGCTGCCGAAGGCCGACGGCCTGCCGGGCTTTCTGCGCCTGCCGACGGAGGCCGAATGGGAATATGCCGTGCGCGGCGGCGTTGCCGTATCGGCATCCACCTTCGAGGAAAAGACCTTCCCCATGCCGGACGGTATGGAAAAGTACGTGTGGTTCCGCAGCCAGCGGTCCTCCAACGGCGAATTGCAGCTTGTCGGCGTGCTGAAGCCCAATCCGCTCGGCCTGCACGACATGCTCGGCAATGTCGATGAGATCGTGCTCGATCCGTTCCGCCTCAACAAGCTGGCGCGCCTGCACGGCCAGGCCGGCGGCGCGGTGATCAAGGGCGGCAACTATCAGACCTCGGAAAACGATATCCGCTCGGCTTCGCGCAACGAATTGCTGCCCTTCGACGCCAATGGTCCGCGGCACGTGCCCACCGTCGGTTTCCGGCTGGCGCTGGTGGCCCCGGTGATCCCCTCGCCGGCCCGCTACGAGGCGGTGAGGAAGGCGTGGGCGGCGTTGCCCAAATCCGAGGCGCTGCGTTCCGGCGACACGGCGCAAAGCAACCCGCTCGACGAGATCCAGACCCTGATCGAGGCCACGCCGGATGCCGATATCCGCTCGCGTCTGGCGGCTCTGCAGCGGGAATATGCCAAGCGGATCGACGAGGAAGCCACGCTGCGCGGTCGCGCCGCACGCAGCCTGCTGCGGCTGGCCGCCTTTCTCGGCGACAAGCTGCGCGCCGACCGACGCTTCCTCGACCAGGTGCAGAAGAGCCGCGATACGCAGAAGCAGGCGGGCAGCAACGTGGCGGCGCTGGATGCGCGCCTGAAGGAGCTGAACGCAACCTTGCAGGGTAATCTTCGCTATTACGCCGACACCATCGTGCAGATCGCGCAGGACTTCAACGACTCGACAGTCAACCAGCAGTTGGGCACGCTGAAGCTTGAATTCGAAAAGAGCGGCACCGCGCATCTGGAGCCCTACGCCCGGCTGGTCGTAGCGCATGTCTCGGCCTATCGCCGTTCGTCCGGCGTCCAGCCCGAGGCGTGGCTCAAGGAAATTCTCGCGCTGCCCTGAAGGAGACGCGCCATGTTTGCCCTGTTCCGCCCCCGCGCCGTACGCTCGGCCATCGCCGCCGTGCTGTGCGCCGCCATGCTGGGCGGCTGCGAGACGTCCGGCGGCTTTGCCGGCGATCCCTCCCTGACGCCAGAGCAGCGCCGCCTGCGCGCCCAGGAGCAGGACTTCAAGCGAACGGTCGGCGAAGGCGCGGTGGCGGGTGCCCTGCTGGGCGGGCTGATCGGCGCGCTGGCGGGCGGCAAGCGCAACCGCGCGGCTGGCGCGCTGATCGGCGCCGGCGCCGGCGCGCTGCTGGGCGGCGCGACGGGCTACTACGTGGCCCGCAAGAAGCAGCAATACGTCAACGAGAACCAGCGTCTGGATTCGATGACGGCCGATGTGCGGCAGGACAATGCGCGGCTGGAAGCGTACGTCGCCAACACCCGTACGGTGGTGGCGCAGAACCGGGCGGAACTGGCCCGGCTGCGCGCCAGCTACAATGCGCGGCAGGCGACCCGTGCCGACCTCGACCACCGCGTCTCCATCGCCGAGCAGGACGCTGCCCATATCCGCCAGACCATCGGCCGGCTGCGCGAGCGGCAGAGCGATTACGTGCAGGCGCGCAACGTGACCCGGGCGGAGAGTCCGGGGGTCGACACCTCGCAAATGGACGCCGAGATTGCTCGCCTGACACAGCAGATTGCGGCGCTGGAGGCGCAGCTCAACGAGCTGAACCAGGCGATCGCGATCACCAAAACCGGTTGAGCAAGACAAAGGGAGGCAAGGCATGCGCAGAACCATGCTCGCCGCCGCCATGTTGGGTGGACTTGCGGCCTGCAACAGCGACGATCCCAGCCGGGGCGGCTTCTTCGGCGGCGTCAGCGGGCTCAGCAGCGGCGCCTACGAGCGCCAGACGCAACAGCGCCGCGATGCGCTGGCGGTCGAACAGCAGCGCAACCGGCAGCTCCAGGCCGATGCGCAGCGTGCCGGCGCCGAGCGCCAGCAGGTGGCGGCCGAGCGCGCCGCCCTGCAACGCCAGAATGCGACGCTGAACAACGATATCGCCCGGCTGCGCAGCAAGCTGGCCTCGGCCCAGGCGGCCCGCGGCCACGACGTCGCCGAGTTGCGGCGGCTTGGCGGCGAGGTGGAGGCCCTGCAGGCCTCAACCAACCAGGTCAACAACGATCCCACGCTGGCCGACGCCGAAAAGCGCCGCCGGCTGGAGGAGCTTCAGCGCCGCAAGCAGCTCCTGGAACGCGCCATCGACCAGGCCGCCGGCGCAAGGTCGTAGTGGTGCGTCCCGCATAGGGGCGAAGCACAAGGGTCGAAACAGCCTTCATGGTGAGCCTGTCGAACCATGAAGGCGCCGCAGGGTGGCAGCGCGGGCCGCTTCATGGTTCGACAGGCTCACCATGGTTCGACAGGCTCACCATGAAGCGGTTCTTGTAGGTGACGTCGCCCGTGTGCGCTCCCGGCACACTCACTTCGTGCAGGGGGTTGCGGTCCAGTTGAAGGGGATGTTGTGGGCGCGCAGGAACTGCGAGGCGCCGGTGGCGCCGATCGCGAAGATGCCGCCCTGCCCCGCCTCGGCCACCGTCAGAAAGGTGTTGATGCCGACCACGCGCCCGCAGCGGTCCATCAGCGGGCCGCCGGAATTGCCTGACGAGATAGTGGCGGTATGCACCACCGAGGGCAGGCCACGGTCGCGGTTCTGGATGGCGCTGACCTCGCCGCGCGTCAGCACCAGCTCGGGCGCCTTGCGCGCGTCGCCCTTCAGCAACTCCAGAAAGTTGCGGTCGTGGCCGACCACGGCCCCGGGGTAGCCGGCGGCCACCACCTCCTTCAGCGGCGCCGGTTCGGCACCCAGCGGCAGCGGCTTCACCTGCGCCGGCACCGGGCTGTGGATGCGCACCACCGCGAAATCGGCGCCGCCGCCGGTCCGGCCGGTTCCGCCCGCCGCCGCCACCACCGTGCCTTCCAGCACGGTGCCGATCTTGCGGCTGGTGACGTAGATCCGGGTGTCCGACAGGTCGTTCACCACGTGGTTGTTGGTCAGCACCATGTCCGGCGCGACAAAGAACCCGGTCCCCAGGCTCAGTCCCTGGTGCTTCATCGCCAGGATCAGCACCGTGCCGCTCTCCAGCACGGGCACCAGATCGGCGGCGGTTCCCGTCGCCGCGGCGGCCGGCGTCACCGGCGCCTTCGGGTCAACCGCCGTGCTCTTGCCGGGCGTGTTGCCCTCCGGCTTGGCGGGCGCCGGCGTCTGCGGCCCGGACGGCGCACCTTCCGGCGGGGTGATTCCCAGGCCGCGCGGATCGGTGATGGTGCAGACATTGCCCTGCAAGGCATCGCGCAGCTTCGCGATCTGGTCTTCCAGCGCCTTGTTGCTGGCCTTCTGCTTTTCGAGCTGCTCCTCCAGCGCCTTGACCGCCTTGGGATCGGGCTGAGGCGGTGGCGGCGGCGGTGGTGTGGGCGGCGCCTCGACGGTGACGTTGACCTGCACGCGATAGAAGAAATACCAGCCCAGCCCCAAGCCGATCAGCAGCAGCAGGATGCCGCCGGCGACGAAACCGACCGCCTTCAGGCCGGCGCCGCCTCTTCTTTCGCCGGTCCCGGCTTGGTTGTTGCTGCTATCGACCGGATCGGCCATGGCGTGTCCCGTGGAAGAACCCCGGACACACCATGTGCGCGTCCGGCACGGCTGAATTATGGCCGAGTTGCGTCAGGGATGCGAGATGTAGCGCAGCAGCGATCAGCGCAAGGCCCGCGGCAGCCACATCGCAACATCAGGCAGCATCAGCACCGCCGCCAGGCAGATGATCTGGATGAACATGAAATCGGCCATGCCGCGGTAGATGGTGGCCAGCGACCATTGCGGCACGACGTTCTTGAGGTAGTAGGCCGACATCGCCACGGGCGGACTGAGATAGGCCGTCTGCAGGTTGACCGCAATCAGCGCGCCGAACCAGATCATGGTTTCCGTACGGGTGCCGATGCCCAGGTCCAGCGTCGCGATCACCGGCAGGAAGATCGGCAGGAACACCAGGATGATCGCCGGCCACTCGAAGGGCCAGCCCAGCAGGAAGATGATCGCCATGATGATGATCAGCACCACCATGGGCGAGAAGGGCAGGCCCAGCAGCGTGTTGGTGATCAACGTCGCGGTGCCGAACTTGGTGAACACCGCGCCGAACACGTTGGACGCCGCCGCCAGGAACAGCACCATGCTCGACGTCGTGATGGTGGCCGTGGCCGCGTTCTTGAGCGCCGTCCATGACAGCTTCCGGTAGGCGGCGGACAACAGCGTGGCGCCGAAAGCGCCGGCGGCACTGGCCTCGGTCGGCGTGGCAAGCCCGCCCAGGATGGTGCCCAGCGTGAAGCCGATGAGACAGGCCAGCGGCACCATGCCCACCAGCACCTCGCGCAGCCTGATGCCCCAGTCGCCGACCCTTTCGTCCACGGGCACCGGCGGCCCCAGCCTGGGGTCCATGAAGCTGCGGATCAGCACATAGACAATGTACATGCCCGCCAGCAGGAAGCCCGGACCGATGCTGGCGGCATAGAGCTGGTTGACCGGCACGCCCATGGTCGGGCCCATCACGACCAGCATGACGCTGGGCGGAATGAGAATGCCGAGCGTGCCGCCGGCGGCGATGGCGCCCGACGACAGGCGCGGATTGTAGCCGGCCTTGATCATGATCGGCCCGGCCATGATGCCGAGCACGGTCACCGCGGCTCCGACGATGCCGGTGGCCATGGCAAAGACAGCCGCCGTCAGGATGACGGCAAGGAACAGCGCGCCGGGCATCTCCTCCAGCAGGCCGCGGAAGGCGCGGAATAATCGTTCCATGAGCCCCGCCTGCTCGGTCATGAAGCCCATGAAGATGAAGAGCGGCACCGCGGGCAGCACCTCGTCCTTCATCAGGCCCCAGAGCTGCAGCGACGCCAGGTTGAAGGTCTGCGCCGTGCCCAGGCCGAACACGCCGAAGGAGAGAGCGAGAAACAGCAGGGTGAAGGAGATGGGAAAGCCGATGAAGATGACCAGCACCATCGCGGCCAGCATCACCAGGCCCATGAACTCTGCGCCGCTCATACTTCGATCTTCTCGTGATGGACGAGCTCGCGTCCGGTACGCCAGGCGTAAGCGCTCTTCATCAGCTCTGACACGCCCTGGATCATCAGCAGCGCGCAGGTGATCGGAATGCACCAGCGCAGCGGCCAGATGATCGGCTGCCAGGCCGACACGTTCGATTTCTCCCAGATGCTGAAGGAATACTGCGCGTCCTCGAGCGTGATCCAGAACAGCACAGCCATGGCCGGAAAGAAGAAGATCACATATGCCAGCGTGTCGATCTGGCCCTTGGTGCGGTCGCTGAACTTCTCCCACAGCATGTCGGTGCGCACATGCGCACCGCGCAGCAGGGCATAGGCCGCACCCAGCATGAACATGGCGCCGTAGGCCATGGTAGTCACTTCCTGGGCCCAGTCAGTCGGGTCGTTGAAGACGTAGCGCAGCACGACCTCGCAGACATTGGGCACGATCAGCGGCACGCAGAGCAGCGCGACCAGGTATCCGGACCACTCCGTGAACCTGTCGATACCCCTGATCACCGCCAGATAACCCGGCGACGGTGGCTTCATGGACGCCCGCTCCTTGTCTCCGGAGAAACAGCGTCTGCTTCATGGTGAGCTTGTCGAACCATGAAGCAGCCCGCACTGCCGCTCTGCGCCTTCATGGTTCGACAGGCTCACCATGAATGTTATTTCGCCTGGCACAGAAACGGGCCGCGCTGGTGGGCGCGGCCCGCTCCATGCGACGGCCCTACTTCTCGGGCCAGTAGTGTTCGGCGGCGAGATTGTAGGCCGGGAAATAGAAGCGCTTGGCCGGCACGACGGAAGCCGCCCAGGCCTTCTGGCTTTCCATCACCTTCTTGAAGAAGGGGTTGTTCGCGGCCTCCTTGGCGGCGACCCGGTCCCACGCCTTGAGGAATTCCGTATGGATTTCCGGCGGCGTGTGCAGGACGTTGACCTTGTGCTTCTCGCGCATCTCCTTCAGCGCATCGGCGTTCTGCTTCTGCCAGCCCACCCACCACTTGAGCAGGGTTTCCGTGGCGGCCGCCTTGATGATCTCCTGGTTGCGCTTGCTGATTTCCTTCCAGACATCGCCGTTGATCAGCAGATCGGCGATCGAAACCGGCTCGTGCAGCGAGGGCGCGTAGTGATACTTCCAAACGGTCTGGAAGCCGAAGCGCAGATCCTCGATGCCGCCGACCCATTCGGCGCAGTCGATGGTGCCGCGCTCGGCCGCCGGCATGATTTCGCCGCCCGGCATGTTGACGGCACGCATGCCCATCTCGTTGAAGATCTGGCCGGCGATGCCGGTCTGGCGACACTTCATGCCCTTGAAGTCCGCCACGTTCTCGATGCGCTTCTTGAACCAGCCAAGCGCCTGCGGGGCGGGGGTCATGATGGGGATGGAAACGACGTTGAGCTTGAGCTGCTCGCGGTAGAACTCGTCGATTAACTTGCTGCCATCACCCCACCATATCCAGCCAAGGAAGTCCTGGTGGTCCATGCCCCACGGCCCGCCCGGACCGCCGGTCATCAGGATGGCGGCGCTGTTCTTGCCCTGCCAATAGCCTGCCCAGGTGTGGGCGCCGTCGATCACCTTCTTGTGCGTCGCGTCGAGCACCTCGAAGGCCGGCACGATCTGCCCCGCCGGCATGGCCTCGATCTTGATCTCGCCGCCCGTGAGCTCCTCGACGCGCTTGGCGAACATCGTGAAGTTCTCGTAGAGCGTCAGCGATGCCGGCCAGCTCGCCTGCATCTTCAGCACCTTTTGCTGTGCCGAAGCCGGCGGCGCGACAGCGGCCAGCGATGCGAACGCAGCCACACCGGCCGCGAAGGCGGTTCCCAACAACCGTGCTCTGATCATTCAATCCTCCCGTATCGGCAGCATTTCGCCCGCTTCCGGACGTTATGATTTTTCACTGCGCGCGAAGCCTAGGCCGGGCGTACGATCCATGTCAACGTTGCGCCACGAATCGGAAGTGCCATGCAGTTCGTCAATCCCAATCGCTTCACCACGCGGCCGGAAATCGTCGGCACGTTCGGTGTCGTCGCCTCGACGCACTGGATCGCCACGGCGGTCGGCATGTCGATCCTGGAGAAAGGCGGCAACGCGTTCGATGCCGCGGTGGCGACCGCCTTCACGCTGCAGGTGGTCGAGCCGCATCTGTGCGGGCCCGGTGGCGATGTGCCGATCATCCTGTATGACGTGCGCCGCCGCCGGCCCGAAGTGATCTGCGGTCAGGGTCCCGCGCCGTCCGGCGCCACCATCGCGCACTACCGCGCCCAGGGTCTGGACATGGTGCCGGGCACCGGCCTGCTGGCGGCCTGCATTCCCGGCACGTTCGACGCCTGGATGCTGCTGCTGCGCGACTACGGCACCTTGCGGCCGGCCGACGTGCTGGCGCCCGCCATCGGCTATGCCGGCAATGGCCATCCCATCGTCGAGCGCGCCTGCGCCACCATCGCCACCGTGCGGGAGCAGTTCGAGACGCACTGGCCCACTTCTGCCGCCGTGTTCCTGCCCGGTAGCAACGTGCCGACGCCCGGCTCCCTGTTCCGCAATCCCGCCCTTGCAGAGACCTACAGCCGCATCGTGCGCGAGGCCGAGCATGCCGGCGCCGACCGCATAGCGCAGATCGAGCGCGCGCGCCGCACATGGTCGCAGGGTTTCGTCGCCGAGGCGATCGACCGCTTCTGCCGGACGCAAGAGGTGATGGACGTAAGCGGCCGGCCGCATCGCGGCGTGCTCACCGGCGAGGACATGGCGCGGTGGCAGGCCACGGTGGAAGCGCCGCTGACCTACCGCTACGGCCGCTACACCGTGTGCAAGACCGGGCCATGGGGTCAAGGCCCTGCGATGTTGCAGCAGCTTGCCTTGCTGAAGGGCTTCGATCTGGACGGCATGGATCCGGCCAGCGCCGCGTTCATCCACCTGCAAGTCGAATGCGCCAAGCTGGCCTATGCCGACCGCGAGGCGTTCTACGGCGATCCCGCCTTCGTCGAGGTGCCGATGGCGACGCTGCTGTCGGACGCCTACAACGCCGAGCGCCGCAAGCTGGTGTCCGACACCGCCTCGCTGGAGCTGCGTCCGGGCCGCATCGAGGGCTTCGGCGGTGTCGTGAAGTTCACCCGCGCCGATGGCCAGCGCGCCGCCGTGGGCGCGGGCGGCGCCGGCGAACCGACCGTCGGCCGTGTGGGCCAGGCGAGCGGCGATACCGTGCATTTCGACATCGTCGATCGCGATGGCAACATGGTGACCTCCACGCCCAGCGGCGGCTGGCTGCAAAGCTCGCCCGTGATCCCCGAGCTGGGATTCCCGCTGGGCACGCGGGCGCAGATGTTCTGGCTCGAAGAGGGGCTGCCGGGCTCGCTCGCACCGGGCAAGCGGCCGCGCACGACGCTGACGCCCACGCTCGCCCTGCGCGACGAGCAACCGTACCTGGCCTGGGGTTCACCGGGCGGCGACCAGCAGGACCAGTGGATCACGCAGTTCTTCCTGCGCCATGTGCATTGCGGCATGAACCTGCAGGAGGCGATCGACGCGCCGGCCTGGCACAGCGAGCATTTCCCCAGCTCGTTCTGGCCGCGCACGGCACGCCCCGGCGTGCTGGCCGTGGAGAACCGCGTGCCGCCGGCGGCCATCGCCGAGCTGCGCCGCCGCGGCCACGAGGTCGAGGTCGGCGAGGACTGGTCGGAAGGCCGCCTCACCGCCGCCTCGCGCGACGATCCCTGGCGCAAGGCCGCCGCCAACCCGCGCGGCATGCAGGGTTATGCAGCGGGGCGGTGAAATGCGATGACGCGCTCGATCATCGCCGCGCGCGGGCGTGCCAGCGGCCGATTGCGTTCCCGCCACCGGTGAGGAGGCATAGGCCGCTTGCCCGGTGCGGTTACGCCGCGTCTTCCAGCTCGATGCGCAGTCGTTTGCCAACCGCCGAGGCCGCACGTACCAGACTTTCCAGCGATACTGCGTCGTTAGCGGGATCGAGCAGCCGTTCGAGCTGCGAGCGGCTGGTCTTCATGCGTGCCGCCATTGCGCTCTTGGTCAGATGGCGCTTCTTCATGGCCTGGCCGATCTGCCATGCCAGCACGCGCTTGACGGCACGCGCCGTTGTTTCCTCAAGAACGCCTTCCTCTTTCAGGTAGGCCTCGAAGGTAGAACCGTGATGAGGGTTCTTCGTCGATCTGACTGACTTCATTCGTCGCCCTGTTCAAACAGTCGCTTGTTCCGCTGCGCCAGGTGGAGATCTGCCATAGGCGTTGCGCGGCTTTTCTTGATGAAGGCGTGCAGAAGGACCAGTTCGCCCTGCCTGCTCACAAAAAAGAGCACCCGCGCGATGCGCCGGCTCGGCAATGATGTTCGCACTTCGTGGAGACCACCGCCCATTGGCCTCACCAACGGCATGCCGACAGGCCAGCCAAACTCCACCGCCCGTATGTCGTCGCCGACTGCCCTGCGATCTTCAGGCGGGAGGGCCTTGAGCCAGTCACGAACTGGCTCACCACCTGCCATCGTTCGAAAAAAGACTGCCGGCGCACGCTTGAGACTAGACATCGGATTTCTATCGCACCTTATACGGTACAGTCAAGTTGCTCGGATATCGGACTGATTTTCCGCAACCTGACAAGGACCGAGCGCATCATCTGTGCATATGCACTATTCCGCAGGCTGAGGGGTGTGCCATCGACCCGGGCGGCGCGGGCGCCTAGATTTGAAGCGACACACCCCTTGGCCAGGGAGGCATTCATGAGCGCCTGCATCGTGGGCTGGGCCCATTCCAAGTTCGGCAAGCTCGACGGCGAGACCAGCGAGTCTCTGATCGTCAAGGTGGCCACCGAGGCCATCGCCCATGCCGGCATCGAGCCGCGCGATGTCGACGTGATCTATGTCGGCAACATGAATGGCGGTTTCGTGAAGCAGGAGTTCCACTCCTCGCTGCCGCTGCAGGCGCATCCCGACCTGCGATTCAAGCCGTCCACCCGCGTCGAGAATGCCTGCGCCACGGGATCGGCGGCGATCCATATGGGCCTGAACAGCCTTGCCGCGAAGAAGGCGCGCTTCGTGCTGGTGGTCGGCGTCGAGAAGATGACAGAGCTCAACAGCGTGCAGGCCGGCGACGTGCTGATCAAGGCGTCCTACGTTGCCGAGGAGGCCAATATCGAGGCGGGCTTCGCTGGCATCTTCGGCAAGATCACGGCGGCCTACTTCCAGCGCTACGGCGACAAGTCCGACGCGCTGGCGCGCATCGCCGTGAAGGCGCACCGCAACGGCGCGAAGAACCCGTATGCGCATTTCCAGAAGGAGTTCGACTACGGCTTCTGCCGCAATCCTTCGGACAAGAATCCGTTCGTGGCCGGGCCGCTGAAGCGCACGGACTGCTCGCCGGTGACGGATGGCGCTGCCGCCGTGGTGCTGGCCGACGCCGATACCGCGACGGGCATGCAGCAGGCCATCGCCTTCCGCGCCGCCGAGCACGTCAACGATTTCCTGCCCATGTCGAAGCGCGACATCATCCAGTTCGAGGGCCCGACGCTGGCATGGAAGCGCGCGCTGGAGTCAGCCCGGCTGGACCTGCTCGATCTCAGCTTCGTGGAAACGCATGACTGCTTCACCTCGGCTGAGCTGATCGAGTACGAGGCCATGGGCCTGACCCCGCGCGGCCAGGGCGAGCGCGCGATCCTCGAGGGCTGGGTGGAGCGCGACGGCAAGCTGCCGGTCAACGTCTCGGGCGGCCTGAAGGCGAAGGGCCATCCCGTGGGCGCCACCGGCGTCTCCATGCACGTGATGAGTTGCCTGCAGCTCTCCGGCACCGCGGCCGACATGCAGCTCCCGGGCGCGAAGCTTGGCGGCGTCTTCAACATGGGCGGCGCCGCCGTCGCCAACTACGTCAGCATCCTCGAACCGGTGAAGTAGCGCCTCAGATATTGCCTTCCCCCGGAGGGGGAAGGTGCCCGAAGGGCGGAAGGGGGATGGTGCAACACCTGCGGCGTCGTGCTGGTTGAGGCATCCCCCTTCCGGCGCTGCGCGCCACCTTCCCTCTCCGGGGGAAGGCTGAAAAATCACGCGCGGTAGAACGGCCTGTCGCCGCAGACGGTGACGCGGTGGCCGTAGCGGCGGTGGGGGTGGTAGTCGAACAGCGCGTGGTGCTGCGCGCAGCGATTGTCCCAAAAGGCGATCGAGTTGGCGCGCCAGTGGAAGCGGCAGTGGAACTCCGGTGTCTCGACATGCCGGAACAGATACTCCAGCAGCGCCGCACTCTCCGGCCGCGGCAGGCCGACGATGCGCGTGGTGAAGCCGCGATTGACGAACAGCGCCTTGCGGCCCGTCACCGGATGGGTGCGGATCACCGGATGCTCGTTGCGCGGCAGCACCTTGTCCGGCCGGTCGCCATAGGCGCCGCCGAACACGTGCTGGCTGTCGTGGATGGCGGTCAGCCCCTCGAGATGCGCCTTCATGCGGTCTGACAGCGCCTCGTAGGCCGCGTACATGCTGGCGAACAGCGTATCGCCGCCGCCTTCCGGCGGCACTTCCGTCAGGTAGAGGATGCTGCCCATCGGCGGCTCGGCCTCGAACGAGACGTCGGAGTGCCACTCCTCGCCCGCGACGCGCTTTGATTTGTCGTCCGCCGCGATCACCAGAATCTCGGGATGGCCCTCCAGCGTGCGGCCCGACGCCGGATGGATGTGCAGCTTGCCGAAGCGGCGCCCGAAATCCTTGTGCTGCCCGGGCGTCAGCACCTGGTCGCGGAAGAAGATCACAAGGTTTTCCGCCAGCGCGTCATGGATCTCCTGGAACTGCTGGTTGCCCAGCGGCCGCGCCAGATCGACACCGCCGATCTCCGCACCGATCACGGGGTTGAGCTTGCGCACCTCGATCGTCTGATAGACCATCGCGTTTCCTCCTGCATTGGGCCGACACTACGGCGAGGATCACGAGCCGGCAATGTCCATGCGCATCGTTGTCTCGCTGGCCCTCCTGCTGGCCACTTGCCTCGCCGCGTCCGGGAATGCCGCGCCGGACGAGGCGGGCTACGGCAAACCGCAGGGCTATCCGGCGGGCACACGCACGACCTGGTGGCAGCAGCCCCATCTGGTCGGTGCGCTGAGCCAGTTCGATACGCTCTTCGACTTCCGCCGCGTGCCGCCCGCGCCGGAACCGCGGCCGCTGCATCGCGCCAAGCCTGCACAGGCCATAAGCTACAGTTTCAATGGCGAACGCCGTGACCTGCAGCAGTACCTCGACGAGAATCCAACGACCGGCCTGTTGATCCTGAAGGACGATGAAATCCTGTTCGAGGCCTATCAGTACGGTCGCAACGAGCAGCACCGCTTCGCGTCATTCTCGATGGCCAAGACCATCACCGCCATGCTGGTCGGCATCGCGCTGCGCGACGGCGCCATCCGCTCGATCGATGATACCGCCGGAAGCTACGTGCCCGAGCTCAAGGGCACGGCCTATGGCGAAACGCCGATCCGGCACCTGCTCACCATGTCCTCCGGCGTGGCCTTCACCGAGAACTACAGCGGCAACGACGACGTCTCGCGCCTGTGGCGCGCCACGCTGCTGAAGGACGGTCCCGGTGGCGCCGAAGCGGTGACACCGTTCAACCGCCGCATCCATCCGCCGGGCGAGATGTTCCGCTACGCATCGGCAGAAAGCCAGGTGCTGGGCCTGGTGCTGCGCGCCGCGACACGCCGGCCGGTGGCCGACTATCTCGCCGCGCGGCTGTGGCAGCCGATGGGCGCCGAAGCGGAAGCAACCTGGAACATCGACGCCGCGGGCCAGGAGGCAACCTATTGCTGCCTTAACGCCGTGCTGCGCGACTACGGCCGGCTGGGTCTGCTGCTGGCACACGACGGCATGCGCGATGACAAGGAGATCATTCCGCGCGACTGGGTGCTGGCCGCGACCACGCTGAACGACCGCGCGCTGCATCTGAAGCCCGGAATCGCCACGCGCTCTTACGGCTACGGCTACCAGACATGGCTCTTGCCCGCAGATGATCGTCAGTTCGCCCTGCTTGGCGTGCGCGGCCAGAGCATCTTCGTGCATCCCCGCTCGAAGCTGGTGCTGGTGCACACCGCGGTACGCAGCCAGTGGCGCGACCCCGGCGGCGCCGAAACCGTCGCCCTGTGGCGCGCGCTGGTGCAGGCGCTGGGGAACTGAGCGCTACCCGAAAGGCGGCAGCTCGGGGAAGCGGGGCCAGCCGTCGCTGAAATGCATCCAGGGCAAACGCTTTGATTCCCAGTAGTGCAGCGTCGGCGCCAGCGCTTCGGGGTGATCCAGGCTGCCGATGGCGATGTCGATCAGGCCCGGGATGAAGCTTGCCGTGAAGCAGAGCTGCGTACCGCACGCGGGACAGAAGCCGCGCCGTCCCTCCGCCGACGATGCGTACTCCTTCGGCCGGCCGGCAAGGAAACTGACCTGCGTTTCCTGGAACATCGCCCAGGCGACAGCCGGCGCGGCGTGTGCCCGCCGGCACATGGTGCAATGGCACAGGGCCGCGAAGAGCGGCGCACCGTCGATCCGGTAGCGGATGGCGCCGCACTGGCAGCCACCCTCGTGTTGCTGCTCCGTCATCGCCGCCTCCTCAGTGCATCGACTATTGCCTTGTTCTATAGCAACTTCCGTCGTCCTGAGCGACGCGAAGGACCTTGCGGTGCTTCGGCCAAAGACCGCAGCATCGGTGATTGACCGTCGCCATCGTTCGTGGATCACACGGCCGCAAAGTCCTTCGCTTCGCTCAGGACGACGGCAATTCACCGGAACGGTTGCGGAGGCCCTGCACGACCATCAGGATCCGCTCGGGTGTGGCGGGCGCATCCAGAATCACGGGCACGCTGTGGCCGGCGACGCTGGCGATCGCGTCCTTGAGCGCCGTCCACACCGCGGTGGCCAGCAGCAGCGGCGGTTCGCCGATGGCCTTGGAGCGGAAGATCGTGGCGGCGCGCGCCGGCGCGTCTTCGAGCATGCGCACGTTGAACACCGGCGGCATGTCGCGGCTACCGGGAATCTTGTAGGTCGAGGGTCCTGCCGTGCGCAGGCGGCCCTCGCCGTCCCACCACAGCTCCTCGCAGGTGAGCCAGCCCAGCCCCTGCGCGAAGGCGCCTTCGATCTGGCCGCGATCCACGGCGGGATTGAGCGAACGACCGCAATCCTGCACCAGATCGACGCGCAGCACCCGCGATTCGCCGGTCAGCGTATCGATCGCCACCTCGGCCACCGCGGCGCCGAAAGAAAAATAGAAGAACGGCCGGCCCTTCATCGCCGCCGCATCCCAGTGCAGCCCGGGCGTCTTGTAGAAGCCGGTCGATGACAGCGAAACGCGGCTTTGATGGCAGAGCCGCGCCAGCTCGCCGAAAGGCATGGTCCGGTTGTCGCCGGGCCGTGCCACCTGCACATGGTTGTCGCGGAACGCGATGGCGTCCTCGGGCACATCGAAATGGCTGGCGGCAAAAGCGGCCATGCGCTGGCGGATGGTGTTGGCCGCGGCGAAGGCGGCCCAGCCGTTGAGATCGGAGCCGGTCGAGGCGGCGGTCGGCGAGGTGTTGGGCACCTCCGCCGTGGACGTGGGCGTGATGCGGACGCGGTCGAGATCGACCTGGAAGACCTCGGCCACGATTTGCGCCACCTTCACGAACAGCCCCTGCCCCATCTCGGTGCCGCCGTGGTTCAGGCGGATCGAGCCGTCGCTGTAGACATGCACCAGCGCGCCGGCCTGGTTCATGCTGGGGATGTTGAAGGAGATGCCGAACTTCAGCGGGAACATCCCCAGCCCGCGCTTCACGACAGGGCTCGCCCGATTGAAGGCATCAATCTCCGCCCGGCGCTGATCCCAGGCGGCGTCGCGCGCGGCCTGCGCCACGCAACGCCGGATCAGATTGTCCTCGACCTTCTGGCCGTAGGGCGTCTCGTCGTTGCTGCCCTCGCCGTAGAAGTTCGCCGCGCGCACGTCTTCAGGCGTTTTGCCCAGCGCATGGGCGATGCGGCTGATGGCATCCTCCATCAGCATCACGCCCTGCGGCCCGCCGAAGCCGCGAAAGGCGGTGTTCGACACCGTGTTGGTCTTGCAGGCGAAACCTGTACAGCGGATGTGCGGGATCCAGTAGGCGTTATCGACATGCGTCAGCGCGCGTGTCAGCACGCCCGGCGTCAGGTCGACGCTGTGGCCGCCATTGGCCGCCAGCGTCGCATCCAGCGCGAGGACGCGGCCGTCGTCGTCAAAACCCACCTCGTAGCGGTAGAGGAATCCGTGCCGCTTGCCGGTCGCCACCATGTCGTCGGCGCGCGGCAGGCGCAGCTTTACCGGGCGGCCGCTGCGCCATGCCAGCAGCGCGGCCACGGCCGCCACCCACGAGGCGTTGCTCTCCTTGCCGCCGAAGGCGCCGCCCATCCGCCGCACGCTGACCGTCACCCGGTTGTAGGGCAGGCACAGCACGCGAGCGGCGACGTGCTGCACCTCGGTCGGATGTTGGGTCGAGGAATGGATCACCAGATCGCCATCCTCGCCCGGAACCGCCAGCGCCACCTGCCCTTCCAGATAGAAATGCTCCTGCCCGCCGACGCGGAAACTGTTCGACAGGCGGTGCGGCGCTGAGGCCATGGCCTGACCGACATTACCGCGCGCCAGCACCGAGGGCGGCGCCAGCAGCGATCCTTTTTCCAGCGCGGCGTCGATGGTGAGGATGGGTGGCAGCGGCTCGATATCGGGCACGGCCCTCTTCGCCGCCGCACGCGCCAGATCGAGCGACGTGGCAGCGACGGCAGCAACGGGCTGGCCGGCATACTCCACCAGCGTCTCCGCAAACAGCGGCTCGTCCCTGCCGACCGGTGCGATATCGTTGGGGCCGGGAATATCCGCGGCCGTGACAGCCGCCGCGACGCCTTCCGCGCTGCGCACCGCGGCCAGATCGAGCGACCGCAGGCGGCCATGCGCGACGGGCGAAAGCACCAGTGCCGCATGGAGCAGTCCTGCCGGTTCCGGCATGTCGTCGATGTAGATGGCTTCGCCGGTCGTGTGCTTCAGCGCGCTGTCGTGACGCTGCGGGCTATGCACGCCGCCCTTCGCGGTACCGCGCGCCGTGTCCGGATCGGCACCGCTCATAGCTGGTCGATCTCCACCACCAGGTCCGGGCGGCTCGCGCGCATATAGAGGCGGCGCAGCAGATTGCCGGCCACGGTCAGACGAAACGCAGCGCTGCCACGCCAGTCGTCGAGCGGCTGGAAGTCTTCGCCCAGCATTGCCGCCGCGCGTTCGATGGTAGCTTCCGTCCAGGCCTGTCCGAGCAGCGCGGTCTCAACACGCAGGGCGCGCGCCGGCGTCGCCGCCATGCCGCCAAATGCCAGCCGCACCGTGCGGACGATCCCGCCTTCCACGCGCAGCAGGTACGCGCCGAGAACGGTGGAGATATCCTGATCCCGGCGCTTGGAAACCTTGTCGACCTGGAAGATGTCGCCGTGCAGCGGCACCTCGAAGTCAACGGCTTCGATGATCTCGTCCGGCGCCAGCACCGTCTTGCGATAGCCGGTGAAGAAATCGTCGATGCCGACAAGGCGCGCGCCACGTGCCGCGGACCGCAGACGGACGCTGGCATCCAGCGCCAGCAACACCGGCAGCGTGTCGCCGATGGGCGAAGCCGTGCCGATATTGCCGCCGATGGTGCCCAGCGCGCGGATCTGGCGCGAGCCCAGCCGACGCACCATGGCACCGAATGGTGCCAGCGGCCCTTCGAGAAAGGGCAGCAAGCGCGCATAGGTGACGGCAGCACCGATGCGCAGGCGGCCGTGCT
Organism: Rhodospirillaceae bacterium SYSU D60007; assembly: GCA_003574685.1. Lineage (GTDB taxonomy): Bacteria > Pseudomonadota > Alphaproteobacteria > Reyranellales > Reyranellaceae > Vineibacter. The sequence goes on from QOCQ01000039.1 coordinate 21,676, forward strand.
CCAGGACCAGGGCCTGCAGCTCCGGTACGCGCGCCACATGCACGACGCGCGCCGGTATCTGGCGGTCATGGCTCACCAGCAGGCCCAGATCCGTGCCACCGGCGAGCAGCCACGCGTCGGGGTGATCACGGCGCAGGGCCAGCAGTCCGGCCATCGTCGCCGGCACGTCAAAACGCGTGGCGCCATGCATCAGCACAGCGTTGCCCGTCACCGAACCAGCAGCCGGCGGCGGTGCGGCATCTGCGGCATGGCCTGCCACGCGCGCCATGGCGTCGACGATCGGACGATAGCCGGTGCAACGGCAGAGATTGCCGGCCAGCGCATCGTGCAGGAGCGTCGGTTCGGGTGGCTCGCCGCCAGCCACGAAGGCATACATGCTCATGACGATGCCCGGCGTGCAGTAGCCGCACTGCGTGCCGTCGCCTTCCGCCAGCGCGATCTGGACCGGATGCGGCGCGCCGTCGCGACCGCGCAGCCCCTCGACCGTGCGCACCGCACAGCCATGCACCTGCCCCATCATCACCAGGCAGGCATTCACCGGTTCGCAGATCCTGGCGCCGCTCGACGACAGCCGCTCGAAGACAACCGTGCAGGCGCCGCAATCGCCTTCGGCGCAGCCCTCCTTGGTGCCGGTCAGCCGCGCCGGCCCGCGCAGCCAGTCCAGCAGCGTCATGGCGGGCGATATGCCGGTAGCCTCTACCGGCCGGTCGTTCAGCGTGAACGCAATCGTGTCGGACATGCCGTGCGCCAGCGCGGGGACGGGCAACGATTTGACAGCGAGTCGCCATGCCGCTGCAATACCCGGCTTTGTCGTGCCGCACGGAGGGTCGGAGCCGCCATTGGCCAAACCTCGCCGCAATCCCACCAGCGTCAGCGCGGCCAATCTCGAACGGCTGGGCGCATCGCGGCTGGCCGTCCTGCTGACAGAGCACGCACGCCGCGACAAGGTGCTGCGCGAGACGCTGACGCGTGCCCTGGCCGCCGCCGCCGGCGAGGACGTGCTTGCCGACTACATCGATCGCCGGATTGCGATGCTGGCGCGGGGCGAGGAAGTGAGCCGGGATGTAGCCCGATCGCTGGCGGCCGAAGTGAATGCGCTGCGCGGCGATGTTACCGAGGTGATCACACCAAAGGACGCGACAGCCGCCACAGGCCTGCTCTATCGCATGGCCGAGGCAGGGCCTGACATTGCGCGCCGGGCGCCGCCGCCACGCGAGGAGATGATCTCTTGGCAAGAGGCTGTGCTGGAGGATCTTGTAGCTCTCTGGAGCAAGGTTCCGCCGGCCCGGCTGCAGGATGTCGTTGAGCTTGCGGTTTCCGGCTGTACGCGCGACGACGGCAATGCGCCGGCCGTGGCCGCGATCCTCGCGTCCGTGCTCGGTGAGACCGGCCTGCGCCAGGTGCGCACCCGGCTGAATGCGGAATTGCAAGCGCTGCCGGCCGATCCCCGAGGCGGCCGCTGGGGCACCGCCGGGCGTAATGCTTATCGCAGCGGCATGCGGGCCATGCTGCTTCGCCGCCGGCTGGGCGAGATCGCCGACCTGCTGGGCGATGTCGATGGCTATATCGCGCTGGAGAAGGCGCAGCCACGGCCGCAGGTGAACGTCCGCGCCATCGTTGAACGCCTGCTGAAGGCGGGCCGCGCCGAGGAAGCGTTGCGCTGGCTGGATGACGGGCGCTACCACAACCGCCTGATCCCGACTCTCGATCAGCGCCTCGAGGCGCTGGAGGCGCTGGGACGCCAGGACGAAGCGCAAATGCTGCGCTGGCAGCAATTCGAGCGCAACCTCGAGCGCGACATGCTCCGGGAATACCTGCGCCGGCTGCCTGATTTCACCGATTTCGAGGCCGAGCGCCGTGCGATGGAACATGTGCTGACGCATAAGTCCGCCACCGACGCGCTGTTGTTTCTGATCGCATGGCCCGACTGGGATGCCGCGGCACGGCTGGTGCGCGAACGGCATGGCGAGTTCGGCGCGACACCGCCGGACACGCTGCTGACGGCCGCCGAAGCGCTGCGCGAGCGGCATCCTTCCGAAGCCGTCGGCTTGGCACGGCTTGCGGCGCTCTCCGTGCTGCGGCGTGGCCTGGCCGCGCTGTTCGAGCGGACCGCGCGCGTGCTGGCGGATTGCGCGACGCAGGAGCCGCCCGCATGGCTGGGCTCGGAACCGGAGACGCACGAAGCCTTCGTGGACCGCCTGCGCCAGGACCACAGCCGCCACTACCCGTTCTGGCAGGCCTACGACACCTGCGCCGGCTGACAGGAACAGACTGTCATCCCGAGCGCAGCGAGGGATCTTGTATCCGGCGGCGCGGAAAGATTCCTCGCTGCGCTCGGAATGACAGTTCGAGGCCGGTCTTGGACGTCCCCGCTGCGGCTGCCATAGTTTGGCGACATGCGAAGGAGATGGTGAATGGCGGATGTGGTGACGGTCAGGAAGGAAGGCGCGGTGTCGGTCTTCACGATCAACCGGCCAGAGAAGGGCAACGCGATCAGCCGGCAGGTGGCGCTGGATCTTCAGGCGCGGTTTGCCGAATTCGACGCCGATGACGGGCAGAAGGTGGCGGTGATCACCGGGGCCGGCGAGAAGGCGTTCTCCGTCGGCGCCGATGTGACCGATCTGCCCGAGCTCTGGCGCTGCGTGCCGACGCTGGGCGTGCAGACCGAGAAGCCGGTGATCGCCGCCACCTCCGGCTGGTGCGTCGGCGGCGCCATGGTCGTTGTCATGATGGCCGATCTGTGCATCGCCAGCGAAACGACGAAGTTCTCCTATCCCGAAGCCAAGCTGGGCTTCACCGGCGGCATCATCTCGGGCCTGCCGGCGCGCATCCCGCACAAGATCGCGATGGAGATCATCATGATGTGCCGCCCCATGGAGGCGCAACGTGCCTATGAGGTCGGGCTGGTCAACAAGGTGGTGCCCGCCGGCAAGCACGTCGAGGAAGCCGTGGCCTGGGGCCAGGAGCTGGCCGGATTCGCGCCACTGGTGCTGAAGACCATCAAGCGCTTCGTGACGCAGCAGGTGCTGCCGCGCGGCCCTTCGGAGCTGATGGCGCGCGCCATGGTCGATCTGGAGCGCGTGCGCGAAAGCGAGGACGGCCAGGAGGGCGCGCGCGCCTTCAAGGAGAAGCGTCCGCCACGGTTTCGGGGGCGGTAGCGCCACCAACCGCCGCGCCGAGCCTGGCGAGAGCTTCGGCGACGATGGCATCGGGCGGCTGGTCGATTGAAACGACGATGGCCTCGTCCGGACCGGGCGGCTCCAGGGCGGCGAACTGGCTGTCGAGCAGCGCCGGTGGCATGAAATGATCCTTCCGCGCCGCCATGCGCGCCGCGATCAGCGCCTTGTCGCCGGCCAGATGCACGAACCGCAAATCCGCAGCGCCGCTGCGCAGGATGTCGCGGTATCTGCGTTTCAGGGCCGAGCAGCTCAGCACGGTGGGCCGCTCCGCCTGCGTCCAGCCGCGGATTGCTGCGGCCATCGCCTCAAGCCAGGGCTTGCGATCGACATCGTCCAGCGGTTCACCACGCTTCATCTTCGCGATGTTGGCCGGCGGATGAAACGCGTCCCCCTCGGCGTAGTCGCCGCCCAGCGCCGCCGCAAGCCGCGGGCCGACCGTGCTCTTGCCGCTGCCCGACACGCCCATGACGACGATGACCAACATGATCAGTGCCCGCCTTGCGGCAGCGACAGGTCGAGCGGCGCCCAGTCGGCGTGGTGCCGTCCCGGCGTGTCGAACCGCGCGAAGCCATGCTGGCCGAAAATGTCGCGCTGCGCCGCGATCATGTCGGCCCACAGGCGGCCGGTGCGCAAGCCATCGACGTAGGCCAGCGCCGAGGCGAAGCCCGGCACCGGCACGCCATGCGCGATGGCCGTCACCACGACCTGGCGCCATTCGGCATCGCCGGCAGCCACACGACGCCACAGCACCGGCTCGCGCAGCAAATTGTCGAGCTTCGGATTGGCGGCAAAGGCCGCAGCGATCGGTTCCAGCAAGGTGGAGCGGATGATGCAGCCGCCGCGCCAGACGCGCGCCACGACGGCAGGCTCGATACCCCAGCCGTGCTCGGCATCGGCCGCGGCGATCAGCGTGAATCCCTGCGCCAGCACGGCAACGTTGGCGGACAGCAATGCGCGCTCCAGTGCCGCGATCAGCGCGCCCGCGTCACCACTGAAGGCAATTGTCGATGAGCCCAGCGCTGCCTCTGCCGCCTGCCGCGCCTGCTTCAGCGCCGACAGGCAGCGGGCATGCACGGCCTCGGCCAGCGTCGGCGCCGGCACGCCATATTCCAGCGCGGCATTGGCGGTCCACTGCCCCGTGCCCTTCTGCTCGGCGGTATCGACGATGCGCTCGATCAGCGGTGTGCCGTCCGCATCGACGGTGTCGAGCGCCCGCACGGCACATTCCATCAGGAAAGAGGAGAGTGCCCCTTGCGCCCAGCGGGCGAAAATGTCGCGCACCTTCTCATGCGGCAGCCGCAGCAGGCGGCGCAGCAAATGCCAGGCCTCGGCGATGAGCTGCATGTGCGCGTATTCGATGCCGTTGTGCACGGTCTTCACGAAATGCCCGGCAGCCCCATCGCCGACCCGCGCGAAGCAGGGCGTATTGTCCGGCGCCCTCGCGGCGATCGCCGTGAAGATCGGCTCCAGCCGCTGAAGTGCTTCGCGGTTCCCGCCGGCCATGATCGCCGGACCGTGGCGTGCGCCCTCGGCACCGCCGGACACGCCAAAGCCCAGCAGGTGGACATTCGCCTTGCCACAGGCCGCCTGCCGCCGCGCTGTGTCGCGATAGAACGCGTTGCCGCCATCGATCATCACGTCCCCTGCCGCGAGATGCGCCAGCAGCGAGTCGATCGCGGCGTCAGTCGGTGCCCCTGCCGGCACCAGCAGGAAGATCGTACGCGGTGCCGGCAGGGCTGCCACCAGCGCCGCCGGCGTCGTGCTGGCAACGCCGCGCGCGCCCAGCTCCTGCGCCAGCCGGTCGGCCGCTGCCGGTGCCGGATCGTAGAGCGCGAGCTTCACGTCATGATCGGCAAGATTGCGCGCCAGATTGGCGCCCATGACGCCAAGCCCCATCAACCCGAGCATGGTCATGATCGATTCACCATTCCATGTAGCGCGTCGTCCTGGCCTTCTCCCCGCGTAGGCGGGGAGAAGGTGCCCGAAGGGCGGATGAGGGGCTTCTCGGCGCCGCGACAAGGCGCGGCGGCGTGCTTGTGATCGGCAGGTCGTGCCATCGGCAAGGCCGCGAAGCCCCTCACCTCCCATCGCTGCCGCGATGGGCCCCTGTACAAACCGGATAGATCGGTGACGGAACAGACCGGATAGATCGGTAACAGTTTTGGCATGGAGGTGGG
>QOCQ01000004.1 GCA_003574685.1 Rhodospirillaceae bacterium SYSU D60007
GCGGACGGCACACGCCGTTTTTTACCAACTACCGGCCGCAGTTCTACTTCCGCACGACGGACGTGACGGGGGTGTGCAAGCTGCCGGAGGGGACGGAGATGGTGATGCCGGGGGACAACGCGCGCATGGAGGTCGAGCTGATCCAGCCGATCGCCATGGACGAGGGCCTGCGCTTTGCCATCCGCGAGGGCGGCCGCACCGTCGGCGCCGGCGTCGTCACCAAGATCCTGAAGTAGAGCCACCGGGCGCGGCGACTTCGCCGCGCCGCGCCGCGGGAGCGAGACCATGGACAGCACAAATATCCGCATCCGGCTTAAAGCCTTCGATCATCGCATCCTCGACCAGTCGACGAGCGAGATCGTCAGCACCGCAAAGCGGACCGGCGCGCGCGTGCGCGGGCCCATTCCGCTGCCGACGCGGATCGAGCGCTTCACCGTGAACCGCTCCCCGCACATCGACAAGAAGTCGCGCGAGCAGTTCGAGATGCGCACCCACAAGCGCGTGCTCGACATCGTCGACCCGACGCCGCAGACGGTGGACGCGCTGATGAAGCTCGACCTCGCCGCCGGCGTCGACGTCGAGATCAAGCTCGGCCAGTGACAGCCAGGCGCTGAGGGGATCGAACATGCGCACCGGACTGGTCGCACAGAAGGTCGGCATGACCCGCGTCTTCAACGACGCCGGCGAGCACGTGCCGGTGACCGTGCTGAAGCTGGACAACGTCCAGGTCGTGGCGGTCCGCACCGAGGAGAAGAACGGCTACAACGCCGTCCAGCTCGGCATCGGCAAGGGCAAGGTCAAGGCCAAAAAGAAGAAGAACGGCGGCAGGATGCGCGGACGCGGCCTGTCGGATGCCATGCGCGTGTACTTCGACAAGCAGGGCGTGCCGCCGAAGCGCAAGCTGGTCGAGTTCCGCGTCAGCAAGGACGGGTTGCTGCCGGTTGGGGCCGAGATTGCCGCCACGCATTTCCTGGCGGGCCAGTTCGTCGACGTCACCGGCACGACGATCGGCAAGGGCTTCGCCGGCGCCATGAAGCGCTGGAACTTCGCCGGCCTCGAGGCCACGCACGGCGTGTCGATCTCGCATCGCAGCCACGGTTCGACCGGCAACCGCCAGGATCCGGGCCGCACCTTCCCCAACAAGAAGATGGCGGGACATCTCGGGGTCGAGCGCGTCACCACGCAGAACCTCAAGATCGTGTCGACCGACGCCGACCGCGGACTGATCCTGGTGCAGGGCGCGGTGCCTGGTCATGAGGGTGCCTATGTGCTGGTGCGCGATGCCGCCAAGCGCAAGGCGCCGCAGGACGTGCCGTTCCCGGCCGCGCTGAAGACGGCGCCCGACGGCGAAGCGAACAAGGGCTGATGTCATGAAGCTCAACGTCACCACCCTTGAAGGTACGTCGGCCGGGGAGATCGAGCTCGCCGACGCGGTCTTTGCCGCGCCGGTGCGCAAGGACATCCTGCAGCGCTGCGTCGTCTGGCAGCTAGCGCGTCGCCGCGCCGGCACGCACAAGACCAAGGGCCGCTCCGAGGTCAAGGCCACCTCGAAGAAGGTGTGGTCACAGAAGGGCACTGGCCGCGCCCGCCACGGCAACCGCGCCGCGCCGCAGTTCCGCGGCGGCGGCAAGGCTTTCGGCCCCGTCGTGCGCAGCCACGAGATCGATCTGCCCAAGAAGGTGCGCAAGCTGGCGCTGCGTTCGGCGCTGGCCTCCAAGGCCGCCGAGGGCAAGCTTGTAGTGCTCGAGTCGGCGGTCGTGGCGGAACCAAAGACCGGCAAGCTGGCGGCCTCGCTGAAGAAGCTCGGCATCGCCAACGCTCTGATTATCGGCGGCGCCGAGATCGAGGCGAATTTTGCGCGCGCCGCGCGCAACATCGCCCAGCTCGACGTGCTGCCGCAGCAGGGCGCCAACGTCTACGACATTCTGCGCCGCGACACGCTCGTGCTTACGCGCGACGCAGCAAAGCATCTCGAGGAGCGCCTGCAATGAGCGTTGCCCGCAAGCCAACCCTCTCTCGCGCGCGCATGTACGAGCTGGTGCGCCGGCCCGTCATTACAGAAAAGTCGACCGGCGGCAGTGAGCACGGCCAGGTGACGTTCGAGGTGCCGCTGGACGCCAGCAAGCCGGAGATCAAGGCGGCCGTCGAGGGGCTGTTCAACGTCAAGGTCAAGGCGGTGAACACCATCGTCGTCGGCGGCAAGAAGAAGGTCTTCAAGGGCATCCGCGGTCGTCGCAGCGACTGGAAGAAGGCTGTCATCTCGCTGGCCGAGGGCAGCAAGATCGACGTCACCACGGGTCTGTGAGGCGGACTGAACCATGGCGCTGAAATCCTACAAGCCGGTCACCCCCTCGCTGCGCCAGCTCGTGCTGGTCGATCGCTCGGGGCTGCACAAGGGCAAGCCGGTCAAGGCCCTCACCGAGGGCAAGCGGAACACCGGCGGCCGCAACAATCATGGCCATGTCACCGGGCCGCACCGCGGCGGCGGGCACAAGCGTCGCTACCGCGTGGTCGACTTCAAGCGTCGCAAGTTCGACCAGCCGGCGACAGTCGAGCGGCTGGAGTACGATCCCAACCGAACCGCTTTTCTGGCGCTGGTGAAGTACGCTGACGGTGAGTTGGCCTATATCCTGGCGCCGCAGCGCCTGAAGGCCGGCGACCAGGTTGTCGCGGGCGAGCGGGTCGACATCAAGCCTGGCAATGCCATGCCGCTGGCGAACATGCCGGTCGGCACCATCGTGCACAACGTCGAGATGAAGCCGGGCAAGGGCGGCCAGATCGCGCGTTCGGCGGGCACCTATTGCCAGCTCGTCGGCAAGGACGCGGGCTATGCCCAGCTCAAGCTGTCGTCGGGCGAGGTGCGCATGGTGCGCGGCGAGTGCCTGGCAACGGTCGGTGCGGTGAGCAACCCCGACCAGCAGAACGTGAACTACGGCAAGGCGGGCCGCATCCGCTGGCTCGGCCGCCGGCCGGTGACGCGCGGTGTGGCGATGAACCCCATCGACCATCCGCATGGCGGCGGCGAAGGGCGCACCTCGGGCGGCCGTCATCCGGTCACCCCGTGGGGCAAGCCGACCAAGGGGAAGAAGACCCGGCGCAACAAGTCGACGGACCGGTTCATCATCCGCCGTCGCCAGGCGACGCGCTGAGCGTCGGGTCAGAGGAGGACGATCGTGGCACGTTCCGTCTGGAAAGGTCCGATGGTGGACGGCTATCTGCTGAAGAAGGCAGACACCGCCCGGCAGTCGAGCCGCAACGAGGTCATCAAGACGTGGTCGCGGCGCTCGACGATCCTGCCGCAATTCGTCGGGCTGACGTTCGGCGTCTATAACGGCCACAAGTTCATTCCCGTCCTGGTGAGCGAGGAAATGGTGGGCCACAAGTTCGGCGAGTTCGCGCCGACGCGGGTCTTTCATGGCCACTCCGGCGGCGACAAGAAGGTGAGCAAGTAGGTCGCGCCATGAGCAAGCCTGCACGTCCCCGCCGGCTGGCGGACACCGAATCCCGGGCAGTGGCGCGGATGATCCGTGTCAGCCCGCGCAAGCTCAACCTGGTCGCCGGCCAGATCCGCGGCAAGGCCGCCGCCGCCGCGGTGAACGAGCTCAGGTTCTCGCGCAAGCGCATCGCCGAAGACGTGCGCAAGGCGCTGGAGTCGGCGATTGCCAACGCCGAGAACAACCACCAGCTCGACGTCGACCGGCTGGTCGTCGCCGAGGCCAGCGTCGGCAAGGCGCTGGTGCTGAAGCGATTTCACGCCCGCGCCCGCGGCCGCGGCGCCGGCATCCTGAAGCCGTTCAGCAACCTCACCATCGTGGTGCGGGAGCGCGAGCAGGCGGCGGAGGAGACGGAGTAATGGGACAGAAGGTCAATCCCATCGGCCTGCGCCTGGGTGTGAACCGCACCTGGGATTCGCGCTGGTACGCCAGCAACGAGTACGCCAACCTGCTGCACGAGGACCTGCGCCTGCGCAAGTTCCTGCGCGGCCGGCTGGCGCAGGCCGGCGTCAGCAAGATCATCATCGAGCGGCCGGCGAAGAAAGCGCGCGTAACGATCCACACCGCGCGTCCGGGCGTGGTGATCGGCAAGAAGGGCGCCGACATCGAAAAGCTGCGCCAGGACCTGGCCCGGCTGTCGAGCTCGGGCGAGGTCAGCCTCAACATTGTCGAGATCCGTAAGCCCGAGATCGATGCCACCCTGATCGCCGAGAGCATTGCCCAGCAGCTTGAGCGCCGCGTCGCGTTCCGCCGGGCGATGAAGCGGGCGGTGCAGTCGGCCATGCGTCTGGGCGCCCAGGGTATCCGCATCAACTGCTCGGGACGCCTCGGCGGCGCTGAGATCGCGCGCATGGAGTGGTATCGCGAGGGCCGCGTGCCCCTGCACACGCTGCGCGCCGATGTCGATTACGGCACTGCGACTGCCTTCACCACCTTCGGTACCTGCGGAGTCAAGGTGTGGGTGTTCAAGGGCGAGATCATGGTCCACGACCCGATGGCCCAGGACAAGCTCGCCGCGGAAACGCAGCAGGGCCGGGCCTGATCGGAAGGTAGTACGCCGCCATGATGAGTCCCAAGAGAACCAGGTTCCGCAAGGCCTTCAAGGGCCGGATCAGCGGTGCTGCCAAGGGCGGCACGACGCTGGCGTTCGGCGCCTTCGGCCTGAAGGCGTTGGAGCCCGAGCGTGTCAGCGCCCGCCAGATCGAGGCCGCCCGTCGTGCCATCACGCGCCACATGAAGCGTACCGGCCGCGTCTGGATTCGCCTGTTCCCGGACGTACCTGTGTCCAGCAAGCCGGCCGAGGTGCGCATGGGCAGCGGCAAGGGTGCGCCCGAGTTCTGGGTGTGCCGCGTCAAGCCGGGCCGCATCATGTTCGAGATCGACGGCGTGCCGGAGCCGATTGCGCGCGAGGCCTTCGCGCTGGGTGCCGCCAAGCTGCCGATCAAGACCAGGTTCATCAGCCGCAGCATGACCGTGGGAGGCGCATGATGAGCGATGCTTCCGATCTGCGGGCGAAGACCGTGGACGAGCTCAAGACGCAGCTCACCGACCTGCGCCGCGAGTCGTTCAATCTCCGCTTCCAGAAGGCCAGCGGCCAGCTCGACAACACGGCCCGCATGCGGCTGGTCCGGCGCGACATCGCCCGTATCCGCACGCTGCTGGTCGAGAAGACCGGCGACACGGCCCGCGCGCGCCGCGCCCGCCAGCAGGCGGCGCGCGCCCAGGCCAGGGCCGCAGGCTGAGGAACCCGAGATGCCAAGAAGAATCCTGCAGGGCGTCGTCGTCAGCGACAAGATGGACAAGACCATCGTCGTCGAGGTCGAGCGGCGCGTTCAGCACCCCATCTACAAGAAGTTCATCCGCCGCTCGAAGCGGTACCACGCGCATGACGAGTCCAACGCCATCAAGATCGGGCAGACCGTGCGCATCATCGAGAGCCGGCCGCTCAGCAAGACCAAGCGGTGGGTCGTCCTGACGGAAGGAGCGGCGTCCTGACGCCGTGCCGGGGAGCAGATCATGATCCAGATGCAAACCAACCTGGACGTCGCCGACAACTCCGGCGCGCGCAGGGTGCAGTGCATCAAGGTGCTCGGCGGCTCTAAGCGCAAGACCGCCACGATCGGCGACGTGATCGTCGTGTCGATCAAGGACGCCATTCCGCGCGGCAAGGTCAAGAAGGGCGAGGTGCACCGGGCCGTAATCGTGCGCACCGCGCGCGAGATCAGGCGGCCGGACGGTAGCGCCATCCGCTTCGACCGCAACGCCGCCGTGCTGATCACCAAGCAGGACGAGCCCATCGGGACACGCATCTTCGGGCCGGTGACGCGCGAGCTGCGCGCCCGCAAGTTCATGAAGATCATCTCGCTGGCACCCGAGGTGCTGTAAGGAGCGCCCAGACATGCCGAAGATGAAGATCAGGAAGGGCGACCGCGTGGTGGTCATCACCGGCCGCGACAAGGGCAAGCAGGGCGAGGTGGTGCGCGTGCTGCCGGACGAGAACCGCGTGGTCATCGCCGGCATCAACCTGCGCAAGCGCCACAAGAAGGCGCGCACGCAGGCCGAGCAGAGCCAGATCGTCACGTTCGAGGCGCCGATTCATGCCTCCAACGTCGCCCATATCGATCCCGCGAACGGCAAACCGACGCGGGTCGGCTACAAGTTCCTTGAGGATGGCCGCAAGGTGCGCGTGGCGCGCGCCTCGGGCGAGCAGATCGACCGGTAGGGAAGAACCATGGCCTCCCGTCTGCAAGAGCACTACGAGAAGACGATCAAGCCGGCGCTACGCCAGGAGTTCGGCTACGGCAACGCCCTGGAAGTGCCGCGCATCGAGAAGATCGTCATCAACATGGGCGTCGGCGAAGCCGTCGGCGACCGCAAGGCCGTCGAGAACGCCGCCGCCGAGCTGGCTCTCATCAGCGGCCAGAGGGCGGTGATCACCAAGGCCCGCAAGTCGATCGCCACCTTCAAGGTGCGCGAAGGCATGCCGCTGGGCTGCAAGGTGACGCTGCGGCGCGAACGTATGTACGAGTTCCTCGATCGCCTGGTGAATATCGCGCTGCCGCGTGTGCGCGATTTCCGCGGCCTGAACGGAAAGTCCTTCGATGGCCGCGGCAACTACGCGCTCGGCCTGAAGGAGCAGCTCGTGTTCCCCGAGATCGACTATGACAAGGTCGACAAGGTCCGGGGCATGGACATCATCATCTGCACCACCGCGCAGACGGACGCCGAGGCCAAGGCGCTGCTGCGGGGCTTCGATTTCCCCTTCTACAACTGAGGGGCGGGAGACGGTCACATGGCCAAGACGAGCATGGTCGAAAAGAACAAGCGCCGCCAGAAGCTGTCGAAGCAGCAGCTCGCGCGGCGTGCGGCCCTCAAGAAGATCGTGATGGATCGCTCCAGGCCGATCGAGGAGCGCTTTGAAGCGCAACTCAGGCTCAACGAGCTGCCGCGCAACGGTGCGCGCGTTCGCGTACGCAACCGCTGCGAGATGACCGGGCGCCCGCGCGGTGTCTACCGCAAGTTCCGGCTGTCGCGCATCGGCCTGCGCGACCTGGCCTCGCGAGGCCAGCTTCCGGGCGTGGTCAAGTCGAGCTGGTGAGACGGAGAAACCGATTATGGCGATGAGCGATCCCGTCGGTGACATGCTGACACGGATCCGGAACGGGCAGTCGGCCCGTCTGGACAGTGTCACGGCGCCCGCCTCGCGGCTGCGCGCCAACGTGCTCGACGTCCTGCAGCGCGAAGGATTCATCCGCGGCTTCTTCGAGGAAGAACTTCGTCCCGGCGTGCGCGAGCTGCGCATCGAGCTGAAGTACGACAACGGACGGCCGGTGATCCGCGAGATCAAGCGCGTCTCCAAGCCTGGCCGGCGGATCTATTCGAAGATTGCCGACCTGCCCAAGCACTACAACGGGCTTGGCATCTCGATCCTGTCGACGCCCCGCGGCGTCATGTCCGACAACGAGGCCCGCGTCGCCAATGTTGGCGGCGAGGTCATCTGCAAGGTGTTCTGACCATGTCGCGCGTCGGCAAGAATCCCGTTCCCATCCCGGCGGGTGTCACCGTCGAAGTTGCGGGGCAGACGGTCAAGGCCAAGGGCAAGAAGGGCGAGCTGTCGCTGCGTGTCGCCGACGAGATCATCGTGGCCCGCGAGGGCAACGAGATCACGGTGAAGATGCGCGAGGACACCAAGCGCTCCCGCGTGCTTTGGGGCACCAGCCGCGCCCTGCTGCGCAATCTGGTCCAGGGCGCTCACGAGGGCTATACCGTCAACCTTCTGATCGAGGGCGTGGGCTACCGCGCAGCGGCGGACGCGAAGGCCCTGAAGCTGCAGTTGGGGTTCAGCCACGAGGTCACCTATCCGATCCCCACCGGCATCGGCATCAAGACGCCGAAGCCGACGGAGATCGAGATCAGCGGTGCTGATCGCCAGCGGGTCGGCCAGGTGGCAGCCGAGATTCGCGGCATGAAGCCGCCCGAGCCCTACAAGGGCAAGGGCATCAGGTACGCGGGCGAGCACATCCTGCGCAAGGAAGGCAAGAAGAAGTAGGGCCGGAGCACGACCATGTCCGAGAGTCTGTTCGAACGGCGCCGGCGGCGCGTGCGGCATCAGCTCCGCAGCAAGGCAGGCGAGCGTCCGCGGCTGAGCGTGTTCCGCTCCAGCAAGCACATCTATGCCCAGGTGATCGACGATGCGAAGGGCCATACCATGGCAGCCGCGTCATCGGCGGATGCCGAGCTGAAGGGCAAGCTCAAGACCGGCGCCGACAAGGCAGCGGCGGTCGAGGTGGGCAAGCTCATCGCGGCGCGCGCCATCAAGGCCGGGGTCAGCCAGGTGGTGTTTGACCGCGGTGCTTACCTTTTCCATGGCCGCGTCAAGGCGCTGGCCGACGCCGCCCGCGAAGGCGGTCTGGCGTTCTGATCAGGAGACGATAGACCATGGCACGTGCACCGGGTTCGGGCCGCGGCCCGCGCGAGGGCGGCGAAGGCGCCGGCGGCCGCGGCCGCCGGTCGGATCGCGAGGGCGGTCGCGGCCAGCGGCGCGATGCGGGCGCCGAGCGCGAGGAGAGCGAACTCGTCGACCGCCTCGTCGACATCAACCGTGTGTCCAAGACGGTCAAGGGCGGCAAGCGCTTCGGCTTTGCTGCCATCGTGGTTGTCGGCGACCAGCGCGGGCGTGTCGGTTACGGCACCGGCAAGGCGCGCGAGGTGCCCGAGGCGATCCGCAAGGCGACCGAAGCCGCCAAGCGCGGCATGATGCGGGTGGCGCTGCGCGAAGGCCGCACGCTGCATCATGACGTGGTGGGCCATTTCGGCGCCGGTCGCGTGGTGCTGCGCTCGGCACCGGCCGGCACCGGCATCATTGCCGGTGGCGCCATGCGCGCCGTGTTCGAGACGGTGGGGCTGAAGGACGTCGTTGCCAAGTCGGTGGGAACTTCCAATCCCCACAACATGATCAAGGCAACCTTCGATGCCCTGGGCAGCGTCCAGTCGCCGCGTACGGTGGCGGCGCGCCGCGGCAAGAAGGTGGCTGACATTCTCGGCCGCCGCGACGAGCAGGCGGTCGAAGCGGCCTGAGGAGAGCGATCGTGTCCGCCAAGCCGACCATCAAGGTGACCCAGATCGGCAGTCCGATCGGTCGCACCAGGAGCCAGCGTGAGACCCTGATCGGTCTCGGTCTCAACAAGCGCCATCGCAGCCGCGTGCTTGAAGACACGCCCGCGGTGCGCGGCATGATCAACAAGGTCCATCACCTCGTCCGGATCGAGCCGGCGAAGTGAGCGGCCAGCGGCCGGTTGCGGCCGCGCCTGGCGTTCGGGAACCGCAGTCATGAAGCTGAATGAAATCTCCGACAATCCCGGTGCGCGCAAGCCGCGCATGCGGGTCGGCCGTGGCATCGGCTCGGGCAAGGGCAAGACGGGCGGCCGCGGCGTGAAGGGCCAGAAGTCGCGCGCGGGCGTAGCCGTCAAGGGGTTCGAGGGTGGCCAGATGCCGCTCCACCGCCGGCTGCCCAAGCGCGGGTTCGTCAAACCGTTCCGGCGCGAATATGCCGAAGTGAACCTGGGTGCCTTGCAGAAGGCCATCGACGCCGGCCGGCTCGACGCCAGCAAGCCGGTTGATGCCGCTGCCTTGCAGGCCGCCGGTCTCGTTACCAAGTTGCGTGATGGCGTGCGCCTGCTTGGTAAAGGCGAGCTGACGGCCAGCGTAACCCTTTCCGTCGCCGGGGCCTCCGGGCCGGCCATTGCGGCCGTCGAGAAGGCGGGAGGCAAGGTGGAGATCGCCGGGACCGGCCAGAAGGCTGCCGCCTAGGCATCCACGCCGCCCAGAGTGAGTCCGGCGGGACGCCGTCGGCTCGTCGAGGATCAAACCGCATGGCATCCGCCGCCGAACAGCTCGCCAGGAACCTCAACTGGGCGAATATCAGCAAGGCAACCGAGCTGAAGAAGCGCCTGTGGTTCACCCTGGGCGCGCTGATCGTCTATCGCATCGGCAGCTACATTCCGGTCCCGGGCATCGATCCGGCAGCTCTTGCGGAAGTCTTCCAGCAGCAGGCGGGGGGCATTGCCGGCCTGCTTGATGTGTTCTCGGGCGGATCGATCGGCCGCATGTCGATCCTCGCGCTCAGCATCATGCCGTACATCTCGGCCTCGATCATCATGCAGATCCTGACGACGGTGGTGCCGTCGTTCGAGGCGATGAAGAAAGAGGGCGAGGCGGGCCGCAAGAAGATCAACCAGTACACACGATACGGTACGGTATTCCTTGCGGCGCTGCAGGCCTACGGCATCGCCGTCGGCCTGGAGGCCCAGACCAGCAGTGTCGGCCCTGTCGTGGTCGAGGCGGGACTCTATTTCCGCTTCGTGACCGTCGTGACCCTGACCGGCGGCACGATGTTCCTGATGTGGCTCGGCGAACAGGTGACGGCACGCGGTGTCGGCAACGGCATCTCGCTGATCATTTTCGCCGGCATCGTTGCGGCCATGCCGGGCGCGCTGGTGCACACGCTGGAACTGGGCCGTACCGGCGCGTTGTCGGCACTGTTCATCATCGGGCTTGCCGTCGGCGCCGTGGCCGTGGTGGCTTTCACCGTTTTCGTGGAGCTCTCGCAGCGGCGCATCCTCGTTCAGTATCCCAAACGGTTCACGGGCTACGGCTCGCAGGTGACCACCAATTACCTGCCGCTGAAGATCAACACCTCGGGCGTCATTCCGCCGATCTTTGCATCGTCGCTGCTGCTGTTTCCGGCGACGATCGCCGGCTTCCAGGGTGGCCAGACCTCGGGCTGGATGCAGACGATCTCCGTCTATTTCGGTCACGGACAGCCGGCCTACCTGCTGACCTATGTCCTGCTGATTGTCTTCTTCACGTTCTTCTACACCACGGTCGTGTTCCAGCCGAGCGAGACGGCCGAGAACCTCAAGAAGTACGGTGGCTTTCTGCCGGGTATCCGTCCGGGCAAGAATACCGCCGACTACCTGGAATATGTGCTGACACGCATCACGGTGATTGGCGCTGCGTATCTGGCGTTCGTCTGCATCATCCCGGAGGTGCTGATCGCGCGCGGCGGCGTGCCGTTCTACTTCGGCGGCACCAGCCTGCTGATCGTGGTGTCGGTCACGCTGGACACCATCAACCAGGTGCAGTCGCACCTGATGGCCTATCAGTACGGCGATCTGATCGGCCAGGCACGCCTCAAGGGGAGCAAGGGACGATGAAGCTCATCCTGCTGGGCCCCCCGGGTGCCGGGAAGGGGACACAGGCGCGCCGGCTGGAGGAGGAGTTCGGCCTGCGCCAGCTCTCCACCGGCGACATGCTGCGCGCGGCCGTCGCTGCCGGTACGGAGCTTGGCCTGCGCGCCAAGGACATCATGGCGCGCGGCGATCTGGTGCCGGACGACCTGGTGGTGAGCTTGCTGCTGGAACGCATCAAGGCGCCTGACTGCGCTCGCGGTTTCGTGCTTGACGGTTTTCCGCGCACCGTCGCGCAGGCAAAAGCGCTCGACGACGCACTTCAGGCACAGGGCCTCCAGATCGACCGCATCGTCGCCCTCAGGGTCGATGAGAAGGTGCTGTTCGACCGCATCGACAATCGGGCTCGCGAAGCGAAGGCAGCAGGCCAGCCCCTGCGCCCGGACGACAACCCCGAAACCCTGAAACAGCGTATCCGCGTTTACAACGAACAGACTGCACCGATCCTGCCCTGCTACGAAAAGGCGGGGCGGCTGCAGTGGATCGATGGCATGGCCGCGATCGACGAGGTCTACCGTCAGCTCAAGGAAGCCCTTGGAAAGGCTTGACAAAGCCGGGAATTGACTCGCAGGTCGCGATTCATATAATCCCCCGCTTTCCGGAGCGCCGCGGGTGTTGTCTCCATGCCATGGAGCGCGCCCTAAGTATTTGAAGGAGCAAGGAAATTGGCTCGAATTGCCGGCGTCAACATCCCCACCGCGAAGCGCGTCGTGATCGCGCTCCAGTACATTCACGGCATCGGTCCCGCCAAGGCCAATGAAATCTGCAACAAGGTCGGCGTTACGCTTGATCGGCGCGTCAACACGCTGAGCGACGATGAGGTGCTGCGCATCCGCGAGGCGATCGATCGCGACTATGTCGTGGAGGGCGATCTGCGGCGCGAAGTCGCAATGAACATCAAGCGGCTCATGGACCTCGGCTGCTATCGCGGGCTGCGGCATCGTCGCGGCTTGCCGGTACGCGGCCAGCGTACGCATACCAACGCGCGCACGCGCAAGGGACCGGCGAAGCCGATTGCCGGCAAGAAAAAGGCTGTCTGAGCCCCAGAGGATAGGATCAACACATGGGCAAAGCTCCCGCCGCCGCGGGCACCGCGGCCGCCGCCGGCAGGCCGCGGCGCCGCGAACGCAAGAACATCACGTCGGGCATCGCCCACGTGAATGCGTCCTTCAACAACACGATCATCACCATCACCGACGTCCAGGGCAACACGATCGCCTGGTCGTCGTCGGGAGCACAGGGTTTCAAGGGATCGCGCAAATCGACGCCGTTCGCCGCCCAGATGGCCGCCGAGGATGCCGGCCGCAAGGCGATGGATCACGGCATGCGCACCCTGGAGATCGAGGTCCGCGGCCCGGGCTCCGGCCGCGAGTCGGCGCTGCGCGCCTTGCAGGCGGTGGGCCTCAGCGTGACTGCAATTCGCGATGTGACGCCGATTCCGCACAATGGCTGCCGGCCGCCCAAGCGGCGCCGCGTCTGACGCTTTCCCGGTGCGCCGGCGCCAGCCGGCTGCGCCGACCGGTTTTCAAGCCGCGATGCCGCAAGGCGTCGCGGTGTTCGACGTAGAGGGGGTCGCCGCCCTGCCGCCGGCCTCCAACCCGATCCGAGAGGTATCCCCCGTGCTCCAGAAGAATTGGGAAGAACTGATCAAGCCGACCAAGCTGCAGATCGAGCCGGGTGCCGAGCCGGCGCGGCAGGCGACACTGGTTGCCGAACCGCTGGAGCGCGGCTTCGGCCTGACGCTTGGCAACGCGCTGCGCCGCATCCTGCTGTCGTCGCTGCAGGGCGCGGCCGTGACGTCGATCAAGATCGATGGTGTGCTGCACGAATTCTCGTCCATTCCCGGCGTTCGCGAGGATGTGGTCGACATCGTGCTGAACATCAAGTCGATGGCGGTCAAGATGCAGTCGGACCGTCCGCACCGGCTGATCCTGCGCGCCACCGGACCGGGCGAGGTGACCGCGGGCATGATTGAAACCACGGGCGACATCCAGATCATGGATCCGAAGCTCGTGCTCTGCACGTTGGACGACGGCGCCTCGCTGCACATGGAGCTCACCGTCTCGACCGGCAAGGGCTACGTGCCGGCCACGGCAAACCGGCCGGCAGACGCGCCCATCGGCCTGATCCCGGTCGATGCGCTGTTCAGCCCGGTCAAGAAGGTCTCCTACAAGATCGACAACAGCCGCGTGGGCCAGGTCACCGACTACGACAAGCTGTCGATGACCATCGAAACCGACGGCACGGTGAGCCCGGAGGATGCCGTGGCACTGGCGGCCCGCATCCTGCAGGACCAGCTCCGCCTGTTCATCAACTTCGAGGAGCCGCAGGCGGCGCGGCCGGTCGAAGCTGCCGACGAGCTGCCGTTCAACCGCAACCTGCTGCGCAAGGTCGACGAGCTCGAGCTTTCGGTCCGCTCTGCCAACTGCCTGAAGAACGACAACATCATCTATATCGGCGATCTGGTGCAGAAGACCGAAGCCGAGATGCTGCGGACTCCCAATTTCGGGCGCAAATCGCTGAACGAGATCAAGGAAGTCCTGGCGCAGATGGGCCTGCATCTGGGCATGGAAATCCCCAACTGGCCGCCCGAGAACATCGAGGAGCTGGCCAAGCGTCTGGAGGAGCCGTACTGACATTCCTGCTTCCCGCCAGCGCGGGGAGAAACCAGGGCGTCCTCGTTCCGCCGTTGCGGCACGAGGGTGACCCCAACGCGTGCGCCGGCTTGCCGCCGCACGTCGATAAACACAAAGGAGACTGCACATGCGACACGGATTGAATGGCCGCAAGCTCAATCGGCCGTCGGGGCACCGCAAGGCCCTGTTCATGAACCTGGAGCTGGCGCTGCTCAAGCACGAGCAGATCCGCACCACGCTGCCCAAGGCCAAGGACCTGCGGCCGCAGGTCGAACGCCTGATCACGCTGGGGAAGCGCGGCGGACAGCATGCCCGGCGCCAGGCGCTGGCGGCGCTGGCCAATGACGAGGCCATTGTCGACAAGCTCTTCACGACGCTGGCCGACCGCTACAAGAACCGCAAGGGCGGCTACACGCGGGTGCTGAAGGCCGGGTTCCGCTATGGCGACGCCGCCCCGATGGCGGTGATCGAGCTGGTCGACCGCGACCCCGACGCCAAGGGGAAGGACAGCGGTCCCACCGCCGAGAAGGCGACGGAGGAAGAAGCCGAGCAGGCCCAGGCCTAGCCTTTGCGGCATCCAATGTCGAAACAGCCTTCATGGTGAGCACAGGTGGATGCTTCGCATCCACCGGGTCGAACCATGAAGGCGGTGCAGCGCGGCGAGGCCGGCCGCTTCATGGTTCGACAAGCTCACCATGAAGCGGTGGTCCCAGGTCTCGCCAGCGGAGCGACACGGGTAATCAGGATCCGAATGAAGCGGGGCGGCCATTGTGCCGCCTCTTTCTTTGTCCACGTCAGGCGTGACCGGCTAGAATAGTCACGCCGACAGGCGGAACGATCGTCATCATGCGCAGACTCCTGCTTGCGGCCGGCGCCGCACTTGTCTTCTTCGGCCCTGTTCAGGCGGCCGCGCAGGATCATTCCGGCCCGCTGCTGGCGCAGTCGGTGCCCGCGAGCCGCGAGCAGATCCAGCTTTCGTTCGCGCCGCTGGTGCGGCGAGCCTCGCCGGCGGTCGTCAACATCTATACCCGCACGCGCATCAAGACCCAGCGGCCGTCCTTTGCTGACGATCCGGTGTTTCGCCGTTTCTTCGGTGACCGGTTCATGCGTGCCCTGCCGCGCGAGCGCGTGCAGAACGCGCTGGGATCCGGCGTCGTGGTGCGGCCCAACGGGCTGATCGTCACCAACGCCCATGTCGTGCGCGATGCCGACGAAATCCAGGTCGTGTTCGCCGACAAGCGCGAGTTTCCGGCCAAGGTCGTGCTGTCGGACGGGCGGTATGATCTCGCCGTGCTGCAAATCGATACCGGCGGCGAGACGCTGCCCTGGCTTGAGCTGCGGGACTCGGACACCGTCGAGGTTGGCGATCTTGTGCTGGCCATCGGCAATCCGTTCGGCCTGCAGCAGACCGTCACCTCCGGCATCATCTCCGCCGTTGCCCGTAGCGGCGGCAGCGTTACCGAGAGCGGCTTCTTCCTGCAGACTGACGCGGCGATCAATCCAGGCAACTCCGGCGGTGCGCTGCTGACCACCGACGGGCGGGTGGTCGGAATCAACACCGCGATCTACTCGCAGAATGGCGGCAGCATCGGCATCGGCTTTGCGACGCCATCCAACATCGTGGCCCGTATCATCGATGCGGCCGAGAAGGGCACGCGGCTGTCGCGGCCGTGGCTTGGCGTCAGCGTGCAGCGGGTCACCGCGGATCTGGCACAGTCCCTGGGCATGCCGCGCCCGCAGGGGGTGATCGTGCGGATCCTGGCCGAAGACGGGCCCGCGGCGCGCGCCGGCGTGAAGGTCGGCGACGTCCTGCTGACCATCAACGGACAGCCCATCGATGACGAGAGTGCCTTGCGCTTCCGGCTGGCGACGCAGCCGGTCGACGCCACCGTCAAGGTGCGGGCGCTGCGCAAGGGGCAGGAAGAGACGTTCGTCGTCAAGATCACCGCGCCGCCGGAGTCGCCGCCACGCGACCGCACGCGTCTGACCGGCCGGCAGCCGCTGACCGGCATCACGGTGATGAACATGTCGCCAGCCGTGGCCGACGAGATGGCGCTGGAGCAGCCGCCGCCCGGCGTGATCGTGGCGGAAGTCCCGCAAGGCGTGTTCGCCGCCCAGTTCCTGAAGGTTGGCGACTACATTGTGGGCGTGAACGGCAGGGAGATCGACTCGGTCGCGACGCTGCGGGCGATCGTTGGCGGCCAGTCCGAACGGTGGAGCGTGTCGGTGCGCCGCGATGGCGACGTGCGCACGTTCAACTTCCGCGGCTGAGGCACGCGGTTCATGGCGTCGGGCGAGCTCCTGAGCGCATTGGCACCAACACCCTTGGCGGAGCGGCTGCGTCCGAAGCGGCTGGAGGACATTGTCGGCCAGGATCATGTGCTGGCGCCCGATGCGCCGCTTGGCCGCATGCTGGCGGCCGGCCGCCTGGGCTCGCTGATCCTGTGGGGCCCGCCGGGCTGCGGCAAGACGACGATCGCGCGCCTGCTGGCCGACCGCGTCAGGCTGCATTTCGAACCGCTTTCGGCCGTGTTCTCCGGTGTGGCTGATTTGCGCAAGGTGTTCGAGGCAGCGCGGCAGCGGCGGCAGGGCGGCCGCGGCACGCTGCTGTTCGTGGACGAGATCCACCGCTTCAACCGGGCGCAGCAGGACGGTTTTCTGCCCTATGTCGAGGACGGCACGGTGACGCTGGTCGGCGCCACCACCGAGAACCCCTCGTTCGAGCTCAACGCCGCGCTGCTCTCACGCTGCCAGGTGCTGGTGCTGCGCCGACTCGATACGCCGGCACTGATGACGTTGCTCGACCGCGCCGAGGCTGCGCTCGGGCGCAAGCTGCCGATCAACGACCAGGCGCGTGAAGCGCTCTGTGCCATGGCCGATGGCGACGGCCGCTACGTGCTGACCATGGCGGAGCAACTGGCTGATGTGACGCCCGAAGCGCCGCTGTCGCCGGATGAGCTGGCGCGCCTGCTGCAGAAGCGGGCGCCGATCTACGACAAGGCGCAGGAGAGCCACTACAACCTTATCTCCGCGCTTCACAAATCGCTGCGCGGGTCGGATGTCGATGCGGCGCTGTACTGGTACGCGCGCATGCTCGATGGCGGCGAAGACCCGCTCTATCTCGCCCGCCGTCTGGTGCGCTTCGCCTCGGAAGACGTCGGCATGGCCGATCCGCAGGCACTGGTCCAGGCGCTGGCCGCGTGGGATGCCTATGAGCGGCTTGGCTCGCCCGAGGGCGAGCTGGCGATCGCGCAGACCGTGGTCTACCTCGCCACCGCGCCGAAATCGAATGCACTCTATGTTGCGAGCGGCGCTGCGGCGCGTGCGGCGCGCGAGACGGGTTCGCTGGCGCCGCCGATGCACATCCTCAATGCGCCGACCCGGCTGATGAAGCAGCTCGGCTACGCCAAGGACTATCAGTACGACCACGAGTCGCCCGACGCCTTCTCGGGCCAGAACTATTTTCCCGACAGCATGCCGCGGCGCACGTTCTACAACCCTGCCGAACGCGGCTTTGAGCGCGAGATCCGCAAGCGCCTCGAATACTGGGCGAAGCTGCGGGAGAAGCGCCAGAAGGACGAATAGGCCGGAGCAGTCGGCCTTTTGCTAACGCATCCGCGTGCGGGTGCGACGCAGGGCGGCGAACACCAGCCGGTCGCGCCCGTAGATGTCATCGCGGAACTGGACCGTTCCGGACTCATCGACGAACACCGTCTGGTAGGTCACGTGGATCTGGATGGGCGCAGGGAACCGGAACGTTGCCTGCCGGCCGGAATTGGCCGTTGCCTCCACCACCGCACGGCCCACGTCGCTGCCTTTCATCGCCCGCTCGATGAAATCGAACGGGTTCTGGAGGCGGATGCAGCCATGACTGAAATTGCGGCTGCCCTGAGTGAACAGGAACCGGCTTGATGTGTCGTGCAGATAGATGCCGTACTTGTTGGAGAACGGAAAGAAGATGTAGCCCAAGGCGTTGCCGGCGCCCGGCTCCTGGCGAATGCGGAAGGGGAACGCCTTGGGATTGACGCTGGTCCAGTCGATGGTTGCGGGGTCAAGCTCCGTGTCGCTCGACCAGTCGGCGAAGATGCGCATGTTCGATTTCTGCAGCGCCAGCGGGTCCTTGCGCAGCAGCGGCAGATATTCTTCCCCGGCAATCGAGCTTGGCACGGTCCAGTAGGGATTCGTCTGGAAGGTCAGCATGGTGCTGCTGATCTCGGGTGTCTGGTCCTTGGGCGTGCCGACAATCACCTTGCTGCGCCAGGCGACCTGCCCCTCGTCAACGAAGACGACCGAGTAGTCCGCGGCGTTGATCCAGAGATAGCGCTCGCCGTGGGTCTCGGGCGCCCACCGCCGCCGCTCCATGTTGACGATGATCTGCTGTACCTTCTCCTCGATCGAGATGTTCAGCGAGGCCGTCAGCTTGGGACCGACGACCCCGTCGACGGTGAGGTTGTGTGCCTCCTGGAAGCGCTTGACCGCTTCCACCAGCGCCTCGTCGTAGCAGTTGGGATCGCCGGTCGCCGCCGGGACATCAGGTTCGGTTTCGGCCAGGCGCTTGCGAATGAACGGCACACGCTCGTCGCACTTGCCCGCTCGCAGCAGGCCGCCGCGCGGCACCTTGGTATAGGTCTCGGTCTTCGCCCGCTCGCGCCATTCCGCCAGCGCCCTCTTCAGCGCCGGATACTGCCGCCCCGCGGGGGCGAGCGACTGGATGAAGGCGCCCGGGTCGGCCGCTACAAGCCCGTCGCGGGCCAGCATCGTGTAGTCCGGCCGGCGCTGGACGGGCGACATGTCCTTGGCAATGGCATTGGCGTTGACCCGGCCGCTGGACATGTCGGCCCCGGCCATGATCAGCGCCCGGCTCATCAGGAAGTCTGCCTGCGCGCGATCGATGGCGGTCTCGGACGTGATCAGCTTCTCGATGACAGAGACGTCGTAATCTTCCGGCTCGAGCCCGTCCTCGTGAATGGACTTCAGCGCAGCGATCAGCCGCTCGGCCCGCGGGGTAAGCTTGTCCTCGTCATACCAGAGCGGTGCATGGTCCCGGTCGGCGTAGACCTTGCCCAGCGCCACCAGCATCGGTTCCGAGCCATCGGTGGCCGACCGCAGGGCTGTCTGAATCCGGTACTTCAGCGCAGCCGCAACGGCATCGCTGGCCCAGGCTGCGGGGATATCGGCAACGGCCCAGACCACCAGGGCGGTCAGGCAGGCCCGGCCGATCCGCATACTCGAACAAATCACCCCAACCACTAGCAATCTCCCACCTTTTGCCCTGTTATAGGGAAAAATGAGCGACTGCGCCAGTCTCGTGACGCTACCCGCGGCGGTTACCGCTGGCACTTTTATGAACGTCGCCGGCGGGTGCGGGTTCGGACTGGTCGCGTTCAGTTGAATGCGCGCCCACGCAGAAAGGCAACCAGGTCGTCCGCCGCCCGTTCGCGCAGGGCAACCGTGCCGCCGCCCGCATGAGCCCCCAGCCGCAGCAGGCCCGCCTCCCGCACCCAGAGGCGGTACTCGGCCTCTGTCATGGCCCGACCGGCGGCGGCCACGAAGTGACGACCGTCGTCTTCGATCAGGTTGGGGCAATCCGAATAATTCTGTGCCAGGGGGATGTGATAAAGGGGCCCCACTGACTCCCAACCGTGATGGGCCTTGTAGATCTTGATGCGGACGTCGCTGCTGCCGGCTGCCCGCATACGGGCAGCGTAGGCGAGTGCGTAGTGGGCGGGCGTGTAGTCATCGTATTCGGCCAGCATGAAGAACATCGGTGCGCCCGTCGTCGCGGGATCGCGGTGCTGCGCCACGCAGCCCGGGCAGATGGCAACGTGCAGTGCGAAGGTCTCTTCGACGCCGCGCCAGTGACGCCGCACGGCGAGCGCGCTGTTCACCGCGGTAACCCCGCCCTTGGAGACACCCATGATGCCAATGCGCGCCCGATCAATACCGCGGTCGCGCTGCAGGTAGCGCAGTGCGGCATGGGCATCGCATTCCATCTGAAAGGCGGTCACGAGGCTCTGATCGGCGACGGTGGAGCGCACGCCGCGCGGTCCGAAGCTGTCCACCACGCAGGCCGCGATGCCGGCGCGCACCAGCCGGGCCGCGTAGAACAGCTCCCGATGTCGCTGGATGCCCGCGCTGCTGGAGAGGATCACCATCGCTGCCACCGGCCCGCTGCGATCGGGCCGGAAAAGCCGGGCGCTGACAGTCTGTGGCTGCACGGCAATCGGCGAAACGGGCGCCAGCGAGTCGATGGCGATCCGCTCGGGCACGAGAAGGCCGTCAACGGTGTCCGTGCAGGAAAGGGTGATGGCGGACATGATCCTGAGCTTGCACGGACAGCTTCCAGGGGTCGCTTGTTCCGGTCAAGCCGCGTCGATAGGTTCGGTGCATGAAGCCAGCGCCCTCCGTCGCGGTGGCGATCATCGCCGTGCGTGATGACGATGCCGGCTTGCGCCTGGACCGGTGGTTCCGCCGGCACTACCCGGCCGTGCCCCATGGCCGGCTGGAAAAGCTGCTGCGCACGGGCCAGGTTCGCCTTGATGGCCGGCGGGCGCAGGCGGGCGATCGTCTCGCGCCCGGGCAGCAGATCCGGATACCGCCCCTGCCGTCCGTGGAAACGGTACCGACCGCGCCGCGCATTGAGGACGAGGAGGCTGCCGCCGCGCTGGTCCGCAGCGTTGTCTACAAGGACGATGAGCTGATTGCGCTGAACAAGCCGCAAGGGCTGGCGGTGCAGGGCGGCAGCCGCACCAGGCTGCATGTTGATGGCCTGCTCGATACGCTGCGCTTCGGTTCGGCCGAGCGGCCGCGGCTGGTGCATCGCCTCGACAAGGATACAAGCGGGTTGCTGCTGGTGGCGCGGAGTGCGCCGGCGGCGGCGCGCCTGGCCGAGGCATTTCGCAATCGCCAGACGCTGAAAGAATACTGGGCTGTTGTCGTGGGCGTACCGCGCGTGACCCGCGGCACGATCGACCTGGCCCTGTCGAAGGCCGGCGGCGCTGCATTCGGCCGCGAGGCGATGACTGTCGATGAAGCAGGCGACAGGGCCGTTACGGACTATGAGGTCGCGGATTGCGCCGGCAAGCGCGCGGCGTTACTTGTCTTGCGGCCCCTGACCGGGCGGACCCACCAGTTGCGCGTGCATTGCGCATCGCTGGGTACGCCGATCCTGGGCGACGGCAAGTATGGCGGCGACAATGCCTTCATTGACGCCGCAGACATCGCGCGGCGGCTGCACCTGCACGCAGCACGGCTGGAGTTGCCGCGGCCGGGCCGGGACAGGCTGCGACTGTTCGCCCCGCCGCCGCCGCATTTCCGGGCGACGGTCCAGGCGCTGGGGCTCGAAATGCCGCGCGACGCGCGGGCTGGTTCCCGGTAAACAATAAAGAACAGCGCCGCAGCGGTTTGGCGGTGCAGCCTGACAAGGCGGGTGAGCGGGTGAGACGCTTTCTCAGGATCACGGCTCTCATATTGGCGGTAGCGGTCCTGGTGCCGGCCGGACTGTACCTGTGGGCCAGCAGCCGCGATCTCAGCCGCTACCAGAATCAGATCGCCGAACAGGTGCGCAAGGCGACGGGCCGCGAGCTTGCCATGCACGGCGGCCTGCATGTCAACTTCACGCTGTCGCCATCGGCGGTCGCCGAGGATGTGGTGCTGGCCAACGCGCCGGGCGGCTCGCGGCCGGAGATGGCCCGCATCAAGCGGCTGGTCTTCCATCTCGACCCGGTCTCCCTGCTGCTGGGCGAGGTGCGCATTGCCCGCCTTCAGTTGTTTGGCGCCGATATCCTGATCGAGGAAGACGGCGAAGGCCGCAGCAATCTGGCGATGGAGCCGCCGGTGGAGGGCTCGGGGCCGCATCCCAGCGAGCACCGTTCGCTGCGGGTGAGAACAACGCCCACCCTTCCATGGATCAGCCAGATCGACGTCGAAGCCTCCACATTGACGCTGCGCGCCAGCAACCAGCCGCCAGTTGTTCTGGTCATTGACCGGTTCTCCGGCACGGCCCCGAACGCGGGCGCGGTCGTGAGCGGCGAGTTTGTTGGACGTATCAACAACAGCGAGCCGCTGTCGCTCGCCTTGATCAGGGCCGGGACCTTCGACGGCTGGCTGAAAGGCTTGCCCGGCGACCTCGAGATGCGTGGCACGCTGGGCGGCTCGCCGGTGTCGCTGTCGGGCTCCGTAGTCGCGCGCCGGACGGAGGTGTCGGCCGAGCTCGAGGGGCGCAGCCTTGCCGGCCTGGGGCGGTTGCTGAACTTGACGCTGCCAGAGACGGCACCGTTTGCTCTGAAGGTGAAGCTGACGAACCCTCGCAGCGGAACGAAGCTCGACGTCGCCACGCTGAAGGTCGGGGACACTGTCTTCCAGGGCGACATCGTCTTGCGCCCGGGCCGGTCGGGCAAGCCGCCGACGATTGCCGCCACTCTCGCCAGCGAACGGCTGGACGTGGCCGACTTCAAGGCACGCGCCGCGGCATTGGCACCACCCGCCGGGGCCCCGCCCGCCGGCAGCGCGCAGGCCGCGGCACCGGCAGCCCCGCCGCCAGCGCCACCACCTCCGGCAACGCCGGCGCCTTCGGGCAACACGACGCCGGACGATGGCCGTGTCATTCCGAACGACCGCTATCCGCTGGACTTCATCCGAAGCTGGCACGGATCCCTGGCGTTGCGTGTAAACCAGGTGGTTGGCGCTGCCGTGGAGATGCAGGCGGCCTCCCTGAACGTGACCGTGAACGATGGCAAGCTCGCCGTTCGGCCGGTCGCAACGATCGGGTCTGGCCAGATCGGGCTGGAGGCACAGATTGATGCCAGCGGTTCGGCGCCCGTGCTGACGCTGAGCGCGACGGCCTCCAAACTGCCGCTCGATGCGCTCTTCGCGCTGCTGGATATCAGCTCCGGTGTCAAAGGCGGGATGGTCGATCTCGAAATGCGGCTGCGCGGCTCCGGCCGTTCGCTGCGGGAGTCGCTGGGCCTTGCCGTCGGCAATCTCGATTTCGTCCTGGGCAAGGCGGAGATCACCCGCGAGGCAGCGCATCTGTTCACCGCCGAGTGGACCCGCATCCTGGGCCTGAAGGACAAACCAGCGGTGTTGAACTGCGCCGCCGGCCGGATCGAGTTCGGCGGCAGGCCCGAAGGCGAGCGTGGTGCTGCCAACATCCGCAAGCTGGTGCTGGATGCTCCGCGCTTTACCGCGATCGGTGGCGGCTACATTCACATGCGCAACGAACAGGTCGGCCTGCTGATGTGGCCGGAGCCACGCGAGCTGGCTTTGTTGACCGTCGCGCTGCCGCTGCGCTGGACGGGCACGCTGGCCCAGGCATCGGCTGAAACGGACACCAGCGCGATCATGAAAGTGCCAGCAGGCCAGCGGGTCGCCAGCCTGACCGCGGCGATCACGGCTGCAGGTCGCGCGCCGGGAGGACTGAATCCCTGTGCTTCCGTGCTGGCGCGGCTCGAAAGGCTGCGCCCCAACCTGCGGGCGCAACTGCCGAAGCCACCGGCAGTCAAGCCCGAGTACGTGCCGCCACGCATTCGGCGTCGTTGAGTCGATGGCAACCGGCACGATCAGGCGTTTCTACAGAGCCGCAACGGCCGAGCCGGCCGAAGGCGGCTTCGATGTACGTCTCGACAGACGGCCGATCCGCACGCCGGCGGGCCGGCCACTGATCCTGCCGGACGCACGCCTTGCCGAAGCCATTGCCGGTGAATGGAACGACCAGCCTGAGCAGGGCGACATCCGGCCCCTGGAGATGCCCTTGATGCGCCTCGCGGCCACGGCCATCGACCGGGTCAGCGGCCAGCGCACCAGGGTCATTGAGGACACCGCCAAATACGCCGGTTCCGACTTGTTGTGCTATCGCGCTGCGACGCCGACCGAACTGGTGGTCCGCCAGGCGCGCATCTGGCAGCCGCTGCTCGACTGGGCTGCGAGCCGCTATGGAGCGCCCCTCGAGCTGGCCGAAGGCGTGCGCTACCGCCCTCAGCCGGCGGCATCCCTGGACGCCATCACACGGGCTGTCGCCGCGCATAGCGATTTCGGCCTGTCGGCGCTCTTCAACCTGACGGCCGCCATGGGCTCTGTCGTCCTTGCGCTCGCGGTGGCAGAGGGGCGCATTGGTTCGGCGGCTGCGTTCGAGGCGGCGGAGCTCGATGCCCTCTACGAGATCGAAAAGTGGGGTGAAGATTCTGAAGCGACCGCACGCCACCAGCGCCTGAAGCACGACATCGACGCTGGGGCCCGGTTTCTGGATCTGCTGGGCACTGCACGTCTGCTGTAGTAGGATTTTTGCAGTCGGGCCGCTGCCAGGCCCGGTCATGCGGGGGAGAGTAGTTGGTGGTTGGCAGAGTTGTTGCCTTTGCGGTGGCGTGGTTCGCGGCGTTTCCTGTCGCCGCCCAGCATCATCCCGTGCAGATCGCCGAGCGTTCGATGCGGCCGGTTGCGGCGACGGCCAGCCGGGCGCCTGTGTACTCTTCGGCCGTTCTGGACCTGTCGAGCCACAACACGATTCCGATCGACAGTACGCTGCGCAAACGCTTTGGCATTCACCTGGTGATCCATCGCGCGACGCTGGGGCGCGACATGGGCACGCCCAACGATATCGATGCGGCGTTTCCGGATCGCTTCCAGCAGGTTGCGCGCGCCGGTTTGCGGCTGGGCGCGTATCACTGGGCAACCCCGAGCGATAGCGGTGACCGCCAGGCCGACGACTTCCTGCGCATCGTGAAAGCGGCATGCGATCAGTTGCCGAAAGCCAAACGCCGGGTCGTGCTGGCACTCGACTGGGAGCCGCACGGCAATGACCGGGACCATTACATGCGTGCTGCGGAGGTCGGCCGCTTCCTGCGCCGCGCCATGACGCGCACGGAGCGGGACGTCCTGGTGTACGCGTATGAGAACTTCATCCATGAGCAGCGCGCCGAGATCATAGCCACGCCAGGCCTGTGGCAATTGCTGGGGCGGAACCCGCTGTGGATTGCCAATTACAAGGTCAACACGGACCATCTCGGCAATGCCCTGCGCGGCGGCATGATCCTGCCGCGCCTGGCGGGTACGCCGTGGTCGAGCTGGAGCCTGTGGCAATACACCAGCGGCGACAACGGTCCCATCGCCGACTTCCCCGCCGGCAAGATCGGCCGCGAGCTGGTCGACCGCAGCGTCTTCCGCGGCGCCCGCGGCGATCTCGACCGCTTCATCGACCGCCATAGCTGGGACTGCGTCTACCGCGGGCGCTAAACGCTAGTCCTTCCCCCGGAGGGGGAAGGTGGCGCGCCAGCGCCGGAAGGGGGATGCCTCAACCAGCGCGGCGCCGTAGGTGTTGCGCCATCCCCCTTCCGCCCTTCGGGCACCTTCCCCCTCCGGGGGAAGGACAAAGCGCGCTGCGCAAACCACGCAAGATTGTTTCGTCATGCGGTGCCGGTCGCTGGCAAGGCGTCCTGTCAGGTGCTATGGGCAACCGCCGTCAGCCAAGCGCGGGGACCATCACATGCAGGAAATGCTCCACGTCCTGGAGAAGAAGCGTGCCGCAGCGCGCCTGGGCGGTGGCGAACGGCGTATCGAAGCGCAGCACGGCAAGGGCAAGCTGACGGCGCGCGAGCGGCTGGAAGTGCTGCTCGACGAGGGCTCCTTCGAGGAGTTCGATATGTTCGTCGAGCACGGCTGCACCGATTTCGGCATGGAGAACCAGCGCATCCCCGGCGACGGGGTGATCACCGGACATGGCAAGATCAACGGCCGGCCGGTGATGGTGTTCAGCCAGGACTTCACGGTCTTCGGTGGGGCGCTCTCCGATGCGCACGCACAGAAGATCTGCAAGGTCATGGACACGGCGATGAAGAACGGCCTGCCCGTGATCGGCCTCAACGATTCGGGCGGTGCGCGCATCCAGGAAGGCGTCGACAGCCTTGCCGGCTATGCCGACGTGTTCCAGCGCAACGTCATGAGCTCCGGCGTGATCCCGCAGATCTCGATGATCATGGGCCCGTGCGCCGGCGGCGCTGTCTATTCGCCGGCGATGACCGATTTCATCTTTATGGTCAAGGACAGCTCCTACATGTTCGTGACCGGCCCCGACGTGGTGAAGACGGTCACGCACGAGACGGTGACCCAGGAAGATCTCGGCGGCGCCGTCACCCACACCACGAAATCCGGCGTCGCCGACCTCGCGTTCGAGAATGATGTCGAGGCCCTGCTGCAACTGCGCCGCTTCTTCGACTTCCTGCCGCTCAGCAACCGCGAGAAGCCGCCGCATCGCCCGACGTCCGACAACCCGGCGCGCGACGATTTTTCGCTGGATACGCTGGTGCCGGCCAATCCCAACAAGCCCTACGACATCAAGGAGCTGATCACCAAGGTGGCGGACGAGGGCGACTTCTTCGAGCTGCAGGCCGACTACGCCGCCAATATCGTGATCGGTTTTGGCCGCATGGCGGGCGACACGGTGGGTTTCGTCGCCAACCAGCCGATGGTGCTGGCCGGTTGCCTCGATATCGACTCCTCGAAGAAGGCCGCTCGCTTCGTGCGCTTCTGCGATGCCTTCAACATCCCGATCGTGACCTTCGTCGATGTGCCGGGCTTCCTGCCGGGCACGGCGCAGGAGTTCGGCGGCATCATCAAGCACGGCGCCAAGCTGCTCTACGCCTATGCCGAGGCGACCGTGCCCAAGGTGACGGTGATCACGCGCAAGGCCTATGGTGGCGCCTATGACGTCATGGCCTCCAAGCACCTGCGCGGCGATGTCAACTACGCCTGGCCGGGTGCCGAGATCGCGGTCATGGGAGCCAAGGGCGCCGTCGAGATCATCTTCCGCTCGGACATGGGCGATCCCGCCAAGATCGCCGCACGCGAGAAGGAATACCGCGAAAAATTCGCCAACCCCTTTGTCGCCGCCAACCGCGGCTTCATCGACGACGTGATCATGCCGCATGGCACGCGGCGGCGTGTGTGCAGGGCGCTCGCCCTGCTGAAAAACAAGAAGCTCGAAAACCCGTGGCGCAAACACGGCAACATCCCGCTGTGAGCATGCCAGGGCGCGGACGCAATCTGTCCTTCTCCCCGCGAAGGCGGGGAGAAGGTGCCCGAAGGGCGGATGAGGGGCTTCGCAGCCTATCCTCATCGAGCGCCGTCAAGCCCCTCATCCGGCGCTTCGCGCCACCTTCTCCCCGCCTTCGCGGGGAGAAGGAAGTGTGAAGCATGCCGGCGCGTTCTTTCCGCCAATCGGCGTTTGCGGCGCCGCCGCGGGCGGGGCAGGTGGCCTATCGCCATGTCGATGGCCGTGAGGATCCGTTCCACTGGTTGCGTGATCGCAACTATCCGGACGTGAAGGACGAGGCCGTTCTCGAGTATCTGCGCGCCGAGAACGCGTATGTTGATGCGGTGCTGGGCGGTGAGCGTGATCTGCGGCCGGCGCTGCTGGAGGAATTCAGGGCGCTGGTGATTCCCGACGAAAGCCCGCCACCGGAATGGATCCACGGCCAATGGTACGGCGCGCGTTTTGAGCCGGGCCGCGAGTATCCGCTGTGGTACCGCAAGCCGGCGCCCGATGCGCCCGGGACCATCATCCTCGATGCCAACCGCGAGGCCGAGGGGCTCGGCTTCTACGCCGTGCGGGACTGGGCCGTGGCGCCGAACCATCGCTGGCTGGCGATTCTCGATGACATCGACGGCTCCGAGCGGCTGCGCCTGCGCATCCGCGATCTGGCGAGCGGTGAGGACGTGCACACGGCCGCTGTTCACTGCGCACCGGGTCTCGGCTGGTCCCTCGATTCAGGCACGCTGTTCTACATCCGGCAGGATGACAGGCAGCGGCCGCGCTGGGTGCATCGGCACCGGCTGGGCCGGGCCGGCGAGGATCCACTGGTCTACGAGGAAACCGATCCCGTCTACTTTCTCGGG
This sequence comes from Rhodospirillaceae bacterium SYSU D60007, assembly GCA_003574685.1. Taxonomy (GTDB): domain Bacteria; phylum Pseudomonadota; class Alphaproteobacteria; order Reyranellales; family Reyranellaceae; genus Vineibacter. The sequence goes on from QOCQ01000004.1 coordinate 27,766, forward strand.
CTGGGCGAGACGGCCTCGGGCCGGTTCCTGCATATCGAATCGGAGGCGAAGAACAGCAGCGAGACACGCCTGCTGCCGCTCGCCGATCCGGAAGGCGAACCGCGCGTGGTGCTGCCGCGCCGGCCCGATCATGAGTACGACGTGGTCCATCGCGGCGACGAGCTGCTGATTCGCACCAATGACCGTCACCACAATTTCCGCATCGTGCGCGCGCCGCTGGACGATCCGCGCGAAGCGGCGTGGCAGGAGGTGGTGCCGCCGTCGGATGACGTGCTGATCAGCGGCCATGGTGCTGCCCGCGATTTCTGGTGGATGGTCGAACGTACCGGGGCGCAGAAGCGGGTCCGCGTGGTGCCTGGCGGCCACGAGCACGCGTCGGCCGCGCGGGTCGTCGGCTTCCCCGACGCCGCCTACACGATCTCCGCCATGGACGGCCACCAGTGGAACCGTCGCACGCTGCGGCTCATCTACGAATCGCCGGCGCGGCCGCGCACCTGGTACGACTACGACGTGCCCGAGGCGCGCCTTGATGTTGTCCAGGAGACAAAGGTCCCCACGCATCAGCAGCAGGACTATGTCGTCGAGCGGCGCTGGGTGTCGGCGAAGGATGGCGTGCGTGTGCCGATCTCCCTCGTGCGTCACCGGTCCGTGCCCGCGGACGCGCCCGCGCCGGTGATGCTCTACGGCTACGGAGCCTACGGCGCCTCGATGGATGCCGGCTTCTCGGCCAACCGGCTGCCCTTCCTGCGGCGCGGCATGATCTGGGCCATCGCGCATATCCGCGGCGGGCAGGAGATGGGCCGCGCCTGGTACGATGACGGCAAGCTTCTGAAGAAGCGCAACACCTTCGACGACTTCATTGCCTGTGCCGGGCATCTGATCGCGTGCGGCATCGCGGCACCGGACAAGATCGTTGCCATGGGCGGCAGCGCCGGCGGCATGCTGATGGGCGCGGTCGCCAACCAGCGGCCGGAGCTGTTCGCGGCCGTTCTCGCCATGGTGCCCTTCGTCGACGTGCTCTCGACCATGCAGGATGCGACCCTGCCGCTGACGCCGCCCGAATATGTCGAATGGGGCAATCCCACCGATCCCGCGTACCGCGCCTACATTGCAAGCTACAGCCCGTACGACAACGTGCGGCCGCAGGCCTATCCTGCGATGCTGGTGAGCGCCGGCCTGAACGATCCGCGCGTGACCTACTGGGAGCCGGCAAAGTGGGTGGCGAAGCTGCGGTCGATGAAGACCGACGATAGCGTGCTGCTGCTGCACACCGAGATGGAGGCCGGCCACGGCGGCGCCTCGGGCCGCTACAAGGCCCTGGTGGAAATCGCCGAGCGGCTGGCGTTCGTGATCCGCGTGCTGGACCTGCCGGAACGGCCGCTACATTGAAGACTTTGGAGGAGAAGGCGATGGCTACGGCCCGCAAGGCAGGCGCCGACAAGAAACCGACATCCGGCAAGGCCGACGTCGCGACTGCGGCCCGCAGGGCAATGAACGGACAGCATCTGACGGCGGCAGCCGCCATGACGGCCGAATCCCGGCCCGCTGCACCGCCCTTCCATAAGATCCTGATCGCCAATCGCGGCGAGATCGCCTGCCGCGTGATCCGTACCGCGCGCAAGCTGGGCATCAGGACGGTCGCGGTCTATTCCGAAGCCGACGCCGATGCCCTGCATGTGCGCGAGGCGGACGAAGCGGTGTTCATCGGCCCGCCCCCCTCGGCGCAGAGTTATCTCGTGATCGAGCGCATCGTCGAGGCGTGCAAGGCGACAGGCGCGCAGGCGGTGCATCCGGGCTACGGCTTTCTTTCGGAGAAGCAGGAATTCCAGGCGGCGCTGGCCACGGCGGGCATCGTCTTCATCGGCCCCGACTCACATGCCATCGGCGCGATGGGCGACAAGATCGAATCCAAGATCCTCGCCAAGAAGGCCGGCGTCAGCACGGTTCCGGGCCATCTCGAGGTGATTCCCAATGCCGACGAGGCGGTGAAGATCGCGCGCGACATCGGCTATCCCGTGATGATCAAGGCCTCGGCCGGCGGCGGCGGCAAGGGCATGCGGCTGGCGTGGAACGACGCGGAGGCGAAGGAGGGGTTCGTCTCGGCCACCAACGAGGCCAAGTCGAGCTTCGCCGACGACCGCGTGTTCATCGAGAAGTACATCGAGGAGCCACGCCACATCGAGATCCAGGTCCTGGCCGACGGTCACGGCAATTGCGTCTATCTCGGCGAGCGCGAATGCTCGATCCAGCGCCGGCACCAGAAGGTGATCGAGGAGGCGCCCAGCCCCTTCCTTGACGAGAAGACCCGCAAGGCCATGGGCGAGCAGGCTGTCGCGCTTGCCAAGGCCGTGAAGTACCGCTCGGCCGGCACCGTCGAATTCATCGTCGACAAGAACCGCAACTTCTACTTCCTGGAGATGAACACCCGGCTTCAGGTCGAGCATCCCGTCACCGAGCTGGTCACCGGCCTCGACCTGGTGGAGCTGATGATCCGCGTCGCGGCGGGCGAGAAACTGCCCTTCGCGCAGAAGGACGTCGAGCTGAAGGGTTGGGCCATCGAGGCGCGCGTCTATGCCGAGGATCCGTTCCGCAACTTCCTGCCCTCGACCGGCCGCGTGGTGAAGTATCTGCCGCCGGACACCTCCTCAGGCGACGTGCGCGTCGATACCGGCGTGTACGAGGGCGGCGAGATCAGCATGTTTTACGATCCGATGATCGCCAAGCTGTGCACCTGCGGGCCCGACCGCGCGGCGGCGACGGATCGCATGCTGAGGGCGCTGGACGAGTTCTACATTCGCGGCCTGAACCACAACATCAGCTTCCTGGCGGCGCTGATGGCGCATCCTCGCTTCGCCGAGGGCCGTCTCACCACCAACTTCATTGCCGAGGAGTTCAAGTCGGGGTTCAGCGCGAAGGATTTGCCGCCACGCGATCCGGCGGTGCTGGTGGCCATCGCCGCCACCATCGACCAGATCAATACGCTGCGCGCTGCTCGCCTGACCGGCCGGACCGCGCCTGACGCAGGCCCGCTGGAGGAGGACATCGTGGTGGTGCTCAACAAGGAGCATCACCGCGTGCATGTCGCCGGCGGCGGCAGCCTGTTCACGGTGCGCAGCGGCAACCGGACCCTGGAGATCGAGACAGAATGGAATCCGGGTGATCCGCTGTTCCGCGGCCGGATCGACGGCGAGCGCGTGGTGGCGCAGGTCGATGCCAAAGGCGCCGGCTTCTCGCTGTTCCATGCCGGCGGGCAGGCGGATGTGCTGGTGCTGAGCGTCAGGCGGGCGGCGCTGCTGAAGCTGATGCCGGAAAAGGCCGCGCCGGATACGTCGAAATTCCTGCTGTCGCCGATGCCCGGCCTGCTGGTGGCGCTGGAGGTGCAGGAAGGGCAGGAGATCAAGGCCGGCGAGGCGCTGGCCAAGGTCGAAGCCATGAAAATGGAGAACGTGCTGCGCGCCACGCGCGACGGCACCGTCCTGAAGCTGCACGCCCGCCCCGGCGACAGCCTGCGTGTCGACCAGAAGATCCTGGAGTTCGCCTAAGCCCTGTCATGTCTCGCGCCGCGACGCAGGCGAGGTACAGCGCCGAAGAAGCCTTCATGGTGAGCCCGTCGCCTTCATGGTGAGCCTGTCGAACCATGAAGGCGTCGCAGAGCCGCCGATGCGAGCCGCTTCATGGTTCGACAAGCTCACCATGAAGCGGTTCTCTGAACCAGACGTTTGCCCAGTGGAGGCAAGCGGTCTTTCTGTCATGTCGAGCGCAGCGAGACATCTTTCCGCGGCTCGCTACTCCCCCGATGATCCCGGTTGACCTGATCGTCCTGCTGGCGGGCGCGCTGGTGGCGGCGTTCGTGTCGGGGCTGTCGGGGTTCGCCTTCGCGCTGGTGTCGCTGTCGTTCTGGATCTGGCGGTTTCCGCTGGCCGAGTTGTCGGCGATCGTGGTGTTCGGTTCGCTGGTCTCGCAGGCGACGGCGATGCCCGGCGTGCTGCGACACGTTCAGCCGCGCCTGCTGCTGCCGTTCGTCGGCGGCGCCGTGTTCGGGCTGCCGGTCGGCACGATCCTGATCGCACATGTCAACCAGGGCGCGTTCCGTCTTGGAGTCGGCCTGCTCCTGCTGGTGTTCTCCGGTTTCCAGCTTCTGCTGGGGCCGGTGCGCCGGCCATGGCAGGGCGGCGGGCTGGCGGCCGAGGCGGCTATCGGCTGGATCAGCGGCGTTCTGGGCGGACTGGTCGGATTGAGCGGCGTCGCGCCCGCCATGTGGTCGGTCGTGCGGGGCTGGAGCAAGGAGCGGCAGCGCGGCCTTTTCCTGGTCTTCAACAGCTTCTGCCACGTCGTGGCACTGGCAGGACTTGCGGTCGCGGGCTACATCACGGCCACGACGCTGGAACGCTTCGCCCTGTTGCTGCCTTGCCTGGTCGGCGGTGCATGGCTTGGCATGCAGGCCTACGGCCATGTGTCGCCCGACCAGTTCCGGCGCATCGTGCTGATGCTGTTGGCGGCTTCGGGCGTCGTGCTGACGGTGCAGAACGGCTGGCGTGCCCTGTCGGGTTGAAATGCCGGAGGGTGAGGATGGCGGCCTCCGACGCAGAAGGGGACATCGCATTCCAGGTCCGCATCCGCGGCCGGGTGCAGGGCGTGGGCTTCCGCGACTGGACCATGCGCCGGGCCGAAGCGCTGAGCCTGCGCGGCTGGGTGCGCAACCGCGCTGACGGCTCGGTGGAGGCGCTGTTCGCCGGCCCGCGCGCTGCAGTCGAGCGCATGATCGCCGACTGCCACCGCGGCCCCTCGATGGCACGCGTCGATTCCGTTGACGCCCAGCCCGCCAGCGCCACTCCTGGCCCCGGCTTCACCTTCCGCCCGACAGTCTAGTATTGCCTTTCCGTAACATACACTTTATATACAGAAGAAGCATTCAACCGCCCGTTCGGCCTCGCGCATTGGCCGTCGTCATCCCTCGCTGGCGCTCGCGACGACGGGACCGCTGGACATCTGACGATTTGCTGTCGTCCTGAGCGCAGCGAAGGACCTTGCGCTGGTTCGGTGATTCACCGGTCCTGTTGTGACGGTCGCACGATCGCAAGGTCCTTCGCTTCGCTCAGGACGACGGCATCTGGCGATCGAAGGCAACAAAAGCATGCGACGTCTATCTGTCTCAACCTGTCTCCATCTGTCTCCGGCTGTCTCAACCAACCAACCCCCCTCAACGTGTCTCCATCTGTCTACCTGTCCACATCTGTCCTACATCTCTACACCTGTCCTACGTGTCCACACCTGTCCTACGTGTCCACACCCGTGCACCTGTCTCCGGCTGTCTCCCTGTCTCAACCTGTCTCAATGTGTCTCCGGCTGTCTCCGCGAAGACCTCGTCGAAGGTGGCGCGCAGGGCGGTGTCGAAATCGGGCATGCTCACCGGCAGGCCGAGGTCGAGCAGGGAGGTCACGCCGTGATCGGCGATGCCGCAGGGCACGATCCCGCTGAAATGCGAGAGGTCGGGGTCGATGTTGACGGCCACGCCGTGGAACGCCACCCAGTGGCGCACGCGCACGCCGATGGCGGCGATCTTCTCCTCTGTCGCCTTGTCGGGCCGTACGACCCAGACCCCGATGCGGTCGGCACGCCGCTCGCCGCGCACGTTGAAGCGTGCCAGGGCGCGGATGACCCATTCCTCCAGCGCATGCACATACCGGTGCACGCCGATGCCGCGGCGGCGACGCAAATCGAGCATCGCGTAGATCACGCGCTGGCCAGGGCCGTGATAGGTGTACTGGCCGCCGCGGCCGGTCGGGTAGACGGGGAAGCGGTCGGGCACGAGCAGGTCCGAGCGCCGGGCGCTGGTGCCGGCGGTGTAGAGCGGCGGGTGTTGCAGCAGCCAGACCTGCTCGGGCGCCGTGCCGGCGTGGATCGCCGCCACCCGCGCGTCCATCGCCGCCAGCGCCTCGGGATAAGGCACCAGGCGATCCTCGATCCGCCATTCCACGCCGGCTGTCTCCCTCATGACGACAATATGGGGCGAGGCGCTTGCGGGGTCCATCAGGCCGGGCGTGGCGAACTTGCCCTTGGCGGCCCTATTTGCTATCTCCCGCGCCGGTTCGACGGCCGGCCGACGCGGGCGTCCCCGGACCAGCCAAGCCGGCCGATCGGATGCGGCCGTGGCGGAATTGGTAGACGCACCAGCTTGAGGTGCTGGCGGGTAACACCGTGGAAGTTCGAGTCTTCTCGGCCGCACCATTCCGGTCAGCGCCGGCAGGGTAATATGCGAAACAGGCCGCCCCCAAGGGCGGCCTTTTCGTTCCACGGGGGAAACATGGCCGAAGACCTCGCCGACAGCGCCTTGCGCTATCACCGCCAGCCCCGGCCGGGCAAGATCGAGGTGGTGCCCACCAAGCCGCTGGCCACCCAGCGCGACCTGTCGCTGGCTTATTCGCCAGGCGTGGCGGCGGCCTGCAATGCCATCGTCGCCGATCCCGCGGCTGCCGCCGAGATGACCGCGCGCGCCAATCTGGTGGCGGTGGTCACCAACGGTACGGCCGTGCTGGGGCTGGGCGCGATCGGCCCGCTGGCGGCCAAGCCGGTGATGGAAGGCAAGGGGGTGCTCTTCAAGAAGTTCGCCGGCATCGATGTCTTCGATATCGAGGTGGCGCAGACCGATCCCGACAGGCTGGTGGAGATCGTGGCGGCGCTGGAACCCACGTTCGGCGGCATCAATCTGGAGGACATCAAGGCGCCGGAGTGCTTCGCGGTCGAGCGGGCGCTGCGCGAGCGCATGAAGATCCCGGTATTCCACGACGACCAGCACGGCACCGCGATCATCGTCGGCGCCGCCGTGCTCAATGCCCTGGAGCTGGTCGGCAAGGACATCGGCCAGGTGAAGCTGGTGTGCAGCGGCGCTGGCGCCGCGGCGCTGTCGTGCCTTGACGTGCTGGTGATGCTGGGCGTGCCGCTCGAGAACATCTGGGTCTGCGACATTGAGGGCGTGGTCCACAAGGGCCGCACCGTGCTGATGGACCCATGGAAGGAGCGCTACGCCCGCGAGACCGGCCTGCGCACCCTCGGCCAGATCATCGATGGCGCCGACATCTTCCTCGGCCTCTCCGCCGGCGGGGTGCTCAAGTCAGAGATGGTGGCCCGCATGGCGCCAAGGCCGCTGATCCTGGCGCTGGCCAACCCGACGCCGGAGATCCTGCCGGAAGAGGTCAAGGCGGTGCGTGACGATGCCATCGTCGCCACGGGCCGCAGCGACTATCCGAACCAGGTCAACAATGTGCTGTGCTTTCCGTTCATCTTCCGCGGGGCGCTCGACGTCGGCGCCACGACAGTGAACGACGAGATGAAGATCGCTTGTGTGAAGGCGCTGGCGAGGCTGGCAAAGCAGGAGACGTCGGAGGTGGTGGCCAAGGCCTTCGGCCAGCAGGCCGACGATTTCGGCGCCGAGCAGATCATCCCGCGCCCGTTTGATCCGCGGCTGATCGTGGAGCTGGCCCCGGCGGTGGCCAGGGCGGCGATGGATAGCGGCGTGGCCACACGGCCGATCGACGATTTCGACGCCTATCGTCAGCGGCTGAGCCAGTTCGTGTTTCGCTCCGGCCTCATCATGCGGCCGGTTTTCGATCAGGCCAGGCGCGAGACGAAGCGGGTGATCTTCAGTGCCGGCGAGGACGATCGCGTGCTGCGGGCGGTGCAGGTGCTGCTCGACGAGAAGCTGTGCCAGCCCATCCTGATCGGCCGCCCTGACATCGTCCAGCGCCGCATGGCACGCCTGGGCTTGCGCTTCCGGCCCGGCGCCGACGTCGAGCTGATCGATCCGTCAAGCGATCCGCGCTTCGACGATTACTGGCGCACCTATCATCGGCTGATGGAGCGGCGCGGCGTCACCGAACCCACGGCGCGCAACCTGGTGCGCTCCAGCCCGACGCTGATCGGCGCGCTCGCGGTGCACAAGGGCGATGCCGATGCGCTGATTGCCGGCGCGTTCGGCCGCTTCCGCACTCATTTCAGCCACGTGCGCGACGTGGTGGGGCTGCGGCCGGGCGTCGAGCGCATGGCTGCGGTCAGCCTGCTGGTGATGCCCGCCCGCTCCCTCTTCATCTGCGATACCTTCGTGAACGAGGATCCGGATGCCGAGGAGATCGCCGATACCACGCTGCTGGCGGCAGACGAGGTGCGCCGCTTCGGCATCGAGCCCAAGGTGGCGTTGCTCTCGCACTCCAATTTCGGCAGCTCGGACTATCCCTCGGCGGTGAAGATGCGCGAGGTCCTGCGGCTGCTCAACGAGCGCGCGCCGGATCTGGAGGTGGAAGGCGAGATGCAGGGAGATGCGGCGCTGGACGAGGATATCCGCCTCAGCCTCTTCCCGCGCTCGCGGCTCCAGGGCGTCGCCAATCTTCTGGTGTGTCCTTCCCTTGATGCGGCCAACATTGCCTTCAACCTGCTGAAGGTGGCGGCCGACGGCCTGCATGTGGGCCCCATGCTGCTGGGCACGACGCGGCCGGCGCATATCCTCACCCCGTCGGTGACGGCCCGCGGCATTGTCAACATGGCGGCGCTCGCTGCCGTCGATGCCCAGGACCACGCACGGCGCGCGTAGGGCCAGCATTTCGCTTGACCGCGGCCGGCGTCGCGGCCAATGGAAGAGCCCGTCCGCCGTCCCTCGCGTGCGGACGCCCCTGCACACTGCAACATGACGCTGTCGGTCGACGGCAGCGACCGGATCGGGTGGACCAGCCATGACCGACGCCGTGCGCGATACCGCCGAGCCCCGGATCAGCCTCGACGAGGTGACGCCCGAGTTCATCGACGACGTTCTCCAGCATCTGGAAGGCGGGCAGGTGGACTCCATTCGCGCCGCCGTGGCGGTGCTCAGTCCGACGGGAGTCGCCTGGCTGCTCGAGCAGGTGTCCTCCGATGTGCGCGGCCAGCTCGTGGGTATCCTCAAGGACCTACTCGATCCCAAGACCTTGGTCGAACTTGACGAGGAGGTGCGCGAGGAGGTGCTGGAGCATCTCCACCCCAGGGACATCGCGGCGGCAGCCCAGGAGCTGGACACCGACGATGCCGCGGAAATCATCGAGGATCTGTCCGAGGTCGAGCGGCGCGAGGTCCTGTCGGAGCTGCCGGCTGCCGAGCGGGCGGCGATCGAGCAGACCCTGTCCTATCCCGAGGACAGCGCCGGCCGCCTCATGCAGCGCCGGCTGGTGGCCGTGCCCGACACCTGGACGGTGGGCCAGGTGATCGACTATTGCCGCGATGCCATCGATCTGCCCGACGACGTCTACGACCTGTTCGTGATCGATTCGGAGCGGCGGCTGCGCGGCAGCGTCGCGCTGGGCCGCCTGATTCGCACGAAGCGGCCGGTACCCGTCATCGATATCATGGATCCGGAGATACCCAGCATTCCGGTTACCGCCGACCAGGAGGAAGTGGCGCATATCTTCCGTGACCAGGATCTCGTGTCCTGTCCGGTCGTGGATGATGAACGGCGGCTGCTGGGTGTCATCATGATCGATGACGTCGTGGACGTGATCGACGAGGAGGCCGAGGACGATCTCGCGCATATGGGCGGCGTGGCCGGAGTCGACATCCATGAGGCGCCCGTGGAGACTGTTCGTTCGCGCTCGCGCTGGCTGCTGGTCAATCTCGGTACCGCCTTTCTCAGCTCGGCCGTGATCGGACTGTTCGAAGCCGAGCTTCAGACCGTCGTGGCGCTGGCCGTGCTGATGCCCATTGTCGCGTCGATAGGCGGCAATGCCGGCACGCAGACCGTGACGGTCACGGTGCGTGCCCTGGCGATGGGCGAGCTGACCATGGCCAATGCGCTCCGGTTCGTCGGCAAGGAGGTTATTGTCGGCGGGTTCAACGGGCTGCTGTTCGCCACCCTGGTCGGCATGGTGACCTGGCTGTGGTTCCGGGAAATCGGCATTGCGCTGATCATCGGCGCAGCCATGGCGATCAACCTGATGGCCGCGGCGCTCGCCGGTTCGGTCATTCCCCTGACACTTGAGCGGCTGCGGATCGACCCGGCGGTGTCGTCACCGGTCTTTCTTACCACCGTGACGGACGTGACCGGATTCCTGTCCTTTCTGGGCCTGGCGGCAGTACTACTGCTCTGACCGGGAGTCAGGCTATCGTCCGGCGCCGGTCTGACGGGGGATGGGGGAATGGGACCGATTACGTCCGCACGCCGCGCAGTGGCCGTTTTGTTCGCAATGGCGCTGCTGCTGGCGGGCTTTGCCGCTTCGCCACCGGCGGCCGCACAGAAGCCGCCAGGGCCGGTCGAGCTGGAGGCCTTGATCAAGTCGACGCTGCTGACCTTCAACGAGGCCAATATCACCGGCAACTACACGGTCTTTCATGCCCGGCTGGCGCCGCCGTTTCGGGATCAGTTCAGTCCCGATCGCCTGAAGGAGGCTTTCAGGAGTTTCTCGCAGCAGTATATCGACTTCTCCATCATTGCCGCGTTGAAGCCGAAGCTCACCGAAGATCCGCGGATTGATGAACGGGGTGCCCTTCTGCTGCGCGGCCATTTCGAAACGTCGCCCAACCGGGTGACATTTGAGCTCGACTACATCCAGCCGGACGGGGAGTGGCACCTGATCAACATTCACGTCAAGGTGCAGCCGCCGGAGTGAACAGGAGCGCCGGACATGATCTCCAACACCTTTCCGCCCTTCGATTTCGACCTCGGCGAAACCGCGGACGCGGTGCGCGAGCAGGTGAGCCGCTTTGCTGCCGACGAGGTGGCGCCGATCGCGGCCGAGCTCGACCGCACGGACCGGTTCCCGCGGGAGCTGTGGCCGCGCATGGGCGAGCTCGGCCTGCTGGGCATCACGGTGGAAGAAGAGTACGGCGGTGCCGGCCTGGGCTATCTGGAGCAGGCGGTGGCGCTGGAAGAGCTGAGCCGTGCGTCGGCGGCCGTGGGCCTCAGCTACGGCGCGCATTCCAACCTTTGCGTCAACCAGATCCGCCGCCATGCCACGCCCGAGCAGAAGACACGCTATCTGCCGAAGCTGATCTCGGGTGAGCATGTCGGCAGCCTCGCCATGAGCGAGACCGGCGCGGGCTCGGATGTGGTCGGGATGAAGCTGCGCGCCGACAGGAAGGGCGATCGCTACGTGCTGAACGGCACGAAGATGTGGATCACCAACAGCCCCGACGCGCAGGTGGTGGTGACCTATGCCAAGACCGATGTAAATGCCGGCCCGCGCGGTATTACCGCCTTCATCGTCGAGACGGGCTGGAAGGGCTTCAAGGTGGCGCAGAAGCTCGACAAGCTCGGCATGCGCGGCTCCTCGACGGGCGAGCTGGTGTTCGAGGATTGCGAGGTGCCGGCCGAAAACGTGCTGGGCAGCGTCGGCAAGGGCGTGAACGTGCTGATGAGCGGGCTCGACTACGAGCGGGCGGTGCTGGCTGCCGGGCCGCTGGGCATCATGCAATCGTGCATGGACGTCGTCGTGCCCTATGTGCACGAGCGCAAGCAGTTCGACCAACCGATCGGCACGTTTCAGCTCATCCAGGGCAAGCTGGCGGACATGTACACCACGATGAATGCCTGCAAGGCGTATGTCTACGCAGTGAACAAGGCCTGCGATGCCAACCGCACGACGCGCAAGGACGCTGCCGGCGCCATCCTCTACGCGGCGGAGAAAGCAACCCAGGTGGCCCTCGATGCCATCCAGATCCTGGGCGGCAACGGATATATCAACGATTATCCGACCGGACGCTTCCTGCGCGATGCCAAGCTCTACGAGATCGGCGCCGGCACCTCGGAAATTCGCCGATGGCTGATCGGCCGCGAGCTGTTCGAAGAGACGGCATGAGCCGGCATCAAGAGCTGACGTGCCGAAGATCCTGACGCAAGGCGATATCGACGAGTTTCGCGCCGCGCTTTGCCGCGTGGCGACAGAGCGGTTCGCGCGCCTGGGCTATGACGGCGTAACCATGCGGCAACTGGCCCAGGTACTGGGCTGCAGTCCCAAGACGCCCTATCGCTACTTCAAGGACAAGGCCGACATCCTGGCCAGCGTACGGGCAGTCGCCTTCGGCCGCTTCGCCGATGCGCTGGAGGAAGCTGCGGCGTCATCTGCCGATCCCGCCGAGCGTTCGCGGCGAGTGGGCCAGGCCTATGTGGCCTTTGCGCTGGGGAATCCCGCCGCATACCGCATCATGTTCGACATGAACGTGCCCGAGGCCACGGACCATCCGGAGCTGCGTCGCCAGTCCGCCCGCGCCCGGCGGTTCATCACTCGCCAGGCGGAGGACCTGGCGCGCGCCGGCCTGATCGAGGCTGACCCCCAGATCGTTGGCTGGGCGATGTGGGCCGGCGTGCACGGGCTTGTCGTGCTGAAGCTCGCCGGATTGTTGAAAGAAGGCCCCGACCTGGACGTGCTTCACAAGGCCATGATGCGCCTGATCATCGAGGGTGCCCGGATCAAGGAGACGGCCGGTTCACGCCGCCGGCGAGCGCTCGACTGATGGCCTGGCAGGGGATACCAGGATCCACAGCAAGGCGGCTACCTGAAGGACAGTGAAAGCCGCAACGCCCACTGCGTAGCCTTCCGGCGCGTAGCCAATTCCGGTTTTCGGCCACAGGTCGAGGATCTTGCCCAGACCCCATTGTCCCAGCAGCACCGCCGGGAAGACCACGAAGTTGAGGCTGGTCGTGGCCCGGCCCGACAGCTCGATCGGGAAGGCCTGCTGCAGCGGCGTGAAGTAGATGATGGCGATGGTTCCGAGAAACCCGAACGACAGCATCAGCGCCGTCACCTGCCAGTCTGGCGCGCCGCGCCAAAGGTCCGTGAAGGCCATGGTGGCATTGACGATGAGGAACAGCGCGCTCGCAGCGTTGGCGGACGCGAAGTAGGAGATGCCGCGCTGGGCCAATGCACCGGTGCCCCAGCCGGTGGCCACGAATCCCACTGTCATGCCGATGGCCATCCAGGAGAGCTGGCTTGTACCGGCCGCCCGGTCGAGGCCCACGACGTCGCGCAGCCAGGGTCCGGTCCACAGGGACTGAAAGGCGAAGAACGATGCCTGCTGCAAGGCGACCAGTGGCGCCAGCCGCCAGAAGTAGCCGTCGCGCATGATGCGGCCGACGGCGCGGAACTGCGCTCCCACCGGCGGCGATCCGATGGCCGCCGCCTCATGGCGCTCCGGCACCATGGTGAACAGCATGGCTGAAACAGCGATCGTCACCGCGCCGAGACCGAAGAACACATGGCGCCATCCCGCCAGCCCCAAAGCCGCCTCGACCGGATGTGTGGCAGCAAGGGCACCAAGACCGCCGGCCGCCATGTGCAGGCCGATCATCAGCGACCAGCGTTGCGGCGGATACCACAGCGTGATGGCCTTGATGGCCGACATCAGGCCGCCGGCCACGCCCAGCCCGATCAGGGCACGTCCTGCGGCCAAGCCGGCTACGGACGCGGCGGCACCGAAGACGATGCTGCCCAGCGCCGCGAACAGCACGAGGCCTGACTGCACGCGCCGTGGACCGAAACGGTCCAGCATCACCCCCAGCGGGATCTGCACGGCCGTGAAGAACAGGAAATACATGCTGGTCAGGAAGCCGAGATCGCCGGCCGTCAGGTCCGGGATGTCGCGCTCCAGACTCGGGAAGATCACGCTGTTGACGGTGCGGAACAGGTAGGAGAGCACATAGGCCAGGGCGAAGGGAATGTAGACGCGAAGCAGCGTGATCAGGGCCGGTGTGTCCGGCGCACGGGCCGTTGTAGCCAGATCGGCGCTCATCCCGCGGGATCCCCGGTTCATTCTTCGTCTTCCGCACTGGACGTGCGCTACAGGGGCTCACCATATTGGGGGTTGTCCGGAGGGTCAAAGAAACATGCCCGGTGCCGACCGCAAGCCTTCCATGCCGGTGCGGCGCGACAGTGCCGCCGCGGTCGAGGCGTTCCTCGACAAGGCGCGTAGCGTGCCTGCCGCCGTGGACACGATGGCGGAGCGGGGGCGGCTGCTGTTCTGCATGGATGCGACGGCGAGCCGCCAGCCGGCGTGGGATCGGGCGGCGCGTATCCAGGGCGAGATGTTCGTTGCCGCAGAGGCACTGGGCGGGCTGAACGTGCGACTGGCGTTCTATCGGGGCTTCGACGAATTCAAGGCATCGAAATGGACGGCAGATGGCGTCGAGCTGGCGCGCCTTATGGCACGGGTCGAGTGTCTGGCCGGCAACACCCAGATCGGACGGGTGTTTGCCTTCGCGGCCGAAGAGACGCGGCGGCACAAGCTTCACGCTCTGGTCTTTGTCGGCGACTGCTTCGAAGAGAACATCGATCAGGTCGGCGCGCTGGCCGGGCAACTGGGGCTGCTCGGCGTCCCGGCCTTCATGTTCCAGGAAGGCAGCAACCCGGTCGCCTCGCGTGCGTTCGCGCAGTTCGCCCGGCTGACCAACGGGCGGCATTGTCACTTCGATGCCTCAAGCCCCGACGCGTTGCGTCGATTGCTGGGCGCCGTAGCCGCCTATGCCGCAGGGGGCGAACGCGCCATGACCGACTATGTCAGGCTCCATCGCGTTGAGGCCTTGCGTCTGACCAGTACGCGGCGCTGACAGGCTGGCCATGCCCCAGTTGCTCCTCGGGCTTCTGGTGCTGATCGGGCTGGCGCTGGTGCTGCGCTGGTTTGCCACCGCCAATCCGGCGGCGCTGGCCGGCACGATCCGCACGGTAGCGATCGGCTTTGGCGCCATTGCCGGCATTGGCGTGGTGCTGGCGATGCTGGCGCGCAATCCGCTGGTGTTCGTGGAGTTCGCTCCCTTTCTGCTGCCCTTCCTGTACTGGCTGTGGCGCCGCTGGCGCGCGAAGCAGTCGCTGGGCGCCGGGTGGGGTTCCCCGCACACGCAGTCCTCGGCCACGGGCGGGATTTCGAAGGTACGAACTGCCTGGCTTGAGATGTCGCTGAACCACGCAACCGGCGAGATGAGTGGCATGGTCCTGCGCGGCATCCATGTCGGACGTTCGCTGGATGGCCTGCCCGAGCCATTGCTGTTTGAATTGCTGGGCGAATGCGCAAATGACGATGATTCCGTGCGTGTTCTGGAAGCTTACCTGGACCGGCGCTTCGGCCCGGCGTGGCGTCACCGCGCATCGGCGCACGCCGCGGGCGGCGGACCGCAAGCCGGTGCACCGCCGCCGCAGGGATCGCGGACCGACATGAGCGTCGATGAAGCCTACGCAATCCTCGGGCTTCAGCCCGGCGCGTCACCCGATGCCATCCGAGCGGCGCACCGCAAGTTGATGCTGCTCAACCATCCCGACAAGGGCGGCTCGGACTGGCTGGCGGCCAAGATCAACAGGGCCCGCCAGGTGCTGCTGGGTGATTGAGGAAGACCGCCTTGCTCTTGCCGCATGCAGATGGTGATTGCCCGGTCACCAGCATGCCGCAGGTGGACTGGGCGAAACGGGTTAATGTATGGACACTTGCAGGCAACCACCCATCGAGCGAGCGCCGCATGGCACGAGTCCGTAAAGCCGTCCTTCCCGTTGCCGGTCTTGGCACACGTTTTCTGCCCGCGACCAAGGCGATTCCCAAGGAAATGCTGACCATCGTCGACCGGCCGCTGATCCAGTATGCGGTCGAGGAATGCCGGGCGGCGGGAATCGAGGAATTCGTGTTCGTCACCGGCCGCAACAAGCAGCCGATCGAGGACCATTTCGACCACGCCTATGAGCTGGAAGCCACGCTGGAGGCCCGCGGCAACAAGCAGGTCGAGCTGGCACAGACGCGCGAGGCCACGATCACCACGGGCAAGGCGATCTTCACGCGCCAGCAGAAACCGCTGGGGCTGGGTCATGCGGTATGGTGCGCCAGGCCGTGGATCGGCAATGAACCGTTTGCCGTGCTCCTTCCGGACGAGCTCACGCTCTCGACGCCGGGTTGTACTGCCGAACTGGTTGCGCTCAGCGAGAAGACCGGGGGCAGCGTCATTGCCGTCATGGATGTGCCGCGCGAGCAGACCAGCCGCTACGGCATCGTGGCCATCCGCAACGATGACGGCACGGTGGCTGAGGTCACGGGAATGGTCGAGAAGCCCAAGCCGGCCGACGCGCCGTCTACCCTGTCGATCATCGGCCGCTATGTGCTGTTGCCCGAGGTCTTCGACCATCTGGACAAGCATGAAACCGGCGCCGGTGGCGAGATTCAATTGACCGACGCCATGGCCCGGATGATCGGCCGCAGCCCGTTCCATGCCATGCGCTATCGCGGCGCGCGCTACGATTGCGGCAACCGGCTGGGATTCCTCAAGGCCAATGTCGCGGTGTCGCTGGCGCGGCCTGATATCGCCCGGGAGTCACGCGCCCTTCTTGCTTCCCTGCTGAAGTCGTAGCAGGGACGGGCCCGCGCGGGGCCTGTTAGTTCCGGAGGCAATTCATGCGGATCGCGATGATAGGCACGGGTTATGTCGGGCTGGTGTCCGGCACGTGCTTTTCGCAGTTCGGTATCGATGTCGTGTGCGTCGACAAGGACCAGGGGAAGATCAGGGCGCTGGAGTCAGGGCACATCCCGATCTACGAACCGGGGCTGGACAAGCTCGTGCAGGATAACCGCGACGCCGGGCGCCTGACGTTCACCACGGATCTGGCGGAAGCCGTGTCGGGCGCCGACGCCGTCTTCATTGCCGTGGGAACGCCCACCCGGCGCGGCGACGGGCATGCCGATCTCAGCTACGTCTATGCCGCAGCCAGCGACATCGCCGATGCCCTGAACGGCTATACCGTGATCGTCACCAAGTCGACGGTACCGGTCGGCACCGGCCGCGAAGTCCACCGGATCGTGCGCGAGCGGCGGCCGGATGCATCGTTCGACGTCGTGTCCAATCCCGAGTTCCTGCGCGAGGGAGCCGCCATCGAGGACTTCATGAAACCCGACCGCATCGTGATCGGCGTCGAAAGCGACCGCGCGCGGGAGGTGATGCGGGCGATCTACCGGCCGCTGTACCTGATCGAGACGCCCATGGTGCTGACGAGCCTCGAAACGGCGGAGCTCATCAAGTATGCGGGCAACACCTTCCTTGCGACCAAGATCACGTTCATCAACGAGATGGCTGATCTGTGCGAAAAGGTGGGCGCCGATGTGCACGACGTCGCGCGCGGCATCGGGCTGGACGGCCGTATCGGCCGCAAGTTCCTGCATCCCGGCCCCGGCTATGGCGGCTCGTGCTTTCCCAAGGATACGCTGGCGCTCGCCTATACGGCGCGCGAGGCGGGCTCGCCGGTGACGATTGTCGAGCAGGTCATCCAGGTCAACACCGAACGCAAGAAGCGCATGGCACAGCGGGTGATCGAGGCGTGCGGCGGTTCGGTGGCCGGCAAGACCATCGGCGTGCTGGGCCTGTCGTTCAAGCCCAACACCGACGACATGCGCGACGCACCATCGCTCGATATCCTCCCGGCGCTCGTTGCGGCGGGGGCGCGCGTACAGGCTTATGATCCCGCAGCGATGGGCGAGGCAGCACGACTGCTCAAGGGTATCGAATACCGTGACAGCGCCTACGAGGCGGCGAAGGATGCCGACTGCCTCCTCGTGCTGACCGAGTGGACGCAGTTCCGCGCGCTTGATCCGGGCCGCCTCAAGCAACTCTTGCGGCAGCCGGTCGTGGTCGATCTGCGCAATATCTTCAATCCCGACGAAATGCAGGGCATTGGGTTCCGGTATCATGGGGTCGGTCGGCCACAGCCTCGCCACAACGCGTGACCGGCCTGTTGGCTAGAATCGGGATTTTCAGGAGATCAACCCGGACATGACAGCCCATCGCTTTGATCCGACGATCCTGCGCGAATACGACATCCGGGGCATTGTCGGCAAAACCCTGCATCCGGCCGACGCGCGCGCCATCGGCCGCAGCTTCGGCACGCGCGTGGCGCGCGGCGGCGGTAGAAGAGTCGCGCTCGGCTATGATGGCCGCCTCAGCTCGCCTGGCTTGCAGGAGGCCTGTGTCGAAGGCTTGCGCGCTGCCGGCATCGATGTCGTTCGCATTGGTCTGTGCGCCACGCCGATGCTCTATTTCGCGGTCTACGAGCTCAATGCCGATGGCGGCATCATGATCACGGGCTCGCACAACCCGCCCGATTACAACGGCTTCAAGATGATGCTGGGCAAGAAGCCATTCTACGGCGCCGACATCCAGCAGCTCGGAGAGATATCGGCGTCGGGCGACGTTGCGTCGGGCAGCGGTAGCATATCCGAGCACTCGATCAAGGATGCGTATGTGGCGCGGGTCCTGCGTGATGTGCGGCAGGGCCGCAAGCTCAGGGTCGTATGGGATACCGGCCACGGCGCGGTCGGCGTATCGATTCGCGACGTCGTCTCGCGCCTGCCGGGCGAGCACACGGTTCTCTTCGAGCGGGTCGATGGCACTTTTCCTGCCCACCATCCGGACCCGACCGTTGAAGCCAATCTGGAGGACCTGAAGCGCGAGGTGCGGCAGCGCAAGGCTGATCTCGGCATTGCCTTTGATGGTGACGGCGATCGCATCGGCGCCGTGGACGGACAGGGGCGTATCCTGTGGGGCGACCAGTTGCTGGCGATCTGGGCGCGCGACGTGCTCAGAGAGCGGCCGGGCGCCACCATCATCGCCGACGTGAAGGCAAGCCAGGTGCTGTTCGACGAGATCGCGGCGGCCGGCGGCAAGCCGCTGATGTGGAAGACCGGCCATTCCCTGATCAAGATCAAGATGGCCGAAATCGGCTCGCCGCTGGCCGGCGAGATGAGCGGGCATGTCTTCTTCGCCGACCGGTGGTACGGCTTCGATGACGCGCTCTATGCCGGCGTACGCCTGCTGGACGTGCTGGCCACCTCCGACAAGTCGCTGGCCCAGATGCGCGATGAGCTGCCGCAGCCCGTCAATACGCCGGAGCTGCGCTTCGACTGCGCGGAGGAACGCAAGTTCAAGGTCGTCGACGAGGTCAAGGCGCGGCTGAAGAAGGCGGGTGCAGACTTCAGCGACATCGACGGCGTGCGGGTGAGCACACCGGACGGCTGGTGGCTGCTGCGCGCCTCCAACACTCAGGCCGTGCTGGTCGCGCGCTGCGAGGCACGGGATGATGCGGGCCTTGAACGGCTCAAGGGCGCGGTCAAGGCGGCGCTGGCGGCCAGCGGGGTCGAGATGCCGGAGAACCCGTCGGCCGGCCACTAGAATCATATGCGCTTCTTCTTCTACGGCACGTTGATGGACCGGGATGTTCTGATCCGGGTGCTGGGCCGTCCTGTACAGGCAGCGGCGCTGAAACCGGCAGTCCTGCATGGCTGGCGCCGTACCGCCATAAAGGGCGCGAGCTATCCGATCGTGTTGCGGGACAGGTCCGCGTTCGTTGAAGGCATCACGCTCGACGGCGTGTCGCGGCCCGAGTCTGAACGTCTGGCGGCCTATGAAGGCGACCGCTACCGGTTGGTGCAGGCCTTTGCCGAGTTTCCGGAGCGAGGACCGCGTGCGGTGTTCCTGTTCCTCCCGCGGCCCGGCGCGTTTCAGTCCTTCGACGAGGAATGGTCGCTGACGGCTTGGCAAGCGACACACAAGGAGCGATTTCTCGCCCGGTTGGCGGCCGCTGTACGTGACGCGGCCAACGCTGCGGACCAGCCCTGACCGGAAACTCAGTCGGCGCGTGCCTCGATCGCCACCGGGGTGCAGTAGAACAGACGGGCCGCCTTCAGACTGCGGCAGCCGCGTGCTGCCGCGGCCTCGTCCAGGTTGACCAGTCGGGCCCGATAGGCAGGCCGGCCCCGCTGGTCCTTGACGGTGTCGACGCTGGGACGCGCCTCGTTGCGCAGATCAGGGAGCCGCGACAACGCCGTACGCAGGGCGCTGCTTGCTGCCGATCGGGTGGAGAAGGTGCCGCCGAGTTGCATGGCCCAGCCGCCTGGAGCGTCGCTTGCGTGGCTGCCTTCGGCCGTCGACGCACGGGTTGTCGCCAGCACCGGCATGCTTGCCGGCCGGCTGCTGGCCATCACGTCCGCCACCAGGTCAGGCAGCGTGCGGCCGGCCGTCTGGCCGCCCGGAGCAGGGGCACTGAAGTTTCGCGCCACCTGGCGCTGGGGCTCGGCTGGCGGTGCACCGGGTGTGAAATTCATCGCCGTGTAGTGCGCGCCCGGAGGAGGCGCGGGCTGCTGCCAGGCCGCGAGATCCAGCGCGCGTGCCTGCTCGAAACCGCGGTCCATCATGTCAGCCATGGTCGCGTCGCGCTCGCCGACGCTGTTGCCGCCCATGACCACGCCGATCAGCCGCCACCCGTTGCGCATTGCCGACATGACCAGATTGAACCCAGACGCGTTGATGTAACCAGTCTTGATGCCGTCTGCCCCGGCATAGCTGGTCAGCATCCGGTTGTGGTTCCTGAGGACATGCCGCCCATACGGCCAGGAGGTCATGGAGAACAGGGGATAGTAATGCGGGAAGTCGCGCAGCATTGCCTGTGCCAGACGTGCGAGATCGCGCGCCGTCGTCACTTGCCAGGTCGCCGGCAGCCCCGAGGCATTGCGGAACACTGTGCTGGTCATGCCAAGCTGGCGGGCCTTCTGTGTCATGAGCTGGGCAAACGACGCCTCGTCTCCAGCGAGCGCTTCCGCCAGGACGACGGCGGCGTCATTGGCCGAACGCGTGATCAGACCCATGATGGCATCACGCACCATCAGCGTGCCGCCCACAGGCGCCGACATTTTCGACGGCTGCACGGCGCCTGCGCGAACCGAGACCGGCAGCCGGTCGCTCAGCCGGAGCTGCCCGGAGTCCAGCGCCGCGAAGGTCAGGTACAGCGTCATGATCTTGGTCAGCGATGCGGGGTGGCGGAGCTCGTCCGCGGCCTGCGCCTCCAGCTCGCGTCCGCTCTGCGCATCGATCAGCAGCATCGCGTCGCGGCCGGTGACGTTCGGATTGACGGCAACCGTCGACGGCACGGCCCGACGACGCGGCGCGCGCTTGGCAATGTATTTGGCTGTACCGGATCGCACGACTTTCCGCGTCTGCGCATCCGCAGGCGAGGGCAGCGTGGCCATGACGAAGATCAGAGCCGATGTCAGGGCGAGGGGGATCAGCCAGACGCCGGCAGTACGCGACATCAACATGACGTACAACCCGCAACCAAGGAAAATTATTATCCGACAATGCCTTATATGGCATTTCTAAGGAGAGTAGTGGAATTGCGTTGGGGCTGCAACAGGGAATCGCTGCCTTGACGGCCGCCGAGTCCTCATTTTGGCCGGGAAGGCGGTCCATTGTCGGACCGTTGCAGGCTGGAGATGGCCATGGTCAGCAGGTTTTCGGGTGCGATACTGGGCATCGCCCTCGCCGGCGCGGTCTCGATGCCGGGCAACGCCCAGACACGCTTCGAGCCCAAGGTCGACAACCCGCTGACCCGCAGCTTCTACTGGTTCCGCTATGTCGGCGGGACGGATATTCGCGAACGCTGTGCCTCGGGTGGGCTCAACCATATCCGCCTGGTCTACAATGCCATCTGGAACACGCAGGTGCGCACCTACGACATCGCGCTGCAAGGTACGTCTGGCGCCCACATGGTCGTACGTGTGCTGGCCAATCTCGGCGACGTTTCCCACGTCGAGATCGGGGACCTGGGCGGATTGCTGGCACCCTGGCGCGGCAAACGCGCCGAGGCACAGCTTTCCGCCGCCGACGTGTCGCGGCTGATCAGCGCCCTTGAGGCGAGCGGCGGATTTGGCCCGCCACCGGCAGGCCTGGAGCTCTACTCCAACGATTACTGGTGGACCGTCGCGTCGTGCCGTCAGGGCCGCTGGGGCTTTGCGGCTTACCACTATCCGACGGACAAATTTGCCCGTGTGCGCTTCGCCGAGTTCCTGTTCGCAGCCGACAAGAGCGGCGTTCCGGTGGCCCAGCCGCGCGATCTGCCGCCCGCGATCTTCCGCGGCGACCGCACGCGCCACTGGCGGCTTGCGATTGGCCGCGAGGGCTTGCGCGACTATTAGGCGAATCCCGGCGGCTGCCGCGCAAATGTCACAAATTCCGGAACCCGTTGGGCCGCGCGGCGTATCGCGCTATGATGTCTGGCCGGCAGCGGTACTTTCCGCCGGCGACGGCAGTACCTATCTTTCGGGGATCGTGGTGGATCGATCGTTGCATCGGGCGACGTGATGTTGGGCACGTGGGGCGCAAAAGCGTGGCCGGGCGGACCGGCGATGACAGGCGAGCCGCCGCGGCGCGACGGCGATGGAAATGGTGGCGACCAGGGCAAACCCGGCACCGGCACGGTGACCCTGACCAAGCCCAAGACCAAAAAGCCGTCGATGTACAAGGTCCTCATGCTGAATGACGACTACACGCCGATGGAGTTCGTCGTTCACGTGCTGGAGCGCTTCTTCAGCAAGAGCCGGGAGGAAGCGACCCGGATCATGCTGCACGTGCATCAGAAGGGGGTGGGTATCTGTGGCGTCTATACCTACGAGGTCGCGGAAACCAAGGTGACGCAGGTCATGGACATGGCCCGCAAGCACCAGCATCCGCTGCAGTGCACTTTGGAAAAGGAGTAGCGAGGCGCCGCCGGCGCCCGGGAGTTCCGAGCGATGTTGTCGAAGAACCTGGAACAGAGCCTGCACCGCGCGCTGCGTCTCGCCAACGAGCGGCGGCACGAATATGCCACGCTGGAGCATCTGCTGCTCTCGCTGCTGGACGACGCCGACGCGGCTGCCGTGCTGAAGGCGTGCGGAGTCGATCTGGAGCGGCTGCGTAAGGATCTGGGCCGGTATGTCGACAACGAGCTGGCCGGGCTGGTGACGGACAGCGTCGGCGATCCGCAGCCGACCGCCGGCTTCCAGCGCGTCGTACAGCGTGCCGCCATTCACGTGCAGTCGTCGGGACGCGAGGAAGTGACCGGCGCCAACGTGCTCGTGGCGATCTTTTCGGAACGCGAGAGCCATGCCGTCTATTTCCTGCAGCAGCAGGGGATGTCGCGGCTCGACGCCGTGAACTTCATCAGCCACGGTATCGCCAAGACACCCGGGCGCGGCGAGAGCCGGCGTGTGCGCGGCGTGGAAGAGGATTCGCCGGGGGCGGAGAAGGTGGTCAAGGACGGTGGCGAGGCCCTGCAGGCTTATTGCGTTGACCTCAACCAGAAGGCCCGCGACGGCAAGATCGATCCGCTGATCGGCCGCGAGCTTGAGCTTGAGCGCACGATGCAGATTCTGTGCCGGCGCACCAAGAACAACCCGCTCTACGTCGGCGATCCCGGCGTGGGGAAGACGGCGATCGCCGAAGGCCTGGCGCGGCGTATCGTCGAGGGCAGCGTGCCTGACGTGCTCAAGGCCTGCACGATCTACGCGCTCGACATGGGCGCTCTTCTGGCGGGTACGCGCTACCGCGGCGACTTTGAGGAACGGCTGAAGGCCGTGCTGCACGAGCTGAAGGCGCGCGAGGGTTCGATCCTTTTCATCGACGAGATCCATACCGTGATCGGCGCCGGCGCGACGTCGGGCGGCGCGATGGACGCCTCGAACCTGCTGAAGCCCAGCCTGCAAAGCGGCGAGCTGCGCTGCATCGGCTCGACGACGTACAAGGAGTACCGCAACCACTTCGAGAAGGACCGCGCGCTGGTACGGCGCTTCCAGAAGATCGATGTGCCCGAGCCGACCCAGAGCGACGCCATCAAGATCATGGAAGGTCTCAAGCCCGTTTATGAAGAGCATCATCGGGTCAGCTACACCGATGAGGCCGTGAAGGCGGCCGTCGAGCTTTCCGCGCGCTACATCAACGACCGGAAGCTGCCGGACAAGGCGATCGACGTGATCGACGAGGTCGGCGCGGCACAGATGCTGAAGGCCGAGGACCAGCGCAAGAAGATCATCGATCTGGTCGATGTCGAGGAGATCGTCGCCAAGATCGCTCGCATCCCGCCCAAGAGCGTCTCCAAGGACGACAGCGAAATGCTGCAGCACCTGGAGCGCAACCTGAAAACTGTGGTGTACGGGCAGGACCGCGCCGTCGAGCAGCTCGTGGCGGCCATCAAGCTGGCACGTGCGGGCCTGCGCGCGCCGGAGAAGCCGATCGGTAGCTATCTGCTGGCCGGTCCTACCGGCGTCGGCAAGACCGAGGTCACGCGGCAGCTTGCCAAGCTGCTGGGCCTGGAGCTGATCCGGTTCGACATGTCGGAGTACATGGAACGCCACAGCGTGTCGCGGCTGATCGGCGCGCCGCCGGGCTACGTGGGCTTCGACCAGGGCGGCCTGCTGACCGACCAGGTCAACCAGCACCCGCATTGCGTGGTGCTGCTCGACGAGATCGAGAAGGCACACCCGGACGTCTTCAACGTGCTGCTGCAGATCATGGACTACGGCAAGCTGACGGACCACAACGGCCGCAGCGTCGATTTCCGCAACGTCATCCTGTGCATGACCACCAATGCCGGTGCCGCGGATCTCGCGAAGCCGCCGGTGGGCTTTGGCCGCGAGGTTCGCACCGACGAGGACGACGATACGATCAACCGGCTGTTTGCGCCGGAGTTCCGCAACCGTCTCGATGCCACCATCAAGTTCGCCAATCTCGGCCCCGAGATTGTTGGCATGGTGGTGGACAAGTTCATCGCCGAGCTGGAGGCGCAGCTTGCCGACCGCCGCGTGCTGTTCGAGTTGAGCGAAGACGCACGCAAGTGGCTGGCGGTTCGCGGCTATGACCGGCTATATGGCGCGCGGCCGCTGGCCCGCATCATCCAGGAGCACGTCAAGAAGCCTCTGGCCGACGAGATCCTGTTCGGCCGTCTCAAGGACGGCGGAGTCGTCAAGATCCGGGTCGAGGACGATCAGCTCGTCTTCGATTTCCCGCCGCCGGCCGCCGAGAAGCCGCCCGCGCCGCCCGAACCTGTCATGGTCGAATAGCGGTTCACCATCCGGGGGAGATAACGCGATGGCCAGCGCGCCGCCGCGCAGCGACGAACTCGTGCTGCTGGAGACGTTCAGCGACGCTACCCAGGCCCATATGGCCCGCGGCCTGCTCGACACAAACGGGATTCCGTCGGTGATGCTCGACGCGGCCATGGCCGAGAGCGGTCTGATCGACGCGGTGGGCGGCATCAAGCTGAAGGTTCGGGCGGCCGACCTGACTTCGGCCAAGGCGCTGCTTGTCGATCCGATGGCCTTCGAAGAGATCAACTGGAACGAGCAGGACTGGTAGGCGCGAGTAGCGCCGGCTAGTCCTCGTTGTCCTTCCGGTAGGGCGAGTATTCCATTAACGCGCAGATGTCGGCTTCGACGGCGGGGCGCTCCTCGTCGAGGAAGCGGCTGACGGCATGACGGAAGCGCGGATCGCGGATCCAGTGCGCCGAGTAGGTCGCGGTCGGCAGATAGCCCCGCTGGATCTTGTGCTCGCCCTGGGCGCCGGCCTCGACACGCGCCAACTTGTGAACGATCGCGTAGTCGATCGCCTGGTAGTAGCAGGCCTCAAAGTGCAGGAAATTGAAGCTTTGAACGCAGCCCCAGTTGCGGCCGAAAAGCGCATCGTCTCCGCGCAGATTGAGTGCGCCCGCGACCAGCCGGCCATCGGCTTCGGCGACGATCAGCACCACGCGTTCGGCCAGCGAGGCGCCCAGGCAATGGAAGAAATCGCGGTTGAGATAGGGGCTGCCCCACTTGCGGTCGGCGGTATCCATGTAGAACCGGAAGAACGCATCCCAGTGGCTGGCCGTTATCTCGGCGCCGGTAAGGGGATAGAGACGCAAGCCGTCGCGTGCCAGCGATGCGCGCTCCTTGCGGATCGCCTTGCGTTTGCGCGAGTTCAGTGAGGCAAGGAACCCGTCGAAGTTCTCATAGCCGTGGTTGTACCAGTGGTACTGCCGGCCAA
Organism: Rhodospirillaceae bacterium SYSU D60007; assembly: GCA_003574685.1. Classification (GTDB taxonomy): domain Bacteria; phylum Pseudomonadota; class Alphaproteobacteria; order Reyranellales; family Reyranellaceae; genus Vineibacter. Next base: position 53,564 of record QOCQ01000004.1, read on the forward strand.
GCCGCCGCAGGAAGCCGTGTTCGGCGAGCCGTTGCCACTGCGATTGCGGGCAGTAGGTGACGTGGATGGACGAGATCCGGTTGTCCTCGGCGATCCTTACCATCCCATGGACGAGGGCGTCGAAGACGCCGTCCGCCAGCGGTCCCGGCTGCAGCAGAATGCGCGGACCGGGTACCGGCGTGAACGGCGCCGCCACCTGCAGCTTGGGATAGTAGCGGCCGCCCGCGCGTTCCAGCGCATGTGCCCAACCGTGATCGAATACGTACTCGCCCTGCGAATGGCTCTTGAGAAACATGGGCGCGATGCCGCGCACGACATCGCCTTCGTCGGTGGCGATGAGATACTGCGGCTGCCATCCCGTACGCCGGCCAAGGCAGCGGCTGTCTTCCAGCGCCTTCAGGAAGGCGTGGCTGAGAAACGGATTGCCGGCAGCCTCGGGCGAGAGGGCGCAGGCGTCCCACTGGGAAGCCGGCACCTTGCCGACACTGTCCACAATCCGCAGCTCGAGGCGCGTCTCCTGTCCGTCCATGCGCTCGGCTTTCCTGTCGTGATGATCGCGCCTGGATCAGCCTACACAGGCTTGCCGCAAATGCCACTGCGCACGTCTGCATGCCAGCCCGATATGCCCGGGATGGCACGACAAGGACTGGTTCATATTGGGAAAAGGAAGACGGATCGGCGCCGGCCTGGGGAACATGCGGCATTCCGGTGGTCGGCCGGTTCAGCCGCAGCCGGCGTCGGGATGGGGAAGGGGGCGTCGGTGGCCCCACGGTCGCCGGCTACATTGACTACATGCATTCTAGGCTGTGCAAGGCACCGTGCGCAGATCCGTCGTCTGGAGGTCGCTTCCGATCCGGCGCAGAAACGCCGGACCGGAAGCCGGATTGGCATCAGTTAGAGGGGCCAATCTCGAGTAGCCCTGAGGCCTTACTTCTTCTTCTTCGCGGCCTTCTTCTTTGCCGGGGCCTTCTTGGCGGCTTTCTTCTTCGCAGCCATGATGAGTCTCCTTGGTTTCACGTGGGATCCCGACCGCCGGACCCCGGTTTGACGCCTGGAACGATACGCCACCACGCCTACTGAATCGCCACGCGGTAAGCCACGCGGGTCGCGTTCAACTGCACCCGCTCGTCGAACCACAGGTCGTGCACTTCAGGCACGTTCCGTTGCGGACGAGGGTGAAGTTGCCGCATTCGGTACACGCGTCACCCTCGAAGCCCTTGAGCCGGGCCTCGCGGACCTGCTCGAGCCGGTCGGTGACGGCGTGGGCCGCCGCGGCGCTGAGGACGACCGCCCGGCCGCCAGCGGCGGCGCGAGCGACGGTCTGGCCGTCCATCAGTTCGGGGGGCGTCGCTGCCGCGGCCGCGACGATAGTCGCATTGCCGTTGGCGGCTGCTTCGGTGCCGGCCTCCTGGCCGGCGCCACGCCCGCTGAGTACATAAAGATTGCTGCGTACGAATCCGACGCTGGTCAGGGAGCTGACGGCAGGCGCCGGGGGGTCACCGCTCAACACTGCCTGGGCTTCGCCACCGCCGACGGCATCGGCGCGCAGATCGCCGGGCTGGACGTGCGCGAGGTCGGTCCGTCCAAGGTAGGACACAGCCAGCTCGCGGAAAATGTAGTCCAGCACAGACGTCGCCATCTTGATCGCGTCGTTGCCCTCCACCATGCCCGATGGCTCGAAGCGCGTGAAGGTGAAGGCCTCCACGAACTCTTCCAGCGGCACGCCGTACTGCAGGCCGATCGAGATCGCGATCGCGAAGTTGTTCATCAGGCTGCGGAAGGCGGCGCCCTCCTTGTGCATGTCAATGAACACCTCGCCCAGCCGGCCCTCGGCGTATTCGCCGGTCCGCAGGTAAACCTTGTGGCCGCCGACGATGGCCTTCTGCGTATAGCCCTTCCGGCGCTGCGGCAGGCGCTGCCTGCGGCCCGAGACTTCCCGCTCGACGATCCGCTCGACAATGCGTTCTGCAATGATGCCGGCTTGCTGTACGGGAGTCCTCGCTGCCAGTGAATCCATATCGTCGGCAGAGTCATCGTCGGGCAGGACCATCGCGGCCAGCGGCTGCGACAGCTTGGAGCCGTCGCGGTAGAGAGCGGTCGCCTTCAAACCCAGCTTCCATGACATCTCGTAGGCCCGGATGCAATCCTCGACCGATGCCGCATTGGGCATGTTGATCGTCTTGGAGATCGCGCCGGTAATGAAGGGCTGGGCCGCAGCCATCATCCGGATGTGCGCCTCCATCGAGAGATGGCGCTTGCCGTCGCGTCCGCACGGCGTGGCACAGTCAAATACCGGCAGGTGTTCCGGCTTGAGGCCCGGTGCGCCCTCAAGCGTCATGGCGCCACATACATGTCTGTTGGCGGCGTCGATCTGTGCCCGGCTGAATCCGAGATGGATCAGGATATCGAACTTCGGATCAGCGAGTTGCGCCTCGGTGAGTCCCAGTCGCTCGCGGCAGAACTCGTCACCCAGCGTCCACCGGTTAAAGGCAAAGCGCAAATCGAACGCCTGGGCAACGGCCTTCTCGAGCCGCGCAAGAGTGGCGTTATCGAAGCCTTTGGTGCGCAATGTCTCAATATTGATCGCCGGCGCATCGACCAGGGAACCGCGGCCTACGGCGTATGCGACAATCGCCGCGATCGTGGCCTCGTCGTAGCCAAGCCGCGCGAGCGCCGCGGGAACCGACTGGTTGACGATCCGGAAGTAACCACCGCCAGACAGCTTCTTGAACTTCACGAGGGCAAAGTCGGGCTCGATTCCGGTGGTGTCGCAATCCATCACCAGGCCAATCGTGCCGGTTGGCGCGATCACCGATACCTGGGCGTTGCGATAACCATGCTTTTCGCCGAGCGCCAGTGCGCGATCCCATGCCTGCGCTGCCGCCTCGGCCAGGCGGCGATCGGGGCAGTGCGCGCGATCGAGTGGCACCGGTGAGGTCGACAGGCGCTCATAGCCGGAAGCCTGCCCGTATGCTGCCCGCCGATGATTGCGGATGACGCGCAGCATGGCATCGCGGTTGGCCGGGAAGCCCGGAAACACGCCGAGTTCCTTCGCCATCTCGGCCGAGGTGGCATAGGCAACGCCGGTCATGATCGCCGTGATGGCGGCACAGGCAGCATGGCCTTCGTCACTGTCGTAGGCCACGCCGTCTGACATCAGCAGCGCGCCGAGATTGGCAAAGCCCAGCCCAAGCGTCCGGTATTCATGGCTCAGCTTTGCGATCCGGGCTGACGGATACTGGGCCATCAGAACAGAGACTTCGAGCACGATCGTCCACAGCCGGCAGGCATGCTCGAAGCCTTGTATGTCAAAGACGGCATCGACCGGCCGAAAGCGCAGCAGGTTCAGCGACGCCAGATTGCAGGCCGTGTCGTCGAGGAACATGTACTCGGAGCACGGATTGGACGCGTTGATCCGTCCCGATTCCGGACACGTGTGCCAGTCGTTGATCGTGGTATCGAACTGCACGCCTGGATCAGCGCATGCCCACGCGGCGTAGCCGACGCGTTCCCACAGCTCGCGCGCCCTGAGTGTGCGCGCCACGCCACCGGATGTGCGCCAGATCAGATCCCAGTTCCGGTCCTCGGCCACGGCGCGCAGGAACGCGTCCGTGACGCGCACCGAATTGTTGGCGTTCTGGCCCGAGACGGTGCCGTAGGCTTCCGACTCCCAGTCCGTGTCGTAGACAGGGAATTCGATGTGCCGATAACCCTGGCGCGCGAAGGCGATGACACGCTGGATATAGTTCTCGGGAATCATCGCCTTGCGGGCCGCCACGATCTCGCGGCGCAGGGCAAGGTTGCGTGCCGGATCGAAGGCTGCTTCGCCCTCACAGCCGGCCGTGCAGGCCCGCATGATGGCGTTCAGATGCCGGTTGGCCAGTCGTGAACCGGCAACCAGCGCGGCGACCTTCTGCTCCTCGATCACCTTCCAGTCGATGAAGGCCTCGATATCGGGATGATCAACATCGACGACGACCATCTTGGCCGCCCGCCGCGTCGTGCCACCCGACTTGATAGCCCCGGCGGCGCGATCGCCGATTTTCAGAAAGCTCATCAGGCCGGAGGATTTGCCGCCGCCCGATAGCTTCTCGCCCAGCCCGCGGATGCGCGAGAAATTGCTGCCGGTGCCGGAGCCGTATTTGAACAGCCGCGTCTCACGCAGCCACAGGTCCATGATGCCGCCGTCGCCGACCAGGTCATCGGCGACGCCCTGGATGAAACAGGCATGCGGCTGCGGACGTGCGTAGGCGGAGTCGCTGCGCGTCAGGTCACCGGTGCGATAGTCGACGTAGTAGTGGCCCTGGCCGGGGCCATCTATGCCGTACGCCCAGTGCAGGCCGGTGTTGAACCACTGCGGCGAGTTCGGGGCCGCTATCTGCGCGGCCAGCATGAAGCAGAGCTCGTCATGGAAGGCGCGTGCATCCGCCTCGCCATCGAAGTAGCCGCCTTTCCATCCCCAGTAAGCCCACGTGCCGGCGAGGCGATGGAAGACCTGCCGCGAGTCGTTTTCGCCGCCGAAGCGCGCGTCGGGCGGCAGCGCCGCCAGCGCTTCATCGTCGGCCTCGTGCTTCCACAGCCAGACTGGCACGTCCTCTTCGGGCACGGCACGCAACGCCGCCGGCACGCCGGCGCGACGGAAATACTTCTGCGCGAGCACGTCGCAGGCGACCTGCGACCAGTCGCTCGGGACATGGATGCCACTCTGGTGGAAGATGACCGAACCGTCGGGGTTGCGGATTTCCGACGTAGCCGAACGGAATGCCAGCCGCTCGTAGGGCGACTCGCCTTCACGTGTATAGCGACGCTGGATTCGCATGGTCCGTTATTTGACCCCGCCATATGTGCCCTGAACGGTTCTCGCGCTCCCGATCGCGACGGGCACATCTAGATACTGACGGATGATAGATTACAAAATCTTGAGAGCGCAACAATATTTTGTAAGGTAACTCACAGGCGACACTACATGATGCAATTCGGCAACACCTCATTGCCGCGCACGCGCATAACTCCCGCAGGGATCAGGCGCGCCATGCAGGGACGGTTTGCGCGTTGCCAGTGCCGCGGCGCAACGCTACAAGCGCGCCCGTGTTTTTCCGAAGCTGCCGCGCGCGGCCTGGCACAAGAGTGTGAACGATGACGATCGGTACGCGGCTGTTCACATGGCTGAAGGGCGAGTACGTCGGCAGCGATTCCGAGGGCAATCGCTACTATCGCGAACGCAAGCCGGCGCCGGGCCGGCGGCAGAAGCGCTGGGTGCTTTATCGCGGCGAAGCGGAGGCTTCGCGGGTGCCACCCGACTGGCACGGCTGGCTGCATTATATTACCGACCAGCCGCCGCCGGCCGACGGACTGCCCACCCGCCCCTGGCAGCGTCCGCACATTCCAAATCTGTCCGGCACACCGCTCGCCTATCATCCGTCCGGTTCGACGCTGGCAGACGGCCGCCGCCCGCGTGCCACGGGTGACTACGAACCCTGGCAGCCGGAGTGATATAGTCCGTCTCCCTGAACCGGCGCGGAGCGCATCGTGTCTCGCAACATCGTGGAAACGGTTATTGGCGCCATCGTGCTGTGCGTGGCCATCGCGTTCGGCGTCTATGCCTTCACGGCGACCGAGGCGACGGCACCCAAGGGCTACGACATCCTGGCGCGGTTTTCGCGTGTCGACGGCCTGAAGCGTGGCGCCGACGTGACCATGGCCGGCATCAAGGTCGGCACGGTGACCGGCATGGAGCTCGACAAGGACTACTACGCGGTCGTGCGCATGTCGATCCGCAACGACGTGAAGCTGACCACGGACACCTTCGCCAAGATCAGCAGCGAGTCGCTGCTGGGCGGTACGTCCGTGTCGCTGGAAATCGGCGGCAGCGAGCAGGTGCTGGCGCCCGGCAGCACGATCACCAAGACGCAGGGCGCGGTGCCGTTCACGGAGTTGCTGTCGTTGCTGGTGCAGCCCGGCGGCACGGGCGGCGGCGCGCCCAGGGAGCAGAATCCGAAGGAGCAGAAATAGTGCCAGCTCGCGCCTCGAACATCCCGGTCTGGAAGCAGCCGGACGGCAAGCCGGTATCGTGCGTCGAGAAGATCAAGGTCCTGAACCAGAATCTCGAGGAGATCCGCCAGCTTGCCGCCGATGCGTTCGAGGACGCAGTCCTGATGGGCTGTGATCCCGACCAAATTCGCGCCGTATTTCGCGAGCTTATTGAATCGATCGAGGCGCCGTACTCCGATCGCAAGTGACGCACCGCATCCGACTTTCCACTCCGGCACTGGCCGCGATCTCCATGGCGGTGTTTGTGCAGGCACCGGCATGGGCGCAGCGCAGCGAAATCCCGTCGCTGCAGATGCCACCGGCGCAGACCTTCAAGCCACTGCAGCCATCGTCGGCCGCGCCGGAGGGCGAGCGCCGCGCCGTGATGCTGCAGGGCCTGGACAAGGTGACCACGCGCACCCGCCGCTTTCCCGCCGCGATCGGCGAGACGGTAGAGTTCGGCACGTTGCGGATCACCGCATCGGAATGCCTGGTGAACGTGCCTGAAGCGCCGGCCGAGGCCGCCGCTTACCTTACCATCATCGACAACAAGCCCGGGCAGGCGCCCGAGACGCTGTTCACCGGCTGGATGTTCGCGTCTTCCCCGGGCCTGTCGGCGCTGGACAGTTCGGTCTACGACATCTGGGTCGTGGCCTGTGCCAATACCGCGCAGGCTTCCGCGCCATCCATCTCCAAATAGAAAGTCGCCGGAGTCGCCAGCGCCTCGGCCAGCCGCGTCCGGTACGCGGCGCGGCCGATCTCGACGGTCCCGAACTGGCGCAGGTGCTCGGTCATGAACTGGCAGTCGAGCAGCCGGTAACCACCTCTCACCAGCCTGGCGGCAAGATGGACGAGGGCCACCTTGCTGGCGTCGCGCATGCGGCTGAACATGCTTTCGCCAAAGAACGCGCCGTTGATCGCCACGCCGTAGAGGCCGCCGACGAGCTGCGAGCCGATGCGGCACTCGACCGAATGCGCAAAGCCGCGGGCGTAGAGGGCGGTGTACAGTTCGACGATCGGCTGGTTGATCCAGCTCTGGCGCTGGCGAGGCCGCGGCGCGGCGCAGGCCTCGATCACCTGCCGGAACTCGCGATCACAACTGACCTCGAAGGGACCGTTGCGCACGGTGCGGGCAAGCCGGCGCGGCAGGTGAAAACGATCCAGCTCGATGATGGCCCGCTCGTCCGGATCGACCCAGTAAAGGGTAGGGTCCTCGCGCGTCTCGCCCATCGGGAAGATGCCCGTGCAATAGGCGCGCAGCAGCATGTCGGGCGTCAGGCGGGACATGACCTATGGTGGCGCGCCCGGCACGCTGGCGCAATACGGGCAGGGTCTGGACGTCACTTCTTCAATCCCACCAGCCGCTCCAGCCAGTGGATGTCGTAGTCGCCGTTCACGAAATCGGCCTGCGCAATCAGGCGCTGATGCAGCGGAATGGTGGTATCGATGCCGCCGACGACGTACTCCTCCAGCGCCCGGCGCAGACGCATCAGGCATTCGTTGCGGTTGGTGCCCGAGACGATCAGCTTGGCGACAAGGCTGTCGTAGTACGGGGGCATCCGGTAGCCGGCGTAGAGCGCCGAATCGACCCGCACGCCCAGTCCTCCTGGCGGGTGATAGTCGGTGATCCGTCCCGGGCATGGCACGAAGGTCTCGGGATTTTCCGCATTGATCCGGCATTCGATCGCATGACCGGCAAACTTGATGTCGGCCTGGGTGAAGGCCAGCTCGGCGCCGGTGGCGACACGCACCTGCTCGCGCACCAGATCAATGCCCGTGATGGCCTCCGTGATCGGATGCTCGACCTGCAAGCGGGTGTTCATCTCGATGAAGTAGAACTCGCCGTCCTGGTAAAGGAACTCCAGCGTGCCTACGCCCCGGTAGCCCATCTTGCGCATGGCCTCGGCCGCGAGGCCGCCGATCCGCTTGCGCATTTCGCGGTTAAGGGCGGGCGAGGGGGTTTCCTCCAGCACCTTCTGGTGCCGGCGCTGCAGCGAGCAGTCGCGTTCGCCCAGATGCACGACATTGCCGTGCGTGTCCGCCAGGATCTGAATCTCGATATGCCGCGGCTTGCCGAGGTACTTCTCGACATAGACGGCGCCATTGCCGAAGGCGGCGGTCGCCTCCTGCCGCGCCAGGCTAAAGGCTTCTTCTGCCTGCTCCCCGCTCTCGACAACCTTCATGCCGCGCCCGCCGCCGCCGGCCACCGCCTTGATCAGGACCGGATAGCCGATGGACTTCCCGAGTGCCTGGACCTCGGCGAGGCTTTCCACGGGACCAGGTGAACCCGGCACCAGCGGAAGGCCAAGCGCCGCTGCCGTCTGCTTGGCGACGATCTTGTCGCCCATCATGCGGATGTGTTCCGGCGTGGGGCCGATGAAGGTGAAATCGTGCTCCTCGACCAGTTCGGCGAAGCGGGCATTCTCCGACAGGAACCCGTAGCCGGGATGGATGGCATCGGCACCGACGATGGTCGCCGCCGACAGGATCGCGGGAATGTTCAGATAGCTGTCCTTGGCAGGCGGCGGGCCGATGCACACCGATTCATCCGCCAAACGCACGTGCATGGCATCGCTGTCGGCCGTCGAATGAATGGCAACGGTCTGGATTCCCATCTCGCGGCAGGCGCGGTGGATACGCAGCGCGATCTCGCCGCGATTGGCAATCAGCACCTTGTCGAACATGCGGCCGTCTCCGGAAGGGGCTATCGGGCGCGACGGACCTACTCGACGATCATCAGCACCTGGCCGAATTCGACGGGCTGCGCGTTCTCGACCACCACGCGCGTCACGGTACCGGCCTTGCTGGCCTTGATCGGATTGAACGTCTTCATCGCCTCGATGATCAGCAGGGTCTGGCCGGCCGCGACCTTGTCGCCCACGGCGACGAACGGCGGCTTGCCCGGCTCCGGCGCAAGATAGGCAGTGCCGACCATCGGCGACTTCACCGCGCCGGGATGATTGTTGTCATCGGTGCCCGCGACCGTGGACTGCGGTCCGCCCGGCGCCGGCGCGGCCATCGCCGGCAGCGCCAGAGGGGCAGCAGCGGCGACGAGCGTGCGCGCCACCCGGATTCGCCGGTCGTCGGCCTCGTACTCGATCTCGCTCAGCCCCGCATCATTGAGCAATGCGGCCAGCTTCTGCACGAGATCGAGGTCGTCCTTGTTCGTGGACATGGCGTTGGTTTCCTTCAGGGGATGAGGTGCCACGCTATTTCTGGAGCAGCCGTGCAAGTGCCTGCAGCGCCAGGAGATAGCCCTGGCTGCCAAGCCCCGCGATCATGCCCAGCGCGGCCTGGCTCACATAGGAATGGTGCCGGAAGGGCTCGCGGCGATGGATGTTAGAGAGATGCACTTCGATCACCGGCAGCCCGGCCGCATTGAGCGCGTCGAGGATGGCCACCGAGGTGTGGGTATAGGCACCGGCATTGATGACGATGCCGGCATTGGTGTCACGGGCCTGCTGGATACGGTCGACCAGTGCGCCCTCGTGGTTGCTCTGGAAGAAGTCGACCGCAAGCTCCAGGCGAGCGGCCTCTGCGCGGCAGGCCGCCTCCACATCGGCCAGCGTTTCGCGGCCGTAGATCTCCGGCTGCCGTTTGCCGAGCATGTTCAGGTTGGGCCCGTTCAGGATCAGGACAGGCTTGCCTTGTGCAGCCATTTCAACCGCTTGCGCCAATCTGTCGACAGCCATCTGGAGCCGCCGCTGGCCTTATAGCATGGCGTTTCCGGCCGGCAAGGCAAGGGCAGGGCTTGGTGCGGCGCGGGCAACGTCCTACCTTAGCTGATGCTGTACGCCGGAGGACGACATGGCAGCCAGCGCCGCTGATCCAGCCCTGCGGGATGCGGATCCCGTCAATCCGATGGGCACCGACGGCTTCGAGTTCATCGAGTACACAGCGCCCGATCCGGCAGCCCTGGGCCGGCTGTTCGAGAGCCTGGGTTTCGTCGCCGTTGCCCGGCACCGCTCCAAGGACGTCACGCTCTACCGCCAGGGCGACATCAATTTCATCGTCAATGCCGAACCTGAGAGTTTCGCCCAGGGATTCGCGCGCGTGCACGGGCCCTCGATCTGCGCCATCGCCTTTCGCGTGAAGAACGCGGCGCGCGCCTACAAGCGGGCGCTGGCGCTGGGCGCGTGGGGCGTCGAGGGCAAGGTCGGTCCGATGGAACTCAACATTCCCGCCATCAAGGGTATCGGCGACAGCCTGATCTATCTGGTCGATCGCTACGCAGAGAAGGGCACGATCTACGACGTCGATTTCGACTACCTGCCGGGCGTCGACCGCAATCCGCCGGGCGTGGGGCTCACCTATGTCGATCACCTGACGCACAACGTGCATCGCGGCCGCATGGCCGAATGGGCCGAGTTCTACGAGCGGCTCTTCAATTTCCGCGAGATCAAGTACTTCGACATCGAGGGCAAGCTGACCGGGCTGAAGTCGAAGGCCATGACCAGCCCGTGCGGCAAGATCCGCATCCCGATCAACGAGAGCTCGGACGACAAGTCACAGATCCAGGAGTACCTCTCGGCCTACCACGGCGAGGGCATTCAGCACGTGGCGCTGGGAAGTGCCGAGATCTATGCCACGGTGGAAGCGCTGCGGGCGCGCAACGTGGTTTTCCAGGATACGCTCGATACGTACTATGAAGGCATCGCCAAACGTTTGCCGGACCATGACGAGGACGTCGAGCGGCTGAAGCGCAACCGCATCCTGATCGACGGCGCGCCCACGCCCGGCGGCGGCCGGCTGCTGCAGATCTTCACCACCACGGTCATCGGGCCAATCTTCTTTGAGATCATCCAGCGCAAGGGCGACGAGGGTTTCGGCGAGGGCAACTTCCGCGCCCTGTTCGAGTCGATCGAGCTCGACCAGATCCGCCGCGGCGTCCTCAAGGCGTAGGGCGGCCCAGGGGGAAGAGCATGAAGTTCTACGGTTATTTCCGCTCGTCGGCGGCGTTCCGGGTACGCATTGCGCTGAACCTCAAGGGCCTCGCACCGGAGCTTGCCTCCATTCACCTGCGGCGGCAGGAGCAGACCTCGCCGGCCTACACCCGAATCAACCCGCAGCAGCTCGTGCCGGCACTGGTGCTGGACGATGGCACGGTCATCGCGCAGTCGCTGGCGATCCTCGAATACCTTGAAGAGTGCTATCCTGATCCACCGATCCTGCCGCGGGACCCGGCCGGTCGCGCGCGCGTGCGGTCGCTGGCGATGATTCCCGCCTGCGAGGTCCATCCCATCCAGAACCTGCGCGTGCTGAACCATCTCGGCGCGGCTTACGGCCAGGACGATGCCGGCAAGCAAGCCTGGGCGCGGCACTGGATCGAAATAGGCTTCACTGCCTACGAGGCGTCGGTGGCAGACGATCCGAAGACCGGCCGGTTCTCGCATGGCGACGTGCCCACCATCGCCGACATGTGCCTGGTGCCGCAGGTATTCAACGCGCGCCGCTTCGGCAACGATCTCGCCCGATACCCGACGATCATGCGCATCTTCGAAGCGTGCATGGCACTGCCCGCCTTCGACCAGGCCCAGCCCTCGAAACAACCCGACGCCGAACCCTGACCGCCGCAAGCCACCTCTTGTCATCCCGAGCGCAGCGAGGGATCTTTCAGGCGGACGTGCGAGGATGCGCGGCGAAGGAAAGATCCCTCGCTGCGCTCGGGATGACAGTGTAGTGCTGGTCCTACTGCTTGCGGGCGTCGGCGACGGCGGCGCGCAGGACGCCGGCGTCCACAGCCCCGGGGATGACCTTGTTGCCGATGACGAAGGCCGGGGTTCCGTCGATTCCCAGCGCCCTGGCGAGCTCCAGGCTGCGGTCGATCTGCTGGTTGATGTCAGGCGCCGCCATGTCCTTCTCGAGCTTCCCGGCATCGAGTTTCAGGTCGGCCGCGATCTTCAGCACGCGGTCCTTCGTCAGTTCGCCGCGTGACTCCATCAGCGCGTCATGCATCTCCTTGTACTTGCCCTGCTTGGCAGCGGCCAGCGCGCCGGCAGCCGCGACGCGCGAATTGGGCGTCAGGATCGGCATCTGCTTGTAGGCGACGCGGACCTTCGGATCCGCCTTCAGCACGCTCTGCATCGTCGGGTGCGCCCGCTTGCAGAAGCCGCAGTGATAGTCGAAGAACTCGACGATGGTGACGTCGCCATCGGGGTTGCCGCCGACCGGCGTACCTGGATCGCTGATTAGCTCGGCCTTGCGTTGCGCAATCACCTGCTGCGCTGCCTGCGCCCGTGCGTCCTGCTGGCGCTTCTCGAGCTGCTGCACAGCCTCGATGATGACCTCCGGGTTCTTCATCAGGTATTCGCGGATGATCTTTTCGATCGCCTCGCGGTCGGGGGGTGCGCTCTGGGCGCCGGCCGTGGCCGGTAGCGCAATCAGCGCGATGGCAAGCAGTAGACGCGGCAGGCGCATTTGCATGACTCCAGGATGACGGCTCAAGGGACGTAGCACGGCAGCGGGCGAATGACGATCAACTCGACGCGACCCGGCTTGTTCATCGGCGGGGCCGGTCCGCCTCAAGGGCTGCCCGGATGTCCTGGGCGCGCAGCCACGCTGGCGTGCCCCGCGGCAGGGATCGGCTGGCGGCCTCCGCCTTGTAGGCGGCCTGTCCCTTGTTGCCCTGCAGATAGAAGTATTCCGCCGCCGCCAGGTCGCGCATGGCCGTATCGCCGGTGGCGTCGTAGGCCCTTTGCAGCAGGTCCCAGGCGCCGACATTGCGCGGCTCCATCTGGACCACGACCTGCAGGGTCTTGGCCGCAGCGGCGAATTGCCGGGCGTTGACCTGGGCTTGGCCGAGGCTGAAACGCAGGGCCGCATTGCGCGGCGCCAGCGCCACGGCCTGGCTGTAGGCCGCGGCGGCCGCCGCAACCTGGCCCGTATCGCGCAGGACATCGCCCTTGAACTCGGGGAAGTAGGGATCGCGGGGATTCTCGCGGATCAACTGGTCCGCCATGGCTACGGCCGCCTGCGACTGGCCGAGGCGGAAGAGCGCCATGGCGCGGCCGTATCGTCCGGCGGTCGAGTTGTCGCCCTGCGGATACTTCTGCATGGCACGCTGGGGCTCGAAGTAGCCCAGCGTCTTGGCGACCATGCGCGCGTGCAGCTCCTGGAACTGGGGCGGGTCCTGCGCATCGGCCGTGCGGGAACGCGCCAGCGCGGTTTCCAGGAAGCGGATGCGCTCGCCCGACATCGGGTGGCTGCGCAGGTAAGGATCCGCGCCGCTGCCGACGTAGATGCGCTCCTGCTGCTGCAGCATGCGCATCACCTCCAGCATGCCGCGCGGCGACATGCCGGCGCGTTCGAGGATGGTCACGCCTGCCTGGTCTGCCGCCTGCTCCTGGGCGCGGGTGTAGCTCAGCAGCATCTTCAGCGCGCCGGGCGCCGCGGGTGGCCCGGGCACGTTGCCGCTCGACTGCCCGCCGCCCGCATATCCATCCGGGCGCCGGTTCGAGCTCGCGGCGGCTGCGGCGCCTGCCAGAATGGTTTCAAGGATCATCTGTGCGGTGGCGTGGCGAAGCTGCTCCTGGAGCGTGACCAGGTGCGCACCGCGGATATGGCCCGTTTCGTGCGCGATGACGCCCAGAAGCTGATTGGCGGTTTCGGTACGCATGATCAGGCCGGTGTTGAGGAAGATGCGCTGACCGCCGGCCACAAAGGCGTTGATGCGCCGGTCCTGGACGAGATGGACCTCGATGGCGCTCGGGTCGAGGTTCGCGGCCCGCCAGATCGGCGTGCACATGACGCGAATCGCGTTTTCTATCTCCGCATCCCGCACTAAAACGACGCTGTCGCCCCGCTGGGCGGCGGCTGGTCCAGCCGGTACCAGCAACGACAGTAACAGTGTGCCGACTGCGAGGACCGAAACCACGATGCGTGCGGGCAAACTCGTCCCTCCCGGACTATCCCTGAAAGCTAGGTACCTGTACCCGCGGCGTCAACGCGCGGCGGTTGTGCTGATTGCAGGCACCTTGATGCTGTCGGCCTGCGGGCCCGCCGTGCAGAAGGACCAGCCCGGATTCGTGGAAGGGTTTTTTGGCACAGTTGTGGCGGATGAGCCGAACGCCGCTGGAGTCGGCCGTGACATTCTCGCCAATGGCGGCAGTGCCGGCGATGCGGCTGTCGCCATGTATTTCGCCCTGTCGGCGACCCTGCCCTCGGCGGCGAGCCTCGGTGCCGGCGGGGTCTGCCTCGCGCACAAGGCGGAGACCCGCAAGACCGAGGCCATCGTTTTTCCTGCGCCGCCCGCCGGGCCTGCGCGCGATCCACGCAGCGGGTTCGACGTGGCCACGCCGACCGCCGTGCGCGGCATGACCCTGCTGCATGTACGGCACGGTAGCGCGCCGTGGGGGACGCTGGTCGCACACGGTGAACGGCTGGCGCGCGATGGTGCACCGGTCTCGCGGGCGCTGGCGCGCGACCTGCAGGCTGGTGCCGCGCTGATCGGCCAGGACGCCGCGGCCCGGCGCATCTTCGACAAGGGCAACGGCGTGGCCGTCGGCGAGGGCGACCGGTGGGTTCAGCGTGATCTCGGCAGCACGCTGGCGACCATCCGCGTCCGGGGCGGCGTTGATTTCTTCCAGGGCCACTTCGCGCGCCAGCTCGCCGATGCCGTGCAGGCAGCCGGCGGCGGCCTGACCTTGCAGAATCTTCGTGAGGCGGTGGCCAGCGTCGTCGAGCCGATCCAGGCTCCGGTAGGAAGCCATACGGCCTGGTTTGCGCCGCCACCCTTCGGCGGTCCGACGACGCAAGCCGCCTTCGCGGGGTCGGGAGGTGGTACAGGCGGATCCTATGCCGGCGGTGAATCGGGCTTTCTGGCAGTCGACCGGCGCGGCAATGCCGTTGCCTGTACTGTGGGTATGGGACAGCTCTTTGGCGCACGCAAAGTGACGCCCGGCACCGGCATCATGATGGGCGCGCCAGGCGGTGGCAGCAATGCCATGATGAGCCCCATGCTGGTTTCCAACCGGCATACCGGCGACATTTTCCTTGCCGGCACGGCGTCGGGTGGACTGTCGGCACCGGCGGCACTGGGCAACGTGGCGCGCCAGACAATGCGGGAGCGCATGCCGCTCGCCACAGCGCTGGCGGCGGTCAACGGACCCCAGGTCGGGATGGTGGTGTGCCCCGACGGGCTGCGGCAGAACCGCACCCTGTGTCAGGTCGGCGCTGATCCAGGAGGTTACGGCCTGGCGCTCACCGCTGGCCGCTGAAACCGGGAGTCGAGATGACCAGCGGCATATCCAGGCGCGCAGAAAACGTACCGCCGTTCATCGTGATGGACGTGGTGCGGGCCACCAACGAGATGGAAGCCCGTGGCGAAAAGGTGATCCATTGCGAGGTCGGGCAGCCCGGTACGCCGGCACCCCGGGGTGCGCTGGAAGCCGCACATGCCGCGCTGGAGCGCGATCGGATCGGTTATGTCGAGGCACTGGGCATCCCGGCCCTGCGCGAGCGTATCGCGCGGCACTATGCCGACCGGTACGGCATAAGGCTCGACCCGCAGCGCGTGGTGGTGACTACCGGCTCGTCCGCCGGCTTCCTGATGGCCTTTCTCGCTGCCTTCGACGCCGGCGCGCGGGTGGCGATGGCAACGCCGGGCTATCCACCTTATCGAAATATCCTCGCCGCGCTGGGTCTGCTGCCGGTCGATATCGTCGCCACAGAGACGGAACGTTATCAGCCGACTGTGGGCGGGATCGCTTCGGCCGGGAGTCTTTCCGGCCTGATCGTTGCGAGCCCGTCCAATCCCACCGGTACCATGGTATCGCGCGAGGAGATGGCGGACCTGGCCGCAACCTGTCGCCGCCGCGGCACTCGCCTGATCTCGGACGAAATCTATCACGGGCTGACGTTCGAAAGCCGCGCCACGAGCGCACTCGAAGTGACCGACGATGCGATCGTCATCAACAGTTTCTCGAAATACTTTTCCATGACGGGCTGGCGCATCGGGTGGATGGTGGTACCGCCGGATCTGGTACGGCCGGTTGAGCGGCTGACGCAGAACCTGCTGATATCAACGCCAACGCTCTCGCAGTTCGCGGCCATTGCGGCTTTCGACTGCACCGAAGAGCTTGAGGCGCATGTCCGGCGGTACCGCGCCAATCGCGATCTGCTGCTGGAAGGCTTACCCAAGGCCGGCTTCGATCACCTCACCCGCCCCACGGGCGCGTTCTACCTCTACGCCGACGTTGCGCACCTGACCAACGACAGTGTCGAGTTCTGCCGGCGTATGCTGCGCGAAGCCGGCGTAGCCGCCACACCCGGCGTCGATTTCGACCCGCAGCGCGGGCATCGCACCTTGCGCTTTTCCTTCGCCGGCTCGACGGCTGACATGGAGGAAGCGGTGCGGCGGCTGGTGAGCTGGAAGAGGTGAACAATGCGTGCGGCCGTGCGCGGCGCCATTGCCGTGGCGCTCATTTCGATCCTTTCCGCTGAAGCGCCAGCGCAGACTGGTCCCAGCTTCGACTGCAGCAAGGCGACGACGCGTGTTGAGAAAGCGATTTGCGCCGATCCCGCGGCGTCGGAAGCGGACCGCAAGATGGCGGCTGCCTATGACCGCCTCCTGCAGTCGCTGACGGCACCACCGGCGCGCGCCCATCTTCAGCGCGATCAGCTCGCGTGGCTCTCCGATCGTCATCGCCTCTGCGCGCCGGCGCCGGGAGAAACGCCCGAGGCGGGCGAAGTGGCTGCCTGCCTGCGCGACCGGGCAGACGCGCGGGCCGAATGGTTCGGGCTGCTACCCGGCGGCAATGACTATCCTTATGTCGGCGAGCGGCGCTTGCTGGAGCAGGGGCGACGGGGCGGCGTTCCCTACCGCGTTGCCGTGGGCTACGCCGCCTTCGGGTTCCACGAGGTGGACTACACACGCGCCAACGCCGCCATCAAGGCATGGGTTGACGAGTTCGCGGAGCATGCGCGGCCGCCGGCGGAGCGTGGACCCGGCATGCCCGGCATCGGCTGGTTCCTTGAGTCCGGCCAGTTCGTGCATGTCCCTTCGCGCGAGCTGGTGACCGTCGCGGCGTACTGGACGATCTACGCCGGCGGCGCGCATCCCAACCACGGCCGCATCGCCTGGCATGTGGCACTGACGACCGGCCGGCTGCTGGCACTCGATGATGTCCTCGATCCCGCTTCGGGCTGGCGCGAGGCCCTGTTGCCGATCGTACGCGCCGACCTGAAGAAGCAGTTCGAGGAACGTCCCGGCTTCGAGGAGCAGCTTGAGCCCGCCGAGCTGGGCAAGGCGCTCGATGAGGCGCGGCGCTGGGTATTCACCCGCGACAACGTCATCCTGACCTTCGATCCTTACGAAGTTGGCCCCTACGCCAGCGGCCCCTACGAGGTCGAGCTGTCGTACGGCACGCTCGCCCCTTACATCCGCAAGGACGGCCCGTTAGCCAGCCGGGCCCGGCGTTGACCCCTTGCTGGGAGCGCGGGCAAGACCGCGCTCCCAGGGATGTCACTCAGTGCAGGTTGCGGCGGTCGCGCCGGGGGGCGGCAGGTTGCGCGGGCAGTTCCGCCGGCGGCGGCGCTACGGCTGACTGGTGATGGGCGATCTTCCAGGTATCGCCCTCACGCACAAAAGTATTGGTCGCCATCAGATGCGCGCCGGGCAGGATTTCGCGGCAGACGACGATCGCCATGCGGCCCCGCACCACCACGCTGTCCTCGACAACCCGGATCTCGCCGGGCGAGGAAGGATTGCGCAGGATGGCCTTCCAGCTCGCCACGATCGCGCCGCGATCGAACAGCGCCGGCTGGCCGGGATGCAGGCAGGCAACGGGCACCGTGCTGGCCCATAGCTCCTCCATGGCCGCGGCATCGCGCTGCCTGAACGCGCGATAGAAGCTGCGGTTCGCCTCCAGCACGCCTTCGTGATCCTCCTCTTCGAGTCTCGCGATCAGCGGCATGTAGCGCGGGTTGCGGCCTTTCATCTCAGCGGTTCCGGAACAGAGGCTTGCGCTTCTCGACAAAGGCGGTGACCGCCTCCTTGTGATCCTCGCTCTGATGCGCGATGGCCTGCATGGAGGCGGACATGTCGAGCAGGGTGTGCAGCTCGCTGCGCTCGCCCTCGCGCAGCAGCCGCTTGGCCATGCGGAGCCCGTAGGCCGGGTTCACCGCGATGCGCCGGGCGAGCGCGCGCGCCTCGTCCATAAGCTGCGGATCGTCCACCACCTTTGAGACAAGGCCCATCTGCAGTGCCTGCTCGGCATCGAACGCCTCGCCCGTGAACGCCATCAGGCGGGCATTGGAGGTGCCCACCACGCGCGGCAGGAACCAGGCGCCGCCGTCGCCGGGAATGATTCCCAGCTTGACGAAGCTTTCGGCGAAGCGCGCGCTGCGGCCGGCGATGCGGATATCGCACATGCAGGCCAGATCGCAGCCGGCGCCGATGGCAGGCCCGTTGACGGCCGCGATGATCGGTACCTCGAGCTCGTACATGGCCCGCGGGATGCGCTGGATGCCGCGCAGGTAGCCCTCGCGCACGTTGTAGACGCCGCCGGAGAACATGCCATCGTGGCGCTGCATCTTCTTGACGTTGCCGCCGGAGCTGAAGGCCGTGCCGGCGCCGGTCAGGATGGCGCAGCGCACATCGTAATCGTCGTTGATTTTGGCCAGGGCCTCGACAATGCCGCTGATCGTCTCTTCGTCGGAAATGGCGTTGCGCACATCCGGGTCGTTGAGCGTCAACGTGACGATGTTGTCGGCTTTTTCGTACAGCAGTTTGTCGCTCATCGGCGTTCCCTCGAACGGGCTGGATCGGCGTTTACATTGGCGGTGCCGAGCCTAGGATTAGTCCACGGCGGCCGGCTTTCCAACGCGAGATTGGCACCGGCTGCCCTGCACATGCCGATGAGGACGCCCGCGATGACCGGCCCCGCGCTCGACTTCCCGCCGTTTCGCCTGCCGGCTGATGCCGAGGCGCTGCGCAGCGAGGTGCGTGCCTTCCTGAAGGAGACACTGCCCACGATCTCCGGCGGCGAACGCTTCAAGAGCTGGAACAGCCGCTCGCCGGAATTCAGCCGCAAGCTGGGCGCGCGCGGCTGGATCGGCATCACCTGGCCAAAGAAATATGGGGGTGGCGAGAAGAGCTTCCTCCATCGCTACGTGATCACGGAGGAGCTGCTGGCCAACGGCGCGCCCGCCGGCTCGCACTGGGTGGCGGACCGCCAGAGCGGGCCCAACATCCTGCGCTTCGGCACCGAGGAAATGAAGGAGTCGATCCTCCCCCGTATCGTCAAGGGCGAGTGCTACTTCGCCATCGGCATGAGCGAGCCTGACTCGGGCTCCGATCTCGCCTCGGTGCGCACCCGCGCCGACAAGGTTGACGGCGGCTGGCTGGTCAACGGCACGAAGATCTGGACCAGCGGCGCGCACCGCGCGCACTACGCCATCACGTTGCTGCGTACTTCGGGCACCCGGGAAGACAAGCATCGGGGTCTCAGCCAGATGGTGATCGATCTGTCCTCGCCCGGCATCACCATCCGGCCGATCATCAATCTCAACGGCAAGCATGACTGGAACGAGGTTGTGTTTCGCGACTGCTTCGTGCCGGATTCGATGCTGCTGGGCAACGAAGGCGACGGCTGGATGCAGGTGACGTCGGAGCTTGCGTATGAACGCAGCGGGCCGGAGCGATTCCTGACCAACGTGCACGTGCTGAAGGAGCTGGTGAAGCTTGTGGGCCGCCAGCCGGGCCAACGCGCCCAGGAGACGCTGGGCAAGCTGACGGCGCGGCTCTGGGGGCTGCGGCAGATGTCGCTGTCTGTCGCGGGCATGCTGGAGGACGGTAAATCGCCGGTGACCGAGGGTGCTGCGACCAAGGATCTGGGCACGCACTTCCAGCAGGATCTGCCGGAGGTGGCACGCGTGCTTGCCGAGTCGGATGCGGCCGATCCGGACGACATCGACGATTTTCTCGACATGTGCCAGATGGCCACGCTGGAAGCGCCGGCCTATTCGATCCAGGGGGGCACGACGCAGATCCTGCGCGGGATCATCGCGCGCGGCCTGGCCCTGCGGTGAGGGGTTCTGCCATGATCGCCAGTGACACAGCAGCCAACGAAACCCGCCAGATGTTCGTCGAGACGGCTGCACGCCTGTTCGCGGCGCAGGCGACGCGCGAGGTCATCAACGAATTCGAGAAAGGCACGTGGCCGGCGGAGCTGTGGCGGCAGGTCGAGGAAGCCGGTCTGCCGTGGGCGGCGGTATCTGAAGAGGCGGGTGGCGCCGGCGGCAACATTGGTGACCTGATGGCGGTGCTGCGCGAGGCCGGACGCTACGCCGTGCCGTTGCCGCTGGCGGAAACAGGCCTGGGCGCCATGGTCGCCGCGCAGGCCGGCCTCACGCCGCCGGCCGGCCCGCTGGCACTGGTAATTGGCGATGCGGGCTCCACGGTGCGAATCGCCGGCGGCAAGGTCACGGGCAGCGCCCGGCGTGTTGCTTTTGCATCGGTCTCCGGTCACTTCGTGGTGGTCGCGCCGGGCGACTCTGGCGCTGCTGTCGCCGTGGTGCCGCGCGGTGTTGTGAAGATCGAGGCAAAGCGGGGGCAGACGGGCGAACCCTACGACGACGTGAAGTTCGAGGGCGCGGCGGCGGGCGCTGTCGCTGCTGCCCCGGTGACGCCGGAACGCATGCTGGAACTGGCCGCATTGGCGCGGGCGAACCAGATGAGCGGCGCGGCCGACCGCGTGCTGGCGATCACGACGCAATACGCCAAGGAGCGGGTCCAGTTTGGCCGCTCCATCAGCACGTTCCAGGCGATCCAGCACATGCTGGCGGAGCTCGCCACCTACGTGGCGGTGGTCAGTGCCGCGGCGCGCACCGCGGCGCGCGATGCGGAGGAGGGCGACGGCTCCTTCTCGGTCATGGCGGCCAAGACACAGGCCGGCGAAGCGGCCCACAAGATTTGCGCCATCGCGCACCAGTCGATGGGCGCCATGGGCTTCACCTACGAGCACGTTTTGCACCACTACACGCGCCGGCTCTGGGTATGGCGGCGCGACTACGGCAGCGAGTCCTGGTGGGGCGCAAAGCTTGGCCGGGCGCTGGCCGAAGCCGGGCCGGATGCGCTGTGGCCTTCGCTGACCGCCAGCAGGATCGCCGCCTGAGGCAGTGCAACAGACGAAACCACGGAGCGCGCCAGCGAAGTTTTCCCGAAACGCGAAAGCCCTACACACCCGCCCCGGAAGCGCGGCGCCTTCGCCGCCATCAGCACTTCGGGAGCGGAATCATGGGCGACATCAACCACAAGATCGAAACCGCCGGCATGGCCCAGCCCACCGGCGCTACATGCTGGTACGCCTGCTACAGGATGCTGCTGAAAGCAGCCGGGCGGGACAACAGCGAGACCGCGATCAGGTCGAAATTCAAGCTGTTCAGCCTGAATTTCGACGACGCCTATGCCAAGGGACTGCACAGCAAGGACTGGAGTCTGGCCGCCTTCGCGCTGGGCTTCGCGCCGTTCCTGCCGCTGCAGTTCAGCCCGAAGCTCAACACCAACTGGTGGGGCAAGACGTCGGGCGAGGAGGCGTTTCTCGCATTGCTCGCCAAGGGGCCGCTGTGGATCGGACGCAACGTCAATCGCGAGACTTCGCACGCGATTATCGCCTGCGGTTATGCTTCCATGGAAAACAAGGTGGTCTGGCTCAATCCCGAATCGGCCTCGGGCAACGCCTTTCCCCAGCGCAGCCGGCTCGATCTGTTCATCCAGATGATCGGCACCAGCATGGGCGGCGTACAGCTTCACACCGCCCACGCGCTCAGCTCGTAAGGCGGGACCACCAGCCGCGCTTGGGCTTGGCAGGCGGCGCCTCGACAGCTATCGCGGGCACCGCTGGTACCGGTGGCGGCTCCGGTGCAGGAGGTGGGAGCGGAGGCTGGGGCTCGTCCACCGGCTCCGGCGGCGCAAACGCCGCTGCGGAAGGCGGCGGGACCTCTTCCCGAATCTCGGCCTCGGCGGTGACCGGCGTATGGCCATCGACCTCGGAAGCGACCTCCGCCATCACACCGGCCTCCGGCGCTACGGACACCTCAGGCTCCGGCTCATGCTCACGCCGCCGGCCACGACCGCCACGCCTGCCGCGTCGCCGTCTGTGATGGCCGTCCTGGTCTTCGGCGTCTGCGGGCATCTGCGGCGTGCCGGCTTCCGCTTCGATGAGGGTGTCGGCGCGCTCGGCAGAATCGGCGCTGGCGAATTCGCGCTCGCCCTCCGGCATGGCACCATTGCCATCGGTTGCTGCGGGCGGCGGTGCGTCCTCCGCCGCGGTCGGCTCGCCGATGGCCGCCTCGGCCTCGCCTTCGCCACCACGTCGGCGCCGCCGGCGCCTGCGGCGGCGCCGACGGCTGCTGTCGCCGTCGTCTCCCTCGTCGCTTGCGGCCTCCGGCAGGCCGTCGACGGTCGTCTCGTCGGCGTCCGGCCCCTCCTCGAACTCGTCGTATTGTGCCGAGGCGGTCTGGCGTGACGCCAAAGGCTCCATGGCACTGCGCGGCCGGGTGCGCTCGATATCGAAGTGCGGCGGGATGAGATCGTCATCGCCGGCAATGATCACATGGAAGCCGTAGCGCTGCTCGGCATCGGCGATGTTCAGGCGCTTGTGGTTCAGCAGGTAGAGCGCCACCGGAGTCGGCACCTTGACGACGATCTCGCCGGCGCGCCTGCGCACGCCTTCCTCCTCGATCCCCCGCAGCACATGCAGGGCGGTGGATTCGACCGAGCGCACGCGGCCGGTGCCTTCGCAGTGCGGGCAGATCTCGGTCACGTTCTCCAGCAGGCTGGGCCGCAGCCGCTGCCGTGACAGCTCCAGCAGACCGAAGGGACTGATGCGGCCGATCTGGATGCGGGCGCGGTCGGATTTCATCGCCTCCTTGAGACGCCGCTCGACTTGTCCCTGATGCTTCGACTCCTCCATGTCGATGAAGTCGATGACGATCAGTCCCGCAAGATCCCGCAAGCGCACCTGGCGGGCGATCTCCTCAGCCGCCTCTAGGTTGGTGCGCAGCGCCGTCTCCTCGATATTGCGCTCCTTGGTGGCGCGGCCGGAGTTCACGTCTATGGCGACAAGCGCTTCGGTGGGATTGATGACGACATACGCCCCGCTGCGAAGCTGCACGATGGGCGAATGCATCGCATCGAGCTGCGCCTCGACCTGGTAGCGGTGAAAGAGGGGAATGCCGTCGCGATACTGCTTCACCCGTGGCACGTGCGAGGGGATGAGCTGGCGCATGAAGTCCTGCGCACGTCCGAAGCCCTGTTCGCCTTCGACCTGCACCTCCTCGATGTCGCTGTTGTAGAGGTCGCGGATCGACCGCTTGATAATATCGCCCTCTTCGTAGATCAGTGCCGGCGCCTTGGATTCGAAGGTCAGCTCGCGGATGCTGTCCCAGAGGCGCATCAAATAGTCGTAGTCCCGGCGAATCTCGGATTTGGACCGTTCGAGCCCGGCGGTACGCAGGATCACGCCCATGCCCTGGGGCACATCGAGCTCGGCCAGCATCTCCTTCATGCGCTTGCGGTCGCCCGCGTTGGTGATCTTGCGCGAGATGCCACCACCGCGGCCGGCATTGGGCATGAGCACGGCATAGCGGCCGGCGAGCGACAGGTAGGTGGTGAGCGCGGCACCCTTATTGCCGCGCTCCTCCTTGACAACTTGTACCAGCAGGATTTGCCGGCGCTTGATGACTTCCTGGATCTTGTACTGGCGCGGAGGCGGGCTGCGCCGCGGCCGCTGTTCGTAGTCGTCGCCGCCCAGGGTTTCGACCGGGGTTTCCGGCTGGGGCGCTTCGGCGGGTTCCAGGGCCGCAGCGGCCTCCGTCGTACCGGTGGCCGCAGGCTCTTCGTCGCCTTCGCCGGAACCGGCTTCTGTGTCTGCGGTACCAATTGATCTCGGCGCTTCTTCCTCCGGCTCCGGCATGTCCACCGCAGGGCCGGCAATACTGTCGCTGGCCATCGATGCCGGCATTGCGCCGCCAGACTCAGAAGGCGCCGCGTCAGGTACGGCAGGCCGGGTTTCCTCGACGGCAGGCTGCTCGGCGGCCGGTTCGGGGGCCTCGCCGACCATGTCGGTCGCCTCTTCAGGCGCCGGCAGGGTGGCCGCTTCGTCCGCCGCGTCGGCATGAACGCCGCGAGCCTCGATCAGCCCGGCGGATATGCGGGCACGCTCTTCACGTGCCTCCTCGATGTCACTGCGATCGACCCTGTCCTGCCGTGTATCGGCGGACCCTTCGTCGCCCTCGCGCTGGGCACGCTGGGCCTGTTCGGCCAGCAGCTTTTCGCGGTCGGCGATCGGAATCTGGTAGTAGTCCGGGTGGATTTCCGAGAACGCCAGGAAACCGTGCCGGTTGCCGCCATACTCGACGAACGCCGCTTGCAGCGAAGGTTCGATGCGGACGACCTTGGCGAGGTAGATGTTGCCTTTGAGCTGTTTCTTGCTCGCGGTCTCGAAGTCGAAGTCCTCGAGACGTGTCCCGTCAACCACAACAACCCGGGTTTCCTCCGGGTGCGTGGCGTCGACCAGCATACGCTTGGCCATTGCCAACTGACTCCGCGACGTCCGCGGAAACGCCCGTGCGAACAGGCGGGCGCGACGTCCGTCGCTCTGTCGCGAGGCCGGCAGCGCCGGCGTCCTCCCGTCGAACGGCGCCAGCAGGCACCAGGACGGGGGCGATTCCGGCACCCCAGAGGCGTGGAATAACCGCGCCAGCCTCGGGTTTCTTCAAGCCGCCGTCACCAAAGCATCCGACCTTGCCCGCCCCGGGCGGCCGCATCGGCCACACCTTCCAAAGCCGGAAGGTTTTCAGAGCTGGTCCTGATGCCGTCCCCACCGCCATCCCAACCGTAGCGCTGGCGAACGACGACGACTGTTCGCAGTTCGGACCTTACGCCGCGGCCGCGCTCTCTACAACCCGAACTTGAGCACAAGACGACAAGGCCGCCATCCGATCTTAAGAATGAAGTTCAATATACTGATATGTTTAGGTATTATATCGGCCCATGGGCGCAAATTCCAGCCTCACCCGCAGGCGTGTCGTTTGGCTGACGAGTACGGCGCTGGCCGGAATCCCCGGCCTGCCGTCGGCAGCATGGGCGGCCACGCCACCCCGAAAATCGAAGCCGAGAATAGTCGTGCTCGACCCCGGCCATGGCGGGCCAGA
Organism: Rhodospirillaceae bacterium SYSU D60007; assembly: GCA_003574685.1. Lineage (GTDB taxonomy): Bacteria > Pseudomonadota > Alphaproteobacteria > Reyranellales > Reyranellaceae > Vineibacter. Next base: position 78,749 of record QOCQ01000004.1, read on the forward strand.
CCCGGGAACGATCGGGGTTTCAGGCCACTACGAAAAGACTGTGGCGCTTGCGGCGGCCCGGGAAATGGCCCGGCGGCTCGCGGCTACGGGCCGCTATCGTGTGTTTCTCACCCGAACCACAGACCGCTACATTGCCTTGCGCGATCGGGTCGAGCGCGCCCGGGCTGCCAGGGCGGAGCTGTTTGTCTCCATCCATGCCGATGCGCACCCGGATGGCTCGACGCGGGGTGCTAGCGTCTACACACTCTCGGACGCTGCCTCCGATCGCGAGGCAGCAGCCTTGGCCGCCAAGGAGAACAAGGCCGATGTGGTGGCCGGTATCCGCTTTGCGCCACCTCCCGCCGATATCACCTCGATCCTCATCGATCTGGCGCAGCGCGATACCATCAACCGCTCGCGGAAGTTTGCGGCGCTGCTGCTCGACGCGCTGGGCAACCGCCATGTCGATCTGCTCGCTCGCAGCCACCGCCACGCAGGGTTTGCGGTGCTCACCGCGCCCGACACGCCGGCCGTCCTGCTGGAAATGGGCTACCTCTCCAACCGCCAGGATGAGCGCTTGCTGCTCAGCAAGGCTTACCAGCGTCGCCTTGGTGATGCCCTGATCGATGCCATCGACCACTATTTTGCCGGACACACGCCGATCGACATACCACCGCGCCCGCTCCCCGCAGCCTCAAAAAGGGCGTAGTCCCGCAACACCCTTTCGTCTGCCGGCGTCCTTGAGTATGCCGCCGGGACAGGGCAATACCTGCGAACGATGGATTTGCAGGTCGAGGGAACAATAGTGCGGCGAGGCGCGTCGTGGCAGGTATGCTGAGATGGTTGCTCCGGCTGGGTTTTGTGGGCCTCGTGCTCACGGTCGCAGCGATGGCCGGTATTTATTATTATTTCGCACCCGGCCTGCCGGACCACAAGCAGCTTATCGACTACCAGCCCGCCATGACGACCCGCGTCTACACAGGCGACGGCCGGTTGCTGGCGGAATATGCCCGTGAAAAGCGGGCCTTCGTGCCCGCCGCCGAGATGCCAAGGCGGCTGATCAACGCCTTCGTGGCGGCCGAGGATCAGCGCTTCTTCTGGCATCCGGGAATCGATCCGATCGGCATCGTGCGCGCCGTGATCAGCAATATCGAGAACGCCTCGCGCGGGCGTCGGCTGGAGGGCGCCTCGAGCATCACCCAGCAGGTGGCCAAGAACTTCCTCGTGGGCAACGAAGCGTCGCTCAGCCGCAAGATCCGCGAGGCCATCCTTGCGTTCCGTATCGAGGCAGCCTTCAGCAAGGAACGTATTCTCGAGCTCTATCTCAATGAGATCTATCTCGGCGGGGGTAACTACGGCGTTGCCGCTGCGGCCCTGAACTACTTCAACAAGTCGCTCGACGAGCTGTCGCTGTCGGAAACGGCCTATCTCGCGGCACTCCCCAAGTCGCCCAACCGCTACAGCATCGCGCGCAACAGCAAGGTTGCGCATGAGCGCCGCGACTACGTGCTCGGCCGCATGTACGAGGACGGCTATATCACAGAGGAGGAGATGCGGGCCGCCAAGGCGGAGCGGCTGGAGCTGCGCAAGCGTGCCGATCCCGAGTTCGCGCAGGCCGAGTTCTTCACCGAGGAGGTGCGCCGCAATCTTCTGGCCGCCTACGGGGAAAAGGGCGTTTACGAAGGCGGTCTCACGGTGCGTACATCGGTCGATTTCGAGATTCAGCGCATCGCCGATCAGGCGCTGCGTGAAGGCCTTGTCGCGTTTGACCGCCGTCATGGCTGGCGCGGCGCCCAGCATCGCCTGCCGGATCTGGAGGACTGGCGCAAGGACCTGGAGCGCCACCTCGAGAAGCGGCCGTTTACCGGCCTGAAATCGTGGCGACCGGCCGTCGTGCTTTCGGTCTCCAGAACAGGTGCGCGCATCGGATTGCTGGACGGCGAGGGAACGATCCCTGCCGCTGAGCTGGCCTGGACGGCCCGCCACCGCCTGTCGCCGGGCGACATCATTGCCGTCGAGCCACGGGAGAAGCAGCCCGATACCTACGCCGTGCGCCAAGTTCCGGAGGTGGACGGCGCGGCGCTGGTAATGGATGTGCAGACCGGCCGGATCCTGGCGATGAGCGGCGGCTGGAGCTATCAGCGCAGCCAGTACAACCGCGCCACGCAGGCGCAGCGTCAGCCGGGATCGGCGTTCAAACCATTTGTCTATCTCGCCGGTCTTCAGGCTGGCATGACGCCCTCCACCCTGATCCTGGATGCGCCGGTGGAGATCAGCCCGGGTCCCGGACAGCCGATGTGGCGGCCGCAGAACTATGGTGGGGCCGTCAGCGGCGGACCGATGACGTTGCGCCGGGGCATCGAGCTGTCGCGCAACCTCATGACCGTGCGGCTGGCGCGCGCGATCGGCATGGAAAGGGTAGCGGCGGTCGCCAGGGAGTTCGGTGTCGACGAGGACCTTCAGCCCTATCTGCCGATGGCGATCGGCGCTGGTGAAACCACGCTGCTACGCATGACCATGGCCTACGCCATGCTGGCCAACGGGGCGCGCCGGATCACCCCAAGCCTGATCGACCGGGTACAGGACCGCGATGGCCACACGATCTTCCGGCACGATCCGCGGACCTGCGTCGGCTGCGATGGCACGGCTGGTCCGGACGCGATGCCGACGGTGGTGGACAAGCGCAAGCCGTTCTTCGATCCGGCCACCACCTACCAGATCGTGCATATCCTGCAGGGCGTTACGGTGCGGGGCACCGCAGCGCGGCTGGCGAAGCTGGGCCGCCCGATTGCCGGCAAGACCGGCACGACCAACGATTCGCGTGACGTGTGGTTCATCGGCGCCACACCCGAGCTCGTGATTGGCGTCTATGTCGGCTACGACGAACCCAAGAGCCTCGGGCGTGCCACAGGCGGATCGGTGGCAGTGCCGATCTTCGAGGATATTGCGCGCGAGGTCTTCAAGGACCAGGCGCCGACGCCGTTCCGGATTCCGCCCGGCCTGCGGCTGATGCGGGTGAACCTGCATGACGGGCTGCCGGCGCCTGGCGATCCGTCAGCAATCTGGGAAGCCTTCAAGCCGGGAACGGAACCGAGCTTCGGCGGCTACGGGTATGTGGTCGACGGCGAGACACCGTTCGTGCCTGGCGGTGGTCCGAAACCGCCAGGCGAAGAGGTGATCGATCCCAATGCGATGCCCAGCGCCGGGCCGTCGAGCGATCCCCTCCGGCCACCAACGCGCGGCCAGCGGCCGATCTTGACGGGCACAGGCGAGACCTACTAAGAGGCTGCCCCCGTACGGGCTCGCCCGTTACGTCATGGACAAGGCAGATGCGCGCAGAGACCGAGGCCCAGGTCGAAGAGATCAAGCAGTCGCTGGAGCTGCTGAGGAGGCATCTTTGACTTCGATCGCGCGGTTGATCGTCTCGCCGAGCTGAATGCACGCGCCGAGGATCCCGGCTTCTGGAACGATGCCAGGCAGGCGCAGAGTCTGATGCGCGAACGCGACCGCCTTGACAAGGCGGTCGGCGCGGTACGCCGCCTCACATCCGAGACAGAGAACAACGTCGAGATGATCGCGCTTGCCGAAGCCGAGGGCGATCAGGCCCTGGTGAACGAGGCTGAGGCGGCAATCCGCGCATTGTGCGATGAAGCAGCCCGCATGCGCCTGGAATCCCTGCTGTCAGGCGAAGCTGACGCCAACAACTGCTACGTTGAAATCAACGCCGGGCAGGGCGGCACCGAGGCGCAGGACTGGGCCGAGATGCTGGCGCGCATGTACATGCGCTGGGCAGAACAGCACGGCTACAAGGTCACCTATCTTGAGGAAAGCCCGGGCGAAGGTGCCGGCATCAAGTCCTGCGCCATGAAGGTGGATGGTCCCAACGCCTATGGCTGGCTGAAGACGGAGAGCGGGGTGCATCGGCTGGTGCGCATCTCGCCGTTCGACTCCAATGCCCGGCGCCACACCAGTTTCGCCTCGGTCTGGGTCTATCCGGAGGTGGACGAGAACATCGAGATCGAGATTCTCGACAAGGACCTGCGCGTCGACACCTACCGTGCCTCGGGCGCCGGCGGCCAGCATGTCAACAAGACGGATTCGGCGGTGCGTATCACGCATTTGCCAAGCGGCATCGCAGTCGCTTGCCAGCAGGAGCGTTCGCAGCACCAGAACCGTGCGAAGGCGATGCAGATGCTGAAGGCGCGGCTCTACGAGGTTGAGCTGCAGAAGCGGGAAGCCGAACGGCTGGAGCAGGAAGCGGCCAAGACCGATATCGGCTGGGGCCACCAGATCCGCTCTTACGTGCTGCAGCCCTACCAGATGGTGAAGGACTTGCGCACCGGCGTTGAGCGCACTGACCCGCAGAAGGTCCTCGACGGCGACCTCGACGGCTTTATGGCCGCCTCGCTCGCCGCGCGGCTGGGTCAGGCAGAGAAGGCGGCGTAATCGGCGTCGCCCACGACGCCAGTGATCTGCTTCCCTGATCGTCTGGCTGGCTTCGTTGGCGTGTACAGAGCACGATACAGCGTCAAGATAGCCTTCATGGTGAGCCTGTCGAACCATGAAGGCGTTGCACGATGGCAAGTGCGGACCGCTTCATGGTTCGACAGGCTCACCATGAAGCGAATTTCAACCGCCAACAGCCGTTGGCTATCCCTGCGCCACCTCCTTGAAGCGCCGCAGGGTTTCGATCTGCTCGTCGAATTTGGGCATTCGGTACATCGGGTAGAGCATCACCGTGCCGGCGCCCAGCTTGCGCCAACCCTCGACGGCAGAGCGCCAGCGTGCCGGGTCGGGCTCGGTCATGCGCAGCCAGCCTTCGATCCCGAACGTGGCGGGATCGCGCCCGAACGCCTTGAGATGGTCGCGAAGCGCCGCGAGCTTCGGCGCTGCCTCCTCCGGACTCATGATCGGCATCCAGCCGTCGCCGATTCGCGCCGCGCGCTTCACGACCGCGTCGGACGATCCGCCGAACCAGATCGGGATCGGGCGCTGGATCGGCGCCGGGGTGATGTTCACCGCGTTGAGGTTGTGGAACTTGCCCTTGAACGTGACCAGCTCCCCGGTCCACAGGCGGCGCAGCACCTCGACCTGCTCGGCCTGCTGCGCGCCGCGTGTTTTCCAGTCGGCGTTGAGCGCCTCGTACTCCACGAAATTCCAGCCCACGCCGATACCCAGACGCAGGCGCCCACCTGAGAGAATGTCGACTTCGGCAGCCTGCTTGGCGACGACGCCGGTCTGACGCTGCGGCAAAATCAGCACGCCGCTGGAGAGCTGAACCTTGCGGGTAACCGCGGCGAGGAAACCCAGCATCACGAAGGTTTCGTGGAACGGGTCCTTCTCACTGTAGAGCGGTGTCCAGCCATCCCGCGCTGCGGCACCGAAGACATGATCGGCGACCTCGATCCCGGCATAGCCCAAATCCTCCGCCGCCTGCGCCCAGTCACGGATTTTGGAAGCATCTGTGCCGATGTCGCGCGTCGGGAGGAGGGCATTGAGCTGCATGGTGACAAACCCCTTGAAGCGCCGTGGACCGGCTCTAGAGTGACGGCACCGTGGCCAGTCTGCAAGCCGGGGAGCCTTCCTCATGCGCATTGTCATCGGTTCGGACCATGCCGGCTTCGTCCTCAAGCAGGAGTTGCTGCCCTGGCTGCGTGAGCAGGGACACGAGATCGAGGACGCAGGTTCCTTCGATCCCGCACCGGTCGATTTTCCGGATATCGCGCGCAAGGTAGCGGATGCCATCGTGACCGGGCGGGCCGAGCGTGGCCTGATGGTGTGCGGCACCGGTGTGGGTGCTGCGATCGGTGCCAACAAGATGAAGGGCATACGTGCCGCTGTCTGCCACGACGTGCATTCGGCGCACCAGAGCGTCGAGCATGACGACGTCAACGTGATGTGCCTGGGCGCGCAGATCGTAGGCTCGTGGCTGGCGCGCGACCTGGTCACGGCGTGGCTGACCGCGCGCTTCTCGACGGCGGAAGAGTATCGCCGCCGTGTCGCGAAGCTGGCAGACATGGACGCAGGACGGTAGGTTACAGTCGCTCCAGCTTCGTGATCTCCTGCGGCGGCAGCTCGGCGAGGAAAAGGTTGCCGTCACGATCGCCGGCGATACCGTGCGCACCGTTGATCGCGCCGCGGCAGCGCCCCACCAACTTGCCGTCGGGCGAGAGCAGGCTGATCCGTGGGATTTGGTCGGTGACGAACACCAGATCGCGGTCATCGACCCAGATTTTCATTGGGTGATAGAAGTCGCCCCAGATACCAACGACCTTTCCATCTCGATCGAACACCTGGACGCGATTGTTCTCGCGATCGGCGACCAGAACCCTGTCGAACCGATCGACCCAGATCGCGTGCGGGGTGGTGAACTGACCGGGCTCTTGGCCGGGCATGCCCCACGTCTTCAGCAACGCCCCATCGGGCGCGAAGCGGTGTACGTGGGAATTGCCGTACCCGTCGGCGACATAGATATCGCCGTCAGCGGCAACGGCGGCGCTTGTCGGATGGTTGAAGGGCGCTCCGAGCGCGGGGAAATGCCGCCGGCCCAGCGCCTGGATCAGGGTGCCGTCAAGGTCGAACCGCAAGACCTGATGGCTGTCGCGGTCAGCCACGAGGATCGTGTCGTCGCTGGCACAGGTCATGTAATGCGGATCGCCAATAGCGCCGGCACCCCAACTTCCCGCGTAGGAGCCGTCGCGTTCGAACACCAGTATCGGCTGGGTCGTGCCGCGTTGCGCCACATGCACGCGGTGGTGCCGGTCGACCACGAGATCGGAGATGAAGCCAAAGCTGATGCCCGAGGGCAGGCGGGCCCATCGGCGCTGCACTGCATAGCGGCGGTCGCCGAGCACCACTGTGAAGGTCTCATCCGGCATGGTGCCTCTGCGGGTCAGGATCGGCAGTGTGGCGCTCCAGGCGATCGGGTTTCAAGCCAATGATGCCGACATCCCCGCACGCTCAATCGGGAGCACGCCGCGGCGCCCACGACAGGGGATCCGGGTGAACAGGCGTTGCCCCCGGTGCGGGCGGCCTGCTAAGCCGGAGCCGTCGACCAGTCAACAGGGAGCCGGCCATGGCCGCCAGCCTGCCGCCACGTGAGGCGCTTACGATCTGCTTTGCCCATGTCGCCTACCGCATGGCCGAACGCTTTGCGCTGCGTGGCACCAACATTCGCCATTTCGAGGTGCGTACCCTTGAAGACTTTCAGGCGCGCATTCCGGAAGCCGATGTGGTGCTCGTCTCGGGTATGTGGCGCAACGAACTGCTGAAACGCGCGCCGAAGCTGAAGCTCATCCAGTCGATCTCGGCGGGAGTCGATCAGTACGACAAGGATGCGCTGAAAACCGCCGGGGTGCGGCTCGCCAGCGCGCAAGGCGTTAATGCGCGTGCGGTTGCCGAGCATGCCATTGCGCTGGTCCTGGCCATGGCGCGGCAGATCCATGTCGGGCGCGACAACCAGCACAAGCGCCACTGGCGCGGCATGATCGGTGACCTGGCGCAGCGCGAAGACGAGTTGGGCGGCAAGACTCTCGTGGTCGTGGGCCTGGGCCGGATCGGCGGCCGCCTGGCGCAGCTCGCCAAGGCCTTTGACATGCACGTGATCGGCACGCGGCGCGACGTATCGGCGGGGAAAGGCGCCGCCGATGAGGTGGTGCCGGACGGCAAGCTGCTCGAGGTCTTGCCGCGCGCGGACTTTGTGGCGCTGACCTGTCCGCTGACGCCACAGACGGAACGGCTGATCGATGCCAGGGCGCTTGGCGCCATGAAACAGTCGGCGTTTCTCGTGAACGTCGCGCGGGGACGCTGCGTCGATGAAGCGGCGCTGATCAAGGCCGTCAATGAAGCCACGATTGCCGGCGCAGCGCTGGACTGCACCGCCGAAGAGCCATTGCCGCAGGACTCGCCGCTCTGGTCGATGCCCAACGTGCTGATTACGCCGCATACCGCGGGCGAGACGCGCCGTTACGAAGACAACGTGCTCGATCTGCTGGTCGAGAACCTCGATCGCCTGTGGCGCGGCGAGAGTTCGCTGAAGAATCAGGTCGTCTAGACTGAGCCGAAGTCCTTTTAGCCGAAGCGCCGGTGCAGGAATTGCAGCGTCGCTTCGGCGCACGGCCGGGCGTGCGAAAAAGGCAGGCCATGGCGGGTGCCGGGGAAGACCATCAGCTCGGCATCCGGAACCAGGTCCTTCAGCTCGGCGGCCATTGTGGCAGAAATGAACGGGCTGCCATCCGGCGACAGGATCAGCAGCGGAACCGACAGCGAGCGAACGGCCTCGGACATGTCGAGGCCGGCAAGCAGTTCGCCCAGCTCGATGATCGGCTCGGCATCGCTGGCAGCCTGGGTACGGTCGAACCAGTCACGCTGGGCCTGCGAGATCGGCGCATCATCGGTGAAGCGCGCCGGCATCATGCGCGACGCCCATTGGCCCATGCCCTCGCGGACGATCTGCTCGCGCCAGGCCCGCACCCGGTTGATGCCGGTGCCGCGATGCGTGGCATTCGATACGGTCACGCTCGCCATGCGCTCGGGATGCTTCAAGGCCGCCGCCAAAGCGACGGTGCCTCCCAGCGATTCACCGACCAGATGCACCCTTGGCGCACCGGCAAACTCGGTGATCAGCATCAGGTCGGCGACCAGTTCGTCCATCGTCGGCCCCGAGCGCCATGCACCACGCGAACGGCCGAACCCGCGAAGATCGAAGCGCACAACGCGATGGTAAGGCGCCAGGGCGGGCAGCCAGCCATGCCAGATATCCGCAGTTGTGCCGATGCCGTGATGCATCACGATCGGCGCCCGCATGGTCTCCCATGGAGCATGCAGGTCAGTGACCTCGTAGTGAAGGCCGGTCGGCGTTGCGGGCATCGTGGCGCCTCGTTGCACGGTGAGAGGTGCCCAAGGAGGGTATCCGTCAGGGCCGGTCTGGCAAACGGCCAAGGCGCAAGGAATCGGCAAGGCTGACCGGCGCTTTTCATCGCCATTTTATCGTGACACCGGGCCGCATCGGCAGAACACTTGGCTTGAGCCCGACGAGCCGTAACCACGATCGGGCATGGAGGACGCATGCAGCTCGGCTATTTCACCATGCCATCGCATCCGCCGGAACGGTCGCTTAAGGCGGGCCACGAATGGGACCTGCAGGTCATCCGCTGGCTCGACGAGCTGGGCTACAGCGAGTGCTGGATCGGCGAACACCACACGGCCCCTTGGGAACCACATCCCTCGCCTGATCTTCTGGTCGCGCAGGGCCTGATGCAGACGAAGAACATCCGGCTGGGTCCGGGCGGCTTTCTGCTGCCCTATCATCACCCTGCCGAACTCGCCAATCGCGTCGCCATGCTTGACCACATCTCAGGCGGCCGGCTGAATTTCGGCGTTGCGGCCAGCGGTCTGCCCAGCGACTGGGCGATGTTCAACGTCGACGGCATGTCGGGCGTCAATCGGGAGATGACCCGTGAAGCGCTTGATATCATCCTGAAGCTATGGGCGTCGCCGCAGCCCTTCGACTACAAGGGCAAGTACTGGCACGTCACCGCACCCGAGCCGATGTTCGGCTTCCTGAAGCATCACATCCGGCCCCTGCAGACGCCGCATCCGCCGATCGGCGTGGCCGGACTCAGCAAGGGCTCGGATACGCTGAAGCTGGCAGGCGAGCGTGGCTTCATACCCATGAGCCTGAATCTCAATCCGGCTTATGTCGGCAGCCACTGGGAATCAGTCGAGATCGGCGCGGCCCGTTCCGGACGTACGCCCGACCGTGCGGAATGGCGGATGGTGCGCGAGGTCTTTGTCGCCGACACGGACGAAGAGGCGATGAAGCTGTCCGTCGGCGCCATGATGGGCCGCATGATGCGCGAGTATTTTCTGCCGCTGCTGGGCGCGTTCGGCTTCTTCGAATACCTCAAGCATTCGCCGGACGTGCCGGACTCCGACGTCACGCCGGATTACTGTGCGCGTCACAACTGGATTGTCGGTTCGCCAGCCACTGTGGCGGAGAAGATTGAGAAGATCTACGCCGAGGTCGGCGGATTCGGTTGTCTGCTGGTCTTCGGTTTTGACTACAGCGAGAACCCGCAGGCCTGGCGGCGCTCGCTGGAGCTGCTGTCCAAGGAGGTTCTGCCAAAGGTGAAACACCTCAAGCCGGCGCGGCCGATTCCCCGCGCCGCGGAATAGGTTCCACCGCCGGGGTGTTTTTCTCGGGTCGCAGGATGACGGCGCCGGTCTGCCAACCGGCGCCGTTGTTTATCCAGCGAGCAAGGTGAACAGCATGTGCTTGCGCGTGTGCGCAAGAAGCGTGCGGTAACACAAATTCTTATACCCCTCATTTTCGACGCGCCTTCCAACGGCTGTTCACACGCTGCGGGCGTAGGTCGCCGCCGCGGCGCGAAGCCGCACGTACGACAAGTCGGGGGAGCGGTCCGGCACGGCGCCACGCCATGAGGCAGCCGTCACGCTGAGGAGGGGTCATGGCCACCATCGCCTGCACACTGACCGACGCTATGCTACTTACTCTGCCCTCTCGCACGGATTCGGATGCCGCTGACACCCGCGCCGATGCAGCCAGTGATGTCGCGCGGGAGTTGCCGCGGCATTTGCCTGCGCTGCGGCGCTACGCACGGGCGCTGACCGGCGATATCACGGCCGCCGACGATCTCGTCCAGGATTGTTGCGAACGGGCACTCTCACGCGCGCATCTCTGGCAGCGGCCCGGCAACATGCGCGCCTGGCTGTTCACGATCATGCACAATCTCAACGCCAATAACCGTCGGCGCGCAGCCGTGCGCCCGCGGCTGGCGTCAATGGATGGCATACCCGAACCGTCATGGCCGGCAGGCCAGCTCGAACGCCTCGCCGCCAATCAGACCCTGGCGGCGATGGGCAAGCTGTCCGCCGATCACAGGGAAGTCCTGATTCTCATCGCCATCGAGGGCATGCCCTATGCCGAGGCGGCCGAACTGCTGGGCGTGCCAGCCGGTACCGTGATGTCACGCCTGTCCCGCGCGCGTGACCACCTGCGGCAACTGACCGGCGAGGAGTCGCGATCACGTACCAGCAAGTGAGGGAAGCAGCACGGCGCAGCATCACAGTGACTTGGCCGCGCCTAGCACCTCCTCGACGTGGCCGGGAACCTTCACCTTGCGCCAGACCTTGCGAACCGTGCCGGTCCCGTCGATCAGGAAGGTGGCGCGGTCGATGCCCATGTACTTGCGCCCGTACATGCTCTTCTCGATCCAGGTGCCGTACTTTTCGCAAATTTTGCCGTCAGCGTCCGATACCAGCGTGAAGGGCAGCTCGTACTTCGCCTTGAACTTGTCATGGCTGGCCACGCTGTCCTTCGACACGCCGATGACGGTGGCCCTTGTTTTGGAGAAATCGGGCAGGCTGTCACGGAACCCGCAGGCCTCCTTCGTGCATCCTGTCGTATCGTCCTTGGGATAGAAATAAAGGATCACCGTCTTGCCCTTGAGGTCCGACAGTTTGAGCTTGCCGCCGCCGTCGATAGCCGCCGTGAAATCGGGTGCTTTCTTGCCTTCCTCGACGCTCATGCCCTCTCCTCCAATGCCGGTGCCTCCGGCAATGCGGCCGCCGGCTTCCCGATAATCGCTTCGTATACCTCAAACGCCGCTCGGGCGGCGTCGATTACCTGCCGCTTGAGGGCGTCGATATCCTCGACGCCTGCCGCCTTCGCCAGCAGGCGGCGCAGGCCCTCGGGCGCCGTGGTTTCGTCGAACTCGGCTTCTGGTCCGTCAAGGGCCAGCCGCATCAGGCCTTGCAGGTCGGTAAACAGGCGGTAGGTCCGCGTCAGGGTCGTGGCCTGATCGAGCTCGATAAGCTGCGCCTCGGCCAGCCGCGCCAGCGCGTCGGCAGGGTCGGGGCAGAGGATTTCAGGATGGATCGCGCTGTGCCGCAGGCAGAGATACTGAACGACAAAATCGACATCGAACAGCCCGCCACGCACCAGCTTGAAATCCCAGGCGCCCTTGGGCGGCCGGTGAGTGGCGACGCGGGCGCGCATGTCGGCAACGTCCCGCAAAAGCCCGTCGGGGTCGCGCGCATGTCGCAATGTGGTCTGGATCGCCGCCTCGACGGGGACACGCATGCCTGCGGGAGCCGCGACGACCCGCGCACGGCAGAGTGCCATGTGTTCCCATGTCCAGGCCTGTTCTGCCTGGTAGGTCGCGAACGCGGCAAGCGAGCAGGCGATGGGCCCGGCATTGCCTGATGGCCGCAGGCGCATGTCGACCTCGTAAAGCGCGCCGTCATTGGTCTGCACCGTTAGCGCGTTCAGGATCCGCTGGCTGAGGCGTGTGTAGTACTGGATCGGCGGCAAGGGGCGCGGACCATCCGACTGCTCTATGGCCGCGGGTACGTCGTAGACGAACATCAGATCGAGATCCGATGTCGCGGTCATCTCGCGGCTGCCCAGCTTGCCCATAGCGACGATTGCCATGCGAGGACCGTTGAAGCCGCCATGCTGGCGGGCAAACAGCGACTCGACGCGCGCCGACAGTTGGGCGACGACAGCGCTTGCCACGTCGCTGTAGGCCCGCGCTGCCTCGCGCGGACTGACGGCGCCTGTCAGCAGGTGCACGCCGACCTGGAAGCGCCGGTCATTGGTCCAGCGCCGCGCGAAATCAAGCAGGTCCTGCTCGTCGGCAGCACGATCAAGCACACGCTCAAGGTCGGCCGACAGCGCATCGGTGTCGGGTAGCGGCGCTAGGAAATCGGCGGACAGGACGCCGTCGAGCAGAATGGGTCGCCGAGCGAGATGACTGGCGATGCGCGGGGCGCTACCCATGATTTGCGCCACCAGGTCAAGCAGTGACGGGTTGGACTTGAAGAGCGAGAAGAGCTGGACGCCTGCCGGAAGGTTGGCCAGCAGCGTGTCGAAGCGCAACAGCGCCTGGTCGGGGGCCACGGTGGCCGCCAGCGCCTTCAGCAGCGCCGGCATCAGCTCGGTAAGCAGCTCGCGCGCCCGCGCCGTCTGCGTCGCCCGGTACCGGCCGTGATGCCAGCGGCTCACCACTTCCCAGGCGACGCTGGTTTGCCGGAAACCGAGATCGACCAGCGTCCGTTCGGTGTCGGGATCGGGTTCCGTGCCCGTGAAGACGAGGTTGCCGGCACCTGGCGCGGCGGCAAGAGTCGGGGCGTCTTCGAAGAGCCGCGCGTAGTGGCTTTCGACGGTCCGGAAAGTCTGCAGGAGATCGGCCGGGAAACGCGCCGCGTCGTCGTAGCCCATGAAGGTTGCAAGGGCGGCGAGGCCCGCGTCGGTGACAGGCAGAACATGCGTCTGCTTGTCATCGATCATCTGCAGACGATGCTCGACCCGGCGCAGAAAGCGATAGCATTCGGCCAGCTCTCGAGCCACGTCGTGCTGAATCAGCCCCGCCTCTGCCAGCGCTTCCAAGCCTTCGACGGTGCCGCGCACGCGCAGCCCGGGATTGCGGCCGCCATAGATCAGTTGCTGGGTCTGGACGAAGAACTCGATTTCGCGGATGCCGCCGCGGCCCAGCTTCACGTTGTGGCCGGCGATACGCACTGCACCGGTCCCGCGGTGAGCGTCGATCTGCCGCTTGATGGAGTGGATGTCGTGGATGGCGGCGAAATCGAGATGCTTGCGCCAGACGTAGGGGCGCAGCATGCGCAGAAAGGCTTCGCCCACGGCGATATTGCCGGCCACCGGGCGCGCCTTGATCATCGCAGCGCGTTCCCAGTTCTGCCCGACGCTTTCGTAGTAGGTTTCCGCCGCGATGGTCGAGATCGCCAGTGGCGTGGAGCCCGGATCCGGCCGCAGCCGCAGGTCCGTGCGGAAGACATACCCATCGGCGGTGATTTCGCTCATGGTGCTGACCAGCGCCCGGGTCGCGCGCACCATCTTGCTGCCCAGCGCATCATCGCCGGCGACGGCGGGTCGTTCACGGTCGTACAGCACGATCAGGTCGATGTCGCTGGAGTAGTTGAGCTCGACGCCGCCGAGCTTGCCCATCCCCAGGACCGTCAGCCCGGCGGCTGCGGGGTCGCCGCCAAGCTGCAACTGGCCGGCCGCTTCCAGATCAAGCAGCGCCCGGTCGGTGGCCAGCCGTAGGGCCTGCTCGGCAAACTCGGTGAGGGCGCGCGTGACGCGCGCCAGCGGCCAGACGCCGGCCATGTCGGCGACACCGGTTACCAGTGCCACGCGTCGCCTGGCACGCCGCAAGGCTGCACGCAGCGAAGTAGTATCCGCGACCGATTCCAGGCCTGCGACAGCGTTGGCAAGGGCCTTCTCGGGTCCCTCGTGCCATAAAAGGGCCGTGAAGGCCGGGTCTGACAGGGCCAGCTCCGAAAGAAAGGGGCTGTTGCCGAACAATGCGTCGAGCAGGGCCGCACCCGGGCCGCCGGCTTCCAGGGCGTGGATGACGTGGGTGTGGCCGGATCGATCCGCGTGCTCGCGCCAGCGCTCGCGGCAGGTCCGCAGTCGTTCGCCGTCGTGAGGGCGGGGGAAGCCGGCAACCGGCCAGGGGAATGTCATCGGCGAGACTGAGGAGATATGCTGCGCTTCAAGACCAGCCTGTGCGCCACAGGTATGTCGCGTCAAGGTCTGCATGAAGGGGCCGTTCCGGCATGACGCGCGTCCGCTTCGCCGTTCGCCTGCTGCGGTGGGCCGGAGCCGCCGTGCTTGGACTTGCGGTGCTCATCATGCTGGCGCTGTGGCGCCTGTCGATGGGGCCGGTGGATCTGGATTTCGCGCGCGCCTACACCAGCCGCTCGTTTGACACGCCGGAAGGGCCCGTGTCGCTGGAGGCCCGCCGCGTGTCGCTGGTCTGGGGAGGCTGGCAGGAGCCGGTACAGCTCGTCCTCTCTGATATTGCTGCCACCGATCGCAGCGGCGTGCGGGTGGCCACCGTGCCCGCGGTCGTGATCAACCTCAGCCTCCGGTCGCTCGCCGGCGGCGCCCTGCAGCCCACCGAGATCGACATCGACAACGTACGTCTTGACGTCGTGATCACCCGCGAGGGTCTGCTCGAAACCTTCCTGCCCCAGGAGGAGGGCTCGGCGTCGCGCATGCTGCCGGTGCTGCTGGAGCAGCTTCTGAACGAGCCCGACAGAAACCATCCGCTGGGCCTGTTGAGCCAGGTCCGCATCCATTCGGCCCGCGTGCGCATTGAGGACCGGGCCACCGGCTTCGTGTGGGACGCCCCGTCGGCCCGCGCCACCATGGTGCGCGACAAGGCCGGCGTGCGTATTCAGGGCGCACTGACGGTCCAGGCCGGTGGTCACAGCGCGGATTTTCAGCTCTCGGCCTTTTACGGCCGTTCACGCGAGCAGCTCGACATCAACCTGCGCGGCCAGAACCTGAGGCCGTCCGCTTTTGCCGCAGCCGCGCCGCAGCTCGCGCCGCTTGCCGAGATCGATTTGCCAATGGAGGGCACGATCCGGCTGACCGCATCCGGCAACGGTGCGATCCGCCAGGTTTCTCTCGAGCTTCAGGGTGGGGCCGGGCGGATAGGCGTGCCAGGTGTACTGACTCCGGCCCGCGCGGTCGATCGTGCGGCGCTGCGGTTGTCGTTCGCGCCGGCCGAGAACCGTGTTCGGGTCGAAGAGTTCAGCGTCGATTTCCAGGGGCCGCAGGCCGACCTCACCGGCATTCTCGAACTCAAGGACCGCAACTTCCGCTTTGAAGGAAACGCCCGGATCAAGGACGTGCCGATCGCGCGGCTGTCCGAGTTCTGGCTTGAGCCGTTGGCACCGGGTGGCCGCCGCTGGACTTTGGCCAACATCTCGGACGGCCGCCTTGCATCCGCCGCGCTCGATTTCGCCGTCGTTGGCGATTTCGATCATGCCGACAACCTGAAGGTCGAGCGGTCGCTGGCGGACTTGCGCTATGAAAATCTGACGGTGCGCTATCTCGATCCGCTGCCGCCGCTGAAGGGTGTCTCCGGTACGGCCACGTTCGACGGCAAGATCATGCGCTTCAACGTCGCGTCGGGCCAGGCCGATGCTTTGACGCTGGATGGTGCGCGCGTCGACATTCTTGGCCTTGAGGGGCCCGACAATCACCGCGCCGATATGGAAGTGCGGATGCGCGCGACGGCGCCGGATGCGATGGCTTTTCTGGCGCATCCGAAGATCGGCCTGCGCAAGGATTTGCTGTTCAACCCCAAGCGCGTCGCGGGAGACGTGGTCATCGCGTTGCGCCTGAAGCTGCCGCTGAACCGCGACGTGGCCATGAGCGAAGTCGAGTACTCCGCTGTTGCCGATATCGAGCGCTTTGCGCTGCAGAATGCCGTCGCCGGCCTGAACCTGACTGATGCTGCAGCCCGGCTCGAAGTTGACGGAGAGGAGCTGAAGGTTTCAGGCCGCGGCAAGGTGGAAGGACAGACGCTGGAAATCCAGTGGCGCGAGCTGTTCGGGCAGAAGGTGTCGTTTCGCCGGCGCTACGAAGTGAAGGGGCCGGTGTCGCAGGCGACCCTTGCGAAGGCGGGACTGTCGGCATTGTCGGACTATTCTTCGGGCACCATCCTGTTTGCGCCGCTTGTCTATCAGGTGCCGGCAGCCGGGCCCCCCGAACTCACCATCAAGGCCAATCTCAAGGAGGCGCGCCTTTCAATCCCCGAACTCAAATGGGAGAAAGCCGCCGGCAGCGATGGCCAGGCCACGGTCAGCGCCCGGTTTGGCGCCGGACCGGTGCCACGGATAACCGAGTTTGACATTCGGGCCGACGATCTGGCCGCCGCGGGCCGCCTCGAACTGCAGCCACCGGATGGCAACCTCCAGCGGGTCACGCTGACGCGCTTCAGGCTCGGACCTACCGATGTTGCCGGCGAGATTCGGAACACCGGGAATGGTTACGCAATTGTTGTGCGGGGTGCGGCGCTGGACGTGGCGCGATTCCTTGAAGACGAAAAGCCGGGCCGAAACGAGCCGGTTTCGCCCGCGCCGCCACTGGGCGGGCCGGTCCTGTCCATCACGGTCGATGTCGGACAATTGCTGTTCAAGCGGGGCGGCTGGTCGGCGGTGAAAGGAAGCCTGACGCGCCAGGGCGATCGTGTCCTTGCTGCCGACCTTCAGTTCACGGGTGCAACAGCCGGGCCTAGTCGCCTGATCGTGAGGCCGCAGGCAGGCGGCCGGCAGGTGGCGTTGCAATCGCCCGACACGGGCAGTCTCCTGCAGACGGCCGGCTGGCTCGACGGACTCGTCGGCGGCGAGCTGGACGTCGTGATGCAGCTTGATGATACGAAGCCCGGTTCGCCATTGACCTCGCGCGTGGAGATGCGCCGCTTCCGCCTCGTATCCGTGCCGCCGGTGCCTGGCCGGGATGTGGCGAACCTGAACGCTGTTGTCGAGCAGATCGGGAAGGCGGGAAATGCCGGACAGGTTTTTGACAAGTTGGAAGCGCGCATCGACAAGAACGGCAATACGCTGATCATCCGCAACGCGCGCGCCAGCGGCGATTCGGTAGGCATCACCGCTCGGGGTACGTATCGGCTTGATACCGACGAGATCTGTCTGGGCGGCGCGGTAACCCCGGCCTACGTGCTCAACGCCTTCCTGTCGAACATCCCGATTATCGGCTGGATCCTGACCGGCGGTGAGGGGCGGGGCTTGTTTGCCATCAACTACAGCGTCCGTGGACCGATCGACAACCCAAAGGGTGACGTGGACGCCGCCACCGCCATCACACCCGGCTTCCTGCGGCGCATGATGGAGGGAACATGCGGCATCAACCAGGAAGCGCCCGAGGGCTCAAGGACACCTCAGCGTTCGCTGGAGGAGCGGCAGCAGGACCGTATCGGTCACTGAGGTCAGGGGCTCGTGCCCCGGCGGACCGTCGAGGAGTGCTGGATGGTGGGCACCGGCAAGACACCCAGGGACCAGATGCCATTGTCGCTGGCGTCGTAGCTGAGCATCACCTGATAGCGCGAAGGATCACCGGCAGCGGCGATCACGTTGACTGTTAGCCGCTCGCGGCGCAGCAACGGATAGGCATCGATAGTCGTGTCCACGGTGCTGACCGCGATGGTCTGGCGTTCGCCGGCGGTGGTTGCCGCAACCGTGGCCCGCGCCGTTTCCATCGTGAGCTGCCGCACGTGGTGGAATACGGCGTGGTAGTAGCCATGAACCAGGATCAGGCCGAGCACGAGTGCCAAAACGGGCGCGACCAGAACGACCTTGAGCAGGCTGGGAACGTTCGGTGCAGAGGCTGGCATGATCCGATCGTTTGCCGGCAATACCTGAAATGTATGTCACAAAACGTCGCAACGCAATGCCAATTCATCAACGAGCGAAAAGTCAGCCGTGGCGGGTTTTGTGTTATACGGCCGGTCCGTTTGCGGGACCTGACATGCTTGCAAAAACCTACGACCCCAAGGACATCGAGGCTCGGCGCTATGCCGAGTGGGAGCAATCGGGCGCGTTCGAGTGCCACCCGGATTCCGACAAGCCGCCGTATTGCATTGTGATTCCGCCGCCCAACGTCACGGGCAGCCTGCATCTCGGCCACGCGCTGGATAATACCCTGCAGGATATCCTGATCCGCTGGCGGCGCATGAAGGGCGATGACGCGCTGTGGCAGCCCGGGACCGACCATGCGGGCATTGCCACCCAGATGGTCGTGACGCGGCAATTGGCCGAGGAGGGCATCGGCCTGGCCATCGGCGAGCCTTCTGCGCGGGAAGCCAACCGGCGGTTGCTCAATCGCGAGGAGTTTCTGGCACGGGTCTGGGCCTGGAAGGCCGAATCGGGTGGCACGATCACCCGCCAGCTCCGGCGGCTGGGGGCCTCCTGTGACTGGCGGCGCGAGCGGTTCACCATGGACGAAGGCCTGTCGCAGGCCGTGCTCAAGGTATTCGTCGATCTCTACAAGCAGGGCCTGCTCTATCGCGACAAGCGGCTGGTGAACTGGGATCCCAGGATGCTGACGGCGATCTCCGATCTGGAGGTCGAGGCACGGGAGGTCAAGGGCAGCCTCTGGTACGTGCGCTATCCGCTGGAAGGGGCAGAAAACGAGTACATCGTGGTGGCCACGACGCGGCCGGAGACGATGCTGGGCGACACGGCAGTGGCGGTGCACCCCGAGGATCCCAAGTGGAAGCATCTGATCGGACGCAATGCGATTCTGCCCGTCGCCGGCCGCCGCCTGCCGATCGTCGCCGATGAATACTCCGACCCGGAAAAGGGATCAGGGGCAGTCAAGATCACGCCGGCCCACGACTTCAACGATTTCGAGGTCGCGCGCCGGCACCGTCTGCGCGCCGTCAACGTCCTCGACAAGTTCGCTTGCCTGCTTCTGAAGGACAACGCCGAGTTCCTTGACGGCCTGCCCGCGGACAAGGCCAGGTCGGTGGTTGGGAAATACCACGGGCTGGACCGGTTTGAGGCCCGCAAAAAGCTGGTTGCCGAACTGGAGTCGCTGGGCCTCATCGAAAGGATCGAGGCGCATACGCATAGCGTACCCTACGGCGATCGCGGCGGCGTGCCGATCGAGCCGTACATGACCGAGCAGTGGTACGTGAATGCACGCGAACTCGCGAAGGCGCCGATCGAGGCCGCACGTCGTGGCGATGTGAAGTTCGTGCCGCCGCGCGGCAGGGACGATTTCTTCCGCTGGATGGAGGACATCCAGCCCTGGTGCGTCTCGCGCCAGTTGTGGTGGGGTCATCAGATTCCGGCTTGGTATGACGGGCAGGGCAATGTGTTCGTCGAGCTGACGGAGGAGGAGGCCAGGGCTGCTGCACGCGCCCGGCACGGCAAGGACGTGCCGCTCACGCGCGATCCCGATGTGCTCGATACGTGGTTCAGCTCGGCGCTGTGGCCGTTTTCTACGCTGGGCTGGCCCGAGGAGACGAAGGAGCTGAAGCGCTACTACCCGACCAGCGTGCTGGTGACGGGATGGGATATCCTGTTTTTCTGGGTTGCCCGCATGATGATGATGGGCATGCACTTCATGAAGGAAGTGCCCTTCCGTACGGTCTATTTGCACGGGCTGATTACGGACGAGAAGGGCCAGAAGATGTCGAAGTCGAAGGGCAACATCATCGACCCGCTCGACCTGATCGACAAATATGGTGCCGACGCGCTGCGCTTCACCATGGCTGCGATTGCGGTGCTGGGCCGGCCGGGCCAGCCGATGAAGCTGTCGCCGGCGCGCGTCGAGGGCTACCGCAACTTTGCCACCAAGCTATGGAATGCCACACGTTTCAGCCAGATGAATGGCGTTGCGATCCCGCCGGGCTTCGCCCCCGCTGACGCGAAACTCACCGTCAATCAGTGGATTTTGGGAGAGCTGTCACGCTGTGCCGACGCGGTGGACACGGCGATCGCCGAATTCCGGTTCAACGACGCAGCGAGTACTCTCTACAGCTTCGTCTGGGGTACGCTTTGCGACTGGTATCTGGAGTTCACCAAGCCGATCCTCCAGGGCGAGGACGAAGCTGCCAGGGCTGAGACGCGCGCCATCAGCGGGATCGTGCTGCGGGACACGGTGAAGCTGCTGCACCCGATCATGCCGTTCATCACGGAGGAGATCTGGGACAAGCTAGGTCATCGCGCTGAAGCGGGTGCGCTGATCTCGCAGCCATGGCCCCGGCGTTTGCCGGCACCGCATATGGCGGCTGATGACGAAATGAACTGGCTGGTGAAGCTGATCGCGGATATCCGCTCCGCACGCTCGGAAGTGAACGTGCCTGCGGCGGCGAGGCTGAGATTGCTCGTCCGTGACGCAAGCACCGTGACGCGCTCGCGGCTGGCAACCCACCGCAGCGCCATCGAGCGGCTGGCGCGGATCGAGAGCATCGAAGTCGATGGTGTCCTGCCGCCCGGCTCCCTGCAGCTTGTGATCGGAGAAGCGATTTACGCGCTCCCGCTCGGCGAGGTAATCGATCTCGCCGCCGAGCGCGCGCGTCTCGACAAGGAGATCCGCAAGCTCGAGGGTGAGGTCGCCAAAATCGAAGCCAAGCTTGGCAATGCACAGTTCCTTGCACGGGCTCCCGAAGAAGTCGTCGAGGAACAGCGCGAGCGGCGAAGCGAGGCACTGTCAACCGCCGCCCGTCTGCGCCAGGCGTCCGCCCGCCTGGCCGGCTAGGGGGCGGCTGTCACACAGCCTGGCAGACAATCTCGGTGGGTGCTATCAGCCCGCGTTCCAGGCTGTCGACCATGTTGGCAACCTTTTCCGCAGAGCTGGCGCCCATGAGGAGGTGAAGGCCGAGCGGTGGCGGGCCGCCGGCCTGGCGGATACGGGCACGCATTTGCTGGAAGAACTCGATGGCGAACTCGCGGCGGCGGCGCTCCTTGAGGATGATGAAACCGGCGACCTCAAGGAGGTGGCGGTAGGCTGCCGGTGATTGCAGGAAACTGGTTGCGGCTGTCGCGGCCCAGGGTACCGGGAAAGCAAGCTCACCATCGCCCGTGCGCATCACGTCGTAGATGCCGAACAGGCCCGACGGCTGCAGCACGCGGCGCACCTCGGCGAAGACCCGTGCCTTGTCTTCGATGTTCATCCCGACATGCAGCATGTACGCACCATCGAAGCTTGCCGCTTCGAACGGCAGATCGAGCGCACTGCCCTGGCGATAGGACACCGATCCATCCAGTCCGGTACGCCGCGCCAGATCATTGGCGACGCGAACGTACTCCTCGGTGAGATCCATACCCGCCACGGTGCAACCGCGTTCGCCAGCGAAGTAGCGGGCCGCACCACCCAGGCCGCTGCCGATGTCAAGCAGGCGCATACCGGGCCGGATGCCCATCTCTTCCGCGAAGTCGATAGTGGCCTGACGGCCGCCGATGTGAAACTCGTCGACTGGCGTCAGGTCGGCTGCTGTCAGCCGATCCGGGTCCTTTCCCATGCGGCGCAGCGCATCGAGGATCGTGTCGGCAAGTGCGCCCTGCGTATAGTGCTGCTCGACGTTTCGTTCGACGTTCATGACCCAGCCTCCCTCGTCCTGCATTGGCCGCGGCATCATGGCCGCCTGCGCATCTTCATCCGGCCGATCCGACGAAATAGCGGCTGGGCGGGGCGCCCAGCGCACGACGGAACATGGCAGCAAAGGCCGATGGCGACTCGTAGCCCAGATCGTAGGCAATGCGGGTGATGGGCTGGCCTTCGGCGAGCCGTGCCATGGCCGCGAGCAGCCGCGCCTGCTGGCGCCAGTCGGCGAAGCCGAGCCCGGTTTCCTTGCGGAAGAGGCGCGCCAGCGTGCGGGCGCTGGCACCCGACTGGCGTGCCCAGTCCTCGAGCGTGCGCGCATCGCCGGGATCGGCACGCAGGCTCTGGCACAGCGCCAGCAGCCGTGCGTCGCGCGGCATCGGCAGGTCAAGCGCGAGGGTGGGCAGAGCGGCGATTTCGTCGAGGATTAGTGACATGAGCCGGCCGTCGGGACCGGACTCGTCGTAGAGCGGCGGCAGCGCGCAGGCACGCAGGATCAATTCGCGCAGCAGCGGCGTGACGGCGATAACCCGGATGGCAGAGGGCAAACCGCCGCCGGCGGCGTCAGGCCGCACATAGAGCGTGCGCATGGAGACGTCGCCAGACATGCGAATTTCATGCACGGTGCCGACCGGCATCCAGAGGGCGCGTTGCGGCGGTACGGCCCATGCGCCCAGCGGCGTCGAGATCGTCATCACGCCGCGGGCCGCAAAGATAAGCTGGGCACGCGCGTGGCTGTGCGGCGCAATATGGTGGCCATCGGCAAACTCCTTGGCCATGGCCGCCACCGGCCGGGGCAGGTTCTGGTAGTCGCAAGGATTCGTGGACCGATGCTTCTCGATTCGGGTCCTCGTGTTCATGCGTCTTGCCATGCCGGTCGTGTCCGATTCGCGACAGTCTTTGTCATTTTGCGGCGAGCAAGACAAGCCTGTCGACTCTAGATTCCGGCGCTACAGTCAGGAAAATCGCGCCATGAAGAACACCAGTCCCACCGCACTGCTGCTCAACCTTGGCCATGCCATGGACCATTGGGTCCTTGTGATCTTCCTCTACACCGTCAGCGTACTGGCAGGCGTATGGGGGACCGACTGGAAGGACCTGACGCCCTATGCTTTCGGGGCATCCTTCATGTTCGGTGCCGGCTCCATCGTGTCGGGCAAGCTGGGCGACCAGTGGGGTCGGCGCAGCATGATGATTATCTTCTTCGCCGGCATGGGCATCTCCAGCCTGCTGATCGCGCTATGCCGGGACAAATGGCAGATCGGCGCGGCCCTCACCCTGATGGGCGCCTTCGCCTCGATCTATCATCCCGTCGGAATCCCGATGCTGGTGCAGAAGGCCGAGAAGCCGGGCTTTACCATCGGCGTCAACGGGCTGGTGGGCAATCTCGGCGTGGCGCTGGGAGCCAGCGTGTCGGTCTGGCTGGCGACACGCTATGGCTGGCAGACGGCCTATATCGTGCCCGGGATCATCTGCCTGCTGGCGGCAATTGCGTTTGCCGTCCTGGTGCCGAAGGAGGAAGAGGCGCCGGCGAAGCGCAAGGCGAAGATGCTGGCGCTGCCGCCTGCTGTCATGGCACGCGTGTTCATGATCATGACGATCACAGCGGTCACAGGCAGCATCGTCTTCAACTTCACGACCAACAGCAACGGCGAATTCCTGAAGTCTGGCGTCCGCGAGCTGGCCGAGAATCCCATGGCGCTGAGCGTCGCGTTGCTGGCAGTTTTCTCGATCGCCTCACTGGCGCAACTGGTCGTGGGATCGCTGATTGATCGCTATCCGCTGAAGTGGATCTATCTGCCGATCATTTTCTGCCAGATCCCGCTGTTCCTACTGGCGGCTCATGCCGATGGCTGGCTGCTGCTGGCGGTGGTCATTGCCTTCATGGTGTTCGTGTTCGGAGCCATTCCCTTCACCGACGCCATGATCGTGCGCTACATTGATGACCGGTTGCGCTCGCGGGTTACGGGCGTGCGGCTGGCGATCGGCTTCGGCGTCAGCTCGCTGGTGGTGGCGCTGATCGGACCTTCGGTGAAAGCCGCCGGCTTCCCGACGCTTCTCACTGTTCTGGCCGGAGTCGCTACCGTTACGCTGGTTGTGCTGTCGTTCCTGCCGGACGAACGTCGCGTGACACAACAGGCGCCCGCAGCCGCGGAGTAGGCCCGGGCACATACCACCAGTATGGTGGCACGTATGCGGGTATTGATCTGCGGCGGTGGCGTGATCGGCGCCAGCATCGCCTGGTTCCTGGCCGCCCGCGGCGCCGAGCCGGTCGTCATCGAACGTACCGGTATCGCCTGCGCGGCGTCCGGCAGATCGGGTGGCTTCCTTGCCGAGGACTGGTGCGATGGCACCCCGCTGGAGGCCTTGGCGCGTCGCAGCTTCGCACTGCATGCCGAGCTTGCGCTGACCGCCGGCAATGAATGGGGCTATCGCCGACTGGACACATTCGGCGGCGTTGGCAGCGCCCGCAACGCTGCGCCGGATGCGGGAGTCCCCCGTCCGCGCGGCTGGCTGTCAGGCGGCTTGCGGGTGAATCGCCGGCTGGGCACGCCTGCCACCACGGCACAGGTGCATCCCGCTGCCTTCACGAGGGCGATGATGCACATGGCGGAAGACAGGGGTGGCCGGCTCGTCCGGGGGCAGGTCACTGGCCTCGCGCCTTTTCCCCATGGCGGGGGTCTCGCTGGTGTCAAAGTGGACGGCGCAATCGTTGAAGGCGACGCCGTGGTCATCGCCATGGGACCATGGTCGATCCTGGCAGCGGCGTGGCTGGCGCTACCGGCGGTGTTCGGCCTGAAAGGCCATAGCCTCGTGTTCAAGACCGGGAACCGGATTCCCGCTGAGGCACTCTTCGTCGAATTCGAGGAGGCGGATGGAGAGATTCTGTCTCCAGAGGTCTTTCCGCGCGGGGACGGTACGACCTATGTGTGCGCTGTCTCAAGCCACAGTCCACTGCCGCTTGATCCTGCGCTTGTCGAACCGGACGCCGGCGCCAGCGAGCGACTTGAAGCCATGTGCCGTGCGCTCTCTCCGGCACTGTCCGAGGCGCCGATCCTGGCGCGCCAGGCCTGTTTTCGGCCGTTAACGCGCGATGGGCTGCCATTGATTGGAGGCGTGCCGGGAATGGCAAACGCCTACGTTGCTACCGGTCACAGCGTCTGGGGCATCCTCAATGCACCCGCGACCGGTGAAGCGATGGCCGAACTGATCCTCGATGGTGCGGCGCGCACGCTCGATCTCGCGCCGTTCAGTCCGGGCCGCCTGCAGCCGCTCGATCCGGCGCGGCTGCGGTAAGCTGGCTGTCATCTATCCGGCATGGCTGTGGGTCTGCCGGATACGCATGCGGCAGAGGGCCAGGGCCCGACGCGCGGTGCTGGCCTGTTCTGCCGGCGGCTGGAGCTCGAGAACTTTCTCCCACGCCGCCAGTGCCTCCGTGCAGCGGTCCAGGCGCGTCAGCAGCAGGGCCAGGTTGAAATGGGCGTCGCCGTAGTCAGGCTGCGCCTGAACGGCGCGGCGGTATTCGGCGATGGCGAGCTCGGCCTGATCCTCGTCTTCCGCCGCCATCGCGAGGTTGTACCACGCTTCGGCGAAGGCCGGATCGCGCGCAATCGCAATCTGCCAGGCGATCTTCGCCTCGGCGGTGCGGCCCTGCGCATCGAATACGTTGCCAAGATTGAAGGGCAACACCGGATCGCTGGCGTCCGCACGCATGGCCGTGGCATAGAGACTCTCGGCCGTGGAAAGGTCGTTGCGCTCGGCAGCCTGCTCCGCCGCCGAGATCAGGTCATCGAGATCGCTTGCATCCTGGCCCAGCGGCATGGCGAGCTGGCCGCTCAGCTCCGCGAACTGCCCGGCCAGATCCCGCACCAGTTCACCGGACGGGCCCTCAGTCAATCGCGTCTCTGCCAGATGCGTGCCGCGGCGGCCCAGGGTGATGGCGGCTTCGAGGATCTGGCGCAGGCCGATGCCACGGGCGAGCAAGCGGGCCGTTTCGCGGGCGGCAACGACATCGCGATAGGCGAAGCGGTCGTCGACGGGTTCCAGCACGTCGAACAGCGACAGGCATGACACCAGCGTGTTCGTGAGGCCGGACAGGCGCTCGATGTCCGTACTCGTCAGGCTGCGATCGACGGCCTCAGGCGGACCTAGTATGCCGAGCCGCCGGCGCAGTTCCCTCTCGCTGATCAGGGGAATGGAAGCCGGCAATCCCGCCGGCAGCCTGAGGCGGCCGTCGGGCAGCACCTGCGCAGCGGCCGAGTGCCCGCAGGCGATGAGCGTGGCCCGCGCAGCGGCCTTGCCTGCCAGCCTGCCGCCACGCAGACGCACAAGCTGCTCCAGGCGGCGGCGCGTCAATCCCTGAGCGCGACCGACCAGGAACAGCGTGTGTCCTCCAAGCAGACCGCCGGGAGCTTCGTTGTACGACATGCGGCGACTCCGCCCGATGGACGGCTGGAGTTAGCGGGCCTTGCGTGCCTTCGGCCTGCGTGTCTCCTGGGCGGCAGCAGGCTTCTGCGGCGCGGCCTTCTTGCTCACAGCCCGGGGACGGCGGATCGGGGCTGCGTCCGCACCTTCGGCTTCAAGGCTGCGCTTCAGCGCATCCATGATGTTGACAACGTTGCTGGGTGTCGGCGTTTCGGGGACCGCGAATACCTGGCCCGCCTGCTTGGCCCGGATCAGGTTCACCACAGCCTCTTCATATCGGTCCGTGAACTTGTCGGGCTCGAAGTGCCCCAACTTGCGGTCGATGATGACCTCGGCGATCTCCAGCATTTCCGCCGGCAGCTTCACGTCACTGATGCCCGAGAAATACTCCGCATCCTGACGGACCTCGTAAGGATAGCGCAGCGAGGTGGCGAGAATGCCGTTGCTCCGCGGCTGCAGCATCAGCATGCGCTCGCGCCGGTTCAGGACAATGCGTCCGATGCCCACCACCTTCTTGCGTGCCATGGCATCGCGGATCACGGCAAACGCTTCTTCGGCGACGCGATCGTCGGGCGCCAGATAGTAGGGACTATCGAGGTAGATCGGGTCCATCTCGTTCTCGGGAACGAAAGCCTCGATCTCGATCAGCTTCGTGCTCTCGATCTTCAGGGCTTCGAGGTCGGTGTCCTCGACCATGACGTACTGGCCCTTGCTGACCTGATAGCCTTTGACACGCTCTGCCGGATCGACGGGCTCCTCGGTCGCGGAGTCGACCAGGACCTGCTTCACGCGATTTCCGGTCTTGCGGTTCAGCGTGTTGAACGATACGCGCTCGGCCGTCGATGTCGCGTTGTAGAGGGCGACGGCGCACGACACGAGCGACAGCCTCAGATAACCCTTCCACGAGGAGCGCGGCATACGACTACTCCGGCGCAACTGAACGCTGTTCATGCTACTCGAACGGCACCGCGAAGTCCATCTTCCGGCTTTGCCTCCCGTCACGCGAACCGCAACGGGAGGCAGGGGTGGCGCTAGCGCACGGGCGTGATCTCGAAGGCGAGGCGCTCGCTGAAGACCATGGTCACCCTGTCGCCGGGCTTCAGCTCGGCCAGCGTTGCCTGGCCGGCGGCGGACTTGATCCAGGGCGTCCGGTAGACCAGGCCGCCCTCCGGATTGACGACCTCGGCCTTCCTGGCGGGAATGTCCGTACGCACCACGATCCCGCTGACTGACCAGAGCTTGGCCCGCATCTCGGTGCCCGCGATGCCGGGAGACTTTGCCGGATCGGACAGCATGTCGTTGACCCGGGCTGTCACGTCCGGAGTCGTTCTGGCCACCAGGTAGTCCATCACCCGGTAGTACCGCACATCCACGAGCATGCCCGGCTTCAGGCTCTTGAAGTTGGTCACCCGGTCCGAGGCGCGATAGGAGAGCGTGTCGCGCTCGGAGCTCTCGATCACGACCGTGCGCGTCGCCGGATCGACGCTCAGAATGGAACCACGAATGGCGATCTCGTCCTTGCTGGTGAGTTGCGGGCTGTCGGCTGCCGCAGAAGGCCGAGGCACGACGGATGGCGCGGCAATGGCAAGCACCAGCAGACAGGCGAACGCCATGGCGTGGCGAGAGATCGAGTTTCTTGACATGGTATCTCCTCCTTTTTCTGAAGAATGCGACGGCTATCGCCGGGTGATCGCGATCTCGAGGTACTCGCCGGGCACGACCATGGTGGAGTCGCCCGAACGGTTGTAACGCCCCACGAGATCCACGAGGTCTCTGGCGAGCATCGGCTGGGATTCGGCGGGAAGCGCCGCGAACGCCTTGAGCACCGGCCCGTAGAATGTCCTGAACACTTCCAGCCAGTGCTCTGCCGAGCGATAGCGGAAGATATAGTGGCGCTTCTCGATGCGGATCGACGAAGCGTGCGCCCCGAACAGCTCGTCGATGCGCGCAGGCATGCCCCACAGCGCCGGCGACTTCACACCGGCAGGCGGCGGCAGATGCTTGCCGATCGTCTTGAAGAGCTGGCCGATGAAACCTTCCGGCGTCCAGTTCGCAAGGCCGATCTTGCCGCCCGGCTTGCAGACGCGTGCCATCTCGGCAGCGGCCGCTTCCTGGTTCGGCGTGAACATCACGCCGAACGTCGAGAGGACGGCATCGAAGCTCGCATCCGCGAAGGGCAGGGCTTCGGCGTCGGCTTCCTGGAACTTGATCGTCAGACCATCGGCCTGGGCGCGGGCCTTTCCTCGTTCAAGGAGAGCGGGGACGTAGTCGGTCGAGACCACATCGCACCAGCGCCGGGCTGCGGCCAGCGAGGCGTTGCCGTTGCCGGCGGCGACGTCGAGGACCTTCTGCCCCGACCTGAGGTCAAGCGCCTCGCACAGCGATTCGCCGACGATCTGCAGGGTGGTGCCGACGACGGCGTAGTTGCCCGACGACCATGCGCCCTGCTGGCGGAGCTTGACCTCAGAGAGGTTGGCCGGCGCGGCAGCGTCTGATGCCTGGGGGGCAAGGGCAGGTGTGGCGCTCATTGCATGTCCTCGATATCGATAGGTGACGGCTCCGCCGCAAAGTCGCGACGGAGGGCGCCTTTATCATCGAGGTTGCGTGAGCGTCCAATCAGCGATTCCTATCGGCCGGATAAGGGGAAGTTTCCGTCGCCGCAGGAACGCTACGTCAGGCCGGGCAGGTTCAGGCCATACTCGCGCGCGCAGGCAATGGCGATGTCGTAGCCGGCGTCGGCGTGGCGCATGACGCCCGATGCCGGATCATTCCACAGCACGCGCTCGATGCGCCGCGCCGCCTGCGGGGTGCCATCGCAAACGATGACCATGCCGGCATGCTGGGAGAAGCCGATGCCAACGCCGCCGCCGTGATGGATCGACACCCAGGTCGCGCCGGACGCACAGTTCAGCAGGGCATTGAGCATCGGCCAGTCGGACACGGCATCCGAGCCGTCCTGCATGGCTTCGGTCTCGCGGTTAGGAGACGCCACCGATCCCGCATCGAGATGATCGCGCCCGATCACAATGGGTGCCTTCAGTTCGCCCGATGCCACCATGTCGTTGAAGGCAAGGCCCAGCCGATGGCGGTCGCCCAGACCCACCCAGCAGATGCGCGCCGGCAATCCCTGGAACTTGATGCGCGCCTTCGCCATGTCGAGCCACTGGTGCAGATGGCGATTATCGGGAAGCAATTCCTTCACCTTCGCGTCGGTGCGGTAGATGTCCTCGGGATCACCCGACAGCGCGGCCCAGCGGAACGGCCCGATACCGCGGCAGAAGAGGGGACGGATATAGGCGGGCACGAAGCCGGGGAAGTCGAAGGCATCGGCAACGCCTTCTTCCAGCGCCATCTGGCGGATGTTGTTGCCATAGTCGATGGTCGGCACGCCCAGCCGGTGGAATTCGAGCATGGCGCGCACGTGCTCCGCCATCGAGCGTTTGGCCACCTTCGTTACGCCGGCG
The DNA here is from genome assembly GCA_003574685.1 of Rhodospirillaceae bacterium SYSU D60007. GTDB lineage: Bacteria > Pseudomonadota > Alphaproteobacteria > Reyranellales > Reyranellaceae > Vineibacter. The sequence goes on from QOCQ01000004.1 coordinate 108,524, forward strand.
GGATCGCTGGCTCGGGCGGCCTCCCACTGCTCGAGCGTCCATCCTCGCGGCAAATAGCCGTTGACCGGATCGTGGGCCGAGGTCTGGTCCGTGACGCAGTCCGGGCGTACGCCATGGCGCAGCAACTCGGGCAGGATGTCAGCGGCATTGCCCAGCAACCCGACTGACACGGCGCGACGTTCGGCGCAGGCCGTGCGGATGATCGTCAGGGCTTCATCGAGGCTTGCCGCCTGCATGTCGAGATAGCCTGTCCGCAGGCGGAACTCGATACGGCTGGGCCGGCATTCGATCGCCAGCAGCGAGGCGCCGGCCATCGTTGCCGCCAGCGGCTGCGCGCCACCCATGCCGCCCAAACCTGCAGTGAGAATCCAGCGGCCCGCGAGATCGCCGCCGTAGTGGCGGCGTCCCATCTCCGCAAAGGTCTCGTACGTACCCTGCACGATGCCCTGGGAGCCGATGTAGATCCACGAGCCTGCCGTCATCTGGCCGAACATCATCAGGCCCTTGCGGTCGAGCTCGTTGAAATGCTCCCAGGTCGCCCAGTGCGGCACGAGGTTGGAGTTCGCGATCAGCACGCGCGGAGCATCCTCATGCGTGCGGAAAACGCCCACCGGCTTGCCCGACTGCACCAGCAGGGTCTCGTTTGCCTCCAGTGTCCGCAACGCGGCGACCAGACGGTCGAAGCTCTGCCAGTCGCGGGTGGCGCGTCCTATGCCGCCATAGACCACCAGCTCAGCCGGGTTCTCCGCCACATCAGGATCGAGGTTGTTCATCAGCATGCGCAGCGGCGCTTCGGTGAGCCAGCTCTTGGCCGACAGCGCCGTCCCGCGCGGCGCCCGGACGACACGCGCATTGTCGATGCGGTTCATGGGAGGCTCCCTGTTGGCCGAAGTCTACTCCAGAGCTGAACAACAAGCCCAGAGCTGCCGCAGCACCGGGGCGTGAGAGAAATCCTCAACGCTCGCGGTTCCATTCGCCGCGCAGCTTGCGAAGCGTGCTGCGGCCGTCCTTTCTCCACAAGCCACGACCAGATCCTGCCAGCGGCAACAACGACCGCTGGCGAACAACAGCGTTGTATGCCGCGATCGGCATCAGCGCAGCGATCGCACGACCTCGCCTTGTGATGATGGTCGCCTGGCCTTTCTCGGCAGCTTTGAGAAGCTCCGGAAACTGATTGCGGACTTCTTCAACTTCCTTGGATCGCACCACGTTCACCCTGAAGCTTCCCTGTCACGTCTGGTCGCCCGTGAGTGTGGGCAAAACGTCAACTCCGGCTGTGTTCTGGAGCGTACCTGACGTGATGAGCGCGGCGGCTGCCTCGATATCCGGTGCCAGCATCCGGTCATCGTCGAGATGCCGGACGGCCTCGCGCAGCAGGCTTCGCACACGTTCGAGGCGGACGCTGGATTGCAGCGGGGCGTGGAAATCGCATCCCTGGGCGGCCGCCAACAGCTCGATACCGACGATGCTGGCAGCATTCTGCGCCATCGTCAGAAGGCGGCGCGCGCCGTGCGTCGCCATGGACACATGGTCTTCCTGGTTGGCCGAGGTCGGAATGGAATCGACGCTCGCCGGGAAGGCCTGCTGCTTGTTCTCGGCAACCAGGGCCGCAGCCGTCACCTGCGGGATCATGAAGCCGGAGTTCAGGCCGGGCCTCGGCGTCAGGAAGGCCGGCAGCCCGCTCAGCGCCGGATCGACCAGCATGGCCACGCGCCGTTCGGCCAGCGAGCCGATCTCGCACAGCGCCATGGCGATCACATCGGCGGCAAAGGCGACGGGCTCGGCGTGGAAATTGCCACCGGAGATCACCTCGCCGGAGTCGGCGAAGACCAGCGGATTGTCGGACACACCATTGGCCTCGACCGCCAGCGTGGCGGCGGCCTGGCGCAGAAGGTCAAGACAGGCGCCCATAACCTGCGGCTGACAACGCAGGCAGTAGGGGTCCTGTACCCGCTCGTCGCCGGTGCGATGCGAGGCGCGGATCGCGGAGCCTTCCATCAGCGTGCGCAGCGCATCAGCGACCTCGATCTGGCCGCGATGACCACGCAGGTGCTGAATGCGCGGATCGAAGGGACCGTCGGAACCGCGTGCCGCGTCTGTTGACAGCGCGCCTGTCACCAGTGCGGCCTGCAGCACGCGCTCGGCCTCGAACAGGCCGGCCAGTGCCAGCGCGGTCGACACCTGCGTACCGTTGAGCAGTGCAAGGCCCTCCTTGGGGCCAAGCTCCAGCGGACTCAGCCCGGCATTCGCCAGGGCCGCCGCGGCCGGGCGCCGCTCGCCCTCGACGAGAAAGTCGCCGACGCCCATAAGCGCTGCCGTCATGTGCGCCAGCGGCGCCAGATCGCCCGAGGCGCCAACCGAACCCTTCGCCGGAATGAACGGCACCAGGCCCGCCGCCAGTGCTGCCTGCAAGAGCTCGATGGTCGACCAGCGCACGCCCGACGCGCCTCGCGCCAGGCTGGCTAGCTTCAAGGCCATGGCCAGTCGCACCACAGGGACGGGCAGAGGATCGCCGACGCCCGCGGCATGTGACAGCACCAGGTTGCGCTGCAACGTGGCAAGATCGGTATCGCCAATACGTATGCTCGCCAGCTTGCCGAAGCCGGTATTGACTCCATAGACGGGCTCGTGCCGCGCGACGATCGCGTCGATTATGCGCATGCCGGCTTCGACCGCCGTACGGCAGCGTGGATCCAGCGCGGCGCCGGCACCAAGATAAATGCCACGCCAGACCGCCAGAGAAGCCTGACCAGGAGTGACTCTGATCACTGTGTCCACTGTGTTCTCCCGGCGGCGTCCGGTCAGGCGCGTATGGCCGACCAGCTCGAGGCCGGACTCTACCTGAAGGCAGCACGCACCGCAGCGCTCGCGCGATGACTGAGCGGCACGCCTTGAACGCCGGTTCGCCCGAGAATCGGTTAACCCACGCTTCAGCAGGAACGCTCGTCGCCGTCGTCAAGACATAGGGCAACATGCGTATCGGGGAGAAGCTCGTCCGTCACCGGTCGATTTCGCGGCCGGTTTCTGCGGTGGGCTCGGCATCAAGCGCGGGAGCCGTAAGATCCACGCCTTCGGCGACCTTGACTGACCCACGATGCGCGCCGAACAGCGAGCCGGCGCGTGCATTCTGCTCCAGCAGGCGATGCAGAGCCAAAGCGACGGCTTCGGTCTTGTTGCCGCCGGTCAGCTTCGTGGCGGCCTCATCGATAAGCGCCACGACGTCCGGCCGGTTGATGGTGATCACGTTTGCCATCGTATCCTTGCATATAGCAGTTATTTCTCAAGCAGGGCTTCGAGGTCGACCCAGCCATCGACGAAGGCGGGATGCTGGTCCTCGCCCTTGATCTTCCCGCTGTCCGCTTCGAGCGGGCGGAGATTGAAGCCGACTGCATAGCCCAGGCCCTGGCCGCCATCGGCTGTCTTCCAGGTGCTGCCGCTGGCATCGACGATCACACCCACATGCCGGAAGCCGATTCCGTTCATACGCGGAACATATCCCTTCAAAACATAGATATCCCCGGGAAGAGGGCGCTTGCCGGCAGCATAGGGCTTCCAGAGGGTCTCCGGCGGCCACCCGCGCTTCTTCTCGATGGCCAGCGCCATCTGTTTCCAGGCGATCGTATCGGAGCTGACGTTGACCTTCGTTTCCCACTGCGTTCCCTTGCCGACCACAACCACGTCCTTGATGAATTTCTCCCGCCCGAGCTCCCTGATCATCCAGCCGGGGAACCCGCCACAACCCGTATTGCCGGCTGCGTCCTTCTTCCGCCCCGCAGTCTTCTCGCAGCAGTTCGGCGGCTCCTGGACTCCTGTCGCCGGCAGGTTGGAATTGCACAGCTCCACCGCCCGGCTCCGGATGGGCGCCAGTCCGGCGGCTGCACCTGCTCCTTCGCCATCGCGCGACCAGCGCAGCTTGGTGGTGGGCCATTGCGGGTTGGTCACATCGGTCAGCGTTCCCTCTCCGGCCTTGTGGATGTGGTCGGACGGGCCCGTGGGAGCATTATCAAGGGTGACCATCAGCGCGCCGGCGCCCGGCTCCATGAGCCACAGCTTGCCGTTGGGTCGCACCTGAAAGGGGCCGCGTTCCGGCAAGCCCGTACGCCACCAGGCGCCTTGCTCGCGGCCGACTGACCAGGCCCGCCGGGTCCAGTTGAGCTGGGTGCGCACGGCCCCGACCGCCACGCGCTTAACGGTTCCCACCGACAGCAGCAGCATCATGGTCAGCCTCCCCCGATGTCAGCACTCAATCATTTTACCCCAGAATTCCCCCGATGGCATCACCGGCCTTCCGCTGTTGCGACGGGTCGGGAAGCCGTGATGACATGCCAATCGCAGCATGGATGGACAGGCATGGCCCAAACGATGACCGCCGCAGCGCGTCTTGCGGATACTGAACCCGGCTCGCACGTGCCCGCCGGCACGGATCTGGTCGAGTGGTACTACGCGCAGGGCTTTTCCGACGGCCTGCCCGTGGTGCCGCCGACGGCGGCCAAGGTTTCGGCGATGGTCGAGGCCCTGGGGGGCGAACCGCAGCTCGTCGAATGCCGCGTGCCGCCGCGCTGGGGCAACCTTACGCGCGAGGTGCTGGCCATCAACCTGGTGATGGCGGGGTGCCTGCCGGAATACGCGACCGTGGTGCGCGCCGCGATGCTGGCCCTGTGCGATCCGGCGTTCAACCTCAACGGCGTGCAGGCCACGACGCACATGGCAAGCCCGCTGCTGGTCGTGAATGGCCCGGTGCGGACCGCTATCGGCATGAACGCGGGCTGTAACGTTTTCGGCTCGGGCAACCGGGCCAACGCCACCATCGGCCGCGCCATCCGTCTGGTGCTGCTCAATGTCGGCGGCGGCTGGCCGGGCGATCTCGACAAGAGCACGCTGGGGCATCCCGGCAAGTACACCTACTGCATCGCCGAGAACGAGGAACAGAGTCCGCTGGCGCCGTACCATGTCGAAAGAGGCTACCGGGCCGAGGACTCGACGGTGTTTCTGATGGCCGCCGAGCCGCCGCACAGCGTGACGAACCACGTCGCCAATGATCCCGAGGGCATTCTCGACAGCATCTGCTCGGCCATGAGCACGATCGCCCACAACAACGCCGTCAGCGCCGGCCATTGCGCCGTCGTGCTGGGCCCGGAACATGCCCGGACCATCGCCAGCCATGGATGGAAGCGGCACGACATCCGCTCTTACCTTTGGACCTACGCCCGTATCCGCTTCGGGGACATCGCCTTCAACCATCGTTACGGCAAGGTCTATAACCGCAACCTGCCCGCCTGGTATAAGCGCGACCTCGACGCCTCGATTCCGATCGTGCCGGCTGCGGACAACATTCATCTGTTTGTCGCCGGCGGCGAAGCAGGGCGCTTCTCGGCCTTCATCCCGGGTTGGGGCCACATGAGCAGTCCCGTGCTGCGCGCCATTGACGGTGCCGTGCCGGCCGGTGGGCCGGATTGCGCCGACGGCGCTTGCGCGGTGTGATGGCGTTTCAAGACCAGTCAGGCAGGAGAAGCAGCAATGGCCAGTTCCAATGGAATCCCCGTCTATGACCCGCGGGGCGTCGTCGAGGCCGCGCCGCGCGCCATCGCGCCGCGGCCGGCGCGTCTGGACGGGCTGCGGCTGGCGGTGCTGGACAACACCAAGTGGAATGCCAACAAGCTGCTGCGGCACAGCATGGCGCGGCTTGGCGGCGACATCCGCTTCGCCGCGGTGAACTATTATCGCAAGGAAAGCTTCTCGCGGCTGGCAGCGCCCGAGCTGGTGCGGCAGATCACGGCCGACAACGACATCGTGCTGACCGCCATCGGCGATTGAGGGTCCTGCACATCGTGCTGTATGCACGACGGCGTCAATCTGGAAGAGCAGGGCCTGCCCGTGGCCGTGGTGGTCACGACGGAATTCCTGCACGAGGCCCATGTCCAGCGTGCGGCGCTGGGCATGGAGGGGCTGCGGCCCGTGGTCATCACCCATCCCCTCAGCTCCCTGACCGATGAGGAGATCGAGGGGCGCGCGCAGCAGGTCGTGGAGCAGGCCAGGAAGGTGTGGCTGGGCGCTTGAGCGATTCCAGCCGCCGCCAGCACCAGGGCGGTGGGAGACAGTCGGAGACAGATTCATGGCCTGTTTGCCGCCGGGGGAGGCGGATCGGCCCATGGCGACGCTTCGGGAGACATCTGGAGACAGATAGCGGGGCTGTCATCATGGGCAGGCTCGGGAGACAGTCGGAGACAGATTCATGGGCCTTCCCAGAGGGCAGGGCAGGCCGGGAGACAGGCAGGGCATTCGCATTCCTGATTACCCGGCTGCCTCCGCTGGCCCATACGAACGGTGCCAAGGAGCCTTCATGGTGAGCTTGTCGAACCATGAAGACGTGGCAGAGCGGTGGTGCGGGCCGCTTCATGGTTCGACAAGCTCACCATGAAGCGGATTCTGCCGCCGACCGTGTCTGGGCGGAGCCAACCGGGTAATCAGGTATGCGAATTGTTCTGGGGAGACAGATGGGAGACAGTCGGAGACAGATTGCGCGCCGTGTCTTCGCGGGTGGCAGCGTCCTCATGCAATCGGGAGATCCCACGCTGGCGGTCGGGATGACGGGTGCTGGCGCAACAGGGAGACACACGGAGACACGGAGACGCACGGAGATCATGGGGTAGACAGGGTTTGAGACAGGTTGAGACAGATGAACATGGCGTTTGAGACGCCGTGAGACAGGTTGAGACAGGTAGACACGCCAGAAACCTTCCTCCGGAGGGCAGGGCTATCGCATGTGGCAGTGGGCTCTGAACCACCGCAGGGTCTTCGCTCAGGACTACGAAACACGTTATGTATAGGACATATGTTACGGCAAATCAACACATGATCGGCATCAGGCCAGCAGGGCGGGGTCGAGGGTGAACAGCTCCTGTGCCCTGCCGACGCCGCGCAGGGCGTAGCGGCCGACGGAGACCAGGGCATCGCGCTCGGGGTGCGGCGTTGCGGCCGCGAAGTCGGATGACATCACCACGTGCCGGTCCACCGAGCGGCACATCGCGGCGATGCGGCTGGTCTCGTTGACGGCCGGTCCGACCACGGTGAAATCCAGGCGGTCAGCGCTGCCGATATTGCCGTAGAACACCTCGCCGATATGGAGCCCGAGATAGACTGACGTCGTGGGTCGCCTCTCGCCGGTCCGGCGCGTGTTGAGATCACGCAGCCTCTTGCGCAGCCCTTCCTCGGCCTTCAGCGCCTGCCGGCAGGCCTGCGCCGGGTCATCGACACGGAAGATCGCCAGCACGCCGTCGCCGATCAGCTTCAGCACTTCGCCGCCGGCATCGTGGATGGCAGAAATGACCGCGTCGGCGTAGTCGTTGAGCAGGGGAATGATCTCGCCCGGCGGGGCGGTATCGGTGATGGTCGTGTAGCCGCGCAGATCGGAGTACCAGAGCACCGCATGGATCCGCTCGGCGACGCCGCGCGATATGCGCCCGCTCAGCACCCGCTGGCCGGCATCGCGGCCGAGATACACGTCGACGAGGGTGCCCGCGATGCGGGTCAGCGATGCGCCCTTGATCGCCAGCGCCAGCAAGGGAACCAGCCGGCGCAGCGCGTCGAGGTCCTCATCGCTGAAGCCATAGGGATGGTTCGTCATCCAGCTCGAGTACACGCAATCCATGCCGCCGATCATGTCCTCGCCGGCGAGGCTGTGAATCATGGCGATGTAGTCGGTATGGCCTTCGCTTTTCAGCGTGACCAGCAAGGGAAAGTCGGTGGGGTCGCCCAGGCCGATGCGGCGGCGCAGCTCGGTCTCGCCGTTGGTGACCATGTGATAGAAGGTGCTGGTCAGCCAGGCCTCCGCGCCTTCTCCTTCGTTGCTCGAACCGTATTCCAGTACAGCGCTCTCCTCGATTCCGTCGTTGCGCCAGCGAAAGGCGCGCCCCTCGTAGATGGGGTGCAGCGTGTCGACCAGCGCCGTACCCCGCGACAGCGGCAGGCCGGCCTGGCAGCAGCGTTCGCAGAATCCGTGCAGCAGGTCGGTTTCCGAGGCGCCCGCGAGGCCGCGCCCGATCAGCCAGGCAAAGAGTTGCTTGACGTCCTCGGCGTTCATGTGCCGGCGTTCACCTGCTGCATGATGCGGGTCCAGCGGTCGAGTGTGCGCATTGTGCGGTCGCGGTCGGCTGAGGGCAGCATGGCGACAGCGCGGTGAACGCCTGCGCCGGCGAGCCGCTTCAGTTGCTCGACATCGTCGGTTGGCCCCATCAGCGTGATCTCGATCGAATCAGGGTCGCGGCCGGCCTCGCGGGCCATGCGGCGGAACTCCGGCAGCGTGCCGCTGTCGTCGCCGAACAGGCTCACGGGCATCCAGCCATCGCCGTAGCGGATGGCCCGCCGCGCGCCATGCGGGAAGGCGCCGCCGACATGAACCGGCGGGTGTGGCTTCTGCACGGGCTTGGGCCAGGCGAAGATCGGGCCGAAGCGGATCATGTCGCCATGATATTCTGCCTTGTCTTTCGTCCAGATCTCCTTCATCGCCTCGACGCTCTCGCGCACGCGCTTGAACCGGGTCTTGTAGACGGTGCCGTGGTTCTCCATCTCGTCCTGGTTCCAGCCACCGCCGATGCCGAAGAGAAACCGCCCCTGGCTGATCTGGTCGATCGAGGCGACCAGCTTGGCGGTCTGGATCACGTCGCGCTGCTGCACGAGGCACACGCCCGTGCCGATCTTTAATCTGGTGGTCGCGCAGGCCGCTGCGGTGAGGGCGACGAAGGGATCCATGCCGTCATAGTAGGGCTTGGGCAGATCGCCGCCGCCGGGATAGGGCGTCTTGCGCGAGGCGGGAATGTGGGAATGCTCCGCGGCCCAGATGGACTCGAAGCCGCGCTCCTCGAGGATGCGGGCGAGCTCCTGCGCACCCATGGCATACTCGGTAAAGAACATCACTGCGCCAAACTGCATGGTCCTGGCCCTCCGGAGACAAGACTGTGCCAAACGCGCACGATGATGCCAGCCAAAACGATGCATTGCTGGGAGCGCGGCGCTGTTCGGAAGTGTTACTGCTCCCCGGAAGTGAGGGCGACGTCGGGTGTCGAAGAACCGCTTCATGGTGAGCTTGTCGAACCATGAAGCGATCCACACTGCCGCTCCGCATGCCTTCATGGTTCGACAAGCTCACCATGAAGGCTAACTCAAGCCGTGTCTCGCATGTATCGGAAGCCAGGGGCAATCGGGTATGCGAATGCTCAGCAGATGCACGCACCGGCTCAGTTGAAGCGGCAGCCGCCTTTTAGGGCGCCGAGGCGGTCTCTGATGATGTGTTCGCGGGCCTGGCGGTGATATTCGTTGCGGTTGCGGTTGGTGTCGCCGACCGGGCGCTGACGGTTGGCGGTATGCTGCGGCGAGCGGCGCGGGTCGGGATCGCCTTCCATCATTCTGTAGTTGGCATGCTCCAGCCCGCGCGCGGTGGCCTTGGCCGCCTTCTCGGCCTTCTTGCCGCCATAGGAGCGATAAACCACGGTCGGCTTCTGCACGAACTGGTTCATCTTGTTTCCGGAATAGCGCCGCTTCAGCACGCTTTCGGCCGAGACATCGCCCGGGGCACTGGCGTAGCCAGAATAGGGCTTTGGTCCGGACGGCGTCTTCTTCACGCCGACGTAAGCGATATGTGCACGACCCTTCGGCTTGCGTTTTTTCAGGCCCAGAGGATCGGTCCACAGCGCGGGATGCGGCGCATATGAGGCGGCATTCTCGCCGCCGTCCAGGCCCAGCGGATCGGGCTGGATGAAGCGGCCTTCCCTCGGCGCGTAATACCGGAACCGGTTGTAATGCAGGCCGGTCTCCGGATCGTGGTACTGGCCGGGGAAACGCAGCGGATTGCTGATCCGCTCGACAAAAATCCGCTGCAGGCCGCCCCAGGCTTTGAGCTCGGCAGCCCAGACGAGTTCACCGTCCTCGTCGGTGATCTCCTGCGGCGTGCCGATGTGATCGACATGGTAGTGCAAGATTGCGGCCGGCTCGTCCACCGACTGCCGGCGCAACTGTGCCAGCGGGTGGAAGGTACCCGGCTCATGGAGATACACCGTGGCCAGCGGATCCTCCTCCGTTGTCGACTCCGCCAGCAGCACATCGTCATCCCACAGGAAACTCGTTCGCGTCCAGCGGGCGCCATCGGCAAGCGTCGTTCCCGGCAAGGCCGTGCTGGCCTTGCTGATCCGCCGTCCCAGCGCGTCGTATTCGAAGCAGGTCCACTGCGTGCCATGCCGGCTGCGCTCGATGACCTCGGCGAGCTGGTTGTCGGGGCCGTAGCGGTAATGAACCTCCACGGGATCGCCCACACCGCGAACCTCGTGGATGCGATTGCCATGGGCATCATAGGTGAAGCGGCTCTCGTCCATCATGAGCAGCCGGTCCCCCGGTGCGCCCTCGCCCAGCAGCGCTGGCGGCACGGGGCCGGCTGCGACGATGTTGTCCGCGGGATCGACAACGAAGTACTCCCATGCGCTCCCTTCCGTGGCCAGCAACCGGCCACGGGCATCGGTGTGGAAGCGCTTCAGACCGCGGCGTGCGTCCTCGAGGGTGGAAAGACCATCGGCAGGATTCCAGCCATAGCGGCGGGCAAAGATCGACCGGGCTTCGCCAATCGCCTGCCAGCGCCAGCCCTGCTGCCGGAGCAGGCGTCCTTGCGGGTCGTATGTCTGTACCTGGTGCAGTGCGCCGGCACGCCGTTCGATCTCCCGTGCGCCGCTGTCGTAGCGGAATCGGGCGATCACCGTGCGATCAACGCTCACCGACGACAGCAGGTCGCGGTCGTCATGGCCGAAGTTCACGCACCGTCCGTCCGGCAGCACCGTCTGCACCAGCCGGCCCCGTACATCGTAGACGTGGCGCAAGACGTAGTCGTCCTGCTGCTCGCTCAGCAGGCGTCCCGCCGCGTCGTACGTGAAAGCGAGCCGCCGTGACGGGTTGTCGGCTGCAATCAGACGGCCGGCGGCATCCCACGAGAAGCGATGCGTGGCGCCATCAGCGAAGCGCTTCTCGACCAACCGTCCCTGCGCATCGCGCACAAACCAGGTTGGCCGGCCGGCGTCATTCAGTTCCACCAGATCGCCGCTGCCATCGTAGCGGTATTCCAGCCGTCGTCCGTCGAATGCCCTTTCCCGCACCAGCCGATCTTCGAGATCGTACTCCAGCAGATAACGCTCGCCCTTGGCATTCATGAGGCTGATGAGATTGAGCTCGCTGTCGTAGGTGTAGCCGATGATGCTGCCGTCGGGTTCGATGCGCATCACCGGCATGGGCAGCCCGTCATAGCGCCAGCGTGTCTCGTGCCCCAGGGCATCGCGGTGGAGGGTGAGGCGCCCATCGGCATCGTGCTCGAAGGTGACGACGCTGCCACCAGGCTGGCGGGCCTCGACGACGTTGCCTGCAGGATCAAGAGTTACGCGAAGCGTTGCCGACTCGCCAGAGGTCATCGCCACCATGCGGCCCAGACGGTCGTATTCGTAACGCACCGGTTCGCCGTCTTCATCCTCCCCGGCCAGCAATTCACCGGCTGCCGACCAGACAAGCCGTTGCACCGTGCCGAGCGCATCCGTGACGGCCAGGAGCTCGCCCCGGGGGCCATAGTGATACCAGCGCTTGCGACCTGTCGGGTCGCCGTACGCCACGAGATTACCGCGCTGGTCGTGGCCAAATTCATGGACAGCGCCATCGGCCTCGATGATGCGTATGGGGTTGCCATGGCCGGCGTTGCGGACGCCCCAGGGCGCGTATTGAAGCCGGCGCATCCCGCCGGCAGCATTGATCTCGGCTACCAGTCGGCCGAATGAATCATACTCATAGGATGTGCTGCCGCCGGGCGTCGTGACCCGCAGCAGGCGACCCGCCGCATCCCACTGGCTCGATGTCACGCCGCCAAGGCTGTCGACCTCCTCGTCGACAAGACCCAGTTCGTTCCAGCGGTAGCGCGTGATGGCGCCGCGTCCGTTGACGACCACAGTTTCCCGGGCTTCCAGATCATAAGCCAGGCGAGCGCGGAGCAGGCCGTGCGGCGCGGGACCTTCGGCGCCGATGCCTTCGCCCCAGGTGTCGACACAGCGCGCCCTGCGACCGCGCGCCGGATCGTCCCAGACGAAGTGGAAGGCAAGCCCGGCGCGTTGCCGCTCCTCGACCAGCAGATGGTTATCGTAGCGGTAACCGCACGCAGCACCCCGCGCGTCGCGCGCTTCGACCAGATCGCCGGCCGGATCATAGGCATAGGTGACGAGCCGCAGCATCTCGCCTTCGCGGTCCGGATGCGGGGCATCGATGGCCGTGATGCGTCCGTAGTCGTCGTTGCTGACGCGGAACAACCGGCCGGCGCTGTCGCGGATGGCATCGAGACGGCCGCGCGGTCCGCGCTGGAACTCGACGGCGTTGCCGTTGGCATCGATGATGCGGATGAGATGTCGCAAGCCGGTCACCACGTCCGGCTCGCCGAAGGCGTAGCGCAAACCGTCATAGTCGAGCAGCGCGTAGCTCTGGCCATCGGTTTCGAGGAACAGGCACTCGACCGTGTTCGGCGCCGGCCGGCCGGGCATCGGATCGAGGAACACGGCCAGCCTTCCGTCGCCAAGCCGCGCCGCCCATCCGCCGTGCTCAGGGCAATGCCGCAGCGCCATGTCGTAGCTGTGATGCCAGCCATACCCCAGGGCGCCGTTGACAGGCGAACTCGACATCCAAAGTCGTGACCACACCAGCGGCAGCGGACCGTCGATAACGAAGTCAGTCTGGCTGGTGAGCAGCTCGCCGGTTGCCACGTCGACCGGATGACCGCGCGTGGTGCGTGAGCCCAGCCCGCCGCCGAGCAAGCCACCGATGGCGCGGGCAATGATCTCGCCCCGCTCGCCGCCGATCGCCCTGCCGATCGGCGCGGCAAGCTCCGAGCCGATCAGCGATCCCGCGAGTCCGAGGATCACCCGCCCGCCAAATGTCAGCAGGCCGCACAGGCCGCCCGCGGCGGCGGCTGCGGCACCTCCTGCGAGCAGCGCAACGGCGGTTCCCGCCCACATCAGCACCTCGGCCGCGACGAGCAGCTCCTCCGGGACCTCGGGCGTGATTTCCAGATAGGTGCCGGCTTCGCGGCCGATCCTGACGTTCGACGAGCCGTCGGATATCTTGCCGTCGCACTCCAGCCGGTCGTCGACGCGGGCTGCCGGCTTGTGGTTGATCATGACGGTCTTGCTGCCTTGCGCGATGCGCTTGGGCGGCGGGCCGTCCCGGGAGCAGGCGGCGACATCGATGATAGCGCGCGCTGCTGGCTTCTTGTTGACCAGGACGTTCGTCGAGCAGATGGGTGCAATCTGGCCCGCGCGGTACGTGGTGAGCTCGCCGATGGCATGGCCCAGCAGGGCGCCGCCGCCCGTCGTCGCGGCAGCAGTGCCGACAGCGGCGACAACCGCCAGCGCCGCACCGCCTGTCGCGACCGTCGCCGCGACGACGGCGGCGCCGACCGCCAGTCCGACGATGGCGCCGATCAGGAAGCCTTCCAGAGCACGGGTGTGCTCGATCGGATCGCCCAACCGGGCGGCTTTCGGGCCCTGCTGCGCAACGGCCTGCTTCATGGCCCGCGAGGCCACGGCAGATTCAGCCGGATAGCTGGCGACGGGAAGGGTGGTGTCCATCGTGGTCCCGCAACACCCGATGGACGGTGTCAGCCGACTGTGCTGGCTTGCGCGTTATCGGCCCACGTGAAGCTGCCAAGGATGCTTCTGAACAGCGGCTCGATCGCCGCGAAGTCCGCCAGAGACGCGAGATTGGCAATCAGGATGACGTTGCCGTCGGGCAGCAGGCTGTACACCTGCTGTTGCTTGTGAACGCCGCTGCCGCTGTCCCAGTGGAAGATCGCCTCGATGGCCGCACGGCCTCCGAGAACGACGGGACGACGCAGATCGAGATGGAACTGTCGTGCCCTTGCCGCGAGGTCCTTGAGCTGCCGGTTGGCGTAGGTATCAAGGTCCTCACCGGGCTCCGGCCTGTCGTAGGCCACAACCACGTTCGGCGTGACGCTGCGTCCGGCGACAGGCGGGGCCGACCACGAGATGATCGTGCGTGGCACCCATTCATCGGGAACCTGAAACGAAAATTCAGGCTGACGGCAAGATTGTGCCATGAGAGCAACCGTTACGAATGGTTGTAGTGGCACTTCTCGCTAAGGTGGGAGTGAGGCATCAATCAGACGACTCAGTTACATATGACATATTGAATTCGCGCGCAGGGATCGCGCATCCGTTAAAACGAAGCAGGCTTCCGCGGGAAGGGTCGAAGCGATGAAGATCGGCCTCTACATGGCGACGCAATGGCGCGAAGCCGCGGATTTGGAACCAGAGCTGGCCAACCTGATCGAGCAGGTCCGTGCCGCGCGGGCAAGCGGCTTTTCCTCGCTGATGGTTGGCCAGCATTTTCTCTGCAAACCGCTGCAGATGTTCCAGGCGACGCCGCTGCTGGCGCGGCTCGCGGCCGAGGCGGAGGGCATGATGCTGGGCCCCGGTTTGCTGTTGCTGCCGCTGCTCAATCCGGTGGTCGTCGCCGAGGAAGCCGCGACGATGGACTGGCTGACCGGCGGCAACTTCGTGCTCGGTCTCGGGCTGGGCTATCGGCCGGAAGAGTTCGACTCGATCGGCGTGCCGTTCAAGGAGCGGGTACCGCGGATGATCGAGGGCATCGAAGTCATCCGCAAGTTGTGGCATGACGATCCCGTGGAGCATCACGGCCGCTTTCACAAGCTGAGCGGGGTGCGCGCGAGCCTCAAACCGAAGCGTCCCGGTGGACCGCCCCTGTGGCTCGCGGGCGACGTCGAGGTGGCCGTGAAGCGTGCGGCACGGCTGGGCGAGGCGTGGTTTCCCTCGCCACTGGTCAGCCGCAATGCCGTTGCGCGGCTGGCGGCCCTGTTCCGCGAGACACGCGCCGCCGCGGGGTTGCCGCCTGCCACCGAGTTCCCGATCATCCGGGAGTGCCACGTCGGAACTTTCGAGGAAGTGCGCGAGCCGCTCTTCTTCAAGTACGAGGCTTACGCGAGCTGGGGCGGCGCCAGCGGTTTTGTCCCCGCCGATCGTATCCGACAGGATTTCGACAAGTTCGCCGCCGATCGCTTCATCATCGGCTCGGAAGACGAGGTGGCGGCGCAGATCCGGCTTTACGGCGAGAGCACCGGCACCGATCACATCCTGCTGCGCGTGCAGTGGCCCGGTCTCGGGCAAAAAACCGCGCTGCGCACCATCGAACGCCTGGGCAACGTCATCGCACAGGTGCTGTAGAACGCTGGGGGCGCGCCACTCCAGTGGCGCACTGCCCGGAGCGACAGCCGAGGGCAGTCGTCAGACTCGCTTCAACAGCCGCTACGGCATTTGGCTTCGCCGGCGCTACGCCAATGCGCCACTGGAGTGGCGCGCCCCCGCCAATTTCTCGTCGCGGGTCATGGCGGCGTGGATGTCGGCGACGATCGCGAAGGAGTGCAGGCGGGCCTGGTGATCGAAGATCTGGCCGGCGATCATCAGCTCGTCCACGCCGGTTTCCTTGATGAAGGCCTCGATGCCGCACCGTACGGTTTCGGGCGAGCCGATTTGGGCGCGGCGCATCGCACGCTGCACGCCAAGCTTCTCCATCGCCGACCAGCGGCCTTCCATGCTGTCGACCGGCGGCAGAAGGGGTGTGGGGGTGCCGCGCCGCAGATTGATGAATTGCTGCTGGAGCGAGGTGAACAGGCGCTGCGCCTCGGCGTCGGTGTCGGCCGCCACCACGCCGATGCACGCCAGGGCGTAGGGCCGTGCGAGTTGCTCCGATGGCTTGAACTGGCTGCGGTAGATGTCCAGCGCCTCGATCAGGTCATCGGGCGCAAAGTGCGATGCGAAGCCGAACGGCAGGCCCAGAGCGGCAGCGAGCTGCGCGCCAAAGAGACTTGAACCCAGGATCCAGATCGGCACGTTCAGTCCCGCGCCTGGCACAGCCCGCACGGCCTGGCCGGGTTTCGCGGGCTGGAACCAGGCCATCAGCTCCAGCACATCCTGCGGAAAGCTGTCGGCGGCACTGAGGTAGCGGCGCAAGGCCTGGGCGGTGCGCATATCGGTGCCGGGCGCACGCCCCAGCCCGAGGTCGATCCGGCCGGGATAGAGCGATTCCAGCGTGCCAAATTGTTCGGCGATGACCAGCGGTGCATGGTTTGGCAGCATGATGCCGCCCGAACCCACACGGATCGTGCGGGTTCCGCCTGCGACATGGCCGATCACCACCGACGTCGCTGCGCTGGCAATGCCGGGCATGTTGTGGTGCTCGGCCAGCCAGTAGCGCTTGTAGCCCCAGCGCTCGGCATGCTGCGCGAGATCGAGGCTGTTGCGGAAGGCAAGGCCGGCATCGCCGCCGGCAATAATGGGCGACAGATCAAGGACGGAAAACGGAATCACGCGTGGCCTGCCTGCTGGAGAAACCCGGTTTCCGACATATGGGGCAGCCGGGCTCCCGGCGCCAGCGTCTTGCATCGGGGCACGGTGCTGGTCAGTCTTGGTGTCAGAACCACGAACGGCAGGATAAGCATGGCAATCGACAAGAGGGTCGCGACGGCGGCAGACGCGATGGAAGGGGTCAAGGACGGTGCCACCGTGTTCATCACCGGCTTTGGCGGCGCCGGCTTCGCCAACGTGCTGTTGCGGGCGTTGCGCGAGCATGGCCCTCGGGACCTGACGCTGGTGGTGAACTCCGCCACGCATCCGGCCTCGCTGACGCACGAGCTGATCGCGGCCGGCATGGTGCGCAAGGTGATCGCCAGCGCCGGACGCGGGCGAGAACCGGGCCTGTCGGTGTTCGAAGCGCTGCTGCGTGACGGCAGGATCGAGTTCGAGTGCGTGCCACAGGGGACGTTCGCGGAGCGCATCCGTGCCGGCGGCGCCGGCATTCCGGCCTTCTTCACGCCGGTGGGCTACGGCACCGACCTGACACGCGGCAAGGAAACACGCACGATTGCCGGCCGCGACTGCGTGCTGGAGACGGCGATCACCGGCGATCTCGCGCTGGTGCGCGCCGATGTGGCCGACCGCTACGGCAATCTCGTGTTCCGCCATGCGCAGATGAATTTCGGGCCGGCGATGGCGACCGCTGCGGCGCTTACGGTTGCCGAGGTGCGCGAGGCCGTTGCGGAACCAATCCCGCCCGAGCGGGTGCAGGTCCCCGGCGTGTTCGTTGATCGCGTGGTTGCGGTAGGAGCCTGGTGATGCCCGCACTCAACCGGAACCAGATGGCCTGGCGGGCCGCGCAGGACATTGCAGACGGGGCGGTGGTCAATCTCGGCATCGGCATGCCTGTACTGGTGTCGGATCATTTGCCGGCCGGGCGCGACGTCTTCTTCCAGTCCGAGAACGGCGTGATCGGCGTTGGCCCGGCGGCCAAGCCGGACGAGATCGAGCCGGACCTGGTCGATGCCGGCAGCCGCAAGATCACGCTGCGGCCCGGCGGCAGCATCATCGACTCGGTCTGGTCGTTCGCGATGATCCGGGGCGGGCATATCGACGTCACCATCCTCGGCGGCTTCGAGGTGGCGGCCAACGGCGACTTCGCCAACTGGGATTCGCGGGTGCCGAACAAGGGGCCGCTGGTCGGCGGCGCGATGGACCTTGCGGTGGGCGCCAGAGCCACGTGGGTGATCATGGAGCACAACACGAAGGGCGGGGCGCCACGGCTGCTGGAGCGTTGCACCCTGCCGCTGACGGCGAAGGGCTGCGTGAAGCGGATCTATACGGACATCGCCGTCATCGATGTCACGACGGCAGGCTTCGTCGCACGTGAATTGCTGGAAGGCGTCAGCAGCGATGAGTTACGCGCCCGCACCGGCGCACCGATTGCACTCGCCGCCGACTGCCGGCCGCTTGCGGCGCCGCCGCTGGCGGTCTGACCGTCTTCCTTCTCCCCGCCCTGCGCGCTACGGCATGGACACATCTCTTCGTCGTTGCAAAGGCGCAGTGGACATTCGCAAAGAGGCCTGAAACTCCCTTCCCCCGGAGGGGGAAGGTGCCCAAAGGGCGGAAGGGGGATGGCGCAACACCTGCGGCTTCTCGCCTTTGAAGGCCGCGCTTGCGGAGGCATCCCCCTTCCGGCGCTTCGCGCCACCTTCCCCCTCCGGGGGAAGGCGAGGCCAGACTCTCAAAAGATGTGTCCACGCCGTAGCGCCTTCGCGGGGAGAAGGGAAGAGAGAGGCTACTCCGCGGCCATCCGCGGCGTGGCCGCGTCGAGGGCGGCGGAGAGCTTCGGCGGCGACATGGGCAGGTCGGTCATGCGCACGCCGGTGGCGCGGGCGATAGCGTTGCCCACAGTTGCCAGCGGCGGCACGATCGGCACCTCGCCCACCCCGCGCACGCCATAGGGATGGCTGGGGTTGGCGACCTCGACGAGGATGGTTTCGATCATCGGCAGGTCCGATGCGACCGGCATGCGGTAGTCGAGGAAGCCGGGGTTATCCAGCTTGCCCTTGCTGTTGTAGATGTATTCCTCGTTCAGCGCCCAGCCGATGCCCTGCACGACGCCACCCTGGAGCTGGCCCTCGACATAGCTGGGATGGATCGCCGTGCCGACGTCCTGCGCGGCCGTGTAGCGATCGATGGTGACGATGCCCGTGTCGCGGTCAACCGCCAGATCGACGACGTGTACGCCGAAGCCGGGACCGGCGCCCTGCACGTTGAGCTGTGCGTGGCCGTTGATCGGGCCGCCGGTCTTGCCGGCCGATGCCGCGAGCTGCGCCAGCGACAGAGGATCGAACTCGCCGACATTGCTGCCGGCCGGGCGGGCCATGCCGTTCTCCCAGACGACGGCCTCCGGATCGACGCCCCAGGTCTTCGCGGCGCGTCCCTTCAGCTCGCGGATCATGTCCTTGACGGCGTTCACCACCGCCAGGCCCGTCGCAAAGGTCACGCGGCTGCCGCCGGTCACGAAGTTGAAGCCGATCGAGCTGGTGTCGGCGATCACCGGACGCACCTTCTCGTAGTCGACGCCCAGCTCCTCGGCCGCCATCAGGGCCAGCGATGCGCGCGAGCCGCCGATGTCGGGATTGCCCGAGATCACGGTGACGGTGCCGTCCTCGGCGACGTGCGCCGCGGCGCTGGAATCGGCGCCGACATTGAACCAGAAGCCGGCCGCAACCCCGCGTGTGTAGCCTGGCTTCACGGGGCTTTTGTAGTGCGCGGAGTTCTTTGCGGCCTCCAGCGTCTCGACGAAACCGATCGTGTCGAAGGTCGGGCCGTAGCTGGTCTTGGTGCCCTTCTTCGCCGCGTTCTTCAGACGCAGGTCGATCGGATCCATGCCCAGTTCCTGCGCCAGGATGTCGAGCGCGGACTCCACACCCCAGGCCGAGATCGGCGCACCCGGCGCGCGATAGGCCGCGACCTTGGGCCGGTTGCTGACCACGTCGTAGCCGATCACCTGGATGTTATCGATGTCGTAGCAGGCGAAGCTGGTCCAGCAGGCGGGGCCAATCGGCGAGCCCGGGAAGGCACCGGCCTGCAGGGCGATCGTGCATTCGGCCGCGACGATGCGGCCATCGCGCCGGGCGCCGATCTTCACCTTGACTGATCCGCCCGGTGCCGGCCCCGACGCGCGGAACACTTCCTCGCGGCTCATCACCATCTTCACCGGCTTGCCGGTCTTCTGCGACAGGCGCACGGCCACCGGCTCGAGGTAGACGACCGTCTTGCCGCCGAAGCCGCCGCCGATCTCCGACGGCGTGACGCGGATCTGTGATGTCTCGATGTTCAGCAGCCGGCTGCAGAAGCCACGTACCTGGAAATGGCCCTGGGTGGTGGACCAGATCTGCACCTGGCCGTCCTCGGCGGCACTGGCGAGCGTTGCGTGCGGCTCGATGTAGCCCTGGTGCACGGGCTGCGTCGTGAAGCTGCGCTCGATCACGATTTCGGCCTGCTTGAACCCCGCCGCGACATCGCCCTTGATGTTCTCCATGCGCTTGGCGATGTTCGACGCCTTCTGCGGCTCCGGCTTGACGCCTTCCGTGCGGAGGTGATCGTGCAGGACGGGCGCGTCGTCGCGCATCGCCTCCTCGACATCGATCACATGCGGCAGCACCTCGTACTCGACCCGGATCAGGGACAGGGCCTCGCGCGCGATCGCCTCGGTGGTGGCGGCCACCGCGGCCACGGCATGGCCCTCATACAGCGCCTTCTCGCGCGCCATGATGTTGCGCGTGACGTCGCGCAAATTCACCTGCATCTCGCCCGTGGGCACGATCACGTTGGGCTGCTCGGGAAAATCCTTCGCTGTGACCACGGCCTTCACGCCGGGCAGGGCTTCCGCGGCGGACGTGTCGATCGACCGGATGACGGCGTGCGCATGCGGGCTGCGCAGCACCTTGCCGATGAGCTGACCGGGCATGTTGAAGTCCGCACCGAAGCGGGCGCGGCCGGTCACCTTGTCGGCGCCGTCAGGCCGGTTGGGCCGCGTGCCGATCCACTTGTAGGGCTGGCTGCTCATCGTGCCGTCTCCCTCATGTCGGCGGCGACTTCCATCACCGCGCGGATGATCTTGTCGTAACCGGTACAGCGGCAGAGATTGCCGGCCAGCCAGTAGCGCACTTCCGTCTCGGTCGGATTGGGGTTGCGGTCGAGCAGGGCCTTGGAGGCGACCAGAAAGCCTGGCGTGCAGATGCCGCATTGCAGCGCCGCCAGCTCGACGAACTTTTTCTGCAGCGGATGGAGCTGGTCGCCCCTGGCCATGCCCTCGATGGTTTCGAGCCGGTGGCCTTCGGCTTCGGCCGCCAGCATCAGGCAGCTACAGACGAGGCGGCCATCGACCGTGATGCTGCAGGCGCCGCAATCGCCCGAACCGCAGCCTTCCTTGCTGCCGGTGAGGCCGAGCTGGTCGCGCAGCACCTCGAGCATGGTCTGCGGCGGATCGCACAGGAACTCGATGGGCTCGCCGTTGATGGTCGTCGAAATATGAAGTTTAGCCATGTCTCACTTCCTCCCGGCGCGCTCGGCGGCGATTCCAGCGGCGCGCTTGAGCAGGACGCCGGCGATTTTCGTGCGATAGGCGATGGTGCCACGCTTGTCGTTGATGGGCTTGCAGGCGGCACGGCAGGCCGCCGCCGCGGCTTCAAGGGCCTTGTCGTCCAGGCGCGATCCGGCCAGCGCCTTTGCTGCATCCTCGACCAGCAGGACCGTAGGCGCGACCGCACCCAGGCCGACGCGCGCGGCGGTGCAGGTGCCGTTCTGTATCGTCAGGCTCACGCCGCAGCCGACCACGGCGATATCCATTTCCGTACGCGGGATCAGCCGCAGATAGGCGTCGCTCGATCCCGCCGGACGTGCGGGCAGGGTGAAGCTGACCACGATTTCGCCGGGCTGCAGGGTCGTGCGGCCCGGACCGGCGTGGATTTTCTCCACCGGCACGTCGCGGCGTCCTTTGGGCCCCTGGACGGTGACGATCGCGCCAGCCGCCACCAGCGCCGGCACGCTGTCGGCCGCCGGCGAGGCGTTGCACAGATTGCCGCCGGCCGACGCCCGGCCCTGGATCTGCTTGGAGCCGATCAGGTTGATGGCCTCGACCACGCCGGGCCACGCCTTCTTCAGTCGCGCATGCTCGCCGATCACCGCGCCGGATACGGCGGCGCCGATCCGGTAGCCGCCCGATGTCTCGTCGATCGTGGTCATTTCCACGATCTTCTTGACGTCCACGATGATGCCGGGGCTCACCACACCGGCGCGCATCTGTATCAGCAGGTCGGTTCCGCCCGCCAGAACGCGCCCGGTGCCGTTGGCCGCAGCCATGGCCGCCACCGCCTCGTCGATCGATTGCGGTGCCACGTATTGGATGTTGTTCATTGCCCCTTCCTGATAGCGTTTCCGTCTGTCCCGTCGGGACTATAGTGCCAGCCAGGCCGTCCGGCAGTCCAGATGTGCATCCGTTCAGGGGGAAGCAGCCATGAAGCTTGGTCTTGCCATCGGCTATTCCCGGGCCCGGCTCGACGTGCCGGTGAAGCTGGTCCAGCGGGCCGAGGAGCTGGGGTACGATTCGGTCTGGACAGCCGAGGCCTACGGCTCCGACGCGGTGACGCCGCTGGCCTACCTGGCGGCGCTCACCAGCCGTATCAAGCTGGGGACGGGCATCATGCAGCTCGCGGCGCGTTCGCCGGCCAATGCGGCGATGTGCGCCGGCACGGTCGATGCGCTGGCCGGCGGCGGCCGGTTCATCGCCGGGCTGGGCGTTTCCGGGCCGCAAATTGTCGAGGGCTGGTACGGCGAGCCATGGGGCAAGCCTTACTACCGCACGCGCGACTACGTTGCGATCATGCGCAAGATCTTCCGCCGCGAGGCGCCGGTGACCCATGCCGGCAGGGAGATCAGCCTACCCTACACCGGTGAAGGCGCGCTGGGCGTGGGCAAGCCGCTGAAATCCATCCTCCACATGAATCCCGATATCCCGATCTATCTGGCGACCGCCACTGAATCGATGGTGAAGCTGACAGCCGAGGTCGCCGATGGCTGGCTGCCGCTGGGCTTCATTCCCGGTTCGCTGGCGGAGGCGAAGCCGTGGCTGGAGGAGGGCTTCCGGCGCGCCGGTGGCGGCAAGGGCATGAAGGACTTTGCCATCCACGCCACCGTTCATGTCGAGGTTGAGGAGGACGTTGCGGCGGCGCTGGCGAGGCTGAAGCCCGAGGTGGCGCTATATGTCGGCGGCATGGGCCACCGCGACAAGAACTTCCACAAGGACATGATGGTTCGGCGCGGCTTCGGCGAGGCCGCCGCGCGCATCCAGGAGCTGTACCTCGCGGGCCGCAAGGACGAGGCCATCGCTGCGGTCCCCGACGAATGGGTTGACATGAAATCGCTGGTCGGGCCACCGGCGCGCATCCGCCAGCGCTACCGTGCGTGGGAGGATAGCGGCGCCGACAGCCTCTCCGTGCGCTCGCGCCAACCGGCGGCAATCGAAGTGATGGCTGAGGCCGCGCGCCTCAACTGACCGCCTCGCGCCAGGGTTCACCCCATCGTTCCGAATAGACGACTTCCGACAGCGGGCCGCGCGACACAGGACCAAAATTCCCCATCGGATAGCCGATGGGGAGAATGGCGTATGAATGGACCCCTTCCGGTAGCCCGAGCGCGGCCTCGGCCTCCTTCTCATGGAGCAGGTGGCGCGTGGTGAGGGTCGAGCCGAGGCCGAGCGCGCGGGCTGCCAGCAGCATGTTCTGGACCGCGGGGTAGATCGAAGCACCGGCCCATCGATTGGGATTGGGACCGTCCTCCAGGCAGGCGACGATCCAGACCGGCGCTTCGTGGAAATGCTCCGTGAGGTATTCCACAGCACGGTGCTGGCGCTGAAAGCGCTCCCGTGTCATGCCCGGCGGCGGCGCGCTGCTGGCATAGCGCGGTCCGACGACTTCGTCGAAGGCGCGCTTGTAGAAGACCTGCACGGCCTTCTTGACCGCCGGGTCCTTGATCACGAGGAAGCGCCACTTCTGGGCGTTGCCGCCATTGGCGGCCGCGATGCCAGCCCGCAGAATCTTGCCGATCAGTTCGTCCGGCACCGGATCCGGCCGCAGGCGCCGCATCGCCCGCGTGGTGTGAATGATGTCGAGCGCATCAGTTGCTTCGGGCATCACAGTCTCCGTCGCATCTCCGGACAATCTCACATGCCGGCGCGCTGCTGTCGCTACACCGGCATTGCAGGGCAGCCGTGGAGAATCCGCGCGCTGCTTGCGCTTGTGTGAATCTGCCAATGCGCCCAGGCTGAGGTATGCTGAGCGTCGTCGGCATCCCTGCATCTACCGATAGCGCCCATCGTGGCGGCGCCGCCGGCTGACGCCGTCTTGCGATGAGCGGCGGTATTACCGGAAGGCAGTGGCTGATCCTGCTGTCGGTCCAGGTCACGACCATTCTCTTCGGGCTCACGGCAACCAGCGTCACGGTCATCCTGCCGCAGCTCCGGGGCACGCTGTCCGCTACGCAGGATCAGGTCTCCTGGATTCTGACGTTCAACCTGGTGGCGACGGCGGTGGCGACGCCGCTTACCGGCTGGCTGGCAAGGCGGCTGGGCTGGCGCCTGCTGATGCTCAGCTCTGTTACAGGGTTTACGCTTACATCGG
This sequence comes from Rhodospirillaceae bacterium SYSU D60007, assembly GCA_003574685.1. Lineage (GTDB taxonomy): Bacteria > Pseudomonadota > Alphaproteobacteria > Reyranellales > Reyranellaceae > Vineibacter. Next base: position 132,603 of record QOCQ01000004.1, read on the forward strand.
CGCTCTGCGGCCTCGTCACCTCGCTCGAGGCGATGCTGCTGCTGCGCACCATCCAGGGCGCATTTGGCGCGCCGATCTTTCCCATGGGTCAGACGATCCTGCTGGCCAGCTTCGAGAAGCGCCAGCACCCCTTCATCATCATGATGTGGGGCGTCGGCGGGGTGATGGGGCCGATCCTCGGGCCCACCTTCGGCGGCATGGTTTCCGAGCTGCTGAGCTGGCGCTGGACGTTCCTGCTGATCCTGCCGCTGGGCGCCGCGGCCTGTGCGCTGGTCATTGCCGCGCTGGGCGACCAGGAGAAGGGGACCGCGGGCACGTTCGACTACACCGGCTTTGTCTTTCTCGCCATTGCGCTGGCGTCGGTGCAGCTCATGTTCGACCGCGGCCATCGCAACGACTGGTTCGACTCGCCGGAGATCGTCATCGAATGCACGCTGGCGGCGATTTTCTTCTGCATGTTCCTGATCCATGTCCGCACCACGCCCGCACCGCTGTTCGATCTCTCGATGTTCGCGGATCGCAACTTCGCGGCCGGCTCGCTGGTGGTGATCGGCATGGGCATGCTGCAATACACGCCCATGGTGCTGTTTCCGCCTCTGCTGCAGGAGCTGCGCGGCTATCCGGAGGCAGTGATCGGCTATCTGGTGGCGACGCGCGGGATGGGCAACTTCCTCTCATTCCTGATTGTCGCGCAGCTCACCCGGTACAGCCCCCGTCTGTGCCTCTTTGGCGGCCTCGCGATCCAGGCGGTTGCCGGCGCATGGATGGCGTCGCTCGACATCAACATGACCTCGCGCGACGTGCTGCTGACCAACATGCTGCACGGGTTCGGCTTCGGGCTGACCTATACGCCGATGGCAGTGCTGGCCTTCTCGACTCTGCCGGCCCGGCTGCTGACCCAGAGCAACGCCATCTTCGCCTTGCTGCGCATGATCGGCGGCAGCCTGTTCATCTCGATGATGCTGCTGGTCTTCGCCCATTCCGCGGCGGAATCGAGCGTGCATCTCTCCGGTTTCATCTCGGCGCTTCGTTTCGAGGCATGGGCGCCCTGGCTGAATGCCTATGGTGCCACTGACCGCGGGTTTGATCGCCTTGCGGCCGAGATCTATCGCCAGTCGAGCATGGTGGGCTACATCAACGCCTTCCATATGATGACGGCCGTCTCCATCATTGCCGCGCCGCTGGCATTCTTCTTCAGTGTGCGCGGCAGTCCGCAGCGGCAGGAGGGACCGGCATGAAGATCGTCGATGCCCAGGTGCATCTGTGGGCCACTGGCAAGCCCAGCCCGCATCACCGGCAGGTGCCGGCCTTCACGGCGGAAGACCTGTTGGAGGAAATGCGCGAGGCCGGCGTGGATGGCGTTCTGCTGCATCCGCACCTGCACTGGGATTCGAACGCGAATGCGCTGGCCGTGAATGCAGCACGGCGTTACCCGGAACGCTTCGCCGTATTGGGCGAGCTGCCGCCTGACCACGAGGAGAGCCGGGCGAAGATCGCGGGCTGGCGCGATCAGCCGGGCATGCTCGGACTGCGCTTCGCCCTGGTGCGCCCCGAGGAGCGGACATGGCATGAGGACGGCACGATGGACTGGGTGTGGCCGGCGGCGGAGCGGGCGGGCCTGCCCGTGGCGATCCTGGCGTGGCGCTTCCTGCCGACGGTCAGGGCGGTGGCGGAACGCCATCCCGGACTGAAGCTCATTCTTGATCATTGCGGGCTTGTGAGGCCGGCGCAGGACGATGCCGCCTTCGCCAATCTCGACGAGCTTTTGTCGCTGGCAAAGCTGCCCAATGTCGCGGTGAAGGCGACAGGCGCGCCGGGCTATTCGACGCAGCCTTATCCCTTCCGCAACATCCATGACGGACTGCATCGCATCTACGATGCCTTCGGCCCGCAGCGCTTCTTCTGGGGCACCGATCTCACCCGCATGCCCTGCAGCTACCGGCAGTGCGTCACGATGTTCACCGAAGAATTGCCGTGGCTGTCCGGCGCGGAACTCGAGGCGGTCATGGGCCGCGCGCTATGCGACTGGATTGGCTGGACATTGATTCCCCGGGAGGATGCAGCATGAAGTTCGCGCTGATGTTTGCCAATGCCACTGTCCCCGACGCCAAGGGTGCAGCCCGCCTGGGACGCCTCGCCGAAGACGCCGGCTTCGATGCCCTCATTACGGTCGAGCACGTGATCTGGCCCAGCGCCTACAGCTCGGCCTATCCCTATGCGCCCAGCGGCAAGATTCCGGGCAATCCCTCCACGCCATTGCCGGACCCGCTGATCTGGATGGCCTGGGTCGCAGCCACCACCAGCCGCATCAAGTTCATGACCGGGATCGTTATCCTGCCGCAGCGCAATCCGCTGGTGCTGGCCAAGGAGGTCGCGACACTGGACTCCATGAGCGGCGGGCGCATCGAGCTGGGTATCGGCGTCGGCTGGCTGAAGGAGGAGTTCGACGCGCTGGGCGTGCCGTGGGAGCGGCGCGGCAAGCGGGCCGACGAATACGTTGGTGCCATGCGCGCGCTCTGGGCGGGTGACGATGCCTGCTTCAGCGGCGAGTTCGTGAGCTTCAAGGGGGTGAGCAGCAATCCCAAGCCGCCGCGTGGCAGCGTGCCGATCGTGGTCGGGGGCCATTCGCCGGCCGCCGCCGAGCGCGCCGGACGGCTGGGCGACGGATTCTTTCCGCTCAATGCAGGGCAGGGCGAGATCGGCACACTGATCCAGATGATGCGCCGTGCCGCCGACGCAGCAGGCCGCGACGCCGGCGCTATCACGGTCACCACCACCTGTGCCGGCCTTTCGCCCAAAGCGGGCGGTGATCTGCGGCCCGCGATCGAGGAACGTGCCAGGGAAGGTGTGACACGCGTGATCGTACCGGTATCGTCGTTCCTGCCGGATCTTGAGGAGAGCCTGGCGCGCTTCGGTGAGAAGGTAATCCGTCCCTTCGCCGATGCGTGACGGAGCAGGGCCATGAAATTCGCGATCCACTTCGCCAGCAACACCTTCCCCGATCCCGCACGTGCCACCCGATTGGCGCGCCTCGCTGAAGCGTCGGGCTTCGATTCGATCTTCACGGTCGAGCACGTCGTGTGGCCTACCAACTACACCTCGACCTATCCCTATGCGGCGAGCGGGCGATTGCCCGGCAACCCTTCGACGCCGCTGCCCGATCCGCTGATCTGGATGGCGTACGTCGCCGCTGTCACGACAGGCCTGCGGCTGATGACGGCGGTGGTGATCCTGCCGCAGCGCAATCCCCTGGTGCTCGCCAAGGCGGTCGCGACGCTGGACTACATGAGCGGGGGGCGCATCGAGCTGGGCATTGGCGTGGGCTGGCTGAAAGAGGAATTCGCAGCGCTGGGCATTCCGTTCGAGCGCCGCGGCAAGCGCGCCGATGAATATGTCGCGGCGATGCGGGCCCTGTGGGCTGCGGATGACGTCAGCTTCAAGGGAGAGTTCGTGAACTTCTCGGGCGTCAACAGCAATCCCAAGCCGGTGCGCGGCAGCGTCCCGATCGTGGTCGGCGGCCACTCCGAGGCGGCGGCGAAGCGCGCCGGCCGGCTGGGCGACGGCTTCTTCCCGTCAATCGGTGCGCAGGTGGATATTCTGCCACTGCTCGACGTGGTGCGGCGCAGCGCCGAAGCGGCCGGACGCGATCCCAAAGCCGTGGAATTGATTACTGGCTGCCCGGGTGCTTCGCCCAAGTCCGGCACCGATCCGCGTCCGGCGATTGGGGAGCGCATCGCCCAGGGTGTCGGCCGCGTGGTCCTTCCGGTTTCCGCCTTCCTGCCCAACCTGGAAGAGACGCTGCCGCAGTTCGGCGAAAAGGTGATCCGTCAGTTCCGGGACGCGTAGCCCTGCCGGGAGCGCGCCACTCCAGTGGCGCCAGCGGCGTGCCAACGCCGCCATCATACAAGCTTGCGCACACGAAGTTGGTCGCCCTCCGTTTCGCTGCGGGCGATGCGCCACTGGAGTGGCGCGCTCCCGGCGAGGAACGATGCGTCGCAGTTTGAGAAATACGGGCTCGACGATCAGGCCCTGTGACTACTGCCGTGGCGCTTCGGGTTGCATCCCGACGCGCTGTCCGTAGGCCAGTTCGCCGCCCTTCCAGCCGGTGTAGAGCAGCAGCACGACGACAACGAGCGACAGCACCAGGCCCCACGGCAAAATGCCCGCCTCTGCTCCCTGGCTCGCGCGCAGCCAGAAGCTGGCGATCGACAGCAGCACGACGATGACGTTGCCGATCATGTGATGCCAGGCGTGGCTAATGACGCGGATGCGTGCGTTGCCGAGGAAATCCGTCAGCCCGGCCAGCGCCGCCAAAGCCGCCGTGGCGATACCCGCGCCCAGCGACCACATGGCGACAAGCGCCCAGAAGGGATCGCGCGTACCCCACCAGGCGAGGTCGCAGGCGAACGTTGCCACAAACAGTGCGATCGGGAACGGCACCAGCATCGGATGGAGGGGATGGCCGGCCAGCCTGGCGGTGGTGGCTATTCCTCTAAGATCGGAGTCGGGCATGACTGCCTCGCGACGATTTTCCGCGTGCGGAAAACGTCCGAACGTCAGCCCTGTTCCGTCTCAGTTGGCCCTGTAACTAGGCCTTGGCGGGCGGCGCCACGGAGAGGCCGCGCACCTTGTGCCGCTCGATAAGGCTGGCGACGAAGCCTGATGCCTTTGCCTCTTCGACGAATTTCGCGAGAAAGGCCGCGCCTGCCGTGTTGCCGCGAGCAGTACCGACGGCCTGCTGGACCGCGGCGAACTGGCCGTCGAGGATGCGCGCGCCGGGCAGCTTCTGCACGTCCGACAGCAGGCGAGGGGTCAGCCCGGCCAGCGCATCGAGCTTCTCCGCAACGAACTGCTCGTAGGCGCCGTCGAGGCTGGTTGACCACACCAGCTCGGCCTGCTTGATGTTGCGTTCCAGCCACAGGCCATAGGCGCTGCGGGCGGTCACGGCGATGCGCACGCCCGGCCGGTCGACGTCGGCAATCGTCTGCAGCGGCGAGCCGGCCGGCACCAGGTAAGTGGCGGCGATCTCGACATACGCGGCCGTGAAGGCGATCGCCTGTGCGCGTTGCGGCTCCGCGCCGATCAGCCCTATATCCCAGGCGGCGCTACCGGCCGCGTCGGCGAGCTCGCCCGGCGTCTTGTAGGGTACGTACTTCACGGGCACGCCCAGTCGGTTCGCAATCTCGCGCGCCATGTCGGGTGACACCCCTTCGGGGTCCCCGGCGGCGCTCTTGCCGGTGACCAGCAGGAAGTTCGACAGGTTGATGCCGGCACGCAGTGTGCCCGTCGGGGCGAGCTGGGAAACGACTTCCGGTGACATGGGCGGCTATCCTGACATGTTGTCGTGATGCATCGTACGTTGAGGCGATGATACCCCGCAATCAGGTCTGAACTGCTCCAGCGCCTGTATTCCTTGCGGCGTCAGGGCATAGCGTGCACGGCCCTTGCGTTCGAACCAGCCGTAGACATCATCCAGCAGGATGCGCGCGGCCCTGGGCACATTCGCGGCGCGCAGCTCGGCGGGGCTCATCGTGCCGTTCGCTGCCAGCAGCTCGGCACAGCGCAGTGCTTCCTGTCTGTAGGCGGTCATGATCGGTTGGCGCGTCGAGCCGCCGCGCGTGGGATCACCGACCCGGCGCGCATGCTCGCCCAGCAGGCGATGCGTTCGCGCCGGCGCCTTGCGCGGCCGGTAGGGCACAGGGTCGAGCAGCACCTCGACATGCCCGGCGTGCACGACCATCAGGCCCAGGCCCAGCCGGCGGCAGAGCTTCTTCACATGCCGTTGCTGCTTGGGCCAGGTGCCCACCGCCAGATAGACGGAGTCGCTGAGGCCGAGGCGGTCCACACCCTGCAGCACCAGCGCCAGATTGAAGGCGCGCTTCAGCTCGACAATCACCGGCGGCTCGGCGCCACGCACGGCCACAAGATCGCAGCCGTTGATTTCGCCTTTGACGGTGTAGGCCTGGGATTCGAGGAACGCCTTGACCGGCGCATACAGGTCGGTCTCGGGCATCTATGCGGCCGGCTTCGCGCCGCGTGGCCAGCGGTCAGCGACCAGCGGCAGCACCGTCTCGATCAGCTTGCGGGTCTGGACGAGAACGTCCTCGCCGTCGGCACCCACGGGTCGCAGGATAAACTTCGACAGGCCCGCATCCACGTACTGGGCGATACGCTCCAGAATGGTTTCCGCGTTGCCGATCGCGAAATAGCGCCGCGGGTCGCGTCCGGTACGCTTGACATAGGCCTCCATCGCGGCGGTCACGGCACTGTCCGTCGCGCTGCCGAAACGGAACGGGAAGGCGGCGCCGTAGTGGTCTGGGTCGATGCGGCGGCCGCTCTCGGCCGCGGCGGCCTTGATGGCGGCGACGACGCGGCCCGCTTCCTCCGGCAACTCGGCGCCGGCCTGCCAGCCTGTGCCGATGCGTGCGGTGCGGCGGATTGCGGCCTCGGAGGAGCCGCCGATCCACATCGGCAGATCCGGCTGCACCGGCCGCGGCGCGATGGCGGCGCCGGACAGGTGGTAGTACTTGCCTTCGAAATCGACGCTCTCCTCGCGCCACAGGCGGCGGATGATGTCGAGCCCCTCATCGGTACGTCGGCCGCGGGTTTTCGTGTCGATGCCCAGCGCCTTCCACTCGGGCGCCAGCGGACTGCCGATGCCGAAGCCCGGCAGCAGCCGGCCTTCCGACAGCACATCGATGGTGGCGCACTGCTTGGCGACGAGCACGGGATCGCGCAGCGCGACCGAAATGACATTGACGCCGAACTTCAGGCGCCGCGTTCGCCCGGCCACGGCAGCGATAGCCGTCATGCATTCCAGGATCGGCTGACGGCTGACAACGCGGTCGGTTTGCCAGAAGGAGTCGATGCCGCCCTGCTCGCAGAGATCAATCCAGCGCCAGAACTCCGACGCCCTCGCGAAGGGAAACTCCATCAGCCCCAGCCCGACCGCGACGCTCATAAAGCGCTCCCGTGACGGCCGGTTACGCCGCCTGCCTTCCCGCAGTCAGCGGGGCCCATTTGTCGAGCGTGCGCAGGATTTCGTCGCGGCTTTCATTCGGCACGCCCAGCAGCGTGCGCTGGAAGCCGAACCTGGCATAGTTTTCCAGCGTGGCGGCGTCGGGGCGCGCACCGAAGATGTGAATCGACAGGGTTGACGGGTCCCGACCCCTGGATTGCGCCATGCGGTCGAGCCGCTCGCGCGCCTGCTGCGGATCGAAGCCGCGGTATCCACGCGGGAACCAGCCGTCGCAGTAATCGACGACGCGCCGCAGCGTGTGGTCGGACTCGCCGCCCAGCAGAATCGGCGGGACGCGCGCGGGCTTGGGCCACGACCAGATCGGGTCGAACTTAACCATGTCGCCGTGGAACGATGCTTCTTCCTGGGTCCAGATCGCCTTCATCGCCTTGACGTACTCCCCCATCTGCTTGAAGCGTGTTTCGTAGCGGACGCCGTGGTTCTCCATCTCGTCGACATTCCAGCCGCCGCCGATGCCGAACTCGAAGCGGCCGCCCGACAGCAGGTCGAGGCTGGCGATGGTCTTGGCGAGTGCAATGGGCTCGTGCTGCGGCACGAGGCAGACACCGGTGCCGATGACGAGCTTGCGTGTCGCCGCGGCTGCGAACGACAGCGCGATGAAGGGATCATGCGTGCGCTTGTAGTGCCGGGGCAACTCGCCGCCGCCGGGGAAGGGGGTGCGGCGGCTGACCGGAATATGCGTATGCTCCGGCACGAACAGGGATTCAAAGCCGCGGTCTTCCAGTGCCCGCGCCAGCTCGGTGACATTGATCCCGTCGTCTGTTGGGAAGTAGAAGACCCCGATCCGCATCGCTCTTGCTCCTCTTCAGCCCGGCAGGTGCGCCACAGTTGTACCGCCGTCCCGGCGATATCCAAAGGCAGCTTTGCATGCGCGAGGCATAGCACCCCGATATTTCGAATGGCGTCACTTGTAGTCGCATCATAAGGTTGATGTCACGAACGCCGGGCTTCAACAACGGCGTCGTGTGAAGGGACGGAAACGGTGGGCGAACTTGGCTGGTTCGCCATCGACTTCCTGCAGGCGCTGATAACCGGGCTGCTGGTCGGTGGCACGTATGCCCTGATGTGCGTGGGACTGGGCATGATCTTCGGGGTCATGCGGGTGGTGAACTTCGCCCAGGGCGATTTCCTGATGCTGGGCATGTACGCGGCCTACTACGTCGCTACGGCGCTGGGCGTGATGGCGGTGCTGGGCCCCTATGTAGGCCCGGTCATGGCCGGTCTTCTCGCCGGGCCGGCTGTCTTCGTGGTGGGCTGGCTGCTGCATCGCTTCCTGATCGGACGCGTCACCGGCGTGGCGGCGGTCGGCGCCGAGGCGGAGGGGCACTACGCACAGATCATCCTGACGCTGGGCATCGCGCTGGTGCTGCAGAACGGTGGCCTCATCCTGTTCGGTTCCCTGCCGCTCTCCATTCCGACTCCGATGTCGCGCGAATCATGGGAGATCTGGGAGTTCCTGGTGAACCAGGCGCGCACCGTGAGCTTCGGTGTCGCGATCGTCGTGGCGCTGCTGCTCTATGCCTTCCTCAAGCGCACGCCATTGGGCAAGTCGATGCGGGCAGCGGCGGACAATCCCGAAGCGGCGCTCTACATGGGGATCGATGTCGACCGCTGCCATCGCACGGCCTTCGCGCTGGGCTGCGCCATCACCGCGATCGCCGGCGGGCTGATCGCCAGCACGCAGTCCTTCCAGCCTTATATCGGCTTCGACTTCGTCATCACCATGTATGCCGGCGTGGTGCTGGGCGGGCTGGGCAGCATCCTGGGCGCCTTCTGGGGCGGCATGACCATCGGGCTGGTGCAGCAGCTCTCGGCGCTGATGCTGCCGTTTCAGCTACAGAACACGGCGATCTTCGTCGTCTTCCTGCTGATCATCTTTTTCCGGCCGCACGGCATGTTCGGCCGCTCCGCGGAGCGGACCTGAGCCGTGGGCCGCCGCAGCCTCCGTCGCGATCTCTTTGCCATTGCCGGCATTGCAGTTGCGTTCGTCGTGGCACTGCTGCTGGTGGAGAGTGCCTATTATCGGCTGATCCTGACGCTGGTCGTGATCTGGGCCACGATGGGTCTGGCGTGGAATATGCTCTCCGGCTACGGCGGGCTGATCTCCTTCGGCCACGCCGCCTTCTTCGGCCTGGGCGCCTACACGGCCACGCTGGCGATGGTCCAGTTCGATATCACGCCGTGGCTGGGCATTCCCATGGGCGTGCTCGTGGGCATGCTCGCCGGCGTGCTGATCGGCCTCGCCACATTCCGGCTGCGTGGCCATTATTTCGCGCTGTCGATGCTCGCCTATCCGCTGGCCATGCTCTACGTCTTCGAGTGGCTGGGCTATCAGGAAGTCGTGTTGCCGATGAAACGCGAGAACCCGGCGGCCTACATGCAGTTCAGCGATCCGCGCGTGCATGCACTGCTCGGTCTGGGGCTGATGGTACTGGCCTTGCTGGCATCGCTGGCCGTGGAACGGACGCGTTTCGGCATGGCGCTGCTGGCGATCAAGCAGAACGAAGCCGCCGCCGAGGCCGCCGGCATCGATACGTGGCGCTGGAAAATGCCGGCCATCATCCTGTCGGCCGGCTTTGCCGCCGCGGCCGGGGGGCTCTACGCCGTGGTGCTGCTGGTGGTCACGCCGCCGACAGTGTTCGGCGTGCTGGTCTCGGCACAGGCCCTGATTGTCTGTCTGTTCGGCGGCGTCGGCATCCTGTGGGGGCCTGTGATCGGCGCCGCCATCCTGGTGCCGCTGGCCGAGATCCTGCACGGCGAGCTGGGCCATGTGATCCCCGGCATCCAGGGCGTCGTTTACGGCGTGGCAATCATCGTCATCATCCTGCTGGCGCCGGAGGGTATCTACTGGCGGCTTCGGGATCGCTTCTTTCGCGCAGCGCCGATGGTCCCCGATGCTGTACCCGTCGCGACGGCCGAGGCAGCCGTGACGCCGATGCGCTCCCACCGGCCGCTGCTGGTGCTGGAGGGTGTCTCGCGCTCCTTCGGCGGCCTGCGCGCCGTAGACAACGTGTCGCTCACCGTGGAGGAGGGCGCGATCCACGGCATCATCGGCCCCAATGGTGCGGGCAAGACGACGCTGTTCAACGTGATCAACGGGTTCCTGAAGCCGAATGGCGGCAGCATCCGGTTCGATGGCAAGGATATCGTCGGCTTGAAGCCCAACCGGGTTTGCCGTGCGGGCGTGGGGCGTACGTTCCAGATCGTGCGCGTCTTTCCCCGCATGACGGTGCTGGAGAACGTGGTGAGCGGCGCCTATGTCGCCACAACGGACGATCGCGAGGCCGAGCGCCTGGCACTGCGCGCGATCGACACAGCAGGGCTGAGCCGTGCCGAGGCGGCGCAGGTCGCATCCGGACTGACCATGCGCCAACTCCGGTTGCTGGAGCTGGCGCGCGCGCTGGCGGGACAGCCGAAGCTGCTGCTGCTGGACGAGATCCTGGCCGGGTTGGGGCATGCCGAGCTGGAGGAGGTGATCGAGGCCATCCGGCGCGTGGCGCGCGGCGGCACGACGGTGCTGATTATCGAGCACACCATGCATGCCATGGTGCGGCTGGCCGAGCGCTTCAGCGTGCTCGACCATGGGGCGCTGATCGCCGACGGCAAACCGCTGGACGTGACGCGCGATCCGGCGGTGATCGAGGCCTATCTCGGCAAGAAGTGGGTGCAGCGTGCTGCGGATCGAGTCGCTTGAGGTGGCCTATGGCGGCCTGCGTGCGCTCGATGGCGTCAGCATCGAGGTCGCGCAGGGGCAGTTCGTGGCCGTGGTCGGCCCCAACGGCGCCGGCAAGACCACGCTGTTCCGGGCCATTTCCGGCACCGTATCGCCCGCAGGCGGCAGGATCAGCTACGACGGCCATGACCTGCTGGCGCTGCCGGCGGCACGGCGTGCGCATATGGGCATCGCCCATGTTCCCGAAGGCCGCCAGATGTTCCCCTCGATGACCGTCTTCGAGAACCTGGAGATGGGCGCGTACACGGACGCAGGACGGGCGCGCTGGCGCGAGACGCTGGAGCTGGTGTTCCAGCTTTTTCCGGTGCTGCAAGAGCGCAAAGGCCAGCTTGCCGGCACGCTTTCCGGCGGCGAACAGCAGATGTTGGCGATCGGCCGGGGGCTTGCCTCGGCGCCGCGCCTGCTGATGCTGGACGAGCCGTCGATGGGACTCGCGCCCGCAGTGGCGGACACGATCTTTGAGCGGATCCAGCAGATTCACCGCGAGCATGGCATCACGGTGCTGCTGGTCGAGCAGCGCGTGGCCGAAGCGCTGGAGAGCTGCGATCTGGGCTACGTGCTGGAGACAGGCCACGTGGTGATGCAGGGCACCCACGACGCGTTGATCGCCGATGAGCGTGTGAAGAAGGCGTATCTGGGCTTGTAGTTTCCTGCCCAATTCGTTGGGGAGGCATAACTGAAAGGGAGGAAGGCATGTTGAAAGTCCGCTTGCGCAGCGTGCTGACGGCGGCGCTCGCCGCTGCGGTGCTCCTATCGGTCGTGACGGCAGCGCCGGCCGAGGCACAGCCCAAGGAGGTGAAGGTGGCGGTGATCGCGCCGCTGTCCGGTCCCTGGGCACGCCAGGGCCAGCTCATGCAGATGGGCGCCGAGATGGCCATCGACGAGATCAACGAGAAGGGCGGCATCAAGGCGCTGGGTGGCGCGAAGATGAAGCTCATCCTCGTGGATGCCGGTGACACGGCCGAGAAGGCCAAGAACGCCGCCCAGCGCGTGCTGGCGCAGGAACCTGATCTCGTCGGCGGCACCGGTGCCTGGCTCAGCTCCTTCACGCTGGCGGTGACGGAGATCACCGAACGCGCCGGCGTGCCGATGCTGACGCTCTCCTATTCGGATGCCATCACGGAGCGCGGCTTCAAGTACGTCTTCCAGACCTCGCCAACCGGCGGCACGCAGGCGCGGGCGGCATTGCCGACCATCCTGGAGATGGCGCAGAAGGCGACCGGCAAGAAGCCGAAGACGGTTGGCATCATCATGGACAACACCGCCGCACCGGTAAGCTTCGCCAAGCCGATGCGCGAGGGCGGTCTGCAGAAGCTGGGCCTGGAGCTGGTGGTGGACGAGGTCTTTACTCCACCGCTGGCCGACGCCACCGCGCTGGTGCAGAAGGTGCGGCGCGCGAAGCCCGACATCATGCTGCTGCTGCCCACCAGCGTGCCGGACGACAAGCTGATCCTGGAGAAGTTCAACGAGTTCAAGCTGGGCCAGGGCAGGATACCGCTGATCGCCAATGGCGCCCATATCGGTTCGCCCGAACTGCTGAAGAATGTCGGCCCACAGCTCCTCGAAGGGCTGATGTTCATTGTCGCCAACTGGGGCGTGAAGGGCCAGGAGGCCATCATCGAGCGGTTCGTCAAGCGTACGGGCGAACCGTGGATCACCCAGGACAGCATGACGGCCTATGGCGACATGTGGATCCTCAAGGAGGCACTTGAGCGCGCCGGCGCGGCCGATTCGAAGAAGGTCGCCGAAGAGATCCGCAAGCTCGACCTGAAGGAGGGACCTGCCGCGCTGGCCTTTCCCGGCGGCGTGAAGTTCGAGCCCAATGGTCGTCGGGCCGGCGCGCATCTGGTGATTGTGCAGTGGCAGAAGGGCAAGGCCGTCACCGTCTATCCGGCCGAACTCGCGGTCGCCGAACCGATCTGGCCGAAGCAGTAGGGATCAGCCCGGCGGCACCTCTCCCGGGCGGGGATCGATGGGCAGCAGCCGGTCGAGGCCGCTGATGCGCTCGAAGACAGCCGCGGCCTGCAGTGCGCGCGCCTCGCCACGCGGGGTCGCCACGATCTGCAGGCCGACCGGCCGGCCGAACCGGTCGAAACCGCAGGGCACCGACACGGCGGGGCAGGAGGTCAGCGTGATCGCGGAGGTCAGCGCGCTGCCGGCAATGTAGTTGTCGAGCTTCACGCCATCGATGATTTCGCGGGCGCGCAGGCGCACGTCCCAGGCCGGCGTTGCCGCGCCGGGCGTGACCAGCACGTCGTAGCGCTGGAAGAACGCGGCGAAGCGGCGGAAGAGGGCGGCGCGTTCGCGCTCGGCCCATGCGAGCTGGCCCGGCGTCTGTTGCAGGCCGCGCTCGGTGTTCCAGATGATGTCGGGTTTGATTTGCTCGCGATGGGTGCGGAGCTGCAATTCCCGCTCGACGACGAAATGCTGTGAGCGCAGAGTCAGGAACACCTCATCGACAGGACCCAGTTCCGGGAACGCTTCCTCGACGACGTACCCTGCCTCCTCGAAGCCCTGAACGGCGCGGCTGCAGATGTCGCGCGTTTCGCGATCGACCGGCAGCGCGCCGCCATAGTTGGCGGTGAAGGCGATACGCAGGCGCTCCGGAGGCTCGGCGACGGCGTCGCTGAACGACGTGGCCGGCGCATCGAATGTCAGCGGATCAAGCGGACAGGGACCGGCCATGGCATCGAGCGCCAGTGCCAGATCGGGAATGTTGCGCGCCATCGGGCCCTGCACCGAAAGCGGCGAAAAGAGGTTGTTGCTGGTGCCGCGTGTCACGCGCCCCGGCGAAGGACGGATGCCGACCACCGAGCAGAGGGTCGCCGGTCCGCGCAGCGAACCGCCATGGTCCGAACCCTGCGCCAGCCAGATCTCGCCTGTCGCCAGCGCTACGGCACCGCCGCCCGTCGAGCCGCCGCAGGTGAGCGAGGTGTTCCACGGGTTTAGCGTGCGGCCGAAGACTTCGTTGAAGGTATTGCCGCCAGCACCGAACTCGGGCGTGTTCGATTTGGCGATGACGATTCCGCCCTTGCGTTCCAGACGTTCGACCAACGGGTGCGACGTCGTCGGCACGTGATCCCTGAATATCGGCGATCCGTACGTCGTGCGCACGCCCGCAACATCCGCGAGATCCTTGATGGCAATTGGCAGGCCGGCCAGCCAGCCACGCTCGTTCTCGGCCTCGCGGCGCTCCCCGGCCATCAGGCGCTTCGCATGATCGCGTGCGCGGTCCAGGCACAAGGTCGGCAGCGCATTGACCTGCGGTTCGACCGCCGCGATGCGCTCGGCCGCCGCGTCGATCAGCTCAAAGGGCGAGACCTCACGTTGCTTCAGCAGGGCCACGGCCTCGGTGGCCGTGAGCCGGATCAGGTCGGAGGTCATTCGTCCGTGCGCGACTCGCGGATGCGGCGCGTGCCCTGGTAGACGGGCTTGACCGGATCCATCACGAAGCGGATGCGCGGCAGGTCGGTATCGACCATGGCAATGGTGGCGACGATCGGATTGGTGGGGCGCAGCGGGCCTGCGTTCCATGCCGCAGCATCGAAGACGCGCACTTCGGGACGGCCTCGCTCGGCCTTGTGGAAGGTATATTTGGGATCGACCTGGATCAGCAGCGGCGCGGTCGTGCCGTCGAGCGGCGCGTTGGCCATGGTGACCCAGTTGATGAGCTGCACGTCGGAGCCCGAGATCGCTTCCGGGTTCACCAGCGCGCAATCCAGCACCGTGGCGCCCTCGCGGATCACCTCGCCGCTGATGCGGTCATGATGCCGCCTGAGCCGTACGGTTGCGGCCTGCGCCGGTATGCCCCAGCCGCGGCGCAGGCCATCGGCGGCCTCCTGCGTGCTGGCATAGGCGCCCAACACCAGGCCGCGCGGATGTGCGCCGGCGCGGCTGCCCAGGCGCACGGTCGCGAGTGTGAACGGCCCTACCGGGCTTTCCGGGCAGCGCAGGAAGCTGAACGCGAGGTAGGACGGCACGGCCGGGTGCATGGCCTTGGGCAACAAGGGGTCGGCGGCCGTGCGTGAAGTTTCCATTAGCAACTGCATGGTCTCCGCGCCGGGCAGCACCCAGGCGCGTGTATCCAGATCGGGCAGGGTGGGCAGCCGCGGCGCGATGGTGGCGAGATCGAGTTGTCCGAAAAGCGGCATGTTCAGGCTCCTGCGGCAGCGGCGGGCGCCAGGGCCGCCTTCGCCGGTCCCTTGCCGAAAACCGGCATCACTTCTCGGGCGAACAGCTTCAGGCTGGCCAGCACCTGGTCCTGCGGCACAACCTCGTTGGCGTTCAGAATGAAGTTGATCTGGTCGACGCCAATCGACTCCCAGTGCTTGATCGCCTTGATGATGCGGCCGGGATCACCGAAGCACAGCCCCTCGGCCTGCTCGGGGCTGGCATCGGGCCCGGTGGCGGCGCGGCGCAACTGCGGCAGCAGACCCAGAGACTGGTAGGAGCGCGAGGCAAACACCTCTCGCGTCGAGATGAGCTGGGCCGCCAGATAGTTGAAGGTGTCGCCCAGCCGCTGGCCCATGGCCATGCCGGTCTTGTTGTCCTCGTGGCAGAACAGGAAGTTCGTCGTGGCGACCTGCTCGTTCACGAAGGCGCCCACCGGCTCGCAGAGCTGGATGCGGCGGCGATACTCGCCGATCTTGCGCTCCTGCTCGGCGAAGCCGGCGAAGGTGAGCCCAAGGCTGCCCAGCCCCCGGTCAGCAGCGTCCAGCTCGGTGCCGGGGCTGGTGACGGCAACCCACATCGGCGGGTGCGGGCGCTGGTAGACTTTCGGCAGGATCGTGCGTTCCGGCATCGACCAGAACTCGCCCTGGTAGGCGAAGGACTCCTGCGTCCACATCTTCGGCAGGCAGCGTACGAACTCGTCCCACGACTTCTTCGTGTCGTCGGGATTGGCGCAAAAGCCGCCCAGCTCGGTCCAGGTGGCGGAGCGGCCGGTGCCCACCTCCAGCCGCCCACCCGAGAGGATGTCCAGCGTGGCCGTACGCTCGGCGATCTTGATGGGATGATTGAACTGCGGCACGCAGACCACGATGCCGTGACCGACGCGAATGTTCTTCGTGATCATGGCGCAGGCCGTGAGAAACAGCTCCGGCGCCGAGCAGTGCGAATATTCCTCGAGGAAATGGTGCTCGACCGCCCAGACGTGCTCGAACCCGAGCTCGTCCGCCAGCCTCACCTGCTCGAGACAGTTGTTATAGACCTCACGCTCGCGCTCACGCGTCCACGGCCGCGGTACGGAGATTTCATAGAAGATCCCGAACTTCATGGCGTCCTCCGATACGTTCGCCAACGATAGGCGGCTGCGGCGAAGCGGGGCAAGGCTTACGTCGCGCCACACAGCGCCAGGCGGGTGGCGGGGTCTGGATGCCGTGCGTAGAGCGCGCGCAGGGCTGCAACATCGTTGCTGAACTGCTCATGGACCCAGCGGCGATAGTTGTCCGCAGCGGCGTCCGCTGCCAGCAGGCCATGTTGACGGGCGGCGATCATGTGTGCGGCCAGCATGCCGCTCATCAGGGCCCGCAGCACGCCGTGCGAGGAGGCCGGGTCCAACAACGCAGCGGCATCGCCCAGCAGCATGTAGCCGGGGCCGGCGCAATCCTCGTACAGCCTCCAGCGGAAGCTTGCGGCCGCTTGCGACGGCGTATTGGCGCGCAATGACACCCACGCGACCCGGCCGCTGCCCAGCGGTGCGCGCCAGTCCCATCCGGCGGGCCGTGCATCGATCGCGGGTTCATCCGGATCGTCGTCCCGTCCGGCGTCTCGCCAGCCGAAGCGCAGTCGTAGCGGCGGCGAGAAATATGACGGCGCAAGGTTCAGCGCCCGCGCCAGCCACGCATGGCGTCCGGTCGCGTCCAGAACATCCGTCGCATTGATGGTCTTGTCCGCCGTTCGCACGCCGGCAACAGCCTGGCCACGACGCAGGATGTCAGTGGGCACAGCCGGCCGCAGCAGTGTGGCGCCTGCCGCCTGCGCCGCGTCGATCAGGATGGCGTGCAGGCGGGCGCGGTCGGCCTGGAAGCCACGCCACGGACCATCGTCACCTGCCCCGTAGGCAATGAAGCGGCGCGGACCATCCCAGGCCGTCCATATGCCCTGGTGCCGGTGGAAGCCGGCCGCCAGAACGGCATCGCGCACGCCCAGGCGCGCCAACAGCGGCTCGACGCCGGGATGCAATGTCTCGCCCGGCACAGTGCCCGGCCGTGGCCGCGCCTCGAGCATCAGCACGCGAAGTCCGCGTTGGCGCGCACTGATCGCTGCCGCGCAGCCGGCGGGGCCGGCGCCGAGAATCAGCACGTCCGTACTCATGTCGTCCACGGTCGTCATGCGTCCCGTGCAAAGCGTGACAGATGCAAGCGGACGGCGGAGAGCTTCACGCGCGCTATGGCGCGCTCGCCTTCATTGCGTAGATGGCATAGCCGACCAGCGCCAGCGCAAGACCGCTCATGCACGCGCGGATGGTGTTCCAGAACTGCCATGGCGCCGAATAACCCTGCCAGATGCGCCGGGCGCCGGCGGCATCCTCCGGAGTCGTGATCGCCGCCAGCGCCTCGTTCATCGGGACGTTGATGGCCAGGGTGAGAATCATCCCGCCCAGCAGATAGACGAGACCGCCTGCGGCAAATGCCAGCGCTGCCATGTTGAGCCCGCGCGTATAGGCAAGGCCAGCCGTGATCAGCAGCACGACGGGCGTGCCGAAGAATGCCGGTGCGAAGACAGCATTGCGCACGGACGCGTTCATGGCCTGCATAGCCTTGATCGCAACGCGGGGATCGGCCGCGTCGAGGCCCCACATGGTTGAGCATACCCATGCATAGAAAAAGCCGAATATGGCGCCGCTGAGCATGAGCGACAGAAAGGCAAACAGGCAGAGCAGCATGGACATCAGCGTAAATCCTTCTGGCCATCGGGCGAATGGCAATCGGCGGCGTGGAGCCTGAGGAACAGGGCGAAGGCGCGTTGCGCCCGCCGGTTGATCTCCTGGACGGAGGGTTCATCAAGAACGCCGATGACCCGGCGAATCTGCAAGTCGCCGATCAGCAGGCTGAAGTAGATCTCCGCAGCTTCCGCCTGATCGTTGCAGGTGATTGCGCCCTTGCGCGCGGCGGCTGCCAGGAGGTCGCGGACAAGGGGCGCAATCACTTCCCGGCCAAACCGGGCGATCGCCTGTCCCAGGGTGCCGGTATCGCTAACATCGCCCGCCGCGGCGCGGTTCAGGGTAACAGCCTTCTCGCCGGTCACCAGTGCCAGCAGAATCGGCCCCAGCATTGCCAGCGTCGCGAGGGGGTCGTCGGATCGGCGAAGCGATTCTTCCAGGAGGACCTTTGCCTCACGTGCATTCGCCTCGACCAGTGCGCGGAACAGGCCCTGCTTGTTGCCGTACCATTTGTAGAGCGTCTCGTTGGAAGCCGCCGCGCGCCGGGCCACGGCGAGCAGCGACGTACTTCGGTAACCGGACTCACGGAGCACGGCATAAGCCGCGTCTTCTATTCTTGCTTGCCGCGCGGCCTGCTTCGTGGTGCTCACAGCCTTGCTCCCAGGCTGGAAAACCGTACACATTTGTACGGTTCTGGTCAAGCCCGGAGGAGCTTCTTTTCGACAGGGGCACAATGACCGAACTGCACGAATCCCCGGACGCTCTCAAGGAGTGGCTGGTGCGGCAGGCGTTACTGGCGCCACCGGTGGCACAGGTCGCCGAACGGTTTGCCGGCCGTCTCGCGGCGATGGGCCTGCCGATATGGCGCGCCCATGTCGGCTTCAGCACGCTGCACCCGCAGGTCGAATCGGTCGGCCTGACGTGGACGCGCGAAGGCAAGCGCGAGCGCGAGGAGTTCAGCCACGGCGCCTTTGCGAGCATTGCCAATACCAGCCCGTTCTACGATGCAGTGCCGGCGGCGCAGGAAATGGCCCGGAAGGCAGGCGTGGACATGCAGACCGCGCCAATCCCCATGACGCGCTATCGTCTTGAACGCGGCGAAGGGGTGGCGGCGTACCGGTTGTTGGCCGATTTTCGCGCTGCGGGCGGCACGGACTACCTGTGCTTTGTCATCATGTTCGGCAATGACGGCCGCTATGACGAATTCTCCTCGGGCGCAGCCGCCAGCTTCACGACCGACCGTGCCGGCGGATTCTCCGATGCCGAAATCGCCGCCCTGGCCGGGTTGATGCCGCATCTGGGCGTAGCCCTGCGCGCCGGCGCTCATGTGATCACCACCCGCACCCTGCTGGAAACCTATCTCGGCGGCGACGTGGGGCGGCGCGTGCTGCGCGGCGAGATCCGGCGCGGATCGGTCGAAGCCATCTCCGCGGCGGTTCTGGTCGGCGATCTGCGCGGCTTCACGGCGCTCGCCGACCGCATGCCGCGCGAGCGGCTGGTCGGCATGCTGGACGATTATCTCGATTGTCTGGTGGGCCCGGTGGAAGGAGCGGGCGGCCAGGTGCTGAAATTCCTTGGCGACGGATTGCTCGCGACTTTCGCTTTCGATGATCGGGAGCCATCCACGGTGTGCACAAGCGCGTTCACCGCCGCGCGGACGGCGCTTGGACGGGTTGATGCGCTGAATGGCCGCCGCAGGCAGAAGCGCCAGCCGGTGACGACGTTCGACCTCGCGCTGCATGCGGGCGAAGTCCTTTACGGCAATGTCGGGTCACACCGGCGGCTGGATTTCACCGTCGTCGGTCCCGCCGTCAACGAGGCGGCAAGGCTCGAAGCGCTCTGTGCCGAGCTTGCGGTACCGATAATCGCCAGCCGGCGCTTCGTGGACCTGCTGGCAGCGCCCGGCCAGTTCACGAGTCTGGGCCCGCGCAGGCTGCGCGGTGTGCGCGATCCGGTGGAAGTCTTTGCTCCGGCAAGTGCAGTTGAGGGCTGAGGGAACCTGCACCGGCCTGCCTCATTCTTTCCTCAACTCCAGTGTCCAGTTGCAGCGCCAAAGCTGTCCCAATGAACGTCATGGAGCTTGCCCCATGCGATCCCGGCTCTATCTCCTTCTCGTCTGCATGGTGTCACTGACCCTCGTGCCGCTGGCGGCCCACGCCGAAACGCTCCTGCCGTCGCTGTCGCCGGTCCTCAAGCGCGTTTCGCCCGCGGTCGTGAACATCGCAACGACAGCACCGGCGGAGGCCAATCCGCTGTTTTCCGATCCGTTCTTTCGTCGCTTCTTCGATATCCCGCAGATGCCCATGCAGCGGGAGACGCACGCCGTCGGGTCTGGTGTGATCATCGATGCCGACAAGGGTTACGTCATCACTAATGCGCATGTCGTGGAGAAGGCCCGGCGCATCAAGGTCGTGCTCAGCGACCGGCGTGAGCTGACGGCGGAAGTGGTCGGAACCGATTCCGAAACCGACATCGCCGTGTTGAAAGTGCCGGCGGAGAATCTCACGGAACTGGAGCTCGAAGGTGATACGACAGTCGGCGTTGGCGATTTCGTGATTGCCATCGGCAACCCGTTCGGCCTTGGGCAGACAGCGACGCTGGGCATCGTCAGCGCCGTGGGCCGCACGGGACTGGGGATCGAAGGCTACGAGGATTTCATCCAGACCGATGCCTCGATCAATCCCGGCAATTCCGGCGGCGCGCTGGTCAACATGGAGGGAGAGCTGGTGGGTATCAACACCGCCATCCTCAGCCGAAGCGGCGGCAACATTGGCATCGGGTTCGCCATCCCTGCGCGCATGGCACATCAGGTGGCAAGCCAGCTCATCGAGCATGGCGAGGTCCGGCGCGGCCAGCTCGGCGTGTCGATCCAGAATCTCACCCCCGACCTGGCGAAGGCGATGGGTCTTGAGCAGATGACAGGTGCCGTCGTTGCGCGCGTGGTACCGGGTTCGCCGGCCGAGAAGGCCGGCATCGAGTCGGGCGACGTGATCGTGAGCGTGAACGATCGTCCGATCAGGACCAGTGCGGAGCTGCGCAACACCATCGGGCTGATGCAGCCGGGTACCGAGGTCGAGATCGGCCTCGTGCGCGACAAGGACCGCAAGACGGTATCGGCGCGCCTGCAGAGCCGTTCGCCACGCGACGAGTCGCGCCGCGGCCAGGGCAGCGGTACAGGTGAGGACCGTGGCGAGGCGTCGCTTGCCGGCGTGCAGCTTGCGCCGCTGCCGCCCGATCATCCGCTGGCAACCGAGGTTGAGGGCGGCGTGCTGGTCATCGACGTCTCGCGCGACAGCGAGGCGGCGGAAGACGGGTTGCGGCCCGGCGACGTGATCGTGAGCGTCAATCGCAAGCCGGTGAAGAGTCCCGGCGACGTACGCGACGCGGCGCGTGCTTCACGCAAAGGTCCGATCCTGCTGAACATCCGCCGCGGCGAGGGCGCCCTCTTCATCGCCGTCGGTTAGATTCGAAATAGCCTTCATGGTGAGCTTGTCGAACCAGGAAGGCGTCGCACAGCGGCGGGGGCACCGCTTCATGGTTCGACCCGGTGGATGCGGAGCATCCACCTGCGCTCACCATGAAGCGATTCTCTACCGCCAAATGCGCTACTCTGCCGGTGTGACGCGCCAGACGATGTTGCCGACATCGTCGGCGACCAGCAGGGCGCCGGCCCGGTCGATGACGACGCCGACGGGCCGGCCGAGCGCTTCACCGTCCTCGTTGAGGAAGCCGGTCAGGATGTCGAGGGGCTGGCCGACGGGGTGACCATCCCGGAAGGGCACGAAGATCACCTTGTAGCCGCTGGGCGGGTTGCGGTTCCACGATCCGTGCAGCCCGACGAAGGCGCCGCTGCGCAGCGCTTCGGGCAACTGCGTGCCTTCGGCGAAGGCCAGCCCGAGCGGCGCGGTGTGATTGCCAAGCGCGTAATCGGGCACGATGGCCGTGGCGACGAGCTCGCTCTTCTGCGGCAGGACACGCGTGTCCACATGCTTGCCCCAGTAGCTGTAGGGCCAGCCGTAAAAGCCGCCATCCTTCACCGAGGTGAGATAGTCGGGCACCAGGTCGCTGCCCAGCTCATCGCGCTCGTTCACCACCGTCCAGAGCGCGCCGGTCTGCGGCTGCCAGGCCATGCCGTTGGGATTGCGCAAGCCGGTGGCGAACACACGCGTGTTGCCGCTGGCCAGATCGATTTCCAGGATCGCAGCGCGCCGGTCTTCCTTCTCAAGCCCGTTCTCGCCGACATTGCTGTTCGAGCCTACGGTGGCGTAGAGACGCGCGCCGTCCGGGCCGGCGATGATGTTCTTCGTCCAGTGGTGATTGAGTGGACCTGCCGGCAGATCGGCAACCTTCGTCCCTGGGCCGTCGACGTTGGTTTGGCCCGTCTTGTACGGGAAGTGCAGGACGGCGTCGGTGTTGGCTACGTAGAGGCTGTCGCCTATCAGCGCCATACCGAACGGCGAGTTCAGCCCTTCCAGGAAAGCCGTTTTCAACTCGGCCTTGCCGTCGCCGTCGGCGTCGCGCAGGAGAGTGATGCGGTTGGCACTGGGGACACCCGCACCGGCGCGCTTCTGGGCCTGCTTGAAAAACCAGCCGCGAATGCCCTTGCCCTGCTCCGGACGCTCTGGCGCGTTGGTCTCGGCGACCAGAACGTCGCCATTCGGCAGCACATAGAGCCAGCGCGGATGGTCGAGGCCCTGGGCGTAGCGCGTCACAGCGAGGCCGTCGGCAGGCTTGGGCGCGGCATTGTCGGGCCATCCCTTTGCGGGCGCGATGTTGACGGTCGGGATGAGCGTTTCTGCGGATGGGGGCAGGGTGGGATCCGGCCCGAAACTCGCATGTGGCGGAAGCCTGGCCTTGTCCTCGGAAATGGCGAAACAGCCGGCCACCACTGCGATAGTTGCGAGGACCGCGACGGCTGCCGCCCCTCCGAGCACGGCCTTCACTGCCCGCTTCATGAGCGCCTCTCGCGGATGTTGCCGGTCTGGCGTCAACGGCGCCATTCCAGCCCGGTTCCGATGTCAGGGTGAGGTGCACACCGGAACGATGAGGACCGTGATGCCGAGCCAGGCAACGGCAATGGCGGACAACACCGTCAGCAGGAGGGTGACATCGCGGCGGAACCGTACGGCGGTGCCCGGGGTCATCCCGGCGAGCAGCAGGGTCAGCAAGGCGGCGAGGGTTGCTATCCCCACCGCCATGGCCACGGATGCTTCAGCGGTACCGGGCGGTCGAATGGCGCAGAGCGCTGTGTGTGCGCCGTAGACAACAGCGAAATGCGCGGCCCAGACGATGGGCCCCAGCACCAGTCGGATCAAGAGAGGCATTGCGGGCGCCCATCAGAGGAGGCGAGGGAAGCCATGCACGAGCACGAGCCCAACGAGCCCCTGGCCCGCGCCATACCAGCCGAGCAGGGCTGTATTGTCGAATGCCAGGCGGCGTACGTTGTCGAGCTTGCCGGCGGCGTAGCGGGCGATGGCGAACAGGCTCATGATCAGCACGGTGATCACGACCTGCCCCGTCAGGGTGGCGCCAAGGTAGACCATGGCGGCATAGGCGCTGTCGGCTGGCCGCAAGCCGGCGGTCCAGTGGCCGAAGATCTCAACGATGGTGGCAGCCGTCAGGCAAAGGCTTGCGATGAGCGTCAGCGCGGGACTGACGTGCCGCAGCGGCCGCGTCCACGCCAGCCCGCGGCCAGCCACGACGAGCAGTCCCGTGCCGGCCAGCAGCAGCGCCCCTGACAGCACCGGCCATTCGACGCCGGGCAGCAGCGGCGAGTCGCCGGTAGCCCAGACCTCAGGGGATACGGTCCAGAGGTAGAGGTAGGAGAACATCCAGGCGAGATAAAGTGAGGCGGCGACCAGCATCAGCACGACCATTGCCCACCACGAATGCGAGGTCGGGCCCGTCCTGTAGGTTGGCAGGCTGATTCCGGCGCCGATCGGGACAGGACCCTTGCCGGGACCGAGATCGAGCTGCCAGACCCACACCAGGCACGACAGCACCGCGAGCACGCCGCAGGCGATGGCCGGCACCACCACCTTGACCGTCAGCAACAGGAAACAGGCGGCGGTGAAGACGGCGGCGAAGAAATGCGCCCAGCCAGGCCCGGGCATGCGGATGACATACTCCGGGGTCGCGTCAACGGGAGAAGTCACGATCGTTTCGCGGCCACCGGTCGGCGCGTTGGGCAGGTAGTACCGGCCCTGCTCGACGTCGCGGGCGAGACCGGGCTGCTCCCATAGCGGTTCGCGACTGGTGACGTGCGGAATGCTGCGGGTCGAGTAGACGTCGTTGGGCAGCCATTCCAGCGTACCGGCCTGCCAGGGATTGTCGGGGCCCTTGCCGCGGCGAAATCTCAGGCCAAGGTCAATCACGAACAGCAGAACGCCCGCAGCCAGGATGAAGGCGCCAATGGTTGAAACGAGGTTGGGCAGATCCCAGCCGATGTCCGCGGGATACGTCCACACGCGCCGTGGCATGCCCATCAGGCCAGCGATGTGCATGGGAAAGAACGTCACGTTGAAGCCGACGAACATCAGCCAGAACACCCAGCGCCCGAACCGCTCGGATAAGGCGCGCCGGCTGACCATCGGGGCCCAGTAGTAGAACGTCGCGAACAGGGGAAAGACCATGCCGCCGATCAGCACGTAGTGGAAATGCGCCACCACGAAATAGGTGTCGTGTGCCTGGAAGTCGAACGGCACCACGGCCACCATGACGCCGGTAAGCCCGCCGACCGTGAAGATGAACAGAAAACCCAGCACAAAAAGCGACGGCGTGGTGATCCGGAATCTTCCGCGGCCCGCGGCCATGGTGGCGATCCACGAGAAGACCTGGATTCCTGACGGCACCGCGACCGCCATGCTGGCGGCCGAGAAGAAGGCAAGGCTCAGGGCCGGAATGCCCGTCGTGAACATGTGGTGCACCCAGAGCCCGAAGCTGAAAAAGCCCGTGGCGATGAGTGCCACCACGATGAGCCGGTAACCGACCAGCGGTGTACGCGCCATGGTTGGCACGATCATCGAGACCAGCCCCGCGGCCGGCAGGAAGATGATGTAGACCTCGGGATGGCCGAAGAACCAGAACAGATGCTGCCACAGAAGGGAGTCTCCTCCCCTGGCGGCCGTGAAGAACGGCCAGCCGAACGACCGCTCGATCTCCAGCATCATCGTGGCGAGGATGACCGCGGGAAAGGCGAAGACGATCATCGCGGCGAAGATCAGCATCGACCACGCGAAGATCGGCATCTTGTCGAGCGACATCCCCGGCGGGCGTGTTCGCAGCACACCGACGATGATCTCGACGGCGCCGGCGATGGCCGAGATCTCGATGAAGCCGATGCCGAGCAGCCAGAAATCGGCGCTGTCGCCGGGAGAAAACTCGGTCAGCGTCAGCGGCGGGTACATGAACCAGCCGCCGCGCGGTGCAAGGTCGTAGAATATCGTCGAAAAAAACACCAGCCCGCCGATCACATAGGCCCAGATGGCAAAGGCGCTCAGCCGCGGGAAGGGCAGATCGCGCGCCGCCAGCATCTGCGGCAGCAGCATCACGCCCAGCGCCTCCATCGCCGGCACGGCGAAGAGGAACATCATGGTCGTGCCATGGACCGTGAAGAGCTGATTGTAGAGATCCTGGCTCAGCAGCGTGCTGTCGCCGGCCGCGAGCTGGGCGCGCATCAGCAGCCCCAGCAAACCGGCAAGAATGAAGAACAGGAACGCCATGCCGATATAGAAGATGCCGATCACCGTGTTGTTGACCGCGGTGAGGCGGCGCCAGCCGCGCGGCGTTGCCCAGATGCGCAGCAGCTCCTCGCGCTCGCGCGCAGGACGCGGCAGCGGATTGGGCAGGTCGGCTGGCGGGCTCTCGTTCATTGTTCGGCTATTTCAGGCCGGCGAGATAACGGGAAAGCGCGGCAAGCTGACGATCGTCGAAGATGGCGAACGGCGGCATGCGATTTTGCGGCTTGATGTGCTGGTTGTCGCGAATCCAGCGACCGATCGCGGCTGCATCGTTGCTCATGGTTGCGGCCGCCAGCGACAGGCGGCCGCCGACATGGGTGAGGTCCGGCCCGATGCGCCCGGCAGCGTCGGTGCCGCGAATCGTGTGGCAGGCGCCGCAACCGCTGGTGATGAACAGCGTCTGGCCCAGCCGGGTCTCGGCATCCGCAGGCGGGATTGCCGGCCCGGATTCGTGCGCAAGCCAGGATTCGAACTCGGTCGCGTTCAATGCGACAACGTGGAAAGACATCAGGGCGTGGGCACCACCGCAGTATTCGGCGCATTGCCCGCGGCTGACTCCGGTCGCATTCGCAACCAGGCTCATCACGTTTGTACGGCCAGGTATCATGTCGACCTTGCCGGCAAGGCTGGGGACCCAGAATGAATGGATCACGTCGGCCGTGCGCAGTTCGACGTTGACGGTGCGACCGACGGGGATGCGCAATTCGTTGGCGCTCTCGAAACTGCGGCCGCCGGCTCCAGGGTAGATGACGCGCCACCACCAGCGTTCACCTACAACGGCAACGCGCAGGGCGTCTGGATCGCTGTGCACAGCGCCGGCGCGCAGCGCGAACAGTCCCCAGGCCAGCAAGGCAGTCAGCAGACAAACCGGCAGAACGATGCCGACCCAGACCACCAGCCGTTCCGATCTGAGCCAGCCTCGACCGGGCGAGTCTCCCTTCAGTGCCAAAGCCGTCAGCACGGCGACGGCAAGCATGATCAGCGTGCCCCCGCCCAGCATCGTCCAGAACAGTGTCGCGATGCGCTCGGCATCCTGCCCCCGCGGCGCCAGCACCGACTGCACGCCGTTCATGGCTCGACACTCGCGAACCAGGCGGCAACGTCTTCGATCTGCCGATCGGACAGGAGCCGCGCAATCGGCGTCATGATCGCGCCTTGCGGTGTGTCCGCGCGTATCCCTTTCTGCAATAGATGAAGCTGGCCGGCGATATAGGCTTCCGACTGCCCGGCAAGCTTCGGATACGTGGCAAGGGCGTGACCGCCATGGCAGGTCAGGCAGGGGGGAATGCCCCGCTCTTCGAATCCGCCGGTGGCGATGCCGCGCCCGCGCTCGATCTGACCGGCTTCGGCATCCGCGGGCGGAACGGATGCGGGTTTCAGCCCGGCGTAGTAACGGGCGACAAGCTCGATCGTACGGGAGTTCAGACGCGCGGCCTGCGGCTGCATGATGCCACTGGGCCGCTGGCCGTGGGCGTAATTGCGCAGCGCCAGCTCGAGATAGCGTTGCGACTGGCCATTGAGTCGGGGTACCAGGCGGCTGACCGGCGGCGAGGAACTATCGCCATGGCAGGCCACGCATGCGGCCACGGCGGGCGTATCAGCGGGCGGCAGACGTGTCAGCTCGCGATAGCGCGCGGCATCCATTTCCGGCAGTTGCAACAGGAAGGCGACCACCGCCCAGACCTCATCGCCGCGCCGTGGCGCGGGCCAGGCCGGCATGCCGGTGTATTTGAGCCCGTTGCGCACGATCCAGAAGAGTTCCTCGGCAGTCCAGGTCGGCGCGCGCACGGAAAGCGGCGGCGGCGCAGGCTGCATCGCCCTCACGATCGGGTTGGCCTGCTCCCCAGGTGCGCCGTGGCAGGAAGCGCAGCCGTCGCGGAAATGTCCGGCCCCGAGGCGCACCAGGTTGCGATCGTCCAGCGACGGCGGCGCCTGCACCGGCAGGCTGTAGGTGGCCACCGCGCGCCGCTTGCCGAACTCCAGGAACCACCGCGTGATCTCGAGATGGCTGCGGCTGGCAGCGATGTCGTAGACGCCGGACAGCGCCACGAGAAAGCCCGCGACAGCCAGGCCGCAAAGCGTGAGCGCGGCAATGACGGCGTCGCGCCGCGTCGGCTGCCACCAGCGCCGGGCCACTTCTAGACTGCCCGGATCCAGCGCGCCGCGATCACCACACCGGCCAGCACGTAGGTCAGCGGGCAGGCGACGATCATCATCAGTCCGGCGAGCTGCTGGTCCGCCAGCGCCGCCTCAGCGGCGAGGCCATGGCCGTGCGCTTCGCCGGCGAGCGGGTAGATCGCGCGCGGGGCCAGCGCGAGGAGGATGCCCAGCAGGCAGAAGAGCTTGCCCGTCACCAGCAGGGCGGCCATGGCGCGCCAGCCGCTGCGCCCGGCCTGGGCGAAGACCGCGATCCAGAACCACAACGCCACGGCAAAGAGAACAACTTGCATCGCCAGATGAAGGGCTGGCGTCCGCAGCGCGGCCGTCACGACGCCGGGCGCATGCATCGCCCAAAGCACGATCGCCTGCGTGACGGTAGCGGCCAGCAGCGCCTTCGCCCGGCACGGCAGCAACGCGCGGCTGCCCGCAAACAGCGCCAGCAGCGGCGCACAGCCGTTCATGAGGAGAATATGCAGGCCCATGTGACTGGAGAGCGGCCCCATGCGGACCATAAGTCTGCCAGCGTGCGGATTGTTCCCTGCGGATGCGGCTATTCGAGTGCAGCGCGACCGACGGGCATGACGCAGACATCGTGAACGCGCCAGTTGAAGGCGCGGGCCTGTGCCGCCAGCTCAGAGAGCCGGTCGATCAACTCGTCCGCCGACATGTCGTCGACCCTGGGGACAACAAAGATCTCGCCGAAGAAGACGCGGCCTTCCTCGCGCATCCTGACGTCGACCTTCTCGACCCAGTCCAGCTTCTCCAGATGTCTGGTCAGGTCGCCGGGCAACGGATCGAGTTCCTCCGGCGTGGTGATCTTCTTGGGCGTTTCGTCCATCAGGTCGGTTACCGCAGCCCGTACGTTGCGCGCGCCATCGCGAACAATCTCCATCGATACCAGACCCGCGGCGCCACCATCGGCCCACCAGAATCCCAACCCGGTACCGATCACGCCGACCGCCGTCGCGGCCTCGGCCAGCCAGTCGGCCCGGTTCATCTCCGCATCGGCGTACAGGATCTTGTCCTGGATCACGGGCGCCGTCCGCAGCTTGGCACGACCCAGAACGAATGAGGGGATGCCGGTATAGGCCAGCGCTGCCAGCATGGGCCAGCCCGCCCACAGCGTCATACCCCAGATCTCGACGGTGCCAATCGTCGTGCGCTCGCCGCTCGCCAGCTTGATCACGGCTTCGGTCAGCAGAAAGCCGCCCATCGCCAGAAGCGCCAGTGAGGCGGTGAGATAACCGACCGAGACCGATGAATGCAGCCCGTAGGGGTACTTGGGAGTAGCCGCGCGGCGGGCAACTCGCGAGCAGACCAGAAACGCGATCGGCGGCACCAGGCTCATCATGTCCTCCAGCCAGCTCGTGCGCATGGCCTGCGAGGTGCCCATCACGAGGTAGAGAAACAGCGCCGCCGAGGCGATATAGAACACGCTGATCCACTCGAGACGCCGGGCGCGTTCGAAGGCGCGCATCTGCGCCGGTGGAAACTCGATGAGATCGACGGGCTTCATCGGGAATGTCGCTGCCGCCGGCCCCGCAAGTGCCGCGAAGGAGTGCCGACGATGCCAGAACGAACCAATGCGCCGCAGGTTGCGGTCAGGCGGGGCGCGTGAACCTGGCGATGTCGAAAGGGGCAATCGGCAGGTTGGTGTGGCCGGTAGCGATCAGCTCGGCGATGATGGCGCCGACGATCGGGCCGAGTTGGAAGCCATGCGCGGAGAAGCCGAAGGCGTGCCAGGCATTCTCGCTGGTGCGACTAGGGCCGATCACCGGGATGTCGTCGGGCATGCGCGCCTCGATGCCCGCCCAGGCGCGTACGATCTGCGCATCGCGCATGGGCGGAAACAGATCCCACACGGTGCGCGCGCTCAGCGCCAGCCCCGCGAAATCGAGATCAGTCCAGTTGGTTGCCGGGTCAGGCCGGCCGCGATGGCCGCCGCCGATCAGTACCGTGCCGTTGGCGAACTGCTTGAACGAGAGCGGCCGGCCAGTCGCGCCGACGACCGGCTTCAGAAATGCCGGCAGCGGGGCGCTGATCATCAGCATCGGCGCGATGATTTCCAGCGGCACGGGCTCGCCGAGCTGCGCTGCCACCGCGCCAGCCCATGCGCCTGCGGCATTCACGATGTGGAGCGCTTCGTGCGCGCCGCGATCGGTCTCGACCTGCCATCGCGCAGCCTGCCGGCGCAGACCTGTCACGCGTGTACCTTCAAGAAACCGCGCGCCCAGGCTCTCGGCCTTGCGTCTGAAAGCCAGCGTCGTGCGGTAGGGAAGGGCAGCGCCATCCTGCCGGCAGACGATGGCGCCGACGCAATGATCGGCGATAGCCGGCACTAGCGCGCGCAATTCGTCGCGGCCGACCAGCTCCTCATGCGTGAAGCCCAGCGCGCGCACTTCCTCGACGCGCCGGCGCAGCAGCTCGTACTCGGCCTCGTCCTCGGCGGCCTTCACCTGGCCGTGGCTCTGGAAGCCGCAATCGTCATCGACCAGATCGCGGATCGCGTGCCACAGCTCCATGGACGCGACCGATAGCGGAATCTCCGCCGGATGCCGCCCAAGGCGGCGCACCCCACCCGCGTTCACGCCTGACGCATGGCGGCCGACGTGATCCTTCTCGATCACCAGTGCGGCGATTCCGCGCCGCGCCAGATGCAGCGCCGTCGAGCAGCCATGCAGGCCTCCGCCGATCACGATGACATCAGGCGCAGCCATCGGGCTCAGGCCTCATCCGCGCACGACAGCCTTGATGGCGGCTTCATCCTTGGGCAGGGCGGCCAGCTCGCCAAGCGTGATCGGCTTCACCGGCGGCCGCAGACGGTAATGACCGATCTCGGCAGGCGGGACACCGCGCGTCTGCGCCATCAGCTCGGTCACCGTCAGGCCGCACAGGCGGCCCTGACAGGGGCCCATGCCGCAGCGCAGGAACGATTTCATCTGGTTGGGGCCGGTGCAACCCAGCGCCACCGTGTCGATGATCTGCTGTGCAGTGACCTCCTCGCAGCGGCAGACGATCGTGTCGCCGCGGGGAATGCGGAACGAGGCGGCCGGCTGGTAGTAGCGGTCGAGGAACAGACGGCCGCGCTCCACCTTTGCCAGCGCCAGCCTTATGTTGGCTTCATCAGGCAAGATGTCCTGGCGTGTATCGGGCTTCAGGGCGCGGATCGCTGCTAATGCCGCCAGCTTGCCGCGCTCCTCGGCCGCCCAGGCGCCGGCGATGCCGGCACCGTCGCCGGCAATCGCGACGCCATCCACCGATGTGCCGCCATAGCCGTCCACGACGGGCACCCAGCAAAGCTGATCGTCGTCCCAGCGGTGCTCGATGCCGACCGACATGGCGAGGTTGACATTGGGCACCACCCCCTGATGCAGCAGCAAGGTGTCGGCCGGGAGTCGGATTTCGGCGCCATCGGCGGTGCGATAGGCGACTTGCTGTAGCCTGCTGTTGCCTTCGGCGCGCAGACCGGTCACCCCGGCGATCACCTTCGTGCGGCGGCGCACGGACAGCATCAGGCGCAGGCCCTTGCGGAAGTAGGGGGAGAACAGGAACGCCGGCGCATGCGGCCAGGCGGCCGACCGGCTCGCGCGCGCCGTGGTGTCGAGAATGG
The DNA here is from genome assembly GCA_003574685.1 of Rhodospirillaceae bacterium SYSU D60007. Classification (GTDB taxonomy): domain Bacteria; phylum Pseudomonadota; class Alphaproteobacteria; order Reyranellales; family Reyranellaceae; genus Vineibacter. The sequence goes on from QOCQ01000004.1 coordinate 163,767, forward strand.
CGTCGATCTTCACGCCGGCGTTCAGGTATTGCCAGGCCAGCAACCACAGCAGCGGTCCGCATCCCGCCAGCAGCGTACGGCCCTGCGGCACCATGGCGCCAGATTTCAGCAGGATCTGCCCGGCGCCCGCCGTCATCACACCGGGCAGGGTCCACCCGGGAATCGGGAAGGGCCGTTCCAGCGCGCCGGTAGCAATGATCACGCGCTTGGCCTGCGTGAGCCGCGCCGCGCCGCCCGTGGAGACGCCTATTTCGCGCTCGCGCGAGAGGCTCCAGACCGTGGCGCCCGGCACGTACTGGGCGCGGCTGGCCTGGAAGTCGCGTACCAGACGCGCACCGTACCAGTAGTCGTTGCCGAGAATCGACGCGCGCTGCACCGGTGTTTGCGTGATCGCACGATAGATCTGCCCGCCGGGAGCAGGCTGCTCGTCGAAGAGCACCGTCGCCAGCCCTGCCGCGGCACAGGCTGTGGCCGCGGTCAGCCCCGCGGGGCCGGCACCGACGACCGCCACGTCATAACTGTCGCGCACCTCATTCACGGCGCTCATCGGCCGATCTCCCGCTTGCCGCGCTGGGTTTCGACCGACATGCCTTCCTGTACGGGAACGAGGCAGGCCTGGCGGTTGCCAACGCCGTCGATGGTGACGAGGCACTCGAAGCACACGCCCATCATGCAATAGGGCGCCCGCGGCGTGCCGGACACCGGCGTGGTGCGGCAGTGATCGATGCCGGCGGCGAACAGGGCCGCGGCAACCGTGTCCCCGGCGCGCGCCTTCACGGGCTTGCCGTCGATGGTGATGGCAACAGCGAGATCGCCGGCATCAGGCAGCCGCTGGAACATCGAACCTCCGCGCACTGAAGACCTCGAACGTTTCGGGCGGCAGGCTGCCGCCGGCAATCAGCGGCGCCAGCACCAGGGCATGGTTGGCGGCCAGCGTCACGCCGCTGTGGCAAGTCGCGACGAAAGCACCGGGGCAGGTGGCCGACTGGTCGTAGATCGGAAAACCGTCCTGGGTCATCACGCGCAGCGCCGCCCAGGTGCGCACGACGTTGAGACGCGCCAGCACGGGGAACATGCGCACGGCGCGCTCGGCGATGGTCGAGATCACGCCGGTGCCCACCGTCGGATCGAAGCCGGTTTCCTCCAGCGAGTCGCCCAGCATCACGCCGCCTTCGTCTGTCTGACGCACCGTCACGACGGGATAGTTCAGGAAGGGCGCGGCCTTCTCCGTGACCACGATCTGGCCGCGCTGCGGGCGTACGGGCACGTTCAGCCCCACCATCGGCCCCAGACGGGCGTTGCCGTTGCCCGCGGCCAGCACCAGCTTGCCGCTGCGCACCTCGCCGGCCGGCGTGTGCATGACGAACTGCCGGTCGCGGTAGGTGATCTGCTCGACCGGATGGTTCGGCAGATAGGTAACCCCCAATTGCTGCATGCCGGCGTGCAGGGCTCGGAACAGGCGCGGCGAGTTCACATGCCCGTCCAGCGGGCAGTAGCTGCCGCCCACGACTTCGGGGCCGACTTGCGGCAGCATGCGCTGTACGCGCGCGCGATCCATGATCTCCCACTCATAGCGCTGCATGGCGGGCTGGTTGTGCAGGCGTTTGAGGATCGACTCCCGGTTCGCGAGCTCAGCTTCGCTCAGCGCAAGGTGAAAGCCGCCGGGCCGCTGATGGCAGATGTCGAGCCCGGTCTGTTCCTTGAGCTCATCGGCGAAGCCACCCCACGCCTCCGACGAGCGCACCGTCCAGCCGGCATACTCCGGCATGCCAAGGCCTTTGCTCTGCACCCAGACCAGCGCGAAATTGCCACGCGAGGCACGGAAGGCGATGTCACCCTCGTCGAGCACCGCCACGCGCTGGCCGATCTTGCCCAGCCCCCAGGCAATGGCGGCGCCAACAAGACCGCCGCCGATCACCGCAATGTCGAACTCCCGGGCCATCACGCGCCATCTCCGCTGCCGCGGCCGACCAGCAGCCGCTCCAGCCCATAGATCCGGTCGAGTACCACAAGGAAAACGACCGTGATGGCAATCACGCAGGCGGATACCGAAGTGACCAGCGGATCGATATTGTCCTGGATGTAGAGGAACATGCGCACCGGCAGGGTCACGGTGCCCGGTGCGGCGATGAACACGGTCATCGTCACCTCGTCGAAGCTCTGGATGAAGGCGAGCGCCCATCCGCTCGCCAGGCCGGGCAGGATCAGCGGCAGCGTGACGCGACGGAAGACGGCGAAATCCGAGGCGCCGAGCGAAATCGCAGCATGCTCGATGGCGCGATCCATGCCCACAGCCGATGACAGCACCAGCCGCAACGCGAAGGGGAAGACGATCACGATGTGGCTCAGCACCAGCCCGACGAAGGTCCCGCCCAACCCGATCTGGGTGAAGAACCGCAGGAAGGCGATACCGAGCACCACGTGCGGGACCATCAGCGGCGACAGGAACAGCGCCGTCAGCGCCTCCCGGCCGGTGAAGTCATAACGCGCAATCGCCAGCGCGGCCGGCACGGAGAAGCCGACGGCGATGGCCGACGACGCGGCCGCCAGCCACACGCTGTTCCAGAAGGCGTCGATGAACTCGGGATAGTCGGCAATGGCGCGGAACCAGCGCAGCGAGACGCGATCGGTAGGGACGGACAGGTAGCCTTCGGGCGTGAACGCCACGACGCACACGACCAGGATCGGCGCCAGGATGAACGTCACGAAGAGCGTGTGAAAGGCCAGCGCCAGAGGACCGTTGCGGCTCACTGGAATACCTGCGCGTAGCGGCGTTCGACCAGCCGGTTGCAGCCCACGATGATCACGATCAGGGCCACCAGCAGCAGCACGGCCACGGCGGCGCCCAGCGGCCAGTTGAGCGTGTTGAGGAACTCGTCATAGGCGAGCGTCGCGGCGACCTTCAGTCGGCGGCCGCCGATGATCGCCGGCGTGGCAAAGGCGCTGGCCGCCAGCGCGAACACGATGATGCCGCCCGACAGCACGCCGGGCATCACCTGCGGCAGCACGATGCGGCGCAGGACGGTGAAATGCGAGGCGCCCAGCGCCGTGGCAGCGTTCTCCACCTGGGGGTCCAGCCGCTGCAGGGCAGCCCAGACCGAGAGCACCATGAACGGCATCAGCACATGGCTCAGCGCGACGACGATGCCCGTTTCGGTGAACATGAACGGGAGCGGCGCCTCGATGACGCCCAGCTCCAGCAGCGCCTTGTTGACGACGCCGGTCTCGCCGCCGAACAGCAGCGCCCAGCCCAGGGTGCGGGCCACCACCGAGATCAGCAACGGGCCCAGGATGACCAGCAGGAAGATGCCCTTCCACGGGTTCTTCATCCGGTTGAGGATGTAGGCCTCGGGAGCGCCGAGCAGGGCGGCGATCAGCGTCACCAGGACCGAGATGCGCAGCGTGCGCGCGAACATCTCGTGGAAGTAGCTGTCGTCGATGATCTCGCGCCAGTTCTTCAGGATCAGCACCGGCTCGATGCCCTTGTATTGACCCCAGTCGTGAAACGACAGCAGCACCGTCATTGCCAGCGGCACCAGCACGATGCCGACAAACAGCAGCAGCGCCGGCCCCGCCAGCAGCCACGGCGTCCAGCCCCGCGAAACTGCCACGGCCGTCATGGCAGACCGCCTTGCCTTCTCCCCGCGAAGGCGGGGAGAAGGTGGCGCGCAGCGCCGGATGAGGGGCTTCGCGACGCCTCAACAGACACGGCTACGCGGCTGGTGGCACACCACCTACACGATCCATACGCATGGCTTGCCGCAGGGCTGCGAAGCCCCTCATCCGCCCTTCGGGCACCTTCTCCCCGCCTTCGCGGGGAGAAGGGAAGAACTGAGCCAGTCATATGCGGCCGTCCTGCCCTGCGGGGCTGACCGTCATGTCCTGGGGGCGCCAGGTCAGGCGCACGGCAGCGCCTTCGGCGGGCATCATCTCGCCGGCGTTTTGGCGGATGACAGTGACCAGACCGCAGGCCGTATCGATCTGGTAGAGCCAGTGGTTGCCCTGGAAGATGCGGGTGCGGACCGTGCCCGCGAGGCTGCAATCCGCCTGATCGATGAAGGCGATCTTCTCCGGCCGGACGGAGACGGTGACGCGGCCGCTCGCTTCTGCCGGCAGGGGCCAGCTTCCGTCGCCGATCGATGCCACCGCGGCGCCGTTCCTCTGCTCCACCGCAGCCGGCAGCACGTTGGTCTTGCCCAGGAAGCCGGCGACGAAGGCGCTTGCCGGCTTTTCATAGGCCTCGTGCGGCCGGCCGATCTGTTCCACCCGTCCCTTGTTCATCACCACGATGCGGTCGGACAGCGCCATCGCCTCGGCCTGGTCGTGCGTCACCAGGATGGTGGTGGTGCCGACGGTGCGCTGGATCTGCCGCAGCTCGATCTGCATCTCCTCGCGCAGCTTGGCGTCGAGATTGGAGAGCGGCTCATCGAGCAGCAGGATGCGCGGGCGGATCACCAGCGCGCGGGCGAGCGCTACGCGCTGCTGCTGGCCGCCCGACATGCGCCGGGGATAGCGGTCGGCGAGAGCCGCCAGACCGACCAGCGCCAGGGTTTCGCTGACCCGCTGGCTGCGCTCGGCGCGCGGCACGCCCTGCATCTCCAGCCCGAAGGCGACATTCTCCGCCGCCGTCATGTGCGGGAAGAGGGCGTAGCTCTGGAAGACGATCCCCAGTCCGCGCTGGCTGGGCTTGATGGCCAGCAGGTCGCGGCCATCGAGCAGGATGCTGCCGGAAGTCGGTTCGACAAAGCCGGCGATCATCTGCAAGGTCGTGGTCTTGCCGCAGCCAGAAGGGCCCAGCAGCGACACGAACTCGCCCTGCTCGACAACCAGGTCAAGCGAATCGACCGCCGCCTGATCGCCAAACCGTTTCGTCAGGCCTTCAAGGACGAGGAACGACACCTACCGCTCAACCTCACGATTCCAGCGCTTGGTCCACTCGTCGCGCTTGTCGTTCACGGTATCCCAATCGATAACCAGCAGCTTGCTGGCGCGGTCCCCGACCGGCGCCATGCGGGCCACCGCCGCATCGACCTGGGCCTTCTTGTTCACCGGGCCGTAGCCATACTCCTTGGCAAGGATCTCCTGGAGCTTGGGCGCAACCATCATCGCAATAAAGTCATGCGCCAGCGGTGATGCATTGGCCTTGGCGACCGGGCAGGCCGAGGCGAGCAGGGCGACGGCACCCTCCTTGGGATAGACAAACTCCACCGGGAATCCCGTGGCGGCGAACGAGAAGACGCGAGCCGTGCCCCACACGGCGAGCGTCGCCTGGCCGCTCTGGAAAAGCTCGGTCATCTTGCCCGGCGAGGGCTCATAGGCCAGCACATTGGCGTTGACCTGCTCTTTCATCGCCTTGAAGCCGGGTTCGATCTTCTTCTCGCCGCCGCCGTTCATCCGCGCGAACATGACCAGCGTGTGCAGGCCGTAGGTGTTGTTGATCGGCGGGATGACGATCTGCTTTTTGAACTTGGGGTCCTTCAGGTCGTTCCACGACGTCGGTGCGGCCCAGCCTTTCTCCTTGAAGGCCTTGGCATTGTACATCAGGCCGGTGCCGACCAGGCCGATGCCCACTGCCTTGTTGTCCTTGAACTTCGCGGCGTCGTAGATGTCGGCGGCCGGCAGGTCCTTGATCGGCGCACAGAAGCCAAGCTGGATGGCCTGGTACATCGGCCCGTCATCGACGATTGCCACGTCGATCTGCTGGTTGGCCTTCTGCGCCTGCAGCTTGGCCAGCGTATCGGTCGAATTGCCGGCGATATACTGGACCTTCACGCCGTGCCTGGCCTCGAAGGCGGGAATGATCTCCTTGCGCATCGTCTGTTCGAACGAGCCGCCATAGCCGGCCACGTAGAACGTCTTGTCTTGTGCCGATGCGGTGGCTGCGAACGCGGCAATCGCCGTGCCCGCCAGCGCGATCAAACGGACATGCCAGGACATGGAGGGCTCCCTCTCGACAGGCGGCAGTCAGTGTGACGCCTTCAGTCCGCACGCTCACACGGGTGACGGAGCGGCGTCAAATTCATTACGGCGGCCAATCCATACAGGAATATTATGACCCATGCCTCACCTGAACCCGCGGCAGATCGAGGCGTTCCGCGCCCTGATGCTGACCGGCAGCGCGACCAGCGCCGCGCGCATGATCTCGGTCACGCAGCCCGCCGTCAGCCGGCTGATCCGCGACCTGCAGCATGCCCTGGGTCTGACGTTGTTCGAGCGGCGCGGGGCGCGCCTGTTGCCCACAAGCGAGGCGCTATCGCTGTATGGCGAAGTGGAGCGATCGTTCGTCGGGCTGGATCGCATTCATCAGGCTGCCTCAGAGCTGCGCACCCGGCGGGCAGGCGTGCTGCGGATTGCAGCGCTGCCGGCGCTGGCCAATGGCTTCCTGCCGCGCTTCACGGGACGGTTCCTTGCCGACCGGCCCAAGCTGGATCTCGCGCTCTACGGGCTGGTGTCCCACATCGTCGTGGACTGGGTGGCGAGCGGCCAATGCGATGTGGGCTTTGCCGAGGCGGCGATCAGGCACGCCGGTGTTGAAAGCGAAGCGCTGCCGCCCGTGCGCATGGTGGCGGTGGTGCCGCAGGAGCACCGGCTGGCCCGTCGGCATATCCTGCGCCCCCGCGATTTCGAGAACGAATCCTTCGTGTCGCTGGGCCATTCCGCCGTATCGCGCTTCCGCATCGACGCGATCTTTGCCGATCACGGCGTTAACCGGATCATGCGGGTCGAGACGCCGCTGTCGGAGATAGCCTGCGGACTGGTGGCGTCAGGCATCGGGCTGTCTATCTGCGATCCCTTCACCGCCGGCGAGTACGCCACGCGCGGCATCGTCGCGCGCCGCTTCGAGCCGTCCATTCCACTCGAAATCGCGGCCCTCTATTCAACCCAGCGTACCCTGCCCGCCGTAGCCCGCGAATTCATCGACGCCTTCGCCAAGCGCGTGGCGGCGCAGCAGTGAGTCCGCGCCCAGCGATGGATCGCTCTGCATCATGATTGCTCGCGGGCGACTCGACTCCTACACTACTGGCATTCCGGTGCCCACTGGGGAGTGAAGCAGTGCCCCGGGAACAGCGACGCCTCGCCGCCATCGTTTCTGCCGACGTCGCGGGCTACTCCCGTCTCATGAGTCGTGACGAGAGCGGTACGCTGGCCGCGCTGAAAGGTCACCGGCAAGAGCTGGTCGATCCGCTGGTTACGGAACACGGTGGCCGTGTCGTCAAGTCCATGGGCGACGGCCTGCTACTCGAATTTCCGAGCGTCGTGGACGCCGTGCGCTGCGCTGTGGCTGTCCAGGAAGGCATGGCGAAGCGGAGCGCCGGCATGGCGGACGAGGGCCGGATCCTCTTCCGGGTTGGCATCAACGTCGGCGATATCATCGTCGAAGGCGACGACATCTATGGCGACGGCGTGAACGTTGCCGCCCGACTCGAGCAGCTAGCGGAGCCGGGTGGGATTTGCGTATCGGATCGGGCCTACAGGGACGTTCGGGGCCGCCTCAACGCGAGCTTCGCCGACAGCGGAGAAAATGTTCTCAAGAACATCGCCGAGCCCGTGCGAGTGTGGCGATGGACCGGCGCCGCAGGTCCGGCGGTATCAGTTGCTTCTCGGATTGAACTTGCCTTGCCCGACAAGCCGTCGATCGCCGTGCTGCCGTTCCAGAATATGAGCGGCGATCCCAGCCAGGATTACTTCGCCGACGGCATGGTGGACGACATCACGACAGCCCTGAGCCGGATCCGGAGTTTTTTCGTCATCGCCCGCAACAGCGCATTCGCCTACAAGGGAAAGACGGTTGATGCCCGGCAAATTGGCCGCGAGCTCGGGGTGCGCTATCTCCTTGAGGGCAGCGTGCGCAAGGCCGGTAGTCGACTGCGTATCACCGGCCAGCTCATCCACACCGGGACCGGCGCTCATCTCTGGGCCGACAGGTTTGAAGGTACTCTCGAAGACGTCTTCGACCTGCAGGACCGCGTAACGGTAAGCGTGGCAGGCGCTATCGAGCCGTCGGTGACGCACGCGGAGGTCGAGCGTGCGTGGCGCGTGCCCACCGCAAACCTGGACGCCTATGACCTTCTACTGAGGGCCATTGGCGAGGCGGAGCTCTATTCCCGGGAAGGTCACGACCGAGCGCTACACCTCGCGCGGCAAGCGGTCCAGCTGGATGCGCGCTATGCCCTGGCCCACGCCCACATCGCGAGCTGGCTCGGTCGGAGCAAGCTCTACGGCTGGGTGACCAACGAAGCCGAAGAAACGGCGGAGGGTGCACGATTGGCGCACCTGGCGGTGCAGCTCGATCCAAACCATCCGACCGTACTGGCGGAAGCCGCCTTCGGGTTGGCTCACCTCACACTCGATACAGCCACTGCCATCCCCTGGTTCGACCGGGCCATCGCGCTCAATCCCAACTCGGCTATGGCACTCGGCAGGGGCGCAATCGTGCGGAATTTTGCGGGAGACTACGCCACTGCCGCCGAGCATGCTGATCGCGCCATGCGTCTCAGTCCGTTCGACCCGTTTATGTTCGCGTTCAGCCTGGCGCGGGCGACCAGCCATCTGTGCCGACGCGAGCTGACGGACGCCGTGAATTGGGCGCGCAAGGCCGCCCAGGAGAACCCTCGGCACGCGCCAACGTTCCGGGTTCTCGGGGCTGCTCTGGCGCACTCGGAACGCTTGGATGAGGCTCGTGCCGTCATCAAGCGATTGTTGGAGCTGCAACCAGCAATGAGTGCCGCATGGCTGCGGCAGCATCGTTTGCTTCTGGCCGACGCCGCCGAATATCTCATTGAGGGAGCGCGCAAGGCCGGTCTGCCGGAGTGACACCAGCGGCTACGTCGTTGGGACATCCGAGCCCGTCTTCCGGCCGTAGCGTCGGTGGCGGCTTTTGGCCAGCCGAATGTCGTGAGAAGAACTCGACAATGTCTGCGCTCAGCGCGCCGGCGATCCGCTCCAAGACAGCGACTGTCGAATTCTCCAGGCCGCGTTCAAGTCGGCTTGCGTAGGTCGTCCGCGGTAATTCGCGAAACTCCGACGACCGAGGCCGTAGGGCCGATCGGCCACGGGACTTCCGAACTGCCAAAGAGCGCAAGCAGGAACCCGGCATCCATTGGCACGTTTCGTTTCCTAACAGTCGAAGGGGGTGCTGATGTTTGGACGGCGTCGCCCGCTGATGCGGTTGCTCGGGTTCGAGATCCGGTTCGACCTGACGTGGCTGATCATCGTGGCGCTGATCGTGTTCTCCCTGAGCGCCGGCTACTTTCCGGCTGCGTACGAGGATCTGCCGACCTCCACGTATATCTGGATGGGCGTTCTGGGTGCCTCGGGCCTCTTCATCTCGATCATCCTGCATGAGCTCGCACACTCCGTGGTCGGCCGCCACATGGGCATGACCTTTCACGGCATCACCCTGTTTGCCTTCGGCGGGGCAGCGGAGCTGGAGGAAGAGCCGCCCACACCCCGCGTCGAGTTCTGGATGACGATTGCCGGCCCGGCCACCAGCATCGTCCTTGCCATCCTCTTCTACGTGGCGGGCATGTTGCTGGTCTGGATGGGTACGCCCGCGCCGATCGTGGCGGTGATCAGCTATCTGGTCGTGATCAACGTACTGCTGGCCGCCTTCAATCTGCTGCCGGCCTTCCCGCTGGATGGTGGACGGATCCTGCGCGCGGCGCTGTGGGCCTGGCGCGGCGATGTGCTGTGGGCGACCCGGATCGCGACCTTCGTGGGCGGCGGACTGGGACTTGCCCTGGTGCTGCTGGGCATCGTCAGCGCTTTCTACGGCAATCTCATCGGCGGCATGTGGTGGTTCCTCATCGGCCTTTTCATCCGGGCGGGCGCCTCGATGTCGTATCAGCGCCTGCTGGCGCGCCACTTGCTGGCGGGCGTACCGGTGCGGCGGCTGATGAAGGGCGAGCCGCTAAGCGTTTCGCCTTCCCTGACCGTCGCTGATCTCGTCGAGGACTATCTCCTTGGCCGCTCGATGAAGTATGTGCCGGTCGTGGCGGAGGGTAGCTTTGTCGGGCAGGTCGGCGTGGAAGAGGTCAGGCGTATCCCGGCCGGCGAGCGCTCCAGCCGTCTGGTGGGCGATATCCTGACGCCGGCGGACGCGCTCAATACTGTATCGCCTGATGCGGAGGCAGGTGCGGCGCTGGAGCAGATGGAGCGGGCAGGGCGCAACTGCCTGTTCGTTGTTGCGGCGGGCAGGCTCGTGGGCGTGGTAACGCGCAAGGACGTGCTGCAGTACCTCAGCGTGGCGCGCGAGCTTCAACCGCCCTCGGGCCGCGCCGCGGCGCATCCGGCAGAATAGGCAGCCTGACGTCGTTCTGCGTCGTTGAAAGAGGGTGGCGGCAGGCCCATGTTTGACACGCGCCGAAGCACGTTCGTCGGGGAATGCCCGTGAACAAGCACTTCCGCTTCAACGTCTGGTACTGGGTCGCGGCGATCGCCGGGCTCCTGATCCTGCAATACGTGCTCGCCGCCACGCAGCAGGTGGCGCATATCCCCTACAGCGATTTCGAGCGCTATCTGAGCGAAGGCAAGGTTGCGGAGGTGGCTGTCTCCGACCGGTTCATCGAGGGCAAGCTGAAGGAAGCCCTCCCTGGCGGGCAGACGCGGTTCATGACCACGCGCGTGGAGCCTGATTTTGCTGCCCAGCTCCAGCGCCACGGCGTTCGCTTCACCGGAGAGATCGAAAGCACCTTCCTGCGCGACCTGCTGTCGTGGCTGCTGCCGATGGCCCTGTTCATCGGCGTCTGGATATTCCTGCTGCGCCGTGCCGGTGCCGGCATGGGCGGCGGGCTGATGCAGATCGGCAAGAGCAAGGCCAAGATCTACGTCGAGGCGAATACCGGCGTCACGTTCGACGACGTGGCCGGGGTCGATGAAGCCAAGGCCGAGCTGCAGGAGATCGTCGACTTTCTGAAGGACCGCGAGCGCTACGGCCGGCTTGGCGGACGGCTGCCCAAGGGCGTCCTGCTGGTCGGTCCGCCGGGTACCGGCAAGACGCTGCTGGCCAAGGCCGTGGCGGGTGAAGCGAAGGTGCCGTTCTTCTCGATTTCGGGCTCCGAGTTCGTCGAGATGTTCGTGGGCGTCGGCGCGGCACGTGTGCGCGACCTGTTCGAGCAGGCTCGTGCCAAGGCGCCGGCGATCATCTTCATCGACGAGCTCGATGCGCTGGGGCGGGTGCGCGGTATGGGCCCGTTCGGCGGCGGCCATGACGAGAAGGAGCAAACGCTGAACCAGTTGCTGGTCGAGCTGGACGGCTTTGACTCGAGCGCCGGCCTGGTTCTGCTGGCGGCGACCAACCGGCCGGAGATACTCGATCCGGCGCTATTGCGCGCAGGCCGCTTCGATCGCCAGGTCCTGGTCGACCGCCCGGACAAGCAGGGCCGCATCCAGATCCTGAAAGTGCATCTGAAGAAGGCCAAGCTGGCGACCGACGTCGATCCCGAGAAGGTAGCGGCGCTGACGCCGGGCTTCACGGGCGCCGACCTCGCCAATCTGGTGAACGAGGCCACGCTATTGGCGACGCGCCGCCACGCCGACGCGGTGACGATGGAGGATTTCAACAACGCCATCGAGCGTATTATCGCGGGACTGGAGAAGCGCAACCGCCTGCTCAATCCGCGTGAGCGCGAGATCGTGGCCCACCACGAGATGGGGCATGCGCTGGTCGCCATGGCCTTGCCCGGAGTCGATCCCGTACACAAGGTGTCGATCATCCCGCGCGGTATCGGCGCGCTGGGCTATACCATCCAGCGGCCGACGGAAGATCGCTTCCTGATGACCCGCGAAGAGCTCCAGGACAAAATGGCCGTGCTGCTCGGCGGCCGCGCGGCGGAATGGATCATCTTCCGCCATCTCTCGACGGGTGCCGCCGACGATCTCGCCAAGGTGACGGACATCGCGCGTGCGATGGTAACGCGCTACGGGATGTCGGAAAAGCTGGGCAATGTGGCGCTGGAGAAGGATCAGCGCTCCTACCTCACGCCAAACCCGCTGATGGGCGGACCGCGGGAACGGGAGTTTTCCGACGAGACGGCCGCGACGATCGATGCAGAGGTGCAGCACATCGTGGATGGGGCGTTCGACCGGACGGTGGCGATTCTCACCGACCGGCGGCAACTGCTGGAGCGTGCCGCGCGTGTGCTGCTGGAGAAGGAAACGCTGGACGAATCCGAGCTCAGGGCGCTGGCCGCGTCGGAAGGGAAGCCGGTCGCAGCCGAAGCCGCTTCATGAGGTGAGGCGCCGCTGCAGGCGCGGTCCGATCTCGACAAAGCCGTTGGCCTTGTAGAAGTCGATGGTGCGCTGCCATCGCGTGGCCGACGGCGCGCCGACTTCAACCCGGTTCCAGCCCTCGCGACGGGCCGTCTCCAGAACGGCGTCCAGCAGCATCTGCCCGATGCCAGCCGAGCGATGCGGTGGCAAGACATACAGCTCCTGGATTGTGCCGAGTGTCCCGCCGGCATAAATGGCCGTGCCGGCGGAGGCGGTGATCACACCGACAACACTCTCGTCCGCATCGATGGCCAGCCAGGCGAAAAATGACGCTTGCTGTTCGAGCCGCGCCCGGGCAACCGGCAGCAGATCAGCGGTCTGGAGCTGCTGCGCACCGCCAGACAACTCCTTCAACAGTGCGGCCACCATGGTCGCCACGGTTTCAGCCTGTCCGGGCACTGCACGTTCAATGCGATAGCGCGTCATGTCGTGCCTCGCGGCCCGCAATGCATCTTGGTGTGCAGAGCGGGCTGGGTTACCCTTCGCACCTTCATACCATAGAGCCAGGGGCGCATCGTGACACTCCGCTATAGCGACAGCGAAACCGCGATCGTCGAAACCGCGCGCCGCGTTCTGCCAGCCGGCGGCTTCGGCAATACCTCGAGCGAGATCGTGATCCGCGAGGGCAAGGGCGGACGGGTGTGGGACGTCAGCGGCAACGAGTACGTTGACTTCCTGCTGGGATCCGGACCGATGCTGGTGGGTCATGCCCACCCGGATGTCACCAAGGCCGTGCTGGAGCAGGTGCCACGTGGCACGACGTTCTTCGCCAATAACGAGCATGGCATCCGGCTGGCCGAGGCCATCGTCGAGGCCGTGCCCTGCGCCGAGAAAGTGCGCTTCGTGTCGAGCGGGTCGGAGGCCGACCTCTACGCCATGCGGCTGGCGCGCGCCTTCCGCGGTCGCGACAAAATCCTGAAATTCGAGGGCGGCTATCACGGGATGAGCGACTACGGGCTGATGAGCCTGTGGCCCAAGCGTCCGGGGAATTTCCCGCAGGCGGCGCCGGACTCGGCGGGCATTCCGGCATCCCTGCGGCAGGAGATGCTGATCGCGCCGTTCAACGACCTTGAGGCTGCCGGCACGCTGATTGCCGAGCACCGTGACGAGCTGGCGGGTGTCATCGTCGAGCCGTTCCAGCGCTCCATCCCGCCCAAGCCCGGCTTCCTGCAAGGCTTGCGCGACCTCACGCGGCGTCACGGCATTCCGCTGATCTTCGACGAGGTGGTGACCGGATTCCGCCTCGCCTATGGTGGCGCGCAGGATTACTACGGTGTCGTGCCTGACGTGTGCACGCTGGGCAAGGTGGTCGGCGGCGGCTTTCCGCTGGCGGCGATCGCCGGTCGGGCCGACATCATGGCGCATTTCGACCGGGGCACGGTTGGCGACGATCGCTTCCTGCCGCAGATCGGCACGCTAAGCGGCAATCCCGTGGCGGCGGTTGCGGGTCTGGCATCGCTGGAGGTGCTGCGCCGGCCCGGCACCTACGAGCGCCTGTTCGCCACGGGCAAGACGCTGATGGAGGGCTTGCAGGCCAGCATGGACAAGGCCGGTGTGACCGCGCGGGTCACCGGCCTGCCGCCGCTGTTCGACATTGTCTTCGCCGACGGGCCGATGAATGACTACCGCGACACCGCGCGCGGCGATGCCGCCATGATGCGGCGCTTCAACCAGGTGCTGCGCGAGAACGGCGTCATGAAGGGCGACAACAAGTTCTACGTCTCCCTTGCGCACGACGAGCGCGATGTCGCCACCGCACTCGCCGCGTTCGACGCTGCCGCGAGGGCGCTGTCAAAATAGCTAGATCGCCTTGCGCAGGATGTGGCGGCGGTTCTTTGTGTAGGGGCGCACCTGCGTCGCCCAGCGGCCGGCCTCGACCGCGTCCTGCCAGGCCTTGCTGAGCAGAATGTCGGGGCTGTCGAGCTCATAGATGGCGGTGTAGGCCGGCTCGCCCTCGCCAGTGAGCGGCTTCTTCTCGCCGCCGATCACGACGGCCGCCGGCTCGGTTTTGGCCCGCGTGCAGCCCCGTACGCCCGGCACCTTCAGGACATACCCGATGTGCTCGGCGTAGACCTCGTTGAACAGCGCCTCCTTGTCGGGCTCGACGTCCATTGAGACGATGAACAGATATTTCGTCGCCATGCGTTCCTCCCCTGCACTAGCTGCGCGCGTGCTGCCCGGCACGTTGCAGCCAGTAGTGAGCCTGCATCGGATAGTCATTCTCGGCCAGGGCGTCGGCCATGCGGCCGGGCGAGCCATGGCGAGGGTAGACCGCGCTGCCGCGGCGCACCAGCGTGGCCGAGGCGAGATGGAAATAGAGATAGTCGCCCTGCCGGCGGTGGAAGATGAACTCGGTGCGGCCGCGCAGGCTCGTGGCGCTGAGCACGAGGCGGCCGTTGGGCGTGTCCGCGGCAACCTGCTTCACGGGAATGTCGCGCTGGCCGTTGTCGAAGCCCATGATGCGCGGCGCCGCCGGGTCGAGCACCGAATTGCGGCCTTCATCACGCAGCAAGTGCGCAAGTTTCTGCGCCTGCGGCGAGAGCTGCTCGCGGGACGGGCGGCCACCCAGCCAGGATGGCCTGTTCTGACAGCCGGCAAGGCCTGCCGGCAACATCGTCAGCAACAGCCGGCGGGAGACGAGTGGGTTCATCTTTCTTTCCTGCGCCAGAGGGGGCAAGCGCTGTCCTTGGACGGACGAATCAACCATACATCTGCTTCGGGTCAACCAGAACCGGTGCGATCTCGCTGAGTTTTTCCCCGCGCAACGCCCGGAAGAAGCAGTTGTGGCGGCCCGTGTGGCAGGCGACGCCCGTTTGGTCGACCAGCACGAGCAGCGTGTCGCCGTCGCAATCGATCCGCAGGTCAATCAGCTTCTGCAGGTGGCCCGAGGTTTCGCCCTTGCGCCACAGAGCCTGCCGCGAACGCGACCAGTAGCACACCCGGCCCGTGCGCAGCGTTTCCGCCACCGCCTCGCGGGTCATCCAGGCCATCATCAGTACTTCGCCGCTGTCGTGCTGCTGTGCGATGCAGGGCACCAGCCCGGCTGCGTCGAAAGCGATCGCGGCCAAAGCCTGCTCGATGGCCTCGGCAGAATAGGCAGATGTCATCGCGGGGCTCCGGGCTGGCGGGGGCGACCAGCGGGGCGTATAGTTTTTCGCGCGATGAAAGACAACCGCTGCTGATGGCTTCGCACACCCATGCCGCCCTGGCGCGGCTTCAGCCCGGTGCCCAGCACGACCACGCACATTGCATCGAGGATGCGCTGGCGCTGGCGGAAGAGGTTTGCCGCACCCGCGGCGCGCGCTTTACCGAGCTGCGGCGGCGGGTCTTCGAGCTGGTCTGGGCCAGCCACAAGCCGGTCGGCGCCTATACCATCCTTGAATCACTGCGGACCGAGGGTCTGGGCTCGGCACCGCCCACGGTCTACCGCGCGCTCGACTTCCTGCTGGAGCACGGGCTGGTTCACCGCATCGAATCGCTCAACGCCTTCGTGGGCTGTGCCCAGCCGGGCGAGAGCCATCGCGGGTTTTTCCTGATCTGCCAGCGCTGCGGCAATGCCGACGAGCTGGAGGATCCGGCCTTGGCGGAGAACATCTCTCACAGCGCCGGCCAGCGCGGATTCAGTGCCCGCCATATGACGCTTGAGGTAAGCGGCACCTGCGCGGTCTGTGCCGGCCGCCGCTGAGCGGCAGGCTACGGCCCGGTCACGATGGGCGTGTCCTCGCGGCTGCCCCATTCCGCCCAGGAGCCGTCATAGACCGCCGCTTCCCGCGCCCCTGTGAGATAAAGCCCCAGCGCCAGCACGCATGCGCTTACACCCGAGCCGCAACTGGCGGTGACTTTTTTGCCTGGTTCAATGCCGGCCGCCGATAGCCGCTGTTTCAATGCCGCCTGCGGCAGCATGGTGCCGGTCTGCGGATCGATGAGGTCGGTGTAGGGCAGGTTCAGGGCGCCCGGCATGTGGCCCAGGCGCAGGCCCGGCCGCGGCTCGGGAGCTTCGCCACGGAAGCGTGGCCTGGCGCGTACATCGATGACGTGCTCTGCGCCATTCGTCAGCAGCCGTTTCACCTGTTCAACATCGCGGATCAGCGTGGAGTCCAGGCGCGCGGTAAAGTGCCGCTCGCGCGGCATGGTCGGTTCGTCGGTGACCGGCCGCCCTTCGCGCAGCCATTTCGGCAGGCCGCCGTCGAGGACGGCCACGTCCTTGTGGCCGAAGGCGCGGAACATCCACCACACCCGGCAGGCACCCATCATCGGATTGCCGTCGTACACCACGATCCGCACGCCGTCGCCCAACCCCAGCCGGCGGACCCGCGAGGAGAACTTTTCCGGCGACGGCATCATGTGCGGCAGCGGGTTGTCGCTGTCGGCGATCTCCTCGATGTCGAAGAACACCGCACCGGGGATGTGCCGGGCAGCGTACTCGGCCTTCGCGTCGCGCTTTTGGGCCGGCAGGTAGAACGAGCCATCGACCACGCGCACGTCAGGCGCCTCGAGGTGTGCAGCGAGCCACTCGGTGCTCACAAGCGCATCGGGACGGGCGTAGGCCATGGTCATTTCCTCAATCAGCCAGCGCAATCACGAAGCGGCGGTTCATCTTGCCCTTGTTCTCGACCTTCACGCATTCGACGCGGCCGATCTCGCCGGTGCGGGCAACATGCGTGCCGCCGCACGCCTGCAGGTCGATGCCATCGATCTCGAGCAGCCGCACCTGGCCGGCGCCGCTGGGCGGCCGCACGCTCATGGTCTTCACCAGTTCCGGCCGCGCCGCCAGCTCCTCATCCGTGATCCAGCGCGGCGTCACGCTGCGATCGAGCGCGATCAGCCGGTTGATCTCCTCGGTCACGGTTTCTTTGGTGGGGACCTCACCGCTGAGATTGAAATCGAGCCGGCTCTTGTCGGCGTTGACCTGCCCACCGGTGACGTCGCCCTTGATGACCGCCGACATGACATGCAGCGCCGTATGCATGCGCATGTGGCGATAGCGGCGGTCCCAATCGACTGTCGCAACGACCCTGTTGCCGACAGCCGGCAGCGGCGCATCGGCGGCTGGCACGTGGGCAATGTCATCGTCCACCTTCACGGTGTCCCGGATGGCAACGGATCGGCCATCGGGCAGCGCCAGCGTTCCGCAATCGCCCGGCTGGCCGCCGCCGGTGGGGTAGAACACCGTGCGGTCGAGGCGGATGCCCTTCTCGTCAACACCGGTAACGATCGCCTCGCAGCTCTTCAGGTACGAATCCTGACGAAACAGTTCCTCGGCCATCGGTTACGCCATCCATTTTGGTACGGGCAGCCTCTTCTCTCGCAGGAAGGCCGGGTTGAACAGCTTGGACTGATAGCGCTGGCCGCCGTCGGCAAGGATCGTGACGATCGTCTTGCCGGGCCCGAGCTCCTTCGCCAGCCGGTACGCACCGGCGATGTTGATGGCCGATGAGCCGCCCAGCACCAGCCCCTCATGCTGGATGAGGTCGAACAGGAAGGGCAGAGCCTCCTCGTCGGTCACCTGATACGCGATATCCACTTCCACGCCTTCGAGGTTCGCGGTGACGCGGCCCTGGCCGATGCCTTCGGTGATCGATGTCCCTTCGGCCTTAAGCTCCTTGCGCGTGTACCAGCTATAGAGCGCTGCACCCATCGGGTCGGCGATGGCAATCTTCACGTTGCGGTTGCGCTCCTTCAGCGCCATGGAAACGCCACCCAGTGTTCCGCCACTGCCCACCGAGCAGGTGAAGCCGTCGATCCTGCCGTCGGTCTGCTGCCAGATTTCCGGCCCGGTGGTGCGGTAGTGGCCGTCGCGGTTGGCGACGTTGTCGAACTGGTTGGCCCAGATCGCGCCGTTTGGTTCGCTCTTCGCCAGCTCTTCCGCAAGTCTGCCGGAGTATTTCACGTAGTTGTTGGGATCCTTGTACGGCACGGCGGGCACCAGCCGCAGGTCGGCGCCGCACAACAGCAGCATGTCCTTCTTTTCCTGGCTCTGCGTCTCCGGCATCACGATGACGGTGCGGTAGCCCTTGGCATTACCGACCAGCGCCAGGCCGATCCCGGTATTGCCGGCCGTGCCCTCGACGATGGTACCGCCGGGCCGCAGCAGGCCCTTGCGCTCGGCATCCTCGACGATGGCCAGCGCAGCGCGGTCTTTCACCGAACCACCCGGATTGAGGAACTCGGCCTTGCCGTAGACCTCGCAGCCCGTGGCCTCCGAGATGGCCTTCAGGCGGATCAGCGGCGTGTTGCCGATCGCCTCAAGAAACCCCGACCGCACGTCCATGAGATGTCCCTCACACAATCTCTCAAGCTGGTCTCACCCTAGGCGAGGGCAGCCACCCGCCGCAACGGCTCAGTCCGCGCACAAGCCGCTTTGCCGCAGCTCGGCGGCAGTCGGCATCGATGGTGCGGCACCGGGCCGCTGCACGGAAAGCGCGGCTGCGGCGTTCGCTTGTGCCAGGGCGAGTTTGGCACTGGCATCGGCAACCAGCGCCGCAGCCAGGACGCCCACGAAACAGTCTCCGGCACCCGTCGTGTCGACGACGGCGGATACGCGATGGCCGGGGACGGCATCGAGCCCCGTGCGGTTAACGGCAAGCGCGCCGCGACTGCCCAGTGTGATGATGACCATCCGCTCGTTCTCGACCAGCGGCCGTGCGGCGGCAGCGATATCGGCCGTGGCACTGTCTTCGCCGAGGTCGTGCCCGGAGAGAGCCGCCAGCTCCACCTCGTTGACCACCAGGATGTCCACCAGTTCAAGCAGCGTGCGGGGCAGCGCACATGCCGGCGCCGCATTGAGGAGGGTCCGCGCGCCGGCGTCGCGCGCACGGCGGAAGGCGGTCGCTGTTGTCTCCAGCGGGACTTCGAGCTGGCCGAGGCAGATGTCGCCTGGCGCCAGCGGCAAGCCGTCTACGTCCTCGGGCTGCAGCCGCATATTGGCGCCGGACGCGACGATGATGGCATTGTCTCCCGCTGCCAGTGTGATGACAGCCACGCCGGTAGCGATCCCGGGTGTAACGGCCACGCGGCTGCGGTCTATGCGATCCTGATCGAGAAGGGCGAGCAGCTGGCGCCCGAAATCATCGTCCCCGACCCGGCCGGCCATATGCGTCTCTGCGCCCATGCGCGCCGCCGCGATCGCCTGGTTGAGGCCCTTGCCGCCCGGCAGCGCGCGAAAGTCGTCGCCCAGCACAGTCTCGCCCGTGGCCGGCCGCCTCGGCGTGCGCACGATGAGGTCCATGTTGAGACTGCCGGCGACGACAACCCTGGGCATCGGAGCATCAACTCCAGCGGGCGCGCACGGCGTTGCGGTTCAACAGCAGCCATTGCAGGGTAATGACGCCTGAGGCACTGCCGATCTCGCCACTGTCGAGCAGCGCCCGCGCTTCGTCGAGCGTGAAGGTTCGCACCAGTATGTCCTCGCCTTCATCGACCAGACCGTAGATGCCGCCGGCGCCACGGGAATCGACGCGGCCGCAGAAGGTGCGGGTGGTTTCCGACGAGCCGCCCGGGCTGCAGAAATAGGTGTGGATCGGGATCAGCTCGCCGAGCGTGAGCCCGGCCTCCTCCTGCGCCTCGCGGTGCACGAGGTCTTCGGCGGACTCGCCTTCTTCGATGATGCCCGCGACCGTTTCCCAGAGCCACGCGTGGCGGCCGGCGACGTGAGCGCCCGGCCTGAACTGGCGGATCAGCACGACGCAGTCCCGCTGCGGATCGTAGGGCAGCACGGCCGCGGCGTGCCCCCGCTCCAGCACTTCGCGGGTGATCTCGGGGCTGACGCCGCCACCGAACAGCGTGTGGCGGATGCGATGTTCGCTGATCCGGAAGTAGCCCTGAAAGGCAGTGCGTTGCGTGGCGGAAACCACCTTTTCCTGCGGCAAGTGCTCGGTCATGGCGCCTCTGGCATGGGCTGTCAGGCAGGCATCGTTAGAACGTTTCCACCCATGGCCGCAACTCGACCTCCCATGTCCAGGCGCTGCGGGGCTGGCGCAGCACGTGAAGATAGGTGGCGGCGATTGCATCGGGATCCAGCATCGAATCGGGCTTGTCGGCAGGCTCGCTCCGGCCCGGATTGTGGATGCCGCCATCGATCACGAAATGGGCGACATGGATGCCTTGGGGAGCAAGCTCGCGGGCCATGCTCTGGGCGAGGCCACGCAAGGCGAACTTGCCCATCGCGAAGGGGGCTGATTGCGGATAACCCTTCACGCTCGCCGAGGCGCCTGTCAGCAGGATGGCGCCGTGCCGTTTCGGCAGCATGCGCCGTGCAGCCTGCTGCGCCACGAGGAAGCCGGCGAAGGCGCTGACGGTGAGCGCACGTTCCACCTCTGCGGGAACCAGATCGACCAGCGGACCGCGCGCACGGGCGCTGGCGTTGAACACCACCACGTCCGGCATCCCGATCGCCCGCTCGGCGTCGCTGAAGAGGCGCTCCACCTCGTCCGGCCTTGCGGCATCGCAGGTGAAGGCCTGCGCACCGGTTTCACGGCACAGCGTATCGAGCTTGGCTACATTGCGCGCGGCCAGCGCCACGCGCATGCCTTCGCGAGCGAACAGCCGCGCAAGGGATGCGCTGAGGCCTGAACCGGCGCCGACGATGAGGGCCGATTGATATTGCGGTGTCGGCATGGTGGCTGCTCCGTGTGTTCGGGGGACAGACGCGGTGCCTAGCATGGGCAAGCTTCAGGGCGGTCGGAGATTTTCTCATCGCGCCCCGAGATTTACGGCCGACCCGCTCATCAGCCCGGCAGGCGCTTGGCGACTTCTTCCAGCATGACTTCCGTGGCACCGCCGCCGATCGACTGCACCCGCGCATCGCGCGTCATGCGTTCAATGGCCGTTTCGCGAACATAGCCCATGCCGCCATGAAACTGCTGGCAGGTGTACATCACCTCGTTCACCAGCTCTCCGCATAGCGCCTTGACCATGGACACCTCGCGCACGCATTCGATGCCCTGCGAGTCCAGCCAGCCTGTGTGATGCACGAGCTGCCGTGCAGCCGCGACGCGCGCCGCCAGCAGCGACAGGCGTTGCCGGATCGTCTGCTTGTCCCACAGCGGTGCACCGAAGGCCTGGCGGTCCATCACATACCGCAGGGTCATTTCCAGGGCGGTGTCCGCTTCGGCAGTGGCCTGCGCTCCCAGCACCAGCCGTTCGTTCTGGAAGTTCTTCATCACCGCGTAGAAGCCGCGGTTCTCTTCGCCCAGCAGGTTTTCGGCCGGCACGCGCACATCCTGGAACACCAGCTCGGCGGTGTCCGATGACAACCAGCCGGTCTTCTTCAGCGCCCGGCCCACGGTGAAACCGGGCGTTCCCTTCTCGACGATGAAGATCGAAATTCCGCCCGAGCCGCGCGCCGCCGCGCTGGTTTTTGCGGCCACGAAATAGATGTCGGCCAGCACGCCGTTGGTGATGAACATCTTGGCGCCGTTGAGCACGTAGTGGGTGCCCTCGCGCCGTGCGGTGGTGCGGATGCCCTTCACGTCCGAGCCGGCACCTGGTTCGGTGACGGCCACGGCGCAGATTTTCCGGCCCGCCACGATATCCGGCATGTAGCGTGCGATCTGCTCCGGCGTGCCGGCGTTCATCAGATGCGGCGAGGCCATATCGGTGTGCACCAGCACCGTGATACCGAAGCCGCCGAAGGTCGAGCGGCCCATCTCCTCAGCCAGCACCACGCTGCCCAGCGAATCCATGGCGCTTCCGCCATAGGCTTCCGGGTAGCGGATGCCGAGAAAGCCCAGCTCGCCCATGCGGCGCAGCATCGGCCGTGGAACGCTGCCCGCCTCTTCCCAGGCCTCGGCATGCGGTTTGACCTCCTGCTCGACAAAGCGGCGCAACTGGTCGCGCAGCATCTCGTGCTCTTCGCGGAAGTAGGGGGAGGGCAGGGTATTGCTGGGCATTGACGTTTCTCTGGTCGAACCTTGTCTGTGGCGCATCTTGACGGCAGGCGCCGGAAGCCGCCAGCCTCCTGCCAGCTTTCATTGCCGGCGGCACCCGAGGAGGATCACGTGGCAGGCTTGTGGTTCGAGGAGTTCAGGGAAGGCATGGTGTTCGAGCATCCCTGGACGCGCACCGTCACGGAAATGGACAACGTGCTCTTCAGCACGCTCACCATGAACGTCCAGCCGCTGCATCTGGACGAGGAGTTCGCCTCCAAGACCGAGTTCGGCCAGCGCATCGTCAACAGCCTGTTCACGCTGGGCCTGATGATCGGCATTTCGGTAAACGACACCACGCTCGGTACCACCGTGGCCAATCTCGGCATGACGGACACGCGCTTCCCGCGGCCGGTGTTTCATGGCGACACGCTGCGCGCGCAAACGACCGTGGTGTCGGTGCGCGAAAGCAGGTCGCGGCCCAACGCCGGCATCGTTGAATTCGAGCACCGCGCATTCAACCAGCGGGGCGAGGAGGTTGCCTTCTGCCGCCGCCAGGCCCTCATGCGCAGGAAGCCGGCGTAGCCACGTTTCCCGTCATCCCTCGCTGCGGCACGCGGAGGCGAGGCACAGCGCGGAAATGGCCTTCACATCGCTTAGCGGTGCCAGCCGGCGTGTTCGGGGTGACGGGAATATCTGCTACGCGCGGTGCTTCACCAGATCCCAGGCCATGTCGGCCATGCCGCGGGCGCGGTTGCCGTATTTCGTGGCTGTCGTTGAGGATGCATTGCCGTCAATGCCGCGCTTGTAGACGCCTTGCACGATGCCTGCCAGGCGGAAGAGCGAGAAGGCCATGTAGAAGTCCCAGTCCGGGATTTCCTTGCGGCCGGTACGCCGTGCGTAGGCGGCGAGATACTCCTGCTCGCCGGGGATGCCCAGCACCTTGAGGTCCTTGCCGGCATAGCCGCTGGCCGCGCCGTAGCCCTCGCCGAAATGATAGGTCATGCAGTTGTAGGCGAGGTCGGCCAGCGGATGGCCCAGCGTGCTCAGCTCCCAGTCCAGAACCGCGATGATGCGCGGTTCGGTCGGATGCACGATGGTGTTTCCCAGACGGTAGTCGCCGTGGCTGACGCGCGTCTCGTCGCCGGGCGGAATGTTGGCCGGCATCCACTTCTTCAGCAGCTCCATCGATTCGATATGCTCGGTCTGCGCGAGATCATACTGGCTGGTCCAGCGCGCGATCTGTCGCTGGATGTACTGGCCCTCGCGGCCGAAATCGCCCAGCCCCACGGCCTTGTGGTCGACGTTGTGCAGCCGCGCCAGCACGTCGTTCATGGAGTCGACGATCCTGCCACGGTCAGCGGGAGAAATGCCCGGCATCAGCGGATCGGCAAGGATTCGTCCGGGCAGGAACTCCATGATGTAGAAATCGACGCCGACGACAGCCGGATCCTGGCAGAGCGCATAGGCCTTGGGCACGGGCACATCGGTATGATCCCCCAGCGCCTTGATGACCCGATACTCGCGGTCGACCTGATGGGCCGAGGGCAGCAGCTTGCCGGGCGGCTTCTTGCGCATGACGTAGCGGCGTCCGTCGCCATCGGTCAGCAGGAAGGTGGGATTGGATTGTCCTCCCTCGAACTGCAGGACCTGCAGCGGGTCCTTGTAGCCTTCGACCTTCTCTTTCATGAAGGCGGCAAGCTTCGCTTCGTCGAACACGTGCGCAGGGCGCACGGGCGTAAGGTTGTCGGGGAGATCGTTCATGGCGCGCTTCCGTGACTGATGCTGAACGCCTGTTTACCGCCCGTTGCCGGCCGCGTCGATGCTCCGCTGCAAAAGTTCCGGTGTGCGGCAAGGGCTTGATCCGGGTGGTTTGCGGAGCGAGCATGAGAGCATCCGCTCCAGCCCGGAGGAAGCCATGACCAAACCCGACGGCGTGCACCATCTGGCCATCGCCACGGCCGATATAAAGGCCCAGATCGCATTCTTTACCGATGTGCTGGGGACGGAGCTGGTCGCGCTCTACTGGATGCACGGCGTGAAGGGCGCGTGGCACGGCTTCGTAAAGTTGAACGATCACTGCTCGATTGCCTTCGTGCAGTCCCCGGACATCGCCAGCATTCCCCGGGAAATCGGCCGCAGCCATGCCGGCAATCCGGGTGCGCCCTGTGCCGGTGGCGCCATGCAGCATCTGGCGCTGAACTGCCGCAGCGACGAGGAGCTGCTGGCGCTGCGCGATCGCATCCGCTCGCGGGGCGTGAACGTCTTCGGGCCGATCGACCACGGGTTCTGCAAGTCGATCTATTTTGCCGGCCCGGAAAACCTCAGCCTGGAGATCTCGACGTCACGCGCGGCGATCGATGCCCGCGCCTGGATCGATCCTGAGGTGGTAAGCCTGGCGGGCATCTCCGAGCTGGAGCTGGCGCGCTACAAATCGCCGGCGCGCTATGACAGCGAAGGCGGCCGGGTGCCGCAGCCGCCGATGGACCCGGACAAGCCGCACATGGTCTATCCCGAGCGCCGCTATCGCGAAATGCTGGCGATGCCCGACGAGGAGTACACGCGCCAGCGCAGCGAAACCACGCCGCCGGTCAAGGTGGCATAGCGGCGAGACCGCACCGGGCAGACTCTCCGTCCCAGGGGATTCGCATATGGCTTTCATAAGCCTTCCCCCGGAGGGGGAAGGTGGCGCGCCAGCGCCGGAAGGGGGATGCCTCAACAAGCATGGCGCCGGTACTGCGTGGCGAGTACCGCTGTCGTCATCCCGAACAAAGCTCGGGATGACGACACTCTATGCGCGACGCCGAGCGGGTTGAGACATCCCCCTTCCGCCCTTCGGGCACCTTCCCCCTCCGGGGGAAGGATTTTTGATCATATGCGAATGCCCTGCTCCTCATCCCGAGCGCCAGCGAGGGATCTTCCGCGAATAACGCACGGTGTCACTGCCGCAGGAGATCCTCGCTGGCGCTCGGGATGACAGGACTGGGAGGTCAAGTGCGGCAACCGACCAGGCGCAGGGCGAGGGCGGCGTAGCGGTCGGCGACAGCGTGCGGTGCCAGCCGGCCGCCGGGGCGATACCAGCCGGCCACGGCGGTGCACATGGTGGTGATGGCCAAAACCGCCTCGGCAGGATGCGGACAGTCGAACTGTCCCTGGTCGCGGCCTTCGGCAATCACCTGCTTGAAGATCGCAGATACCTGGTCGCGCAGGCCGATCACGGATGCGCGATCCCGCGCCGACAGGCTGCGCAGCTCGCTGTTGCCGACGAAGGACTCCCTCTGCCGCTCCGTGTGCAGCAGCACGTGCGCGCGCACGATCGCGGCGAGTTGCGCCCCGGGCTGCTGATCGGCCGCCGCACGGGCCGCTTCCAGGGCGGCGATCAAGTCCCTGGTGACATCCACCATGATGCGCTGGAGCAGGGCGGCCTTGGAGGGGAAGTAGTAATAGGCCGCCGAGACGCTCATGCCCGCGCGCGCCGCGATGTCGCGCATTGAGGTGCCATGAAAGCCCTGCTCGGCGAAGGCTTCCAGCGCAGCCATGAGCACGACACGGCGTCCGCCGGCATCCTCGCCCGGCATATTGGCAGGGCTGGTGCCGGCATGGCGCGGTGCCCGGGAGGCCATGGCGGGCTCAGGCGGCGCGGGCTGTGGCCGGGGATCTGCCGACGCCGTGGCGCAGGAGCCAGCCGGAGCAGACGCCGGTCTGCTGATCGTCGCGGATCGTGACCTCGCCGTTCACCAGCACGTAGCGATAGCCGCGCGCCCGCTGGATCCGCCGCCATTCGCCACCGGGCAGATCGTGCACGATCTCGTCCGGCATCACGGCGAGATTTTCAAAATCGTAGACGACGATATCGGCTGGTGCGCCTTTTCGCAGAACGCCGCGGCCCTCGAAGCCCGCGACCTGGGCGGGCAGGGCGGAAAGCCGCCAGTGCGCTTCCTCCAGCGAGATCATGCAGTGCTCCCGCACGACCTTGCACAGCGTTTCGGTCGGATAGCGGCCCGCCGTCAGGAATTTGGTGTGGGCGCCTCCGTCGGACACGCCGAACAGGACATAGGGATCATCGACGATCTCCTTGAGATACTCGATGTTGCCATTGGGCGGCGCAGCGAAGAACTCTGTCTTCAGGTCTTCCTCGACCGCCATGTCGAGCATTACGTCGACCGGGTGCTTGCCCATCTTCTTGCCGGCAAGGGCCAGCGTGTGGTCGAGCCAGGGCTTGTTCCTGTCGAGCCGGGGACCGACGATCACGATCTCCGGCAGCGGTCCCGTGGCCGTGCGCGGCATGTTGTCCTTCAAGGCCTGGCGGCGCGCAGGGTCGGCCAGCTTCTGTTTGCGTTCTTCGAGCGAGCCGGTAGTGGCATCGCACCACGGCTGGGAATCGTCGAACAGGTTCCAGTTCTCGAAGGTGAACGTGAAGCCAGCGTCCGTCGTCAGCCCCTGACCGACGACACGGATGCCACGCTCGCGGCAGCTTCTCAGCCATGCCAGCACGCGGCGATGGATTTCCGGCCTGTGGTCGAAGGCCTGCACCACGTTCATGATCATCGGCCGGCCGCTGATCTCGGCCATCTCCTCGTAGAAGCGCTGGTCTTGCGCGTTGTCGCCGGAGATCAGCAGCATCTGCATGAAGCCCTGGTTACGCCGCCGCAGCACGCGGGCCAGCTCCCGGCAGGTATCGTCATGCATCACGTCCGTCGGCATCGGGCTGCCGTCGAAGTCGCGCTGCACGCAGGCCGGACCTGTCGGCAGCATCCGTTGTGCCGACCACCCGCAGCCGCCGGCATCCATCGCCTCGTCGAGCAGGCGGCAGAGCTCGCGATGCTGCGCTTCCGTGGGGCGCCGACCCTCCTTCGCGGCTTCGAATCCGAGGACCCAGATCAGCAGCGGCGCGATCGGCACATAGGGCAGGATGTTGATGGCCTTCGGCGCGCGCTCGACGCTGTCGAGAAACTCCGGGAACGTCACCCAGTCCCATGGCATGCCCTGTTTCATCGAGGCCATGGGGATCGCTTCAACGCGCGTCATGGTCATCATCGCCCGCTCGCGCATGTCGGGACGAACCGGCGCGAAGCCGAAGCCGCAATTGCCGATGACCACGGAGGTGATGCCATGCCATCCCGAGAGCGTGCAGTACGGATCCCAGAAAAGCTGGGCGTCGTAGTGGGTATGCAGGTCGACGAAGCCCGGCGCCACGATCAGGCCGTCGGCATCGATCACCTCGTCGGCATCGGCGGGATCAATGTGGCCGATCTCTGCGATGCGGCCGGCCCGGATGCCGATATCGCCGCGAAACCGCGGCAGCCGCGAGCCATCGATGATGGTGCCATTGCGGATCACACGTTCGTAGCGGGCCATCGGCGGTCCTCCTGAACGAACGTTCGATTATTCCGGCGGGCCTGTCAACGGGCTCAGTTGATCTGCCGCTCCTTGCCTTCCCAGTAAGGCTTGCGCAGCTCACGCTTCAGGATCTTGCCAGTCGGATTGCGGGGCAGGGTGTCCACGAAATCCACGGACTTGGGCAGCTTGTAGCCGGCGATGCGCTCGCGCGCCCAGGCGATCAGCTCGCCCGCACCAAGTTCGGCGCCGGGCTTCTTGACCACGACAGCCTTCACGGCTTCGCCCCAGCGCTCGTCGGGAATACCGATCACGGCCACGTCGGCAACGGCCGGATGCCCGAACAGCGCGCTCTCGACTTCGGCGGGGTAAATGTTCTCGCCGCCGCTTACGATCATGTCCTTCACCCGGTCGTAGATGTAGAGATAGCCTTTCTCGTCGAGGTAGCCGGCGTCGCCGGTGAACAGCCAGCCATCGCGCATGGCGCGCCGGCTTGCGTCCGGCAGCTTCCAGTAGCCCTTCATGACCTGCGGCGAACGGATCGCGATCTCGCCGACCTGGTTCGGCGCGCAGGCGCTGCCGTCTTCGCCAACGATGCGCAGCTCGACGCCTTTCTGGGCGTAGCCGCACGACAGAAGCTTCTTCGGGTCGTCGGGGTCGTGATCTTCCGGCGGCAACAGCGTGACGGCGCCGGTGCTTTCGGTCAGGCCGTAGACCTGCTGGAAGCCGCACGGGAAGATCTTGAGCGCCTGCCGCAGCAGGTCGGCCGGAATCGGCGCAGCGCCGTAGACAATGAGCTTCAGGCTGGACAGATCTGTCTCGTGGATCCGCGGCGCCTGCACCAGAAACAGGATGATGGCGGGCACGAAGAGCGCGACGGCGATGCGTTCCTGCTGGATGAGGTTGAGGATCTCCAGCGGCACCACGTCGCGCGTGACGTAGTTGGTGCAGCCGGCGTAGAGGCCGGCCAACGCCCAGCCGGCGCCGCCGATATGGAACATCGGCAGCACCACGAGATTGCGGACGGCCGGTCCCATCTGCCAGGTCGGGGTCCATGTCGGCAGCAGGTGCAGCAGGTTCCTGTTGGTGAGTTGCGCGCCCTTGGGCAACCCGGTGGTGCCGGACGTGTAGAACTGCACCGCGACGTCGTCCGGGGC
Organism: Rhodospirillaceae bacterium SYSU D60007; assembly: GCA_003574685.1. GTDB lineage: Bacteria > Pseudomonadota > Alphaproteobacteria > Reyranellales > Reyranellaceae > Vineibacter. The sequence goes on from QOCQ01000004.1 coordinate 192,397, forward strand.
GGTCGGCAGCTTCGGATCGCTGTCGGGATGGCGGTCGCGCCAGCGCACAAAAGGCTCCAGCTCGGGATGATCGCCGCCCAGGGCGACAATGGTCCGCACAGTGGTGAGCTGGGCGCGAATCCTGTCCAGGACGGGCAAGTACTCCTCGCCCACGAACAGAATCTCGGCTTCCGCGTCATTGATGATGTGCAGGATCTCCGGCGCGGCCAGCCGCCAGTTCACCGACACCATGACGCAGTTCGCCTTGGCGCAGCCGAAGAACAGCTCGAAGAAGGCATCGTCGCTCTTGTCCAGGTGCGCCACGCGCGCTTGCGGTTTCAAGCCCGCCGCGATCAGGCCATTGGCAACCTGGCTCGCCCGGCGGTCGAGCGTGGCATAGTCCGTCGCGCGGCCGCGGTATACCACGGCCGGCGTGTCGCCCAGCCGCTTCGCGTGCAGACGGGCAATCTCGGCGATGGACCGGGGCACTGTCGTCAAGATTTTCCTCCATAGTGGTGTCAACGCGCAGCATAGACGGGCATGTCAGCTTGTCCTACCCCATGCCCCCGCAGTAGCTTCCTGCCTCACGCCTTTTCCGGACAGTCCAGCGAGACATCCCATGCCAAAACGGGTTCTGGTAACCGGCGGCGCCGGTTTCCTGGGGTCACACCTGTGCGAGCGGCTGCTGAACGACGGCCATGACGTGCTGTGCGTCGACAACTATTTTACCGGCACTAAGCGCAATCTTGTGCCCTTGCTGGACCATCCGCACTTCGAGGTGATGCGCCACGACGTGACGTTTTCGCTCTATGTCGAGGTCGACGAGATCTACAACCTCGCCTGTCCGGCGTCGCCCATCCACTACCAGCACGATCCGGTGCAAACCACCAAGACCAGCGTGCATGGCGCCATCAACATGCTCGGCCTTGCCAAGCGCACGCGGGCCAAGATCTTCCAGGCGTCCACCAGCGAGGTGTATGGCGATCCCGACGTCCATCCCCAGCCCGAGGGCTACCGCGGCAACGTCAATCCGATCGGGCCGCGCGCCTGCTACGACGAGGGCAAGCGCTGCGCCGAAACACTCTTCTTCGATTACCACCGCCAGCACAGGCTGCGGATCCGGGTGGCGCGCATCTTCAATACCTATGGTCCACGCATGCATCCCAATGACGGGCGGGTGGTTTCCAACTTCATCGTCCAGGCGCTGAAGAACCAGCCGATCTCGATCTACGGCGACGGCAAGCAGACCCGCTCGTTCTGCTACGTCGATGACCTGATCGAGGGCTTTGTCCGCTTGATGTCGGCGCCGGACTCCGTCACCGGTCCCATCAACCTCGGCAACCCGGGTGAGTTTACCATCCGGCAACTGGCCGAAACGGTGATCAGGCTGACCAACTCGAAATCGCGGCTGATCCGCAAGCCCCTGCCGGCGGACGATCCGATGCAGCGTCAGCCCGACATCCGGATGGCGAAGCGGGTCCTGAAATGGCAACCGAAGGTGAAGCTTGAGGACGGGCTGATCCGCACCATTGCCTATTTCGACCATCTGCTTTCGGCTGGCGTTCCCTACTGACGCGACCGGTCCAGCCGCTGCTCTGTGCGATGCAGCACCCACGCCGCAAGTACCGCGCCAGCAAGTGTCGGCGTTGTAAAACAGAGTGCCCAGGGCCAACCGCCGGCGGAGACCAGCGCCGCCACAATGGGCGGACCCAGCAACGAGCCGACATTCGAACCCTGCATCAGGATGCCCGTCGTGGCGCCGACCAGCGCGGGACGGGGCGCATGCACGGGAACGGCGGCGAAGAGGGCGCCCGGGATGGCACTGGCCACAGCCGAAAACAGGAACGCCATGGCCAGCCGCAGCACGGGCGGCAGCAGGTCGAGAAATACGCCGGCTGCGGTCAGCGCCATGATGACCGCGGTCCCGGCCAGGATGGTGAACCGGCGCCAGCCCTGGTGGAGCAGCCAGCCTGCCGTAATCGAACCCGTCACGTTGACGACGATCACGCCGGCGGTGATCGCGGCCGCAGTTGCCGGATCGAACCCCAGACGCTCGACCTGCAGCGTCGGCAGGAAGCCGATCAGGGCAAACCAGCTTCCGGCATAGCAGCCGAAACACGCACCAATGGCCAGCGCGCCGCGAGAGCCCGCGGCATCGAGCATATCGCGCCCCAGCGAGCGGCCGCTGCGTGGCAGCGCGTTGGCATCCCGCCCGGCCCGCGAGTGAAACAGGACACAGGCCATTACCACGAGCACTGCGGCTGAAACCCACCACACGCCGCGCCAGCCCACGGTAGGCAGCAGCCCCGCCGAGGCCAGCGCCATCAGGCCGGCGCCGCCGGGCAGATAAGCACCCCAGAGCGCCATCGCCTGGCGCGCGTCGCTTGCCGTGCTTAGGCGCAGCACGAGCGGCGGCATCGACACGGCTACGGCAAGGAATCCGAGACCCTCGACGGCGCGGCTGAGGAAGAGCGCGGTGGGGGAATGCACCATTGCACCCAGAGCGCTGGCCAGCGCGCCGGCGAGGAGGCCTGTCATGGCGAGGCGTCGGTGGCCCACACGGTCGGCGGCCAGCGCCATCAGCGTGCCGCCAAGCGCTGTCATCAGGTTCACCAGCGAGACAAACCAGCCCGCGGCACGCAAGTCGATGTCCAGCTCTGCGCGAATGGCGGGCAGGGCCGGCGGCGCCTTTCCGACCAGCGATGCGATGGCAAATCCCGCCAGGACCAGCACCCAGACAAGGCGCCAGTCGGTCGAGGTGCGAGGGGGCGGATTCATTCGGGCGAGAGGGAAGACGTTTGCCAGAACGGGAGGGATGCCTATAACGGCGCCGCGGCATGAAACAGGGGTGGCGTTCGCATGTCCAAGATATTCGATCTTAGCGGCAAGGTGGCGCTGGTGACCGGCGCGTCCTCGGGCCTGGGTACGCATTTCGCGCGGACTCTCTCGGCCAATGGTGCCGCCGTGGCGCTCGCAGCGCGCCGCCGCGAACGGCTCGAGGCGCTGGTGCATGAATTTCAGAGTGCTGGTGGCAAGGCCGCTGCCGTTGCGATGGACGTGATGTCAGGCGAGTCGATCCGCGCTGGCTACACGGCGGCGGAGGATGCCCTGGGAAAGATCGACATCGTGATCAACAACGCCGGCATCTCGATCGTGAAGCCGGCGCTGGAGATGCCCGAGGCGGATTGGGATGAAGTGGTGAACACCAACCTGCGCGGCGCCTGGCTGGTGGCGCAGACCGCGGCCCAGCGCATGGTGGAAGCCAAACGCGGCGGGCGCATCATCAACATCGCCTCGATCCTGGGTCTGAGGACGATCGGGCAGGTGGCGCCCTACAACGCCGCCAAGGCCGGGTTGCTGCACCTCACGCGCGCGCTGGCGATGGAATGGGCCCGGCATGGCATCCAGGTGAATGCCATCTCGCCCGGCTACATTGAAACCGAGATGAACGCCGCGTTCTGGCAGACGGCAGCGGGAAAGCGGCTGATTGAGCGGGTGCCGCAGCGGCGCCTGGGCCAACTGGCCGACCTCGACGGTCCGCTATTGCTGCTGGCGTCCGATGCCGGGGCTTTCATGACCGGCGCCAACATCGTCGTTGACGGCGGCCACACGGTGAACTCGCTATAGCGCCGGGCGGCCCTGACGCCGCCCGGCAACAACGTCCAATCTAGTAGTAGTAGCCGCGATCGCGGTAGTAGCGCCGCTTCGGCGTGGTGGCCGCGCCGACGCCCGCGCCGACCGCGCCGCCGATCAGTGCACCCGGAAGCACGCCCACGTCAGTGGCCCCACCGATCAGGGCGCCTGATCCGGCGCCGATGGCGCCACCGGTTACGGCGCGCTGACCCCAAGTGTCGCCGCAAGCGCTGGCAAGCACTGCGGCAAGCGACAGGGCGACAATGTTCTTGATCATTTGCTCCTCCTACCCGGACGCGCCGGACATACGGGCAGGATGTTGGAAACCAATATGGCCGGCGCCGGGGAATGTTCATGGCTAAAGCTGGGCCTTTGCGCCCACAATCCGCCGCGATTCAGCGCAGCGTGCGCCCGAAGAAGTCGAGCATCCCGGCATTGATAGTCGCATGAACGGCCTCGCGATCGATGCCGGGCGGATTGCGGCAGATCTCATCCGCGCGGCCTGGTGCACAGGGTGCCAGGAAGATCAGGTGCGGCCCAGGCACGACGTGGTATTCAGGCTTTCGGCCCAGCGCTTCGGCAATCCATTCCTCGCTGAAGGGATGGCGGATGGCCTGGTCGTTTGCAGCCCGGTAAATCAGCACCGGTCGGGTCACCGCCTGCAGCGTCTTGCGCGAAAACATGAAGCCCAATCCGGGTGCCATCAGCACCGCGGCCTTGACGCGCGGATCGGGCGTCTGGCGCCAGTCCGGTCGTTCAATGCGGACCTTGCCCTCGAGGCCACCGGAGCAGGCGACTCCGTCATCGGGATTGCCTTGGCAGTATTCCGTGAGCCGCGCGAAATCCGGTACGGCGCCCAGCACGGTGAGCGCCGTGAAGCCGCCGGCGGAGAAACCCGCCATGCCGATGCGCTGGGGATCGACCAGCGGGCCCATGACGGGGTCGCGCAGTACACCGTCGATCACGCGCGCAATGTGCCTGGAGCGTCCGACGAGCTGCAGGTCGGAGTAGGTGCCGGAACTGTCGGCATTGTTGTCGCGCGGATGCATGGGCGTTGCCACCACATAGCCGCGCGCCGCGAGGTATTCCGCGAAGTGATGCAGGCCGAAGACATAGCCGAAGCTGCCATGCGACAGCACGACGAGCGGCTTTGGCCCGGGAATCGGCGCGGCATCCTTGCGTGTTTGCACCAGGTAGGCATTGGCCATCCACGGTTCGGGCTGTGCCCGCGTCGGGTACCAGAGCCATGTGCGGATGCCGGCCGGCTCCTGATCGTCCGGGTACACGACCTCGCGCAGCCCGACATGGGCAAGCCCTGCTGATGCTTTGGGTGTCTGCGCCAGTGCAGATGCCTGGGCGGACCACGCGAGCATGGTCACGAGGAACAACGCATCCCTTAGCTGCATGCAAACAAACTCCGATGCAAAACGGCGGCGAGCACTCAGGCAGCGGCGATCACTTCGATCTCGACCAGCCAGTCGGATGACAGGGTCTGGACGACGATGGCGGTCGTGGGGATCAGGCGGTTACCCAGCGCGTGCACGCGAGCGGCCGCGTTGGCCTCGGCATAGGTTGCATCGCGCAGGTAGCTCGTCAGGCGGACGATATTGTCGGTGGTCATGTCGGCGCTCGCGAGGATCGTCCGGATATTCGACCAGATGAGTCGAAGCTGCTCGTCGAGCGTTGAGCCCGCGATGCCCCGCTCGTCCAGTCCCATCGTGCCGCTGACGAACAGCAGCCGGCTGGCTTCGCGTACCTCGGTGGCGTGAACGTAGTCCGGAGTCGCCGCGTAGATTCCTTTCGCTGGATTGTGCGTCACGGTCTTCATTGCTGCTCCCTGTTCACTGCTGCCACGATCCTTACCGGCCGAGGGTGCGGTCGAAGAAATCACGAATCTCGGCTTTCAGACGGCGGTGGATCGCTACGCGATCGACGCCCGCAGGATCGCGGCACAGCATGGCCGGCGAGGGGCGACGGCAGGGGGACACGAACACGAAATGGCCGCCGGGCACAACGGCATACTCGGGTGGCCGCGGCAGTGCCCGGCGTAACTGATCCTCATTGTACGGATGGAGGACCACCTGGTCCGCCTCGGCGCGGTACATGCGCACGGCCGCCTTCACGTCAGCCAGTCCGCGCCTGTCAAAAAACACGCCATAGGCTGGCGCCAGCAGCACAGCAGCGCGCACGCGCGGGTCATGTGCAATGGTCCAGTCCGGCCGCAGGCGCTGGATGCCGCCGCGGCGCATCCAGCCGCAGAACATGCGATCGCGCTCGGTGCGCGCGCAGTGCTCCGGCCCGAGCGCGAAGTCCGGCCGACCGCCGATCACCACCAGCGCCGTATAGCCCCCCGCGGAGTAGCCGATAATGCCGATGCGAGCCGGGTCGATCAGCGGGCCAAGCTGGGGATGTGCCAGCAGCGCATCGATGCTCCGCACGATGTGGCGCGGGCGGCCGATGAGCTGCAGGTCGGTTCCCGGTCCCGAGTGATCGGTAACGTTGTCGTAGGGATGCAGTGGGCCAGCCACGATCGAGCCACTGGCGGCCAGGTGCAGGATCAGATCGCGCTGGTTCAGGGGCATGCCGCCAGAGCCATGCGACAGCATGATCAGACGCCGGCGGCCGGGCAGGGGATGTACCGGACCGCCGGCCGGTTCACCGTTGTCGTTTACACCGGACACACTCGCCGGATACCAGACCTGCACGGGAATGGGCGGCTCACCGGGCTGGTCGTCAGCATTGAAGGTCAGTGCACCAACCGGTGCCTGCGCCTGAGCATTCATTGCAAGCAGCGCGATCAGCAGCAGGGCGCACGGCAAGAAGGTCCAGCGTTGAAGTGTGCCGGGAGCGCGGGCGTCCCGCCCGCATCGGCGCGCAGCGCCGAAGTATTTTCGCCTTCCGCTTGCGCTGCGGGCGATGCGGGCAAGATGTCCGCGTTCCCAGGGCGTGTTCAACGGACCGCAACCTCGCGCTTCATGCGCCCTTTACCAGCCGTTGATGCGGTCGTAGGTGGCAACGATGGTGCGGCCGTCACTCTCTTCGCTGTCAACCACGTGATAGCGATCATAGGCAGCGGCCGTGATGCACGCATGGTTGGGCCATATGCGCACGCGGCTGCCAATCGGCAGCTTGTCGTAGGGCAGGGGCTGGTCGGCCTGCACGAAGCCATGCTCCTGCGAGCAGGCCACGACGGCGAGGTCCTTGACCGGCGCATCCTTGATGAAGCCATAGCCGGCCTTGGGCATGAACTCCTGGGCGCTGATGTCCTTGGAGAGCGCGAGCGCACCGGCATCGATCAGGAGCTGGTTGCGGTGCGGATAGTGGCCGATGACCGAAGCCATTACAGAGAGCGCCAGATCGCCGGCGCCGCACGAACCGATACCAGCCTGGTCGAGGTCGTTGAACACGAACACGCCCGGGCGCATCTCCGTTACGCCCTCGAAGCTGCGGGCATGCATCGCCGTGGGTGTCGAGCCGGCGCTGACGATCGGGCAGGGCAGGCCGGCTGCCCGCAATGTCTCGGCGGCGGTGACGACGGCCAGCCGTTCCTGCTCGGCGACGCGCGCAATGCCCGCGGGCGTGCTCTCGTGATAGGAGTGGCCGGCGTGGGTCATGACGCCGGCGAGCTCGACGTTCGGCGCATCGTGCAGAACGCGGCCGATATCGACCAGCCCCGGAAGCTCGGGGAAAGGCAGCCCCGCGCGGCCGGCGCCGCTGTCGATCTCGATGAATACCGAAAAGCTGTCGCCGGCCGCGGCTGCGTCCGCGATGGCGCGCGCCACGGGCAGGTTGTCCGTCACGATCCGCAGATTGACGCCCTCGCGCCGGATCGCCGTCACGGCTGGCAGCTTGGAGGGCACGATGCCGACTCCGTAGAGAATGTCGCGGAAGCCGCCGGCCGCAAAGTACCTGGCTTCGGCCAGGGTCGAGACGGTGATGCGGCCGTCGAACGCGGCCGTGGCCATGCGGCCGATCTCGACGGACTTGGCGGTCTTCAGATGCGGGCGGAGCTGAACGTCGGCGGGTTTCAGGCGTTCGGTGATCCGCCTCACATTGCGCCGCAGGATCGCGCGGTCGAGGATCAGGCAGGGCGTCGGCAGGGTGTCGAGCGTGTCGGTCATGGCCGGGCATTTCGCCATGCCCGCAGGCGCTGGAGCAACAAAAAGTGCATCGCTGCGTGGTACTTTAGCGTAGAAGGGCCGGCAAATGCCGATTGAGAACGAGCGCAAGTTCGTGCTGCGCGATCCGGATGGGGCGCTGGAGCGAGCCTTGACCGCGGCCTGTCCGCCATGGACCAGGCATGCCGTGCGGCAAGCCTATCTCGACGCGCCTGGATTGCGCATCCGCCGGTTCCAAGACGCCGATGGTGTTCGGCACATCTTCTCGTTCAAGCGCACAATCGGCGGCGAGATGGTCGAGATTGAAACCGACATGTCGGCCGCCGATTTCGAGCGGCTCTGGACTCTGCGGCGCGAGGCGCTGGAGAAAGTGCGATTCCACCTCGCCGATAGCGATTGCGGCTGGGACGTCGATTTCTTCAAGACCGCCCGGCAGACCTATTTTGCGCTGGCCGAAGTCGAGATGCCGGAGGGCCGTGACGAACCACCGGCACCGCCACCACTGCTGGCACCGTACGTCGCGCTTCTCGTACCCCGAGGCGACGAGCGTTTCGCTTCCAAGAAGCTTGCTGACGTCACCTACGCCAAGCGGCTCGCCGGCGAGTTGACCTAGACCGTGGCGATGGCGTTGGCGGGCGAGCCGACAGCACCGGGCAGGCGCAAGGGGGGTGCCGTCAGCAGGAAGCGGGAGCGGTTGTTGGCGCGCAGCCACATGGCGAGATCGTGCAGGTACCACATCTCGCCGAGATTGATGCCCAGCTTGAACAGGCAGTGGTGGTGCAGCGGGAGGGCAGGCTGTTCTCCGGTGCCTGCGTCCCTGGCCGGCACGGCCTCCACGCCGTAATTGTCGGCAATTAGCGAGACGATGCCGCTATCGGTGATCCATTGCAGCAGGCGCTGGTCGCGGCCGTCGAGCGCGGCGCACATGGCATGGACCTTCTTCGGGTCCGGCTTGCCGTTCATCTCAACCAGCATGGTGGCGAAGCCGGTATGGAGCAGCAGCATGTCGCCGGTTTCGACAACCACCCGGTCGGCGTCGAGGATGCGCATGAACTGCTCGTAGTCGACCAGACGGTGATCGCGGCCGAGGTGCTTCTCGAGATCGACGAGCACGCCGCGTCCCTGGATCGGCTTCTCGGCCATGTTCTCGACGCCAAGCTTGTGCGCGTAGCACATGTGGCCGCAACCGTCGGCACCAGCGTCCTGTTGCGGGCCCACGACATCCGTGCCGGCACGGAAGCCGTTGTAATAGACCGCTTCCGGCTTGCCATCGCCGTCCGCGTCGAACAGGCCACCGACATGGGCCAGCGTGTCCCATTGCGAGGAGTATTGCAGGGTCAGGATCACGCGGTCATCGGACACGACGTCGGTATGTCGCGCATCCAGCTTGCCCGTCAGGAAATTGAAGCGCCAGCCATTCTGGTCGCCCGTTGGCGAGAGCACCGGCGGTAGGCGGCGCGGATTGAGGACATTACCGCCCGGCAGATCGAGCGGCAGGCTCAGGCAGAAGCTGCGGCCTTCCTTCACTTCGGCAACGCCCTGCAGGACTTTCTGCGGCGTGAGAAGGTTGAGGCGGCCGAGCTGGTCGTCTTCGCCCCAGTCACCCCAGGTCGACCCCTCGGGACGTCGCGTCCACCGCTTCATGCTTGCCTCCCAGTTGCGGCAGGTACCTTGGCGGCATGTTTGCGGTTCTGCAAACCTGCACGGGCGCGCAACACGAAACGCAGTTATGCATCGGCAAGCCGGTGACGCAGAGTTGAAGAAACGCGAGTGGCATGACCCGCGAGAACAGGCATAACGCTGTTCTCATGAAGCGACACATCTGGCTACCGGTAACGCTGGTTGCCCTCGTTGCCGCCCTGCCGGCGGCAGGTCAGGCGCCGTCCGGTGATGATCTGGCGCGGTGCGAGGATCTGTACGCCAAGTATGTGCGATACAGCAATCCCGGTGGCGAGGGCCGGTCGGGCAGCGCCTTTAGTGCGGTCGAGGCACAGAGCGCTGTGGAGCAATGCCGCCGGGGCAACACACGCGAAGGCATTGCCGTGCTGGAACGCAAGTTGCGTGCGCTGGGATTCAAAATCTGATGCAATCATGCATGACAGACCTGCCATGAAGTGCAGCCGATCGCCTGGAGGGAGTGGATAACGTAATCTCCGGTTGCGCCGTGCGTGGCTTCCGGCATGCGGGCGCGCCCGTTTGAGCCGGGGAGCTTCATGTCTGTCGCCTTGTCGCAATCGCTCGCCCGCGATGCCCGGGTCATCGGCATCATCGGCATCGCCCACGGGCTGAGCCATTTCTACCAGTTGGCGCTGGCGACGTTGCTGATCGTGGTCATGCCCGATTTCGAGCTGAGCTACGCGCAGGTGGGCGCGCTGGGCGCGGTCTTCTACGGCATCTCGGGGGTTGGGCAGACGGTGGCGGGTTTCGCCGTGGACCGGTTTGGCGCACGTCCGGTGCTGGCGTTTGGCCTGCTGGCTGCTGCCACTGCCTTTGCCCTGGTTGCCGCCCTGGCTTCCGGGTTCTGGAGCCTGGTGCCGATGGTGGCGCTCGCCGGCATTGGCAATTGCGTCTTCCATCCCGCCGACTTTGCCATTCTCAACGCTTCGGTGAACGAGGGCCGGCTTGGCCGCGCCTACAGCGTGCACGGGCTGGGTGGCACGCTGGGGTGGGCACCGGCCGCGCCGGCTATCTACTTCCTTTCGGGTGCAATCGGCTGGCAGGCGACTGCTCTCATCGTGTCGGCCTTGGGCCTGCTGGTCGCGCTGGCGGTGGCCACCCAGGGCAGCGTCATGGTGGACCATCGCGTGGCGCGATCGGAGTCCCGCAAGGCGGGGCAGTTTGACATGTCGGCGTTGCTGGCGCCGCCAATCCTGATCTGCATGCTCTATTTCGCGTTCATCGCCATCACGGTGGTGGGCATCCAGCAGTTCGCCGTGCCGGCGCTTCGGGAAATGTATCCCGTCACGCTGGAAGCCGCCGCCGCCGCCCTGGCTGCATTGCTGATCGGCTCCGCGGTGGGTGTGGTGATTGGCGGCTGGATTGCCGACCGTGCCGTGCGTCATGACGCGGTGGCGGCCGGAGGGCTGTTCGCCGCCGGCGCCCTGACCGCGGTCATCGCCACCGGCGGGATCGCGCCGTGGCTGGTGCTGCCGCTGATGGCGCTGAGCGGCTTTGCGGGCGGGCTGACGGGCCCCTCGCGCGACATGATCGTGCGCGGCGCCACGCCGCCGGGCTCCTCCGGCAAGGTGTTCGGCTTCGTCTATTCCGGGCTGGATGTCGGCTCGATGATCTCGCCACCGGTCTTCGGCTGGCTGATGGACCACCATATGCCGCACGCGATCTTCTGGGGTGCCTTCGCCATCTACATGCTGAACGTGCTGACGGTGCTGCAGATCAGGCGGTTCAACCGCGCCCCGGCCGCGGCGTAGCGCCTGCCGCATACCCGGCAAAGCGTAGAATAGCCTTCATGGTGAGCTTGTCGAACCATGAAGGCGTCGCACAGCGGTGGGGGCCCCTTCATGGTTCGACAAGCTCACCATGAAGCGGTTTTCGAACTCCAGCATCTTGAGTGTGAACTACGCGGCGTCGGCGTTTTCCGCCTGTTCGAGCGCTTCCTGGCTTGCCAGCCACGCCTCTTCGGCCACGCTGAGCTGTCTCACGATCTCGCTGAGCTCGATCTGCAGCGCGGTCACCGCGTCGGGCGTGCTGCTGTAGAGCGCGGGATCGTTGAGGCGGGCTTCGAGTGCCACACGCTTTGCCGTCAGAGTGCCGAGATCTTTCTCGGCACGCTCGACGGCGCGGCGCAGCGGTGCCAGCCGGTTGCGTGCGTGAGCCGCCTGTCGGCGTTGTTCCTTGCGTCCGCTGCCGCCAGGCTTGACATCCTCAGAACCGTTCGTGTTGCGGCCGCCGCGCTCGTTCAGCAGCCGCCGCTCGTAGTCGTCGAGATCGCCATCGAAGGACGTACACGTGCCGTCCGCGACCAGCCACAGCCGGTCGGCCACCAGGCGCACCAGATGCGCATCGTGGCTTACCAGGATCACCGCGCCCTCGTACTCGTTGAGCGCCTCCACCAGGGCCGTGCGGGAATCCATGTCCAGGTGATTGGTGGGCTCGTCCAGCAGCAGGATATGGGGCGCATCGCGCGTCATGAGGGCGAACAGCAGACGCGTCTTCTCTCCACCTGAGAGCGAACGGACGGCCTGATCGGCTCTTGCGCCCGAGAACATGAACCGGCCGAGCTGGGCGCGCACGGCGGTTGGTGTCGCATCCGGCATCAGCCGGCGCATGTGCTCGAACGGCGTGCCATCGAGGTCCAGCTCTTCTTCCTGCTGCTGGGAGAAGTATCCGACGCGCAGCCGCGGTGACTTGCGCAATATACCTTCCTGCGGCCTGAGCCTGTCGGCCAGCAGCCTGATGAAGGTCGACTTGCCATTGCCGTTCTGGCCCAGCAGGGCAATGCGGTCGTCCATGTCAATGCGCAGATCAAGCCGGCGCAGGACCGGCTTGCCGGGCACATAGCCGACGGCAACGCGGTCCATGGTGATGAGCGGCGGCGCCAGCTTGTCGGGGCCGGGAAAGGCGAATTCGACCGGCGTTTCCTCGGCCACCGGCACGATCGGCTCCATCTTCTCCAGCAGCTTGATGCGCGACTGGGCCTGGCGGGCCTTGCTGGCCTTGGCACGGAAGCGATCGACGAAGGCCTGGATGCGCTTGCGCTCGGCAATCTGGCGCGCCTGCAGAGCCGCCTGACGTTCGGCCCGTTCGCGCCGCGTCCGTTCGAAGCTGTCGTAGTTGCCGTCGTAGGCGACGAGCTTGCCCTGGTCGATGTGGACGATCCGGTTGCAGACGGCGTTCAGCAGCTCGCGATCGTGGCTGACCAGCAGCAGGGTATGGCGATAGGTCCTAAGGTAGTCCGCCAGCCACAACCGGGCCTCGATATCGAGATGGTTGCTGGGCTCGTCCAGCAGCAGCAGGTCAGGCTCGGCGAAGAGTGCCTGGGCAAGCGCAATACGCATGCGCCAGCCGCCCGAGAACGTATCGCAAGGCTGGCTCTGGGCGTGGTGGTCGAAACCCAGGCCGCTCAGGATGGCAGCGGCCCGCGCCGGCGCGGCGTGCGCGCCGATATCGGCCAGGCGCGTATGAATTTCGGCCACCCGGTGAGGATCGCTTGCCGTTTCGGCTTCGGCCAGCAGCTCTGTCCGCTCGCGATCGGCCTTCAGCACTGTATCGAGCACCGGCTGATCTCCGCCCGGGGCCTCCTGGGCCACCTCGCCGACACGGGCGCGGTTACGGACCTGGATCGAGCCGCCGTCGATGGCTGCATCGCCACGGATCAGGCGCAGCAGCGTCGACTTGCCCGTGCCGTTACGCCCGACCAGGCCGACACGGTGCCCGTCAGCGATGGCCACCGTGGCGCGGTCAAACAGCAGCCGCCCGGCGATGCGGTAGACCAGATCGTTGATGTGCAGCATGGCCGCGCGTTTAGCATGGACCCGGCAAGGCGCAAAGCGAGAGGGGCCGGTTGCCTGCCCGCGGCCGACACACTATAAGGCGCGCCACCGAATCGACCGCCCGCTGAACACGGAGACCACGATGGCGCTGGAGCGCACCTTCTCGATCATCAAGCCGGATGCCACGCGGCGTAATCTGACCGGCAAGATCAACGAGCGCTTCGAGGCGGCTGGCCTGCGCGTCATCGCCCAGAAGCGCATCCGCATGACGCAGCAGCAGGCCGAAACGTTCTACGCCGTGCACAAGGAGAGGCCGTTCTTTAACGGTCTGGTTTCCTTCATGACGTCCGGTCCCGTGGTGGTCCAGGTCCTGGAGGGCGAGAACGCCATCGCGCGCAACCGCGAGATCATGGGCGCCACCAATCCCGCCAACGCCGCCCCGGGAACCATCCGCAAGGACTTCGCCGAATCGGTCGAGGCCAATTCGGTGCACGGCTCCGACTCGCCGGAAAACGCCGCTACCGAAATCGCCTACTTCTTCGCCGGCTGCGAACTGGTGGGCTGACGGCTGACAGAAAGGCGTCAGCGCCTGACGGCAGCGACGATGGTGAGCGCGACCAGCGCGACGAACATCGCCACGATCGCGGACCAGCCCATCTTGGCCACCACGCCGAACACCAGGCCCAGCAACACGATCAGGATCGCCAGGATGGTGTAACCCGTCAGCTTCATCACGCTGGCATAGGTTTCGCGATGCTGTCGCATGTCGAAGTCGGTATCAGCCATGGTTCTCCCCGACGGAACTGATGCAGTGGGAGCGGCAGAGGCCGCAGTGGCGCTCTTATAGCCAGACACGGCGGTAGGGAAAAGAGCCCGGCTCGGGTCTAGGGCCGCCAGAGCAGGGCGGCGTCGGGTGCGACGCCGTCAATCACCACCCGCGGAATTTTGCCTGCAACCGGCTCCAGCCGCACCCGCCCTTCGGCGAACCAGCGCAATACCAGCGGATAGAGTTCGTGCTCTGCTGCCAGGATACGTGCTGCCAGCTTCTCGGCGGTGTCGCCCTGGTGTACCGGCACCGCGGCCTGCGCCACGATGGGGCCTGCATCGAGATCGGGCGTCACCAGATGCACCGTCGCGCCACTGACCCGAACGCCGGCGTCGATCGCCTGCTGATGGACGTCCAGGCCCTTGAAAGAAGGCAGCAGCGAGGGATGGATGTTCAGGATCCGGTTGGCCCAGCGGGTGGGGAACCAGGGGCTGAAAATGCGCATGAAACCCGCAAGGCAGACCAACTCGACGCCATGCGACTCCAGCACGGTGCTGACAGCCCGATCGAAGCTTTCACGATTAGAATAATCGCGGTGCGAGATGACTGTTTTGGGCACGCCGAAGCGGTCCGCGTGTGCGAGGCCGGCGGCATCGGCATGGCTGCTGACCACCACCGCAACAGAGGCGGGAAAATCCGGTTCCGCGCAGGCCCGCAACAGCGACAGCAGGTTGCTGCCGCGGCCGGAAATCAGCACCCCAGCCTTCAGCTTCGCCATAGCGCGTCGGCGTGGACGATGATGCAATCGGGCTCTGCCGTCGGCGCCTGTTCGATGACCCCCACCAGGCTGACGGTTTCACCGGCCTGACGCAGACAGGCTGCGACGCGATCGGCATCGGCCGGCGCCACGGCCACGACCATGCCCAGTCCGCAGTTGAACGTGCGAAGCATGTCGTCCGTCGGGACATTGCCGGCTTCGCGCAGCCAGCGGAATACAGGCGGCACTGACCATGCTGTGGCGTCGAGCCGGGCGCGCAGGCCTTGCGGCAGCATGCGCGGCACATTGCCGGGCAAGCCGCCGCCCGTAATGTGGGCTAGCCCCTTCACCGCCGCGGTGCTGCGGATCGCCGCCAGTACAGGCCGGACATAGATCCGGGTCGGCGTCAGCAGGGCGGCGGCCAGTGGTTGCCCGGCCGCGAAGGGGGCCGCTGCGTCCGGGGCAAGACCGCTGCGCTGCAGGACGCGGCGCACCAGCGAGAAGCCGTTGGAATGCGCACCGGCCGACGCCACGCCGAGCAATACGTCGCCGACGGCCATGTCGGGCCGTGGCAGGATCCCGGCCCGCTCAACGGCGCCGACGGCAAAACCGGCGAGGTCATAGTCGCCGTCCGGGTACATGCCGGGCATTTCGGCGGTTTCGCCGCCCACGAGCGCACAGCCTGCCTGCCGGCAACCTTCCGCGATACCCGAGACAATCGCCCGGCCCGCCGCAATGTCGAGCTTTCCCGTCGCGTAGTAGTCGAGGAAGAACAGCGGCTCGGCACCCTGGACGACGATATCGTTGACGCACATCGCCACCAGATCGATGCCGACCGTGTCGTGCAGGCCCGAGTCGATGGCGAGTCGCAGCTTGGTGCCGACGCCATCGGTCCCCGAGACGAGGATCGGATCGTTGAAGCCGGCGGCCTTGAGGTCGAAAAGCGCGCCAAAGCCTCCCAGACCGCCCATAACGCCGGGACGAAGCGTCGATTTCGCCAGCGGCTTGATCTGCTCGACCAGCGAATCACCGGCCTCGATGTCCACCCCCGCATCCTTGTAGGTGAGCGGGGGTGCGTTGTGGTCCTTCGGGAGGTTCAAGAGGTCGCCGTTCGTGCTAGGAATCGGGCCGGAAAATATCCGAACAAGAGGGCTTTGCAATGGCGGCCGACATCTTTGCCTTCCCCTGGCGGGGTGGACGGCTTGTCCTGTTGCTGCTGCTGGGCCTGGCTGCCGCGCCGGCATTGGCACAAAGGCCTGTTGATGACCCGGTTTTCACGGTCACCAACGTGCCGGTGGAAGCCAGTGCTGCCAACCCGCTACAGGCCCGTGAAAAGGCCCTGATCGAGGGCGAAAAGCGCGCATTCGACATCCTGGTGCGACGCCTTGTCGCCGATGCCGACGTGGAGCGGGTTGTCATTCCCTCGGACGCCGAGCTGGAGATGATGGTCAAGGGCTTCGAGTTCGCCGAGGAACGCACCGCACCCGGAAAATACATCGCGCTGCTATCGGTGGTTTTCTATCCCGACCGTGTCGCTGGCCTGCTGCGCAACGCAGGCGTTCCTTATGTCGATGCCTCCGGCCCGCCAGTACTGACGATTCCCTTGCTGCGCACCAGCACCGGCGTTGTGCCGTTGGCCGAGGCAAACCCTTGGCGCGAAGCGTGGAGCCGCGTTTCCCGTGCTGGCGGGCTGGTACCCACACCGCTATTGCGTGGCGATGAGGCTGATACGAAGGCGATCGAGCCGGAGCAGGCTTTTGTCGGCGACGTGGCTGCCCTGGGGAAGGTGGCGGAACGCTATCGCGCCCGACGGGTCCTGGTGAGCATTGCCACCGGAGAATCCGAAGGGCCGTTCGCCGTTTCAGGCACGCTCTACGATCTTGCGACCGGCGATAAGCTGGCCATGCCGGCCCGCGCGAACGTTCCGGCCGACAAGCTGACGGAAGCTGCGGTCCAGCAACGTACGCGTCTTGAGGAGGACTGGAAGTCGGTGGCGGCTCTCTCCCGGGATATTTCTGACGTGCTGGTTGCTGTCGTGCCGCTGCGCGATCTGGCCGACTGGGTCAATATCCGCCGCCGGATTGCTGCGGCTGCCGCCGTGCGCAAGGTCCAGGTACAGGCGCTGGAGGAGGGGCGTGCCATCGTTGTGGTCAGCTTCATCGGCACCCGCCTGCAACTCGAGAAGGCCTTGGAGCGGCAGGGCCTCGGTATCGTGGATAGCGGCGCCGGACCGTCCATTGTGGCTAGATAAAAGGAGGGCGGTATGGCGTTCAGGAAGCAAGGGCGTGGGTTGCTTGCAGCTTTCGCGCTCGCCGGACTCTGCAGCGCCAGTGCCGCTGCCGATACGGGGTCGATCGAGGCGCGCATCGATGCAGCGGCGGATGCCGTCGAATCCAAAGTGATCGCCTGGCGGCGTGACATTCATCAGCACCCTGAACTCGGCTACCAGGAAGTGCGCACGGCCGCCTTGGTCGCTGAGCACCTGAAGAGTCTCGGCTACGAGGTCAAAACCGGGGTTGGCCGAACCGGTGTGGTCGCTGTGCTGCGCGGTGGCCGGTTCGGGCCGGTGGTGGCGCTGCGTGCCGATATGGACGCTCTGCCCGTCAAGGAGGAAGTCGATGTTCCGTTCGCCTCCCGGGTGATGGCCACCTGGCGGGGTCGGGAGGTTCCGGTCATGCACGCCTGTGGTCACGACGCGCACGTGGCGATCCTGATGGGCGTGGCGGAGGTGCTCGCTTCGTTGCGGGCTGATTTGCCGGGCACGGTCAAGTTGCTGTTTCAGCCCGCCGAAGAGGGGTCCGGCGACGGCTCACCCAGCGGGGCGGCACTGATGTTGCGCGATGGCGCCATGGCGGACCCCAAGCCGGATGCGATCTTCGGGCTGCACGTCACGTCCGGCTTGAACGTCGGCAGCATCGCGCTGCGTCCGGCCGGCCTGATGGCCAGCTCGGACGGCCTGCGCATCGAGATCAAGGGCAGCCAGACGCACGGCGCGATGCCTTGGGCAGGTGTTGATCCCATCGTCACCGCGGCCCAGGTGGTGCTGGCGCTGCAGACCATTCCCAGCCGGCAGATCGATGTCACCCGCTCGCCCGTTGTCGTCACGATCGGCAGCATCAATGGCGGCAATCGCGGCAACATCATCCCCGACAAGGTGGTGATGGAAGGCACGATCCGGACCCACGATGAGAGCATCCGCACGAAGGTGCATGAGAAGGTCAAGGAAGTGGCCGAGTTGACCGCGCGCGCCGCCGGAGCAGAGGCAACCGTGCGGATCGCCCGGGGCTATCCCGTGACCTATAACGATCCGTCGCTCACGGCCTGGGCTAGCGCTTCGCTCGGCCGCGCGGCCGGCGCCGACAAGACCCACGAATCGCCACCCGTGATGGGCGCCGAGGATTTCTCGCTGTTGGCGAAGGAGGCGCCGGGCGTGTTCTTCTTTCTTGGCGTCACGCCGGCCGACAAGCGGCCGGGGACGGGCATGGGTGGTGCGGCGCCCAATCACTCGCCGCGGTTCTTTGTCGACGAGTCCGGGTTGAAACTTGGAGTCCGGGCACTGTCGCGCCTTGCGGTGGACTTCCTCGGACGTTCGCCTTGACGCACCGGGCCATCCCTCGCAACGGTACCGGCGAGTCTCCCGCAGGTCCATGATTGCCCATGTCCCCAATCTCCTGAGCCTCGCGCGACTGGGTGCGGTGCCGGTCGTGGTGTGGTGCGTGCTGGCCGAAGAAAATGTACTCGCCTTCTGGATCTTCCTGGCAGCGGGCGTGTCGGATGCACTGGACGGGCTGATCGCGAAGCGCTTCAACGCCACCAGCCGCTTCGGCGCCTGGCTTGATCCGCTGGCCGACAAGGCGCTGCTGGTTGGCGTGTACGTCGCGCTTGCTGTCCGCGACGCATTGCCGATGTGGCTCGTCATTCTTGTGGTCTTTCGCGACGTGCTGATCGTGGGTGGCGCGCTGACCGTTCAGGCCCTGACCCAGCGTTTTCACGTCGAGCCGATGATGATCAGCAAGATCAACACGGCGCTTCAGATCGGCCTCATCGTCGTGGTTCTGGTCGAACGGGCCTATCTGCCCCTGCCGGCCGAGGTTATCCTTGCGGGCGCGGTCGTGGTCGCGGCAACGACTGTCCTGTCGGGTGCGGCGTACGTGGTAACGTGGTCGCGGCGCGTCATCGCCTGGGAACAGGAGCGCCACGACGGGGAAGGGCGGGGCGAATGACCACGGCGCAGCAGGTCCGGTTCTGGCTGATCGGAGCGGTTATCGCCGGCCTGTTGCTTTGGCTGCTGCGCGACATGCTCCTGCCGTTCGTGGCTGGTCTGGCGATCGCCTATTTCCTCAACCCCGTGACCGACCGGGTAGAGACGCTGGTCCGCTCCCGCACACTGGCAACGACGCTTATCGTGGTGTGTGCAACCTTGGTGGCGGTCGGCGTGCTGCTGGCCATGGCGCCGATGGTGTCGGACCAGATCGCCACCCTGGCGCGCAAGCTGCCGGAATATACGGCCCGTCTGTACAACCGCCTGCTGCCCATCCTGCAGACACTGCAGGACCGCTTCGATATCGATCCCGTCAGCGTCAAGGAGTTCGAGAAGGTGTTGGCCGCGCGCGCCGGCGACGCCCTGAGGGTGGTGGGTACCGTCCTGGGTTCGTTGCTCACCAGCGGTATTGCTTTCCTGAACCTGATGGCGCTGCTGTTCCTGACGCCGGTCATTGCGTTCTATCTGATGCGCGACTGGCCCCGGCTTCTTGAGGCCGTCGATCGCCACGTCCCGCGCCAGCATGCCGAAACCATCCGCCGTCTTGCGCGGGAGTCCAACACCGCCATTGCCGGCTATGTCCGCGGGCAGGCCAGCGTCTGTGCGGTGCTCGCGGTCTATTACGGCGTCATGCTCATGCTTGTCGGGCTCGATTTCGGCCTGATCATCGGCATCATCATCGGGCTGATCACGTTCATTCCCTATGTCGGAAGTTTCATCGGGGCGATCCTTTCGATTGGCATGGCGCTGGCGCAGTTCCCGCCCGATTGGCTGAGCGTGGCCAAGGTGATTGCAGTGTTTGCCTTCGGGCAGTTCATCGAAGGCAACGTGCTGCAACCGAAGCTGGTCGGCGACAGCATCGGCATCCATCCCGTCTGGCTGATGTTCGCACTGCTGGCAGGCGGCTCGCTCTTCGGCTTCGTCGGCCTTCTGCTATCCGTGCCAGTGGCGGCGGTAGTGGGCGTGCTCGTGCGGTTTGCGCTCGGCGAATACCGCGACAGCTCCTACTATCGCGGCACCGCAGAGCGCCTGCTGGTTGACGGAAATCACGACTGACAGCGACGCTGATGCCGCGGCAGCTTTCCCTTCACCTGGCGGTCCCGCCATCCTACGGCCGTGCCGATTTTCTGCCGGCAGCGGCCAACGAGGCGGCCTTGGCATGGATCGACCGCTGGCCCGACTGGCCGGGACCCGCCGCGGCGCTGGCCGGACCGGCCGGCAGCGGCAAGACCCACCTGCTGCATCTGTGGGCGGAGCGGGCGCAGGCGCTCATCCTGCAGGGAGCCGCTCTGGATCAGCCGTTGTTCTCAGCAATAGTCGACTCGCTGGGTGGTTCGCGATGCGTCGCCGTGGACGATGCACAGACAATAGCTGGTCGGCCTGACGGGGAGCGACAGCTCTTCCATCTCTACAACTGGATCTACGAACGGCGGGGCTCTCTGCTGCTGGCGGCGCGCGAGGCACCGGCGCGCTGGCAGATACGGCTGCCGGACCTTGCTTCGCGTTTGCGGACGGCGACGCTGGTTACGATCGGTGCGCCGGACGATTCCCTGTTGTCCGCAGTGCTGGTCAAACTCTTTCACGACCGGCAGATCACGGTGGGCCAGGACGTCATCCGCTACCTGGTGGCGCACATGGAGCGCTCCCTGTCGGCGGCATGTGTGGTAGTGGATTGGCTGGATCGGGAGGCGCTGGCCGACAGGCGCGCGGTTTCAGTTCGATTGGCCTCGTCCGTGCTGGCAGCTATCATGGAAACTCGAAGCACGGCTGAAGACGAAAGCTGATGTGATCAGGAGGACGCAATGGATCTGGGCATTAAGGGTCGCAAGGCGATTGTGTGCGCTGCGAGCAAGGGGCTCGGCAAGGGATGTGCCATGGCGCTGGCCCGGGAAGGCGTCGACGTCGTGATCAGCGCCCGCACGGCCGACGTCCTGGAGAAGACAGCCGACGAGATCCGCAAGGCGACAGGGGTCAAGGTCACCGCCGTGACCTGCGATGTCACCAAGCCGGAAGGGCGCGAGGCTGTCCTGAAGGCGTGTCCGGAGCCCGACATCGTGGTCAACAATGCCGGCGGGCCACCCCCCGGAGATTTTCGTGACTGGACCCGGGATCACTGGATCGCCGCCGTCGACGCCAACATGCTGACGCCGATCGAGTTCATCAAGGCAACCGTTGACGGGATGATGGCGCGCGGCTTCGGTCGCATCGTCAACATCACCTCGAGTGCCGTGAAGGCGCCGATCGACATTCTCGGTCTCAGCAACGGCGCGCGATCGGGCCTGACAGGCTTCGTTGCCGGCATTTCCCGCAAGACGGTCAAGAACGGTGTCACGATCAACGGCCTGCTGCCGGGGCCGTTCGATACCGACCGTCTGCGCGGCACGATGATGTCGCGCGCCAAGGCAGCCAACCGCAGCTTTGAAGAGGAAATGCGCATCGGAGCGGCGGCCAATCCAGCCGGACGTTTCGGCACGGCCGATGAGTTCGGTGCCATGTGCGCCTTCCTGTGCAGCGTCCATGCCGGCTACATAACGGGCCAGAACATCCTGATGGATGGCGGCCAGTATCCCGGAACCTACTGAGGACCAGCATTTGGTTGTCGCCAGCATGACTGGCTACGCGCGTGCCGAAGGCAGCGACGGGCCGGTATCGTTCGTGTGGGAGGCGCGCAGCGTCAACGGCCGCACACTGGAGACACGGCTGCGCGTACCCCCGGGTTACGAACGGCTGGAACATCAGGCCCGTACCGCGGTTGCCGAGACCGTACGCCGCGGCAACGTATCGGTTTCCCTGCAGGTCGCGGAACGGCGCCAGCAACAGCCGGTGCGCATCAATCACGAGCTGGTGCGCGACCTCCTGGCTGTGGTCGATGAGCTGCGCACGCACGGCGAAATTGCTCCGCCCACTGCTGACGGGCTCCTGCGCGTGCGGGGCGTGATTGAGGAAGACCTGCCCCAGGCATTGTCCGAAGAGGAGATCACGGCGCGTGACAGCAGGATGCTGGAGGCGCTGCGCCGGGCGCTTGCCGGTCTGGTGGAAGCGCGCGTTGCCGAGGGCGCGAGACTGACAAGCGTCTTGCACACTCATCTCGATACCATCGCCGGATTGCGCAACAAGGCCGCAGCCCGTGCGGCGGCGCAGGTGGACGTCATTCGCGCGCGCTTCGGCGCCCAGCTTCAGGAGATGCTCGACAGGCTGCCGCCGCTCACGCCGGAGCGCATGGCTCAGGAGGTGGCGCTGCTGGTGGGCAAGGCCGATGTCCGCGAGGAGCTTGACCGGCTGGAAGCCCACATTGCGGCCGCGCACGAGTTGATGAAAGCGGCAGCGCCGACCAACCCGATCGGCCGCAAGTTTGACTTCCTGTGCCAGGAGTTCAACCGCGAGGCCAATACCCTGTGCTCGAAGTCGGCCGACATCGAGCTGACGCGCATCGGCATCGAGCTGAAGAGTGCGGTCGAGCAGATGCGCGAGCAGGTCCAGAATGTCGAGTAGCCCGGTGCAGCAGGCGCAGCCACCGGAGGCGGCGGGTCAGGGCATGCGCCGGCGCCGCAGTGTGGCGGGGCCGGCGCGGGACTCTGCTGCGGTTCCCATCCTGCGGCGTGGCCTGATGCTGGTGCTGTCTTCGCCGTCCGGCGCCGGCAAAACGACCCTGTCGCGCCTGCTGCTGCAGCAGGAACCGGACATCGAGCTCTCGGTGTCGGTGACGACCCGCCCAAAGCGGCCGGCGGAACGCGACGGCATCGACTATTGCTTTGTCGATGAAGCTGATTTCCGCCGCATGATCGCGCGCGACGAACTGCTCGAATACGCCCAGGTGTTCGATCATTTCTACGGCACGCCGCGTGCACCCGTGGAGCGCACCCTGTCGTCCGGCCGCGACATGCTGTTTGATATCGACTGGCAGGGGACGCAGCAGCTTGCCGAACGGGCACGCCAGGATCTCGTAAGCGTTTTCATCCTGCCGCCATCGACCGCCGAGCTGGAACGCCGCCTGGTAACGCGGGCACAGGATACGCCGGGCGTGGTGGCGCGCCGCATGGCCAAGGCGGCCGACGAGATGAGCCACTGGGCCGAGTACGACTACGTGATCGTCAACGAGCAGGTGGACCGCAGCTTGGGCCAGATCAAGGCGATCCTCACGGCCGAGCGGCTGAGGCGCACCCGGCAGGTCGGCTTGTCTGAGTTCGTGAAGTCGCTGCGTACCGGCCAGTGAAGGTCACTGCAACGGTGAGATAATCCGGCAGGGTGCGTTGTCGACGAACTGCGCCGTCGGCGGTCCGGAGACCTCGGCCGCCACCTTCTCGCCGCCGCGCACGCTGCGCAGGATCACGGTGAGGTCGCTGACCTTCCGGTTGCCGTTGTTGAAGGAGCAGCCGATGGTGACATCGAACGTCCGGCTGGTGTTATTGGCCAGCAGCATCGATAGCTGCCATCGATAGTCCGGGCCCGGCCGCAGCCCCGGCAATTCCAGCGTCACCACCGGTATCTGCGAGCCCGGGACCGAGCGCATGGGCACGGCGCCGACCCGCCGCCACTGCGGCTCGACGACGGCCGGACCCTGCTGTGCGCCAGGCAAGACCACCCCCGGCGCAGCCCCGATGGTCGAGCCGGGCACGCCGCCCTGGGCACGCGGGTCGAAAGCGCGGTCCTCCGGCGATACGGGCTTGTCGTCCTTGCCGACCTTGGAAGGGTCGGGGATCGGGTCGGACGGGGGTGCCGGGCGCGGCGCCGCCGCGGCCGGTGGTGCTGGCGCGGGCGCGGCGCGCGGCGCGGGAGCGGGTGAGGGCGCCGGGGCGGGACCCGGCGCGGGAGCAGATCCCGACTCGACGCGGTCGAAACAGGCGAGGCGCTGCGCCGCGTCGGTGATCTCGGCACACAGCTTCAACTGGCGCGTCATGGTGTCGAGCATCTCGCTCGACCGGTCGAGCGATTGGGCCAATACGGGGCCACTGACCAGCGCAGCCGACAGGGCGATACTGGCAAGGGCGGCAGGGCGCATGACGTATCTCCCCGGAGATGGGACGCGAGGGTCCATCGGCTTGCGGATGGCTGCGACTTTGGTGCCGGAAGTGGCAAAAATGTGGCCGTGCATTAGCCGGGTGGCCACAGCCTGGCATCGCGGAAGATGACCCGCCCATCGACGACCGTCATCAGTGCGCGGCCCTGGGTCGGGCGTTCGTCGAAGGCCGTATTGCCGGTCTTGCTGCTGAACTGCTCAGGGTCCACCACCCATGCGACATCGGGGTCGAACAGCACCAGATCGGCCGGCGCGCCTTTTTCGAAGCGCCCGCCGGGCAGGCCGAAGAGCTTCGCCGGCGTGCTGGCGAGGCGCTGCCAGATGGCCGGCAGGGTCATGTGTTGATTGTGATAGAGCTCCAGCGACACGGGCAGCAGCGTCTCCAGTCCGACGACGCCGGGCTGGGCCATCGCAAAGGGCAGCCGTTTGCTCTCGACATCCTGCGGGCGATGGTCCGACACGATGCAGTCGATCGTGCCGTCCCGCAGGCCTTCGACGATGGCGCGCCGGTCATTCTCCCCCCGCAGCGGCGGCACGACCTTGGCGAACGTCCGGTAATCGCCCACGGCAATCTCGTTGAGGGCGAAATAGTGCGGCGCGGTATCGCAGGTAACGTTGAGGCCGCGCGCCTTTGCGCGGCGCATGACCTCGACGCCTTCTTCGGTCGAGATTTTGCTGGCGTGGTAGCGCGCACCCGTCATCTCGACCAGACGCAGGTCGCGCTCCAGCATGATTGCCTCGGCGAGCCTGTGGTTGCCGGCCAGGCCCAGCCGCGTGGCCAGCTCGCCACTGTTCATGTGGCCTGTCGATAGCGTCGGCTCCTGCGGCAGATGCACGATCAGAGCGCCGAAGCTCTTGGCGTAGTAGAGGGCGCGACGCATGATCTGGGCGTTGCCCAGCGGCCTGTCCGCATCGGTGAAGGCAACCGCGCCGGCCTCCTGCAGCAGGCCCAGCTCAGCAAGCTGCTCGCCCTGGAGATCCATGGTGAGCGCGCCATAGGCGTACATTTTCGAAAGGCGCACTTGCCGCGATCGGCGGTGCACGAACTCGATCAGCGAGGCGTCGTCGAACGGCGGATCCGTGTCGGGAAGGACGCACATCGACGTCACGCCGCCAGCAGCGGCCGCCTGGCCGGCGGTGTCGAGTGTTTCCTTGTGCTCCTCGCCGGGTTCGCCGGTATGCACGCGCAGGTCCACGATACCCGGCGCAAGGCAATGGCGCTGGCAGTCGACCGTCTCGATGCCCCAGGGCGCGCCGCTGGCGAACAGGCTGGAGCCGAAATCGGCGATCTTGCCGTCGGCGCCGACCAGCAGGCTGCCCGGCTGGTCGGTGCCGGCAACGGGGTCGATCAGGCGGGCATTGATGTAGGCGACAGGCGCGCCGGTTCCGTTCGCCATGTCAGTGCATGCCCCCGGCGTCGGCGGTCCGCTCGTCGAAATTGCGCAGCCCGCCGACCAGTGCGTCGAGGCAGGCCATGCGCACGGCGACGCCCATCTCCACCTGCTCGTGAATGACGCTGCGCTGGAGATCGTCGGCCACCGCCGAATCGATTTCGACGCCACGGTTCATCGGGCCGGGATGCATCACCAGTACGTCGGGCTTGGCCACCCGCAGCTTCTCGGCATCGAGCCCGAAAAAGCGGAAATACTCGCTGACGGTCGGTACGAACGAGCCGCTCATGCGCTCGGTCTGCAGGCGCAGCATCATCACGATATCCGCATCCTTCAGGCCGCTCTTCATGCTGAAATGCGGTTCCACACCCAGACGCTCGACTTCCGTCGGCATCAGCGTGGCCGGCGCTACGACCCGCACGCGCGCTCCCATGATGTTGAGCAGGTGGATATTGGAGCGCGCCACACGACTGTGCAGCACATCACCACAGATCGCGACCGTGAGGCCCTGCAGGCGGCCCTTGCGGCGGCGGATGGTGAGCGCGTCGAGCAATGCCTGGGTGGGGTGTTCGTGCTGGCCGTCGCCGCCGTTGATCACCGCGCAATTGACCTTCTGCGAGAGCAGGTTCACGGCGCCGGAATCCTGGTGGCGCACGACCAGCGCGTCGGGCAGCATGGCATTGAGCGTCATCGCCGTATCCAGCAGGGTTTCACCCTTGCGCGTGGACGACGTCTGCACCTCCATGTTGACGACATCGGCGCCAAGCCGCTTGGCCGCTACCTCAAAGGAGGTTCTGGTCCGGGTGCTGGCTTCGAAGAACAGGTTGATGATGGTCCGTCCGGCCAGCACGTCGCGCTTCTTCACGACGGAACGGCTGGTGTCGATGTAGCTCTCGGAAAGGTCCAGCAAGGCCGCAATGGTGGCGACCGACAGACCTTCGATGCCGAGCAGATGCCGCGGCATCCCGGGGATCGGGGGACGAGTCATTAAAGGCGGACACTATGCAGAGCGAGCCCGCCGATGCAAGAGCGCGCTCAGCCGGTTGTGCGCCTTTTCTCGTCGTCCTGAGCGAAGCGAAGGACCTCGCGGTGGTTCGGCCAAGAAATGACGGCCACGGTGATTCACCGGTTCCATCGTCACCTATCGTATGCCCGCAAGGTCCTTCGCTTCGCTTAGGACGACGGCAAATCATCAATGCGGCGGACGGCCGTAGTTGAGGTCGCGATACCAGGCCATGTACTCGACGTAAGTGATCGGTTCATAGCGCTGCGGATTGTCGGCCGACCGGCAGGTCGGCAGGCATTCGATGCGGAATTCGGCGGCGCAGTCGAAGAAAAATGGAATGGCATAGCGCTCCTGGCCCGAGCGGTTGAGCACGCGATGCGGCGTGGCGAGGAACCGGTCGTTGGTCCAGCGGCGCAGCAGGTCGCCGCCATTCACCAGGAAGGCGCCGTCGATGGCCGGTGCATCCACCCATCGACCTGTGGGCAGTCGGATGGAGAGGCCGGGAATGCGGTTCTGGGCCAGCAGGGTCATGAAGCTGGTATCCGTGTGCGGCGCTATCCCGAATTCGTTTTCTGCCGGCGCGTCGTGCCGCGGATAGTGCGACATGCGCAGCGTGTACATCGGTTTGGCAAAAGGAAGGTCGAAATAGTCCGCCGGCAGGTCGAGAGCCACGGCATAGAGGGGCAGCAGGGACTTCGCGAGCCGTTCCATCGCGTTGTGATAGGCCACCACGGTTTCGCGGAAGCCGGGCAGATCTTCGGGCCACTGGTTGGCACAGCGGAACGGCTTGTTTGCCAACACGTCCGGGTGGTCCGGCGGCAGGTCGCGCTTGGCGAAGAAAGCCTCGTTCACGCTGGGTTTGTTGCCGACGTTGATCTGCGAGTGCCGGGTGGTCTCGCCGCCCATCGGCAGGTAGCCGACATTGTGGCGATTGATGCGCAGTGCAAGCTTGCGGTCGAGCGGCAGGCTGTGGAAGCGCGCTGCCTCGGCGAAGACCGCATCGACAAGACTGCGGGGCACGCCATGATTGATCACGAAGTAAAAGCCGATCTCTTCGAACGCGCGGCGCAACTCGCCGCCCAGCCGCGTCATGCCAAGGGGGTGGGAATCACACCTCCCTTGCGTCGCGGCGGCGGTAGAGCCAGAGCATGCCCCGCGACAGTCTCTTCGCAAGGCCATGGGCAGGGACCGGCTGCAACGGCGTTGCCGGTAGCGCGAGCTCGTCAATGCCCGCATCGCCGGCTGCCCAGCGCGCCAGCTCCGGCCCCATGGCCGTGGCCAGCGCCACGCCCCGGCCATTACAGCCGATCCAGGTGGCGACGCCGGGCGCAAGCTCGTGCAGGCGCGGGAAATAGTCGGTGGTCATCCCCACGTAGCCGCACCACACATGGCTGAAACTGACCTCGCCCAACTGCGGAAAGAGCCCCTGAAGGCGCTTCGCAACATGCGCCCGCAACCGGCGGTCCATGTCGCCGCGCCACAGGAGCGGCGCTCCCGTCACCAGCCGGTGGTCCTGCGTGTAGCGGCAGAAATGCAGGTCGCCCCGGGTGTCGCTCATCGCCTGACGGCCGGGTAGCAGGGTCTTGCGGATATTGTCGGACAGCGGCTCGGTTGCCATCTGGAAGCTGAAGACCGGCACAACCTCGCGCTTCAGACCGGGCCAGAGGTCGTCCGTATAGGCATTGGTTGCGATGACCACGCGCGCGGCGCGCAGCGACCCGCGGGGTGTGCGTACCCGCCAGCCGTTCCCGGCGCGCTCGACCGATTGCGCTGGCGAGTCGGTGAAGATGGCAGCGCCCTTGTTGAGTGCCGCCTGCGCGAGGCCACGGGCGAAGGCCAGCGGATTAATATGGCCGCCCGTGCGGTTGAGCCATGCGCCAAACCAGGCGTCGCTGCCCAGAAGGGCAGCCGTCTGCTGGCCGTCCAGCAACTCGACCGGCGCGCCGAGCGCGCGCCATTCCTCGAAGCGGCGGCGCGCCACCTTTTCCACGCGTCCGGGAGAATGGGCCGGCTGAACCCAGCCTGTCTGCTCGGCGGCGCAGTCAATGCCGTGGCGGCGCACGAGGTCGAACAGGATTTGCGCCGAATCCCGCACCAGGCCTGCAAAGCGCTCGCCGCGCGCCTTGCCGAACTTGGCGACCATCGCGGAAGGATCGGCCCGGCTCATGGTGGGAATCACCTGGCCATTGTTGCGGCCGGAGGCGCCGAAGCCGATCTCGCCCGCTTCGACCACGGCACACGATACGCCGGCCTCGGCCAGATGCAGGGCGGTCGACAGACCGGTGAAGCCGCCACCGACGATGGCGACCTCGACGTTGCGATCACCCTCGAGGACGGTGGTTGGTGGCGCGGCCGGCGCCGAAGCGGCCCAGAAGGAGGCGGACAGGTCGGTGGATATCATGGGCCCGATGGTAGCGGGCCGTAAGGGCGGCGTCAGCGTTGCTTCCCATGTTCCCACATCGCCGTTTCCGGACTAGAATCAGACCAATGCGATTGCTGCTGGTAGAAGACGAGGCGGAACTGGCCAGGCTGGTTCGTGCCAACCTTGTGCGCGAGGGGTTTGCCGTCGATGTGGCGCCGACTTGCGAGGAGGCCCGCACGGCGACATCAACCGCGCGCTACGACGTCATTCTGCTGGATCTCTCGATGCCCGATGGTGACGGCCTCGACCTGCTGTCGGAATGGCGTCGGGGCGGGGACGGCACGCCCGTGATCGCCGTGACGGCGCGCGATGCCATCGATGAGCGGGTGCAGGGGCTCAACGTCGGTGCCGACGACTATCTGGGCAAGCCCTATGCCCAGAGCGAGCTGGTGGCCCGCATCCGCGCCCTGCTGCGACGTCCCAACGGCGCGCTGGGCATGCGGCTGAAGGCAGGCAATCTGGAGTTCGACGCCTCCAGCAGCGCGGTGAGCGTCGGCGGCGACAGCCTGCCGCTGCCGCGCCGCGAGTTGACGTTGCTGGAGCTGCTGATGCGGCGCGTCGGCCAGGTGGTAACTCGCCAGACGATTGAAAACGGGCTTTACGGCTTCGATGACGATGTGGATTCCAACGCCATGGAGGCGAGTGTTTCCCGCCTGCGCAAGCGGCTGGTGCTGGCCGGCGCGACAGTGAACATCCACACGGTACGCGGTGTTGGCTACATGCTGACCGCCGACCGTCCGGCATCGGCGGTGCGATGACGGGCGGGGCTGCGCTGTCGATCCGCCGGCGCCTGCTGCGCAATTTCTCGCTGTTGTTCGTCGGCACCATCGTCGTGCTGGCCCTGTTCTACGTCTGGGCGTCGTGGAACAACCGTGACACGGTGGCTGACGAGGAGCTGGAGGAAATCGCCACCCTCATCGTCAGCAAGGCCGAGCGCCTGCAGGACGGCCGGGCGAGGCTCACCCTGAGTCCGGACAAGCAGGCCCGCATGGCACAGGTGCCCGGCCTGCAAGCCTTCGTCTACGATCCCACCCATAAGGAGGTGCTGCTCGAACATCCGGCGCGCATGCGCGAGTTGCTGCCGATCTCGCCCGAAATCGGGTGGAAGTGGGCGTATCTCGTGATCGACCGGGCCGGCATCACGGATCAGCCTCGGCTGCAGATGCTGCTGGCCACGATACAGACGCGTGCCGGACCGCTGCGTGTCGCGGTTGGGCGCGACGAGCCGACGGAAGAGTTCAGCGCGCGCTGGGTCTTCAACGTCATGCTGGAGGAGGCCTTGCCGGTGCTGGGCCCGGTCCTGCTTCTGGCGATCGGTATTGCGCTCTATACGCTGCGCAAGGCGCTGTCGCCGGTGGCGCGGGCGGCCGAAGACGCCAACCGCATCACGGTCGATACCATGGGCAAGCGCCTCAACACCGCCGTGCCGGCCGAGATCCGCCCGCTGGTGGCGGCGGTCAACCGCGCCCTGGAAAGACTCGACGCCGGCTTTGCCGAGCAGCGCCGCTTCACCGCCAATGCGGCCCATGAGCTGCGCACGCCGCTGGCCTTGCTGCGCGCACGCCTCGACGGGATGACCGACACCGAGGCGGCCGACGCGATCCGGCCCGATCTGGAGCGCATGACACGGCTGATCGAGCAGTTGCTGGCGGTCTCGCGCCTGGACTCGCACCTGCCGATGGCCAAGGCCGATGTCGATCTCGTCGCCGTTGCGGGCGATATCGTGGCGCAGCTTGCGCCGCTGGCGGTTTCCCAGGACAAGCAGGTATCGCTGACCGCACCCGACCATCCCGTGCGGCTTGTCGGCAATGCGGATGCGCTGGCCGCTGCGATTCGCAATCTGGTCGAGAACGCGCTTCGCTTCACGCCGGCTGACTCCGCGGTGGAGGTCGTTGTCACGGACGGGCCGCGCATTGAGGTGCACGACGCCGGCCCCGGCATCAGGCCCGAAGATCGGCCGCATCTCTTCGAGCGGTTCTGGCGCGGGCGCGACCGGCGAGGCGGCGCCGGCCTGGGGCTGGCCATCGTGGCCGAGATCGCTGCCCAGCATCGGGGCCGCATCTCGGTGGGCCGCAGCCCACTGGGTGGCGCGCTGTTCACGATCGACTTCTCGCCATTTGCAGCGGTCGACGCACCGGCCGCACCTTCCACGCCACCACCCCTCAAGGCTGCCGCGGAGTAGCCCTATCTGTCATCCCGAGCGCAGCGAGGGACCTTTCCGCCGCCCCAGGATCCCTCGCTTCGCTCGGGATGACAGCAGTGTCGGAGGAAGGTTGCTCAAGTGAGCCGCAGGGCTGCGACGGGGAGGGGCCTTTCCTTGCCGCGCAGGTGGGCTGCCTTCAGCGGCTGCACGGCGAGTCCGGCCGGCAGGCGCAGCCGGGCTGCCAGATCACCGGAGACGACCACGTCGAGGCCGCGCTCGCGGGCCACGTCCATCAGCCGCGCCGCGGTGTTCAGGGTGTCGCCGACGAAGGCGATCTCTCGTTTCATGGCCCCCATTTCGCCGGCCACGATCTCGCCGGCATGCAGCACCGCGCGAAAGCCTGGCACAAAGCCAAAGCGCTGGCTGAATTCCGCGGCCGTGCGTTGGAGACGGCGCTCTAAGCCGAAGGGACAGAGCGCGCACCGGGCGCCGCGCAAGGCCATGTCCTCGGGCCAGGTCAGGATCGCCTCGTCGCCGATGTACTTGTGGATCTCCGCGCCGTGATCGTAAGCCGCATCAGCGACGCTGCGGAAAAAGCTATTCAGAAGCTGGTGGAAGCGGAGATCGCCCAGACGTTCGGCCGCGGCGGTCGAATCCTTCATGTCGATCATGAGAAAGACGCGGCGCTCCTGGCGGGGCTGCAAATAGCGGCCGGTCAGCACGCGCCGCATTTCGCGAAAGCCGACGAGGCGGCCGATCTCGACAATCACGTTGATCACGATTGACATGCCGCCGGCAAAGGCCATGATCTCGAAGAAGCGCCGGTCGAACGCCATGGACTGGGGGTTCACGGGATCGAACAGCAGCCGGCAGAGCTGGATCGATGCCACGATGAGGACGATGTAGGCAGCGATTTTCACCAGCAGGTAAACCCAGAACGGCCAGGTCCGCATCCTGCGCATCAGATGCGATCGGCTGCCGGCCACCTCGATCCAGATTACCGGGACGGAAACCATCAGCGAATTGACGATTCCCTGAAGCCCGCTCAGCAAGCGGTCATCCAGTTCCGGGTCCGAGGCCATCACGACCCCAAAACCAAAGCTGATGGCCGCGCCGATCCCGGCGATCGCGCGCACGATCCGCCACTCCGCACGGCGCTGGTTACGGTCCTCGGCGTCGAGCAGGGCCGCGGCGATGCCGCTGCTGTCGGATGAAGCCGCCGGCGCCGGCATTGTCATCCGGACTGTGGGCGCGCTGCGGTGGCAAGCGCCGCGCGGAACATTTCGCCATCGACGTTGCCGCCGGAGCAGATGACGCAGACCGTACGGTCCTTGACTGGCAGGCGCTCCTTCAGGACACAGGCAAGCCCCACGGCGCCGCCAGGTTCCACCACCAGCTTGAATTCGCGGAATGCCAGCTCCATGGCGGCAGCGACCTCCTCGTCGGTGGCGACGAGGCTGCCGGCCAGGTGACGCTTCGCCAGCGGGAAGGTGTAGTTGCCGGGGCAGGGGGCCAGCAGGGCATCGCAGAACGAGCCGGTGAGACGCTCGTTGCGCTGGATCGTGCCTGATGCCAGCGACCGCGCCAGATCGTCGAAGCCCGCCGGTTCGGCTGCGAAACACTGCGTTTGCGGACTGATCGCCTTCACCGCCATCGCAATGCCCGTGGAGAGCCCGCCGCCGCTGCACGGCGCAATCACCGCATCGAGCGTGGCGCCCAGTGCGCCCGCCTGGTCGATCACCTCGGAGCCGATCGTACCCTGGCCCGCGATGATCCAGGGATGATCGTAGGGCGGGACCGGCGTGCGGCCTTCACGATCGGCCAGTGCGCGTGCGATGGCCTCGCGATCGTCCTTGAGGCGGTCATAGAACACCACCCGCGCGCCGCTCGCCCGGGTATTGGCGACCTTGATGGCAGGCGCATCGTGCGGCATCACGATCGTGGCTGGCGTCCTGAGCGCGCGTGCGGCCTCGGCCACGCCCTGCGCGTGATTGCCGGACGACCAGGCGACGACGCCGGGCTGCCGCTGCGCCGCGCCGAGCTGGCTGATGAAATTGTAGGCGCCGCGGAACTTGAACGAGCCCGTGCGCTGAAGTGGCTCCGCCTTGATCAGCAATCTGCCGCCGAGACGGTCGTTGACGCGGGGGTTCTCCAGCAGCGGCGTACGGATCGCGGCGCCCTCGATGCGCTGCGCGGCGGCCTCGATGTCGGCATAGACAGGCAGGTTCAGATCCATCGCTTCTTCCAGTGACACAGTGCGCCGTACCTTAGCTTCGCGGCGCGCGGGATGCACGTCATGGCGTGCGCTTGACCCCGCTGCCGTCACCCTGTCAGATCGTCGCTGCAAGGAAGAGCGAGAGGGCGTGCCGATGGCGGTGATCGAAGCCGATTTCCTGCAGCGCGAAGAGGACAAGAGGGCGCTGCTGGCGGCCGGCATGGACGCGGCCCGCACGCAGGCATGGATCGCGGCGAGACCTGCCGCCCTGTCGAGCTTCGGCGCCGATCGCATTTCGTGGAGCCGCTATTGGGAGCTGGGCCGGCAGCTTCTCGCCAGCCTGCCGCGCCGGCCGGAGCGCAGCGAGGCCGAGCAGATGGCCGCGATGCGCCTGCTGAAGGCCGGCCGCGAGACACGCCAGCGCTTCATGGCGGCGCATGCACTGGACGTGTACAGCGCGCTGACTGACAACATGCGGCGGTTCGAGCGCGTGGAGCGGCTTGTGACGACGGCCGCCACGCTGGTCCCCGGCCTGGTGCCGACGCCGGAAGACGTGGCTGCCGAGGCGCAATACCGGCAGGGCGAGAAGGACGGGATCGAGATCGACCAGGGGATCTTCTGCCACGCGGTGCTGGCGCGGCCCGACACCGGAACGCACCTTTGCCACGCGATGCTGCTGCCGCGGATCGAGGCGCGCCGGCGCCTGCCGGAGCTGGAGGCGGCGGGAAAGGTCGATCTCGGTCATGCCGAGGTCGAGCGGATGGGCAAGGCCTCGTACGTCACGCTGAAGAACCCGCGCTACCTGAACGCCGAGGATGATTTCACCATGGATCCGCTGGAGATCGCGGTGGATCTCGCGCTGCTTGACCCGCAGACCCAGGTCTGCGTCATGCGCGGCGGCTTCGTCGATCATCCCAAATACAAGGGCCGGCGCATTTTCCAGGCGGGCATCAACCTGACACACATCTACAATGGCAAAATTCCTTACATCTGGTACGTCCGGCGTGATCTGGGCTGGGTCAACAAGGTGATGCGTGGCCACGCCAGCGAGACGATCTCGCCCGACGAGGCCACGGGCGAGACTCACGAGAAGCTGTGGATCGCGCAGCTTGATACCTTCGCGATCGGCGGCGGCTGCCAGGCGCTGCTGGTGATGGACTACAACATCGCTGGCGCGGACTCCTACATGACCCTGCCGGCGCGCAAGGAAGGCATCATCCCCGGCATGGCGAACCTGCGCCTGTGGCGCTTCGTGGGCGATCGTATCGCGCGGCAGGCGATCCTGTACGAACGTGGCCTGCCCTGCGCCAGCCCCGAGGGCCGCATGATCATCGACCGCGTCGTGCCGCCCGATCAGACCGACGCGGCCGTGGCCGAGGCGGTGGAAGGGCTGACCAGCTCAGGCGTCGTCAGCGCGCGCGGCAACCGGGTCGCCATCCGCGCCTCGCAGGAGCCGCTGGACCTGTTCCGCCGCTATGCCGCCGTCTATGCGCGCGAGCAGGCCTGGTGCCATTTCAGCCCGGCGCTGATCGCCAACCTCGAACGCCACTGGAACGCCGCCCAACGGAAGATGTAGGGCCGCGTAGCCATGTGGCGATTTGGCGTCGTCCTGAGCGCAGCGAAGGACCTTGCGATCGCCCAAATGTGAGCGCTGCTGGCGGTGAATCACCGATTCTGCCAGTCTTAATCCGAACCATCGCAGGGTCCTTCGCTGCGCTCAGGACGACGACAAATACGGCGTTAAGGTCATATGCGAATCTGATTACCCGGCTGGCTCTGCCGGACGATGTTCGTCGGTAGAAAACTGCCTCATGGTGAGCACAGGTGGATGCTTTGCATCCACCGGGTCGAACCATGAAGCAGCCGGCACTGCCGCTGTGCGACGCCTTCATGGTTCGACAAGCTCACCATGAAGGCTATTTCGACGCCGTACCTCGCCTCCACATGCATCGGCGGAGCCAGCCGTGTAATCAGGAATGCGAATGCCCTGCCGTCATCCCGAGCGCCGGCGAGGGATCTGCTGCGGCGTGAGGACGGCGCGTCATGCGCGGGAGATCCCTCGCTGGCGCTCGGGATGACGCGGTGAACTTGCTGGCGCAGTTTCCGCCCTTACTGCAATCCGGCCACGCCCATGGCGTCGCCGAAGCGTCGGGCGCACTCCAGGAAATCGCCGTACTTGCGATGCCGCGCCGTGTGCTGCGCGCAGGCCAGCAACAGCCAGTCGCGGCCGGGTGCCCGGTTCCGCCGCCAGTCGTCGCTCAGGCACTGGGCGATTTCCTGGTTATGCGGATCGTTGCCGATGCGTGTCGCCGCCAGCGCCAGTCGTCCGATCAGGGCCTCGCGGTCGGTGCTGTTTTCCAGGCAGGCCTGCGTCCAGGCGACGGATTGCGGTCCGTCGAGCGCCAGGATCGCGGCCTCCAGCCGATCGAGAATCTGGCCCATTGTCATCTTCGCCGCCTCAGCCGGAGCGCGCACTGCGACTTCGTGCATGTCGCCAGTGTGCCGCTGATGCCAGGCGTTGCGGTTGAGGAACGACGCGGCGACGTAAATCAGCTTCAGCCGCTGCGGATGCCGGAAATTGTCGTAGAACCAGCCGAGCGTGCTGCAGTATTCGGCGCAGTGCTGCGGGATCGAGAAGTTGATGTCGGTCTGGGTGCGCACCAGCACCTGGGCGGCGCCGACCTGCAGCACATCGAGGATCTGCCGCGGCCCCTTGCCGGCCAGCAGCAGGGCGCTGATCCGCTCGATATAAGCCGGCTCGTGCTGGTTCAGCACGGCATCGAGGAGGTCGGCGGCTTCCTGCGCATCGAGCGGCGTGCAGTTCGCCAGCATGGCACGCTCGCGTTCGGTCGTGCCGCTGTAGGGCACTGCATGCAGCTCCTGTCCTTCGATGTAGACCGTGACGGCATTGCAGGCCATCTCGTAGGTCGAGTACCAGCGCGGGCCCACCGCAATGTCGAGCGCACCGGCATAGACGATGTCGTGCGAATTGTCCCAGCCCACGGCATCGCCCAACTCGACCGTCGAGCGGGCACGGAACGATTTGTGACCCGTCGTGTAGGACCGGTTCTGGAAGGCGCGGTCCTGCACGTCGATCAGGCCGGCGAAGACCAGCTCGGCCAGCGCGTCGCGGCGATGAGCCTTGTCCTGCATCAGGCCGAGGAACACGCGGTAGGCGTCGATCACTTGGCCGCGATGCACCAGCGTCATCCAGTGTCCCAGCCGTTCCTTCAGGCTGCCGTCCAGCGCCAGCGGCTCCTGATCTGGCCAGTAGACCACCGGCGCTGGCGGCGGGCCCGGCTGCGCCTTGAAACCGCGCGCGTAGTGGCCAGGCGCCCTGACGATCTTCTGGTTCCAGATGTCCAGCCCGGTGGGGATGTACCAGATGGTCTGCGCCATCGGCAGGGCGGCCAGCGGCCCCGCCGGCAGCATGCGCGCGAGGTTCAGCGTGGCGCGCGCCGAGAGCAGGCAGTGGTC
This sequence comes from Rhodospirillaceae bacterium SYSU D60007, assembly GCA_003574685.1. Taxonomy (GTDB): domain Bacteria; phylum Pseudomonadota; class Alphaproteobacteria; order Reyranellales; family Reyranellaceae; genus Vineibacter. The sequence continues at coordinate 229,032 of QOCQ01000004.1, forward strand.
GTTGTTGACGAAGTTCACATAGCCGTCGTCGATCCGCTCGTGATAGGGCACGTGCGTGTAGGGCGCGTGTATGCGTACAGCTTCCGTCAACAGCTCCTGAAGCGGCCGTCCGGCGCGGACGAGATCGTAGTAGGCGCGACTGGCCCCGATCTGGTCGCGCTGCAGGATGCTGTCCTCCAGCGCCGCGTACAGGACGTCGGTGGCTGCGTCGCGGTTCGAGCCTGGGGACAGGGTTGCCGTGGCCATTGCGAAATCCTCCCGCCTGCGACCCGACAGAGGTTCAGGTTATATGCCTGAGACGGTCAAGGGCCGCCTGCAGAATCCAGGCGGCTGCTGCGGCATCGATGCGTGCCTCGCGCTTGCGGCGGGACATGTCGTAGCCCTCGATCATCGTGCGCTCAACGCCGGCGGTCGAGAGCCGCTCGTCCTGCAGGACAATCGGCAGGTCTGCGAACCGGTGGCAGGGCGGCCCAATGTCGAGGTTGACCGCCATCAGGTTGGCAACGAACTGGCGCACCGACTGGCATCGCGGGCCTTCGCTGCCGTCCATGTTCAGCGGCAGGCCGACGATCAGGGCCGCGATCTGCTCGCGACGCACGATCTCGGCGAGCCGCGTGGCATCTTTCGTAAACTTCGTGCGCGCGATGGTTTCCAGCGGCGTTGCCAGCGAGCGCAGCGCATCCGACGTGGCAAGCCCGATGGTGCGCGTGCCGACGTCAAGCCCCAGCAGCCGGCCGTGAGGCGGCAGGACAGCATTCAGGCCGGCGAAATCGACGAGCGCCATGCGCCTTCCGCGGCCGGGGCGTCCACATCGCGCACGGCCAGCGGCATGCGCTCCAGCCAGTCCGCTGCATAGGCTGCGACGTCCTGCCAGCCGGGTTGCCCCAGCACCCAATGTCCCTGGCCCGCGAATTCCTTGTAGGCGGATACGCGTGCGTAGCGCCGCGCCACCTTGCGTACGGTTGACGCCGGCGTCAGCCGGTCCTTCGCGGTGCCGATCACCAGCAAGGGACAATCGATCGCGGCCGGATCGACGCGCGCGGCCTGCCGCGAATCGAGGAAGGGCAGGCCGATTTCCAGCAGCACTCGGCCGGAATCGTGCACGAAACGGGCGTATTCGCGGCCGCACTCCAGACGGTCGGTGCAGGTGTTGAAGGTGCCGTACAGGGCCTCCTTCCACGTCGCGCGATGGGGCAGGTTCCACCAGCCCCAGGTGAACTGTATGCGCCGGAAGGCCCGCAGCACGGAAGGATGCAACGCAAAGACGCCCGCCGGCGGCGCCGGGCAAAGCAGGACGGCCGCCGTGCACAGACGCCGCGCCGCCAGGATCTGTGCCAACAAGCCGCCCATGGAATGACCGATCACAACCGGCTTGTCCGGCAGCGCAGCGATGCAGGCCTCAAGATCGGCGGCATAGTCGAGCAGTGACGTGGTGCCGAGTTCCGGCGGTGGCTTCAGCGGCGGCGCCTCGTGGTGGCGCAGCGCCGGCGTCAGGACTTCCCAGCCGCGCTCCTCGAAATAGGCCCGCCAGCGGCGCCATGCGATGGGCGTCGCCCACATGCCATGAATCATCACCACGACACGCTGCATGCTGCACGTTACCTTGTTCGGCATTGCGCCAACAGCGCGCGTTCATGATGCATCACAACATAAGCCGTGAATGCAAATTTGCAGGGCAGCATTGCGGGCGCGGCCTTGGCGGCGGAACGCCGCACGCCCTCGCGCTTTGGATAGTCACGAGTGGGATCGACAGGAGATCACCATGACCATCAAGCGCATTCTGCTGGCCGGTGCAGCCGGCGTTGCGATGCTGGCGGTTTCAGCATCCGGCGCCCTGGCGGGCACCGGCGATATCTACAAAGTGTCGGGCGAGCGGGTGAACCTGCGCGGCGGGCCTTCGAACCAAGCGGCGATCCGCGGCCAGCTTCTCCAGGGTGAGGAGCTGATTGAACTGACGCAGCATGGCGGCTGGCTGGGCGTGCGCGTGGCACGGACCGGCGAGGAGGGCTGGATCTTCTCTGATCTGGTGCGCCGGGTTTCGCAGAGCTCGTTGAACCGGATGCCCTCGGCTGGCGGCTTTCAGCGCTATTCGCGCGACTTCGACGTGATGGTCGAGGCCATCGACCGGCAGCTCGGTATCCCAATGGTGGCCGAGATCAACCAGGGGCCGAACAATACCCTGCGCGTGACGCCGACTGCCGAATGGATGCTGGGCACCAGCCGCGACGCCAAGCTCTATGCCGCGCTGGCCCTGTGGCAGATGTGGAAAAGCAGCAGCCGCGACCGGCCGGCCAATGTCGCGATCGTGCTGGGCGGTGCCAACTACATCAGCATCAACGACACGCCCAACGGCCCCACGCTGGGCATCGAGCCGCCCAACGTCGGTGCGCTGACCGGCAGCACGCGCTGAATGTCCCCCGGAGGGCAAGGCCGGCGTGGGCCGGCTGCCCTCCGGCCGCATGGCTAGGCAATGAACAGGCTGTCGACCTCGATGGTGACGTCGAGGAAAGCCAGGAACTCGACATTCTCGACGAAGTCCCAGTCACCGCTCGAGTCGATGACGGGGAAAAGTCCGCCTGGAGATCCGGGTTCCAGGATCGTGAACTCAGCCAGAATTCCGTCGAACACCGCTGTATCCGTACCCTCGCCGCCGTCAAGCGAGTCCCCTCCGGCGCCGCCGGCAAGAACGTCGTCACCATCGCCGCCAGTCAGGGTGTCAGTGCCGTTGCCGCCATCGAGGCTGTCATTGTCGGCCCCACCGTCGAGGATATCGTTGCCACTGGAGCCGAACAGGGAGTCACTCCCGGCGTCACCGTTCAGGCGGTCGTTGCCGCCCAGGCCGTTATCAGTGTCGGCCGTGTCTTCAAAGATCAGTTCGTCACCATAGAGCCGATCATTGCCCTCGCCGCCGAACAGCCGGTCGTCGCCGCCGGCAGCGTCCGGTCCTTCGATGCTCCAGGCATCGCCGATCAGCAGATCGTTGCCGCTGCCGCCGAGCAGCGTGTCGGCACCGCCGCTTCCCTGCGGATCGAAGCTGGTACGGAAGGGCTGACCAAAATCAAAGGCGTCGCCGACAATCGTGTCGTTGCCGTCGCCGCCGTCGAGATAGTCATCACCGCCCGAGGCAAACCCGCTCATGCCGGTATCCGGGAACATGAAGCCGCCGTTTCCGGATGGAACTGTCTGGTAGCCGGTGTAGGCATCGCCGTACAGGCGATCGTCGCCCGCGCCGCCGCGCAGAACATCATCGCCACCCAGGCCGGTGCCAGTGATCGAACCTGCGTCGCCGATCAGAATGTCATTGCCGGTACCGCCATCCAGTTCATCGTTGCCGCCCACACTCGACAGGGTGCCACCGACAGGGGCGGGCAGCCCGGGTTCGGCAGGGCTGAAGGTGATGAAGGGCACATCTTCCCAGATGGTCATGCCGGTATCGCCCGACAGCAGATCGTCGCCATCGCCGCCAACCAGGAAGTCGTCGCTACAGGCAGTCGCGGCATCGCCATCGCCGCTCAGTTCGTCGGTGCCAGCGTTCCCGGAAATGCGGTCGCGGCCTTCGCCGCCAATGACCATGTCGTCGCCCGGCAGTCCCCAGAGCTCGTCGTCGCCGGTGCCGCCGTCGATCAGGTCATGGCCGAAGCCGCCGTTGATGAAATCCCGGCCGGCACGGCCATAGAGCGTATCGTCGCCGTCGTCGCCCATGATCTGATCGCCGTCGTCGCCGCCATCGGCCAGGTCATTGCCCGCGCCGCCCGACAGATGGTCGCGTCCCGCGTTGCCGAAGAGGCGATCCGATCCATCGCCCCCGAGGACAGTGTCGTCGCCCGGCAGCCCCCAGAGCTCATCGTTGCCGGGACCGCCGTCGATCCAGTCATTGCCAAAGCCGCCGTTGATGAAATCCCGGCCGTCGCGGCCATACAGGGTATCGTTACCGCCTTCACCCAGAATCTGATCCCCGTCCTCGCTGCCGTTGAGCACGTCATCGTTTTCGGTGCCATTGATCAGTGCCATGGGGGCCCTCCCACCATCCGGAGCCGCCAGTAACCCGGGAGAATTGTTGGGCGTCCAGTGCATCCAGCGGTTGTCACCGGAATCCTACAGGGACCGATCTGCCAGCAACGGTCTTGCCGCGGTGCGGCAAAACCGGCTAGGTGCACGCCGTCCCCGGGCTTCCCCGGCGGGACAGGCGGACGCTTGTTTGCTGGAGTCGGTGCATGTCGATCGATGTCGATACCGTGGCCAAAATCGCGCGGCTGGCGCGGCTGAGAGTGCCGGAGGCGGAGCAGCCCCAGCTTGCGAAGGAGCTGTCGGGCATCCTGACCTGGATCGACCAACTCAACGAGGTGGACACCGGCGGTGTGGCGCCCCTGGCCAGCGTGTCGGACATCACCTTGCCGATGCGCGAAGACGTCGTCACCGACGGCGGAATCGCCGGCAAGGTGCTGGCCAATGCGCCCGGCGGCGCGGTGTACCTGGAACCGGGCCATCCTGATGCCGGCGGCTTCTTCGTGGTGCCTAAGGTGGTGGAGTAGGTGATGACAGATCTTGCCGATCTCACCATCGCCGAGATGCGTACGGCACTCGCCCGCGGGGATACCACGGCGGGTGGCCTGACCGAAGCCTTCCTCGGCCGTATGGAGGCGCACCGGCAGCTGAATGCCTTCATCACCGAGACGCCGGAGCGGGCCCTTGACATGGCCAGGGCGTCGGATGCGCGCCGCGCCCGCGGCGAGGCCGGGCTGCTGGAGGGCGTGCCGCTCGCGATCAAGGATCTCTTCTGCACCGACGGGGTGCGCACGACCGCCGCCTCGCACATCCTCGACGGCTTCACGCCACCCTACGAGTCGACGGTCACAGCCAACCTGTGGAAGGCTGGCGCGGTGCTGCTGGGCAAGACCAATCTCGACGAGTTCGCCATGGGCTCGTCGAACATGACCAGCTACTTCGGCGGCGTGGAGAACCCCTGGAAACGCCGCGGCGACAACCACAAGCTGGTGCCCGGCGGCAGCTCCGGCGGCTCGGCAGCCGCAGTAGCAGCTCGCCTGGCGCCGGGCGCTACAGGCACGGATACCGGCGGCTCGATCCGCCAGCCGGCCAGTTTCTGTGGCATCGTCGGAATCAAGCCGACGTATGGCCGCTGCTCGCGCTGGGGTATCGTGGCGTTCGCCAGTTCGCTCGACCAGGCAGGTCCGTTCGCCCACACGGTGCTGGATGCTGCCCTGCTGCTGCAGGCCATGGCCGGACACGATCCGAAGGACTCGACGTCTGCGCCGCTTGAGGTACCGGATTTCGCCGCGGCTTGCACCGGCGAGGTCCGCGGCCTGCGGGTCGGCATCCCGAAGGAGTATCGGGTCGACGGGATGTCCCCGGAAATTGAGGCGCTGTGGCGGAAGGGCGTGGAAATGCTGCGGGCAGCCGGCGCAGAGCCTGTCGACGTGTCGCTGCCGCACACGAAATACGCGCTCGCGACCTACTACATCGTCGCGCCGGCGGAGTGTTCATCGAACCTCGCACGCTACGACGGCGTGCGCTTCGGGTTGCGGGTACCCGGCAAGGATCTCAAGGAGATGTACGACAACACGCGGGCTGCCGGTTTCGGCGCAGAGGTGCGCCGGCGCATCCTGATCGGCACCTACGTGCTATCGGCAGGCTATTACGAGGCCTACTACAACAAGGCGCAGCGTGTGCGCAGCCTGATCGCCCGCGATTTCAGCCAGGCCTTCGAGAAGTGCGATGTCATCCTCACGCCGACGGCACCGACGGCTGCATTCGCCGCGGGCGACAAGATGGACGATCCGGTGACGATGTACCTCAACGACGTCTTCACCGTGCCCACATCGATGGCGGGCCTGCCCGGCATTTCCGTACCGGCGGGGCTGGATAATGATGGCCTGCCGCTGGGCCTGCAGCTCATCGGCCGGGCGTTTGACGAGGTCACACTGTTTCGCGCCGCCTCGGCGCTGGAGAAGGCCGCGGCCTTCACCGCGCGCCCGGCGGGGTTCTGACCGCCGGGTGCATGGCCTGCGCCAGACTGTGAAGGGGCAGCGCTGGGGCGCGGCGCGACAGCACAGCCCTTGCCCTGTCAGCAACCATGGTACTCCCTGAACCAGCGGACGAATCTTGGCACGCCTTCATCGATGGTTGTCAGCGGCTTCCAGCCCAGATCGCACGTTGTTGCCTCGACATCGGCGTAAGTTTCCGACACGTCGCCAGACTGCGCCGGCAACAGCTCGATGCGAGCCTTCCTGCCAGTCTCCTGCTCCAGCAACTGGATGAACCGCATGAGCTCTTCGCTGTGATTGGTGCCCAGGTTGTACAGGCGATGGCCGGGTCCCGATCCTGGGTTGTCGTAGCAGGCCAGGAGCCCACGCGTGATGTCGCCGATGTAGCTGAAGTCACGCTTTGATCTGCCGAAGTTGTATATCGGGATCGTCTCATTGGAGAATATGGCCTTGCAGAAGATGTAGGGTGCCATGTCCGGCCGGCCCCAGGCGCCGTATACCGTGAAGAGCCGCAAGCCTGAGAGCCGCAGTCCGTACAGCCCGGCATAGGCCTCGGACATGAGCTCGTCGGCGCGCTTGGTCGCCGCGTAAAGGGAGCGCGGGCGATCAACCGGATCGCCGACCGCAGACGGCTTCTTGTGCGTGTCTCCATAGACAGATGACGACGATGCGTAGACGAAGTGCTGCAGTGCAGGCAAGTGACGGGCCATCTCCAGCATCACGAGATGGCCCATCACGTTGGCCTCGACATAGGCGTAAGGATTGATCAGCGAATGGCGCACGCCGGGCTGGCCTGCAAGATGGATGATGCCGGTTATGTCGGGATACTGCTCCGCCATCACCTGCATGGCGGAGCGATCGGCGATGCTGGCTTCAATGAAAGTAAACTGGCCCCGGTCGCCCAGTCTGGAGAGACGAGCCCGCTTCAGTGCTGGATCGTAGTAGGGATTGAGATTGTCGACGGCAAGCACCGCGTCACCGCGTGCCAAAAGCGCACGACAAACATGGTAGCCGATGAAGCCGGCCGCACCTGTTACCAGGATCGCCATGGAGTCCACATCTTCTTCCAGGCCAGTGTCCGGCAGTCTGCCTCTTTTGCGGGCTTCGTTACTTGTCCAATTGGCTGCTTTGCCTGTGATCAATTTGCGACGTATAGAAACTCTGTTTGTTCGGTGGGCACTTCGGCATCTTGATCATATCCCGCATGAAGAGTGGGGGCGATGACTTAGAGTAATATCGTATCGACAACCGCCAGCACGTTGAGTCTGCGGCGGAAGTCACAGACCTATAGTGCTTCAACGCCGAGCCGGACCGATTCTTGATAGCGCGACCACTCTTTTGATTCGGGCAATTGAATGCGCAACGGGCTGCGAAGCATGTAGTGTCATATGGGGAGCTGTGCGGCCGTCAACCCGCAGTTCGGTCGCAGCGGTGGCAGCCTGGACGCGGGATCAGTTGGTGCGGGAGTTGCACCCGTGGGCGAGCATCGTGGCGCTGTCCGTCAATCGCGTCTACGCGAGACTGGTATCGGCTTTGCTATGACGGTGGCCAGCGTGGTTCTCGCGCTGCTTGCTGCCGAGATCGGGATCCGGTTGTTCTCTGCGCACGTTGATCTGTTGGAGCTGCGAAATTATGTGGACGAACCGCCACTGCTCGAGGGGCGGTCGCGGAGCATGACACCAGACCCGGTTCTCGGGTACGTACCGACCCCCGGCTATACCGGCACGGACCACGGAGGCGTGCCGCTTACGTTCGACCAGCACGGGCTGCGCGCCCATCGCCTCCGCCAGCCACCGCCGTTGCCCGCAAAGCCCGTTCTGGTGGTCGGTGACTCGTTTGCCATGGGCATGGAAGTGGCAGACGACGAGACATGGCCAGCGCACCTGGAGGGGCTGCTCAACAGGCCCGTTCTCAATGGCGGGGTGCGGGGTTACGGGATCGACCAGATGGTCCTGCGGGCCGAGCGCCTCGTGCCGATACATCGCCCTGATGAGCTGTTGGTCAGCGTCATCGCTGACGACGTGGACCGCGCGGAAAGTCGCGTCATGTGGGGCGAGCAAAAACCGTACTTCGATATCGTCAACGGCGAGCTGGCCCTGCGCAATATACCTATCAAGCCACCAAAACATCTGGACGACCCGTTGGACCCGACGCGACGCATCCTGGGGTATTCGTATCTCATCAAATGGACAATGGACAGGCTCGGCCTGCACGCCTACTGGCATCGTGGTCTGCTGCCCCGCAGCCGGGTCCACAATCAAGGAGATCGCGTTGCCTGCCTGCTGATGGATCGCCTCGCGATGCTCGGCCGGGCGTACGACATGAACATCACCATCATTGCACAGTATTCAGTAAACGTTTGGCACCTGGCAACGGCGCGCGACTACGAGCGCGACGTCATCGCGAAGCTGTTGGCATGCGCCCGAGAGGCCGGACTCGACACGGTCGATACCTACGCGGCGATCGATGCCGCGGTGCAGGCTGACGGCGTGTCAAGCTACTACCTCGAGCAACACCTGAGCGGGCGCGGCAACAGGCTCACAGCCGAGGTGATCGCAAGGCACCTTCAGCAATGATGTCCGGCGTGCCAGGTTATTGGCAGAGTCATCGGCCGACATACAGGGAATCAGGCCCTGAGCTGGTAAGGAATCGCATATGCTGATTGTAGACAAGGCCCTGGAGAAGCGCGCGGCGGCTGGGCGTCCGATCAGCGTTGGCATGATCGGCGCGGGCTTCATGGCGCGCGGCATCGCCTTGCAGATCGCCACAGCCGTCCCCGGCATGCGACTGGTTGCCATCGCGAACCGGACGCTTGTGCGTGCCTGGCGCGCGTTCGCCGAGTCAGGACACCGGGAAATTCGATCTGTCGATTCGGTCGGTGCGCTGCACGCGGCAAAAGCAGAAGGAGTACCGGCGATCACGGAGGATTGGCGGCTGCTCTGTGAGTCAGACGAGATCGATATCATCCTCGAGGTTACCGGCTCGATAGAGTATGCCGCCCATGTAGTTTGCACGGCCATTGACCGCGGCAAGCATGTGGTTCTTATGAACGCCGAACTCGACGGCACGGTCGGGCCGCTCCTGAAGCGCCGCGCCGATGCCGCCGGTGTCGTGTACAGCAACACGGACGGCGACCAGCCCGGCGTGATCATGAACCTGTACAGGTTCGTGCGCGGCATTGGCGTGCGTCCGGTGCTGTGCGGAAACATCAAGGGATTGCATGATCCCTATCGCAATCCGGTGACGCAGGAGGCCTTCGCGCGCAAGTGGAAACAGAATCCATCGATGGTGACGTCCTTTGCCGATGGCACGAAGATTTCGTTCGAACAGGCGATAGTCGCCAACGCCACAGGCATGAGAGTCGGACGTCGGGGGATGTTTGGTCCGACAGTGCCTGCCGGCACGCCGATCGAGGAGGCATCGAAGAAGCTTCCGGTGCATGAGAGCAGCAACGGACCGGGCATCGTGGACTACGTCGTCGGCGCCGTCCCCAGCCCCGGTGTGTTCGTTCTCGGGACGATCGAGCATCCCGTCCAGCGGCACTACCTCAATCTCTACAAGCTGGGAGAGGGGCCGTTCTATTGCTTCTATACGCCCTATCATCTGTGCCATTTCGAGGTCCCCACCACCATTGCTCGCGCGGTACTCTTCGGCGATGCCGCGATTGCTCCTGCGGGCCCGCCATGCGTCGAGGTGATCGCAGCAGCCAAGATCGACCTCAAGGCGGGTGAGGTGTTGGATGACATTGGTCAGTTCAAGACATACGGGTTGTGCGAGAACGCGGATGTGGTCCGTCGTGAGCGTCTCTTGCCCATGGGGATAGCGGGCGGTTGCCGGTTGCTGCGCGACGTTGCCAAGGACGATGTACTCAAGTACAGCGATGTTGAGCTGCCGACCGGGCGCTTGATTGACAGACTGCGTGCCGAGCAAGATGAGATCTTCGCTGACTGTCTGTCACCCTCAGAATACAGTCCGCCTCCTCTTGATGTGGCTGCTGACCGTTAGCGCCTGGCTAAGAGGTGGCGGTAGAGCTTGCCGGGGTGGACAACAGACTGGCCAAGCTCGGCAATAGCTGCCGCGAACAGGTCACGAAAAGCGGGTGGACATCCTGCCTGTCTCAGGCCGGCGATGTGGTAGTTCCAAAACTCCCGGTCGCCGCTGGTCAGGAACCTGCGGACCAGGACTCGATGATAGCGCCGCAGGAAGTCGCGCTCGACGCTTGCCAGCTCGTCCCCGGCGAAGAGCCGCGGGCCGTATTCACGCAGCATGGGCAGCCATTCCTTCAGGATGGTCTGCTTTTTCTCGGCAATCGTCGCGGTGATTGAGTTCTCGTGCTTGCGCGAAAAAGACAAGACCTCATGGACGAAGCCGAAATCGTGTGTCGCCAGGATGTCGAAGTAGGCGGCAAGGTCGGCATGCAGATACGTGCTGGGATAGAAGGGCCGGCGCGCCCTCACCAGGTCCGCGCGAATGAATCCGGAAGTTGGCGCGAGAGCGAACACGTCCTGTCGGATAAACATGCGTGCGACCGTCGCGCCATCGAAGACTTCCTGGTCTGCGGGCAATCCCTGACACTCGATGGTATCCCCGCGGAGCCTCAGCGAACCGACCACAGCGACGGACGGATGGCGCAGGGCGACGCCGACCATCTTCTCCAGGCAATCGGGCATCATGGTATCGTCGGCATGCAGGATCTTGCAGTAATGCGTGTCCGGCGAGATGTGCTGGAGCGCACGATTCCAGTTGTCGATAACCCAGAGTGTGGTTTGGTTGCGATTGACCCGAATGCGGCTGTCGCGCCGCGCATATTGCGCGATGATGGCAGCCGTGTCGTCGGTACTGCCGTTGTCGAGAATGACGTACTCGAAATGGCGGTAGGTCTGACCGAGCACACTCTCGATGCATTCGGAAATGAATCGGCCGCCATTGTACACTGGCGTCACCACGCTCACTGTCGCTTGCATGGGGTAGCCTCCGACGACGGCTTGTGTCGCACCGACACAGGGACTGTCCAGCTCAAATGACAGCAAAGCAGGGCGCCGTACGCAATCGGCGAGGGGTGCTGCATCGCAGTATTGACTACCAGAAAGACACTGACTGTTCGCCCTCTGCACTCGGCGGTCACAGTTTTACTTTAGCGCGCACTCCGACGGAAGGACTTGTTCTTGGTAGTAAGGAAGTTCCGTTAACACCCGGCGGCGGGCGGTTGTTCGTTGATATCAGCTCTCCCCGACATGTTGAACAGCGCAAGTGCTTGTGCCTGTGACACAACTTGATCACTCGGCGCGGCTGCCAGTTCTCTGAGAGGGTTTCGACATTGCAACGGCGATTCTGCCACGGTCCTTGAGCCACACAGCGCGGCAATCGCGCGGAGATGTCATCAATGCGCGTCCTGCATCTCTCGCCAACAGACACGGAAGGAGGCGCGGCGAAAGGAGCGTATCAGTTGCACAGCGCTCTGAGGAGCGTCGGTGTCGACTCATTGATGCTGGTCCAGCGAAAATATGGCGATGATCCGTCGGTTCTGACTTTGGGCCGATCCAACGGCATGCTGGCAGACAAGCTACGGGACAATCTGGATCGCCTGCCGCTGCGCTTCTTCAAATGGAAGCGCCAGAACTGGTGGACGGTCGGCTGGCTTCCGTTCGACATCAGCAGCAGGGTCGATCAGATCAACCCTGACATCGTGCATCTGCACTGGGTTGGTCGGGGCGCCGCACCCGTGGAGTGTCTGGCGCGCCTCGGACGCCGTCCGCTCGTCTGGACATTGCGCGACATGTGGCCATTGACGGGCGGCTGCCACTACTCGGTCGGCTGCACGAAGTTCCTCTCGGGTTGCGGCGCCTGCCCATTGTTGCGTTCGGCGCGCCGGCGCGACATCAGCAGCATGCTGTGGCGGCGCAAGTACCGCGCCTGGAATGGTGTGGAGGTGACCTACATCGCGCTCAGCAACTGGATGGCGGACCTGGCGCGTCGCAGTCCGTTGACGTTCGGGAATGACGTCACGGTGATTCCAACCGGAATTGATACGCGCCGGTTTGCACCTGTCGACAGGCAGACGGCCCGGGCCATCTGGGGGCTGCCCGCCGACCGGAAGATCATAATGTATGGTTCGTTGCACCCGAGTACGACCGATCCCCGCAAAGGATTCCTTTACCTGCGCGACGCGCTGAGGATCCTGGCATCGCAAGGATGGGACAAGCGGGCCAAGGTCGTCGTTTTCGGCGCCAACGATGCCAATCAGCAAACCGGGATGGAGATGCACTATGCCGGCCGGCTGAACGACCATGTCAGCCTCGCGCTACTCTATTCCTGCGCCGACGTAATGGTCGTGCCCTCGACCGAAGAGAATCTCGGCAAGACGGCGCTCGAGGCGATGTCTTGCGGCGTGCCCGTTGCTGCATTCGCGAATACCGGCCAGTTCGACATTGTTGATCACAAGGTAAATGGCTACCTGGCCGAGAACCTGTCGTCGGCCGATCTTGCCCAGGGTATCGCCTGGTGCCTGGAGCAAACGGAAATGGGGGACGAGCTGGGCCGTCGAGCCCGTCTCAAGGTCCTCAATTGCTTCGATATCCGGGAGGCCGTCAAGCAACACGTGGCACTTTATCGGCGCGTCATCGAGGCGCGCCGCAAGGTGGAGGATCATAGCCCGTCAGTACCGGAGAGGACCGCGCAATTCGCGGGAGGTCACTCATGAAGGTAGTCATATTGGCCGGCGGGTACGGGACCCGCATCAGTGAAGAGAGTGCCGTAAGGCCGAAACCGCTTGTTGAGATCGGCGGACAGCCCATCCTGTGGCACATCATGAAGATCTACTCGGCCCACGGGCTGAACGACTTTGTGATCTGCTGCGGCTACAAAGGCAACCTGATCAAGCAATATTTCCGCGACTACGCCTTGGCCAGGTGCGACATGACCTTCGACCTGCATGAGAACAGCATGCAGACCCACCGGAACGGCGTGGAGCCATGGCGGGTGACACTGGTCGACACCGGCGAGAAGACGATGACAGGCGGCCGCCTGAAGCGCGTCCGGCCGTATCTGGGCGAAGAGACATTCTGCCTCACCTACGGTGATGGCGTTGCCGATATCAATATTACCGAGCTCATCGGGTTCCACCGGAAATCAGGGGCGCTGGCCACGGTGTCGGCTGTGAGGCAACCGGGCCGCTTCGGCGCGCTCGGTTTGACATCTGACGGAGACTTCGTCTTCGGCTTTCGCGAGAAATCGAATGATGATGGCGTCTTCATCAACGGCGGCTTCTTCGTTCTGGAACCAGCCGTTCTCGACTATATCGCTGGCGACGAGACGTCATGGGAGCGCGAACCACTTGAAGCCCTGGCAAACGAGGGGCGACTTGCGGCGTATCGGCATCGCGGCTTCTGGCAGAACATGGATACACTTCGCGACAAGGCCATCCTTGAAGGGCTTTGGGAAACGGGGAACGCACGATGGAAGACCTGGTGACGGCCCGAAGCGCCGCAGACCGGCAAATGGCTGTGCCACCGCCGGCCGGGTTGCGCGTCCTTGTGACCGGCGCTGATGGATTTATCGGTTCGGTTCTCACGCCTCTGCTGATGGAGCAGGGCTTCCATGTCGTCGGCCTGGACACCGGATACTACCGTGCTGGCTGGCTCTACCACGACGGAAAGGACCGGCCCGCTGTCCTGACACGGGATGTACGGAAGCTCGCGGCCCGCGATCTCGAAGGCTTCGATGCGGTGGTCCATCTCGCAGAGCTGTCGAACGATCCGCTCTGCCAGCATGATCCGGAGAAGACGTACGACATCAACCACCGTGGCTCGGTTGCACTGGCCAAGGCCAGCAAGGAGGCCGGTGTCTCCCGCTTTGTCTACGCCTCGTCGTGCAGCGTCTACGGCGCGGCAGCGGACGGCGTCAGGACGGAAGAGTCGGAGCCGAATCCCCAGACGGCCTACGGCCACTGCAAGGTGCTGGTGGAGCGTGACGTCCGGCTCCTGGCCGACGACGACTTCAGCCCGACGTTCCTGCGCAATGCGACCGCATTCGGCGCCTCGCCGCGCATCCGCTTCGATATCGTGCTGAACAATCTCTCGGGGCTGGCCTGGACAACCGGTCGCATCACAATGACCAGCGATGGCACGCCCTGGCGACCGCTCGTGCATGTTCAGGACATCTGCCGGGCGATCGTCGCTACGCTGCAGGCACCGCGCAGCACCGTCGCCAACCAGATCCTCAACGTCGGTGACGACAGCAACAACTACCGCGTCCGCGAGATTGCCAGCGCCGTACGCGACGCCTTTCCAAACTGCAAGGTCGAGTTTGGCGGCATGAGTGGTGACAATCGAAGCTATCGCGTCTCGTTCGAAAAGATCGGAAAGGTTCTGCCGGGATTCCGCTGCCAGTGGAGCGCACAGCGCGGCGCGCAGCAACTGCGTACGTTGTTCGAGCGCATCGGGATGACAGAGCAGGATTTCGATGCGCCACCCTTTACCCGCCTGAAGCAGCTTGAACGGTTGCTGAGAAGCGGGCAGATCGATTCCAACTTTTATTGGCGGCCCCATGATTTTTCATGAAACGGCACTGCCCGGCGCGTATGTCGTCGAGCTGGAGCCCTATAGCGACGAACGCGGTCAGTTTGCACGCGCATGGTGTCGTACCGAGTTCGCAGGTCATGGTGTCGTTCACGATTTTGTCCAGGGCAATGTGTCAATCAATCCGACGCGGGGCACGCTGCGTGGTATGCACTTTCAGGTCGACGGCTTTGGCGAGGTAAAACTCGTCCGCTGCGTGCGTGGCGCGCTTTATGATGTGATCATCGATGTCAGGCCGCAATCCCCGACCTATCTGCGGTGGATAGGAGTCGAACTCGCCCCGCATTCCATGCGGATGCTGTACATTCCGGAAGGGTTCGCCCACGGGTTCCAGACCCTGACGGAGGATACGGAGGCGAACTATATGGTCTCCGCTCCTTACAATCGGGAGGCGAGCCGGGGCGTGCGCTATGACGATCCCGTCATAGGGATTGAATGGCCTCTGCCTGTCAGCCGGATTTCTGCCCAGGACCAGGCCTGGCCACTGCTGGATCCGTCTTTAGGTCGTCGCGAAGGACGTGCGAAGTCAGCGGAAGCCTCCGGATTGCAGAGCCAGCACCAATAGGGACTTCACAGCGCGCCGGCAGTCTTTGCTCGCGCTAGCTAGGCAGTGAGGAGATAGCCGTGCGGCCGCGGTGCCATCGCATGGCGCGCGATCGGGATCATGCGCTGCAGCGAGATTGCGGCTGCGATATGCGCCGGGCGCGCCACATACAGGTCGGCGTGCAGCCACCCCTCTGCCTCCTTGCCCGCAGGATCGATGCCGCGGCGCTGGAGGACTGACAGCGCGCGTTCCCGCTCGGCGGCGCTCTCGAAGCGGCGCTGCGCGAAGCTGGCCCCGTCGAAGCGTTCCGTGACGAGACCCAGCGGCGCCAGCGCAGCGGCGAGTTCGTCGGCCGGCATGGTACGGTTAATGAAGGCGGCGATCCAGGGCGGTTCGCGCAGCGGGGCAGCCGCAGCCGCAATCCGCGCCGCGGTGCGGGCACCGATCCGGCCGCAGGACACGATGATGTCAGTGCGCAGCAGTTCGGCAGCCAGCACTTCGTCGGGATCATCGCGCTCGAGATCCGCACAAATGCCGCTATCGACCGTGCCGACCCGGTGGGCGTAGGACACGGCGGACTCGCGGCCGTCGACACCAAGGTAGCGGTGCTCATCGCTGCGCGGCCAGCCGGCATAGTAAAGACGATCGAGTTCTTCCAGCTCCACCGGTTCCAGGGCCTGCATTTCGCGCGCCGTGTAGCGCGCCTGCAAGGTGGCGAAGCTCAGCGGAAAGCGCAGCAATGCCGTCCCTACGCCATACGCGCACCCCAGCTCGAGCACCTGGAGCGGCCGCCCCGCATGGACGGCACGTGCCGCAATGAGCTGGCGAAACACGCGGGCGCCAGCGTCAGCCAGTACATAGTCGAGACGCGCCAGCGCCCGCATTGTCGGGCGGGGATCGGGCTGCTGATAGGTGTGTTTGAGGCAGGTGCGGATGATTTCTGTGAGGAAGAGGGGGTTGTCCTTGGGCACGTTCACTTTCCTCCTGCGTGATGCCGCGTGCTACGAAGCCAGCGCAGTGTGGCCAGAGTTTGGTGCACAACACGCGCAACCCGTCCGGCCGTATCCGCTGAGGCAGCGGCTCGCTGCTAGCGCAGATCGGTGACGCGGTGGTGACAGGCGGAGCGGCTGTTGACACGTAGCTGACGATATACGCGCAAGCCGGCGAGTCGTTGCCCGTCGTTGTCGTTCCCTTGTCCCCCCTGGCCACCGCCTCTGCGCCTTGCGCTCGCTTGCATTTCGTGGCTTTGCGCAGTAACCGCGTGGCGGCATGACGACGCCGCGAACCAGATCGAATGCCGCCGCGGGGCGTGTCGTCGATATTTCGCGGCTGCTCTGGCGGCTGCGCTTTCCGACGCCCACGGGAATCGACCGCGTCATGCTGGCCTATGCCCGGCACTACCTCGAACGTGCTGACGAACAGGCCGTGGGCTTTCTTGTGACGTCGCCCCTGAACACGGGTTTTCTGACGCCCGGCCTGGGCAAAGCGCTGGTCCGTACGGCGATCGCGCGCTGGTCGCGGCCGGCCGAGAGCCCGATGGCAGATTCCGCCTATCGCGATGTATGCGCGATCCTCGAAAGGCCGATCGGCGGCGAACATGCGCATCATAGGGTGAAGCCACAGGCTGCTGCCGGCCGTCCCGACGGGCGCGTGGCTGCGTTGCTGGCGTGCGCTTATGCACAGGCGGCCGCGGCGGGTGCCTTCCGGTCGCTGCCGGCCGCCGTGCGCGCCGGCGGCGGCTGGTACCTTCACGTCACACACATCAATCTCCATCGTGCGGCGCGGCTGGCCTGGCTCGGGAAGAGTGGCCTTCGCGGGGCCTTCCTGCTGCACGACCTGATCCCCATCAGCCATCCGGAATACTTCCGCCCGGGCGAGGCCGCTCAGCATTTGCAGCGCATGACGACGCTTGCGCAGCACGCCGACGTCGTGATCTTCAACTCCTCGACGACGCGCGCAGCCTGGCAGGCACATCTTGCGAAGGCTGGCATGCACGCGCCACCTGGCGAGGTGGTGCCGCTTGGAATCGAAGAGGCCTTCCTTTCAGGCGGCGATGGGCCGAAACCATCCGCACACACACCGTATTTCGTCGTGGTCGGAACCATCGAGGCGCGCAAGAACGTGGCGTTCCTGCTTCAGGCCTGGCGGCACTGGACCGAGGACGGGCGCCGCCCGCGTGCCCGCCTGGTGATCGTCGGGCGCCGCGGCTGGGAAAGCGAGAACGCGATTGATCTGCTGGACCGCAGCACGGCGCTGGCACCAACCGTGGTCGAGATCGCGCAGCTCGGTGATCACGGGCTGGCAGCACTGCTGCGGGGCGCGCAGGCGCTGCTGATGCCTTCGCTGGCAGAAGGTTTCGGCTTGCCGATCGCGGAAGCGCTGGCGGTGGGCGTGCCGGTGATCGCCTCGGATATCGAAGCGCATCGCGAGGTCGGCGGCGCGTTGGTGGAATACGTCGATCCGATTGACGGCCCGGGGTGGATCAGCGCACTTGAAAACTATGCAAGCCCGGACTCGCCAAGGCGGCACGGCATGTGGCAACGTGTTCAGCACTATCGGCCCCGGACATGGGCGCAACACATCCAGGGCGTTGAAGAGGTACTTGCTGAAATCCGATGAGAAGTCCGGTATCGCGATGCAGTTCCGGCTCGTCGGCAAAGTGACTCTGCAACTTTAGCGCTATTTGCCGGTCGGTGCCTAGTGATTGTTCAGCCGACCGTCAATTATCCAAGCCGTTACAAAAGATTACGAATGACGAAAGAAGCCAAGCTGGTTTATGACTTGGACGATTGCACTTCTTTTGCATCGATTGGAGGAAAGCTGACTTCGGCATCGTGCGCTTGAACGTCGGGGTAGCGTTGGGAGATTCGGTGAAGTTGTGACCAAAAAATCCGATCGCAAGTCGGCGCAACGTTCAGTCGCCGTCATCGGTTACGCCCTCAGGGTCCCCGGCGCGCAGGACCGCCAGTCGTTCTGGCACCTGCTTGCGGATGGCCGCTGTGCCGTCACACGTGTGCCCGCCGACCGCTTCCCGCACGAGTCGTTCTATCATCCGCGCGCCGGCGCGGAGGTCCCGGGCCGCAGCTATACATTCGCCGCCGGTGTGCTGGACGACGTCTGGAGTTTCGATCCGACGGTGTTCGGCATCAGCCCGCGCGAGGCGGCACAGATGGATCCGCAGCAGCGCCATCTGCTGCAGGTCGTGTACGAGGCGATCGAGCACGCCGGGCTGCGCCCCTCGAAGCTCGCGGGCAGTCGCACCGGCGTCTATGTCGGCGCTTCGGCGTCGGATTACGCGACCCGCTTCATGTTCGACCCCAGCGCGGTCGATGTTCACATGATGACGGGCAACACGCTCAGCATCATTTCGAACCGCATCTCCTACTGTTTCGATCTGCGCGGGCCGAGCTTCACCGTCGATACGGCGTGCTCCTCGTCGCTGGTCGCGATGCACGTGGCGCTGGAGGCGATCCGCGACGGCAAGATCGATACCGCCATCGTGGGCGGCGTGAACCTGCTGCTATCGCCGTTCTCCTTCGTCGGCTTCTCGCGCGCCTCGATGCTGTCGCCGAGCGGCCTGTGCAAGGCGTTCGACGCCTCGGGCGACGGCTACGTGCGTGCCGAGGGCGCGCTGGCCCTTGTGCTGCGGGCGACCGATGCCGCCAAGCGAAACGGCGATTGCATTCACGCCGTCGTCGTCGGTTCCGGGATCAATCAGGACGGGCGTACGGCCGGCATGTCGCTGCCGTCGTCCGAAGCCCAGGCGGCTTTGCTCGCGCAGGTTTACCGCGACTTCGAGGTGGACGCGAAGGACCTTGCGTTCATCGAGGCCCACGGCACCGGGACACGCGTGGGCGATCCTGCCGAGGCGGAGGCATTGGGCACTGTCCTGGGACAGCATCGCACCGCGCCGCTGCCGATCGGATCGGTGAAGACCAATATCGGCCACCTGGAGCCGGGATCCGGTCTCGCGGGCGTCGTGAAATCAATCATGGCGCTCCAGAAGGGCGTGCTGCCGCCATCGCTGCATTTCAACGAGCCCAATCCCGACATTCGCTTCGACGAGCTGAACCTGAAGGTGGCGGCCCAGCCCGTAGGGCTGCCGAAGGGGCGCCGTCTGCGCCATGCCGGGATCAATTCCTTCGGGTTCGGCGGCTCGAACGCACACGTTGTCCTGCGTGAGCCGGACCGGGTGCCAGCGACGGCAAAAGCCAAACCGAACGGGGCCGCGCCGGCGCCGTTGATCCTTTCCGCCTATGGCGCCGAGTCGCTGAAGGCGCTGGCAGGGCGTTATGCCGCGCG
The DNA here is from genome assembly GCA_003574685.1 of Rhodospirillaceae bacterium SYSU D60007. GTDB lineage: Bacteria > Pseudomonadota > Alphaproteobacteria > Reyranellales > Reyranellaceae > Vineibacter. Next base: position 248,456 of record QOCQ01000004.1, read on the forward strand.
CCTCGCGGATGGCCATGCGGCTGCCGTGGCCAACGCCGCCGCCCATACCCGCGATCTGTTGCCGGATCGACTCGTGGTGGCCGGTACCGACATGCGGGCCATCCTTGCGGCGCATCTCAACGGCGGCGGCGCAGCGGGCACGTGGTCCGGCAAGGCGCTGGGCAGCGATCTCGATACGGCCTTTGTCTTCGCCGGCAACGGCTCGCAGTGGCCGGGCATGGGCCTCGCGGCATATCAGTCCAACGCGGCCTTCCGTGCTGCCCTTCAGCGGTTCGACGGCGTCTTCAGCAAGCTCGCCGGCTGGTCGGCGATCGAGGCGCTGCAGTCTAACGATCTTGCCGTCGATATTCGCCGCGCCAGCCGCGCCCAGCCATTGCTGCTGGCGCTGCAGGTGGCGACGGTCGAGGCGCTGGCGGAGCACGGACTTGAGCCGGCCCTGGCCGTGGGCCACAGCGTCGGCGAGATCGCGGCGGCGTGGTGCGCCGGCGCACTCGATCTGGAGGACGCGATCCGCGTCGTGCTGGCCCGCAGTCAGCTCCAGGAGATCACCCGCCACCAGGGCGGCATGGCGGCGGTGCTGGTCTCCGCCGGCGAAATGCAGCTCTTGCTGGAGCGGCACACCTTCGAGGGTCTTGAGGTCGCGGCCAACAACAGCGCGCGCAGCGTGACGGTCGCCGGTCCGATGGCGGCTCTGGATGCGTTCGTGAAGTATGCCGAGCAGGAGCGCTGGGGCGTCAAGCGCCTCGACATCGACTATCCCTATCACTGCGCGCTGGTCGATCCCATCCGGGACAAGCTGCTGGAAAGGCTGGCCGCCATTCAGCCGAAGGCGTCCCGCATCCCGCTGATCTCGACCGTTACCGGCGAGGAGATTGCCGGAGGGACGCTGGATGCCGGCTATTGGTGGCACAACGTGCGCCAGCCTGTGGCCTTCGAGGCCGGCATGCGCGCGGTGTGCCGGCACGGGGTGCGCATCTTCGCCGAGATCGGCGGACGGCAGGTGCTGGGCGGTTACCTCAACGACGCCCTGCGCCGGCAGGGTATAGACGGCGCGGTCATCGACACGCTGGGCCGCGACCTGAAGGAACCGGTCGATGAGATCGTCGCCGCCGTGGCGCGCGCGCTGGTCGCTGGCGGCCGGGTCGATCTCGACCGGTTCGTGGGTCCCAGACTTCAGCCGGCCGTCGAACTGCCCAACTATGCCTGGCTGCGCCAGCCGATCGGCTTTCCCGACACCGGCGAGGCCTTTCGTACCTATGATTCCCTTCCGCATCCGCTTCTCGGCACGGCCGTCCGCGGTGAATCGCGGGAGTGGTTCGCCACCATCGACCCCGGCCTGTTCCCCTGGCTGGAGGATCACCGGGTCGAGGATGCGGCCGTGTTTCCGGCAGCGGGTTTCGTCGAAATCGCGCTGGCGGCTGCCCGCGAAACGTATGGCGATGGTGCGCTGGAAGTGCGCGACCTTGAGATCCTTCAGCCGCTGGTGTTCGACGGGAATCGTTCGTTCGAGGTGATGACCCGCGTGTCGCACGACACGGGCGTCGTCGAGATCCGCTCGCGGCCGCGTCCGGCCGGCAGCGACTGGTCGCTGCACGTACAGGCGAGCGTGGTGCGCGCGCCGGTTCCCGATACTTCCCTCGAAGCGCTGCAGGGCGCAGCCACGGAGATTGTCGGTGCCGATCGCCTCTATGGCCTGGCGCGTCGCCGCGGGCTGATGTACGGGCCGGCGTTCCGCAAGGTCGGGTCGGTGGAGGTGGTCGACGACCGTCAGGCGCGTGTTGCGTTCGCGACGACAGTGCCGATCGCAGAGCGCCTGCTGATCGATCCGACGGTGCTCGATGCAGCGTTCCACGTCTCCTTCCCTCTGGCGGATCTCGATAGCAGCCTGGCGCCCGATGCGCGCTTGCTGCCGGTGCGCGTCGGCTCATTCCGCATGTTCAGACCCGGTACGGCCGTCGTCAGCGGTATGTGCCGGATCACGCTCGCGACGTCGCGTTCGCGCGTGGCGGATTTCGTGCTGCTCGATGCGGATGGGAATATGGTGGCGCACGCCCGGCAGGTGCGTTTCCGCACGGCGCCGCGTGTCGCCCGCGAGACACGCGACAGTCTGGTCTACCGCACCGGGTTCGTGCGTCTGCATCAGGCGGGCCGTCCCTCGGCGGCGTCAACGGCGTGCGCGGGCGGTCCGGCCGCCATGCTGGCTGCCGCGGCGCGAAGCGCCAGCGGCATCGAGGAAGCGCGCGATGTCGCGCTGGTGCTGGAGATCGGCGCCCGCCGCGCGGCCTGGGATGCGGTGCACGACCTCATGGCAGATCGCCCGATGGCGGGCGTTCCCGAGATGGTCGCCAGCGGCCGCCTGGCGATGGGCTCATGGCCGCTGATGAGCCGGGTGCTTGGCGAGCTGTCCTCGGCTGATCTGGCGGTCGAGAGCGAGCAGGGCTGGACGCTGAAGGATGCGGCGGACCTGCCGTCGATTGCCGTCCTGGTGGATCTGCTACTGACCCGCTATCCGGCCTGGATCGCCGAGGCAACGTGCCTGGCGCGGCTTCCGGAGGTGCTGCCCCGTGTGCTGCGCGAGGGCCTCGGGACAGCAAGCATGTACGGTCAGCCCGTACTCGAGCATCTGGAGACCGGCTCGCCGGCCACACTACGTCGTGTCGATACGGTCTCCCGCGCGGCCCGCGAGATAATTGCACGCTGGCCGGAGGGCATGCCGTTGCGTGCGCTCGTCGTCGGCGCGGCGAATCTGCCTCTTGCTGCACGGCTGGCGCCGCTGGTGACGGCGCGGCAGGGCCGGGTTGTGGCGACCGATATCGATCCGGAACGTCTGGAAGCGGCGCGCCTTGGCCTGCCGGAGGCGGCCGCTGCGCAGTTGCATGTCCTCGACTGGGAGCAGGCCGTGGATGCCCCCGAGGGCGGCTACGATCTCGTGCTCTGCGCCGGAGCGCTGCACCGCATCGCCGCGACGCCGGCAAAGCTCGACTTCCTCGTGCAGCAGATCCGGCAGGGCGGCGTGCTCATCGCCGCCGAACCGGGCCCGGGCTTCTTCGCCGACGTTGTGTACGGCCAGACATCGGGATGGTGGAGCGGATCGGTCAACCCCGACTTCCCGATCGGCGCGATTCCGGCCGAACGCGACTGGCAGCAGGCGCTGGAGGCTGCCGGCCTCAACGCCGCGACGGTACAGGCCTTCGGCGGCGAGGCATCGGCGGGCCTGCTGCTGAGCGGCATTGCCAGCGGCCGCGGCGCTTCCCGTGAGAGGAACCGCGATGTCGGCAGCCGCTCGATGATCGTGGTGGCCGATACGGCCGCCGATGGCCATGTGCTGGCGGATCTGTTGCAGTCACGCCTGGCAGGCGCGGGGCGGATTGTGCCGCTGCGTTCGAGCGAAAGCGCACATCCTGTCCGCGGTGCGCGCCGCGTGCGTGTTGCGGACCTGCGCGAACCGGAAGCCGCCGCCAGCGTGGTGGCGGATATCGGTACCGACTCGGCGGTGACCGATATCGTCTTTGTCACGACCGACCGGGTCGTTCCTGCCGATCCCACGGCGACGCTTGCCCGCAAGTCGATCGCGATGATCAACCTGGCCCAGGCTGTGCCGGCGGGCCAGTCGGTCCGTCTCTGGATCGTGTGCAGCGGCGCGCTGAGCGGCATCGTCGAGGGCTGCGCCCCCTATCCCACGCAGGCCGGCCTGTGGGCGGCTGCGCGCGTGCTGCAGAACGAATTTCCTGCCATCGAGGTACGCTGCATTGATATCGATCCGGCGATGGCTACGGATGCCGCGGCCAGCCGTCTGGCCGACGCGATTACGCAAATTCCTTCGGAGCGCGAGCTGCGCCTGAGCGCCACGGGGCGGCAGGCGGTGCGGGTGCTGCGCGGCGGTGTGCTGTCCGAGCCTGATACGTTGCCGCCCGATGCACAGGCGGGATGGCGGCTGGGCATCGACCGTGCCGGACAGGCGGACGGCTTCGTGTGGCGTCCGGTTGCGCGCCGCGCGCCGAAACCCGGCGAAGTCGAAATCGAGGTGAAGGCCACGGGCCTCAATTTCCGCGACGTCATGTGGAGCCTCGGCCTGCTGCCTGACGAGGCGCTGGAGAACGGCTTCACCGGTCCAACGATCGGCATGGAGTGCGCAGGCATCGTCGTGGCTGCGGGCGAGGGCGAAACCGGCCTCAAGGCGGGAGATCGCGTCGTTGCTTTCGCGGCAGACGCTTTTGCGACGCACGTGACTGTTGGCGCTCACACGGTTGCGCGCATTCCGGAAGGCATCTCGAATGAGGCTGCGGCCACGCTGCCCGTCGCCTTCCTCACGGCGTATTACGCGCTGATCCATCTGGCGCGCCTCGAAGCCGGCGAGACGGTGTTGGTCCATGGCGGTGCCGGCGGTGTCGGTCTGGCGGCATTGCAGATTGCGAAGCTGCGTGGCGCGCGGGTCATTGCCACGGCCGGATCGCCGGATCGGCGCGCGCTGCTACGCGAGCTGGGCGCCGACCATGCGCTGGATTCGCGCAGCCTTGCCTTCGCCGATGAGGTGCTGCAGCTCACCGGCGGTGCCGGCGTCGACGTGGTGCTGAACTCGCTGGCCGCCGAGGCGATGGAGCGCTCGGTCGATTGCCTGAAGCCTTTCGGGCGCTTCCTGGAGTTGGGCAAGCGCGACTTCTACGCCAATCGGCATCTGGGCCTCCGGCCGTTCCGCAATAACCTCTCCTATTTCGGCATCGATGCCGACCAGTTGCTGAACGCTCACCGCACGATGGTGGAGAAGCTGTTCGGCGAACTGATGGAGCTTTTCGCCAGCGGGCAGCTCGTGCCGCTGCCGTACCGCGTGTTCGAGGCGGACGAGACGGCAAGGGCGTTCCGCCTGATGCAGCGTTCCGGCCATATCGGCAAGATCGTCGTCAGGCCACCCGCCGCCATGGAGCGGCCGGCGCCGGTGCGTCCGTTTGCCGTCGATCCGCGGGGCCGCTACCTGATCGCCGGCGGCCTGGGCGGCTTCGGTCTTGCCACCGCACAGTGGCTTGCGGAGCGGGGCGCGCGGCATCTGACGCTGATGAGCCGCTCCGGCAAGCCCGGCACCGAGGCGGCAGCCAGCCTCGCCGCGTTGAGGGAGGCGGGTGTCGACGTTGACATCGTGGCGCTTGACGTGGCCGACCGCGCCGCGCTGGACAGATACCTTTCCCACCTCCAGGGCGACGACGTGCCGCTGCGGGGCGTGTTCCACACCGCAATGGTCATCGACGATGCGCTGGGCAAGGATCTGGACCGCGCCCGCATGGAAGCGGTGCTGCGGCCCAAGGTCGCCGGCGCCCACAATCTCGACCAGCTCACGCGGCACTTCGATCTGGACTGCTTCGTGCTGTTCTCGTCGGCCACGGTGCTGATCGGCAATCCCGGCCAGAGCAACTATGTGGCTGCCAACGCTTACCTGGAGGGCCTGGCGCAGCGCCGGCGTGCGGAGGGCCTGCCGGCGCTGGCAGTGTCGTGGGGTGCCATCGGCGATGTCGGCTACCTGGCCCGCAACGCCGCCGTCAACCGCGCCCTGTCGCAACGCCTGGGGAACACCTCGCTGAGCGCTTCGGAAGCACTGGCCGGGCTTGACGCGCTGCTGGCGGCAGACAGTCGCGACGTGCGCCTGGCAGCGGTCGGTTATGCCCGGCTCGACTGGTCGTTGGTGCGCAAGGAGCTGCCGATCGCCCGCACACCGCTGTTCGAGGATCTGCGCCTCAAGGATCCTGCCGCAGACGGTGCGTCGGTTGCGGCCGAGGAGCTGCTGCGGATGCTGCGCGACCTGCCGGAGGAAGAAGTGCAGGTGAAGCTGGCCGATATCGTCGTGGCCAACATCACGCGCACGCTGCGCCTGCCGACGGCGGACGTCGATCGCAACCGCGCGCTGTCGGAATTCGGGATGGACTCGCTGATGATGCTCGAGCTGCGTACGGCGGTCGAGGAGGCGATGGGCATCGAGATTCCGCTGATGTCGCTGACCAGCAGCCTCAGTGTGAATGAAGTCAGCAAGCGACTGGCAGCGATGCTGCGCAGCCAGGAAAAGGCGCTGATGTCCGGCCCGATGTCGGCCCTGGCGCAGGGCCATGTCAGTGTTCCCGAGACGGCCTCCGAGGCCGAAATCGCCGCAGCCGCGGCTGCGATCGCCCAACGTGCCAAGACCGTGGACGGTGTCCTGTGAACGATGGCGGTACCTCAGGCTCTATGTCCAAGCGCGCTGTCGCGGACCAGCTCCTCGACAGGCTGCGGGTGACCGCGGCCCAGACCAGCGAAAAGGGCGCGATACCGCGCCGGACGTTGCCCGCGGCCGGCCGCCGTCGTGCCGCGGATTTCTCGGCTCTGCCCGAGTACCAGGCGCTGCGTGTGCAGCGTGCCGCGGCCGACATGCTGAAGATCGAGATGCCGCTCTTCCGCATGCACGAGCGCCGCGCGGCGGATACTACGGTGGTTGACGGCCGGCATGCTGTTAATTTCTCGACCTACGACTATCTGGCGCTGAACGGTGATCCGCGCGTCACGGCCGCGGCCAAGGAGGCGATCGACCGCTACGGCACGTCGGTCGGTGCCAGCCGCCCCACCGCGGGCGAGCGTCCGATCTACCGCGAGCTTGAGGCGGCGCTGGCCAGGCTGCACGGAACCGAGGACGCCGTCTGCTTCGTCAGCGGACATGCCACCAACGTGACGGTGATCGGTTGTCTGCTGGGCAAGAAGGACGTCATCCTGGCTGACGCGCTTTCCCACAACAGCATCCTCGAAGGGGTCAAGCTCTCGGGTGCGACCAGCCTGTTGTTTCCGCACAACGACTTCGACGCGCTTGAGAACCTGCTGCGCGAGCACCGGCCGCGGCACCGGCGCGCCCTGATCGCGGTCGAAGGTCTTTACAGCATGGACGGCGACGTGCCGGACATGCGCCGGCTGCTGGCGATCAAGCGCCGGCATGACGCCTGGCTGATGGTCGATGAGGCGCACTCCGATGGCGTGCTGGGCGAGCGGGGCAGGGGGATCGCCGAGGAGCAGGGCATCGATCCGACCGAAGTCGAGATCTGGATGGGCACGCTCAGCAAGGCGTTTGCCTCGACGGGCGGCTACATCGCCGCCAGCCGGCCGCTGATCGAGTTCCTGAAGCTGCAGGCCCCAGGCTTCCTGTACAGCGTTGGCCTGCCGCCGGCGATGGCGGGCGCGGCTATCGCGGCGCTCAAGATTCTCGATCAGGAACCGTCGCGCGTGGCGGCATTGCGCGCCAACGGAGCGCTCTTCCTGCAGCGCGCCCGTGCCGCAGGGCTGGATGTCGGCGGCAGCATCGGCGCCTCCGTGGTGCCGGTGATGACCGGCGACACGCTCACGACCGTGGTGCTGGCCAACCGCCTGCTGGACCAGGGCCTGTACGTGGTGCCGATCATCTTCCCGGCGGTCGGTGAGAAACAGGGGCGCCTGCGCTTCTTCATCACGGCACGGCATACGGCACAGCAGATCGAAACCGCCATCGATCTGACGGCCCGCGAGCTCTCCCGCTTGCGCCGCGAGATGCCCGTCGCCTACGGTTTGGCGCAGGCTGGAAACTAGCCAACTTCGGCGCAGCCTTTTCGGGGCTGCCGACAGGCAGGTGCTTTTCCGCATCCGGGCAGTGGCCCGGAGCGCGGCGGCGCCTGTACACGGTCTTCAGTCGCTCGCATCAGTGACAGGAAGGAATGGCCATGAAACCCGATGCAATCCTGAAGCATTCTCCTCTTGTCCTCACCGAAGCCCAGCGCGCAGCCTACTTCCGCGAGGGCTATCTTGTTGTCGAGAACTACGTGCCGGAGGTCTGGCTCAGACGTTTGAGGAGCGCCATGGCCGAGGTCATCGACCGCAGTCGGACTGTGGCGGCGTCAAATGATGTGTTCGTCCTTGAGCAGGGGCACTCGGCGGACAACCCGCGCCTGCATCGTGTAACCTCGCCGCAGGATCAGCATCCGGTGTTCTGGGAGTTCATGTGCGACCCGCTGATCACGGACCTCGTGGCCGACGTGGTCGGTCCGGACGTGAAGTTCCACCACGCCAAGCTCAACGTGAAGGCGGGTAACGGCAGTCGGGAATTCAAGTGGCACCAGGACATCCAGGCGTGGCCTCATACTGACTACAGTCCCGTCACGGTCGGCGTGTACATCGATGGCTGCACCGACGAGCAGGGTCCGCTGGCCTTTGTGTCCGGCAGTCACAAAGGGCCGCTCTACAGCCTCTATGATGAGCTCGGGAATTTCACGGTCAGCCTGCGCGACAGCGATGCCCGGCTGATCAGCGACAGTCAGGTGAAGCGGGCGACGGGTGGACCCGGCACGACGATCCTGCTCAACTGCCGCACCGTCCACGGATCGACGCGGAACACGTCGAACGCTGCACGGCCGCTCCTGCTGCCTGTCTATTCATCGGCCGACTCGTTCTGTTACGTGCCGTCGCCGATCGTGAGCCCGCACATGGGCGACATCGTCCGCGGGAAGGCGGCGCGCTATGCCAGCTTTGACGTGCGTCCCTGTGAGCTTCCCCCGGATTGGCGCGCCGGCTATCGGGCGCCCTGGAGCCTTCAGCAGGATTCCGAAAAGGCGAGAATGGCAATGTAGGGCCTATGGATCACGACATGCCGGAGGGTGGGTGCAGGGATTCCGGTTCCGTGCCGCGCTCGCGGATGCCCTCTGCGTCGGGCACGATTTCGGCGGCGAACCCGGCCATGATCCAGTCGTGCAGGAAGGGCGGGGCCAGCGGCAGCAGGCGGATTCCCAGCATGAGCTGCCAGGGGAAGGCGATCATGCGCCGGCGACGGTCCAGCCCGCGGCGGATGTGCCGCGCCGCCTTCTCGGCAGGCCAGGCGAACGGTTTGGGGCTGCGCTGGCGCTGCAGCATCGGCGACTCGATGTACCCCGGACAGATCACGGTGACCGCCACACCGTGCGGCCGCAGCCGGATGCGCAACGCCGCGCCGTAGGAAATCAGCCCGGCCTTGCCAGCGCTGTAGGATGGCAGGTCGGGTTGTGTCGCAAGCCCGGCCAGCGAGCTCATCACCGCGAGATGGCCCGACCGGCGTGCGCGCATCCTGTCGGCCAGCGCCGATACCGTTGCGATGGCACCCTTCAGGTTGACATCGATCACGCGCAGGGCCGTGGCGAGCGGTTCGCTGCCGTGCGCCGGACCGGCACCGGAAACCACACCGGCATTGGCGATCGCCAGGTCGACGGGGTGCCGTGCGTCGATCGCTTGCAGCCAGTCCACAAGCGCTTCGGTATCCCGCACATCGAGCGCGCCGGTCTGCACCACCGCACCCCGGCTGCGGCAGGCCTCGGCCACGGCCTGAAGCCGCTCTTCGTCGCGGCCCGTCAGCGCCAGCACCGTGCCGGCCTCGGCATATTCCAGCGCCAGCCCCCGGCCGATTCCGCCCGACGCGCCGGTGATCACGATGGTGCGGGCCATCAGCGCGTCGCCGATTGGCAGGCTGGCACACGCGGCGGTAACCAGGGCAAGCCTTGCTCGAGGCGTTGTACGGTGGCCGGCACTGCCAGCGCCAGAGCTTCCGCCGTGTAGTAGCCGCCGCGAATGTGCACCGCGCCCGCCAGCAGGCGGACGTAGTCGCGCACCAGCTCCATGTCCGGCGGCGAAGCCTGCGACCAGAAATCGTCCAGAGGTCCCTGAAAGGTCATGCCCGGTACGTCGAAAACCGCGTTGCCCAGGACCTTGACCGGGCAGCCCTGCTGCAACGCCGTCAGTCCCACGGTGCTGTTGACGAGAACGCACCCCGCGGCATCCCGCAGCATCTGCCTGAGATCGCCGCGATCGATGTAGAAGACGCGGTCACTCGCGTCATGATCCTTGGCCAGCGCGGTGATGACCTTGCGCCAGGGTGTCAGGCCGCTGTCCTGGGGATGCATCTTGACGACCAGGCGCGCAGCTCGCGGCGCACGCGCGGCAAAAGACGCGATGATCTCTCGCGCCGCGGTCGGCATATCCGGATAGGGGGAATGATCGCGGATCTGGAAATCGGTGGAGAGCTGCAGTGGCAGAATAAAGGTCGGTGCCTTCGTTCCCGCCAGCGCCTGCATGGCCTCTTCTGTGCGCCGCTTCTCGACGGGAGACAGCAGCCAGCGCCGGATCCAGCCGGCATACTCGGCGAACGGATGATGGATCGCATGGCGCTGATAGTGCGGAAAGTGCAGAGGGAAGAATACCATCCCGATGCTGTAGACGATGTCGGTGACCGCCACCCGCCAGAAGGGCATGGTGCAGCGGATCGTGAAGTCGGGGCTCTCGAAGTTCTGCGCCAGCGAACGGATCACCGCGGGATCGCGGGGCATGCGCGAATACGTGCTCATCCCGTCACGCTCCAGCACCAGCCAGTCGGGCCGCAAATAGCCCAGCTCCGAGCAGATGATCTCGACACCCCGCTTGCGGGCCTCCTCGATGGCGATGCGATGATAGAAGCGCCGGTCACCCAGCAGGAAGAGGTGCGTGACGGGATCGGCATCAAGGAAGCGGGCAATGAACGCCCGCCAGTCTTCCGGCCGGCCGCGATAGTTCGTGGCGGGCAGGCGCCAGTAGAGCCGGTCCCCGAAATGCAGGTTGATCCGCGAGGCGCGATGACCCCGTGCGATGAGCAGCCGCGCCACCTTCTCCATGTAGAACGATGTCGGGCCCTGCAGGAACAGGACGTGTAGCCGTTGGTCTGGTTTTCGTGGGCCTGTGGCCTTTTCTGCCATGAGGGTCGTCGGTTCTTTCGCAGGTGGGCAAGGCTCTTAGCCCCTCGGCCGGCATTTGTCATCCGCACCGGCACTCTCGTCATCCCGGGGCATTCACATACCTGATTACACGCCTGGCTCCGCTGCAAAAGGCGGGGCGAGGTACAACGCCCAGAAAGAGCCTTCATGGTGAGCTTGTCGAACCATGAAGGCGTCGCGGAGCCGCCGGTGCCGCCCGCTTCATGGTTCGACAAGCTCACCATGAAGCGATTCTCTGACAACAGATCGCCAGCGGAGGCAGCCGGATAATCGGGTTCACATATGGCGATTTTCCGTCGTCCTGAGCGCAGCGAAGGACCTTGCGGCCGCTCAACCGTGAACGCTCGCGGCGGTGAATCACCGACTCTGCCAGTCCTTGTCCAAACCATCGCAGGGTCCTTCGCTTCGCTCAGGATGACGACAATACAGCGAATGCCCTCTCGTCATCCCGAGCGTCAGCGAGGGATCTCCTGGTTGCGAGAGGACGCCCGCTAGGCGCGGGAGATCCCTCGCTGGCGCTCGGGATGCCGTCCTTGTTGCAAGGCCGCCAAAGCGTCATCCGCTCTTTCGGACACCTCTCTGCTTTCGCGCGGCGAATGCAGGATCGGATATGCTATGAACCATGTCTCAGCCTGCCGCGGCGCATGGAATGCCACCGTCGCGGGTCATTGGGGAGGCACTGGCCTTTGCTCTTCGTTGCGTCGTTCAGCCTCTATCTCGTGCTTGCGCTGGCGATCGACGCGCAGGTCGCGCCCTGCGGCCGGTTCACGGCGCGGCCGTGGTGGGCGCATGTGCTGGCCGTGCTCTCGCTGGGAGGGCTGTATGCAGCGTGGTTCGCGCTGTCCTGGCGTCCGGTCTTTTCGCTCAACGCGTCGCTGACAACATTCGCGGTTCTGGCGAGCATTTCGAACTACAAGCTGCGCAACGTGCAGGAACCGCTGAACTTCATGGATTTCGTGCTCATCCCCCAGATCTGGCGGCATCCCGGTCTCTACCAGGCGCAGTTTCTGCGCGGCCCGCCGTTCATTGCCGGCATCGCGGGGCTGCTGGCCATCATCGTGCTGTGGTGCGGGTTTGCCGAGCCCTCGACCCTGCCGCATGACGGCGGTTGGATCCTGGCTCCAGTGTTCGCGCTGCTCGTCGCGGCCATCGTCTGGTGCCTGATCGCAAGCCCGCTGCCGGCCGGACTCACTTCGGCCTTGCATCGCCGCATGACGCCGGCGGACTCGGCACGCGATGTGAAGCGGCTTGGACTGGCGGCATCGCTGCTGGCCGGTCTGCTCGCGTGGCGGCGCACGACGACAGGCTCACGCACCTGGCCTGTCACGCTTGCGCCAGCTCGCGAATCCGGTACGGCGCCCGTCGTGATCGCCGTGCAGTCGGAATCCTTCGTCGATCTCGGGCGGGCGGGCCTGCGCAACGTGCGCCTGCCGGGCCTCGAATCCGCGCGCGCCCGGGCGGTGGCGTGGGGGCGGGTGGCTGTCCCCGTGCAGGGCGCCTGGACCTTGCGATCGGAGTTCACCTTCCTCGCCGGCCAGCCGCTGGAAGCGTTCGGACTCGACGCGCTGCACCCGTATCTGCGCCAGGCGGCAACGCCGCGCACACTGGTTCATCATCTGCGCGACACCGGGTTCGCCACATCATTCATCCATCCTTTCGACCTTGATTTTTTCAACCGGCGCCGCGCCATGCCGCGGCTGGGATTCGACCGGCTGCTGGGCGAAGAGGCGTTCCGCGATGTACCGCCGGAGGGCTATTTCGTGCCGGACATGGCACTGGCCGAACGGGCGCTGGCACTGGCTGCTGCCGAATCCCGGCCTTTCTTCACCATGATCTCGACCATGGAGAATCACAATCCATGGGATGGCAAGCGCATTCCCGGCGCCGCGACGTCGGTAGAGAGCTACGTCCATCATCTGCGCAATGCCGATCGCATGATCGCGCGCCTGGCCGATGGCCTGACAGATCTTGGCCGGCCTGCGGTGCTGGCCTTCTACGGCGATCATGTGCCGACGCTGCCCGCGCTGGCCAACCCCTTTCCTGATCCTTGCACCGATTATTTCGTCATGGGCCTGCAAAAGAACACCTGGCTGAACGGCGTCGGGCGGCGGGATTGCGCGCTGCACGAGCTTGCCGACATGATTCTCGCGACCTTGCAGCGCGTCTGTACGCCGCAGGGTATGCGGGTACGCGAAACGCAGCTAGAGTGAGGGAGGCAGCATCGCGATCCGCGGCTGCCAGTGACTTCCGGAAACAGAGCGGGGACGGCATATGGCGAGTCCGAACGTCCTGCTGGTATTCCCGAAGTTCAATCCCAACTCGTTCTGGAGCCTTCAGGCGGCGTGCGATCTGTGGGGCGCCCGGTGTCCCGCACCGCCCTTGGGGCTGATCACCCTGGCTGCGCTGCTGCCGCCGGACTGGAACATGCGGCTGGTGAACCGCAATGCCGAGGAGCTCACCGGCAGCGATCTCGCCTGGGCCGACATGGTGATGACAGGCGGCATGCTGCCGCAACGGATCGATGCGCTGGCGCTGATCGCCCATGCGCAGGCCGTTGGCAAGCCCGTGGTGGTCGGCGGACCGGATGCAACGTCGAGCCCCGAGGTCTACGAGCAGGCGGATTTCCTGGTCCTGGGCGAGGCCGAGGGAATCATCGATCGTTTCATCGAGGCCTGGAGGAATGGCGTCCGCCGTGACCGGTTCCAGGCCGAGAAGTTCAAGGTCGATGTCGCCACGAGCCCCATCCCGCGATTCGACCTGCTGAAATGCCAGCACTACCTCTATATCGGCGTGCAGTTCTCGCGCGGCTGTCCGTTCAACTGCGAGTTCTGCGACATCATCGAGCTCTATGGCCGGGTGCCGCGCTCCAAGACCAACGACCAGATGCTGGCGGAACTGCAGGCCCTGTATGACACCGGCTACCGCGGCCATGTGGACTTCGTCGACGATAATCTGGTTGGCAACAAGAAGGCGTTGAAGCGTTTCCTCCCGGCCCTGCGGGACTGGCAGCGGCAGCGGGGCTATCCGTTCCGGTTTTCAACAGAGGCCTCCATCAACCTGGCGGACGACGGGCAGTTGCTGGCGATGATGGGCGAAGCCAATTTCTTCCTGGTCTTCGTCGGCATCGAAAGCCCCGACACGGAAACGCTGGTGTCGGCGCAGAAGAAGCAGAACACCCGGCGCAGCCTTGCCGAGAGCATCCACCGCATCTATGGCGCGGGCATGTTTGTGACGGCGGGCTTCATCGTCGGGTTCGACACCGAGAAATCTGCCGTCGCCGAGGAGATGATCGCCTGCATCGAAGCGACGAGCATCCCGTGGTGCATGGTGGGGCTGCTGACGGCGTTACCGAACACCCAGCTCACGCGGCGGCTGGAACGGGAAGGCCGCATGCTGAGGGATGTCTGGATTGCCCAGGCGGACCAGTGCACCGGTGGCCTGAACTTCGTCACCTTGCGGCCACGCCGTGAGGTACTCGAGGACTACCGTACGATCCTGCAGCAGGTCTACGCGCCGGCGGCGTTCTTCGGGCGCGTGCAGCGCGTCGGCCGCGCCTTGCGACGCCCGCGTCTGGCCGGCGGCGGGAATGAGGGGCTGCGGGAGTACCGGGCTCTGGGCCGGCTGATGTGGCACATGACTATCCGCCGCCCCGGACTGCGGCGCCATTTCTGGCGTACCTTCATCGACTGTGCCCGGCACAATCCGGCGGCGCTGGAATTTGTCGTGATGATGATGGTGGTGTATCTGCATCTGGGTGACTTCGCGCAATACGTCATCCGCGAGCTGGACCACCGCATCGCGACCGAAGCCGACCGTCCCGACATGGCTGCCCACGAGGCACGGCAAACCGCGTAGCCCGGGTTTGTCAGCGGCGGGCTGACACGATAATCATGGCGCATGATTCTGGAGAACCTTCTGCGCGCCATGCAGCCCGGGGCGGGGCTGATGGATTTCGCGGTCCTGCTGGCGGCCGTCATTGCCGGAATCCTGCTGATCCTGTTGGGCACCGGCCTGTTCTTCGAGGTCATGAACGCCCGCCACCCCGAGCGGAAGGTGCAGAAGAACCGGATCAATGCCCGGAAATGGCAGGAGCTGGCGTATGCGCCGGGGTCGATTTTCACGCTCTCCCTATGCTTCGCGGGCGGACTGTTTGCCCAGTGGCAGGGCTGGGCCCTCGCGCCGCTGCCGTTGTCCTGGTGGTCGGGACCGCTGACCCTTGCGGCATCCATCCTGCTGTACGACGCCTGGTTCTACTGGGTGCACCGCCTGCTGCACTGGCGGCCGATGTTCCGCTTCCACGCCCTGCACCACACCAGCATCTCGCCGACAGTATGGACCAACCATCACGAGACCATCGTTGAGGCGTCACTCAACCAGCTCTATTTTTTCGTTATCGTGTTCGTGCTGCCCATCCCGTGGCAGATGCTGGTGGTGCAAAAGGTCTATGACCAGATCAGCGGCATGCTGGGCCATGCCGGGTACGAGCACTTCGCTTCACCGCTGGCACGGGCGCCGTGGCCGCTGGCCAGCACGGTGTTCCACGACCAGCACCACGGCTCGTTCCGGTTCAACTACGCCCACACCTTCTCGTTCTGGGACCGCTGGATGGGCACGCTGCATCCCCGCTACGACGCCACGGTGGCGAGCTTCGAACCGAAGGGTGAACCTGCAAAAAGCAGTTGATTTGCCATAAGGATCATGATATGCACGTAGTGCATGCCACGTTCGTTCCCCAGCCTCTGTCACTCCGAGCGTAGCGGAGAATCTTTCTGCGACGCCGCAGGAAGGATCCGCCCCTGCGCTCGGGATGACAGCCGGCGTTATCTGTCTCCATCTGTCTCCATCTGTCTCCATCTGTCTCCATCTGTCTCCATCTGTCTCCATCTGTCTCCATCTGTCTCCATCTGTCTCCAATCTGTCTCCATCTGTCTCCATCTGTCTCAAGGTGTCCACCTGTCTCCGTCTGTCTCCACCTGTCTCCAAACCGCGGTGCCGTCGCGAGAAGTGTTGGAATTGGGGTGGCGGTCACCGGCGGATTGAAGGTATCGGTTCATGCGGCGAGGTCAATGGCATGATCGGAGAGCGGCTCGGCGAGGGTGAGCC